>DATMLP010000048.1:0-333748 GCA_035570415.1 Solirubrobacteraceae bacterium | reverse complement strand
GCCACTTCTTCCACTCGATCTACTTCCGCGAGCCTGGCGGGATCCTCTACGAGATCGCCGACGATGAGCCCGGTTTCACCGTCATGGCGCCGCTCGCCGAGCTCGGCCGCCGCGTCGCGCTGCCGCCGTGGCTCGAGCCGCAGCGGGCGGCACTCGAGTCGATGCTGACCCCGCTTCCGGACCCGCGGGCCGGCTGGCCGGCGGACGAGCGCGATCCACGAGCCGGTAGCATCGGGCCCGCCCGGCGAGATAGCTCAGTTGGTAGAGCACACGACTGAAAATCGTGGTGTCCCCAGTTCGAATCTGGGTCTGGCCATCATGAAGTCGCTGCAAATGGGCATGTTTTGAGATAGTGATCGCTATCTTGGCTAGCCTCGCGCGGTCGTCGCGGCACAAACCGCGGCACAAACCCTTGTCAATAGCGCCTAGGGCAGCGCAAAGTCGACGTAGCCGTGGCGGGTGGGGTGGATCAGCTCGGCCGCGATCAACCGTAGGCGATACTGGCTGGCGTAGTTCACGTCGGCGCCGAGGCGCTGCTGGATGTCGGCCATCCTGGATGGGCCGTCGTCCTGGGCCATCGCGAGCAGGAATGACTTGTCGATGTCTGAGGCGGCGCTGAGCGCCGGCTCGTGGATGAGCGCACCGAGCCGGCGCCGCGCTCGGGCGACCCCTTGGGTGGCGTCGGCGGCCGTGATCTCCGGTGCGCTCGGGTTCACCCAGCTCCCGATTCTCGCGGAAGGTGTGCTGTACGACGGTGGCTAGCTCGCGTAGCTCTTCGATTTGGTTGTGGTGAATCTCGTCAAGGGTGATCAGGACCCCGGTGCTCTGCTCGGCCAGCAGGTCGGTCAGCATCTCGAGTTGGTTACGCAGACCTGCTTGGACGACGTGCGCCTCGATCGTGCTCCAGGTGAGAGAGCCAAGATTAAGTGGAGCGCCCACGCCGCTCATGCGGCGCTGCACCGCCTTGGGGTCGAAGTCGCGAAGTAGCCGTGGGAGGTGCTGCTGGGTCATCCTGGAGACGAAGCCGGGGGTGGCGGTCTCGCTGACGATGAGCCAGCCGCGCTGGCGTGCGCGGTCCTCGACGGCGTTGAGCATGACCGTCTTGCCGGCCCCGCGAGCGCCGGTGTAAAGCGTCGCGCGGCCCGCCGCTCCGGGGCCATCATCAAGTGCCTCGGCGAAGTCATCGAGCAGGTCGTCGCGACCAACGAGCAGCGGTGGGCTGACACCGAAGCTCGCGTGGAATGGGTTGCTCATCCGACCACCATACCCGACCCCTTTAGAGGTTTTTAGAGGTTTTAGATTCGATTAGAGGTGGCTCAACGGCCGTGAGCGTGGCAATCTGCGGCTCGGGTGGCTCGTCGGGGTTGCCTACGTGACCCAGGCACCACAACCACGACCACCACCCGCGGCAGGCTCGATTAGGAGCAGCGCGATCCGCTGGCGAGACCGACTGCGCGCATCGAGAACACCACGTACCGCGTACCGCTCGACAGAACCAACCCCAGTGGTCCCGCGGCAACGCCGCTGCCGAGCACTCCATCGGGCAGCGATTGAATGATGCCGTGGCGCGAATCCAGAAGTTGGGTCGAGCCTGAGATTTAGCGAGACACGCCCCTCGGTCCTGCGTGCGGTGGACGAGCACTTCCAAATCACACCGGGCCCTCATCCCGAGTTCACGATGTACCTGGACGCCCGACTCGCGATCGCGCTCGGCGTGAAGCTGGCCGATGTGATGGAGGAGTCGTGGTTGGAGTGGCTGCCGATGGACTCGTCCTCGGCGGAGCCACCAGTCTCTGACGAGTTCTGGCGGCGCCCCTACAGACCCCTGAAGTCCACCTGAGTGCTCGGAGTCACGGGCGCTGAATGCCGAGCGCGCCCTCCATCGCGGCGATCAGCCGCGCCCATCGCGTCTCGAGCTCGGGGTGGCGTGGCGGGTCCTCGTCGCGCGTGTCGTCGAGCCACCTCACCACGCTGAGATCATCGCCGGCCTCGTATACGCCGGCGAGAACACGTCTTCCACGGTGAAGAGTTGAAGTTTCTGAACGCGGGCGTCGGCGAAGGTGCCGGAGAGGATGTGTTCGTGCAGCCATTTCCAGAGCGGCTCGGTCTCGGTGACGTCGCCCGCGGCGATGAGGACCGGCCACATCCGGCGGAGCTGCGCGGGCTCGACATCGGGGATCTTCGCCTTCCCGGAGAGGATGTCGTTGGCGACGCGGTCGAGCTGTTTGATCTTGTCCAGGAGTGTCCGCGTGAGGTAGTTCTCGAGCTCGGCCTGGTCGGCTTCGGCACGCACGCCAAGGGGCAGCCGGGTGGAGATGACCTCGAACAGGATCAGGTCCTCGCCGTAGTCGACGACTACGTCGGAGGTGAGCTGGCCGCCGCCGTAGCTTTGCTCGCCGTGCACTCTCCCGCCGCCGACCGGACGGTTCGGCAGCGCAAGCTCGAATAGCTCGAGCACGTACGACTCGAACAGGTCTCCCATGAACGTCGTGAAGTCGCCGCGCTTGCCGTTCCGGATGGCGAGGTCGCGCAGACGGTAGTACCAGCCATCGGTCAGCCAGGAGTAGATCGCACGCGGGCTGGTGAGCGCGAGCCTGCCGTCGTCCAACACCACAAAAGGGCGCTGCTGGAACGGCGTCGCCTCCCAGGCGAGCCGCACGAGGCGAGCATCGTCGGCATCCGCGCGGAGTGGCTGAGCAGGACGCCTTGAGAGTTTGCGATCCGCTGCATCTCGGGGTAGCTCGCGGGCGTCTCCGCGGAGGACACGGGCACGATCAGGCCCGTTACCGTCTTCACGAACCGCTGCGGGAGGAGGAGGGGGTTGGGCCTGCGCGCCATAGGGGGAGCGACCAGCGTAGCCTGCACCCGGCGGGCCCGAGAGCGATCGGGAGCCGGCGTAGCCTCGGGCGGCTTGAACACCGCCGCCTGAGCGCCAGCACGAAGGTCCGTCCCCCGCCGGTCTGTAGAAACTCCGGCAGCCGTACCGCTTCGTGAACAAATGCCTGGGCCCGTCGGGCCGGGCTTGCCGCAGCCATGCGTCGTACGCGCGCGTGCATGACGCCGCGTGCGACGGAGGAACTGACGCGCGACCGGGCTCCACGCTCTCCCATGAGGCCCGACCCTGGGAATAAACTCCCTGGCGCCGCGGCGAACAGCCTCCTGGGGTTTGTGCCCCGGACCCCCGCCTCGCGGCACAAACCCCCCGGTATCCGTGACTGTTCAGGTTGTGGTGGGAGGGGTATAGTGGTGGCGTCTCGAACGTCAGTCGAAGTGGACCTTTGGGATTGCGCCCGACGCCTGATCGCGCTCAAAGACCTGCTCGACCTGATCGGCTGGAGCGAGGACGAGGGACCAGCCGACGACGTTGACGCCACCGCGCACGCTCGCACGCTGACGGAAGTAGCTCCGCCCCTGCTCGAGACGATGACCCGACACGTCCGCGAATACGACGACGACGATCCCGACAAGCCCAAGACCGAAAAGGAACTCGGCCTTCTGACCGTGATCCACACGCAGGCGCGCGGCCTGGTGGGAGGCGATCCGCCTCCACCCGAGGCAACGCTCGATTAGGAGCAGCGCGCAAACCGATCCTCAGTGCGAGCTCACAGAGCCGTCGGCAGAATGGCGGTAGCTGCCAGTGCGAGGAGGATCGCGAATACGGCGAGGGGAGCGCCTCGGCGCGAGAAGGTCACGAGCGATGGCTGCGCATGGGTCTGTCGTGCGGCACGCCACCACAGGAACGTCGAGAGCGACCCCGTCGCGGCGATGTTGGGGCCGACGTTCAGCCCGAGCAGCAGCGCGCGGGGGTGCGCGACGGAGTGTGCTGAGAGAAGGACGGCCGCGGGAAGGTTGTTGATCGTGACCGACGCCAGCGCACCGATCCCCGTGGTACCCCAACGTCCAGCACCGTCGAGCAGTTGCGCCGGCCCGTTCCAGGACCGTGCCAGGACTCCCAACGCGACGCAGACCAAGAACAAGCTGATGAGCACGATCGGGCCGACGGCGCGCAGGACTTCCCGCCATTGCAAACGGCCGCGCACGGTCTCGACCAAGACCAGAGCCAGCCCCACCACGAAGACGGGGATCGCCGGGTTGTGGAGTGCGATCGTGAGGACGGCTGCGGCCAGCGCGCCCGGGAGTCCCAGGCCGAGAGCGTCCCACCTGGCACGCTGCGGGTGCTGACTGGCGGCTGTTCGCAGTCTGCGGCGAAAGAGCACGAACAGCCCCAGCGCGGTAGCGAGTGTCGCGGCGAGCGCGATCGGGAGCATGCGTGCGGCGAACGTGCCGCCGGAGATCGGTTGATGGTCTAGGACGAGGAGGTTTGTGAGGTTGGACCCGGGGAGGTAGAGCGAGGATGCGTTTGCCATGTAGACCGTGCCATACAGGAACGCCTCCTCCTCGATACCGCGTCCGCGAGCCGCATGGACCAAGACCGGCGTGAGGAACACCGCTGCGGTGTCCAGGTTGAGCACGGCGGTCACGACCGCTACCAGCAGCAGGCAAGCGGCGAGCAGCACTACGGGCCCTCCCGCGAGACCCTGCAGGGATCGCCCGGCCTGCTCGAACAGACCGTCACGGTGGGCTACCAAGCCGATCAGCAGCAACCCGGTGACGAGCACGAACGGCGGCCAGGCTACTTCTACAGCAGCGCTCAGCATCCGGCGAAGCCTGCCAGATCACCCACCAGCGGACGCCGCCGCATTGTACGGCTACGGCCTGCCGACTCGGCAGCTAACGGGCGGCGCCACCCGCGCTCGGCTTCGCGTTTACGTTCGGTTAGGGCTCAGGCTCAGCAGCGTTCCAGCTGCGGGGATTTCCGCTACAGTCGGCCCTCGTGTGCCGCCATGCCCGGCGGCGAGTTCAAGCAAGGGCGGAGGTAGACGGCCGATGGCGCGTACTATCGATGAGCTTCCGGGGCCTCCGGGCCTCCCGCTGCTCGGCAACGCGCACCAGCTAGCGCGCGCCTCCCGCCTACACACAGTCTGCGAACGATGGGCGGATCGGTACGGACCGATCATGCGTGCCGATATCGGCCGGCGGCGCATCGTCGGCATCTCAGACGCCGACGCGGTAAACATGATCTTGCGGGAGCGTCCCGAGGGTTTCCGCCGCTGGTCAGTGCAGCAGGTCGTATTCGATGAGATGGGCCTCTCGGGAGTGTTCACCGCCGAGGGCGAGCAGTGGAAGCGCCAGCGCCGGCTAGTTATCACGGCGCTCAACACCAACCACCTGCACCGCTACTACGGGGTGATCCGCACGAGCGCCGAGCGTCTGCACCGCCGGCTGTCCGAGGCGGCCCAGGAGGGCCGGGTGCTCGAGATCGGCGAGGAGTTCACCTCCTACAGCCTGGATATCACCTCCGCGCTCGCGTTCGGGCACGACCTGAACACGCTGGAGCGCCGTGAAGGGGAGCTGCAGGAGCACATCCAGCGGGCTTTCGGGATGCTCATCCGGCGCATGTCCGCCCCGTTTCCGTACTGGCGGCGGATCAAGCTGCCTGCCGACCGGGCGCTCGATCGCTCGCTGGCAGAGCTGCACCGGGCGACGGAGCAGTTCATCGAGCAGGCCAGGCAGAGGATGCGAGAGCGACCTGAGCTGCGCGAGGCACCCGAGAACTTCTTGGAGAGCATGATCTCAGCCCAGGAAAACGACGGCGCCTTCACCGACAGCGAAATCATCGGCAACACCCTGATCCTGCTGTTCGCCGGGGAGGACACGACCGCGCACACGCTCGGCTGGACGATCTGGCTGTTGGCGACCCACCCCGATGTCCAGGCGCAGCTCGCGGTTGAGGCGAGCGAGGCGCTGGGCGAGGACCCGTTCCCCAACGACTACGGGGTCATTGGGGGTCTCGACTACACCGACGCGGTGCTGCGCGAGTCGCTGCGGGTGAAGGGCGTGACCCCGCTGATAACCGCCGAACCGCTGGCGGACACCACGATCTGCGACACCCACATACCCGCCGGCACTCAGCTACTGATGCTGCTGCGCTATCCCAACCTGGGCGACGGGTTTGACCCCGGGCGCCTGCTGCGCGGCGATGAGTCGAGCGCACCGAAGGTCTTGACCTTCGGCGCCGGCCCCCGCTTCTGCCCAGGACGCAACCTCGCGTTCTTGGAGGCAAAGAGCGCGCCCGCGATGATCGCCCGCAACTTCCACGTCGAGCTCGACAGCACCGCCGGCCCTGTGAGCGAGTACTACAACTTCGTGACCATCCCCAAGGGTCTGCGTGTGCGCCTCACCCAACGCAGCCGCCAAACGGCAGGCGCAGTCACCGGCGCGTAGCCAACGAAGCCGCGCGAAGGCCGTCGCCGCAGGGTTGCCCGTTCGTGGAAGTCCAGTTAGGGCGCCTACGCCTGCAGCTACCAGCGCAGGGGTCGGTGATCATGGTTTGTGCGTGGGCGGCGGCGTCGCGTGTCGCGCCGCGACGGCGAGCTCGGTGCGGTTTGCGACGTCGAGCTTGCGGTAGACCGTGGAGAGGTGCATCTTTACCGTGCCTCGGGCGATGAAGAGTTGCTCGGCGATCTGTGGGTTGGTCTTGCCACTGGCAGCCAGGAGCGCCACGTCGCGCTCGGTGCCGGTCAGGCTCGGCCAGCCGTCCGCCGTGCTTCGACGGCGGCGTCCTCGTCCTCGTCGGGCGTAGGCGATCGCGTCGGCCAGCGCAGCCTGTTCGCCTTGTGCCCAAGCGGCATCCCAACAGTCCCCCGCCTGCGCGGCGAGGCGTGCGCGTGCGCTGTCGAGCCGTTCAGTGCTCGCAAGCGTGGGCGCGCAGCTAAGCCGAGCGCGAGTCGACGCGCCGGCCGCGGCCAGGCGGGCACACCGCTCGGCTTCTCCCGCGTCTGCCGCGCGTAGCGCGAGCTCGTCAAGGGCATCGGCCGCTTCGCGCTCCAGGCCAAGCTCCGCGCAGCTCGCAAGCGCGGCATGTAGGAGATCGCGTCCTCTGTCCTTCTCGCCAATTTGGATCGCAGCCCGGCCGTTGATGTAGTCCGCAAGCGCCTGATGGCGCATACTGCCCGACCGCTGCGCGATCGCTTCCAACTCGCTCGCGTGGCCCTGCGCGTCAGCCGGCTGATCGCGGGCGAGCGCGATCCGGGCGAGCGTCTCACGCGCGATGACGAGCGTGTGCAGATGCGGCATACGCAGCAGCCCCCGTGCGCGGTCGGCGGCCGAATCCAGGGCGCCATGCATTAGCTCGGCCGTCGCGAGCGCCAGTTCGATCGCGGGGACCGACTGAAGCGCACCGGACTCCCTGGCGCGCTCTAGCGCTTGCTCGCCGGTGGTTATCGCCTCGTCGGTGCGCCCGAGGCGGGCGAGTGCATGAATGCGGAAACCGAGCACTTGAAAGTGGGTCATCGACGGCCAGTCGCCCTCCAGCGTGCTTGCGCGCTCGATGTGTACGAGCGCGCGCTCGGGCGAACCGACGCTGACCTGCGCCCACGCCGCCGTCTGCTCCGCCCACGCGCGAAGGGTCCGGTGCTCGCAGGCTGTCGGGATCGCGAGGAACGCCTCGTATGCCTCGCCGAGCGCTCCGAAGCGCTCGCACAGCATCGCCGCGACGGCGAGCGACACGAGCGCCCAGGCCAGCCCAAGCTGATCGTCCGCGCGCTGCTCCGCGAGCTTGACAGCCCTTTCGGCGTTGGCGAGGCCGCCGGCCACATCCACGCCGGTCTGGATCAGCACCATCGAGGAGAACAACAGGCACGCTGCTTGCACGCCGGGGTCCTCGACGGTGCCCAACAACCTGAGACCCTCTTGCGTGCCCGCGAGCGCGCCCTCGTAGTCCTCGCTCAGCATCGCGACCAGCGCCGCCCCGCACCTCACCAGCGCAAGCGCCCGCGCATCTGCGCTCTCGTCAACTGTGTGAAGCACCGCCGAGCAGATCGAGCGCGCTTCGTGGTAATGCTCGGCAAGTATCCAGTGACGCATCAGCGACGCGGCCATCGCCAGCGCGCTTTCAGGATCGTGCTCCAGAGCGCGGTCGAGCGCGCGGCGTAGGTTCGGACCCTCCACGTCGATCGGCTCATGCCCGTCCCGGAGAAGCCCGTCGTCGGCTTGCGCGGCCCATGTCTGAAACCAGGACAGGTGCCGGTCGGCCAGCTCGTCGCTTTCACCGGCTCTCGCCAGCTCCTCGCCCGCGTACTTGGCCACCGTCGAGAGAAGCCGCCAGCGCTCCGGCGCACCCGCGGGCACCAGCAGCCCCTTGCGGTCCAATGCTCGAAGGAGATCGTGAACGTGCGTGACGCTCTCGGCGGGCGCAGTGACCCTGTGGGCCGCTTCGGCTGTGAACCCGCCCGAGAACACGGCGAGACGCCGGATCAGCGCCCGCTCAGTCTCATCGAGCAGGCGGTAGCTCCAATCCAGCGACGCGCGCAAGGAGCTATGGCGGGAAGGCTCGGCGGCACTCCCGGCCGTAGCGAGACGACCTTGCCCACCGAGCTCACGAGCGATCTCCTCGGCATCGACCGTGTCCAGGCGAGCGGCGGCCAGCTCGAGTGCCAGTGGTAGACCGTCAAGCTGGCGACAGATGCTTACGACGGCCCGAGCCGTTCTCGGCGTGAGCGCGAACGTCGCGTCTCGGCGAACGGCTCGCTCAACGAACATCCGCCCAGCGTTAGAACGGACGATTGCGCCGACGCCGTCATCGTCCGGCTCGGGGAGGCTCAGCGGGCCGAGGCAAAGCACGCTCTCCCCGTCGATCGCCAGCGGCTCGCGGCTGGTCGCCAGCAGCCGGAGATCAGGCGCACCGCGGCACAGCTCGCGGGCAACTTTGGCGACATCGGGGAGGAGGTGCTCGCAGTTGTCCAGCACCAGCAGCAGCCGCCGCGAGGCTAGATGCTCGACCAGGACGTCGTTCGGCGTGCTCCCGAAACGCTCACGCACACCCACAGCGGCCATCAGCGAGTCAATCAGCCGCTCCCCTCTCGACACATCCGCGAGGGCAGCGACCACGCAGCCAGCGCCCTGCGACGCGCCACACGCTGCCATCTCCAACGCGAGCCGCGTCTTGCCGCATCCCCCCGGCCCCGTGATGGTCACAAGCGGGCTGGCTACGAGCATCGCCTTAAGCTCGGCGAGCTCAGACTCGCGCCCGATCAGCGTTCCCCGGTCGGTCCTCACCATGCCCTGAAGATCGTCTCAGAAAACCCCGCCGCGACCACCTTCGACCCGCGCCGGGAATGTCGAACTCTGAGAGCGCGGTGCGCGCACCGGCGAGCGATTAAGACTGGCCAGGTGGCAGATGTTTTCGGCTCCGCGGTTGGGTAGCATCATCGCGCGAATGGTCGAACTTCAGGCTCTCGCGGCGTTGCTCGCTTTCGACCGGGCGCGCGAGCGAGCTCTGGGACGAGCGAGGCAAATGGGACGACGCCCCGGAGTCGCGGTGCTTGGCGGAATCGCACTTGGCTGGGTCGTGGGCATGACCGGCCGGCGCGCATCGTGACCGCGACCCGCCGGATCGCCGAGCTTCCCGGCCCCCGCGGTCTGCCGCTGTTCGGCAACCTGCACCAACTCTGGCGCATCGAGCGATCGCACCTCGTGGCCGAGGAGTGGGCTGAGCGCTACGGGCCGATCGTCAAGTTCCACGTGGGACGCCGGTTGAGCTTGTACGTCAGCGACGTGGAGGAAATCAACCGCGTGCTGCGCGAGCGCCCCGACGGCTACAGGCGCTGGCCGGAGATCGAGGCCGCGTTCGAGGGGATGGGCTTCCCCGGCGTGTTCGCCGTGGAGGGAGACGCCTGGCGCCGCCAGCGCCGCCTGGCGGTCACCGCCTTGAACACCAACCACCTGCATCGCCACTTCAAGGTCATCCACACCGCCGCTCAGCGGCTACACCGAAGGCTCACAGAGCTCGCACGCGACGGCCGGCCGATCGACCTCACGGACGTGCTCACCTCCTACGCGGTCGACATCACCTCCACGCTCGCGTTCGGGATCGAGCTCAACACGCTGGAGCACGGAAGGAACGAGCTGCAGCAGCACATCCAGCGGGTCTTCACGATGCTGAACTTCCGGCTGTTCTTCCCAATCCCGTACTGGCGCTGGTTTCGGCTTCCCGCCGACCGGCGGCTCGAGCGCTCGCTGACCGAGATCAACCGCGCCGTCACCGGGTTCATCGAGCAGGCCCGCGAGCGCATGAGCGAGCGCCCCGGGCTGTTCGAGGAGCCCGAGAACTTTCTCGAGGCAATGCTCGCCGCTCAACGGGAGGACGGCACCTTCACCGATAAGGAAATCATCGGCAACGTCTTCACCCTCCTGGTGGCCGGAGAGGACACGACCGCCCACACCCTGGCCTGGACGAGCTGGTTTCTAGCCCAGCACCCCGACCTGCAGGCCCGGTGGGCACAAGAGGCGCGCGAGGTGCTCGGCGATGAATCGTTGCCGAGCGATCACGAGACCGTCTCGCGGCTGCCCTACTGCGACGCGGCGCTGCGCGAGGCGATGCGCCTGAAGTCAGTCGCAAACGGACTCGTCGTCCAGTCACTTACCGACACCGTGGTCTGCGACACCCACATTCCCGCCGGCACCCGTCTGATACTCGGAACCCGTAAGACGTCCCGCGATGTCGGCGGCGGCGCGGACTTCGAACCCGAACGGTGGCTCCCCGACGAGCAGCGCAAGCCGCCCGACCAAAAGTCGTTCCTGGCGTTCGGCGCCGGCCCGCGCTTCTGCCCTGGCCGCAACCTCGCTTTCCTGGAGGCGAAGACCGCGCTGGCGATGATCGCCCGCAACTTCGAACTGCGACTGGACGAGAGCGCACCGCCGGTCCAGGAGCACTTCAGCTTCACGATGATCCCCAAGGGCCTGCGCGTGCGAATCAGCCAGCGGGCCGCGATCGCGTCTGCGCCAGGACGGATAGTCGCCGTCGCTCCCTCCGAGGCGTAGCTAATGAGCCTCCAAGCCACCCGCTCTATAGCTGATCTGCCGACTCCGCCGCGGCTGCCGCTGATCGGCAACGCCCACCAGCTCCTCAGAACGTCCCGGCTACATCTGGTCGCGGAGGAGTGGGCGCGACGCTACGGGCCGATCGTGCGAGTCGATATCGGCCGAAGAAGGATCGTTGGGCTCGCCGACCCCGATGAACTGCATCGCATCCTGCGCGAACGACCCGACGGCTTCAGGCGCTGGCGTGAACAGCAGATGGTGCTCGGGGAAATGGGTGCGCCCGGTGTGTTCGCGGCCGAGGGGGAGGACTGGAAGCGCCAACGCCGCCTCGTGATCACGGCACTGAACACAAACCATCTGCACCGCTACTTCCAGGTGATACGCACCACTACCGAGCGACTGCACACACGGCTGACCGACGCCGCGCGGGCCGGCATCACCCTCGACATCAGCCAGGAGTTGACCTCCTATACGCTGGACACCATCTCGTGGCTGGCGTTCGGCCACGACCTGAACACGCTGGGACGCGGCGAGGACGAGCTACAGGGTCACATTCAGCGGCTCTTCTACATGCTGGCGCGTCGTCTTGCCGCTCCCGTGCCCTACTGGCGCTGGATCAAGCTTCCCGCCGATCGTGCGCTGGATCGCTCCGCCGCCGCGCTCGATCAGGCAATCGAGCGGTTCATCTCGCAGGCACGAGAGCGCATGGCTGGGAGCCCCGAGTTGCGCGAGGAGCCCGAGAACATGCTGGAGGCGATGCTTGCCGCACAGCAGGCTGAGGGCACCTTCAGCGACCGCGAGATCGCGGGAAATGTGCTCACGCTGATGATCGCCGGGGAGGACACGACCGCGCACACGCTCGGCTGGACAGTCTGGTTCCTTGCCTCAAACCCCGGGGCGCAAGAGCGGCTCGCGGCCGAGGCGCAACAGACGCTCGGCGAGCACCTCCTCGCGCCGGACTTCGAGACGGCCAGCGCGCTGCCCTACGGCGAGGCGATATTGCGCGAGTCGATGCACCTGAAGACGGTCGGTCCGCTGCTGACGCTCGAACCGCTCACTGACACCACGATCTGCGACACCCACATTCCGGCCGGTACACGGCTGATTTTGCTTTTGCGCCAGGCCAACCTCCAGTGGCGACCAGCGGACCGATTCGACCCCGATCGCTGGCTTCGTGAAGATGACGCAGCCGCCTCCAAGTCGCTGGTGTTCGGCGCCGGCCCGCGCTTTTGCCCTGGGCGCAACCTCGCGTTCCTGGAGGCAAAGAGCGCACTGGCGATGATCGCGCGCAACTTCCACATCGAACTGGACGACTCAGCCGGCACGGTGGGAGAGCGCTTCAACTTCGCAATGATCCCCGACCGCCTGCGGGTGCGGCTACGGTTGCGCGAGAGCGTCTCGCCTGCCTCTGTCCCCGCCGCTGAAGCCGCTCGGTAGCTGCGATGGCATCGGTTGACGCCGGCGACACACCGGCCACCACGGACCCTGGGTATGCGCTCAGCTCCTCCAGCGAGGATGAGCACGCGCGACTGAGCCGCCAGTCCGTGGCGCATGAGCCGTTCACGCGCCGCCTACTCGAGCGCGCGGGAATCGCGGCCGGAATGCGGGTCCTGGACGTCGGCTGCGGACCGGGCGACGTCAGCTTCCTCGTGTCCGAGCTGGTGGGTGCCAAGGGCTCGGTGGTAGGGGTCGAGCGTGACGAGCAGGCAGTCGCGACCGCACGCCGGCGCGCCGACGGCGCTGGCCTTGGCAATGTCGAGTTCGTGTGCGGGGACTTCCGCGACGTGCAGCTCGACGGCGGCCCGTTCGACGCTTTGGTCGGCCGGTTCGTGCTGATGTACCAGGCCGACCCCGCAGACGCAGTCAAAAGAGCCGCATCCCATCTGCGCCCCGGAGGTGTAGCCGCGTTCTTGGAGGCCAACATGATCGGCTCGGCGGTGCCGGTGCGCTGGTTGGGGTTGTGGCCGGCGACGCCTGCATCTGAACAGCTCAGCGGGTGGATCTACGAGGCGTTCGCGAGACTCGGCACCCAGCCGGACATGGGCGGCCGGTTGCCTCACACCTTCGCTGAAGCCGGCCTTGAGCCCAGCCCGGACGTGGACGCCGGGGTCGCGGTCGCCGTCGGCGAGGAGGCCATCAGTCATACGGTGGAATTCGCCGCCAGCCTGCTGCCGGCAATCGTCGCCGCCGGGATCGCCACCGAGGAGGAGGTCGACATCGACCACCTTGCCGAGCGTCTGCGCGCCCACACAGGACCCGTCGGGCCGGTCGGCTGCTGGCCGACCGCGTTCGGAGCGTTCGCCACCAAGCCGCCAGAGGCATAGCCTTGAGTCAAGCGAATCTGGAACTGCTCGCGCAGGGCTTTGCCGGCTGGGGGAAGGGCGAGCCGGCGAGGATGAGCGAGCTGCTGGCGCCCGACTGCGAGCTGATCGTCCCCGACTCGATCCCCTATGGCGGCACCTTTCACGGGGCGGAGAACGTCATCGGCTGGTTCACCCATGAGCTATGGCGCTGGTTTGACGAGTTCACCTCGACCCCGGAGGCTGTCATCGACGGCGGCGATCTGATCGTGGTGCCGGTCAACGTAAAGGCACGCGCCAAGAACGGCAAGGCGCTCGACGTCCACAACCTATGGGTCTACGAGTTCAAAGACGGCAAGCTCACCAAGGCTCGTGTATACGCCGACACGGCCGTGCTGCGAGATGTCGTCGCGGGGATGACTGCATAGATGATCGGCAACCGTAGAAGGCCTGATCAGTGAGGCACGCGACGGGCTGATGTCGCTGCGCGTCATCTTCTGCACCCACCCCGCCCACGGGCATCTCAATCCGCTGCTGCCGGTGGCGCACGCGTGCCAGGACGCGGGTCATGAAGTGCTGTTCGCGACGGCTCCGCGCTTCTGTGAGACGGTGCGCTCGCACGGGTTCGAGTGCCGGCCCGCCGGCCTTGACTATCTGTGGTCTGAGCCTTTGGTGAGCTTTCCCGAGATCGCGGACGCTCCGCGCGGCCCGGACCAGGTCCGTTGGCTGATCGAGCGGATCGGCGTTCCACGCCTGCATCGCCCGATGGCCGAAGGCGTGCTCGAGATCTCCCAGGACTTCAACCCCGACCTGATCGTGGTCGACTTCGCCGACTGGGGCGGTCGCCTCGCCGCCGATGCGCTCGACATCCCTTACGTGTATTGCTCCTGGGGGTATGAGGTCGACATGGACTTCTCCTACACCGGAGACCTCTACGATGAGCTACGTGCCGCGTTTGGGCTCGGGCCCGATCCCGTCCGCGACACTCACGGGGCTCGATGGCTGCGCCTCTCGCCGCTGCCCGAGCGTTGGGTGCGCGAGCGGGCGCCCGCCAGCCCGACCACGCTTCGCTTTCAGATGGCGCTCTATGACGCCCCGGCGGGGAGCGGGTTGCCGTCGTGGTTTGCCGAGCTGTCCGAACGGCCGCTGATCTACGCGACGATCGGGACCGTGGTGTCGATCGCGCCGCTGATCGGGTGGCTGATCGACGGGCTCTCGCCGCTGGACGCCGAGGTGGTGATCACGACCGGCACGGGCGTTGACCCCGGCTCCCTCGGGTCGCTGCCGGAGAATGTACACGTCGAGCGGTTCATCCCGCAGTCGCTGCTGCTGGAGCACTGTGATCTGGTCGTCTCGCACGCCGGTTTCGGGACGGTGCTCGGGGCGATGCGGCACGGGGTCCCGATGGTCCTGATGTGCCTGGCTGCCGATCACTGGTACAACGCCGAGCGCTGTGCTGAGCTCGGTCTCGCGCGCGTTGTGGGCCGCGACGCACAGAGCGCACAGGGGCTTTGCGAGTTGGTCCGCCGTGCGTTCGTGGACGATCAGCTCCAAGCCGGCGCAGCGGCGATGAAGGCGGCGTTTGCCGATCTCCCGGACGTGAGCGAGGCCGTCCCGCTGCTGGAGCGGCTCGCGCGCGAGAAGACACCGATCACGCAGCTGGCGGCGGGGTAGGGGGCCGTTGCCGTGCGCATCCTGTTCTCTTCGATGTCCGCGCAGAGCCACATCGCGCCGATGCTGCCCCTCGCCCGCACAGCAGCTAACGCGGGCCACGAGGTCGTCTTCGCCACGGCCCCCGACGCCGTCGCTGCGGTGCAACGCGCCGGCCTGAAAGCGCTGCCCGCCGGGCTGCCCTTCGAGGAGACGCAGCGGCGCTATACCAAAGCGCATGGGAACGAGCTCGCCAGTCTGTCCCCGCAGGAGCGCCTCGCGCATATTCTGCGCCACTGCTTGATCGGGATTGCAGCCCCGGCGATGCTCGAGCACCTGCTGCCGTTCGCCAGGACGTGGCAGCCGGATCTAGTGATCCGCAATCTCGGCGAGCCGGCCGCCGAGGTCGTCGCGACCGCCGCAGGTGTGCCGCACGTGATTCATGGCTTCAGCTCGCCAAAGTCCAGCTACTTCGAGCCGGTGCTCAGAGCGGGACTCGCGGAGCTGTATGAGGGATGCAGGATCGACCCGCCACGCGGCGACTCGCGTCTCGCCACCCCCTACCTGAACATCTGGCCCGAGGGTCTGCACCCGCAAACGGAGGACTGGCAGTACCCGAACATGTGGCCGTTGCGGCCCGAGAACGCGCTGCCGTCAACGGCGCCCGTCCCGCGTCCGACCGCGTTGAACGGCTTGCCCTTCGAGAGGACCGTGTACGTCACCGCCGGCACTACCCACAACTCCACCCCCGGGCTCTTGGAAATGATGCTCGAGGGGCTGCGCGAGGAGGCCGTGAACGTGGTCGTGACGATCGGCCCGGATGGGGACCTCGACCGCTTCGGTCGGCACCCGGACAACGTGCGCGTGGAGCGCTGGATCGACCAGAGAACGATCCTGCCTCACTGCGAGGCGGTCGTCTGCAACGCGGGCGCGGGTACCGTGCTGGGAGCGCTCGCCCACGGCAGGCCACTAGTGCTCGCGCCCGTCGCGACCGATCAATACGAAATGGCGGCGCAGATTGAGCACGCCGGTGCCGGTAGAGCGTGCTCAACCCAGCCGCTCTCACCGGCCGCGGTGCGCGAGAGCTTCCACGAGGTCAGCCGCGACCCGGCTTACACGGCAGCGTCCACTCAACTGGGCAAGCAGATCCTCTCGATGCCCACACCAGAAGACCTCCTCCCACGGCTGGACGAGCTAGTCACGGGATGACACCCTCCACCACGCGCTTGGGCGATGGCTGCGGGCCACGCGTAGTCGTGAGCGCGGGGAGCCAAGCGCCGTGGGGTTTGTGCCGCGGACCCCCGCATCGCGGCACAAACCCACCGGAATCCGCACGTATCCGGCGGTATCTCGGCCTGGAGCCCGCTGATCTAGTGGCGCTGGTCTCCTCACAAAATGCCCGCAAACGCGGGCTTTTTGCTACACTCAGCACAGCGGGTCAGGGTAGGTCGCCCCACGACTGAAAATCGTAGTGTCCTCGGTTCGATTCCGAGTCTCGCCATCGTCGGATCTCCACCGCTGGCGCCCGTGGCTACTGATCTCCCAGATCGCCCGAGGGATTCTTTGACAAGCCCGCCTCGTGGGACGAGATCGAGCCGGGCCTCCCGCTCGCACCTTCCAGCGGATATGCCGGATTTGGGCGGTTGCCGGTCGGCCCTCGGTGAGTTTGCCGTTCGATGCCTTGCCGGCGGCTTCGATGGCCCTCACGGGCCGATGACCACCCTTCGGTCTCCTGAGGTAGCGGGATCTCATACTCCGACGTGGGCATGAGCGTCCGCGCGCAGCACGCCGTGCCGGCCCTGTCTCGGACCGGCTCGTTGTTTGGTCGATGCCAAGCAGGCGCCGCAGGACTGTGTTGGGCGTGTCGACCAGCAGCTCGGCATGCCTGAGCGCGCGTCGTAAGCCCAACCCCGGCATGGACACGCCGGTGAGGTCAAGTCGCCACCAGGGCACGCGCGAGCGCCGGGTGGGAGCGGCTGCCGGATCGCTGGACTCCCACCAAGGTTGAGATTCCCGGCGTCTACACACACCGAACGGCACATCGAGATGCTGCGCCCGCGGCTGCTGGACGGCCTGCCGCTGCACGAGATCGGCAAGCGCACGGGTGTCAGTGGCGGGCGGGTGCAGCAGATCCTTCGGGGATGCGTGTGAGCAGGCCGAAGGGGGGGCGCCCGCGCCGCTGGAGTTGCGGGTGCCGCCGGGGTTCATCAATGTGCTGCGTGAGATCGTGGAATGCGCTATGGCACGAGGATCGTGACGGCGCTGCGGGAGTGGCGCGAGCTGGAAGTCCAGTCGGGTCTGCGGCTGCCTAGGCTAGACCCATCGGCGTGCCCGGCGACCCTGATAGCTGCTGATACGTCCTGCGGGCCACGGCGTGTGTAGGCTTAGCGAATGGTCGGGGTCGGCTCAGAGCCGATGTTGGTGTTGTCGGGGGTTTGCCAGGGTCTCTCTCATGAGAGGAGCAAGCGCTGGCGGCAAGTGCTGAGCGATGTGTCGCTGAATGTCGAGGCGGGCGAGGTTGTCGCGGTCATCGGCGGTCGGCTTGCGGGGAAGACAACATTGTTGCGGATCGCAGCCGGACTTGTCGAGCCCGAAGCCGGGCGCGTGCGTCTCGACCAGTTCACGCTCACCGACCTGTCCGAGCGCGAGCGCGGAACGCTACGCGGACGCGAGATCGTGTGGTTGAACACGGTTGGCATGTCAGCGAAACTGCGCGTCTCGAAGATCGTCGGCTGGTCGCTCGCGGATTGCCAGGGCCGTGGCGAGCGAGAGCGTCGTGTCGCGGAGGGGCTTGAGCGGGTCGGCGCGACGGACTGCGTGCGTTTGTGTTGGGGCGATCTCTCACGCTTCGAGCAGGTGCTCGTCGCCTACGCCCAGGCGTTCGCCTCTCGGCCCCGGATCATCGTGATCGATGATCTGTTGGATGGGCTCGGGGAACCCTGGACGCGGGAAGCGTCCGATCTGCTGCGGTCGCTGATCAATGACGCGGAACGTAGCTGCGGGGTGCTAATGAGCGCGTCCGACCGGGACTCCTCGCTGTACGCGGACCGGGTGTGGGTGCTTGAGAACGGAAGCTTGATACCGACTGCCGGCCACCGTGAGGGGGCGGCAGACATTCTGGTGTTCCGACGCCGACGCGCAGCGGCAGACGAATAAGGCAGCCTGGAAACAAAATACTTCAACTGAACCGGATCGTTCGGCCTCGCGGGCAAAGGCTAAGTTCGTGTACGATTCGCCACCGTGAGACGGACTGGCGACATGACACCGCAGATGATGGTCCTTGGGGTCGTTGCCGAGCGTCCGGGCACCGTCTCAGACATTCAGCGTCGACTCTCGGATCTTTTCAGTTCGGCGGACTTCCCGCCGAACTCGGCCCATGGGAACCTCCCGGCGCTCAGGAAGAAGGGCTACGTGCGGACGGTCGGGGGCGCCGAACCAACCAGCGACGTTTACCAGATCACCAATGCCGGGGTCGAACACTTGCGCGATTGGGTTCGCAGCCCGCCGCCGCACCCGGCGATGCGCGAGCCGATCCATGGCAAGGTCGAGTTCGCGACGCTGGACGAGCTTGCCGAGGTCATCATCATGGTCCGCGCCGACGTCAGGGCGTGCCAACTCGCCAGCGACGAAGCGCACACGCGGATGCTCTCCGAGCAGCGCAGCCGTGTCGTGGCGCGCCGCTCGTGTCACGGATGGGCTCAAGAACTGGACGACGAACTCAGCGCGGCGCACATGGCGGACGTTACGCTGATGTGGAATGACATCGCTGAACGTCGCCGCAAGCTCGCCATTCGTCTCGAAGAGATCCACAAGCGGTTCAAGTCGAGGGCCGGGTAGTTGTCGTGTCTGGGCTTGAAGCGGTAGGACTCTCCCACGGCTTCTCTCGGGGCAGGCGAGGCGCGATCAAGCGCAGGGTACAAGTGCTCAACGGCGCCTCGTTTGACGTCCAGCGGGGGGAGGTCGTCGCGATCGTCGGCAGCCGGCTATCGGGTAAGACGACACTGCTGAGCTGCGTCGCCGGCCAGAGGGTCCCAGAAGCAGGGAGTGTGGTGCTCGGCGACGTCGAGCTGAGCAGACTATCTGAGCGCAAACGCGCGAAACTGAGGCAGGCCGGGCTCGTGTGGGTCAACCGGGCCGGCATGTCGCAGAAGCTTCACGTCACGAAGATCGTCGGCTGGCCGCTGGTCACACGAGGCTGTGGCTGCCGCGAGACCGAGCTACGCGCGGCCGAGATGCTCCGGCGGGTTGGCGCCGCGCACTGCGCCTGGCACCGTTGGGATGACCTCTCACGCTGGGAGCAGGTGCTTGTCGGGCTCGCACAAGGGTTTGCGTTGAGACGGCCGCTCCTGGTCGTGATGGATGATCTCCTTGACGCGCTCGGCGAACCGTGGACTCGGCAGGCGTTCGAGTTGCTGCAGTCACTCCTCAAGGACGCGGATCGTAGCTGTGGGGTCTTGATAAGCGTCTCCGATAATGACTCCTCGCTGTACGCGGACCGGGTGTGGGCGCTTGAGAAAGGAATCCTGATACCGACCGCCGGCCACCGCGACACACACGCCGAGGTAGTGCCGTTGCGACCGGACCGGGAGAGCGGAGGATCACGCCGCGTGGGCTGGAGTTAGTTTGCTCGAGCTGAGCGACGTCGTCAAGCACTACCGGGTTGGTAGTGAGAGCCCGATCCGAGCGGTCGATGGCGTCTCGATGCGCCTCGATGCCGGCGAGGTCGTCGCGCTCTACGGGCCGTCCGGGTCTGGCAAGACAACCCTCATCGACCTAATTGCTGGGCTGAAGCGGCCTGATGGTGGCAGCATTCGCGTTGCTGGGAAAGACGTGGCCTCAATGTCGCGACGCGAGGCCGGCGACTACCGGCTGGACACGCTGGGGATGGTCATGCAGCCGAGTAGCCTGCAACCCGGAGCGCGCGCGATCGCTAGCGCCTCGATCAAGCTGATGATGGGCAGCAAGCGGCACGCACACCAGCGGATCGAGCCTCTATTGGCCGAGCTCGGCCTTGGCGAGCGGCTACACCACCGCACCGAGCAGCTGTCGATGGGGGAGCGCCAGCGTGTGCTGATCGCGCTCGCGCTGTCCCGATCGCCGAAGCTCGTGCTTGCTGACGAGCCGACGGCGAGCCTGGACAGCGAAACGACCCGCCAAGTTCTCGGCCTGTTGCGCGGCATATGCAGTGAGCGCAACGTTGCTCTGCTAATTGTCACGCACGACCCCGAAGCTGCCGCGTACGCCGATCAAACGCATGAACTCCGTGACGGGCGGCTCGGGGAGCGGCGGGTGGACTCTGGGCCGGTCGGGGTGGCGGGTTCCACCAGCCGGGGCGGGCCTTGATCCGACTTTCCGGCATTCGCTACATCTACGAGGCGCGGCTGGCGACCCGTGCGGTCGTCGTCCAGGAAGCGTTCGCGGTGCTCGGAATCGCGGTCGGGGTCGCGTTGCTGTTCGCCTCCCAGGTGTCCTCGACCTCGCTGAATCACGCGGTCTCGCAGCTCAACGCGCAACTCGTCGGCTCCGCGCAGGTGCAGTTGAAGGCGCGTAGCTACCAGGGCGTCCCTGAACGGCTACTCACAGAAGTCCGCGCTGCCCCTGGGGTGCGGACCGCGCTGCCAATATTGGAACGGCAGATAAACGTGATCGGTCAGCGTGGCGAGCGGCCGGTGCTGTTGATCGGCGTCGAACCGCAGGCGATGAAACTAAGCAGCAAGTTCGACCATCGCTTCTCGGCCAAGCAACTCGCGCGTGTCTCGGCGATCGCGCTGCCCGTACCGTTGGACAACGAAATCGGGTCGGGGCCGCTCGAACCCGTGCAAGTACAGGTTGGCGCGAGGGACACCGAAACGCTCGTCGGGGCGACGCTTGGCGAAAACGAAATCGGCGGGCTGGTCATGAGCCCGATCGCCGTCACCGCGATCAACTACGCGCAGGCTCTGACACAGGCACCAAAAGTCCTGACGCGCATCTTCGTCCGTTACGACCCAGCTCAGGCCGGCCGGGCGCGGGCGGCGCTCGCCGCGTTGGCAGCCAAGTGGAGGGTTAACCTCCAGCCGAGCACCTTCGAATCACGACTGTTCGCGGTGGCTGTGGCGCCGGAGAATAAAAGCGAGCAGCTTTTCTCCGGGATCAGCGCGCTCGTCGGGTTTCTCTTCGCGCTGAACGCGATGCTCATAACAGTGCCGTCGCGGCGCAGGCTGATAGAGGATTTGTATCCGCACGGGTCGACCCCGGCAATGACGATCCAGATCCTGCTCGTGAACGCGCTCGTGCTCGGGGTGTTCGCGTGCGGTCTCGGGATAGCGCTCGGAGACATGCTCTCGATCGCCGTGTTCCACGCCACCCCCGGATATTTGACGTTCGCGTTTCCGGTCGGGTCAGGGCGCGTGATCGACTGGCAGACGGTCGTGCTCGCCGTCGCCGTCGGGATGACGGCCGCAGTCGCCGGGGTGCTGTGGCCCGTGCGGGAGATTTTGTGGGGGCCGCAGGAGTCGACTGACGAGCCGCTCGGACACCGGCGCTGGTGGGCGGCCGTGGTGCTCGCAGTCGCGGTTGTCTGCTTGGCGGTCACGACCTACACATTGCTCGCTGACACGAAGGCTGCCGTTCTCGGAAACATCACGCTTGTCGTTGCGCTCGCCTGCCTGCTGCCGTTCGTATTCGAGGGTGCGGTCCGTCTCTTCGGGCGGCTATCGGACTTCATGGATGACATCGGATCAGGGCTCGCCGTCTCTGAGCTTGACGCGCCACCCGCTCGCGTGCGGTATCTCGCGATCGCCGGGACCGCTGCGTTGGCGGTGTTCGGCACTGTCGAGTTCGGTGGCACCGAGGCGAACCTGATCCGTGGTCTGGACGCCTCCATTCGCGGGATGGACTCAGGTGCAAACCTATGGGTTGTGCCTAGCGGCGGATCGAGTCTGCAAACGACTGTCCCATTCCAGCCGGTCGATACCGGCAAGCTCGTCGCGCTGCCGGGAGTGCGCAGCGTGTCCGCCTACCGCGGCGGCTTCCTGGATTGGGGCGAACACCGAGTGTGGGTGATCGCACCGGCGTCCACGATCGAACGCCCCGTCCCCGCGAGTGAGATCCTCAAGGGTGCCGCGACAAGCGCCTCCGCCCGTGTCCGCGCTGGCGGCTGGGCGGTGCTCTCGCAGGGTCTTGCCGCCGAACACGGCCTGCGGGTCGGGCAGTCATTCACGCTGCCCTCCCCACGCGATGCCAAGCTTCGCCTCGCCGCCACGACGACAAACCTTGGCTGGCCCCCAGGGGCCGTGATAATGAGCGCCGCCGACTACGCGAATGGCTGGGGGAGCCAGGCACCCAGCGCCTATCAAATCCAGACTATCCCGGGCGTCTCCGCAGCGAGCGAGCGGCTGCTCGTCCGCCGCGCGCTTCACGGGCTCGCCCTGTCGGTACAGACTACTTCAGAACGCGAGGCTCTCCACTACGCCGCAGCACGCCAGGGCCTTTCCCGGCTCACACAAATCCGGCTTCTCATCCTCATCGCGGCGATCCTCGCCGTGATCGCCGCGATGACGGCAATGATCTGGTCGCGTCGTGAACAGATCGCGACGTTGAAGTGTCACGGAATCCAAGAAGCGGCGCTGTGGCGTTCCCTGCTGTGGGAGAGCATTGTGATCCTCGCCGTTGGCTGCCTGACGGGCGCGATCTTCGGCTTGTACGCGCAGCTTTTGGGTAGTCACTTTCTCTCCGTGGTGACAGGTTTTCCGATCCAGTTCAACATCGAACTCGTTGCGGCGCTCACGAGCTTTGCGCTGGTGACCCTGATAACCGTTGCGGTATTGGCGATACCGGGGTATCGAGTGGTGCGTGTGCCGCCGAGCACCGTCAGCCCGGGGCACTAGCCGGGGCACGCCCGCCGCTCGCGCCGACCGCTTCGACTCAGCGCCGGTCACGGGACGCCAGATTTGCGTGCTGCTCGCGAGCGTCGCGCGCGAGCTCACCTGGGGACTACACGCTTCAAGCCGGGAAATCACGCGCTGGCGGCACATCGCCGGGCGGATACCGGAAGAGCAACTGCGCAGCGACGCACTGGACGCCCTCTCCCGCAAGCGCGGCCAGAGCGATGGCGCTGGGCTTTTCTCGATCCTGCCCCGGTCGCGCAACTCCAGCTATCTGCGGCTGCTCGTCGCCTACCAGGTCATTTGGGACTACCTCGACAGCATCAACGAGCGTGGTGCGCATGCCGGCGTGGCGAACGGCCAACAGCTCCACCTAGCGCTTTTTGACGCGCTCGACCCCACGGGTCCCCGGCGTGACTACTACGCGCACAGCCCGTGGCGCGACGACGACGGCTACCTGCAAGCACTCGTGGATACCTGCCGCGAGTGCTGCGCCCGCCTGCCCTCATACGAGCGGGTCCGTGGCCTGGTGTTGCGCGACGCGAGGCGCGCACAGGTGCTCGCGCTTAACCATGACGTGGACCCAGATCGGCGCGACTGCTCCCTGCGCGAGTGGTCTGCGGGCGAGTTCCCAGACGGGCACGACGCGAGCTGGTGGGAGCTCACTGGCGCAGCGAGCGCCGGTCTGGCTGCCTTCGCGTTGCTCGCGCTCGCGTGCGAACCAGCGCCCACTGACAGCGAAATCGAGTGCATCCACGCAGCGTACTTTCCCTGGGTATCGGCGATCGCGTGCATGCTTGATAGTTACGCCGACCAGGCCGAGGACGCAGTCAACGGCGACCACTCATACCTAGCGCACTACCCGACCCCGGACGCCGCCGTCACGGGAATCTGCGGACTGGTGCGCCGCTGTTTGCACGAACTGCACGGCCTAGAAAGTAGTGAAAAGCATCTCGTGATCGTGTGCAGCATGGTCGCGCTCTACCTCTCGAAGGACAGCGTCCGCACGGATCAAACGCGTCTCTCGAGCGACCAGATAGCCAACGCCAGCGGGTCGCTTTCCCGCGCCCTAGTCCCTGTCCTGCGGCTATGGCGAGCCACGCACCGACTCACTTCCTCTTAACACAACCAGCAAAGGAGAGCACAGTGTCACGAACAAGAAAATCCCCTCTAGCAATAAGGCTGAGCGGCGAGTTGCCGCCGAGCCCCCGACACCCCGCGACCCTACAGACGATCGGAGGACGCCGCTGGCCTTACGCCTACCTCGAACATTGCCACGCGGTGTGCGGCGACCGCTTCACCCTGTACCCGCTGGACATGCCGCCGATGGTATTCCTCTCTGATCCGCAGGACATTAGGGAGGTGCTCACCGGCGACACGAGCGAGCTGCACCCCGGCGCTGGCGGGCACGTCATTGCGCCGCTGATCGGGGAGCGCTCGTTCATGCTGCTTGAGGAGGACGAGCACGCCTGGGGTCGTAAGGCAGTCACCCCGGCGTTCCACCGCCGGATGGTCGCCGAGCAGTGCGCGGCCCTGAGCGGGCTCGTGGAGCAAGCGGTCGCGTCGTGGCCGACCGGCGGCCCGTTCGCGTTGCACCCCCGTATCCGGGCTCTGACGATAAAAGTCATCCTGCAGATCATCTTCAGCGACAAGCATGCTGGCGAGCTCGCCAGCATGCAAGAGCGGCTGACGAGGATGCTCTCGATCACCGACAGCCTGCTGCTACAAGGCCCGCGGCTGCGGTACGTGCCCGGATGGACGCGGATGTGGCGGCGCTTCTTGGCTGAGCGGGCCGAAGTCAACATCCTAATCCATCAACTCGCGGACGAGCGCCAAGCGGCGACCCGCCAAGGCGAGCACGGCGACCTACTGGACATGCTGCTCACGGCTCGGAACCCTGACGGCTCGCCGATGGGCACCGCCCAGGTCAGGGACAACCTGATGTCGATGATTCTCGCCGGTCACGAGACCACGACCGGGGAGCTGGCGTGGGCTTTCCAGCTCCTCGCGCACAACCCGCCGGCGCAGGCGCGGCTACGCGAGGAGCTTGAGAGCGGCGGCGAGGAGTACCTGACCGCGACGTTGCATGAGACGATGCGCCACCGGCCTGTGTTCGCGTTCGCGATCCCGAGGGCGGTTGTGGCGCCCGTCCAGATCGGCGAGTGGAGCTACCCGCCGCACGTGCAACTCGCTGCCTGCACCTACCTCCTACACCACCGGGCCGACCTCTACCCCGACCCATATAGCTTTCGCCCGGAGCGATTCATCGGCGCCGCCGCGCAGTCGCGGACGTGGCTGCCTTGGGGAGGCGGCGCGAAGCACTGCCTCGGTAGGCACTTTGCGATGCTCGAGATGCAGACAATCCTCCGCCACGTGATCGCGAGGCGCGTCGTGAGGCCCGCCAACGGCCGGATCGAGCGGCCGCGCTGGCGCAGCGCGATCCTCGTCCCAGCCCACGGCGGGCGGGTTGTCCTTGGACGCCGGTGAACAGCCTCTGTACAGGTCCGCGAGACAGCCGCGACAGTCGCCTCGCGGCGCCCGTCAATGACATTCGTTCGCCCACGAACGTTTCTCTTTCGTGGGCGAACGACTTTGGTTCAAAACGTCGAAAAGTCGTGAAAAGATCAGCCCTGCAATGGCGCAAAGGGACCACAGCCATCGTAGTACCGCCTCCAGGCGGGGCGTATGCGCCCCACTGACGCGCACGGCCGGAGCGGTCGGTATGCGACACCGCCTTGGTGCTCGAACCGGCAAGGGAGCGCGGAAGTACCTGCCGAGTGGCAGAGGGCGGGTCAGCGAGCGGGCGGCGAGTATGGTCGCGGTGGCCCCCGCTCGTGCGAAAGGCGGTGACGGGCTGCGGTTGTTCCGGGGCACGTGGGTCGGGTCGTTTCACCTTCCTTTATCGGCCCGGCCCACATGCCCCTGGGCCAGCCTCGGAGAACTGGAAAGTGACTGTGGTGCCGCCCTGGCGCGTACGGAGAGGAAAGCGTGGGTGCCCGCTGGTGGAGAGGCCGGCGGGCATCTACCGCCACCAACTCGGCCGCCTACCCGAATGATCACGGCGAATTGCAAAGCATCAACTCGGCGACGCAAATCTAGAGAGCCATGCCCAGGATGGGGGCGCTTCAGTGTCTGGCGTGCCTGGTCAGGTTCCCAGGGAGCACCTGCCGACAAGGAGGCGGCGGGCCGCCCGCGCGATGCTTGCGCACTCGCGCATGAACAGCCCCCCTACCAATGTCGGATGGTGCCAACCGGACGCTTATGTCTTGGAATCCTCTGTGATCCTGGGGTCGCCTACATCGATCTGAGGCTCGCCTCATACCAAGGGCAATACGAAATCGAGGCAGGCGCCCGGATCGGCACCTGCCTACCCATCCGCTGCGCTGCTGGGAGTGAGGCACCTGTTGCGTCTCTACTGGCGGTTGCGCCGTGGGCGCTGATCGCATCGTGCGGTCAGGGATGTTGTTTTGGTCGGCGGGGATCGGCTCGTCGGTGCGCCGCGAATCCCGGGGCCGGCGGCAGCTGGCGGGTCACCTTCCCCACGGTGGCCCGCCAGCAAGCCAGCTCCAGAGCGGGCAATGCGGATGCCGGCACAACCTTTGACAGCGCAACGAGTCCTCCTTGCGATGGCGCCTTGATGTGATGGACCAGCGCGCCGTATGCGTACAGCTGACGCCTGGGCAGGTTGCGTTTGTCGTGCGGTCCGTCCAGGCCGGCGTGGGCCAGGCGACGCTTGCTGGGCAGCTGTCCGAGCAGGCGTTGCGTCAAGCCATACCGTCGATCTCGGTGTGGGAAGCGTACGAGCGCGCTGTACCGGAAGCGCGGGCCTCTTTGGCGCTGTTGAGAGGCTTGCGGCTGCTCGCGCGCCTAGCGGGTGGCCAGCCGGCGAGCCTTCATGATCTGGCGAGCGATCTCGATCTGTCCCCGGATGCTGCTGGTCGTTACATACGGACGCTGCTCGTCACCGGGATGGTTGAGCGGGATGCCGGTACCGGCATGTATCGGCTGGTGAGGTAGGCGTGCCTAGGCGATCTTCAAGAGCTCGTCGGGCTGTCATTGATCCTTTGCGTCCGGGCCGGCTTTCTTCCTCGTTGGTTGATGGTTTGGCGATGCTCCGGTGTTTTACTGCGGAGCATCCAAGGCGTGGTATCGCCGAGATGGCGGATGAGCTTGAGCTTGCCCGTTCCACTACACATCGGTATGCGGCTACGTTGATGGCGCTTGGCTATCTTGACCAGGGGCTTTCGCGTAAGTATTGGCTTTCAGCGCGGGCGTCGGACGTAGGGGTTGCTTTGTGTGGATCGATGCCGGTTCGGCGGGTAGCGCGTGAGTGTTTGCGTGAGTTGCGCTCTGGGACGGGTTATACCGTGAGTTTGGCTGTTCTCTGGGGTAGTGAGGTTGTCTACGTCGATCGTTGGCAGGGGTCTCGCCAAGGGCAGTACATGATCGATGAGGGCATCGGGCCTGGCGCTCGCCGGCCCGTGTACTGCACCGCTGCGGGTAAGGCGATCCTTGTGTGCCTGCCCGCAGCGGAGCAGAAGAAGCTGATCTCCACGCTGAACCTCCGACCGTGCGGCCCCAACATGCTCACGAGCAGGGCTGCGCTGCGTACTGAGCTTGAGCGTATCGCCACCGGCGGTGACGTCGTCGCGGTTGAGGACGAGGAGCTGCTTGCTGGCCGGCGTGCGCTTGCTGCCGCGGTGTTAGATGGTGGGGGGCGGCCGGTCGCGGCGGTGGAGCTTGCGGTTCCTGTGGCGGCGTGTGTTGTCGAGGGGCTGGTGGCTCATTTTGGCTCCCAGTTGTCTGATGTGGTTGGGCGAGTTAGCTCTGCCCTGCAGAAGCAGGGTAGCGGTCAATCGTGAGGATTTATAACCGGCGCATAGGGGTGAGTCTAGTGAGAGACGGTGCTTGCATATTTGGTTCTGCGCGGTTGAGGCTGGCATGCGGGCGGGTGGCTGAGTGTTTCTCAGTGATGCGGCGGGCGTCGGTGTCAGGCGCTTGTCAATGGCGTTTTAACGCGGAGCGCCAGTTGTTGGGGATCGCCGATATCGCGGAGGAGCTCGGGATGAGCCGCAGCACCATTCACCGCTACGTCCTGACACTCACCAAGCTTGGGTACCTCAAGCAGCCGGTACAGCAGGAGTTGATTCGGGAGATGATGAAGCGCGCAACAATGCATGAGTCGCTCGCCCTAGCGCGCAAGCAGCGTATGCAGTCGCGTGGACCCTCTTCCGTTGACGTGTCGAAAGCTCTAAAGATGCCTCCGGCTACCCGGCGTGGTGTGCGGATCGGGTCGTCGGCCTGGAAGAGCGTTGCTTGTGCGCTGGTAGGTCTGGCGTTAGGCGCCGCGACGGCGTCTGGTGAGGAATCGGCCGTGTTGGGTGGATCCACTCCGCTTGGGCGTCAGCTGGTGGTGCCTGATGCGCAATCCTTGCTTGGTGGCGAAGCGGCGAGCAATGCCGAGGAAGCGATGCAAGCGAGCCCGGAATCGGTGCTAGCGCGGGAACAGAGCCAAAGTGATTACGAGGGCTTGAGTAGCTCTCAGGCGGCCGGGCTCGCGCGTAGCGTGTTTCCAGGGCTGATCGAGGAACCGGCGGGCGGTCCTCCGGCGTTGCCGGAAGGGCAGCGCATTCATGATTTCATCAGCGCTGATACGGCTCAGGTGGAATTTGGGGAAGGGCGGTATGGGGTGATCGAATCGCTGGCGCCGATGGCGGTTGCGTCGCCGGGTGGGTGGTCGCCGGTGGATCTGGGGGTGCGTGAAGCGGGCGGGACGTTCGTCGCTGCTAGTTCGTTGCTGGATGTGCAGGTGCCCAAGCGGCTGGGGAATGGTGTTCGGCTTCCCGAACAGGGGTTGGCCTTGACGCCGATGGATGGGTCGGGCTCGCCGCTGAATGGCTCGGAAGGTAGGGTCGACGGCGCGTCGGTGTTCTTTGCCAATACGCAGACTGACTCTGATACGACCGTGAAGTTCACAACCTTCGGTTTTCAAGTCAATACTTTGCTGCGTTCTGCCGCGAGTCCGCAGCAGCTCTCATTTGATGTCGGGATGCCCGAAGGGGCAAGCTTGGTGCGGGAAGCGGGTTCAGGGGTGGTGCGTGTAGTCAAGGAAGGCGCAACGTTGGCGACAATACCGACGCCGATTGCGCGTGATGCAGCGGGAGAGGTTGTCCCATTGTCTATAGGTGTTTCGGGACAGACTCTGACTGTAAGCGTCGCTAGTCATGCGGGGGAATTCCTTTATCCGATCGTAGTGGACCCAGAATTCAACGTGACGACAGAAAGCACACTGCCGAATCACAACTGGAAATTTGCGGAAACCGGAGGCGGGTTTTCTTGGGGTGAATCCTCCAATAAACACGAAATGTGGATCGATCACAGCACGGAATATTCGGCTGGGCAGCGGGGCGAACTTTACTATAAGACTAACGGTGATTCCCGGCTGTATGAAATTAAAACCTCTTCGGCGGTCGGGCCGACCACGACAGGCCCCCATTGGTGGGCAGAAGCACGAGCGTATCTTGAATTCGAAGGCTCGGGTGGCTACGAAAATAGTGCTGTGATCGCCCAGTCTGGAGAATCGCTCGAAAGTGAAAACGAAATCAAAAGTCATCTGTGTGCTGGTGCATGTTCATCTTCGGCAGGAACGGAACACAACTTGGTCAGGTTCGTGGAGCTGCCGACTGGCCCAGAGAACGCGACCAGCCTATACCTGGGCATGAACTCTGCCGCCATTTCGATTGCTCAGCCGAAGGAAACGCACGCTACTGTAAGCTATAGTAATTCACCTGAAATTCAGTATACCGGTACAAACGGGGAAAAAATTAGTACGCCCAATGTGGCGTATGGAACTACGCACTGGCTGAGCCCGAGTATTGGTGCGGTGGAATTCAAATCTCACGATAATGGTTTGGGCGTATCGGAAGCCAGCTATGAAGCGGAAGGGGAAGGCGGGGGCTGGAAATATTCATCCTCTTTTGCCAAAAATTATCTTACTAACAGTGCGGCGTGTACTGGGGTTCAGTGCGGACCCGAACAGCACGAAGTATTGACCTATTCGTCGTTCGATGGGCTCCTAGGGAATGGGGAACACAAGATTCGGGTTGCGGCACGGGACCCTCTGGAAGGCACTTGGTCCAAGGAACACGGTGAAGGCGAAATCGTGGTCAAAGTGGATTCCAAGGCACCCCATAATCTCACCGTGAGCGGCTTGCCTAGCAATGGCGGAGAACTCGAACTGGGGGAAGTTGAGGCTCATCTCAAGCTGGAAGCGACCGACGGCGAAGGGACGACCCCGAGCTCGGGGGTTGCGTCGCTGAAGTTGGGGATTGACGGCAAGGAAGTTGGTAGGCCGGCCGGCTTCTGCCCGCTGGGGCCGTGTACAGCGAGTGCGGAATGGTCGATCAACGGTGCGGAACTTGGTGTGGGGCTCCATACGTTGACGATGATCGCTACCGACAATGCTGGTAACGTGGAAAGCAAGACGTATACGTTGCGGGTGTATCACGCTAGTCCTGTTGGGATTGGCCCGGGCTCTGTTAATCCTGAGTCTGGCGATTTTGCGATGGAAGCGATGGACGTGGGCGTTAGTGGCGGTACTGGATCGCTGGCTGTAACGCGTCATTACGACTCGCGCGATCCATATGAGGGTGAAGAAGGCCCGCTCGGTCCGCAGTGGAGCGTCAGCCTCGGTAGCCTGGCGAGTCTCGAAGTCCTTCCGGACAAAAGCGTGATGGTTGTTGGCCCGGAAGGACTTACGTTCTTTGCGACGAAGAGTGGAGGTGGCTTTGAAAGCCCTGCGGGCGATACTAATTTGACCCTGACGGCAGAAGAAAACACAAAAAAAGAAATCGTTGCCTATTTATTCAAGAACGCAGATAAGGGTACGACGACGAAGTTCTCGCTTCCGAGTGGCGCGAATCTGTGGATGCCAACGATCTCAGAAGGGCCGGTTGCGACGGATACGATAACAGATACCTACCAGACGGCCAGCGGCGTCGACGAATATTCGGTAGGCTCGTCATGGACTGGAGGAATCACTGCCGGGCCGGATAATAGCTTGTGGTCCGGCGGAGCTGGCGCAATTTACCAGACTCCCAGGTCGGGTACTCCTGTGAAGGAATACAAACTTCCAAAAGGTGAAGAACTCAGCACGGACTCTCTTGCCGCGGGACCTGAAGGAAATGTGTGGTTTACTACCATCGGTAACATCAAGACGGTTGGCGTGATCTCGCCGTCCGGCAAAGTCACACAGTATCCCCTTCCAGGGGAAAAACATGAACCAGAAGGGATTACTGCGGGTCCTGATGGAAATATGTGGTTCACTATGCATGGTTGGGAAGGAAGCGGAGAATATATCGCAAAAATCAAATCAGGGACAATCGAAGAGTATTCGCTACCTGGTAGCGCGACTGCGATCACCCCCGGTCCTAACGGGGAACAGGCGTTGTGGTTCACCGATTACGGGCATGGGAGGATCGGGAGGATCACAACGTCGGGTAGTGTCGCGGAATACCAGTTGCCGTCGGGCGCGGCGCCGCGCGAAGTCGTAGCGGGTTCCGACGGAAAACTATGGTACACGGATCCGGCGCTGAACAAGATCGGGACGATCACCATCTATGGCGGCGGGATCACGGAATACGCTTTGCCGGCAAAAAGTTCGCCATACGGGATCACTAGTGGTCCTGACAAAAATCTGTGGTTCACTGATTATGAATCAAGCAAGGTTGGAAAAATCACTACATCGGGAGGCATCACCGAATATTCTTTGCCAGAAGCAAGCGGGCCGAAGGGTATTACGGCGGGCTCTGATGGTAAACTGTGGTTCTCCGAGTCGAGTACGAACAAGATAGGCACGATCACTACATCGGGGGTGATTGTGGAGCCAAAGCTTGAGCTGGCGCCGCACCCTTCGCTTATGTGTTCCGCCGAAGAACTAGAAAAACGCGCGATCTCCACAAAGGGTTGCCGCGCACTCGAATTCAGATACGCCAAAGCGACGACTGCAAAAGGCGAAAATAAGAGCGAATGGGGTGAATACCGTAATCGGCTGATGGAAGTCAAGTTGGTGGCGTATAACCCTTCGGCAAAAGCTGTAGTGGGTACACCGGTCGCTGCGTATGAATACGACAGCGCGGGCCGCCTACGCGCCGAGTGGAACCCCAGCGTCGAAGGGGAACTCAAGACGACCTATGGGTACAACGCGGAAGGCCAAATCACAGCGCTGAACCCGCCAGGCCAGGAGCCGTGGGTGTTCACGTATGGTGCAATTCCTGGAGACGTGACTGCTGGCCGGCTGACAAAGGTTACCCGTGCTCCGGCCTCGGCGAGCCTGTGGAAAGGCGAACGCCCCAGCGAGACCGAAGCGCCCAAACTGTCGGGTGCAGCGGCCGTCGGCGCCCGCATGGCGGTAACCAATGGGCAATGGACGCAGGAACCAGTGGCGTATGGCTACCAGTGGGAAGATTGCAACTCTGTAGGGGAAGCATGTACCCCGATCCCCGGTGCCACGAATGCTAACTACACGCCATCTTCGACTGATGTCGACCGCACGCTAGTTGCGGAGGTCACCGCGACCAACGGAGGAGGTTCAGTGACGGTGGTTAGCGCTCCTAGTGTCATGGTGCAAACGCTAGCGGGCGCATCCTCCACGATAGTGGATAGCGGTAATACGTTGGGTGCGGTGTCATGCGTGCCTGCGACCAGCACGTGCGTAGTAGGAGACAACAAAGGAAAAGTTTTTCGGTCGACGAACGTCTCCACACTTGTAACGGGGACATGGGGCTCGTGGGGCGAACCCAAAGGGGAAACGCAAGCTGCATCGTGCCCCACTGGTGGCGAACTCTGCATGCTCGCGAATACGCGGGAAGCTGGTGGCAGTAATCTATCGGTCGATGTCTTCGGCAAAACTGAAATAGTATACACTGCTACACACAGTATCGCCGCAATATCATGCACGACTTCGTCATTCTGTCTCTACGGAGGAAAAGAAGGCACCTTTGCATATTCGACAAGCCCGCTGCTCTCCTGGACACAAGAGCAGCAGGGGACGGCCAACATCAAGGGTGCATTCTGCCTATCCTCCTCGTTCTGTGCGATGGCCGATGAAAAAGGCAGCGTGCGCGTTGGCACAAGCGCCAGTCAGATCAAGTCCTCGTCCTGGACGGAAACCGACGTGGACGGATCGACCGGCCTCACCGGTGTCGCTTGCGTCTCGACAACGCTGTGCGCCGCGATCGACGGTGCTGGTAACACGCTCGTGTTGACCATCGAAAGCAGCGGTACGGCACACGCTTCTAAGCACGACACCGATGGAGCGAACCATCTTGACTCCGTGTCATGTACGGGTAGCTCGATCTGCGCGACGGTGGACACCGCTGGTAACATCTTTATTTCAAAAAATGGGGGCGAAACATGGAGCGAGCATTATAAACTTGGACATGATCTGACGAGCGTCTCATGCGCATCATCGACGCTTTGCGCCACTACCGATACAACTGGCGAAGTAATCGCGTTCAATCCCGGAGCAGAAACGAGCGAAGGTGAAGCGCGCTCACCGCAGCCCGGCACAACGATCGAGTACAACGCGCCGCTAGAGGGCTCAAGCGCGCCACAGCAAATGGGTATCAACGAAAAAACCGGGGAACCAGAACCCGCGAAATGGGGGCAAGACGACGATCCCGAATATGCGACCGCGATATTTCCTCCCGATGAGCCGCAGGGGTGGCCAGCCAGCAACTACAAACGCGCAACCGTGTATTACATGGACAGCCAAGCCCGCCTGGTCAACCTCGCGGCGCCCTCCGGGGCGATATCAACCCGGGAATACGAAAACGAAACGAACAACGTTAAATGGACGCTGAGCGCCGACAATCGCGCAACGGCACTCAAAGAAACCTGTGAATCCAAGGAACACTGCAAATCGGCAGAAGTAGCCGCGCTGCTGGACACCGAAAGCAAATACAACTCCGGGGGACAACTGGTAGAAACGCTGGGGCCGCAGCACGCGATAAGGCTCGCCCACGGGAAGGAAAAAGCCAACGAAGAAGTGCTGGCGCGCAACCACGTCAAATACTACTACGACGAAGGCGCACCACAGGGCGAGGAATACGGCCTAGTGACGAAGACGACAGACGGCGCGCTGACGGTCAGCAAAGAAGAATTCGACGTGCGAACCACAACTACTAGCTACAACGGCCAGAACGGCGTCGGCTGGAAACTACGCAGTCCGACGTCCGTAACGAGCGACCCGACAGGCCTCGATCTGACGACGACCACGGAATACAACGAAACGACCGGGAACGTGGTCGCGACGAAGTCGCCGGCGGGCAGCGCCCAGACTGTGGCTCCCCCGAGCTACTTGGGGCCGTTCGGTCTCCCTGGCTCGGAAGGCGGGCAGTTCAAAGACCCCGAGGCGGTAGCGACAGATGCCGCTGGGGACGTCTGGGCTGTCGACATGGAAAACAACCGGGTCGAGGAGTTCTCGGGCTCGGGGTCGTTTATCGCGGCGTACGGGTCCAGTGGTACGGGCGGCGGCCTGTTCGCCAAACCTCGGGGGATAGCGATCAACCAGAGCACCGGCAGCGTGTTCGTCAGCGATACGGCGAACAACCGCATCGAGAGGCTTTCCTCGAGCGGCACTTTCGAACTTGCGATCGGTTGGGGGGTGAAGGACGGCAAAGCCGAACTGGAGACCTGCACAAGCGAATGCAAAGCCGGCCTGGCGGGCTCCGGCAACGGGCAGCTGCACGAACCCACCGGGCTGGCGCTGGACTCCAAAGGCGACGTGTGGGTGACCGACGAAGAGAACGACCGCGTAGAGGAGTTCTCCGCGACAGGGGAATACCTAGCCAAGTTCGGCAGCGAAGGCTCCGGAAACGGCCAGCTCGATGCGCCCTCCGCGATCACGGTCGCCGAAGGAGAGATCTACATCGCAGACACCGGCAACAACCGAGTCGAGGTGTTCTCACCATCCGGCACATACCTCAACCAGTTCGGGACCAGCGGCACAGGCCAAGGACAGTTCAACCGGCCCGCCGGGATAGCCGTGAACCCCAACAGCGGCGACCTGTACGTCTCGGACACGAACAACTACCGCCTGGAGGAGTTCACGCCAGCTGGAAAGTACCTGACCGAAGTCGGCAGCTATGGCAGTAGCAAGGGGCAATTCCATTCCCCGGCCGGGATGACGATCAACGCCGCCGGTGACTTGTATGTCGCGGACATCTACAACGCCCGGGTTCAGGAGTGGCTGCCACCCGGCGCCGGTGGAGCCCACCTGGTGTTCTCAACCCAGTTCGGGTCGGCTGGCTCGGAAAACGGGCAGTTCAAATCGCCGCGGGGGTCAGCGATCGACGGGCAGGGCGACCTGTGGGTCACCGACGAGGGGAACTTTCGCGTCGAGGAGCTCTCCGCGACCGGGAGATTCCTCGCCGCCTACGGCTCCTATGGGACCGGGAACGGGGAGTTCAAGGAACCCACCGGTATCGACGTCAACCAGAGCACCGGCGACGTCTACGTCTCCGACTGCGCTGAGGATCGCGTCCAAGAGCTTTCCGCCAAAGGCGAATTCATCGGGTCGTTCGGTAGCGAAGGATCAGAAGCAGGCAAGCTCAAATGCCCCGCCGGCGTGAAGATCGACACCAGCGGCAACGTCTGGGTCGCCGACAGCGCCAACAACCGCATCGAGAAGTTCTCCTCGACCGGCACGTTCGAGCTCGCAGTCGGCTGGGGCGTCAAGGACGGCAAAGCCGAAATGGAGACCTGCACAAGCGAATGCAAAGCGGGGATCGCGGGCTCCGGCAACGGCCAGTTCAAAGAACCACGGGGCCTCACCTTCTCCGGCAGCCACCTCTACGTCGTCGACTACGGCAACAGCCGGATCCAAGAGCTCTCAACCTCCGGGGGCTACGTAGCGAAGTTTGGGTCCGCCGGGGACGGTGGCGGCCAATTCAAAGGCCCCGAAATGATCGCGACCGACGCCGCCGGGAACCTCTACGTCACCGATAACCTCAACCACCGCGTCCAAGAGCTCTCCGCCACCGGCGCATACCTCGCAAGCTACGGCTCCCAAGGTACCGGCGAAGGCCAGTTCCAAGACCCCGAAGGGATCGCGATCAACGCCGCCGGCGACCTCTACGTATCGGATAGCAACCGCGTCGAGGTCTGGGCACCCAGCAACCAAGCCGTCCACGACATCAAGACGATCTACTACACGCCCAAAGAAGAAGCCGAAGTCGAAATCTGCCGCAACCACCCCGAATGGGCCGGGTTGCCCTGCGAGACCGAGCCCGCCGCACAACCAACTGGACCAAAGCTACCCGTGACCACAATCGCCTACAACATGTGGGACCAGCCAGAAACCGTCACAGAAACCTTCGGCTCAACCACCCGCACGAAAAATACCACCTACGACCCCGCCGGCCGACCGCTCACCAGCGAAGAGACCACCACCAACGAACCCGAAGAACACAAAGACAAGACCCTGCCGATCATCACCGACAAATACAACACCAGCAACGGCGCACTCGAAACACAGAGCACCACCGTCGGCGAAGAAACAAAAACAATCACAAGCAAGTACAACACACTCGGCCAACTCGTCAAATACACCGACGCAACCGGCAACACCACTACATACGAATACGAAAACGGAAAAGATGCACGCCTGACAAAGGTCACCGACGCAAAGGGCAACCAGACCTACCACTACGAAGAAGAAACGACCGGATTCTTGACCGAACTCACCGACTCCAAGGCAGGCACCTTCAAAGCCAGCTATGATACCGCCGGGAAGATGACCAGCGAGACCTACCCGAACGCGATGACCGCCAACTACACGCACAACCAGGCCGGCGAGACCACAGGCATCGAATACGTCAAGACCGCGCACTGCAAGCACACCTGCCCCGAAGTCTGGTACAGCGACACCATAGTGCCCTCCATCCACGGCGAAACGCTCAAGCAGACCAGCACCCTCTCCGAAGAGCCAAGCTACACCTACGACACCGCGGGACGCCTCACCCAGGTCCAAGAAAACCCAGCCGGCGAAGGCTGCACCACCCGCATCTACGCCTACGATGAAGAATCCAACCGCACCAGCCTCACCACACGCAAACCAGGCACCGCTGGCGAATGCGCAACCGAAGGCGGAACAGCTGAACGCCACACCTACGACGAAGCCAACAGACTCACCGACGAAGGCATCACCTACGAACCCTTCGGCAACACCACCAGCCTACCCGCAGCTGACGCCGACGGATCAGAACTCACCAGCGAATACTACATCGACGGCCAGGTAGCAAAACAAGAACAAAACAAAGAGACGATCGAATACAAACTCGACCCCGAAAACCGCACCCTCGAAGCGATCTCCAAAGGCAACACCAGCGCCACCGTCGTCTCCCACTACGACGGACCCGGCAACGCCCTCGCATGGACCAGCGAAGAAACCAGCGCAAAATGGCACCGCAACATACCAGGTATAACCGGCGCCCTCGAAGCCGTCCAAACCAACGAAGAAACACCCATACTCCAACTCCACGACCTCCAAGGCGACGTCATCGCAACCGTCAGAGACAACGAAAACGAAACAGAACTCCTCACCAAATACAACAGCACAGAATTCGGCGTACCAACAGGCAAAGAACCACCACCAAAATACGCCTGGCTAGGCGCCGCAGGCGTAGCAGGCGAACTACCCTCCGGCGTCATCACCCAAGACGGCGTCACCTACGTACCCATCATCGGACGCCCACTACAGACCGAGGGCATTCCGCTGCCAACGCCCGAAAACGCCGCCACACCATTCAGCAGACCCCTTGAAGCGTGGGTCGGATCAAAAGCCGGAGAAGGAGCAGCACGCGAACTCTCCATAGCAAGCCAAGAACGCAAAAAGCGAGAAGAAGCAAACAAGCCACCAGGAGCTATACCGTTCCCCGAAGGTGGAGAAGAAACTGGAGGCGGTGTAGAAGAAGGAGGAGATGGCGGTGGCGGATGCTCCGGTGATAACGCGTGCGCGGCCTCGGTCCACCACCACCAAGTCCAATGTAAGGCCCAGGTGTATGTTGGAGAAGAAAAGGGCTGGGTCTGGTCGAGAGCATATATGTCATGTGGCGGCGTGACCATGCCGTGGAATGCGTACCTACAAGCATGTCTCATTCAGGAAGACGCAGAAGGTGTTTCGCCCATCGCATCAGGAGCGGGATGGTCATGTGGATACGCTGTAATCGGGAAACAATATCCTCATCAGCTCTACGCGCATTACCATGAAGAATGTGGATTGGGCGGGGTCGTCAGTTTTCGTGCCGGCGCCAAGTTCTGGCTGCCAGATATGCGCAAAACCGAATTTGTGGAAGCCGAACGTGGCTACGAGTGTGGCGAATCCTTCTTGGTTGCTACTGCCAACTTCGTTTGGAATGAGATTGAAACCTTCGCCCCGAGCGGGTAGCTCATGGTCCCGCATCGCTTGCAAAGAATAGCGCGATTCGTGTGCGGTCTCGCTTGTGGAGCGCGAGTGTGTCAGGACCACCGCCTGGCGAGTAAATGGACTGCGATCGTTGTGGCAGTACTCCCGCTGGCTATATCGATCGGGATTACGGGCTGTGGGTCAGCGGGCGGACGTGGCCGTGCCGGCATGATCCGTTCCCTGTCACCCAACGAAGCAACCAAGAGAAGGCTGGCAGTGAACACGCCGCGAGAACTGGCATATCTCATGCATTCACTGGCTAGGGTCGGCCTGCCGGGTGGAGACGTGATCGGCGTCGTCGTCATACCATGCGCGATGGGCGTAGCAAACCACTGTTATCAGTTCGCGGAGTATTGGGAAGAACCAGCGCGATATGCTCGCGCGACGTACGGCCCGAAACGTGGGATGACGAAACGACGCCTCGTGGGCACCGGCCCGGCGGTCGCCGACGCTGGGCCAGGGGAACGCGTGTCGGTGTTGTACATGGGAACTCGACATGGTTGTGCTGGACCACCGCCGTATAACTACCCATATGCATTTGCGTATGGGCTACTGCGCGGCGTACGGGATACCGTCACGGATCGCACGGAGGGCAGGACGGTGATCATGACGAAGGCCGCGATCCCGGCTCGTATGCACCCCGAAGGTGTACTCGTGTATGGGCTACTCCTGCCCGGTTCGAACGAAATCGTCGTGCGCGCGCCGAATGGAAAGAGCATCGAACGGACAGACTGGCAGGGATCCAATGAAGAGGTGTCGTGCGGTGGCCGACATTGAGGTTCCCGAGCCTCTTGAAGACGGAAAGATATTTTCTGGTGCCGAAGATTCTTTGACCCCATCTGCTATTGCGTCGGTATAGCCCGGTCCAAAGGGAGTATATGTCAGGGACCTCGTCGGCGATGCGCCCGCGGGCGCCCCCGATCGTCCCGAGCCCGCCGGCCTCCGACACGGCGGCGGCGAGCTCATGTCTAGCTGCAGCGCCCATCCCGGCCTGAATGATCGGCGCGGCCCCGCGTACTCCGTGAAGGTCGCTGAGAGTTGCTTGGTCGCGCAGCTCGCGCGCCCGCGCGCGTAGTTCTGTGGGCGTTTGGCTTCCCTCGTAAACGGTCCGCTGCATATCGGCGGCCATTTGCTCGTCGCGCGGGTCGATGAGCCCGTGGAGGAGTCGCATGCCGAGCGCGTCGCGGCGTCGGCGATCACGTCGCAGGCGATCGTCAGGAAGTCGGCGTCGGTCGCCGTCGCAAGCGCCTCCTCGAGCAGTGGGCGCAGCTTCGCGCTGAGCTGGGACGGCGTTGTGCGACCGGCGGCGACGCTTTCGAAGCCAAGCTGAGCAACCGCGTCGCTCACGGCCTCGTGCCGGGGCGCGGACCGTAGAAAGTCGCGCAGCGTCTCGGCGAAACAGCGTTCCTCGGCCCGAGGTGCGGGTCTCCGGTGGCTCGGCGACCGCAGCGGCACAGGGTGATTTGCCTACGCCGCTAGGCGCGCGCGCAACCGCCGCTGCCGAGGCCAAGGCGCACAACCTGCTGGAGGTATGGCCGGCGCTGTGGAGCTTCGCCTCCCACGAGAATGTGCAGCCGACCAACAACCACGCCGAGCGCTCTCTCAGAGGCGCCGTCATATACCGCAAGCTCTCGCTCAGCAGCCAATCAGAAGAAGGCGAGCAGAACATCGAGCGGCTGCTCTCCGCCTCGATCACTTGCCGCCTGCAACACCGCTCCCTGTTCGCCTACCTCAGCGAGCTACTCGCCGCCCACGCCCGCCTGAACGCTTACCGGTTTTGGGGCGTATCTCGGTACGCCTGAAAATCGAGGTGTCGGCGGTTCGAGTCCGCCTCTCGCCATCCGCCGATCAGGGCCGGTCAGGGTTTGGGCCGGGGATGCCCCCTCCCGGCCCAAACCCCCAGGAATCCCCAGGAAACCAACGGTACGTTCGGGACTCGTGATATCGTGAAGGCCCTGCAAATCGGCGAGTTTTTGGCGGCACCGGATCTAAACTGAAAATCGTGGTGTCCCCAGTTCGAATCTGGGTCTGGCCATCCCCCCGAAAAGCCCTATGAGCACGCGCTTCCGGTGGAGCGCCAGAATCAGCCGGTGAGAAGGTCGTTTCGGGGGTACCGGTACCGTTTCAGTGCCACTTGGCCAACTCGCCGCCCGCCGAGACGGGCTGAGTGCAGCCGATCGCAGTAGCGCCGCGAGCTCGTCCATCTCAAGAAACGTGCGAGTGGGCTTGGGGACCCGCACCCGCATTCGCTTGCCCCGCGCCGGATTGCTCTCCAGCAGCCCATCCTCGACCGCCTCATCGAGAATCGCCCCCAGCACCTGCAGCACATCGCGAAACCGGGGCACTCCAGCCAAGGGGAAGCCGTTGCTCGTACCGAGTTGTACAGAGTTTTACGGGGTTTACGCGATCTCGATCAACCTCCTATGGCCGCATACCTCGCCGACTTCTTGCGGTGAGACCTTCCCCCTGTGGCGCTCTTCACTTCGCTAGGTAATAAGCCTGCTTGGCCGCACGCTCTCACCGTGTTGTCGCAAGGGGCCAGAGTGATCAAGCTGTTTTCGCGGCTCCGATCATGCGTCGATGGCTGAGTGCTGGCGAAGGTACTCGCGTAGGTAGGGCAACGCGAAATCGACGTAACCGCGGCGGGTGGGATGGATCAGCTCGGCTGCGATGAGCCGCAGGCGGTACTGGCTGGCGTAGTTCACGTCGACATCGAGGCGCTGCTGGATATCGGCCATCTTGGACGGGCCGTCATCCTGCGCCATCGCCAGCAGAAACGACTTGTCGATGTCTGACGCGGTGCTCAGCGCCGGCTCGTGGACGAGCGCACCGAGTAGCCGGCGGGCTCGGGCGACGCCGCGGGTGGCGTCATCAACCGTGATCTCCGCTGCCTCGGGATTCAGCCGCCAGGTTTGGGCGCCAACGAGCTGCAGCATGAACGGGTAGCCGCGGGCTCCATCGACCATGATCTGCAGCGCTTGGTCGCCGATACTGCGGCCGGCGGCGTAGATCGGTTCGCGGAAGGCGCGTTCAACGTCGGCGCGCGCTACCGAGCCCAGGGTGTGCCGTTCAGCACGGCGCAGGAACGTGAGAACATCGTCGTTGACGACGTCGCTGATGCTGGCGGCCAGGCCAGCACCGGCGAACGCCAGCTCGCGATTCTCACGGAATGCGTGCTGGACAACGGTGGCGAGCTCGCGCAGCTCTTCGATCTGGTTTTGGTGGACCTCATCAAGCGTGATCAGCACGCCGGTGCGGTTCTCGGCCAGCAGATCGCTGAGCATCTCGAGCTGGTTACGCAGACCCGCCTGGACGACGTGCGCCTCGATCGTGCTCCAAGTCAGAGCGCCGATATTCAACGGAGCGCTCACGCCGCTCATGCGGCGCTGCACCGCCTTGGGGTCGAAGTCGCGCAGCAGCCGCGGGAGGTGCTGCTGGGTCATACGGGAGACGAAGCCAGGGGTTGCGGTCTCGCTGACGACCACCCAGCCGCGCTCGCGGGCGCGGTCCTCGACCGCGTTGAGCATCACCGTCTTGCCAGTACCGCGAGCCCCGGTGTAGAGAGTCGCGCGACCCGCCGACCCCGGGCCATCCTCAAGTGCCTCTACGAAGTCCTCGAGCAGCTCGTCGCGGCCGACCAGCAGCGGGGGGCTGACCCCGAAGCTCGCGTGGAATGGGTTGCGCATCCGACCAGCATAACCCATCCCTTTAGAGAGCTTTAGAGTTTTTAGATTTCGCTAGAGACGGGTCTTGCCCACGGCAGAGGCCGGCACGATCCCTCGGAATGTAGGCGAATCCTGACCTTCGCACCCCCCCGTTGGCGATGCTTTCACGAAGCGGTCAACGGACCTTCGAACGTGGGCGATTCGCGGGTCGGGTAGCCTTGCCGGACAGCGACTTGGGCGAATAGGCTCCGCTTCGTGAGCAGGCTCACCGACCACGACGACTTCCTCGCGCTGCGCCCGTTCTTCAGGATCGTCGAGGAGGCGCTCACCGGGATCGTGGACGGTGCCGACTTCTTCGACATGCTGGCCGAGGGCATCGTGGTCGACTACGTCATTACCGTGCCCGGCTACCCACGTCATGTCGTTGGCCGCGACGCGGTCGCAGAGCTCTACCGGCCCTACGGGACTCGGCTGACGCTGGATCGATGCTTCGACTTGGCCGTTTACCACGACAGAGAGCGCGGGGTGATCGTGCTCGAGTACGCCTCAGAAGGCAGCGTTGTCGCGACCGGCGCAACCTACGCCAACCGCTACATCTCGGTGCTGGCGATCGAAGGACGCAAGGTGACCCGCTGGAGGGACTACCTCGACCCGCTCGCCGTATTCGACGCGCTCGGGTGGCCTCACCCGCCCCAGTGAGCCGACTCGCGCGTGATCACGAGCGCTACAGGCGCCCACGATGACTGAGGACGGGTTTGTGCCGCCGAACCCAGCACCGCGGCACAAACCCACCGGAATCTGCGGGTATCTGCGGGTATCTCGGCCCAAAGGTCGGCGGTCCGAACTACTGCGCCTATGGTTATCGGCGGACCTGGAAGGCGCTGCTGCGCTCGGGCGAGACGCCGGCCGTGACCGTGTGCGACGGCTGATGCGCCAGAACAACGTCCAGGGCGCCAAGCGGCGCGGCAAGCCCTGGCGCACCACCAAACCCGATCCGAAGGCCACCCGGCCGGGTGATCTCGTTCGGCGTGACTTCACGGCATCCCAGCCGGATGAGAAGTGGTTCGCCGACTTCACGTATCTGCGCTGCTGGGAGGGGCTGGTGTTCTTCAGCTTCGCGATCGACGCCTTCAGCCGGCGGATCGTGGGCTGGCAATTCGCGGCGCACATGCGCACCACGCTCGTCCTCGACGCGCTGCGGATGGCGCTGCATCAACGCCATCCCGGTGCCGAGGTCGCACTCATTCAACACACCGACGCCGGGCGTCAATACACGTCGTTTGACTACACCCAGACGCTTGACGACCACGGCATGCTGACGTCGATCGGCACCGTCGGCGACGCCACTGGACAACACCATCGCTGAGAGCTTCGTCGACAGCTTCAAGACCGAGCTGATCGCCGACCGTACCTGGGCGACACGCAGCCCAGCTGGAGCTCGCCATTGTCGAGTACGTCGCATGGTTCAACAACGAGCGCCCACACGAAGCCCTCAACGACCGGCCACCACAAGAACTCGAGGAACTCTACGCTGCGAAACACCAGACAACCATCCCCGTCAAAACAAGACAGGGAACCCACAAACCCCGCCTCCGTCAGACCTGACCCGGCTCACTGTCTTCTGCACGTACTGTCCCGGGGATGTCGCTCCCTGTAGTCGCGGTCTACGACCCGGATCCTGTTGAGCGCGAGTCTCGAGAGCTGCTGTTGCGCGATCGGCTCGGCGACGCCATGAGGTCTTTGCGAATACGCGCCGCGACGACCTGTACCGAAAGATCCTTGATCGCGGATCGCCAGGACTCTCGTGATCACGCTCGTGGACCTCGCTCGCCGAAACTTGGATATCGATCTCGACGGATGGCTGGTGGTCGATATGCTTTCTAAATCGGCACTCTCGCCGAGCGCCTGCGTGCTGGCACCAGCTCGGCCGGGCGGATCAGAGGCTGGCCCACCACGATCGGCGCGTTCGCCACCAAGCCGCGGGTAGCCTGAACCTCGCCAACAGCGATGACCCGGCGACTTGGCCCGGAGCATACGCGAGGCGATCGCTTGGGCCGAATCCGGCTCGGCGAACGGCGTCCACCGCTGCGGTTCGATGGCGCTATGATCGGCTCTGTGCCCAAGTCGTCTCTGCCTCTAACCGGCGGCTGTAACTGTGGCGCGGTGCGCTTTGAGCTCACCGAGACGCCGCTCCGCGCCGGATACTGCCACTGCACTCGCTGTCAACGACGAACGGGCACCGCCGCCTCGCCTTCGGCTATCGCCAACTCCGGGACTTTTCGAATCGTCAGTGGCGAGGATCATGTCCGGCGCTGGAACGCGGGTGACGGAGCTGACAAGGCGTTCTGCGGCACCTGCGGCTCAGCGCTGTTCGGACAGCATCCGGAGAGCCCGGAGTTCATCAACGTTCGCATGGGATCCTTCGATGGCGACCCCGGGGTACGGCCGATGGGTCGCCTGCATGTTGCCAGCGCCGCCGTTTGGGAGCCAATTCCCGATGATGGCCTGCCCCGTCTTCCCGGACCTCTCGAAGCGTAACTCCACGCCGCGCCGGCTCGTGGCTCCTCATTGGGCCTCAGCGACCCACCTTCCGTCGTTGTCTGAGTGCGCTCGATCGATTCCTTCGTGCCGACGCACGAAGACCAGCCCCAAAGCGTCCATACTGACTACCGATGATTTCGGGGCAGTCTCACACAACCGCACTTACCAGAAGCTGATCGTGTCGCTCGCACACCGCACGGCAGCCAACATGGTTGCTACTTCATAGGAGGTCGCAAATGGCATCAGTCGAGAGAAACAAACCGGCACCCCTCGAAAGCGATCTGCAGAACGCGCGCGTCGGCGATCGGTCGAACTTCCGGGAGGGGCCACCGCACGAGCTGTTCCGGCGACTGCGCTCGGAGTGCCCAGTGCACTGGTCGGACGGGATCACCGAGTATCCCGGCGAGGACGGCTTCTGGTCGGTGACCACGGCCGAGGATGTGCATGAGGTCAGCCGCGACTGGCAGACGTTCTCCTCAGAAATCGGGGGCTTCACCGCCACCAAGAAAACGGGGCTGTCGCTGGAGATGCAACAGGCGATGTTCATCGGCATGGACCCCCCAAAGCACGACCGTCTGAAGGCGCTCTTCCAGCGCGGCTTCACGCCCAAGAGGATCGCCGAGCACGAGCAGGCGATTCGCGCGATCGCCACCGAAGTGCTCGACCGGCTCTCCGGTCGGGAGAGCTGCGATCTCGTCAACGATGTCGCCCAGCCTGTGGTGGCGCGTGTGATCGGCAGCTTCATGGGCCTCACCCCCGAGGATGATGCAGTGTGGGCCAGGCTGATGAACGCGATCGTTGGGGCGGGTGACCCGGATGCCACGCCGGATGGTGCCAACAGCGTGATGGAGAACGAGGTGCCCGAAGTATTCGAGCGCTGCGGGCGGCTGATCGCCGAACGTCGCGCCGCACCGACTGAGGATCTGACGAGCGTGCTGGTGCATGCCGAGCTCGACGGCGAGCGACTCGAGGATCACGAGATCGTGATGGGTTTCCTGCTGTTGATGGCGGCCGGTAATGACAGCACCAAGGCGACGTATTGCAGCGGGATGCGTGCGCTGATGGAAAGCCGTGACCAGCTGCGTGAGGTCGTGGAGGACCCGTCGCTGATACCGGGCGTGGTCGAGGAGTCGCTGCGCATGTTTCCCGCGTTCGCTCACTTCGCCCGCACCGCCACTCGCGACACCGAGCTGCACGGCCAGAGCATCCGCGAGGGGGAGAAGCTCGTGATGTGGTACCCGTCCTCCAACCGCGACGAGTCCCGCTTCGAGGATGCCGAGCGCTTCGACGTCAGGCGCAACCCCGAGCACCAGGCGTTCGGTGCCGGCGGCCGGCACTACTGCCTCGGTACGGCGCTCGCGCGTCTGGAGCTGCGGATCCTCTTCGAGGAGACCCTCGTTCGCTTTCCCGAGATCGAGATCCTCGATACCCCGACGTACCTCGAATCGGCGTTCGCCAACCAGATGAAGACGCTGCCGGTGCGGCTCTCGCCGCCACCCGCCTGAAGGAGACGCCGGTGGTCGCCCTATCGCAGACTGAGCAGGAAGCATGTCTTCCCGCTGAGCCCCCGAACTCGTCGCATGGTGGGAAGCGCGTCTCGGCACGACCGCGCTCATAGACGATGATGTCCCCGAAGCGGACGGTCACGGGCAGCTCAGTCCCGCACATGTCACCACCGAATTCGACGAGGAGGAATATCCCTGATGCCCGACGTGACGACCGGCCGGAGCGAGAACGAACTCCCCGCCCTCGGAATCTGCTTTGAGGAGTACGCATATCCCCACCCGGTGAGATTCGTGCCCGTGCAGAACGATCTGCAGACGCTGGCCATGGCATACATGGACGTGCAGCCGGGATCGGAGCCGAACGGCAAGACGGTCGTCTTGATGCACGGCAAGGCCTTCGGCGGCTACTACTTCGAGCACGTCATCGAGGCGCTGACCGCAGCCGGCTACCGGGTGGTGGTGCCGGACCAGATCGGCTGGGGTAAGTCCTCGAAGCCGGATATCCACTACAGCTTCCAGCTCCTGGCCGCCAACACCGCAGCCCTGCTCGATCATCTCGGCGTCGGGAAGGTCGCCGTCCTCGGCCACTCGACCGGCGGCATGACGGCGACCCGCTTCACGCTGATGAACCCCGACCGCGTCACGCACCTCGTACTGGAGGATCCGCTCGGCTTGGCTGATTACCGCATCGGGATCCCGCCCCAATCCGAGGAGACGCTCTACGAGCACGAGGTGCACTGGACGGACCCGGCGGTCATCCGGGCGTACGTCGCCGGATATTTCGTGCACCCCGACCCCGCTGTCTACGAGCCACTCGCCGAGGTGCTAATCCGGGTCACCCTCAGCGCGGATTATCCGAGGTGGGCGCGCGCCGCCGCGCTCACCTTCCAGATGATCTACCAGCAGCCCGTCCGCTACGAGTACGACCAGATTGCGCCCCCGACGCTGCTGATCGTCGGAGCCGAGGATCACGTCGTCCCGCTCGGCAACTACGCGCAACCGGACGACCTCGCCAGACTCGGCGACTTCATCGGGCTCTCCGAGGCGGCCGCACGCGACATCCCCAACGCCAGACGCGTGGTTATCCCGGAATGCGGGCACATCCCGCACATCGAGCATCCAGCTAAGTTTCTCGACGCGTTCCTGCCGTTCCTGGCGAGCTGAGGAGATACTCGCAATCCCATCACAGACAGCAGACCAAGCGGCCATCAACCGAAGCAAGCCGGTATGGCAGCACATCCGGCTCTGACCGACCGCACACGAAAGGACGGAGATCGATGTTCACCTACCCCGAGGCGCCCGCAAGCTTCGAGGAGTGGACTACCTGGCGCAGCAGCCCCCTCTTACGGCCTCGCACAGCGAGGCAGAAGCGATGTCGCGGAAGATCCGGGCTGAGTTCGAGCCGTCTTGAGGAAGTGCGGGGGGACGCGCTTCACCATGCCGGACCTCTGCTATCTTGTATCTACAAGATAGTCCCGCAGCCGACGTTCGAATGGGCGGCTGGTGTTCGATTCTGGTGGCGCGACTGTCGAGATGTCCTCAGGAGCTACAGCTAGGAGCACAAGATGCGACAGACGGTTGGTAGAGAGGTTGTGATCGTGGAGGCCGCGCGTACGCCGATCGGGCGTGGCAAGCGCGAGACGGGCTACTACACCGACGTGCACCCAAACGAGCTGCTGGGCGCGTCCTACAGTGCTGCAATCGAGCGTGCGGGCATCGCGCCGGAGATCGTCGAGAACGTGGTCGCCGGCTGTGTGACCCAGGTCGGCGAGCAGTCGCAGAACATCGCGCGTAACGCGTGGCTGCAGGCAGGCCTGCCGGTGAGCACACCCGCAAGCACCATAGATATGCAGTGCGGCTCGGCTCAGCAGGCGGTGAACATCGCCGCCACGCAGATCGCCGCCGGCGTCCACGAGGTGGTGATCGGAGGCGGCGTCGAGCACATGGGCCGCGTGCCGATGGGCTCGAATGCGGCGCATCCCGAGGAGACCGGCGTGCCGTTCCCGCCGCAGTTGATGGATCGCTACGCCCTGATCCCCCAGGGGTTGAGCGCCGAGTTGATCGCCGAGCGCTGGGAGATTCCGCGCTCGGAGCTCGACGAGTTCGGTGTGCGTTCGCAACAACTGGCAGCGCGCGCCACCGACGAGGGGCGCTTCGAGCACGAGATTGTTCCAATGAGCGTAAACGGCTCGACATATGCAACCGATCAGGGTATACGCCCGGACACGAACCTGGAGACGCTCGCCAAGCTCAAGCCGGCATTCAAGCCGGACGGGCGCATCACCGCGGCAACCTCCTCGCAGATCTCCGACGGTGCGGCGGCGGTCCTCTTGATGTCCGCAGAGAAGGCCGACAAGCTGGGTCTGAAGGCGCGCGCCCGCATCGTCGATCAGGTGACCGCAGGCGTCGACCCGGTGATCATGCTCACCGGCCCAATACCCGCGACGCGCATGATCCTCGAGCGCAACCAGCTCGTAATCGGGGACATCGACCTGTTCGAGATCAACGAGGCGTTCGCGTCGGTCGTGCTCGCGTGGACGCGCGAGCTGCAGCCGGACATGGAGCGTGTGAACGTCAACGGCGGCGCACTCGCGCTCGGGCATCCGCTGGGCTCCTCGGGCGCGCGTCTGATCACCACGCTGCTACACGAGCTCGAGCGCTCGGACAGAGAGCTGGGCCTGGTCACGATGTGCACGGCGGGCGGGACTGGTCCGGCGACGCTCATCCAAAGGGTCTGAGCATGGACGTGGCACGGCGGCGCGGTGCACGGGTCGCGCAGGAGATCGGACGTGACTGCCTGGCGGTCCGTGTGCGGCTGCTGAGCCGCGCGGTCACCCGCGTCTACGACACTGCGTTGCGGCCGTACGGGTTGACGATCGCGCAACTCAATCTGCTTACCTCGATTGCTGTCAGACAGCCGGTCCCTGCGGGACAGGTCGCACAGCTGCTCTCGATGGAGATCTCAACGCTGTCACGAAACGCAAGGCTGCTTCGACAGGACGGGCTGATCGACATCGAGCGCGCAGAGCACGGCAACGGACGTGTGCTGAGGCTCACCGACGCGGGCAGTGAGAAGCTTGCCGAGCTGCGCTCCGCGTGGCGCGACGCGCAGCAGCAGGCGCATGAACTGATCGGAGCCGATGTCGCCACCTCGATAAAGCAGCGCGTCGATGCCATGTTCGCCGAGCAGCTCGCGACAGCCAGCCCTCAGTGACGGTAGGTCCTGTTGACATTCGCTCTGACCTTGGGAGCGGGCTCTACTATTGACCGATCTTCCGCATCGAGTGATCGCGAATGGCGGCGGCGACGGCAACCACGATTAGGCGCGGGGTCTGACCCCCGGGATACGAATGCCTCCTCTAGCCTCCTTCCTGCTAGCGGGCCTGATTGCGCAGGCCGAAGTCAAGATCTACTCCGACTCCGCGCACGGCTTCCTCTTCCAGCACGCGACAGAGTTCGCCGCAGATACCGAGGCCTTCCCCGGGGACGATGAGGGGATACTGTTCGTGTTCGAGTGAGATCGCTTCGGAGCCAGCATGGGATTTGACTATTACCAGGAGTCGCCGCACGAGCTGCCAGCTGAGACGCAGACATTCGCGCGGATGTGCGCAACGCTGACTGAGGAGGCCGAAGTGATCGGCTGGTATCAGCAGCGCCTTGCGGTCGGGACCGATGCCGACGTGGCGCTCACAGCATGAGCGTCCTGCTGGTGGCAGAGATGCATGGACGAACCGCGCTCGAGCACCAGCTGCGTGCGCTGCTACGGGAACTTGCCGACGCAAGCCGCGCCGAGCCTCAATGCACCGACTTCCGAGTGCTCGCCGCCGAGGATCCCGGTGAGTTCGTGCTGCTCGGCTCATGGAACACCGAGACGGCAATGCGCGAGCACTACGACACGGGCCATTATCGCCGCTATCGCGACCAGGTCCAGTCGCTGCTGGCACGTCCAAGCGACGTGGTCGTCCATCACATCAGCGTCACCGTGCACGCCGCCGACCCAAATCCACCAGACCCTGGGCTGCTCGGGTAAGCCAAAGCGCGGCTGTACGACTTCAATGGCAACGGTTCTGGGGCGGCCCCACTGTCGCGCGATCTCCCCCGAGCGTCGGCTCTGTCAGGGAGTCGGTCGGCCTAGTGGGGCACGACGCGAGGGGGCGAAAACTCGGGGGGTTGCGAGCTGGTTACCGGTGACAGCACGGGCAGGCCGGCCGCTGTCGCCCGCTCAGCAAGCTCTCCGTCGTAAGTGACGATCTCATCGGCGCCGACCCTGAGCGCGACGGCGAGATGGATGGCGTCGTTGGATCGCAGTGGCGCGTGCGTGCCGGCCGCGAGCAGATCCCCGCGTGTGAGGTCGATCAGGTTCACGGAATCGAGCACGGTCCCCACCGCCTCCAGGTCGACGTCTTCGGGGTGGCGCCCTGCGGCACAGTGCATCTCGGTGTGCAGCAGCCAGGAGGAGACCAGCCGCCGACCGTCCCGCCCTGCCAGCTCCGCGGTCAGCGCCTCAGATCGCGGCTCGTCGAGGACGAGCTTCATCGCGGCCGAGGTATCCAGATAGCTGATCATCACCAGCGGCCACGAACGTCGGCCACTATCGCGTGGCTGTCGGCCGTGCCTTTGCGTCGAACGATCGACCGCAAGCTGGACGGGGGGGTTCGCGCCACCCGCACCTGGCCTCGGGAGACGAGGTCCGCGAGCGGATCGGTGCCCGGCGGCACGATCAACGCCGCCACCCGGCCGTTGTTGGTGACCTGGATGGTCTCCCCGCCGGCGACATGGCGCAGGATGTCACCGCTTTGATTGCGCATCTCGCGATGAGTAACGGTCCTCATGTCGCACAGCGTAGCACGCTCTTCGGCGCCGACGAGCCGCCCGTGGTCTGCACCGCCGGTCTCGCAGGCGATCAGGCTAGATATCGCGCTCACTCACGATCCTCAGTCGAAGGGCTTGCGCAGCAAGCTTGGCGCGCTTCTGGTTCTGTGGCAGCCCATCGACCCCGAACCTGGCGAACATCGTCCTCAGGTTGGTCTTGACCGCGTCGACACCGAGGTGGACCTCCAACGCTATCGTGTGATTCGAAGCCGGTGCGCTGTACTGACCGCCGACGAGCATTGGACGACACAGGGCCAGCAGTATGCGTCGCTGCGTGTCGCTCAGGTCGTCCACCACCGAATCGGCGTCATCGATCACCGTTTCCGTGACTTGCTGGGCCGGGTCCCGGAATGCGATCACGGTCCTTCCGACGCGGATGCGGTCCTGGTCTCGCAGGCGCTGGCGCCCGATCAGACGTTGCGCATTGATGACGGTTCCGTTTTTGGACATCCCATCGTCGACAATCGTCCACTCTTCGCCCAGCATCTTGACTTCGGCATGGACTCCTGAGACTCGGCTGTCCCAGGGCAGGCAGAGCGAGGCACTTTCTCGACGGCCGATCACCACGGCCGACCCATCAGCGGGTAGGTCGAACATGTGAAGCTCGGCGGCAGAGTCTCTAAACGCCAGAAAGGCCCTGCCGCGACGTTCTGCCGCCAGGAGCAACTGAAGCTCCGCCGGGGTCAAGGTGTGACGTTCCAGCGGGTCGACAGAAGCCGTCATGGTGACGCCACGTAGCCGAGGTTGCGCAGGTCGGCGTACCCCCGCGCAAGATCCGCCGCGCCGGCGGCGACTGTCCTCCGTGCCGCGCGGAACGCGTCGCCGGAGCCGGCCCGGGCCGCACGACCAAGTGCGGCGTAGCCGAGCGCGACTCGCGTGAGCGCCGCGGCGATCCCCGTGTTCTCGGATTGCGCGCCGGAACCCGGATGCAGCCCGGCGATCGTCGTCGCTGTGACCGCGTAAGCGGCCGAGATCCGCCCGGCGAGCCCTGCCTGGCGAAAGCGGGTGGTGGCGTGACGCAGCGCTGCTTCCGGTGCCCCGGCCCGGGAGCCAAGCGCGGCGATCGCCGAGTTGAGTGCGGCCGCGTATGCGTCGTCGGGTCGGTAGTCGAGCGGAGAGCGTCCGTTTAGGCGCAGCGACGCCAGGATTCGCTCGCAGTCGGCCGCGGCTGACTGCGAGCCGGCGTTGCATTCCGCAAGCAGCGTCCCGTCATCCGTAAGCAGGCCGTACAGGGTCTCGGCCGATGCCGTGCGCCCCGCTGCCAGGTGGCGGCGTAGGAACACGTTGCCGCCGAGCCCGACCGCTTCGGGGCGCGATTCCCCGACGATCGACGGCGGGAGCAGCGCGGGGCTGTCGATCTTCGTATCGAGCCCGATCGCGAGCCTGTCGGCCCCGGAATGCGCGACGAGAACGATCGGGGCAGGTGTGCCGAGGGTGGAGAGGAGACCTGGGCCGGTTGCGCTCCATGGCGCCGGGTAGCGAACCGAGAAGGAGCCGCTCGAAGCGGACCTGTCCAGTGGAGCCGTTCCGGAACCGTCGCCGTCGGTGGTGAGCTTCACGATTCCGAAGCCCACGAGCGCGGCTGCCAACAGCGCCAGTGTGGCCCGTGGGCTCGTAAACCAGGTGGAACCGCGCACCGGAGCGTCTCCCGCGCCGGTGCCCGCAGCCGGGTTGGCGGTGTCGCCGCCGAACTCGGCGGGGGTCAGCGTCCGCGGCGGCCTCGAGTACGGTTCGGGGGCAGTGAGACGCGCGTCGCGCCGCCAGAGAGGGCCGGCTATGCGCACGGCGATCTCCTCCAGCTCCTCCCATGCCGCGGTTGCGCTCCGCGGACGTGCGTCGGGCTCCTTCAGGAGCAGGCGCCCGATCCAGCCCGAGAGCCCCTGGTCGGTCTCGGGCCGCGCCTCGGTGACAGGCGGCACCGGCTCGTTGGCGTGGCGCATCGCGACCGCGAGCGGCGAATGGGTATCGGCGAACGGGACGCGCCCGACGATCTGCTCGTACGCCACCACGCCCAGCGAATAGAGATCCGTACACGGTCCGATCTGCCCTCCGAGCGCCTGCTCGGGCGCCATGTAGGCAGGTGTCCCGATCAGGGCACCCGGTGAGGTGGCGAAGCGCTCGACGCCCGCGGAAGCGCTCGCCTTTGCGATTCCGTAGTCGGCCAGCTTCACATGACCGTCGAGCGCGACCATGATGTTCTCGGGCTTCAGGTCCCGGTGAACGATCCCGAAGGTTTCCGCGTGGGCCAGGCCGGCCAGCACCCCCTCCAGCACGCCGAGCACCTGGGTGATGCTCAGACTTCCGATGCGCGGTCGCAGCGATCCATATTGCACGTACTCCATCGCTATGTAGGGCGTGCCAGCCTCCTCGAAGTACTCGTACACCGTCACGATGTTCGCGTGGTTCAAGGATCCGGCGAGCTGCGACTCGCGGACGAACCGCTCGGCAACCCCGGGTCTGTTCGCTTGGAACGCGCTGAGTTCCTTCAGGGCGACGACGCGGCCGAGGCCCACCTGCCTCGCGAGATAGACCGTCGCCATCCCACCCTTGCCCAGCTCCTGGACGATTTCGTAGCGCCCCACCCGCCTGGTTGAGGTGTTATCGCCGTCCGAAGTGTCGGAGACGGTCGTGCTCGGGGCAGGTGGGTCACCCATCGATGATCTCTCCAGTGCTCGGCGTGCGATCCAGGTTCGACGGTGCTGCGCTGGATCGTATAGGGCGCGAATCGCCGCCGGAGCGAGGCATGCCTGCACCCGGCTCGTGCGACTGCGAATGAGTACCCTTTGCCACCATGCCCCGCCTGGAGTCACACAGTCAGAACTCTTTTGTGGGGGGAGGGCTCGCGGTCGGTGGGGCGATCGTTGCGAGTTCACCGCCGGCGCGGCGGCGCGGGGTGGCGCCCCGCTGGCGGCCGGGCGCCGCATCCGCGGCCCGGCGGCTCCCACGCGGGCGTCGGATCGGCGCTGTTGTTACAGCTCTGATTTTCGCGAGTGTGCTCGCCCAGTCGCCATGGCGCGATCCTCCCTCGGTCACAGGCGCACGCTCGGCACGTTCCGAACCGGCCGGATTGTCCGGCTTGCGGCCCGGTGAGCTGGTGCAGATCTCCGACGCGATCGGCGCGCAGACGCCGTCCTATCTGGTGAGGCGCCGTGGCGCAAACCTCGGGGTCCGCAACCCGGCGCAGCTGCTGGTGGCTGCCTTCGATGCGGGAGGAGTGTCGGTGGGCGGCTCCCGGGGGCGCATTCGCATCCATCTCACCGGCGCGGACTCGGGCACAATGGTCCGCGGAGCCGCGTCGGTGGAGCCGACAGCCAGCGCGAACCGCGTGGTGTATGACCGGGGGGGCGTCAGGGAGTGGTATGCGAACGGCCCGCTTGGGATCGAGCAGGGTTTCACCGTTGAGCGACCGTCGGGCGTGCGACCGGGCGGCACTCTGGCGCTGCGCCTTGCGGTCGGGGGCGACCTGCGCCCGAAGTTGATGCCAGGAGGGCGGGGCGTTGAGTTCACCCGCGGCGGGACCCCGGTGCTCAGGTACGGGGAGCTCGCGGCTCATGACGCGCGTGGTGTGTCGCTCGAGAGCTCGATGCGTGTGCTTGGCGATCAGATCCTGCTGGAGGTGAACACGCGGGGCGCCCGCTATCCGCTGAGCGTGGATCCCCTGATCCAAGCTGTCCCCAAGCTGGTGGAGGGCACCTCCGAAAACATCGACGGGGGCGACTTCGGATTCAGCGTGGCGCTCTCCGAGGACGGCAACACCGCCGTCGTCGGTGGACCCGAATACGAACAGAGCAAAGACACAGGAGAATGCAACCAGCACGAAAAGTCCAACGGCGCTGCCTGGGTGTTCGTACGATCCGGAGACGCCTGGGTTCAGCAGGGTCCGCGTCTGAGTGGCACAAAGCTTTCGGACTTCGGCGACAGTGTCGCGATATCACCCGACGGCAACACGGTCGCCGTTGGCGGGCCTTGCGCACCCGGCGGCGGTGATGTCTGGATCTTCAACCGCAGCGGCGAAACGTGGTCGAGGGGAATCAAGGAGCTCTCGCCGCGCGCGCCGTCGGAAGGTAACTTCGGCGAAAGTATCGCCCTCTCGAGTCACGGGGAAGTCATGTTCGTCGGTGAACCGTACTTCGAATCGCCCCGCGGAGCGGTCTGGATCTATAGGAAATCCGGCTCTGAATGGGTACCCCAGGAACATCCCCTCGTAGACCCTGAACCCGGCCCGGCGTATTTCGGCATCTCTGTCGCGCTCTCTGAAACAGGTGCGACCGCGATCATCGGCGCAACGGCAGTGGACGGCTTTGCGGGGGCCGCGTGGGTTTTCCAGCGCTCCGAATCGGAATGGGTCCAGCAAGGCGGAGCGCTGAGCGGCACGGAGGAGGAACCATTCACCGCAGGAACGGGCTACGGCGGCGCATTCGGCTCCAGTGTTGCGATCTCTGCCGACGGGAACACCGCACTTGTGGGCGGCATCCTCGACCACGGCGGCGCGGGCGCAGCCTGGGCATTCACACGGTCGGGCACGAGCTGGTCCCAACAGGGTCCGAAGATCACCGCCACAGGGGAGGTGAACAGCGGCGACATCGGGGTGGGCGGCTTTTTCGGGAGCGGACTCGCGCTGACGTCGGACGGAAACACCGCGATCGTCGGGGGAGCGGGCGACTCCAACTTTGCCGGAGCGGCCTGGATCTTCAAGCGCTCGGAAGGGCGGTGGATCCAGCAACCCGGAAAGCTGCAGGGCGGGGAAGAGAGCGAAGGCGGCGGCTTCGGCAACGGCGTGGCGATCGCGGCTGACGGTCGGACCGCGCTGATCGGCGGGGGATCTGCACTCGGAGGCTCGCCGCCCGTCGTCGGCGGGGCGTGGATCTTCGCGCTGGAGCCCCCGTCCGCGGTCACCGGCGGCGCCAGTCAGGTCGGACCCAGCTCTGCGACGCTCCAGGGGATGGTCGACCCCGACGGCAACGAAGTGACCGAATGCACGATCGAATACGGTCCGGCAGGCTCGCTCGCCGGCCAGGCGCCGTGCTCGCCGGTCTCCGGCGACGGGACGACCCCAGAGGCGGTCGCGGCGCAACTGGCCGGGCTGGCACCGAGCACGACATACGGTTTCCGCATACGGGCGGTGACCGGAGGAGGCTCGTCAACGGGCGCGACGGTGAGCTTCACGACCGCCGCGGTCACCCCGTCGTCGCCTCCCCCGCCCCCGCAGCTCGGTCCGTCCTCGGTGGTCAATCCGCCCCGATTGGTCAAACCACACGCGCTGCGCTACATCAGAGCACACGTTTACAGGTCGTTCGCTCCCGCGACCGGGATTTTCGGCTTCTTCGTGGTGGGGGAAGTTCCGCTCGGAGGTCATGTGGCGCTCGCATGCGACGGGACGGGATGCCCGTTCACGCGCCACCAGTCTCCGCCGCGCCACGCGGCGTCGACCTGCCGGCTTCCTTCGACCTCGCGCCGCGGCGCGTCGGTACACGAATGCATCAGCCTGACCGCGTTTCTGGCCGATCGGCGGATTCGCGCGGGCGACACGGTCACGGTGGAGATCGAGCGACCGGGTTGGATCTCCAAGCGCTTCACCTACCGGCTGGAGCCGAAGGGTAGGCTGATCGCCTCGGGCGGTCGATGCCTGGTGGCCGATCGGGCGCCCGTGAGGTGCTGAGCGGTGCCAGCGCGTGATGACCGAGCGCCGTCCCGGGTGTCCCCTCCGGGGAAGATCGGCCCGATCGCCGCACTGCTCGCCGCGGCCCTTCTCGGCGCGGGCGTCGCGGTAATCGCCGCCGGCGGTGGCGGTCATCCGAGGCATGAGCTCGCCAGAGCGCTACCCGCCGTGCCGGTGAAGGTGATAGTTCCCGGTCGGCCTGCGACGCCGCCCGCCTTGGCCACTGCACCAGTTCCATCCGCCCTGGCCACCGAATCGGTCGTCTCGCAGGCGCCGACGAGCACACCCGCCCCCGCCACCGAAGCGCCTTCCCCCTCGGCCCCCGGCGCCACTGCGCCCGAGCGCGCCCCCCCGTCCCCGAAGCGCAAGTCGAGCATCCCGCAGGTGGTCGAGGAATGAAAACGCTGGGCCCCGACTCCCATACCGCGGGAGCCGGGGCCCAGCCTGATCGGCGCTAGACGCTCGTGGCAGAGGCCTGAGAGTCCAGAGGGGTGCCGACGATGGGGGCGGGCGAAGGGGCACCCGCGACAGGTGCCCAGTTCGCTCCGTCGAAGCGCAGTCCGTTGACGACGTCGCCTGGCTGGTAGCGCGGCATCTCGGTGTTGCCGGCGTTGACTGTGGTGTTGACGATCACCGACTGCGTGCCCGCCCGCCCGCTGGCGTCGCTCAACGACCAGACGAGGCTGACGACCCAGCCCAGGAAGGTCCAGCCGAAGAAGAAGTTCAGCGCGAAGATGCCGCCCTTGCTCGGGTGCTTGCGGTAGAACGCGATGATCGTAGGCAGCCAGTAGGGGACGAACAGGATCGCGAGGAACGCCCCGATCCCCATCGCGGCGATCAGCGCCGGCAGCAGCTTGACGACGAACAGGACCGTCACCAGTGCGGCCGCCGCGCCCAGCCCGATTTTCACTCCCTGCTCCAGCCCACTCCATTTTTGTTTCAGAGACTCCATTGTCGTGCACCCCTTTTTCGCTAGATGTTTGTTCGCTTCGATCGGGAGCCGCTCGGTAGGTCGCTCCTCGATCTGACACGACGATTATCTCCCCGAGCAAGCGCCATGAGGGCCAACAAAGGTGGCGTTGTGCAACACCTCTGCGCCGGGTCTGCGCCTGCGTGTGCACACGCGCAGCGGCGCCGCTATTGCCACTACGGCCGCCGCCGCAGCCGCATACGGAGAAGGTGGCTCGTCCATCGCACAAGCGCCGCTGATCGTGCCTGGCCAGCAGGAGTTTGGCAACACCGTAAACGGCACGACCACCGACAACTCATGTGGTGAAGCGGTCCGCAGCCAATGGTGGAGGCTGTCCGTGACGTCCGGCGACCACGTCGCGATCGATCGGGAAGAGCCTGAATCGATCCGCCACGTTTGGAGCGGTCTCATCGTGTATCCATCTGGCACAACCGACTTCAACTATCCGCAGACCGGGAGCGTGCTGACCTCGGAACTGAACAGCAACGGGAAGGACGAAGCGTCGTTCGTCGCCACACAGTCTGGCTCCATGCCCGTGCTCATCACGGCCAGCCGAGTGAGCTGCGAGTCCGGGACGCCCGCACCGTACTCGTTCACCGTGTACGTCACCCACGCCCTGAACATCGCCCTACCCCGCGTCGATGCGCTTCGCCTGAAGGGCACGCTCGCGATTAGCCTGCACACTCCCGAAGGAGGCCCGGTCAGCGATGCGTCGCTGCGCGTAGAAGTGCAGATCAGTCTTCGCGGCGTGTGGCACACCATTGGCACCGGCAGCGATGGCGACTCCGTCGCGGCTGTTCACTACACGATTCCACGATCCGCCGCTCACGAGCGCGTCGCCCTCCGCGCACTTGCGCATGGACCGGAATACGCCCCCGCAACGAGCGCACACGCGAAAGTGCGCGTGCTCTAGCGCCGCCTCAACTGGGACCGCGATCAGCGAGCGAAGTCGCCGGCCTCCTGCGCGACCTGCCCAGGTGCCAGAGCCGGGGTGCGCTCCCGTGCGAGCGCCAGCACCAGCGCCTGGACGAACAGGGCGGTGCCCGTGGCGATGGCGAACGCCGCGGCGATATCCACCCGCCGCAACGCCAGCGAGAGGACGAAACAGAACAGCGCGAACGCGCCGAACCCGGCGAGCAGGCCGCGCAGCAGCCGCCGCAACTCGTCGATGCCCCGCTGCGCGTGGGTGAAGGTGGCGAGGACGGTGGCGATGATCGGGAACGGGGCCAGCAGCCCGCTCAGCTGCGGACCCAACCAGCCGGCGATCGCCGTCAGGCTCACCACCAGCGTGGCCGCGCACGCGGCCCTCAGCGGCAGGTCCCAGGTCGGGGGCACGGTGTGCGCCGGCATGCCGCCCGCCGGGCGTGGCAGCGCCGCCAAGCCCAGCGCGAGCGCTACCGCGACAACGCCAAGCGCCGCGCCCAGCGGCAGCGACAGCACGCTGAAGATGGCCGTGCTCGCGGCGAACGCCAGCCAGCCGGCGAGCATGCTCGCCACCCACGGCAGGCGGCCGGCCAGGCGCGCGTACACGACCACGAACGCGATCAGCGACACCAGGCCGAGCAGCGTGCCGGCCGCGGCGCCCGCGGCAAACGCGCGGCCGTGGGCCAGCGCGTATACGAGCAGGATCGGACCGGCCACCACCGGCAGCCCGCCGATCAGTCCGCCCACGCGTACGCCGAACCGGCGTGCCCCGAGCGACGCGCCGACCACGAACGCGGGAGCCAGCAGCAGCTTGATGGCGAGCAGCGTCACCTGCATATGATCGCGCACGCAACCACCGGGGCAGCAGTCCCCGTGGGCGGGATCGATCTGCTTTCGTGTACCGCCAAATCAACCGCCTCCGAAGGAGCCCCGATGAGCGCCAAGTGGACGACCGAGCAGATTCCCGACCAGAGTGGGCGCAGTGCGATCGTCACTGGGGCCAACAGCGGCCTCGGGCTGGTGTGCGCACGCGAGCTGGCGCGCCGGGGGGCGCGGGTGGTGATGGCGTGCCGCAACACCGACAAGGGCGCAGCGGCCAAGGCCGAGATCGAGCGGGAGGTGCCCGGCGCGCAGCTGGAGGTGGTGGCGCTGGACCTCGCCAGCCTGGCGTCGGTGAGGGAGTTTGCCGAACAGTTCCACGCTCACCACGATTGCCTCGACCTGTTGCTCAACAACGCCGGCGTGATGGCGCCGCCGCGGCAGGTGACCGACGATGGGTATGAGCTGCAGCTGGGCACCAACCTGCTGGGTCACTTCGCGCTCACGGCACAGCTGATCGGCGCGATGGAGGGACGGGAGGACGCGCGCGTGGTGACGCTGTCGAGCAACGCCCACAAGATGGGGCGGATCGACTTCGACGATCTGCAGTCGCAGCGCCGCTACAGCCGCTGGCGCGCGTACGGCCAGTCGAAGCTGGCCGATTTGATGTTCGCGCTGGAGCTCGATCGGCGGCTGCGCGCGGCGGGATCGACCGTGAAGAGCCTGGCGGCCCATCCGGGGTATGCGGCCACCAACCTGCAGTCGGCAGCCGCGCCCGCGCTGGATCGGTGGGTGATGGTGGTGACCAATGTGCTGCTGGCGCAAAGCGGGGAGCGTGGCGCGCTACCGCCGCTGTTTGCGGCCACCGCGCCCGGCCTCGAAGGCGGCCTCTACATCGGCCCCGACGGCCCCGGCGAGTTCCGCGGCCACCCGCGCATCGTCTCGCCCAACCGTGCCGCGCGCGAGGAGGCGACCGCCACGCGACTGTGGGAGGTTTCGGAGGAGCTGACGGGGGTGCGCTTCGAGCTGGCGGGGGCCGCCGCGTAGCTTTAGTCGGCGGTGCGCTCCTCGTCGGCCTCGCCGTAAACCTCGCGTTGCTGCGGTTCGTCAGCCGCGTCGCGCATGATCCGCGCCGGGCTGTGTTCGTCACCGTGGGAGGTGTGTTCGATCAGTTCTTGCTCGGCCTGCTCGAAACCCTCGGCCTGGCCGCCGCCGGCCTCTTCCACCGCGCGGCGCTCCTCGTGCCGGCGCTGCTCCAGCGCCTCGAGAGGGTCGGCTGCCATCTGGTCGTCGTCCATGCGTCCACCATATCTGCTCGAGCGGCCGCGGGGCCGGGTGGGGGCGGCTTCAGCCGGCGGCCGGTCCCGCGGCGCCGGCGCGGGAGCTTGGCCCCCTCGGCGGTTAGGTGCTTTTCCGTAGTCGCTCGGCATCTTTACACGGTCTCCCGCAGCGGCCGCGGAGCCTAACCTGAGCGTATGGCTGCAAACCCACGCATCGCATCGCTGCCGTTGCGGCTTGCGCAGCCGGCCACCATCTCGGTGTTGATCGCCGACGACCACGCCGCCGTACGCCGCGCGCTGCGTTTGCTGCTGGAGGGCGAGGAGGACGTGAGGGTGGTCGCCGAGATCAGCGACGTCGCCACGGTGGTGGAACACGCGCGCAAGCATCAGCCGCACGTGCTGGTGCTCGACCTCGACATGCCGGGCGGCTCCAGCATCCACACGATCGGGCGCCTGCGCATGTATGCGCCGGAGACACACGTGGTGCTGCTGACGATGGAGGAGAGCCCGGTATTCGCCCAGCAGGCGCTGGCGGCGGGGGCGAGCGGGATCGTCGCCAAGCACCACTCCGACAGCGAGCTTCCCGCGGCCGTGCGTGCCGCGGCGCTCGGACGGGTGTATGTCAGCCCTGCGATCGCCGCCCGCCTGGACGTGCTGCGCGCGGCGCAGTCGGAGGATCGGCTGAGCGCGCGCGAGGTGGAGGTGCTGCGGCTGATCGCGCTGGGCTTCACCAGCGTCGAAATCGCCCGTCAGCTGCACCTCTCACCACGCACGGTGGAGAGCCATCGCGCACACATCACCGGCAAGTTGGGCCTCACCACGCGCGCCGAACTGGTCAGCTATGCGATCGCGCGCGGGCTGCTGGAGACGCACCCCGACGACACGTAAAACCGGCGTCGAGAGGAGACCCGACCGGGTGGGCGGCCCTCGGGGCTAGCCGCCCACCCGCTCGTCCTCGCGGCGGTACCCCAGGCGGGCAGACACGCGATCGGCGGTGGAGATCAGATGCGGCCCGAGCGCGTCCACCAGCTCCTCCAGCGAGATCATCGAGCTGTGCGCCGCGATCGCGGCGGCCGCCACCACGTCGCCGCCGCTGGCGCGCACGGGGGCGGCGATTTCATACAGTCCCGCCGCCAGCTCCTCCTCGGCGGTGGCGAGATTGTCGTCGCCGATACGCCTCAGCTCTTGGCGCAGCGCGGTCTTGCTCTTGATCGTGTTGGGCGTGTGTTTGGCCATCTGCAGCGCGGCGATCCGCTCGCGCTGATCCTGCTCGGGCAGGTTGGCCAGCAGCAGCTTGCCGGCAGCCGTGGCGTACAGCGGCAGACGCGAGCCCGGCGCAAGCTCCAGGTCGATCATCCGCTGTCCGCGCCGTCCGCCGCGCAGCCAATCGACCAGCAGCAGCTCGCCGCCGTCGACCACGCCCATCGACGCGGTGAAGCCGGTGCGCGCGCGCAGCTCCTCCAGATACGCGTGGGCGTGCTCGTAGAGGCTCATCCCGTTCATCGCCGAAATGCCGAGGTCGGTTACGCGCAGGGTCAGCCGGTACTTGCGTTTGACGCCCTGCTCCAGGTAGCCCAGCCGCGTCAACGTGATCACGTAGCGGTGGGTCGTCGAGCGGCTCATCCCCAGCTCGTCGGCCAGGTCGGCGATCCCCAGTACCGGCCGGGCGGGCGTGAAGCAGCCGAGGATGGCCAGCCCGCGCTCAAGCGACTGGGAGAAGCGCGGCTCCTGCAGCGTGGGGATCGCGGGCGCCCATTCGTCGGCGGGCACTGGGGGATTGGCTCCGATTCTGGGCATGGCGTGCAGTTCTCCTCTATGTGGTCGTTTGCCTGTTCATCGCCACCGCTCGCGCCTGCGCGGGGCGGCGATCTTCTGCGTCTTCCTGGCTGCGACGCACCAGATCCCGCCGGAACATCCGTCGGAATAAGCTCTCATGTTCCAATAGTCCTCCTGCACGATCATGCCTTCTCCCTGCTCGAATTGCTAGAAACCCGTTCCAATCGGAACAGATCCGTTCCAATTGGAACAGCGGGCGCATGGAGGCGGGCCGTTGTTGTCGCATTTTGCGGGCGCCAGCCGGGCTTGCCCCGCGGTATGTCGTCGCATCGGTGTAGAGCTACGCGACCCCCGGCTACGCGACCCCCGCGACCTCCCGACCCCGGCGCTTGGCGCCTCGCCGGCGCGGGGGTTGCCGCTCGCGCAGCACGACCGTGGAGCCGGCGTGCGGCACCAGCACGGCGCTGCGCCACCGCGCCCGCTCGATCCGGCTGCAGGCGGGCAGCACGCGCAGCAGCGAGAGCACCTCGCGCAGCACCGTCTGCATCTCCAGCAGCGCAAAGTGGCGGCCCACACAGCTCTTGGTGCCCGCCCCCCATGGCAGCCAGATGCCCGAGTGCGGCGTCTCCTCCAGGAACCGCTCGGGACGAAACGCCTGCGGCTGCGGGTAGAGCGACGGATCGTGATGCATGAGATAGGTGCACCCGAGCAGGCGGGCCGGCGGGCGATACGTACAACCCCCAATCTCGATCGGCGCGACCACTGCACGCGGGATCAGGAACGGAAACGCCGGCCGGTGGCGCAAGGTCTCGTTGAGCGTCGCGGTCAGGTACCGGTCGCCGGCTCCGGCGTCGATCTCCGCGAGCAGCCGATTTTGCGCGCGCTCGTTGTGGGCCAGCAGCTGAAACGCCCACGCCAGCTCCGCGGTGGTGGTCTCGTGCCCGGCGAGGATCATCGACATCAGGTTGTCGCGTACCTGACCGTCACTCATCGCCGAGCCGTCGGGATTGCGGGCCGCGATCAGCATGTCCAGCAGATCGCCGCGCCCCAACCTTGCTCGCCGGGTGCGAATGATCTCCAGCAGCAGCTCGTCGGCGCGTGCGCGCCGCTTGAGGAATCCTCGCCAGCTGGCGCCCCACCCGGGGAGATGGCGCAGCGCCGGCGCCTGCAGCAAAGCACCTTCAGTCACCGCCAGCGACCCCAGCAGTCGTCGGTGGAGCATGTCCTGGCAGTGGTCTTCGTCGAGGAAGATGGTTTTCAAAATCACCTTTAACATCAATGTGTGCAGGCGAGGGTGAAGAGCGAGCGGCACATTTCGCGGCCAAGACGCCACCTCCCGCCGAGTTGTATCCACCACCATCTCGGTGTGACGTTGCACGGCTTTGCGGTGAAAGGCCGGCAGTACGGTGTTGCGCCCGTACTTGTGGCGTTCTCCGTCGCACAGCATGAACGAGCTTTCCCCGATCAACGGGGCGACAAGCGATCCCCCCGCCCCGGGCTGCAGGGTGGTGGGCGGTGCAGCAATCACGGCGTGAATGTCGCCCGGGTCGCCGAGAAACACGAGTGGCGGCATGTCGACCGGGTAAACCGTGAAGCGGCTGCCATAGCGCTCCCGGCATCGCTCGACATAGGGAATGAACCATTCACGACAGAGCAGCGTTTGCACTATCGCCGGCACCGGCACGGACGGTGGAAGCTCGCGTTTGAGCCGCAAACGCAGTGGAGCTAGGTTGGTGAGCAGCATATGTCTCCTTTTGGTTGTCAGTGTCGGCGCTGCGAGTACGCGATACGCCACATCCGTAGAACTGGGCGCAACAAGCGCGTGAGCGAGCCGCCCGCGTCGATGAAGCTGCCGGTCGCCGCGTCCAGATCGTGCGTACGGGCGCTGTCCTTCGCGAGGTACATCGCGATCATGCAGGCGACGATCACCGCGTGTCGCTCGCCGTCGCGCAAAGCGCGAATCTCCTCGAAACTGCGTCTGATCAGCTCGCGGATGTGGGTTACTGCGTGTGCGGGCGTGCAATAGTGAGACACATAGCTGTGGTCGCCGTTGAGACGGTCTTCCACTTGATCGACATAACTGTCGAGCATCGTGGTGGCGGCGGAGATCCACAGGAAATAAAGCCCGGCGACGCGCTCGAGTGTGACTCGGTCGCACGGCTGCGCGCCGAGCGCAAACAGCGCGTGAATCGTCAACGACGCGCTGGCGGCGCCGGTCAGCTCAAACCAGTGCGCGGTGGTGTCGGGAAAGGCGTCGGTCGCCCAGATCCGCAGATCCGCGTCCCGCCGCCGCGGATCGAGGTCGTGATTGATCGCCAGCACCTGCGCGTTACATGCCTCACGCGCCAGCAGTGGGCGGATGGCCGGGTATGAAACGAGTGTGCGACAGCCGGCGCGGCAAACCTCGACGAGCGCCCGCAGGTAGCCGCCGTCGTCGTCGGCCAGGTGGTGTCGGTAGTACTTGGCGAGCGGACGCGAGGTGTCTACCGCATCGAGCAGCGCCAAATGAAGTTGCCGCCCATTCACCTGCCCGGCCGGCGCGCCGCGCTCGTTGACGCCGTCGAGGAAATCCCAGATGATCTCGTAGGCGACCAGCAGCCGCAGGAGGTTGGTGTGGCGAGCCTTGGGGATCGTCCACAGCAGGGCCGCGCCGTCGGTGTGTCCACGCTTGCGCGCCAGCGAGTCGAGCGCGTCCTCGCGAAGTGTGGGATCGGGGATCGTGCGCGCGTGCGAGCGCCATGCATGGACTTCGCACGAGACGGCTGCCAGCCCCCAGCCAAGCTCACGCACGATGGCGCTACCCAGTGCTTGTACTTGCCTGAGTGAAAGTGGCGCTGGGTTGTCGTCGCTGCCGGTGGCGCCGCGCCAGCGCCGGCTAGAACGCTGGACTGGCCGTCCTCGGGGGCACACGCACTACCAGATATCCCGGTAGGGCCACCACCGCGGCGGTGACCGTGGTGAGCAGCGCAAAGCTTGAAAACGCTGCAAAAGCTTCGACGTCGAACGCGACCGGAAAACCGGTGACACTCGCCAAGAAGTGACTGCCGAGCAGCTGCGCACAGAGCCCGAATGCGGCGCCGATCGAGCAGCCCGCGATCAGCAGCAGCACGCTTTCGCACAGCAGCCATCGCCACAACACGTCCCGTCGATAGCCCTGGCACTTGATGAATGCGACCAGGTCGCGCCGCTGCCAGATCATCGATCCCATTGCGCCAGCCACCGCCAGCACGGCGGCGATCAGCACCAGCAACCTGATTTGCGTGAGTCGCGACAGGCCCTGGCTGGCCTGCGCGTAGTGGCGCCGGTCGCGTTCGCTCGCCGTTTCCACCGACAGCCCCGATTCCGGCCCCAGGCGCCGCTGAACGAGCGCGCGTACGGTGTCGGGCGAAACACCGGGCTTGATCGCGATCGCGTACGCGCTCGGCTCGCCGCTGGCCCAGGCGCGCGCGTAGTCGGCGGAGTTGAGGATGACCGCTCCCGGTGGCCAACCGAGGTTTGTGATCAAGCCGGCGACGCGCAGCCGTGTGGGTCGCGGCGCGGGCAGTGTGAACGCCTCGCCGATGTGCAGGTGGTGTTCGTCTGCGAGTGCCTGCGAGATCACGGCCCAGCCGGTCTGCCGGATCCGTTGGCTCGCGAGCGCGACGGTGCCGACCACCAGTTGGCTGGGTGGAACGGGTCGAGTGACGCTGCCGGGCGGCGCCACCACCCACAGGCGCCGATCGCCCCAGTTGAGGAAGCTGCCGCGGTAGAGGCCCACGGCGGCGACGCCGGGCACGTGCGCAAGCGCGCGCGTGTCGCTGCCCACGAATGGTGTCGTCGCGAACGCATTGGATTCGCCCCGCGGCGTCACCCATATGTCGGCGCTGGCGTCGAGTTGGTGCGCGGAGGCGTCCAGCCCGCGCTCGAGGTTGGACTGGGTACCCTGAAACTCGACCGTCCCAAACACCGCCACTGCCGCGGTGGCCGCGATCGCCAGCGAGCGCACGCGCGTCTCGCGCGTCTGCAGCTCGGTCACCACCAGCACCGTGGCCGCCCCGTCGAGCAGGCGCTGGGCGCGCTCGAACAGCACCACCAGGCCGTCGAACAGCGGCGGCAGCAGGCAGGCCATCGCGACGATCAGCGTGGCCAGCCCGATGAATCCGCTCTGCGGACGGACGATGAGAATCGCGATCGTGCAGGCGAGGCAGAGCAGTCCCATCGCGAACCGGGCTCGCAGCAGCCAGCGGTGGCGGCGAGTCGCGTGGGGATCGCCGTCGAGCGGCTGCGCCAGGATGTCGCGCAGCGGCCACAGCACGCCGGCCACGGCCGCCGCCAGGCCGGCGCCCACCGCCAGCGCCACGCTCTGCCAGGTCACAATCCGCTGGCTGCCTACCGGGAAGGCGAATGAGAGGTAGCCCGGTATCGAATGAAACACGGCGATCGACAGCAGCTCACCGAGCGCCAATCCCAGTGCGCAGGCCAGCACGCCGAGTATGGCCGCATCGAACAGCAGAATCTGGATCGTCATCAGCCTGGTGGCGCCCTGCGGGCGGATGTCGGCGATCAGCTTGCGCCGCGACGGCACCGTGACGAGCATGGCGTTCAACGCGAACATGAAGCCCACCAGGGCGCTGATGGCGGAGAACAGCGTCTCGCTCTGGCTCTCCGGGGTCACCGCGACGCCGAACAGCGTGGAGTCGAAGTTGCTGGGCTCGACGTTCACCGGCAGCGCCGCCGCCAGGCGCTGCAGGCCGGCCCGCACCTCGCGCTCGCGGCCTGGCTGCGACTGCACGAAGATCCGCGTGATTTTGCCCCGCATTTCCGATAGCTGCTCGGCGTAGGCGACCGGCGCGAGCGCGACCGGGCTGTGCACGAGCCCGCCGATGTCGGATTCGCCGAGCGTGGCGCCGAGCAGCGTCTGCTCGACTTTGGCGCCGATCTGAATGGTCATCGTCTGCAGCGGTCCCACATCGATTTCGGCTGCCAGTGGAGCCGGCAGCGCGATCGCGCGCTGCGCCGCCAGCTGCGCGGCGGAGAAGCGCCGCAGCAGTGTCCCGGTGAAGTGCGCGAAACGCGGATCGGTGCCGATCAAATCGACCGAGCGCTGGATGCCTCCCGGTCCGATCACGTTGGCCTGTTGCTCGAGTACCGGGAACGCCGTTTGCACCCCCGGAACGTGCCGCACCTCGTGCAACACGCTTTCGTCGAACCCGGCGGGACCCCGCGCGTCGAGCTGGAATTGCGTGCCGCCGACGATCTCCTTGGTGAGCTGGGAAACCGAGTGCGTGAGGCTGGTGCTGGCTACCTGCGAGGCGAACAGCAGCGCGACGCCGACGGCGATACCGAGGATCGCGAAGCACTCCTGCACCAGCACCGCTCGTGCGCGCAGGCGCGCGCGGTAGAGCCAGACGATGTCCAGCAGGCTCATACTCGCCATCAATCGAGCTCCGCGTCGAGGTCCGACAGCGAGGAGGCGGGCACCAGCACGTGCTCGGGGCGGTACTCGCCGATGCGCCCGTCGCGCAGTTCGTGCACCTGGTCGGCGAACATCGCCGCCTGCGGGTCGTGCGTGGCGAGCACGATCGCCACGCCTCGCTCCTCGCACAGCTCGCGCAGCAGCGCCAGCACCTCGCGCGTGCGCTGCGTGTCGAGCGTGCCAGTCGGCTCGTCGGCCAGCACCAGCTTGGGCTCGGTGGCGAGCGCCATGGCGATCAGCACGCGCTGGCGCTCGCCCATCGACAGCTGCTCGGTGCGGTGCATCATCCGTTCGCCCAACCCCAGCCGGTCGAGCAGCGGTTCGATGGTGCGCCGCGCGTGGCGCTTGTTGGTGAGCCACAGCCGCAGCGACGCGTTCTCGATGGCGCGCGCGCCGGGAATCAGGTTGTGGGGCTGACCGATGATCCCGAGCTGACGCAAGCGGTAGTGGTCGCTTTCGCGCGTCGACATCGCCCCCACGTCGCGCCCTTCCACCAGCACGCTGCCGCGATCGGCGGGGGTGAGCCCGGCGATCAGCTCCAGCAGCGTGGTCTTGCCAGACCCGCTGGGCCCGTACAGCGCCATGAACTCGCCTGCCGCCACGCTGAGCGACACGCCGTCGACGGCGCGGATCGGCTCGGCGTCGCCGACGTGGTAATGCTTGACGAGATCGCGCAGCTCCAGCACCGCGACCTCGGACGCTAGCCGCCGAGGCGGCGCGAGCCGTGGCTCTGGCGGGCGCTGCCCGGGAAGTCGATCACCTCGGCCAGCTCGGTGCCGTGCTCGGCCAGCGGCGTCAGCTGTCCGCGTTCCAGTGACCACACGCGGTCGGCCACCAGCGTGGCCTCCAGATCGCTGCAGCTCATCAGCACGCCGCACCCCACGTCGCGCACGAGCGTGCGCAGCAGCTCGCCGGCGGCGCGGGTGCGACCGATTCCGAAGCCGTCCATCAGATCGTCCACCAGCAGCAGCCGCGGCGAGCAGGCGATGCCGCGCGCCAGTCCGACCAGCAGCCGCTCCCAGTTGGACAGCTCCACCCATCGCTGTCCCGCGCAGCCGGCGGCGCCCACCCGCTCCAGCGCCTCCAGCGCCAGCTCGTGCGCCTGGCGCTGACCGCGACCGCGACCGATGGCCAGCGGCAGGCCGACGTAGTCGATCACCCTGAACTTCACCCCCGTGCCCTCGCGGTGGGTCCACGCGATCTGCCCTCCCAGCAGGCGCGCGCGTTCGCTGTCGGAGCCGCGGGTGAGCTCGCGGTCGCCCAGCCACACCTCGCCGGTGTCGACCGTGTCGATGCCGGCGGCCACCTTCAGCAGCGTGGTCTTGCCCTCCTCGCGCGCGCCCACGATCGCCGCGATCTCTCCGGGGCGCACCTCGAGCGTTACGTCGATCAGCACCCGCAGCCGGTGCTCGCCGCGGGGGAACCCCTTGCACACCTGGCGCATGGCCAGCAGCTCAGCCATCGCCGCTGCTCAGCTCCTCGCCATCCTCCACGGTCTCTTCCAGCTCGCGGCGCAAACGCCGCAAACGGCGCGCGCGCATCCCCCACAGCATCGCTTCGTCGGTGAGCAGCGCGCGCTTGACTCTGGTGCGCAGGTCATTGTCGCCAACCGCGCTCGCCCGCGCGTCTTGTTGGCCGGCGCCCAGGCGCTTCAGCTGCGACTCGACGTTCAGCCGCGAGCTGGCTGCGGCGAACTCTCTGGCGCACGCCTCCTCCTCGGCGCGAATCGCCGCGATCAGGTCGGGCATGTCGTCGTCGGCGGCGAGCTCGAGTTTGGCGTGTACCGCGTCGCGCAGCGCCAGCGGCGCCGCCGAGGAGGCGCGCAGCCAATCGCGGAACTCCTCCACGCCTGCCGGCGTGGCCTCGTAGCGGTCGAGCGCGCGCTCGGCGCCGTGCTCCACCAGCATCACGAATCCCTGCTTTTCGAGGTTGGGCAGGCTGTTGTGGGCGACCGAGCGTGACCACTGCGCATGCGGGAAGCGCTCCACCAGCCGCGCGCCGAGGCTGTTGACGGTGTCGCTGCGCTGCACGACCAACCCGAGGATCGCCATGCTGGCGGTGAGGTCGCCTTTACGCGGAGGAGCCATTACTAGGGATCGTATTCGAAGTCAGAACGTGGTGGTGCGGCCGGGAACCGTTCCAACCTACCACATTTACGCTGACTATTGTATTCAGTCGGAAACTTGGCTTGAACATGTGGCGTGCGCGGATTCGCCCACAGTCGGAGACACGCGCGGCCAGCTGGCGGGGGTGCGGAGGTTGCGGGGCGCGGCGCCTAACCATCGGCGCGCGCCGGTCGCGGGAAGTCGATGATCTCGGCTTCGGTCACCTCCTGCTCGGACAGCAGTCCCAGGCGTCCGCGCTCCAGCGTCCACACGCGCTCGGCGATCAGCGCGCACTCGAGATCGGCGCAGCCCATCAACGCGCCGCAGCCCAGCTCGCCTGCGACGGCCAGCAGCAACTCGCCGGCCTCGCGCACGCGACGCATGCCGAGACCGTCGGTGACGCTGTCCAGCACCAGCAGCCGCGGCTGGCAGACGATCCCGCGCGCGAAGCCCACCAGCACGCGCTCCCAGTCGGACAGCTCCTCCCAGCGCTGATGGGCGCAGCGCGACGCGCCCACGCGCTCCAGCGCGGCCATCACCCGCATGCTCGCCTGGCGCCGTCCGCGGCCGCGTCCCAGCGCCAGCGGCAGGCCGAGATAATCGAGCACCTCCAGTCTCACGCCGGGGCCCTCGCGCTGGATCCAGGCGATCTCGCCGCCCAGCAGCTGCGCCCGTTGCTGCTGGCTGAGCCGCGAGAGCTCGCGCCCGTCAACGCGCACCTCGCCCACATCGGGCGGCTCGATGCCGGCGGCCACCTTCAGCAGCGTGGTCTTGCCCTCGTCGCGCGCGCCCACCACCGCGCCCACCTCGCCGGCGTGCAACTCCAGCGACACGTCGATCAGCACCCGCAGCCGGCGTCCCCCACGCCAGTAGCTCTTGCTCACCCTCTGCAGCGCCAGCAACTCCCCCATACCACAGCAAGCATGACGGATCTTGGCGTCTGCGTCCAATGCGGCATGCGCCGTGCGGGACTCGAACCCGCCCCACCGGATTAAAAGTCCGGCGCTCTGCCCGATGAGCTAACGGCGCGCAGCGGCATAGTGTGGCAGACGCGCGGGCCGGCCACCAGCGCGCGCCGCGGCCGGCTCGCGGGGGCGGGCCGGCCGGGTGCGCGTACTGCGGGGGGTGCCGGTCCTACGTGAACACGACGGTGACCGTCGTGGACGAGTTGCTGCCGCTGCTGGGGTGGAACGCGGCGGTGAGCCGCACCGCCAGGTGGTGGCGGTGGTGGTGGCGCAGCGAGGCGGCGGCGGCCGTCGTGAGCGGCACGCGCAGCGTCAGACGCTCGGCTTTGGCCGCCTGCTTGCTGACGCCATGCACGCCCTTGCCGGAGATCGAGGCGGCGCCGGCTGACGGCACGCGCAGCACGATCGTGGCCACGCGGCCGTGCACGCGATGTGCGACCACGCTCACGCTGCCGCTGGCCTGCTTGCTGGCGGCGCCCTGCGTGGTGGCGTTGGCGGGCAACGTCAGCACCACGGTGGTGGAGCCGCCGGTGCCCCCGGAGCCACTGCCTCCGGGACCGCCGCTGCCGCTGCCGCTGCCGCCTTTGCCTTCGGCGGAGCCGCTGCCTTTGCCGCCTTCGTTTTTGTTTTCGCCGCTGCCTTTTTCTTCGCCCGAGCCGCCGCCCGGGTTTTTGCCGCCTTCTTCTCCTTCTTCTTTGCCTTCGCCACCGGGCTCTTCGGCGAGGTTGCCCAGCACGCCGGTGACCAGCCCTTTCGCGGCGTTCACAGCGGGGGCCACGCCGACGAGCTTGCCGTTGGCGAGCGGCGCCGTGAGCATGGTGGTGCCTTCTTCAAGCTGTTCGCCGGGCTTCCCGAGTCCCAGTTCTTCGCTCACCACTTTGGGCGTGGTTTTGAGCTGTTCGGAGACTTCCTTCACGCTTTCGGGCGTAAATTTCCCGGGCTGCAGCCCGCCCAGCAGGCTTTCGAGCTTGCCTTCGGAGCCCAGCTCGCCGAACAGCCCGTTGGCGAGCGTGGCCAGCTTGGCCAGCAGTTCTTCCTTCAGCGGCGTTTCTTCGCCGTGGGCGGTGCTCAGCAGCGAGCCGACCAGCTGCGTGAGCGACAGCGAGCCCAGCGCGCCTTCCACGCCGCTGAGGCCGCCGCCGGGCAGTTTGCCCAGCAGCGTCTCCAACAGGCCCAAACCGCCCAGCTTGCTTTCCAACGCCGCCTCCAGCTTGGGGAGGAGGTTGGCGACGCCTTCGGACCCCGCCAGTTCGCCCAGCTTGGCGCCCGCGCCGAGCTGTTCGATCGCTTCGCGCAGGCTTTCCTCGAGGCCCGTCACGCCCAGCTGGCTGAGCAACCCCAATTTGAGTCCGGCCAGCGCGCTCACGCCTTCGAGCGCCGCCAGATGGTGGGCCAGCTGCGCGGCCGACAGGTCGGCCAGCGGCAGCGTAGCCAGCAGCTGTTCCAGTTGGCCGGCGCTCAGCAGTTCGCCGGGTGCGACCAGCTGTGGCAGTGCGGGCCGTTCGGCGGAGCCCGCGCCGCCGGGCAGCGAGGTGTCGGCGCCGGCCAGCGCCGCAGTGGTGGGCAGCGCGACGAGCGCCGCGATCAACGTCGCCGACGTCGCTGCGAGGGCGCGCCGGCGGACGTGCAGTCGCTCGGGGGCCCCGCGCAGGCGCCCCCGAGCCTCCCGATGGGGTTGCGAAGACATGCAGACTGCTCCCTTGTTCGAATTGTGTGGCGCTCGCTAGATACTCGAGCAAAACGATTGTCGTTCTGTATATCGCCCGTTTTTCGTCCTGGCCAAACAATGTTCGAACAGACGTTTATTTTACTGCTGCGAATCAGCCCCCTTAGGGGGAGTTCCAAATGAGGGGCGCCGAGCTCTAAATGGCATGACGGGCCGGTGCTGGTCGCGCTACCTTAGGGATCCGGCGTGCGCCGCGGTGGGTCGCGCCTCCACGCCCAAGCACTCCGCGTCGGCGCCCTTCCCGTGCCTGGTCGGCGGGCGGGGATCGGCGGCGGCTGGGGTTCAGCTCTCGGGCTGCTGCTCGGAGGCCACCCGCAGCATCTCCTCGATGCGGGTCAGCTTCACGCGCGGGCGCCCGGCGGGCTCGCCACTGGCGCGCTCGTGGCGGTCGATCTCCGACCAGCCGGCGTAGGTGATCAATTGGGGTTGGCGCGCCTGCAGCGTGCGCACCAACTCCTCGGGATCGGGCGCGGAGGGCTGGTGCAGGCGGCCGTCGGCCATGTCGTGGAGGAGGGCGTCGACGGTCTCCTGCGCGTCCTTCTTGTTGGTTCCGATCACGCCCGTGGGGCCGCGCTTGATCCAACCCACGGCATACTCGCCGGGCAGCGGCCCCTCCGGACCGAGCACGCGGCCGCGCTCGTTGCGGATCACGCCGGTGCGCTCGTCGAACGGCACGCCCGGCAGCGGCACGCCGCGGTACCCGATCGCGCGCAGCACCAGGCCCGCCGTGATCGTTTCGTGCTCGTCGGTGGGTTGCGCGCGCAGCCGCCCGTCATCGCCGCTCACCAGCTGGTTGCGCACCACCCTCACCCCCCCCACCCGTCCCCGCTCGTCGGGCAGCAGCTCCACGGGCGAGCACAGAAAGCGCAGCACGATCCGCCGCTCCCCCCCGCGCGGCGGGCGCTCGCTGAACTCCTTGAGGATCCGCACGTTGTTTGCGGCGGTCTTGTCGAGTGAGGCATCGCCCGCCGCCAGTCCCTGCTGGAGCTCCGCGGGATCGACCAGCACATCCACCCCCTCCATCTCCCCCAACTCCAGCAGCTCGGGATTGGTGAACGCCGCCTGCGCAGGGCCGCGGCGCCCAAGCACCACCACCTCGCGCACGCCGCTGTGCTCCAGCGCGTGCAGCGCGTGATTGGCGATGTCGGTGCGCCCCAGCTCCTCGTGAGACAGCAGCAGCATGCGCGCCACGTCGAGCGCCACGTTGCCGTTGCCCACCACCACCGCGTGCTCGCAGCCGAGGTCGAACTCGAGGTCGGGGTGATCGGGGTGGCCGTTGTACCAGCCCACGAAGTCGGTCGCCGCCCAGCTGCCGGGCAGTTGCTCGCCGGGGATCCCCAGCGGGCGATCCGACGGTGAGCCGGTGGCGTACACGATCGCGTGGTAGTGCGCCAGCAGCTCCTCGCGCCCCACATGCGCGCCCAGCTCCACGTTGCCGAAGTAGCGGAACCGGGGGTGCGCGGCGGTCTTCTCGTACACACGCGTCACCGACTTGATCTTCGGGTGGTCGGGCGCCACGCCGGAGCGCACCAGCCCCCACGGCGTGGGCAGCCGCTCCAGCATGTCCACCTCGATGCGCCCGTCGGAGTCCTTCAGCAGATGGCCGGCGGCGTAGAAGCCGGCGGGGCCGGCGCCCACGACGGCGATGCGGACGGGAGGGGTGTTCACGGCCAGGACGATACCTGGCGATGGGCGCGGCCCGACTCGAACGGGCGACCCCCTCGGTGTAAACGAGGTGCTCTGACCAACTGAGCTACGCGCCCCAGTTGCCCTGCCAAACTATACGATTGCGCATGAGCCATCGCAGATCGGTGAGGGTCGGTGTGGGAGCTGTCGGCGGGCTGGTGGTGTTGCTGGGTCTCGCGCAACTGCTGCTGCCCAGGCTGGCGGCGCATGTGGTGCGCAGCGAACTGGCGCGGTACGGCACGGTCCACAGTGTCTCCGTCAGCGCGTTCCCGGCGATCGAGCTGGCGTGGGGGCACGCGCAGTCGGCGAGCATCAGCATGGGCGACGTGCGCATGAGCCAGGAACAGGCCAACACGCTGCTGGGCAAAGCGCGGGGGGTGCAACGGATCGACGTGCACGCCGACAGCCTGCGTGTGGGCTCGCTGACTCTCGACGACGTCGATTGGCGCAAGCGCGGCGACAGCACGCACATCGACGGGCTGCTCGGCGAATCCGACATGCGCACGCTGCTGCCGGGCAGCAGCGGGTTTGAACTGCTGGCCAGCAAGGAAGGCACGGCGACGATGCGCGTGAAAGGCAACCTGTTCGGGGTAAGCACCGCGCTCAACGTGCAGCTCAGCGCGGTGGAAGGCAAGCTGGTGGCGCAGCCCCAAAACTCTCTGTTTGGGGGGCTGGTCAAAGTGACGCTGCTGTCGGAGTCGCATTTGGACGTGCGGTCGATCGCCCTCGCCGCCGCGCCGTCCGCCGACGCCGCCGACCCCACCTACCGGGTGAGCGTCACCGCGCAGCTGCGGTAGAGCCGCGCTTGCGGGAGCGCTTGGCCCCCATGTTTGGGCTGCCCTGAGGACCCACCTTGGCGGCTCGCCGCGGGTTATGCCGCCGCCAGCGCCCGGGTGCGCTGGCGCACGCGCAGCGGCAGCCCCTCGCGTGGGCTGATGGTGGGCATCTGGCGGATGGTGAGTCGGAAGTCGTCGGGCAGCTCCAGCTGGAAGCGGCTGAGCAGGAGCGTGGCGATCGTGCGCACCTCCAGCTGCCCGAAGCGCATCCCGATGCACGTGCGCGAGCCGCCGCCGAAGGGGATGTAGGCGCCCTTGGGGATCGTCTCGCGCCGGCCCGGCGCGAAGCGTTCGGGGTCGAAGCGCTCGGCCTGCGGCCACACGTCGGGGAGGTGGTGGGAGGCCCACGAGCAGTAGTTGACGTATGCGCTCCCCGGCACCCGCACGCCGTTCCACTCGAACGGCTCCACCGAGCGGCGCGGACCGATCCAGGCGGGGGGATACTTGCGCAGCGTCTCCTCCAGCACCATCTCCAGCCGCGGAAGCTCGCCGCCCATCAGCTGCTCCGCGGTGGGGGGCCGGCCGTGCAGCTGCTCGTCCTGCTCGGCCAGCAGCCGCGCCGCGATCTCGGGGTGGCGGGCGAGCTCGTAGAACATGAACGACACTGTGGAGGTGGTGGTGTCGTGGCCGGCGAACAGCAGCGTCATCACCTCGTCGCGCACCTGGCGGTCGGACAGCGTGTTGCCGTCGTCGTCGTGCGCGTCCAGCAGCAGACTCAGCACGTCTTCGCCGCGCTCGCCGGTGGCGCGGCGGCGGTTGATCTCGGCGTAGATCACCCTGTTGAGCGCTTTGGCGGCGTGCTGCAGCTTGGCGTAGGGCGTGCGCGGGCCGCGCAGGAAGCGGGAGGTGTATTCGCTGGCGTAAAACGACAGCGCCGTCTCAAACAGCGCCGCGGCGTCGGTGTCGCGCGCCGGCTGGCCGTCGGGGTCGAGCCCAAACAGGGCGCGCATGGCGATCCGCATCGCCAAATGGCGCGTCCACGTGTACAGGTCGAACGTGTCGCCGGGCCGCAGCTGTTCTAGCGCGCGCTCGGTCTCCTCGCCCATTACCCCGATCGACGCTGCGATTCGCTCGCGGTGGAAGGCCGGCAGCATGATCTGGCGGGAGCGGCGGTGGAATTCGCCGTCGATCGTCAGCAAACCGTCGCCCAGCAAGCCGATCAGGTCGCGGAAGTGCGAGGGGCGCCAGATGAAGTTGGAGGCGTGGCTGACGGTCATGTAGTGGTTGGCGTCGGGCCCCAGCATGAACACCACATTGCCGTGCAGCACTTTGATCGTGAACACCGGCCCCCGCCGCTCGTAGCAGTCCAGCAGCAGCGGCAGCGGGTCCTGCGCGAAGCGCCTGGTGCGAGCCATGCTGAAGCTGGTGTCGCCCGGCGGGTAGGGCACCTTGGAGGCGCGTTCTTTGCGCACGTCGTCCAGCAGCACCGCAAACGGGTTGAACGGCTTGGGCGGCGGGGGGCCTACGAGGGACATGGGAGTGCGGGGTGGTGGGGGCGGGAAGGTCGTTGGGGAGTGCGGAGGTGTGGTTGGTGTTGTTGTTTACGCGCGCCAACCAGCTGCAGGGAGCCTATCCTATTCCTGGCTGCATGGCCAGTTTGGTTGATGGGGGGTTGGCACGCGAGGCTTGGCATACTGTGTGTCGCGCGTCGCGACGCGGAGGCTCTGGTCCCGCGTCCCGCCACGCGGGGGCGTAGCTCAGTTGGTTAGAGCGCCGGCCTGTCACGCCGGAGGCCGCGGGTTCGAGTCCCGTCGCTCCCGCTCATGACACCGATCAATTCGGGTCTGGTTTCGTCTGTTTAGGCATATGGCCTGGAAGTAAGGAGCGAAGGGGGGTTGGGGCTTGATCGCCACGACTCTCCCGGACTCCTGCCATATCTTCTCGAAGAGGGTTGCGAGCAGTCTGTGGCGCTCCGCGGGCGCCGTCTCGCGCTCCCAAAAGCTCGCGAAGTTGGCGAGCACTTCCTCGGCCTCGCTGAGCATCGGGTCGGGGCAAGGCTGTAGGCGCTCCAGCTCGTCCTGGACAGCCTGACGGCGCATGATGTATTGCGGCTTGGTTAGGTCGCCTAGCAGGTAGAGGTCTTGTAGGCGTCGCAGTTGCTCCGCGAGTTCGCCTCGCCGGTCGGGTCCCTCGTTCTCGCGCCCCGCCTGTTCGGTGATCTTGTCCAGCACGAGTGCTCGAAGGTCCGAGTCCGGCTGGAAGCCTTGGAGCCAGTCGGCTAGCTGGTGCTCTAGGGGCTCGGCCTTGACGATGGGCTGTTCGCAGCCTTGGCCGTGGCGACGGCCGGAGCAGAGATAGCGCCGGATCGGTGGATTCGATCCGCGGGTGCCGTGCATCCGTGCGTCGCAACGCTCGCAGCGGAGTAGCTTGCGGAGCAGGTATTCGTCAGACGGCGGGCTCGGCTGTTTCACTGTTGCGCGGTAGGCGCGACGTTCCTGCACTCGGTCAAACAGGTCCTCGGGCACGATCGGCTCGTGCAGTCCTTTGATCGTCTTCGAGATATCCCGCATCCCCGAGACATAGCCGCAGTAGGCTGCGTTTCGCAGCATATCCCGCACTGTGTCGGCGGTGAACTCGCGATCCTTCGCGGTGCGTGCCCCCTTGGAGTTAAGCCATGCCGCGAGCGTGCGATCGGACTCCTGTCCTGTGTCATAGCGTTGAAACATTTGCAGCACGAGCGGCGCGCGCCACGGATGAGGTACGGCTAGCTTCGTTTCGGGGTTGCGTATGTAGCCCCACGGTAGTAGTCCGACCAAGTAGCCCTGCCGGGCCTTCTCGGCCAGCCCGTTGCGTACCCAAAACGAGAGTGACACCGAGTAATACTCATCAAACATGTCATTGATCGACTCGGCTATGAAAGTCGAGGGCTCGGTCGGGTCATCGCCGACCGGCTGTGTTACTGAAACGACCTTGATTCCCAAGGTGTCACGCAGGAGCCCCTTGTAGTGACGAGCCTGTGCCTGATTGCGCGCGAACCGCGACGAGTGAAAGACGAGCACAATGTCAAACTTGCCGTTGGCGGCGTCTGACATAAGCCGCTGGAATTCGGGGCGCGCGTCGGACTTGCGCCATGCGGAGTGAAGGTCGCAATACTCTTCGACTATCTCTATCCCGTTGTCTTTTGCCCAATCGTAAATCTTCTTACGCTGCGCTCCGGGTGAGAAGCCCTCGCCCTGCTCCTCGCTTGACTCGCGAATGTATGCGGCGCCGCGCTTAGCCACGATCGCCTCCAGACTTGCTGCTATATCGTCCGCGGCGCAGCCACCAGTCGGCGAACCATCTGGCGAACGCTTGGAGTTCGGGGTCGAGGTTGCTACGGGAGTCATGGCGTGGGCCTCCTTGCGGCGGGGTATCGGTCCCGTCGATCAGACCAGAGCCGCCCTTCGATCTCAAGCACCTGACAGGTGCATCGGGCCGCGCTGCCGCTCGCCCGCCCTGTGGGTCACGCTTGGCGGATATGGCTGGTGGGAGGCTCGATGTCTTGCGATGTGATGCGGTCAAAGCGATGGGTGTCAACGAGAAGGACCCAAACGCTTAAGGAAGGTCGGTTTTTGCGCCGTTTCGGTACAGACTGCCGTCGCTTTCAGTCCCGCCAGTCCGGTTCGATATGCCTGAACGCCGCCGTGTTGGCGTCGCCACGCTGGTTTGTAAACGACAACGGCACGTTGTCGCGTCTAGACGAAGCCGTGATTTGCAGCGACTTTTGCCGCAAACCGTCCTCGCTATTAATGCGAGGGGTTATTCGAGGGGGAAAACGAAGTACAAGGCGAGGGGTTATTCGAGGGCGCATCGCACCGTGACGGCGATGCGCGTGCTGAACGGGAGTGCCGATTCAGTTGACAACGTACCGTTGTCGGCCTCATCCGAGATGCAGATTTGCAGCGGTTTTACCGGCGGAAGGCCCTCCCTTCTAAAGCGGAGGTTAGATCGGGGGGAAGAACGGAGGAGAGAACGGAGGACAGAAGCTCCACCACTTCGGCCATGTGGCCATCGCTACAACGGCACGACGATGTCGGCGAGTCAGCCGGCGAGTGCGAGCGCCAAGTCGGCTGCCGGCACGCGGCTGGGGATCGTCAGCTTGATCTCGCCGTCGCGGTCGAGCAGCCATTTGGCGTTGACGATCGTGATGGCGATGACCGCGCCTGTCTCGTCGTAGCGGATGTTGTGGCCCTCCGGTGTGCCAAAGGACTCGGCTGGCATCCTTGGCTCGCCGACGCTCAGGTAGAGCACGTCGGCGTCCGCGTCGTACTCGACGCTGTCGAACGAGAGGGTTCCGATCGTGATCGTCATCGCGGTAGGCCTTCCGGGTCGTTGTCCTGCCCAAAGGCGGTGACGAAGCGGTCGGCGTCTCCTGCAAACTCTACAACCACCCGCATCCACCGGAAGGGGAAGGGCGCACGGGAGCGCAGCCAGTAGCGCTCGCGCCCGGGGCGCGGGTCGGGCTCCTGAAAGTCGGGCTGGCGGATCGCCTCAAGCAGCGTGTCCTGGCGCCCGGACATCTCGACGTGGCGCTGGATGTAGCGCCAGCGCTCCTCGGTCAGCTCGACACTGCGGCCTTGTGGCGAGACAGCGCTCGCTATCACGGGGCTCTCGGTCACGGCGCCAGCTTGCCAGTCTCGCCGGTCGCACCGTTGCGCCTCGCCAGCTGCGCAACGATGCGGAGGACGGCGGGCATCGCAACATGCCCGCCGTCCTGTGTCAGTGCTCTGTCAGCCAGCGGTCAGTAGTGGCCGTGCTCACGCTGTCGCCGTGGGAGCGTCCGCGCAGCCGACGCCTTGCACGGGAGCGATGAGGTCGTCGGCGAGCCTGGCGAGGATCTCCGGGCACGCGACGGTCGCGTCGCTCAAGTGCGCCACGGCCTCATCGACCAGCTCGTCGGGCTCGTTGTTGAGCGAGGCGACGGCCGACCAGTAGACGCGCTCGATGATCGGCCGCAGCTCCCGTGCGGGCATCGTCAGCTCGAACTCGTCAACGTCGCGCTCTTGCTCCCAGCCGAGATCATCGAGCAGCTGAAGCTCAGCCGCGAAGCGGCGGTGCAGTCGCTGGGCGTGGGCGGGTTCGTTGTTGTGCAGGTGGCTGAAGATGTCGCCGATCACGGTGAAGTCGGTCATCAGGCCGTCGTATAGCGCGTCCCGATACCTTCGGTTGATGGTCAGGCTCATTGTGCTGGTGCTCCTTTCGGTCGAAGCACCGCAGGGACACGCGCTACGGTACGCACGGCAAGACCAGCCGTAGAGCTACGGTTGGGCGTGGCATCGAAGGGCATGCTCCTTCGGCGCTAAGGCCGGGGCGGGTGCTCGAACACCCGTCTCGGCCGATTGGTTTTGGGGTTGCTGGCGATCAGAGCAGAGCTCCCGGCGGAACGCCAGACGCCATTAGGTCCGCGCCGGAACAACCGGGACAAGCGTGCCCAGTGGACGAGACCGGTGTGCGTCCGGTCCCGTCCGCGATCTGCTCCTACCGGGCTACGCGCTGGATTGCGGCGCTCGCTCGGCTCCGGACTGGATCATGTCGAGCACGGAGTTCGCGCAGTTGCTCGTCGGGCCGGAAAGCAAAGAACCAGGCGATGGGCTAGGGCTCGGCCTTTACGTCGGCGCGGCTTGCGATTGTGTAGGTGTGTTCTCCCGCCCCGATCCACAAAGTTTCACCAAGTTCGCGCTTTCAGCCGGCGTGTTCCTGCTGATTGCAGCGTTCCTGGTGCCCGCGTTTGTTCTGCGGGAAACCAGCGTACTACGCATCTCGGAGCACGAACTAACGACGCTAACGCCGCTGGCACGCGCAGAGCTGGAGCGACGTCAGCGTATAGCTCGTGCTGCAGGGATAGCCGTGCCCTACATAGGAGTCTTCTTCTTTTTGATTGGTGGCGCCCTGCTCGTCTACGGAGCCCCGCGGCTAAAGCGTAAAGAGGATGCAGACGAAGAGCGCTTCTTCGTTGAGCTCGCCAAGCTCAGGTCAGAAATCGAACCGCAAAGCGAGAGCGAGCGCGAAGAGCGTCTTAAAGAGGACGTCGAAGAAGAGCTATGCGACGAGAAGCTGGAAGCGGTTGAGGGCCCAGAGGGCGCACCGACACCGTCGCCCGAACTACATCCACAAGCAACGACAAATGTTCGCGAGTTGATGCTCCGAGCAGCCACAGTCGAGCGAGATGTACTGAACCACCTAGCTCAGATCGCGCCACCGAACTACGAACTGCAGGCGAACGTCAAGGTTTCGGGCGGCTTGCTGCTAGACGGGCTACTTGTTAGCAAGGTTGCTCACCTTCCTGATGTCGTCGTCGAGATCAAGCTAATGCGCGGGTCCTTCCGAAAGAATCTCAACAACCGGCTCAACGAGGGCCTCGGGGTGCTGCTGCGTTATCGAGCCCGAGTAAAGCGAGCAGCCACTGGGTGGCTAATCATAGTCATCGACGGTGCGATCGACGCGGCCGATCGCGATCTTCTAGTAAGACGCGCTGAGGAATACGCCGCGGAGCTATGGGTCTCAATCATTACTCCGGATGCGTTGTCTGAATTGTCACTGCCGAAGGCGGGCTAATATTCGGCGCGATCCGCGCATATATGGGCAGTGTTCAGTGTTAGGCGAGTCCGCGCCCTTGGGTCGGTGCGGAATGTGCTCGGCTGGACGCACTCCGCGGCAGCGGGTGCATCTCTAGAGCCGAATCTCGATATATGGCGGCGGGGTAACAATCGTGGGTTCGACCCCCGTCGCTCCCGTCACTTACCCCGCGGCGGCCAGTGGCTTTTGGCTGCTGTGTTCGAAGAAGGGGAGTGATGAGGGCTTGGGTTGGACGGCGGCTGCAGGTCGGGGACGACAACGCCGTCGACGGCCTGGAATACGACGATGTCTCCGGTCGTGGTGAACGTGATCAGAGGAAAGGTGTTGGTGACCCCATCGGCCGCGACATTCCAGAACAGGCGGTGGACTCCCGCAGAGGCGCCGGGCGTGATCACCTGAACGCCGGCAACCCCGTGATCGTCTCCGGTCCCGCGGCCACCGCTGTTGTCGTGAGCGCTTCGCCGTCGATGGCATCGGAGGTCGACAGGAGGGGGCGATCGGGTAGGCGAGCGCATATGTGAGGGTGCTGGTCCCCGTCGGTTCGATGTTCAAAGCCACGCCACCGGAGAAAGGTTCGTCCTTGCGGCGGAGGAGCCCGGCTCGCGGGCGGTGAGTGCGGACGCGTTCGGCGAGGGCGGATGGTGGCAGGTTTCGCTTACGCCACCTGTGTGGTGGCCGACAGCCGGTCGACCTCCGCGGGCGTCAGCTTCAACCTGGCAGCGGACAGGATCTGGTCGAGCTGCTCTGTCGTCCGCGCACTGGCGATCGGGGCGAGGACCAGCGGCTGGGCGAGCAGCCAGGCGAGCGCGACGGCGGCCACCGCCGTCTCGTGGGCCGCCGCGACCTCGTCGAGCGCCTCCAGTACAGCCGCACCCCCGCTGTCGAGGTAGGCACGGGCGGCCTCGGCGCGCTCGGACTCGACGGCCTCGCCGCCAGGCCGGTACTTGCCGGTCAGAAAGCCCTTGGCCAGCGCGAAGTAAGGCACCACGGCAAGGTCCCAGGCCTCGGCGACGGGCAGCAGCGTGCGCTCGAAGTCGCGCTCGACGAGGTTGTAGTGCGGTTGCAGGACCGTGAACTCCGCAAGCCCATGCGTGCGCTGGAGATCGAGTGCCGCAGCGAGCCGCTCCGGCGTGTAGTTGGAGGCGCCGATGTGGCGAACCGTGCCCGCCTTGACGAGTGCATCGAAGGCGGGCAGCGACTCCTCCAACGGTGTCTCCCTGTCGTCGAGGTGTGCGTAGTAGAGGTCGATGCGGTCGGTCTGCAGGCGCTCAAGCGAGGCGTGCGCCTCGCGCTCGATCGTGTCCGCCCGTAGGTTGCGAACCGCTCCGTGGCCGCCGCCGACCTTCGTGGCCAGGACGATCTGGTCACGGTTTTTGCGACCGGCGATCCAGCGCCCGATGATCGTCTCCGAGCGGCCGTGCTCGACCAGGTAGGAGTTTGCGGTGTCGATGAAGTTGCCGCCCGCGCGGGTGTACGCGTCGAGGATGGCATGAGACCGCGGCTCGTCGGCGGTCCAGCCAAACACGTTGCCGCCGAGGCAGATGGGGAACACGTCGAGGTCGGTGCGTCCGAGAGTGGTCATGTCCCCACCGTAGCCGTTGCCACGAGGTGCACGTGTTCGCGGCCGCGGTCGGCGAGGGGCGGTCGCCTCAGGCGAGGCTGGCCAAGCCGACGACGACGTGGACCGGAAGCTCATCGGGTGTGTCGCCGACAGCGATGAGCTCCCCGATCCTCGCAACAGTCGCGGCGCGTTGCTCATCAGGCAAAGCCGCTATCCAGCTCATCGACGTGATGTAGTCGAGGATTCCCTCCGGACTGGCCGGCTGCAACATGGTGAGTTGGACCTCGCGTGGCGCGGTCCAGTGGCCCTCGGCGCGGGCGGTGTCTTGCCAGCGCGGGCCTTGGAACTGCGGGTGCTCTGGGCGAAGCTCGACGATCAGGCTCCCAACCTGGTGTGCCCAGGAGGCACCACTCCAGTCGGGCACGATCCTGAGCACCGCCAGTCCTCCGCCCGCGATCAGCACGCGCCGGATCTCCCGCAGCGCCGCCACCTGATCGAACCAGTGAAACGCATCGGCCACGGTCACCGCGGCGACCGACGCGTTCGGGAGTGGGATCTCCTCGGCGAGCCCGTCGAGCGTGCGCTCGACGCCGACGCTGTCGGCAAGGATCTCGCGTAGCTGCGCCTGCGGCTCGACTGCAACGACATCGAGCCCCACGCCGAGCAGCGCGCGAGTGAGCTTGCCGGTTCCCGCCGCCAGATCGAGCACCCGGGCCCCAGGGCCGATGTGCAACTCCGCTGCGATGGCCTCGGCAACCGCGGGCGTGTACTCCGGGCGTCCTCGCTCATAGGCGTCGGCTACGTCGACGAAGCGTGCGGCGAGGGGGTGCAGGTCCACGGGCATAACTGTAAGGCAAGCCGCGTGCGACGATCTCCTCAGCCTGCGCCGATGAGTTCTCGCCGGCCGGGTAGCCAAAGACGTAGACCCACAATCCACAGGAGGACCCAGCCATGCCCACGACCACGAGCGGCATCCAGGCGATCAGCCTCGTAATGGTGCCCACCACCGACCAAGACCGGTCGATCGAGTTTTACGAGCGGATCGGGTTTGAGAAGCGCACCGACACGCCCTTTGGCGGCGGCTATCGCTGGGTTGAGGTGTACCCGCCGGAAGGCACCACCGGGATCGCGCTGGCGCCGCCGCGCCAAGGCGAAGAGGTCACGCCCAAGGAGATTGGCGTCAGCCTCACAACCGCCGACGCCGACGCCACCCACGCCGTGCTGCGCGAGCAGGGCGTCGACGTCGACGAGCAGGTCTCGCGGATGGGCGACCCGGTCCCGCCGATGTTCTGGTTGCGCGACCCCGAAGGCCATTCGCTGATGGTTGTGGAGTCGCAGCGCTGAGCTCCGGAGCCGATCGCCACGCCGCGTGCCGCCGGTGCTCGCTCCGTCCCTCCAAGGGCGGGCTTCGGCGGCGCGCCTGATAGAAGACCCCAGATGACTCCATCCTCCGCCATCGAGGTGAGCGGCCTGGTGAAGCACTTCGGCTCCGTGCGGGCGCTCGACGGGATCGATCTCGTCGCCCCCCAAGGGCAGGTGCTCGGCCTGCTGGGCCCCAACGGCGCCGGCAAGACCACGCTGGTGCGCGTGCTCGCCACGCTGCTGCGCCCCGACGCCGGCAGCGCCCACGTGCTGGGGCTCGACGTCCAGCATGAGGCCGCGCAACTGCGCGAACGCATCGGCCTCGCCGGACAGTACGCCGCGGTGGATGAAAACCTCACGGGGCTCGAGAACCTGACGATGGTGGGGCGCCTCTATGGCGCGCGCCGGCGCCCGGCTCGCGCCCGCGGCCGCGAGCTGCTGGAGCGCTTCGAGCTCACCGACGCCGAAAGCCGCCCCGCCAAGACCTACTCCGGAGGGATGCGCCGGCGTTTGGATCTCGCGGCCGCGCTGGTTGCGCGGCCACCGGTGCTGTTCCTCGACGAGCCCACCACCGGCCTCGATCCCCGCAGCCGCCTCAGCCTGTGGGAGGTGATCGAGGGGCTGGTCGCCGAAGGCACCACGGTACTGCTCACCACCCAGTACCTCGACGAGGCCGACCGGCTGGCCGACAACATCGCCGTGATCGACCACGGACGGCTGATCGCCGAGGGCACCCCCGATCAGCTGAAGGACCGCCTCGGCGGCGAGCGCCTGGAGGTCCGTCTCGACGCCGGCGCCGACCCTGACGTCGCCGTGCGCGCGCTGGCCTCCATGTCCGACGATCCTCCCACCGCCGAGGACTGTGTGGTCAAGCTGGCGGTGCGCGAGCGCAGCGGCGCGATCGTCGAGGCCGTTCAGCGCCTCAGCGACGCCGGGGTGGGGGTCGACGACCTCGATCTGCGGCGGCCCACGCTCGACGACGTGTTTCTCGCGCTCACCGGCCACGTCGCCGAGGAGCACGCCGCAGACGAGGAGAAGGTCGGTGAGCCCGCATGAGACGCCTCGTCACCGACACGCTGATCATCGCCGAGCGCAACCTCATCCGGCTGCCGCGCGCGCCCGAACTGCTGATCGGCTTCACCGTCCAGCCGATCATGTTCGTGTTGCTGTTTCGCTACGTGTTCGGCGGCGCCATCAGCACGCCCGGCTACAGCTACGTCGATTACCTCATCCCCGGCATTATCGTCCAGAACATCGCCTTCGGCGGCTTCGCCACGGCGCTGGGGCTCAACGAGGACGTCCGCAAGGGGCTGATCGACCGCTTCCGCTCGCTGCCGATGTCGCGCGCCGCGGTGCTCGGCGGGCGCACGCTCGCCGATGTGGCCACCAACACCCTGTCGATGACGATTCTGCTGATCACCGGCGTGATCATCGGCTTCACCTTCAACACCACCATCTCCGACGCCGTCGCCGGGATCGCGCTCCTGCTGCTGTTCGGCTATGCCTTCTCCTGGTTTCTCGCCTTCCTCGGTCTGCTGGCCTCCTCGCCCGAATCGGTCAACTCGTTCGGCTTCATCGCCGTGTTCCCCCTCACCTTCATCTCCTCCGCATTCGTCCCCGTCGCCTCGATGCCCGACGGTTTGCGCCAGTTCGCCGAAGTCAACCCCTTCACGATCGTCGTCGACGCCATCCGCCACCTCTGGTTGGGCGCGCCCGCCGGCAACAACGTGTGGGGCGCCGTCGCCTGGTCGCTCGCGATCATCGCCGTCTTCGCCCCGCTCGCGGTCGCCCGCTACCGGCGGGCGGCGGGGCGGTAGGCGCGCTGGAATCTCCCGGCGCGCCTTGGATGGGCTGTCATGGGGCGGCGACGGACTGCGGCAGCGCGGCTTTCACTCGGCGGCGACGGCTGGCAGCAGCGCGTCGATCTGGCCGACCGCCAAGGTCATGCCCTCCTTCATTCCCATCTCGATCATTCGCTCCATCTGCGCGACGTCGAGGAAGTTGGTGACGACCGTCATGCGCGTGCCGGTGTCGGTGGCTTCGAACGTGACGTGGCTCGGCAGCGGCTCGACCCCGGGCGCCGGCTCGCCGTCGTCGCCGGCGAGGCCGTTGGCAAACTCGATCCTGGTGGGCCTGTCGATCGCGTCGATGCGCCACCACCCGCGCGGGGTCTGGCCCTGCGGACCGGTCATGTGGTAGCGCGACTGGCCGCCGACAACGAACTCGTGGCGGGTGAAGGTCGCCGGGAACGTCGGTGGGCCCCACCACCGCTCGAGCTTGCGCCCGTCCTCCCACACCTCCCACACCCGCTCCCTGCTGGCGTCGAACTCCGCGACGACCGTGAGGGTCAGGTTCTCCACATCCTTCTCGCTGGTGAGCACGGTCATTTCTGGTCTCCTTCCTCGCCGGCAAGCAAGCCGGCGATGTTGGTGGCGCGCTGGACCCACAGCTGCTCGAAGACGCCGAGCAGCTCGGTGGCCCTGCGCAGGGTGTTGGGATTGCTGTGCACGATCTGCTCGCGGCCGCGGCGCTCCTTTGTGATCAGCGCGGCCCGCTCGAGCACCGCGACGTGCTTTTGCACGGCCGCAAAGCTCATCTCGTAGCGGCGCGCCAGCGCCGACACCGACTGCTGGCGCGTGATCGCGTGTGTGAGGATGTCGCGCCGCGTGGCATCCGCCAGCGCGTGAAACACGCGGTCGGCCTCGTCCTGCGAGAGATTATCTACAACCATACGGTTGCAGGTTAGCAGCTGGGGTAGCAGGCTGGGCTGGCGAGCTCATCGACTGGCAGGCTCGCTCCAGGGGCCGGCGCTAGCTACGCCATCACGCCGGGCCGGGCACACGGCGTGTCAGGCTTGCCCGACCAGCAGCCACCAATCGACCAGGCGCGATGGCGTAGCTAACAACAGGCCAAGTCGCCGAGCCGCACCCACCCGGTGGGCTAGTGTTGCCACGTGACCGCCGCCGCCACCCTCGCCGTCGCCGCGGATACCGCGATCATCCGCACCACAGGCCTGACGAAGGTGTATGAGGGCGCCGACTTCAAGGCGGTGGACGGGCTCGATTTGGAGATCCGCCCGGGTGAGATCTTCGGCTTGCTGGGCCCCAACGGCGCCGGCAAGACGACCACGGCGGGGATGCTCACCACGCGCGTGGTGCCCACCGCGGGCAGCGCGCGCGTAGGCGATGTGGACGTGGTGGCGCACCCGGCGCTGGCCAAGCAGCTGATCGGTGTGGTGTCGCAGCAGAACACGCTGGACCGGCAGCTGACGGTGTGGGAGAACCTGTACTTCCACGGCCGCCTGTTCGGGATCGGCGCCGCCGATTCGCGACGGACCGCGACCGCGCTGCTGGAGCAGTTCCATTTGGCGCGGTGGGCCAACGCCTCGGTGTTCGCGCTGTCCGGCGGCATGGCGCAACGGCTGATGGTCGCCCGCGCGATCTTCCACCGCCCGGCGGTGCTTTTCATGGACGAGCCCACCTCCGGCCTCGACCCGCAGAGCCGCCTCGCGCTGTGGGAGATCCTCGGTGAGCTCAACGCCGCCGGCCAGACGATCATGCTGCTGACCCACTACATGGAGGAGGCCGACCATCTCTGCCACCGTGTGGCGATCATGGACCACGGCAAGATCCTCGCGCTCGACACGCCCGCCGGGCTCAAGCAGTCGGTTGGGGCCGACACGATCGTGGCGGTGAAGGCGCCCGGCGACGGGGACTCGCTGGCGGCGACGTTGGAGCGCGAGATCGAGGGCGTGACGCGCACGCGCGTGATCGAGGGCGGCGTGGAGCTACACGTCAAGGGGACCGAGCGGATCGTGCCGCGGGTGGTGGCGGCCGCCGAGAGCGGGGGCTTCGAGCTCGCCGACCTGTCGGTGGCCGAACCGTCGCTGGAAACGGTGTTCATCAACCTCACCGGCAAGGAGCTGCGCGAATGAGCGCCCCCGACGCTGTCACCACCACGCCGGGCGCCGCTGCCGCGAGCGCCGACGGCAGGCGGCCCACGCCCCCTACGACGATCGTGCTCACCCCCACGCGCTCCACGTTTGACGCCAGCCGCACTGCGCTCGGGGCGCTGATCCTGCGCGATCTCACGGTGCTGCGCAAGCACGTCCCCGAATTCGTCGCCCGCGTGCTGATCCAGCCGTTCCTGCTGGTGTTTGTGTTCCTGTACGTGTTCCCGACGATCGGCCAGGGGATCGGGGGCGGCGGCCACGGGGCCAGCGCGGGCACTGAGTCGGACTTCGCGACCGTGCTGGTACCCGGCGTGGTGGCGATTTCGATCATGTTCCAGGGGATCCAGGCGGTGGCGCTGCAGATGTCCACCGAGTTCGGCTACACCCGCGAGATCGAGGACCGCGTGCAGGCACCCTGCCCGATCTGGCTGGTGGCGATCGCCAAGGTGCTGTCCGGCGCCGTGCAGGGGATCCTGGCGGCGGTGATCGTGTTCCCGATCGCCGCGGTGATCCACGCCCCCGGCGTGCACGCCCACCTGTCGGTGCACTGGTGGATCGTGCTGACGCTGATCCCGCTCGCCTCGGTGGCGATGACCTCGCTCGGCCTGCTGCTGGGCACGACCTTCGAGCCGCGCAACATCGGTTTGATGTTCGGCTTCGTGGTGCTGCCGCTGACGTTCCTCGGCGGCACCTACTACCAGTGGACGAAGCTGGCCCCGGTGAAGGTCGCGGGGATTCACTGGCTGCAGATCCTGGTGCTGGTCAACCCGCTGATCTACGTCGCCGAGGGGATGCGCGCCGGGCTCACCGAAGCCTCGCACATGCCGCTGTATGTGATCTACCCGGTGCTGATCGCCTTCTGCGCCTTCTTCCTCGGCTTGGGCCTGCGCAACTTCAGGCGGCGGGTGCTGGTGTGAGCGCCGCCACGTAAAGCAGCGCCTGAGCTCGCGCCACCGCCCCCACCGCCTCGTCGGGCACCAGCAGCTCGGGATGGTGCAGCGGTCGGGGCGTGAACCCCGGGGCGCCGTCGAGGCCGACGAACGCCATCGCGATCGGTGCCAGCGCCGCGAAGAAGGCGAAGTCGTCAGAGCCGCACGAGCGCCACTCCGGAGCACACTCGAAGCTCGCAACCGACAGCAGCTCCCTGCCTCGCGCGACGATGCCGGGGTCGTTGACCAGCGGCGGCTCGCCCGCGGTCAGCCGCATGCGCGCGCGGCAACCGTGCGCCGCCGCGACGCCCGCCGCGACCTCCTCGACCAGCGCGCGCAGCGCCTGCCGGTCCTCGGAGCGGTGGGCGCGCAGCGCGGCGCGGGCACGTGCCTGTGCGGGGATCACGTTCTCCGCTCCCCCGCCCTCCAGCACGCCGACTGTGAGCGTCGCCGCGTGCAGCGGGTCGATGCGCCGCCCGACCTGCGCGTGCAGCGCCACCACGATCTGTGCGAGCGCGAGAATCGGGTCGGCCCCGTGGTGTGGGTAGGCGCCGTGCGTCGGCTCCCCCTCGACGATGATGTCCACCGCGTCGCACGAGGCGTTGACCACGCCCTCGTCGAGCGCCACCGCGCCCCAGTGCAGCTCGGGGTGGATGTGCGCGGCGACGATCGCAGCCGGGGTCCGCTCACCCAGCGCCCCGCTCGCCATTTCCTCAGCTCCCGACGGGTAGGCCTCCTCACTCGGCTGGAACACCGCCAGCAGCGGCGCCGGCAACTCCTCGCCGAGCGCGTGCGCGGCGCGTGTGAGCGCTACCAGTGCCGCCATGTGCACATCGTGCCCGCACGCGTGCATCGCGTTACCGGCGGCGCTGAAGGGCGCGCCGGTGCGCTCTTCGATCGGCAGCCCGTCGAGCTCCGCGCGCACCGCCACCGGCGCGGAGCCATCCGTGCGCTCTGGCCCGGCCAGGGCGATCCGCCCGGCGCCGGCGACGGCGATGCTCTCCACCGGCAGCTCGCTCGCGACCGTGCGTGCCGTCCACTCCTCCGCGTGCGCCAGCTCCGGGTGTTCGTGCAGCCGGTGGCGCAGCTCCAGCGCGCGCGGCAGCTCGCGCTCGATGCCCGCCAGCAGCTTCTCCAGCAACGCGACGGCAGCCGGCGGAGTGGCGGCGCTCGTCGCCGCGGTCAGACGCGACGGCGCGGGCGGGTCAGTAGATCGCGGCATAACGTCGGCACACCTCGTCAAGCTCGAGGCCGGCCACCGCGTCGAGCTCGGCCTGCTTGACGCCCACATATGCCTCGTACAGCGTCGGTCCCAGCCAGCCGCGCGCGACATCGTCGTCGGCGAGCGCCCGCAGCGCATCCTCCAGCGAGCTGGGCAGCGCCCCCACGCCGAAACGCTCGGCCTCGGCGGCATCGAGGTGCGCCGGATCGCGGTCGAGGATCGGCGGTTGCTCCAGTCCCGCGCGCACGCCCTCCAATCCGGCCAGCACCAGCGCGCCGAGCGCCAGATGGGGGTTGGCCGCGCCGTCGGCGCCGCGGTACTCCAGCCGCAGTTGCGAGGACATGTCCGCGGGGTCCGATGTGTCGGTGGCATGGTCTACCGCGGCGAGCGTCACCAGCGGTGGAATGCGCAGCAGCGTTTCGCGGTTGCGCTCGCCCACGCACGCCGCCCCCGCGCTCCAACGATGGGGAGTCAGCCGCGCCGCCGACACCGGGCTGGGGGCGCACAGCGCGGTGAGCGCCCCCACGTGGCGCAGGATCCCGGCGGCAAACTGCCCGCCGAGCTCGCTCAAACACGCTGGGCGCGCGGCGTCGTACAGCAGCGGCCCGCCGTCGCCGTCCACCAGCCGGAAGTGGATGTGGGCGCCGTTGCCGGCGGTGTGCGGGTCAAGCAGCGGCGCGAAGCTGGCGCGCAGTCCCCGCCGGCGGGCGACCTCGCGCACCACCTCTTTGAGCGCCACGCTGCGGTCGGCGGCCGCTTGGCCGATGGCTGGCTCGACTGGTATCTCGAACTGGTGGGGGGCGAACTCGGCGAAGATCCGCTCCGGCTGCACGCCGGCCTCGATCAGCGCGCCGAACGCCTCCGCTGCGAACGGTTCGGCGCGCCGCTGCGCCTCCAGCGAGAACGGCGGCGCTGGCTCCCGTGAGAATGAAGTCGCCCCCGGATCGGCGCCGACGAGCTGGAACTCGTGCTCGAAGCTGGCCACCAGTTGCGCGTCCAGCTCGCGCTCCAGCTCCGCCAGAGCGTCGCGCAGGAAGCGCCGCGGGCAGCACTCCCACGGCGTGCCGTCGGTCTCCACGGTGTCGCACAGCACCAGCTCCAGCGCGTTGGCGCCGGTGTCGGGCAGCGCGCTGCCGCTGTCCTGCGCCTCCACCCGCACGTGCGTGGCCGGGTCGGGCAGCAGCCGCAGGTCGCCGGTGGAGTCGAACGGCGTGCGCTCGGCCAGCGGGCCGTGGGGGGTGAGCGAGAAGTTGGCGGGCACCCACCCCACGCCCGTGCGCAGCGTCTCCTCCAGCTCGCCGGCGAGCAGCGAGCGCCCGCGCACCACGCCGCCGAGGTCGCAGCACACCAGCGCCACCAGCTCGGTGGAGCTCACGCCATCGCTCCCACCGTCACCGTCCCGTTGTCCCACAATCCCTCGCGCAACCCCGCCGCGGCGGCCGCGGCGCGCACCTGCTCGGCATCCGCGGCGGCCACCACCGCTAGCAGGCCGCCTGCCGGCATGTCGCGTCGTTCGATCGCTGCCGCCAGCCGCTCGGCCGGCTGTGCGTGTACGCCGTTGTGCCCCAGCGCGGCGTAGGTGTCGGCGACCCCGTACAGCGTGCCCCGCGGACCGCGCACGCACCCGAACACGCACACGAAGTGCCCCACCTCCCAGTCGGGTGGCGGGCCGCTCAGCTCGCCGTCGTACAGGTGGTCCAGCAGCTGATCCAAACGCGCCCGCCCGCCCCACAAATGGCGCGTGGCGAGGTTGGCGATCAACGTCGCCGGGTGCTCCAGCGATGCGGCCGCGTCGAACAGCCCGCCGAGCGTCGTCGCGCTCCACGGCCCGCTGAACGGGATCGCGACGAGCGCGCTGCCAGACAGCGTCTCGATCGCGTGCGCCACTCCGGCCGCGGTCGTGCCCGACACCTCCGCGTCGTCCACCGTCGGCAGCGCCAGCCGGTAGTCGCGCCGGCCCGGTTCGCCGTGCGGGAGGTGGCCGGCGTCGGGCGCCGCCGCCACCACGCTGCCGGCGGCCAGCGCCACCGCATCCTGGTCGAGCGGCTCTCCCAGCGGCTCACTTCCCATCCGCTCGATCCCGGCGGCCCGCAGCGCCAGCGCAGCGCAGAACGCCCCGCACAGGTCGTCGCGCTGCGGCAGCTCGCGCGCGTGCGCCGCCAGCAGCGCGCGCCCCCCGGGCAGCAGCGTCGTTTGCATTGGCGAACGGACGGCCATCGTGAGCCCAATATACGGCCGCGCGTTGGCCGCCGCAGGCGGCATGGGCCGCGCGCCGATTGCCGCGGCGCGAGGTCGCTCAGGCGTGGACGGGGGGCAGCGGCAGCGCGTACGCGCTCTTGCCGTCGCCCGGACGTTTCACCTTGGTGACCTTGCGCTGGCGCCGCAAGCGGCTGAGCCCGCCGCGAATCTCGGTGGGGCTCATGGCGGTCACCATCACCAGCTCGCTCACCGTGTGCGAGCCGTGTTCGAGGGCGGCCATGATCGCCTGCCCCACCTCGCTCGATGAGATTCGCGCGCGTTTCGGCTCTGGCTCGTCGAGCGCCGGCTCGTCGTCGGTGGGGATCTCGGTGGGAGCGGAGGTGCTGGGGCTCGCGCCCGCTGCCGTGGCGGTGGGAGCGGAGGTGCTGGGGCTCGCGCCCGCTGCCGGGGCGGTGGGGGCGGAGGCGCTGGTGATCGCCTTGACGGCCGAGTCACGCGGGGGACGGCCGCGGCGCCGTGCGGCAGCAGCCTTGGGCGGGGGTGTGGGGGCGGCAGTCTCGGGCGGGGTGGCGGCGGCGGGCGTCTCGGGCGGGGAGGTGGCGGCGGGCGTCCCGGCGTGAGCGGCCTCCTGCTCAACCGACTCCAGCGTGGCGACGGCCTCGGTGAGCCGCTCGTACTCCTCGCACAGCGGGCGCAGCTCCTCCATGCGCTGTTGGAGTTCGCCGCATATCCGCGCCAGAAGATCGCTGTGCACCGCTCCCTTGCGTGCCACTACGCCTCGGGCTCCTCGACGGGGCCGACGGCGAACACGATGTGCCGGCGGGCGACCGCCAGAAACGGGTGGTCTTCGGCGGGTCCGCCGTCGAGCGGTTCGACGCTGACGTCGGTGAGCGTGAGGAAGTCGCGCTCGGAGGCGTTCAGCACGTCTGACACGCGGCTGCGGTAACCGTCGCGGGCGAGCGTTAGCGTGCCTTCGATGCGGTGCCGGGGGGTCTCCAGGCGGATGCGCTCCTGGCGGTGCTCCATGCTCGCGATTGCCCGATCCGTGCGCCCGTCGGCCTATTCGTCGATCCGCTCGCCGGCCGGCCCCGCGATCGGCTCGCCCGCCCGTGCGGGCAGGCCGGCGCGAGCGATCGGGGTGAGCGTGCCGTTGGCCCCCGTGGGCCGGTTGCGCTCGTCGCGGACGATATACAGCGGTCGGTGCTTCACCTCGTCGTAGATGCGTCCCACGTACTCGCCGATCACTCCCAGTGCGATCAGCTGGATGCCGCCCAGCAGCAGGATCGCGATCGTCAGCGAGCCGAAGCCCGGCAGGTAGGAGCCGGCGAAGTGCAGGCCGATGACCACCGGGATCGCCACGAACGCGAGGCCGGCCGACAGCAGCCCCACGTAGGTGGCCAGTTGCAGCGGCACGTGCGAGAAGGAGGCGATCGCGTCCAGCGAGAAGCGCAGCATCTTGCGCAGCGTGTACTTGGTCTCGCCTGCGTGGCGGGCGTCGCGCTCGTACGGCACGGCGGTTTGCGTGAAGCCCACCCACACGGTCATCCCGCGCAGAAAGCGCGAGCGCTCGGTCATCGTCAGCAGTGCGTCCAGCGCGCGGCGGTCGAGCAGGCGGAAGTCGCCGGAGTTGGGCTCCAAATCGACCTGCGCCAGCTTGTCGAACAGCTTGTAAAACCAGGAGGCGGTGGCCAGCTTGAAGGCGGTCTCGCCCTCGCGCTGCTTGCGCACCGCATACACCACGTCGGCGCCCGCTTCCCAGCGGGCGATCATCGTCGGAATCAGCTCCGGGGGGTCTTGCAGGTCGGCGTCGATCATCGCCACCACATCCCCCACCGCGTGCTCCAGCCCGGCGGTGAGCGCCGCCTGGTGACCGAAGTTGCGCGAGAGGTGAATCACCCGCACGCGCGGGTCCTCGGCGGCCATCCGGTCGAGCAGCTCCGGGGTGGCGTCGGAGGAGCCGTCGTTGACCAGCAGCAGCTCGAACGTGTAGTCGGCGACCGCGGCGCACGCGCGGCGCACGAAGCGCTCCACCAACTCCTCCTCGTTGTACACGGGGGCGACGACGCTGAGGAGCGTGGGGTGGCGGGGGGAGTCGGACATGGCGGGCGGCAAAAGCTGCTTAAGTTGCGGCCGTGGGAAGCGTTGAGGAGACAGCAATCGAGAGCATAAACGGTGGTGTGCCCGATCGGGGGCTCACCACCGTCGCCGGCGCGCCGGCCGGGGTGGCCGCCGGATCGGCGGGGGGGATGGGTGCACGGACGCCGAGCACCGTAGTGGACGCCCCTAAAACCAAGCTCAACACCACCCTGCTCGCGCAGTTCGTCAAGTTCGGGATCGTCGGGGCCTCCAACACGCTGCTCAGCCTCGCCGTGTACGCGGTGCTGCTGAAGGGCTTCGGCATGGAGTATCTGCTGGCCTCGGCGATCGGGTATGCGGTGGGCATCGTGAACGGTTTTCTTTGGAACCGCGCCTGGACCTTCCGCGGCCACGTCGGCGACGCGCTGACGCCGGTGCGCTGGGGCGTGGTGCAGGGCTGCGGCCTGGCCGCCAACCTCGGGCTGGTGTATGTGTTCGTGCACGACGCCAACCTCGACAAGCTGCTGGGCCAGGCGTGTGCAACGGCGATCGTGGTGGTGTTCACGTTCATCGCCAACCGCGCCTGGACCTTCCGCATGCAGCCGGCGGCGGAGTCGGTTTAGCGCAGCACCGCCAGCAGCGACAGCCCGATGGGGATGTGTCCGCCGTGGCCGACGGCCGCCGACTCGCAGTTGAGGGGCTGTTGCAGCAGCCAGTTGAGTGGTGTGGGGGGGACCCAGAGGTCGAGGCTGGATTCGGTGGTGCCTTTGTGCAGGCGGTCGAGTGCGCGCAGTGTGATCGCTACGGGCAGGAGCAGCGCGTTGAAGTGGGTGGCGTACACGCATTCCCATCCGGCGTCTTGTGCGGCTTGTTGCAGGGTGGCGCGTGAGTAGCGGCGGCAGTGGTGGTTGATCTCGTCGTGGCCGCTCCACAGCCATTGGTAGGCGGGCACGGTCACCAGCAGCGGCGCGCCGGGTGCCAGTACGCGGCGCAGCTCGCGTAGCGCGGCGCGGTCGTCGGGCAGGTGCTCGATCACGTCGAGGCATACCGCGAGGTCGAACGTGTCGTCGGCGAACGGCATGTTCAGCACCGAGCCCTCCACCACCTCGCCCACGCCGCGACCGCGTGCCACCTCGGCACTGGTGGGCGACAGCTCCACGCCCGTCACCGTGCCGCGGCGGGCGAGATCCACCATGTTGCGTCCGCTGCCGCAGCCGGCGTCGAGGATGCGCGCGCGGGGGGGCAGCCCCAGGCGGTCGATTGTGTGCGCCAGCACCCTGCGGCGTCCGCGATACCACCAGTGGCGCTCCTCCACCCGGTGGGTTTGCAGCTCGTAATCGCGGTTCACCGAGAGCATCTTTCCGAAAAGCGGCCGATGGCGCCCCTCACGATGTCTCTCGGTATGCCTTGACGAAAAACTTGGCATGCCATAAAATAAGTTCATGGCGACACGCGAGCTGGCACGATCCTCTGCCGTGGAGGACTACTGCAAGGCGATCTTCACGCTGGAGTCGAGGGGCGACGAGGCGGTGTCCACCAACGCGCTCGCCGAGCGTCTGGATATCACCCCCGGCTCGGTGTCCGCGATGCTGCGCAAGCTGGAGGAGCTGGCTTTGGTCACGCACGTGCCCTACCGCGGCGTGCGGCTCACCGACAGGGGCCGCCGCGTGGCGCTGGAGGTGATCCGCCACCACCGCCTCCTGGAGCTGTTCCTCGCCGAGACGCTGCAGATGCCGTGGGACCGCGTGCACGACGAGGCGGAGGTGCTGGAGCACGTGCTCTCGGAGGAACTGGAGCAGCTGATCGCGGCCAAGCTCGGCGACCCCAGCTTCGACCCCCACGGCGATCCGATCCCCAGTGCCGACCTGCAGCTGCACGAGTCGCCCACGCACAGCCTCGACAGCCTCGAGCGGGGGGCGGAGGGCGTGTTCGTGCGCGTGTCCGACAGCGACCCGGAGATGCTCCGCTACCTCTCCGAGCGCGGCATCTCCCCCGGCGAGCGCTTCCAGGTGCGCGACCGCCAGCCGTTCGGCGGTCCCCTGTTCGTGAGCTTCGGCGGCGGGCCCGAGCATCCGATCGGCGGCCAGCTGGCGCGCGCGATGCGGGTGGAGCTGGACGGCGACGGCGAGGAGGCCACGGCGTGATGACACCCCCGTCGACCGCCCCCACCGGCGCCGCCGACCGACGGAGGGTCCGGTCGTGAGCGCCCAGCCGGCCGCCCAGGCCACCCCCGCGGCGCTCGAACTGGGACCGAGCGCGCTCGAGAAGCTGCTGGCGCGCGGGCGCGTGCGCGCCACGCTGGCGATGCTCGGACCGGCGTTCGTCGCCGCCGTGGCGTATGTGGACCCCGGCAACTTCGCCACCAACATCCAGGGCGGCGCGCAGTTTGGCTACCTGCTGCTGTGGGTGGTGCTGGCGGCCAACGTGATGGCGATGCTGATCCAGTACCTGTCGGCGAAGCTGGGGATCGTCACCGACCACAACCTCCCCGAGCTGTTTCGCATGCGCTATCCACGGACGGCCGCCCGGGGGATGTGGGTGCAGGCGGAGGCGATGGCGATGGCCACCGATCTCGCCGAGTTCGTCGGCGCCGCGCTGGGGCTCAACCTGCTGTTCGGCGTGCCGCTGCTCACCGCCGGTCTGATAACCGGCGCGATCGCATTCGTGATCCTCGACCTGCAGCGCCGCGGCTTCCGCCGCTTCGAGCTGGCCATCACCGCGCTGCTGGGCGTGATCTTCCTCGGCTTTCTGTACGAGACGCTGCGCATCGGCCCCTCCGCGCACGCGTCGCTGGGCGGTCTCGTCCCGCATCTGCGCGGCAGCGACAGCCTCTACCTCGCGGTGGGGATCATCGGCGCCACGGTGATGCCGCACGTGATCTACCTGCACTCCGCGCTCACCAACGGGCGCACCCCCGTGCGCAACGACCGCGAGCGCGGGCGCGTGCTGCGCTTCGAGCGCTTCGACGTGATCGTCGCGCTGGGGTTGGCGGGCCTCGTCAACATGGCGATGCTGGCTGTCGCCGCCAAGCTGCTGCACCAGACCGGGCACGCTGACGTCAGCACGATCGTGCAGGCCCACGGCGAGTTCGCCCGCATGGTCGGCGGCGGCGCCGCGCTGGCCTTCTCGGTGGCGCTGTTCGCCTCCGGCGCCTCCTCCTCCTCGGTGGGCACCTATGCCGGCCAGGTGGTGATGAAGGGCTTCGTCGGTTTCAACATCCCCCTGCTGGCGCGTCGTCTGGTGACGATGGCGCCGGCGCTCGCGGTGCTCGCCATTGGCCTCGACCCCACCCAGGTGCTGGTGTTCAGTCAGGTGGTGCTGTCGTTCGGCATTCCCTTTGCGGTGATCCCGCTGGTGCTGCTCACCTCCAACCGCGCGGTGATGGGCGTGCACGTCAACCGCCGCCTCACCACCGTCGCCGCGTTCTCGCTGGCCGGGCTGATCACGGCGCTGAACGTCTTCTTGATCTACCAGCAGATCTTTTAGAAACACCGGGTGTGTGAGGCGCGGAGTGTGGCGGCCCGGGACGAGCCGCCACACCCGCTTATTCCTCAGTGGTGGTGGTGATGATGATGATGTTGTTTGTGCCTGCGGTGCGGCGTCACCGTGAGGTTCTCGGCGATGATCGCCGAGCGGTGGCCGCCTGAGATCTGCACGACACTCAGGTGCACCGGCAGCGCGCGGAAGCGCGCCAGCAGGCTTTTGCCGGTGGCGTTGAGCGAGATCGAGATCGTCACCTTCTGGCCGGCGGGGATTGTCAGCTTCGATGAGCCCACCGTCACCTTTTCGGTGCGGTTCTTGGGGTGGCGCCGCCCTGATACCGCCACCAGCCGTCCGTGGCGCAGCTTCTTGATCGTGGTGAGCGTCGATTCGACTTCACAGCTGGCGCCCGCTTCCCCTTTGCAGGCGACCGTGAACGTCACCGCGCTGTTGTTGCCTTTGGCGCCGCCCACCTGGCGGGCGTGCGCCTTCGGTGCGGGCGGCGCGTACGTGACGGTAACCGTCTTTTCCGCGGAGAAGCCCGCCTGGTCGGTCGCGAGCGCCTTGATCGTGTTGGCTCCCTTGTTGAGCGCCACGCTCGTCGACCATTCGCCTTTCGGCCCCACGCTCACCGCGTTGCCGTCGACCGTAAACGAGGTGATCGCGCGTTTGTCGGTGACGGTACCCGAGACCGTGACGCTGGATGTGGAGACGGTGGCGCCGTTGGCCGGCGAGGCGATGCTCAGCGCCGGAGGTTCGCTCGGCGGATAGCCCGCCAGCACTTCCGAGGAAAGGGCTTCCACTTCGGAGAGCTTGTAGGCCTGGACGAACGCCATGTGCAGCGTGTAGGCGCCGCCCGCGGGGATCGTGGCCTGGTAGGGCATCACGAAGCCGTTGAAGCCTTCTTTCTCGGCGGTTCCTCGATATACGGAGATCGGCCCATTGGGGGGCGTGTCGTAGACGATCGCGCCCTGCGGGTGCAGACCGTCGCCGCCGACGGGCGTTTCGGAGTCCGACTTGTAGTAGATCCTGCCGAGGCCCGCGGGCAGCGTCTGCGTCTCGCCCGCCGTGGTGGCAGAGAAGACATTCGTGTCGGGGAACTCGTAAGCGCCCCCACCGCTGCCTTCGTTGACCGTCTCCTGATCGTAAAGCGCGTTGAGCGCGTGCGATGCGCCGTTGGTCGAGCGCCAATTGTCGGTCATCTCCGCCATCTGATCGCCGTCGCTTGTCTGCCATTCGCGTTCCAGCTCGACGCCCGTTTCGACGAATTCCTTGCAGCTGCTCGCCGTCGGGGGAAACGCGGTGGAGGGCGCGCACTTGACGATCGGGTCGATCTCTTTGATCGTCGCGAGGCGGCTGGCAGATCCAAACGTCTTGGTAGCAGCCACCTGGGGAGCGCCCGGCAGCTTCACCGGTTCAAATTTCCCGGTCTTTTCGAAACCGATCGCCTCCTCTACCGCGTGAGCCGCGGCGGGGCTGTAGGCGTTGGCGCCGTCGACCTGCAGCTCCGAGCGGCTCGGCTTGTTGCCGTTGCCGAGAGGAGTGCTGTTTTCGCTGTACAGCGCAGCGTTGCAGTCAAACAGAGCGCCGGTGGCGAGGGTTTCCGGCGCGAACATGGCCGAGTATTCCAAACCGCAACCGCCGACGGAGTTGATGGCGAGGTAGGACGACAACGTGCTGGCCTGCAGCTGATAGTCGCTGCCTTCTTCCCCGAGTTTGAAGCTCGATCCCACGATGCGCGGACCCTTGTACGGTTGCAACGCTTCTTCAGCGGTGGTGCCCGGCGGGTGGGGTTCTTTGTTGCCGACCGGCACAGCGCGTAGCACGCACGGACCGGAGGACACGGCCGATGCCGAGACCTCTGCCGAGAATTCGCCGTTGCCGGGCGTGACTTCTTCGACGAGTGTCGTGTATTCGCTTTCACCTGAGCCGTAGTAGCAGCGCACGGCGACGTTCCCGCCGATGTTGGTCGTGCCTTCGACCTTGAAGGCGGCGGGCGGCGAGGGTTCGGTTCCGTCGTAGAATGCGTACGTCGGGCTGCCGGGCGCCGTGATCTGCGATTCCATCACGATCGCACCCGCCGACGCGGGGCCCGCGAGCGCGAGCAACGAGAGCGCGCCAATCAGCGTCGCGGCGCGCCACAGAGGATGCGGTAGCACTATGAGCCTCCTGGGTGCGTTGGCATGGTCGAACGCCGCGGTGCGGGCGACGGTCTGGCCGCTACGACACCCCGACCGTTGGGTAGTTGCGGTCGAGCTTGTGAAAAGATCTGTAGCCTGCATCCGATGGAGCAACTGCGAGGCCGCACCGCGCTGGTGACAGGCGCCTCCGGGGGGCTGGGCGCCCACCTCGCGCGGCGGTTGGCGCGCGAGGGGATGGACGTGGGACTGGTCGCCCGCCGCGAGCCGGAGCTGGCGGCGCTGGCCGAGGAGCTGCAGACGCTCGGCGTGCGCGCCGCGGCGCTGCCCGTTGACCTCGCCGACCTCTCCCAGATCGACCCGCTGGCAGAGCGCGCCGAGCAGGCGCTGGGGCCGGTCGATCTGCTGGTCAACAACGCGGGCGTGGAGCTGACCAGCGACTTCTGCTCGTACGACCGTGAGGAGCTCACGGGGATGATCGACCTCAATTTGACCGCACCGCTGCTGCTCACCCACCGGCTGCTGCCGGGCATGCTCGCCCGCCGGCGCGGCCACGTGGCGTTCATCGCCTCGGTCGCCGGCAAGCTGGGCCCCGCCTATCAGGCGCCCTACGCCGCCACCAAGGCGGGGCTGATCGGGCTCACGCAGTCGCTGCGCGCCCAATACGGCCACGGGCCGGTCGGCTTCTCGGTGGTGTGCCCCGGTTTCATCGCCGGCGACGGTATGTACCAGCGGATGGTCGAGGAAGGGATGAAGTCCAATCGGCTGATGGGGGAGACGACGATCGAGAAGGTGTGCGACGCCACCGTGCGCGCGGTGCGTCAAAATCTCCCGGAGGTGATCGAGAGCGGCGCCCCGCTGCGCCCGGCGCTGGCGCTCTCGCAGCTGACACCGGGACTGGCGGAGCGCATCGCGCCGCGCTTCGGCGTCACCGAGATCTTTCGGCGCACCGCCGCCGCGCGCGGTCGTGGAGGGTGACCGGCAGGCAGCCCCCCTCCAAATCCTCCCCTCCCTACCCCTCCGAGTAGGCCGGCTCGCCCTCGGCGTGCTCGTGGGTGGCGGCGGCCTGGTGGCCGAGTGCCTGCTTCGGCTCAGCCACCAGCACCGTGAGCGCCACCGCCAGCGCGGCGAGTGTCAGGCCGGCGCCCACCGTGAACGCCACCTGGTAGCCGCCCACCAGCGCGCTGGCCTGGGAGTGGCCCTGCGCCAGCAGGTGGTTGGTGCGCGTGGCCGCCAGCGTCGCCACCACCGCCAGCCCCAGCGCGCCGCCCACCTGGACGGTGGTGTTGACGAGGCCCGACGCCAGCCCCGCGTCGGCGGGCGTGGCACCCGACATCGCCAGCTTCATCAGCGCCGGGAACGAGCCGCCGATGCCGACGCCCAGCAAGATCATCGTCGGCAGCACGTCGCTCACGTAACTGCCGTGCACCGGCGCGCGGGTAAACAGCGCGAGGCCCGCCACGACCAGCACCAGGCCCGGGATCAATGTGCGGCGGGCGCCGAAGCGCATGATCAGCGGTTCCGACAGGCGCAGCGACATCGTGCCCATCACCACCGTGGTGGGCAGAAACGCCAGGCCGATCTGCAGCGCGTCGTAGTGCAGCACCTTCTGCATGTACAGCGCGCCGAGGAAAAACACCGAAAACATCCCCGCCACCATCAGCGCCTGGACCAGGTTGGCGCCGCTGACGTTGCGCGAGCGGAATATCCGCAGCGGGATCAGCGGCGTGCGCGCGGTCGCCTCGCGGGCGACGAACGCCGCCAGCAGCGCCAGCGACACCGCCCCCAGCGTCAGCGTCTGCGAGGCGCCCCAGCCGTGTTCGGCGGCAGGCTTGACGATTGTGTACACACCGAGCATCAACGCGGCGGTGATCAGCGTCGCGCCCGGGATGTCGGCGCCGGCGCGCAACCCGATGCCGCGGTCGGCCGGCAGCAGGCGGCGCGCGATCGCCGCCGTGGCGATGCCGATCGGCACGTTGACGAAGAAGATCCAATGCCAATCCAGCACCTGCGTGATCACCCCGCCCGCCAGCAGCCCGATCGAGCCACCGGCGGAGGCCACGAACGCGTACACGCCGATCGCCTTGGCCTGTTCGTGGGGCAGCGGGAACATCGTCACGATCATTCCCAGCCCCACCGCCGAGGTCATCGCGCCGCCGGCTCCCTGTACGAAGCGCGCCGCCACCAGCATCGTCTGGTCTTGCGCGAGGCCGCACGCCAGCGAGGCGGCCGTGAAGATCGCCAAGCCGGCGAGGAACACGCCGCGGCGGGAGATCAGGTCACCGAGGCGCCCCGCCAGCAGCAGCAGGCCGCCGAAGGAGATCAAGTAGGCGTTGATCACCCACGCCAGCGCCGCCTGCGTGAAGCCCAGTTCGCGCTGGATCGACGGCAGCGCCACGTTGACGATCGTGGCGTCCAGCACGATCATCAGTACGCCCGCGCACAGTACATACAGCGCCAGCCAGCGCGCGCGGTCGCCGTGCTGCGCGGATGCGGCGGTGGGCGGCCCAGGGGGGGCGGTTGTGCGCCGGTTGGGGGTATCGGTTGTGGATGTCGGTGCCTGATCGAGCATCGCCCGCTCTCCTTGCGATCGGGTTCGAGGTCCACTCCGCCGGTGGCTGGTGCGGAGCAACCACTGATAGCAGCCCGTTCAAAGGCGGCTGGATACCCTCAAGCGGGTGTGCGGGCGCTACACCAACACCTCGGGCATCGCCGAGCTCAGCGACCGCCTGCGCGTCCCGATCCTCACGGCGGAGGGCACCCGTCGCTACAACATCGCACCTACCGAACAGGTGCTGGCGATCGTCGCCCCCCACGGGCAGCCCGAAGCGCGACTGTTGCGCTGGGGACTGGTGCCGCCATGGGCCGGCGACCTGAAAATCGGCTCGCGGTTCATCAACGCCCGTATGGAGACCGTCGCACAGCGCGCTCCGTTCCGCACGCTGATCGGGCGGGCGTCGCGGCGGGCACTGCAGGTGGCCGACGGCTACTTCGAGTGGCTGGCGCCCGAGCATCAGCGCCGCGGCCAGCCGCGCCAACCGTTCCACTTCCAGCTGGACGGCGGCGCGATCTTCGCGTTCGCGGCGCTGTGGACGCCGGCGAAGGTGGGCGGGGAGTGGGTGCACAGCGTGACGCTGCTCACGTGCGACGCCTCGCCCAACCCGGTGGCGGCGGCGATCCACGACCGGATGCCGGTGATCCTCGCCGACGAGCAGTCGCGGAGCGCTTGGTTGGATGAGCGTTTGGATGCGCACGACGCGCTGGCGCTGTGCGGTGCGCTGCCGGCGGGGCGGCTGACGGCACGGCCGGTCAGTCCGGCGGTCAACCGCGCCGATCCGGAGGCGGAGGGGCCGGAGCTGCTGGTGGCGCCCAGCCCGGCGGCACCCGATCAGATGGGCACGGGTGGTTTCGAACCACCGACCTCTCGCGTGTGAACTTGGTGTCGCAGGGTGGGGTGACATCGGGTTGCCCTTTATCGGTTTGGGAAACCAGGGATCGGCTTTGGCAGAGGACGGAGAGCTCCTCCTCGTCCGGGGCGTGGCGGTGGAAGCGACCCGTTGAGAGACGCGCACGGATCTGTGACGCGACGGTGCGATCGATGTATAAGTGGACGATGCGATACCCGAGTGCGCTCCTTGCCGCTGGGCTCAGTGCCGCTGTGCTCGCCACCTACGGCTCAAGCGCTGCTCCAGCGCGTAAGACGATCGCTGTTTCGAGCACCGACACGGTCGCCCTGGGGCACACGGGCACGCCCTCGGGGGAAACGCCCAAGGGTTGCGTGAGGTCCCCGGTGACACTCTCGCCGAGCATCGCGCCCGAAAACGGCGCCACGCTGACAGTCAAGGTGGGCGCCGTCGTCTACGTGGAGTTGGTCGAGGCCGAGAAGTACCTTTCCTGGCCCACGGGCACGAAGCCGCCCCCGCAGGCCTTCCCCTGGGCTGCCGCTCGCTCGTCGGACCCCAGCGTGCTGCGGCGCATGTCGCTCTGCCCGAGCAGGGCGGTCTCCACGCTCCCCCTTGTGGTCTACGCCTTGCGCGCGCTGCGCCCAGGCACGGCCACGCTCACAGCTCCTATCGCTCCAGCCTGGAAGCGCGTCAAGCTGGCGCGACGTCGTGGCTTGCACCCCTATCGCGCGACCGTGACCGTGGCGAGCTGAGCGTTGTTGGCACGGCGGCGAACTGTTCAGAGACTCAGACAAGGGCATTGATATAGCTGACTCACCTTGACTTCCACCGGCTAGGTCGAGTCGATGAACCCGTTGAGCACGTCGAGGAAGCGCTCGGGCTCGTCAAGCTGGGGGAAGTGGCCTGAATGCGGGAACACCTCCAGGCGGCTGTTGGGCATCCGCTCGTGGGTCGCGTGTCCGTGGGAGACGGGGATGATCGAGTCGCGCTCGCCCCAGATCAGCAGGAACGGGAGATGTTCGGCCAGATAGAGCCGGTTTGAGGCGTCGACGCGCTGGCCGCCGGGCTCGACGACCGAGCGGAGCGTGTGGACGAAGGCGGCACGGGCGGCGCTGTCGGACAGCGTCGAGTGCCCGCGCGCGATCTCCTGCAGATCCGTCCCGAGGCCCAGACCCAGCCGGTTGAGCAAGCCGCCGGCGCGTGCGCCGGCGTCGAGCAGGCGGGTTGCCGCGAGGAAGGGCAGTACGAGTTCGGAGCCGGGCAGCGTTGCGGCGCGAAGCAGCCAATTGACGTCGCGGCCAAGGCCGCCGCTGTCAACAAGGACGAGTCGCTCGCAACGCTCGGGGAACTGGTAGGAGAACTGCATCGCGATCCCTCCGCCGAGTGAGTGGCCCACAAAGGTTGCCCGCTCGTGTCCGAGGGCGAGCAGCAGATCGCGCAGGCCGCTCGCGTGGGCGCCGAGTGAGTAATCGCCTCTGGGCTTGGCCGACTCGCCGTGACCGGCCAGGTCGGGGGCGATCACGGTAAAGCGGTCGGCGAGGTAGGGCATCACCCGTTTCCAGGTCGCCGAGCTGGACGTGATCCCGTGGACGAGCACGACGACGGGGCCGCTGCCCGCTTGACGGTAGGCCACGTCGTGACCGTGCAAGGTCGTGTGCCTGACGTCTTCGTGGCTGCGTTTTGTTCGAGGCGGCATCCGAAGCTCCAATTCTCTCGCCGCTCGCAAGGCCGGCGCCTCAGCAGGTGTTGCCGGCGGCCTCGGTGCATCCGCTGCTGGGTAGTTGTCCGCCTGCGGCGCGCAGCAGCAGGGCGTGCAGCGTGGCACGCTCGTCGTCGTCGAGCGCCCCCAGCACGTCGTCCTGCACGGCGGCCAGCGCGCGTTCGGCGCGCTCGAGTGTCGCTCTCCCTGCGGGGGAGAGCTCGACGATGTGGCGCCGGCGATCCTCGGGGTCGCGCTGACGCACGAGGAACTTGTCTCGCTCAAGGTCGTTGAGCAGCCCGACGAGGTTGCTCGCGTCGATGCGTAGCGCCTCGGCGAGCGCCTGCTGGGTGGCGCTGCCGTGATCGCGCAGCAGCGTCAGGGCAACGAGATGGAGGGGACGGAGCCCCAATGGTGCGAGCGCCTCCTCGGAGCCGCGACGCGAGACTCGCGCGAGATGGTTGACGAGCGCGAGCGACTGGTGAGTGACGACGTTTCGGTCAGCGGTAACAGCCATCAGCTCATGGTATCCGGAAAATCATTCGTGCTGCTATAACGCTTGATGCTATACCAATCACTCTTTGCGAGCGAAAGGTTTTCCGATGGCCAACCTACTGCACATCGACTCCTCGATGCGCACCGAGCAGTCCCGCAGCCGCGCCCTCTCTCGCCACTTCGCCGAGGCCTGGCGATCCGCGAACGCGGAGGGCACCGTGGTGTATCGCGACCTCGCTGCCGACCCAATCCCGCACCTCGACCACGAAGCGTTCAGCGCGAACTTCACGCCAGCCGAAGCCCGCACGCCCTACCAGCACGAGGCGCGCGCGGTAGCGGAGCGGCTCGTCGGCGAGCTGCTCGAGGCCGACGACATCGTGATCGGGATGCCGCTCTACAACTTCGGGGTGCCGAGCACGGTGAAGGCGTGGTTCGACCGCCTCGTCGTACCCGCGTTGACCGTCGGTGAGCAGGGAGGGCTGCTGGGCGGCCGCACGCTCACGGTCACCGCCGCACGCGGCGGGGGCTATGGACCCGGCTCGCCACGCGAGGGCTGGGACCACCGCGAGCCGTGGCTGATCCACGCCTTCCAGCAACTCGGCCTCACCGACGTGCGCTTCATCCATGCCGAGCTCACACTCGCCCGCGAAAGCCCGGCGATGATCCCGCTGAACCTCGGCGCAGCTGAGGACGAAAGCCTCGCCGAAGCACACGCGGCAATCGACGCCCTGTTCATCCCCGAAGCGTTGTCCACGCGCTGAGAGGACCGATCCGGCCGCCGAAACCGCCGATGGGCACGGGTGGTTTCGAACCACCGACCTCTCGCGTGTGAAGCGGCCCGAGAAAGGCTCGAAGAAGCGCAGGAAACGGCTCTAACAGCCAGATGCGGTTTCGTGTCCTTTCCGCCTCGATCCCCACAGATACCGGATTTTCCCGGTGGATTTAGCCCACCGGACGGCTCCGGTGGGCTAAGTCCGGCGGCTCGCCCGACTGTTGGCTGTGTGGGCGTTGCGCGTTTGTCAGCTAGATTCTGCGTATCTATCCGCTCGATTTCCGAGCTAGCCAAGCAGGCGCAATCCGGCAAGGCCCAAGACGCTGAGATTACCGCAGGAGAACACGCCACTCGATCCCCACTCGGGCGCCTCGTCAGGCCTCGTCGACGGGTTGCAGATGCCGCGGGTCGGGTGGCAGACCTCGCCAGATGTCGCGCTTGGTGACTCTGGGCCAGCGCTCGATGGGGAGGTTTGCGGGGAACAGTGCGAGCGTCTCTCCGCGTTTGCTCGCCGCCGGCGCGATGAGTCCCGCGAGTCCGAGCTGATGCGCGGTGGCCCCGATGGCTTGGCAGGCTGTGTAGTCGCCCACTTCCGAGAAGAGCTGCGCATCGGTTAGGGAGAGCGCCGCTCGGGTGGCGCTCGCGCGAAGGTCGAGGACTTTGGGGACATCGATCTTGCAGGTAACTATGCGCCGCTCCAAGACACTCGCTGCTAGAGCGCTGGTGTCGTCGAGTTCGTCATCGACGAGGTGGCGGTAAGCCTCGATCACGACGCTGCTGCGCGGACGTCCGAGGTAGAGAACCTCGTAGGCGCGTCGCGCACCCCACCGTCCGCCGGCGGCGCTGGGCTTTAGCTCCTCCCAGCGTAGAGACGTGTGTCGCTCGAATGTGCCCTGTACTCGGATCAGATCGATGCGCGCGACCGCAGCGAGCAGGTCGCGCTGCCTCACATGGCCCCCGCGCTTTTGCGCTCGATGGCGTCGAGCACCTCCTCGTAGGAGCCGCTGGCGAGCATGTCCACGGGGCGGCGGCCTGCGAGGCTACGTTTGCGGCCGTGCAACCAGATCTCGGCACCCTCGCGTGTGTAGAGGTCGCGCAGGGCCTGTGTCACGTAGTGCAGCTCAAGTAGACGATCGCGGTTGCGCCCGCTCGGCGTGCTGCCGCCGGAGGTCCAGTTGCGCACCTGGCGTTCGGCGACTCCAACGAGGCGCGCGATGTCCGCGGTGCTCAACCCACTATCGCGGATCTCGCTGACGATACGGGCGTAGAGGGCTTCTGTATCGCTTGGGGAGGGGAAATCATCGGGGCTGGTGGGACGCGCGACGCTTGTACCGGCCACTTGTGTCCTCCTCAAAGATACGGTCAATAACCGCCAAACTTCCTAGCAGACTGCCTCCAATTTAGCACCCATAACCGGCTAATCGGCATACGACGATGAGCCGCGTCTCGAACACCCGATGTTTCGTTGCCGGGACGACAGGTCGCTCATTCGGAGCCCGCGTGCCCCAAGCGAGGCATTCAGCCCGGCGCAACGCCCCAAAGACTAGTTCTGGAGCCAAATATCTGGTGCGCACGAACAGCTCTTGCATACGTGCCTACGATGACGGCACTAGCGACAAGCTACGACAAAAGCGGAGCGATAGTTCCGAAGGACGCGATTTACGTGCCTCCGGGTCTGACATGAGCCCACCGTTTAGCCCACCGCCCAGTTTGGCCTCCCCCAACGCCCTTCGCCACCGGTCGAGAATTTGGCTTAGATACAGGGAAACTGGTGATGGGCACGGGTGGTTTCGAACCACCGACCTCTCGCGTGTGAAGAGATCGGCCTGTCACGCTGATTATTATGAATTTTGCCGTGTTTTGCAGGGTTTTTCCGAAGGGGCTGAAGTTATCCAGCCCCTTGTTGCTCACCGAATATAGCGGCATTTTGCGGTTTTTTGGCGGGGGTTTCGTCCACGGTGGACGAAACTGTTGACGGCTTGTGTGGGCGGTGGCCTGGTGGCTAGAACCTCGAGTTGGTGGCGGGAGGCGGGTTCTCGCCGGATAGCGCCCTGGCCGTGGCGGGATGCTCGTCGAGGAACCTGCTGATGTCCTCGCTTACCATCGCCGCCTGAGCTGGCGGGAGTTCGTTGAGTCGTTGCTCGATATCGGCTCGCAGGATCGACTGGTGCTGGGGCAGAGCTGCGCGGATCTCGCCGATCGCGATGAAGCGCGCGTGCTCGCGCTCCACGAGAGCTTCGACCTGCCCGAGGGAGTCGTCTCCGGCGGGTGCGCGGAGGATCAGCATGTTGCGGATCAGGTTTGAGCGGTCGGCAGCGTCGGTGGGCGCGAGGGCGCCGAGCGCTTTCAGCCACGGGATCTCTTCGTCGCGCAGGTCTTCGAGCACTTGTCCGATGGCGTGCAGGCGGTCGTAGAACATCTCCGCGTCGACGCGGGCCTGCTCGAGGGCTACGTTGCTGGCCTCGCGGATCGGTCTGCTCATGTCTTGGATGTCGAATGCGCCGACGTGCTGGAGTTCCACGGTGAATTTGGCCATGTCGAAGTCCGATGGGATCCAGCTGCCGGCGTCCGTACGACGGAGCCGCATGCGGTCGGTGCCGGTCGCTCGTTCGAGCAGCTCGATGAAGCCTGGGGCGGAATCGTCGGTGCGGTCGTCGTCGGCCCACGGTCCGGGTGCCCCGAACCCGAGGGAGAGGAAGGTCCAGATCAGGTTGATCAGGTCTGCGTTACTGCCGAGGCGCTTGCGCAGCAAGGAGGTGATCCCAGAGGACGCACGCTCGATCGTCATCGCAGACACGATCGTGTCAGCCGCCGCAAAAGGGTCTTCGGCGTCGTCGGTCAACTCACGAGCTTTTGTGGAGAGTCGATCGAGTGGCGCGATCAGCGAAGCGCGCAGTGCGTCCGGCTCGACCCAATGGCCTTCCCACCAGACCGCGACGCGCAGAGCGTCGAGCCGGTGGATCGAGCGATGCAGACGCTCGACGATGACGAGTTGCTCGATCGCCCACTCGGGATACCGCGCTCGTGAACCTCGGATGCCAGCGACATGTTCGACGGTCGGACGGGGCACGAGACCAGCTTTGCGCCACCTCTTGAGCTGATCGTCGCTGACCTTCGCTCCCTGACGGTCGGCGGCGGCAAGCAGTTCTGCCTGTGAGAGGTCGGTGATCAGCGATTTCGGATCAGGGGTGCGCGAAACCAAGGAGATCGACGATACGCGGATCGGTTGACTGCCCTAGGTCGAATCAATCGCGGCGAGGCTTCGCCGCCCGAGTTGGAAAGGAGAAGACTATGGACCCAGCGCTTATGTTCATCGCAAGCCTCGCCCTGCTGGCATTCGCCGGCCGCGAGCTCGCCGCTGCAGGACGAGCGCTCGGCATGCCCGACGGCCTCGTCGGGTTGGTCGAGTCGATCGCTCTTCGGTGATCAGCAAGTGGCATCGCCGCCCGGTTCGCCGGGCGGCGATGCCCATGACCGTGCGTGATGCAACTTTACGAGGCGTCAATGAGCACAAGGCCGAGGTCGGAGCATGTCTCGGCGACAGCTCGCCCCCGCGCGTCATTTGGCAGCGCCACGAGGCAGTAGCGGGCGGCGCGTGTCAGTGCGACAAAAAGCACTCGTCGCTCCTCTTCTTTCTTGCTCTCGATATTGCGGCCGCTGATGGCCGCCTCCCAGAGCGCGAGTTGCGATGTGGGGTCGCTGGCGTGATGGGGCCTGACGACGATCATCACAGCGTCGCTGTCCTCGCCCTTGAACGAGTGGACCGTCTGCGCAGCCAGCGCAAGCTGGGGAGGAGCGAATGCCTCGGCTGCGTCGTGCTCCTTGAGGCTGCCACCTGCGGCCAGCATCCGTCCGCCCGTATGGCGGACCTTGTCAGTCAGTGAAGTCGCCGCTGAATGGAGGACCTGGGCGGCTTTATGAAGCCAGCTTTGAAGGTCTCCCCCCAATGGTGGAAGGTCACCGAGAAGTCGGTAAGCCGCCGAACGCGCACTTGCGCGTTGCTCGTCATCGAGTTCATCTAGGTGATGAGTGTCCCAGGCGCAGTATGCGATCAGTCGCTGCGTTGCGCGCACGTCTGCTGCTCTAAGCGTGCCGGTCGCGAGTCGGGCTGCGAGGTCGCCCACGAGCTGCTGCCGATCATGCTCCTTGAACAGGGTGGCACGGCCATTGAGCTTATTGACGATCCTCCATGCTCGCGCGAGCACGATCGCCTTCGCCTGTTCGATCTGATGGTGTTCCAGGCGGGCACCGAAGATCGACATCGCCACAGCCGGATTGTCTGCGGGGTACAGGACGGCCTCGGGGTCTATGTCACAGTCGGCATGTTCGCCGATGGCCACGTCAGGGCTGTCACGCGAGCAGAAGTGGACCGCGACGTTGCAGATCTTCTGAGATGAGCGGTGGTTCTCGCTCAGCGACTCCGTGCGAAGACCGCAGGTCTCCGCCAATGCGGCGCAGCGCTCGGCACTGGCGCCTTGAAACGAGTAGATCGATTGCTCGAGGTCGCCGATCAGCACCATGGATGTCAGATGGCCGGTCTTCTGAATGAGCTCTAGACAAGCGAGTTGCAGTTCGGACGTGTCCTGTGCCTCGTCAAGCAACAGCTCGTCGAACCGTGCTGCGACAGCGTCAGCGAGCAGCGGAAATTTCGTGAGTATTTTCAGGGCGATATACATCGAGTCGTCGGCCGTGAGCGCACCCCCCTTGCGAAAGATGCCGGCCTTGCGCTTTCGGACCTCATCATCGATGGAGGCAATAATCTCCTCCTCGGTGCCTGAGACGCCTCGCGGTTTTCCGCCGGGGATGAGCAGCCTCCCATCGCTGCTAAAGCGAAACTGGTCGAGGGTCATTCGCTGACGCTGCTCACCGTGCACCGCGAGGTCAGGCCAGTTGCCGCGCTCGCGCACAAATGGTCCCTGCAGGGCGCCGACGGCATGCGCATACGGATAGACGACGTAGCGCAGAAGGAAGCCGTGGATCGTGCCCAGGAAGTGTTGCTGCGACAGGACCGTGCCCAGGTCGCGTGTGAGCATCACACCGAGGCGATCGGCGCCAACGTTGGTGTAGGAGCACACGGCGACCTTTGTGCTGGGCTCACCAATCAGACGAGCGACGCGGTGGGCGGCAGCGCGCGTCTTGCCGGAGCCCGGGCATGCCAAGAGGAGAAAGTTGCCCGGCGCATCGACGATGTCCTGCTGACGCTTGGTGAGTTCCATCACTCCGTTGACGGCGTCTCGGGTGCTGGCTCCTCGGTCACCCACTCGATCCCTGTGCGAAGGTAGTCTGGAACCTGAATCTCAACTGTGGTGTCCGTGAAGAGTTCCGCCAGCTCTTGAGCGAACCGCCCCTTAACGTCGGAGATCTTGTCGAGGATTGCCTGCGCTTGCTCCTCGGTGGTTAGATCCCCGATAGTGGCGCTCAAGGCTGGTCCGGTGACGGGCTTCACTTGGGCAAGTGCCTCAAGCATGGTCGGCGTGTTGCCTGCTGCGGCAAGATCCCACTCAAGTGTCCGATGGGCGAGGCAGACGGCGATGTTGTCGCCGGCCCGCGCCTGAAGAGCGGCGGCCCGGGGGGATAGCTCTGGCGCCTCGCCCTTCATCTCGTCGGCCGATGGCTGGCTGTCGCTATCAGAGATCACCGCGAGTCGGTACGGAAGTCGGTCAGGAGCAAACAGATCCGTGAAAGGCGGAAATGCTACGCCGCCTACGTTGATGACTGCGACGCCATTAGGGGCAAGCGGACGACCAATGCGCTCGGCGATGACCGGCACGAGCAGTTGCTCGGCGACGCCCTCGACGAGAATCACAGCACGCGCGAAAAGGAGCGATGCCTTAGTGACATCAAGGAACCTACGCAGATATGCAAGTTGCTTCGGCTTGAGCTCAAAGTCGCGCGGCAAGCGGGCCTCAGGGAGTGCGTTCGCTGAAGGACGCGCAAGGACGGTCAGTCGCTCTACTCTCGCGGATGAAGCAAAGCTAGGCGAGTGTGTCGTCACGACGACTTGTGTCGGGCCTACCGCCTCGCTCTCGAGAAAGCGCATCAGGAGATCCTGAAGTTGAGGATGAAGGTGCGCCTCTGGCTCCTCCACTAGGAGCACGCGAAGTGTTGGCTCCTGATCCCTAGGCGCGTCGGCGATCGCGGCGAGCAGCACCGCCATGTAAAGGAGATTGTTGTAGCCGAGGCCGTTCTCGTCCATCTCGAGGGCGGCAAGCTCGCCGATCTTCGCTCGTAGTGCCCCGACGACTCGCCGAAACTGGGGGTCCTCGAATGCCAGTCTGCTCTGCTGGGCGTAGCGGCGGCCGCCAGTCATGGATCCGAGTCGTTTGGCGACGTGTGTGCGAGCGTTGATAATCGTGGGGATCAAGTCCAGCGCTTCGTTGGCGATTTGGGCCGCGTTGACGATCGCGTCGCGATCAGCGTGGTCGTCGGGCGCGAGCGCGGAAACGAGCGAGATGAGCTTGTTGTCGCGTCCCGGCCGTAGATCACTAACGGCGTCCCGCAGGGGAGGGAGATAGACGAAGCGCGCTGCGTCCCGGGCGTGTCGCTCGACGTCGGCCTGCTGGGAGTCTCCGCCGAACCACTGGGTCTGCACGCGGCCGGTGGGAAGCAACGTTGCCTTCAACCGGATCTTCGCGACTCCTCCACCCGCTTGAGGGGCGAGACATGTGACCATGCGGGCCTGCTCGGCCTTGTTGAGATCCGAGAGGTGCACCTCGATTTCGAGCTCGTCGGCGAGTCTCGTCCCGTATCCGTCGTGAGCGAAGTCCTCTTCTCGTAGCCAACAGCGCGCGCGGGGTCCGGCCTCAGGCTCGAGCACAGTCCGTAGGGCATCGATGACGTTGCTCTTGCCGGCGTTGTTCTCGCCGACGATGATGGCCAGCGGGTGGCACAGTCCAATCGTTCCGTTGAGGTTGCGGTATCCGGTGGCCCGAACGGCGCTGAGGTACAAGGACTCTTCCCCCTAGAGATTCGACTGGGCAGATTACAACAGTCGGGACTCGCCAAGCATACGCTCTTAGTGTCATGCTCGCCGGTGTGCCATCGACCTCGCACATCGACTACGTGCGTCTCGCCGCAGCGCATGCTCCTACCAGTGAAACGTGGGATGCGTTGGTGCGCGATGTTCTGGTCGACCAGTGGCTTGCGCACTACGCGCGCGTTAGCGACTGGAGAACACAGGTGCTCGAGATCGCGCAAGGGGAGCTGACCTTTTTGTTCGACGCCGGCCCGACGCTCGTCGAGAACCGTCTGGGCCCGGGGGAGGATCGTCTGGTGGCCGCATGGGGTTGCTCCCGGCTCCCGGCCGGCAAGCGCGATCGCGGACGGCTGGCCAGGTTCTTGCCGTCGCCGCCGTTGTGGTCTGGCTCTGGGCGCGATCGTGGCCACTTCATCGCCCATGCTGCTGGCGGCGGCACCGATCTCAACCTGTTCCCGCAAGTAGCCGCGCTGAACCGTGGACACACGGAGGAGGGAAAGCGGTGGCGGGAGATGGAGCGCTACGCCGCCGCCCGACCCGGCACACCCCTACTAGTGCGCCCTGTGTACGACAGCGCCGACTGGACGCCGGCCGCGTTGGACGTCGCGATTCTCACGATCACCGGGCTGCAAGCCGAGCGGTTCTCAAACCGATAGGCACGGCGCGCAACACCGGCGTCATCCGATCGGGCTGAAACGCCGCCTGATCCACCGGTCGGAGGATGGGCAGGGTCTGGGGAGCACACGAGACTCGGCTGCTGTCCGACGGTCGCCTCGCCTCGGGCGTACCGGATGGGTGATGCCAACGGGGCAACCACTTTGAGGACGGCGATGCCAAGGCGCGCAACGGGACAGCTATGCGAGAACCGCTCCAAGCTGACGGGAGAGGTCACCTCTTGGGGTGCGCGGTTCCGCTACGAAGGTCGCCGCTGGTACGTGACCCTCGACGCGGAGACGCGCGGCGAAGCGCTGCGCGAGTTGGCGCAGCTCATCGCGGATGTGCGCCAAGGCATCTGGGTACCAGCACGACGGCGCCAGGGTCGAGGCCGCACGTTGAACCCGCCACGTTTCGCCGACTTCGCACGCGATTGGGCGGAGCGCCGCGTCATCGAGGGAGGCCGTCGAGGGACAGGGCTCTCGCGATCTGGCCGCGCCGATCTGAAGTGGCGTCTCGGGCATCTACTGCCCTACTTCGGCCGTATGCGCCTGGATGAGATCACCCCACTCGAGGTCGACCGCTACCGCCTGGCGCTCGTCAAGCAGGGCAAGCTAGGGACGACTTCGATCAACATGATGCTCACGGCGCTGGCAGCGATCCTGGAGACCGCCGTCGAATACGAGCTGATTGATCGAAACCAGGCCAAGGGCCGACGCCGTCGACTTCCGGCCGTGACGCCAAGGCGGGTGTGGCTCGACCGCGCCGATCACATCATCGCGCTGCTCGACGCCGCCGGCGAAATCGACCGCACCGCGAGGGCGCATCCCGGGCAGCGTCGCGCGCTCATCGCCACGCTCGTGTTCGCCGGGCTGCGTCTCGGCGAGGCGCTCGCGTTGTGCTGGAGCGACCTGGACCTTGACCGCAACACTCTACGGGTCACCGACTCGAAGACCGACGCTGGCGTGCGCACTATCAACCTTCTGCCCGTCTTGGCCAACGAGCTACGTGCCTACAGGAGCCACCTCGGCAGGCCGCTCGACGGGTTCGTGTTCGCGACGAGCACGGGTCGACCGCTCGGCGCCACCAATGTGCGCAAACGAATCATGGAGCTCTCCGCTGCGCGCGCAAGCACGAACCTCCGCGACAACGGCCTCCTGCCGCTGCCCGACGGCCTCACCCCGCACAGCCTGCGCCGCACGTTCGCCTCGCTGCTGTTCGCGCTCGGCGAGCCACCGCCCTACGTCATGAGCCACCTCGGCCACACCACCGCCGGATTCACCCTCGCTCTGTACGCGCGCGAGATGCACCGTCGAGACGGCGAGCCCGCACGCCTGCGCGCTCTCGCAGCAGGCCACATCGATCCAGCTCGCGCCCCTGGCCGGGAGTCGTTCGACTGAGAGACCTCCCGCTGCCAACGAGATGCCCCACCTGGTGTCAAAATTCACCGTTCCATTCAGCGGAAAATTGTGACCCGTTATGCGGATCGATTTGCACTGAGGTCCGCCATGCTGCCGATTACCGGTCGTTGCGGAAGCCGCGCAGGAATGCGCGGACGGTGGCGACACCGAGCGTCGCTGGGGTGCGATGCTCGCCCGGATCGATGTGCGCTCGAGTACCGGAACGACTGTCCTCGGCAAGCTCGCTGCCCTGCCGGTGGCGCTCGTAGGGCACGGCCCTCGCCCGTGACCACACAAAGGAGACCAGGCGCGCCGCCGGCCGCTCACATCTCGGTCTCCCAAGCATCGATGACCCCGCGCTCGGCAGACTCGATGTGCTCCCCGAGCGCCCGGAGCTGTGCGCTGTTCATCACGAGGACGCGGAGGTCCGGCCCCGGTCCCTCGGCCCAGTAGGCGCGGTAGGCCACGACGCTGCCGCGCCGGCCTTCGCAGTAGCGCTCCTCGAACGCCACGAGGACCTCGTGGGCGATGTTGTCGAGATCGCCGCACGACGTGCCTGCCTGCCTGACGGCGATGTCGAGGCCAAGCCGCGTCTCGACCGTCGGGGTGAACGTCCGCCAGCGCTCGGCCTCCGCATCGATCGCTGTGCGAAGGCCGTGACGCCACGCTTTCCGAGATTCGCCGCCCCCCGGCGGCTGGAGATGGAATACGCCCCCCGGCCATTGCTGGTGGAACAGGTGCCGCGCGATGTCGGGGACTAGCTGCAGCGACTCCTGGATATCCTCGGCGAGCGCTCCGGGCCGATCGCCGGCGCCGAGGTAGGTGTCCAGCAGGAATCGCGTCCGCTGCTCGGCGATGCGCTCGCGCGCGAAGTCCGCGAGCTCGCGCGCAAACGGGTCTGACCGCGATCGCAGCGCTGTGTACTCCCGCTCGGTCTCTTCGAGCTCGACGTAGTCGCGCTCTGTCCAGTGCGTGTGCCACGGCGATGGCGGCCGCTCGTCGTCGTCATAGTCGTAGGCGTAGCGGCCCCGGTCGCGCTCCTGCTCGGCCAGCCGGCGCGCGCGGTCGTAGGCGAACGTGTACTGCTCGACCGGTTCGATCCCGATCAAGACCCGCGGGGTTCGGAGCGTCCTGGGCCCCGATAGGCGCTCGCGCCCGTATCGCTTGATCCCGGCGATCATCGCCGGGTGATCCAGGGCGCTGCGGGAGACGATCAGGTGTGCGATCTGACGATCGTCGTGGTAGGCGAGTCCAATCAGCAGATCGAGATGGGCCTTCACGACATAGCGGGCTTGTGGGGGTTGAAGGTCCTCTCCCGCGAGTACCGCGATCTCGACCGACACCTCGCCGTCGTGCGGCTCCCGCCCCGCCAGCTGCCGCGCCGCCTCGGCGCGCAGCCGCTCCCGCTGTTCCGCGATCCGTCGGCGCTGCTTGGTCGCCGGCTTGCGCAGCAGCCGATCATCGGCGAGATGCACCGTCATCCGCTCGAGGCTGCGTGCACGCGCGAACTCGTGGTCGAGCCGGAGCGTTTCGCTGTCGGGTTCCTCATACTGGTTTGCGCTCGTCACCGGTGTCCTCGCGTGTACGTGTCGAAGCTGCTGACAACCGGTCGCCGCCGATCTACAGGCCAATGTAGTGTCGGCGGACTACACCGCGCGGGAGAGGGCCGGTGCGTGTGCCGGTCCACGTCAGCCCCAGGCAGGTCCAGGGCCCATCGTGTGGCGATGCAGGCCCGCGGCTCAGCTGTCCGCGCGCGTCCAGGTCTGCGTTGCAGGATCCCACTCGCTCAGTTGGCGGGCGGCATCCTCAATCAGCGGGTCGATGAACGTGCGGACCTCATCGAGCAGTTCGTGCCATGATGCCGGCGGCATCCGCTGGTAGGCCATCCGTCCGAGCATCGCTGTGTACGTCTGCTGGCGGTCCGGCATGTCGGCGAGCGCGGCTGCGAGGGTCACCACCTCGTGGTTGCGGCGGGCGGCGACATCGATGATCGCCGCGTGCAGCTCGCTCGCCCTGAAGCTGTGAACGCGGCTGAGGACCCACGTGTCGGCGAAGTCGCGGTCGCGCGTGTTCAGCTCGCGGCGGCTCATCATCGTCGCGACCTTCTCGGCCAGACTCATCTCCGGCGGGTAGGACGCCAGCCGGATCGTGCCGGTGCCCAACAGTTCGGGCAGCTCGATGACCGTCGACCGGTGCGGATCGCCGAACGAGAAGTCGAGCGTCGTCGTGATCCTCGCCGTCACCAGATGCGCGATCAACTTCACCCGCACCCCGTGATATGCGGCGTCTTCGCGCATGACCTCCGTTTGGATGGTGTCGGTATCGAATGTGAGCCCATCGTCCACATCGAGCTTGGTGGCGACGATCTCGGCGACGACGGCCGCGACGACGGCTTCGTCGTTGCCGACGCCCACCGTGGAGAGATCGGCGTCCTTGGTCATCCGGCGAGCCGACATCGCGGCCATCAGCATCCCGCCCTTCAGGGTCATCTTGTCGGCGTATCGCGACGCGGCCAGGCGGCGCAGGAACCCCTCGATGGCGTAAACGACGAGCAGGGCGTTGGTGTTGCCGCCGTAGTCTGAGCGGGCGAGTGCCTGGATCTGGCGGAAGATCCGCGTGGCGCCCTGTGCGCGTTCGACAGTGTCGTCGCTCACGCGAGGATCACCTCGAGCGCCTCCCGGATCCGGCGTTCCCCGCCGAGTTGACGCGCGAGCGCGGTCAGTCGGAGCGGGTCCGCCCCGGCTTGTCGCGTGTAGCGCGACAGTGCCGCGAGCGCCACGTCGCGCCCAACGATGTGGGGCACGCGCATCGCGTCGACGATGCACCGCGGCGCCGAATAGATCCAGAACGGCTCGCTGGCGTCGGTGTGCTGAGCAATCCGGTCCAGGCCGAACGTCTCGGCGGCGAACCGATGCAGCCGGGTTGCCGGCATGTCGATCTTCGGCCAGTGAGCGCCGCGCGGAACGGCGAGGTCGATTCTCGCTGGCAGCTCGTCAGATAGATCCCAGTACGACAGGCCCGAGCTCAGGCAGATCGTCCCGTCCGGAACCCGCGCGGCGAGCGCCGCGAACTCGGTGTTCATGGTCGGGTCGCTGTCAACTGACTGCATCACGCCGCGCGAGAGCACGACCAGATCGCCCTTGTCACGCAGCCGATAGATCTGGTGCCGCGGGATCCCGGCGTCGACGGCCTCGCGGACGCGGAATGGCCGATTGCCGAAGTGATGCTTGATGATCTTCAGCTCAGAACGCGGCATACAACAAATCCTAACCACCTCATCGGCAGGTGGTGAGCTTTTGTTGGTCGCCCTGAGATAGCGAGCGGTTGGAGCGCACCATGCAGACCGTCCGCAGCCTCGGCGGTTCCGGAGTGGCGGTAGGGGTGCCATCGCGTCCGGGTTCGGCAGCAGAATGGGCTGGTGTCTGGTCTGTTCGTCAACGCCTACGACATCGCATTCGAGGGCGACGTGACTCTCTGGCGCTTTCCCCGTCTCGACGGCGCCGACAAGCGTGACGCCGAGCTCAACGCGGGCGTGTCGCTGTGGACGGACGCCGATACGTTCTGGTGCACTCGCAAGCCGGCTGGGACCTCGCAGGCCCGTTCGGTGTCGCTCCCGACCGCGGATCCAGGCGGGCTGGTGCTGTTCGCCGCCCGTGACGCCCTGATCGAGCAAGCGCATCAGGCTGGCCGTGACGCGTGGTTCGGCCGCGGCGGAGAGATGCACTTCATGGGCCTACTCGCGTCACAGACCGCAGATCGGTTCGTGCTCGAGCCCGAGCTGGTGGTGAGGCTCGTCCAGGAGGAGTTCGTCGATGCCGACGCACTGGCGGTCGTGCGAGCCCGGACGCGCTGGCGCTCGCAGGAGCCGCTGGCGAGCCCGGAGGTCGCCGCCCGTGCGGTCGCCGAGCGCGCGGTTCGGCTCCGCGGCGAGGGCCCTCGCCGCGGATGGGTCGAGGCCGTCGCGGGTGAGGAGGTGCGGCTGCGCGTCGGACCGGCCGTTCACTCGCTCGCTGCCGCCGACTACGCCCTGATCGTCGGGTCCCGCTCGGTGGTCGCCTGGCGCGGATCAGAGGCACTGCGTGATCTCAACATCGCCTCCGGGGTCCTCACGGTCTCAAACAAGCGCAACCGATACGCCGTCAAGGACCGGTTCGAGACGGCCGGTCGCATGCTCCGGGCGCTCACATGGCCCGTCCCGCTGCCCGGCGACGCCACGATCACGCTCGGCAAGCCGGTCGCGATTCGCCAGCAGGACAGCGCATGACTAGCATTCCCGGAACACGGCTGCCGCCGCCGCAGTTGCAGTTCAGCGCCGCGTTTCCGTCCAGGTCGGGGCCGCAGGCATACCAGGGCGTCCGTGCCTACGGGCCGTTCGACAGCTCGGCGGTCTCCCTCGTCGACGGTTCGCTGCTGTTCGTCTTTCCTCGCGCCTTGCAGGCGCTCGCGCACCGTCTCGCCGAGGCGTGGCTGAACGGCGTCGGGAGCTTTAAGGGGTTCGAGTCGATGTTTCGCGTTCCGGTGACGACGGGGCAGGCGATCAAGTCACTGGTCGTCAATAGCGACCTGACCGACCATCGCTCGGCCGCGGCTGCCTACCGCGCCGCGATCGCCGACTGGGCCGCCTCTCCCCGGGACCGTGACCCGGACCTGGCGCTGGTGCTGGTCCCGTACTCGGAGCGGTGGCAGACTGACACCCCCTACTACGAGGCCAAGGCCGCGCTTGCGAACATGGGTGTGCCGTCGCAGATGGTCACGCAGGAGCTGATATCCGAGCAGAGTCGCTTCCAGTGGGCGGTGGCCGACATCGCGCTGGCGTCGTTCGCCAAGCTGGGCGGCGTGCCCTGGATCGTGGAGGCGCCCGCTGATGATCATGACCTCATCATCGGCATCGGTCGCCGCGATGTCGGCGTCGAGGGCCAGCGCCGTCGGATCTTCGGCTACGCCGTCACGTTCATCTCCAACGGCACGTATCGACAGACCTGGTCGTTCGCTCCGGCCGCCGATGAGGCGACCTATCTCACGCGGCTTGGCGAGACCGTTCAGGCGGCCCTGCGCAGCGATCTCGACGTCGACCAGGGCCGGTTGGTTGTGCACCTGTCGCGCCGCACCGGCGTGCGCGAGATCGGCGTCGTGCAGCGCGCGATGAAGCAGGTCGGGATCACGCTGCCCGCGGCGTTCCTCCGCCTCGACGACACAGCCCTGTGGGATAGCACGGATACTGCCGACGAAACCTGGGTTGCGCCAAAGGGTCTGGTCGTGCAGCTCGGTCGCCGTCGCGCGCTGCTCCACGCCGAGGAACTCGGAGCGACCGGGCCACCCGACGGTCCGCTGCTGATCGAGCTCGACAAGCGCTCAACCGTCCCGGATGACGCGTTCGACGGCCTAGTCGCGCAGGTGTTCCGGCTCGCGCATGCCAACTGGCGTGGATTCAACGCCCGCTCCAAGCCGGCGACGCTTGTCTACGGCGAGGAGCTCGCTGGACTCGTCGGCTATCTGGCCGATGTGCAGAGCTGGAACCCCGATCTGCTGCGCACCGATCTACGAAACCGTCCGTGGTTCCTATGAGCGCCTCTCCAGAAGCCCTCCACCTGCTCGCGCACCGGGCGACTTCCCGCCCGCGCGACGACAACGACTGGTGGGGCTCCCCGGTCGAGACGGCGCTTGCCGCCGTCAGCGCGACCCGTCACCCGCCCGCGCATCGCGAGCAGGCCGAACGGGCGCTCGACGCCTTGGAGCGGTGGTGGCGCGCCGGCGCGCCGCGAGCTGTCAGCGCCGATGCCGTCGCGCTCGCGCTCGCCGCGCGAGCGGCCGCTGCGCTCGCGCGCCGCGATGCAAGCCTGACCGCGGCGGCGGTCGCCGCGGTCGTGCACATGGCCGACCGCGCTCCCGAGGTCGTCCCGGAGCTGCACGTCGCCATGGCCTGCTGGGCCCTGGACGACGTCGTACCCGATCGCGACCAGGCACCGTGGCCGGCGCTGCGCGCCCGGCTGTCGGTCGGGAACGCCTACGGACTTGACCAGGCGCTTCGCGCCTACAGTCAGGCGATCGCGGCACGCGGGTTCGACGCCGGACAGCTGGTCCAGCGGCTGGTGACGCAGGTACCGACCAGTCCTGGACCGACCGACGCCGCCGTCGTGCTGTGGTTGATGGAGATCGCGATCGACCGCTGCGCTCGCGCGCTTCAGGACGACGAGCCCGGCTTACGCGCGCTGATCGAGTGGCGCGCAAATATCACCGGGCGGCTCGCGCTCGAGCTCGGCGACGCCGCCTTCAGCCCGCCGAGCAGCGACGACTTTGATCCTGAAGACCTCGGCGCCGGCGCAACCCCGCTGCACCTCTCCTCGATGGAGGCGCTGTTGCTCGACATCGCGCTGGCTCCCACTCACCCCGAGGCGCCGTGGCTCACCTATCCCGAGGCCAAGGAGCTGCTCGGCGAGGAAGCACGCCAAGCGACGCTGCAGGCGCAACGCGCTCGCCGGCACACCGTGTGGGCAGTGATCGCGATCGCGTTGCTCGCCGGCGCGGCGACGGGATCGGCGCTCGCGCTCGCACATGCGCGCGACCGGATCGCTATCGGTTGGGGGCTGACCGTCGCCCTCGCGCTTCTCACTGCGGCGCTCGGGCTCGCCCGCCGAGTGTTCGGTGCTGCGGCCCTGCTCGACGCGCTCGGCGTCGCCGCTGCCACGGCGGCGCTGGCCGCTGCGGTGGGCACCGCCAATCAAATGCTCGCGCGGCCCTTGTTCTCTGATGCCGCTGGGCTGATCGGCGGGGCCCTGCTCGCCGTCCTCGCCACCATCATTTGGACGGTGATCACGGCCCGCTCTAGGCGAGCACCCTAGCGGGATCGCCTCCTCCCGACGCGATCCTCCCGCCTCGGGGCTGCCTGCGATCGCCTTCGCTTTCTTGTCGTCGTGAGGCTGGCCATCGCATTGGCATCTACGAGCCCGCACGCCTGCGCGCTCTCGCGGCAGGCCACATCGATCCGGCGCTCGCCCCTGGCCGGGAGTCGTTCGACTGAGAGACCTCTCGCTGCCAACGAGATGCCCCACCCTGAAAAAGCCGCTGTTTACAGGAACTTCAACCAGCGACCTCTCGTTGCCGGTACGAGAGGTCCGTCGCTGCTCAACTGCCCTTGCGAGGGCAGAAGTCCAGCAACCACGCGACATCACCCAAAGGGCAGAGCTGGACAAAACAGGCCGGTGGACGAAACCCTGGGTCGATCGACCTAGAGCAAAAGATGTCTATTTGCAGGTATTTTTATGGGCACGGTTGGGATTGAACCAACGGCCTCTCGCGTGTGAAGCGAGCGCTCTCCCACTGAGCTACGTGCCCTCAGCATCGATTCTATTGTGCGTGGCGCTGCGGCCGTGCTCTCGGCATACGCGGAAGCCTGCGGTGGCGCCCGGGCGATCGTCAGCGCCTACCCGTGAGGCGGCTACACCACCACGCGTGGCGCCGGGTGCGGCTGCAAGCGGACCGTTGGGATCGAGTAGAAGCGCGCCAGGGCTTCGACTTCGCCCTGCGTGAGCAAGCCGCCGAACGCGGGGGCGCCGCCGAGCTGGCGGTAGGCGCTGAGCAATGTTTTGCCAACCAGCGACAGGTTGTAGTGGCCGTCGTACACACAGTAGATGTAGAGCGCAGCGTTGGCCCGCAGAAAACGCGCGGCCACCCTGCCGCCGGACGTTCCGGCGGGTGGAGCCAGCGCCTGCGCCAAGTATCCCCAGCCGCGCTGGCTGAGACGCACGTAGGACTTCAGCATCCCCGCCAGCGACGCCGCGGGGCCGGTGAGGAACCCTTCGACCAGCACCGCCGCCGGCAGCCTGAGGGCGGCGGCCAGTCGTGCGGCTGCGGCGACCCGCATGCGCAGCACGGGGCGGGCGTGGCGCGGAAGCCCACCGGTCAGCGACGGCCACGCCCCGCGGGCGGCCGCCGTCTCGGCCGCTACGGGCGCGCGCAACTGCGTGAGCGTGTGCGCCACCATCACCAGATCGGCGCGCTCGATGCGCAGCGCCGCCGGCCGGGGACGGTGCCCGCCGCAGCCCGCCACGCCCGTCGCCGCGAGGCTGGCCGCCAGCGTCGCCGCAACCCAACGGGCGGCCGACCGCGCCACCCGTGTGCGACCGCCTACGCCGACAGCAGGTCGACGACGAACACCAGCGGCGAGTTCGGCGGGATCTTCGGCGGCCGTCCAGCCTTGCCGTAGGCCAGTTCGGCGGGGATAATCAGTTCGCGCCGGCCGCCCACCTTCATGCCCACCACGCCTTCATCCCAGCCCTTGATCACCTGGCCCTTGCCGAGCGTGAACGTGAACGGTTCTTTGGTTTCCCACGACGCGTTGAATACCTTCCCGTTGCTGTACAGCGCGCCCACATAGTTGACGGTCACCGACTCCCCCGCCTTCGCTTCGGCGCCGGTGCCGGGGACGATTTCCTTGGTGGCCAGCTTCGTCGGGGCGGGGCCTTTGTGCGCCGGGATCGTCGGCTCGGTCGCCAACGGGCCGCTGGTGGGGGTGGTGCCGGTGGTGGGTTCTTTGGTCTTTTCGACCACGGAGTTGGCCGACGGGGACTCGCTGCCGACGGCGATGGTGCTGGAGCCGCTGGAGCCGCAGCCGGCGATCAGCGCCGCCGTGCCGAGGGTTGCCAGCGTGAGGCCTGTGCGCGAGGCCGCGCCGAAACCGCGCAACGGGGATGCCGCGGGCCGGCGAATGGGGAAGTTGAGCTTGGAAAGGTTGGTCACGGTTGCGCAGCCTAACGAAATGCGACGCATTTGTGGCGCACCACACGTTTTGATTCGGTTGCGAGGCCCCGAGCGGCCGGCGCGCTAGGATTCATGGTGGACCGTGCTAGGCGGGGAGGTAGCGGTGCCCTGCACCCGCAATCCGCTCTAGCGGGGCTGAACTCCCCCCCGAGGGGCGTTCGCTCCGGTCGCCCCGTCGCTCGGGGTGTCGATGGTTTGGGTCCCGCGCGGTGTCGGTTTGTGAACCAGGTCAGGTCCGGAAGGAAGCAGCCTTAAGCGAATCCCGGCAGGCGCAGCGGGCGTTCCCGAGCCGGAGTCGCGGGCGGCGATCGGCGGACGGTGGCGAAACCTCGACGGGGGGTGCACGGTCCGCTACATACAGCGCTCCCACACCCGCCACGAGCGGTTGGCGCGTGTGAGCGCGAAGTTGCTCGGCACCTTCACCGGGTGGTGGGGGTCGTTGGGGTCGAGGATGTATTCGGTTTGCACTTCGGTGTCGGCCGGATCCACGTAGGTGCCGCGCGTAAGCGTCTGGCTCTGCAGGTTGGCCAGCTCGCTCGGCGGCGTTTCCAGCCACAGTGCCAGCAGCGGCAGCGGCGCGTGGTTGGGCACCCCGATCGGCTTGCACGCGGTGGCGATGGCGTGCGCACGCACGAGCGCGATCAGTTCGTTCTGGATGCGCTGCTGGCGGCCCAGCGCCTGTAGTTGGTGATGGTTGGTGCGGTATTGCGAGGGGATCGACGCCAGCAGCGCCACTGCCCCCACCGCTGCCGCCGCCAGCCACCAGCGCCGGCGGCGATCGCCGCTGGGCAGCTCCCACCAGCCGCACAATGCGCCGCCGGCGAACACGCACAGGATCGCGGCCGCCAGGAACGCGTAGCGTTCGTCGATCGGCAACCCCACGGTGGCGAACGCGGCGAACACCGCCACCGCCACCGCGCCCGCCACCGCGCCCACCAGCACGCGTGCGCGCAGCCACACCAGCGCCAGCGCGCCGCCCAACGCGGCCACCGCCAGCGCAAACGGGCCGAGGATCGCGCCGATGCGCCGCGGGATCCACTCCGGCACCTTCGCGATCCCCGTCTCGCGGTGCAGCGTTTCGGCGGTGGCCCGGGTGTTGGTGAGCGACCACAGCGGCTGGCCGGTTGCCAGCCAATCGCTCGCCACCCACACCAGCGGGGCCGACAGCGCCAGCAGCGCCAGTCCCGCCAGCTGGCGGGGGGTGCGCTCCGGGCTGCCCCGATGGCGAACGGTGGGCAGCGCCACATACAGCCAGTACAGCCCCGAAAACGCCCACGCCTCCGGGCGCAGCAGCCCGGCGATCGCCAGCAGCGCCAGCACCGGCGCGCCGGTGCGACGACGGCGAGTCTCGACGATCAGCGCGCACAGCACCAGCAGCAGGTAGGGCACGTCGACGTAGGCGCGTACGCCGTAGGAGAGGATCGGCACACGCGTGACCAGCAGCAGCGCGGCGACCGCGCCGGCCGCGCGGTTGAACCACAGCGACCCCAGCCGGTACGCCGCCCACCCGCAGGCGGCCAGCGCAAGGAAGCCGAGTGCGACGGTGATCTGTGTGGCGGCGTGCGGGCCGAGCGGTGCCACGACCACCCCCAGCGCCTCCACCAGCGGGTGGGGCGTGGGCGCGATCGGGATCCCGTACTGCGGCGTTTCGCCGCGCGTCAGCTGCTGGCCCCAGACGAGCGCGTAGAGCGTGTCGTAGTTGGCGAACCCCACGCCGGCCACCACCCGCAGCAGCACTGCGCCGGCGGCGATGCTCAGCAGCGCCCCGAGGCGGGCCGCACGGTTGCGGGTGATGCCCAGCACGGCGCGGACGCTATCCATAGACGGCCGCCGGCCCCGGATAGACTCAGGCCAAGGGTGCCGCCGAGCGAACAACAGCAGCAGTCCCTCTACCGCCGTCACCGCCCGCGCTCGTTCGCGGAGGTGGTGGGCCAGGAGCCGGTGGTGCGCACGTTGCGCAGCGCCGTGGAACGCGGGCGTGTGCACCATGCCTACCTGTTCGTCGGCTCGCGCGGCACCGGCAAGACCTCGATGGCGAAGATCCTCGCCGCCTGCCTCAACTGCGAGCGGGGGCCCACCGCGCAGCCGTGCGGGGAGTGCGAGTCGTGCCGCGCGATCGCGCAGGCCCGCTCGCTGGACGTGATCGAGATGGACGCCGCCTCCAACAACTCGGTGGACGACATCCGCGACCTGCGCGACAGCGTCGCGTTTGCGCCGGTGAGCGGGCGCAGCAAGGTGTACATCCTCGACGAGGCCCACATGCTTTCGCAGGCGGCGTGGAACGCCTTTTTGAAGACGCTGGAGGAGCCGCCGCCGCACACGGTGTTCGTGCTGGCGACCACCGAGGCGCAGAAGGTGCCCGCCACGGTGGTCGACCGTTGCCACCGCTTCGACTTCCAGCGCCCCACTGTGGAGCAGCTGGCGGGCGTGGTGCGCCGCGCGGCCGACGCCGAGCAGGTGGAGATTCCCGCCGAGGCGGTGGCCGCGATCGCGCGCGCCGCCACTGGCAGCTTCCGCGACGCGCTGGGCACGCTCGAGCAGTTGCTCACCTACAGCGGCTCCCAGATCGCGCTCGCAGACGTGCTGGCGGTGCTGGGCGTCACCGACGCGCAGCTGCTGGAAGAGACGATCGACGCGGTGCAGCAGGGCGATGCCCGGGGCGTGCTGCTGGCGGTGGCGCGCGGCGCCGAATCCGGCCGCGACGCCGGCACGTTCACGGCCGACCTGGAGGCGCGCGCGCGGGAGCTGCTGGTGGTGCGCACGCTCAGCGAGGTGCCCGCCGAGCTGTCGCTCACCGCCGAGGCCGACGCCCGTTTGCAGACCCAGGCGCAGCGCGTGGGGCAGGCAACCGCGGTGCGCCTGCTGGAGCAGTTGGGGAGCGCTTTGGAGGCGGTGAAGGCGGGCGGCGAGCCGCGCACGCAGCTGGAGCTGGCGCTGGTGAAGGCCGCGCGCCCCGACACCGACAGCTCGCTGAAGGCGCTGCTCGCGCGGATCGAGCGCTTGGAGCGGCAGCTGGGGGGCGGCGGTGAGCCGCTGCCCCCGCCCATCGCCCCGCCGGGGGCGGGCGACGCGGTGCCGTCGCAACGCGCAGCCGAGCCGGCGGGTGCGCAGCCAACTGTGTCCGAGCGGCCGACCGCGCCCGAGCGGCCGGCCGCGGCACATCCCGCCGACGAGCTGCTGGCGGTCGCGTCGGAGTCGCCGTCCGCAAGCGCGGAGCCCGCGATCTCCGCTCCGATGCCAGCCGCCCCGATGCCCGCCACTGTGCCGCCCGCGGCCGAGGCGCCGGTGGCGGTCGAACCGGCCGACCTGGGCGATCTCGCCACGCTGTGGTCGGCGGTGGTGGATTTGGTGGGCGCTGAGAACAAGATGCTGAGCGCTGTGCTGACCGACGCGCGGGCGGTGGCGCTGAGCGAGGAGGAGCTGACGGTGGCGTTCGCCGCGTCGGCGTCGTTTTTGAAGAAGAAAGCCGACGACAACGCCCACCGGGCGACGGTCACCGAGGCGCTGCGCCAGCTCACCGGGCAGCGACGGCTGCGGGTGGCGTACGAGCTGGGCGAGCATTCTCCCGCCGCGGTGCAGGGCGGGCGGGCGCCGCTCACCGAGGAGGAGTGGGTGGCGCGCATCAAGGACGCGTTCGACGCCGAGGAGCTGGAGGGCGCGGGAAATGCGGGCGAGTTGGAGAGCGCGAGCGACGGTCGCGACGGCGAGCCCACCGCCGCCGCGGAACGGTCGGGCAGCCCCGCCGAGGTCGCGGGCGCCGGCGGCAGCTAGATTTAAGACAGCGATGCCACCGCAACGGCGACCCAACATGCAGCAGATGCTCCAGCAGGTGCAGCGCATGCAGCGCGAGATGGAGCAGACCCAAGAGGCGCTCAAACACGAGACCGTCGAGGCCGCCGCTGGTGGCGGCGTGGTGAAGGTGACGGTGTCGGGCGACCTGGAGGTGAAGTCGGTCACGATCGCCCCCGAGGCGGCCGACCCCGAGGACGTGGAGATGCTCGGCGACCTCGTGCTGGCGGCCGTCAACGAGGCGCTGCGCGCCGCCCAGCAGTTGGCGTCCGAGCGGATGGGCGGGGTGACCGGGGGCCTCGATTTGGGCGCGCTGGGCGGGCTGGGCCTGCCGGGTCTGTGAGCACCGGAGGTGCGGTCACGGTGGCCCGGATGGCCACCGTTGCGATCGGCAACGCCGATTGGATGGAGGCGGGAGCTTGAGCTCTTTCGCGCCCCCCGTTCAGAAGCTGGTCACCGAGCTGTCGAAGTTGCCGGGCATCGGCAATCGCACGGCGCAGCGTCTGGCGTTCCACATCCTGCGCGCCTCCGGCGAGGACGCCACCGCGCTGGCGCAGGCGATCGTGGACGTCAAGGAGCGGATCGGGCTGTGCGAGGTGTGCTTCAACCTCACCGACTCCTCGCGCTGTCGCATCTGCGGCGACTTGCGCCGCGACCGCACGGTGATTTGTGTGGTGGAGGAGCCCTCCGACGTGATCCCGATCGAGCGCACCCACGAATTCGACGGCGTCTACCACGTGCTCGGCGGGGCGCTCTCGCCGATCGACGGGGTCGACCCGGAGGATCTGAAGATCGCCGAGCTGTACGCGCGCGTCGCGGCCGGCGACGCCGGGCAGCTCGCCGAGGACGCCGCCCCGGCGGTGCGCGAGGTGGTGCTGGCCACCAACCCCACCACCACGGGCGAGGCCACGGCGCTGCACATCGCCCAGGCTTTGCACGAACGCGCCCCCGCGCTCACAGTCACCCGTTTGGCCAGCGGTTTGCCGGTGGGCGCCGACCTCGAGTACGCCGACGAGATCACGCTCGGCAAGGCGCTGTCGGGGCGGCGGGCGCTGTAGGGAGGCTCATCGGCGCGGGTGAGGCCGGCGAGGATCGATCGGGTAGGGCGGCTCGCGCCGCGGATCTCCTAGCTAGGTGGGAACGCGATCGGCGCGCGTGACACTTAACCGACAGATGACCGCCTCCAATGGAGCAGGAGCCGTCCCTACCGACGCGGAGCTGATCCGCGCCTCCCGGAGGGACCCGGCGGCGTTCTCCGTTCTCTTTGAACGCCACGCCGCGCTCATGCAGCGCTGGCTGGTGGCGCAGACGGCCGACGGCGCGGTCGCGCACGAGTTGCTGGCGGAGACCTTCGCACAGGCGTGGCGGGGCCGAGCGCGCTTCCGCGGCGAGGATGAGCGCTCGGGTGGCGCCTGGCTGTACGGAATCGCCCGCAACCTTCTACGCCAGCACCGCAAGCGGGGGCGCGTCGAGAGCGCCGGGCGGCGCCGTCTGTCGATGGCGACCGACGCCGTTCAATGGGACGGCGCCGAGGAGATCGACGAGCGCATCGACGCACAGCAGTTGAGCTCCGCCGTGCGCGACGCGTTCGCGGAACTCACGCCAGAGCAGCAGCAGGCGATCGCCTACCGCGTGATCGGCGACCTCAGCTACGACGAGGTGGCCGCGCAACTGCAATGCACCACGGCCACAGCTCGCACCCGCGTCTTTCGCGGCCTGTATGCGCTGCGCGCCTCGATCGTCAAAGGAGACCCCATATGATCACATCCAGCGCCGCCATCCGCGACTTGCAGGTCGAACTCGAGGAGGCGATTCACCACGACCTCACGCACCGCACGCGTCGCCGCAAGATATTCCGCGGCGTCGGTCTCAGCGTCCCCGCGGTGGTTGCGGCCGGGGGCGTGGCAATGGCCGCCACCGGCACCTTCACCAACACCACCAGTCAACTGGAACTCCCCAGCGGGATCAAGATCCAGGCCGTTGACAGTTCTCCGGAATTCGTCGGCACCGCCAGCCCCACCGGCTTCGTCACCGGCAGCGGTCGTGGCGGGCGCTACGTCTACCACGTGACAGGAGGGGAAGCGCCGGCGTTTGGGTGCGGGCCGTCCGACCCGCACCCCACCAACAACATCTACATCATCAGCACTCTTCCCCTGGCCTCCGAACTCATCCTCAGCCTGCTCCTACCGAACGGGGAACTGAAGCCGAGCGACATGGCAATGAAGCTAGAGGAGAACGTCGCCGGCGTCGTCTCCACCAGCAACGGCTGCCCCACCCCCGGAATCGCCGGCCAGCCAGGTACACACGGCACACCCGCAGAGCCCGGCAAGGCCGGCGTCGCGGTTCCCACATCTACAACCACCAAGATCATCCTGCCCAAGGCGACCGCTCCCGCCGCCCCGTGATGCCCACCGGGGCGGCGCTCGGCGAGCCGATCGAGTCGCGCCAGGTTGCTCGATCTGCTCGTTGACGCGCTTGCCGACGGGCGTGGCGCGACCACGTACGGCGACCCGCCCGTTGTGGGGGCGGTGGCGGGGTTGGGGGGCGCTGGCGCGCGGTTGTTGTCTGTTTTTGGACGCCAACCAGGATTCGGTCGCGGCGCCAGGGCTTGGGCTTCGGCGGGTACGCTCCAGATGCTCGATCGCGTTGACCGACAGGTCAGCATCGAGGTTCGAGTCGAGTTGGCGGTAGTGGTGTAACGCCGGCGCCAGCTCGTCGGCGACGCTGGTGGGCTCAGCCCGCGTGCGGGCTCGGTTACCTCTTATGGCTGCTTGCCGAAGCCAACCCCGCGATTTGCTGGGGTTTCGTACGCGCCAGGAGAGATTCGAACTCCCGACCTTCGGTTCCGTAGACCAAATCAGCCGTCGTGTGGGGTGCCGTGCAGTCGGCCGATTTGGCTCTAATGCAGGGAATCCGCTCGATCGTCTTCCGGCGTAGTGGAGTGCTTTGGCGTGGGGCGTGTTTGCACTTTGTTTGCACCCACACCGCGGTAGTGTCTCGGTTCCGCAGCTCAGCGCCTAGAAGCGATGGGCGGAACTACTCGTCCTCGTCGGACTCTACGTCTGCCTCGACGCCGGGGTGGCGCTCTTTGAAGGCACCCACGATGCGCTTGACCGCCTCGATAGCCGCGTAGCCGATCAGTCCGTCCTTGGCTTGCGTCGCAACTTCGATGGTGACGTGGACGACATCCTGTCCGGCGCCACGCCGCTCGAAGGGCGGAGGGAATTCTGCCTGAAGGCCAGCATCAGAAAGCTGACCGGACAGCATGTGCGCGCCACGAATAGGCCCTGAGTAGCGGACTCGGATCACGTCATCGGCTCCGTACTGCCGCGATCAGTGACGAGTGTCGCGCGGCGGATCGGGGTCCGGGCGATTGATCGTGTTTGAGTTGCGGATCTGGCCGTCAGTTCGGTGGACCACGACCTCACCACCGCCTGGATGGTTCTGAAGGTGCTGGGTGGCGGCGGCCTGAGCTTCAGCCTGCGTCCTGTAGAGGCCACCAGCGCGCTCGGCTCCCTCAGCTTTGTCCGCCCACTGGCCATCGGGCCTCTGCGTGACGTGCCTTCGCTGTCCTGGCATCGGTCCTCCAAGAGATCGAACGTATGTACGTGGCAGACGATACCTGGCTCGGCGGCGGAGCCCTACGCGAGGCAGATCCGGCCCGTCTCGTCCCTGCCGTAGCGATCCCTGTAGGTCTTGTTGCCGACGCGAGCATGAACCTGATTTGACGGAAGTGGCTGGCCGTCGCCTCGAACGTAAAGGCTCCGCCGATTGATCGCATCGGCCAGTTCAGGGGCGTACATGCAGCCTTTCTCAGCAAGCAGCGTGTCGATAGCCTCATGGAGCTTCATCGGGCACAGGATAGCCCCTCCAAACGCCCTCTTGGCTCCACCTAACGGACGGTCTCGCACACCGTGTGCGAGATCAGCTCAGGGCAGGTGCGTGGTACCTCTGCGCTTCGTCGGCACCCCGCCCGAGCTTCAGCGGCTGCCCTATGTCCCCGTCGAGCAGGTGGATATACGTGTCGAGGGTGAACGCGGCGGAGTGGTGGCCGAGCCACCGCTGGACCTGTACCGCGTTGCGGCCCTCGGCGAACAGCATCGACGCGCAGGTGTGGCGGAAGGCGTGGAATCCGACCCACTCCAGGCACGCCTCCTCGCGCGCCGGCTTGAGCACGCGGCGGCGGACGTTGCCCTGGTTCAGCGGCGCCCCGTTGCTCGCCGGAAACACCAGGTCCTCGGCGCCCGGCCACTCCGACGCTTTGCGGTGCTCGCGCAGCTCCAGCACGAGCGCGTGATCGAGCGGTATCTCCCGTTTGCCGTACTTGCTCTTGGGAGGTCCCATGCGGCCCTTCACCAGCGCCCGGCGGACCTTGACGTGCGGTGTGGACCCGTCCAGCTCCAGGTGCCGCCACTGGAGCGCCACGGCCTCGCTGATCCGCAGACCCGTGGAGGCCAGGAACAAGAAGAACATCCGCCAGTTGTCCGGGAGCATCCCGAGCAGCGTCGATAGCTCCTCGTGGCTCATCGCCCGGACCTCCTCCTCTTCGGACTCCTCGGCGGTCGGGCGGTGCGGAAGGTCCACGTCCCGAGCGGGGTTCCCCGACCGGATCAGGCCCTCGCGGACGGCCGTGGCGAGGCACGCGCGCAGCGGGGTCACGATGTTGCGCACCGTCTGGTCGCCAAGGGTCCGACCTTCCTGCTCGGCAGGGTCGCACAGCCACCCCACAAAACCCGCGATCCCGCTCGGCGTGATCTCCGTGAGCCGCAGACCGGCCGGGAAGCACTTCAGCGCATACGCCTCCAACAAGCGCTTGTATTCGTCGCGGGTGCCCTCGCGGAATCCGCGCCGGCCGCGGCCCTGGTAGCGCTCCACCCACGCACGGGCGTACTCATGCAACGTGATTCGGGAGCGCCCCTCGAACTCGCCTCGCTCGATGTCCGTCGCCCGCGCTGACTTCGCGCGGCGGGCCTCATCGAGAGTCCTGAAGGTCTCGTACCGCTGCTTGCCATTCTCGCGGTAGGCGATCATGTAGCGGGAGCCCCGCTTGTAGATTCCGGGATGCTTCGTCTTGATCGTGGGAGCGGCCATCGGGGGTTCCTCCTTTTGTAGCGCTGGACGCGGACAGCGGGCGTTACGACAGGGCTTCGATCGCTGCGTCAAGGTGTGAGCGCTTGAACAACAGCCTGCGTCCGTCACGGCGCGGCGTGAGGCGTCGCTGGCTCACCAGATCGTAGATGCGGCTCGTCGGACACGCAAGGTGCTCCGCGGCCTGCTCCACGCCGATCCACGGCTCCGGCGCGCCGCCTCCGGCGAGGCTGTCGGTCAGCAACTCGGCGACGCGCTCGGCGATGGCCTGCACGAACGCATCAGGGACTTGCAGCTCCAGGGTGCCCGTTCTCATGGTCGTATGCGCCAGCGGGATCGCATCGGCTCTCTGTATGTAAGCCGAGCACCGCCCCCGCCGAGCAAGCGAATTCCTTCGCGTGCCCCACGGCAGGGCGGCTCGACAGCGCAATCCGTAGCAATTGGATGGGTCAGATATCGGGGTGTGCATCACGGTTTCCTCCAAGGGTTCGGGCTCCTTTGAGCCAGTTGGGCGGCTGCCCAACTGATTGCGGCCTTTGCAGGTCGTGGAGGAGCTGTCAAGCAAGTTCGCAAGTGACGGCAGTGCCCCGCCGCAGGCGGGGACTTGAACTTGCTTTACAGCGGGGGAACGACCTGCTACCCCCATCCCGGCGCGCCGCCGCCGGCTGACTTTCACCAGCGAACAAGGCAACACCCACGACTCGCAACACCCCAACGCTCCCCATGAGCCGTCAGCCGACCTCGATGACAGCCGACTTGCCCGCCCGACCCGCTCCTGCGGCTCCAACACCGGCTCCAGCCCACCGACCGCCATCCCCCACGTAATGCCATCCCTTCGACGCCGCAACCGGCCCCTCAGCCCGCCACCAAACACACCCGCGCCGACGACCCACGTCCGTCCTCCCCATCCGACCTCTACCGACCGATGCCTCCCAGCCCTCCTTGTCATTGTTCTCCACTTCCACCCTGCTGCCCGCTCGCCCCCCTCCCACGCTCTGCGTCTGGCCCCACCAAAACATCTGTGATGTGGTGGGTCGAGGAAGGGGGTCCCCGGGTTGGAGCGAAGCGGAGAGGCGGGGACCCCCTTCCTCAATGCCAGGCGCAGAGCCAAATCTCGCCCGCGAGCGGGCAGCAGGGTGGCCGTCTGGGGTGTTCGCCTTATAGACGTACACCCAAGCGAACACCCAGACGAACACCCCCGCACCCCAAACGGCGGCAAGGACAAGACCCTTGTCGTCGGCGTCAAACAACGCGGCGGGGGTCCGGGAGAGCGCCACGCCCGGTCCTGCGGCGCGGCGCCCTTGCGGTCGTCAGTTGACTCGGCCGACGATCTGGACCATGCGGAAGGCCGCGCGGGTGGCGAACACGTGGCCGTCGCTGGTCTGGTTGACCAGACCGCTTGTGCGCAGGGACCGTATGGTGTCTTTGATGAGCTTGCCGCGTTCGGTCGCGCGGGCGAGGTCCCAGACGGACCAGATCGGCAGGTCGTACTCGCTGGTAAGCAGGTACAGCACGTCGCGCTCGATCGCGTTGACTTCGGCGACGATAGGGTTCTCGTCAGGCATGGGAGGCATCTTCTCCTGTGCTCAGGTCCCGGCGTTGGGTTCCTGCCCGCGCCGGGGCCGATTGTTATGGTCTGTGCATCAGCTTACCACGCGATGCCTCAAAGTGATTCTTAATGACTCAACCTGACTCCGAGGCGGTGTCCTTCACGGTTCGTCTCCCACGCGAGACCGCCGATCGCCTCCGAGAGATCGCGGCCAGCGAATCCCGCTCCGTCGCGGCCGAACTTCGCCGAGCTGTCCAAGCGCACGTCGATCGGGCGTCCCAGGGCAGCAAGCCCAAGGGCCGCTAGCTGGGTGAGTCACGCAAGCCGGGTTCACACACTGTGAGCCTTGGCCCGCTTGAGCAGTAGCCAGTACAGGTGTTCCTGGCCGGCCGCTGGGAATGGCTTCAGCGTGCCGTAGCTGACGAGCGAGACCTCAGCGGGACCGTAGACGAAGCCGAGTATGTAGATGTAGATGGGTAGCCTGATGTTGCGCACTGTGATCGTCGCGGTGATTCGCCATCCGAAGCTCCCTGCCGCACCGGGTGCGGGCGGAGTGCCTTGTAAGATGGAGATCGAGGTTGGGCCGACGGCCGTCTGGGGGAGTTTCTGTTCCTTGAATTCCTTGAGGAGCTGGTCCTTGAGGAGCAGATTGAGGTAGTGCGGCAGGCATCCTCGGACGTGGACGCCATGGATCGCAGCGAGTTCCTTAGCTGCCAGGGCCGATGTTTGCGCAACGGCGACCTGGGAGCTCACGCTGAAGCCGAGCCCGTCGTGTTCGAGCTTGAAGTCCTTCGAGCTCACTTCGGCGAGCCCGTTGCGCGAGTTCAAGACCCCTCCCGTGCAGCGCAGTAGCTCGTGTTCGAGTCGCTTTTCTGCTGCTGTTTCGTGTTCGTGTTCGTGTTCGTGTGTTGATGTTGCCCTGAAGCCCGGCACGTCTGCGGCGGTCAAGTTGACCGCCCGCGCAAACGCGATCGCCTGTGCCTTGGTCGGCGGTCTGACTACGCCGGTCGTGGTTCCCGTTGCGGGCGGAGTGCGCGCGCCAGCCGTAGTATGTCCCACCGTTGCGGCCGTCGAATGGCTACTACTTCCGCAGGCGGCGAGGAGTCCGGCCGTCGCGATGAGCGTAAGGAATACGGCCGGTCGGCGCACCACCGGCGGCATTGTGCCAGACCGCACGGTGCCGGGGGTTGAACTTCCGGCACGCTGCGGCGGGAGCACCCAGCCCACCACGTCGAGCAGCCCGCGCACGCCCACAAGCTGTTCGACCGCTTCTCTGCCTGCACACGGATCACCGACCTCGCCGCAGGCGGTCGAAGCGCAGGACTGAGCCGCGCCGCAGGCGAGCCTCCGTGGGAAGTCATCGCCGCTCGATCAGCCCTATCAGTCCGCAGTCCGGGCGGCCTCGTGCGTGTTCTACCCCGATTACCGCGTTATCATGGAGCGATCCCAACCGTGCAGGAGGCAGTCCGATGGATCAGCAGTCGAGCACACGTCGTGTCGCCCCCACAGGTCAGCGCACGCGGTCTCGCAGTTCGGCACAGAATGGCGTAGGGCCGATCAGGTCGAAGGCTCGTCGCGTGCAGATCGAGCGTCTGATCCAGCGGACCACGAAAGACAAAGGGCTCAGCCCCGAGGTAGTTGCCACCCTGCATGACGATGCGTGGGGCAAGCGCCCGGATTCGTGACGCTGCCGGACGACGGGCGTATCTATCTCTTCGATACGTCGATCTGGAGCCACACGGAGCATCCGCAGATCGCCTCTGACTGGACGGCGATGCTTCGGAACGACCGGATAGCCGTCTCGCCGGTCGTCGCCTTTGAGGTTCTCTACACCGCGCAAAACCAGGCCGACTTCGAGGATCTTGAAGAACAGCTCGACGCCTTGCGACAGGTGCCTCTGACGCAAGGGATTGTCCGCTCCGCCCGCGCCGCACTGCACACGCTTTCAGCGACGAATCATCATCGGCTACCGTTCCAAGACGCCTTGATCGCGGCGTCGGCTGCGCACAAGAACTGGGGCGTCCTGCACTACGACGGTGACTTCGACACGCTCAGTAAGGTGCTCGATTTCGAGAGCCGCTGGATCGCTCCATCAGGGTCTCTTTAGACTGCTCGCCGCGCAGCTCGCGACCGGCGCGACTCGCGCACGCCACGCACGGCCTCGGCCATGACCTCATCCTCATCGACTCCGGCCGCCGCGCTGCGCTCCTGCGCGCGTCGGATCGTCTCGAACCCGAGCTGAATCCGCGCGGCCCGCTCCAGCGCTTCTCGATCGCTCTTGCCGGGCGAGCGCTTGCGAAGCCTCGACAGCAGCTCGCTGTCGATCTCGACGGTTGTTGTCGCCGTGGCAGCCATAGCGTTCCGATCGTATCGCCGTACCCCCGAGGACATCGAGCCTCGCCGCGCGACTCGATGGCGCGAGCCTCGCTCGCAGGCCACGGCGGCTGGCATCGGCGAAGGATGAGTCGATGGCTGTGCAGGCGCCGCGATTGGCGGGCGTGTTTACACTTCCGTTTACACCCCAGCCCAAAACGACCCTCACAGCATCCTGCGAGCACAAAAAAACCCCACCTAAGCAGGGCTTTTCTGCAACGCGCCAGGAGAGATTCGAACTCCCGACCTTCGGTTCCGTAGACCGACGCTCTATCCAGCTGAGCTACTGGCGCAGAACCACCAGTTTAGTGGTGGCAGGCACGACTTGCCCCGGCGATGGACTCGCGCGGCTTCCGGGCGAGGAGTCGGTGACGGCCAGGGGCCGGGACAAGCCGACAAGTAACATTGGCGGCGAGATGCCTCGTTCGACTGCCGGCAGCCTCGCGCCTGATCCGCCCGGCAGCTCGGCGCGGCGGGACCGGCTGATGTTCGGCGTGCGCTATGTGGTGCCCGGAGCAATCGTGCTGGCGGGTGCGATCATCATGGCGCTCGGCAGCGAAGTCGATCTCGAGGGCGGCGCCGACATCATCAGCGCCGGACTCGCGGTGTACTTGGCGAACTGGCTCTTCCGGATCTCGCTCTACAACAGCCGCGAGCGTGAGGACGAGGAGGCTGCCCGAGCGTATCTCAGGGCTCACGGCCACTGGCCCGATCAACCGCCGCCGCAGCCAGGTGGACGCGGGCGGAATAGCATCGGCCCAGAAGCGCCCCGCTCTGCCGGAGCCGTGGCGCACAAACGCCGATCCGCCAGAGAGCCGGGTCGAGCGTCGCTTGCTGCTCTGTCTCGCGGGTCCCGGGGGGACGGACTCTCGAAATAGCTCGAGAGTCCGTACGACGATCCTCGAGACGGAGAGGGAGGGATTCGAACCCTCGAACGAGGTCAACCCCCGTTACGCGATTTCCAGTCGCGCCCGTTCAACCGCTCCGGCACCTCTCCAACCATCACACGATGCGCGGCGGCCAGCATAAGGCTAGCGGCACGCGACGGGTGGGCAGGCGCCGGCTGGTTGGCGTCCAAAAAGTAAACACAACGCAACGCCCCTCGCTACGTTCTCGGCCAACGTCCTGGTAGGCTCCCCCCGTCCGCCCAACCACGCCGGAGACCCGACCGAGGAAGAAACAGATGCTGCTTGCCGCAAGTCCAGCCTTCGTGAGAGACGTGGGGTTGATCATCACGTTCATCGGCATCGGCGTGCTGGTGAACTTGATCGTGGTCTACATCGCCGTGCAGGTGCGGGGCGAGTACCGGCAGAATCGCGAACCCGGCTCTTCGCGCCAGCGCCCGCCGGGCACCTGAGTCCGGCCGCCGCCGCCGCCCGCCGTCCGCGCACACCTTCATGTGGGCGTCGCGGCCCACGTATGATTCGTCGCCATGACCGACGTCGCGGCACCGTCGGACTCCACGCCCCCGCCCACCGACCCGGCGGCGGAGCTGGCGTTCGCCGGCGTGGCCGAGCATGCGCGGATGCTCGCGGCGGGCGAGATCTCCTCGCGTGAGTTGGTGGAGCTGTCGCTGAAGCGCATCGACGCCTCGCAAAGCACGCTCAACGCGTTCCGCTGCGTGCGCTCCGAGCGCGCGCTGGTGGAGGCCGAGGAGGCCGACCACCGCCGCGCCAAGGGCGAGCGCCCGCCGCTGCTGGGCGTGCCGGTGGCGATCAAGGACGATGTCGACCTGGAGGGCGAGGAGAGCCGCTTCGGCTGCTCCGGCAGCTTCCCCGCGCGAGCCGGCGACTGCGAGTCGGTGCGCCGGCTGAAGCAGGCGGGGGCGGTGATCGTCGGCAAGACCAACACGCCGGAGCTGGGCCAGTGGCCGTTCACCGAAAGCGTGGCGCAGGGCGTGACGCGCAACCCTTGGAGCCTCGCGCACACGCCCGGCGGCTCCTCCGGCGGCGCCGCGGCGGCGGTGGCGGCGGGAATCGTGAGCGCCGCGGTGGGCTCCGACGGCGCCGGCTCGGTAAGGATTCCGGCGGCGTGGACGGGCCTCGTGGGTATCAAGCCCCAGCGCGGCCGCATCTCCACCTGGCCGGAACCGGAGTCGTTCAAGGGCGTCACCTGCTTGGGGCCGCTGACGCGCACGGTGCAGGACGCGGCGCTGATGCTGGACGTCCTGCGCGGCAGCCACCCCGGCGACCGCCACCGTCCGCCGCCGCCGGCGGAGCCGTACGCGATGGCGGCCAAGCGCCCGCCCGGCCGGCTGCGGATCGGGCTGTCGCTGCGGATCCCGTTCAGCCTCGCGCCCACCCAGCTCGACGGGCGCGTGCGCGCCGCGGTGGAGCGGTTGGCGGCCACGCTGCGCGCCCTGGGCCACGAGGTGGTGCGCGACGATCCGCCCTACCGGCTGATCGGACTGACGTTCGTGCCGCGCTCCACGGCGGGGCTCAACGAATGGGTGCAGCGGGTGCCCGACCCCGCGCAGCTGGACCCGCGCACGCTCCACAACGCGCATATGGGACGTCTCTTCGGCGGTCCCATACTGGCGTTGGCGAGAGCGCTGGAGCGTCCATTGCAGCGCCAGGTGGGGAGGGTGTTCAAGCGCGTGGACGTGGTGCTGGCCCCGACGACCGCCAAGCCGCCGGAGCGGGTCGGCGCGATCGACGGCCTCGGCCACTGGGACACCGACAAGGTGGTGGTCGGTGCCTGCCCGTACGCGTGGCCGTGGAACGTGCTGGGCTGGCCGGGCGTCAACGTGCCGGCGGGGCTCACCGACGACGGCTTGCCGCTGGGCGCCTCGCTGCTGGGGCCCGCCAACAGCGAGACGCGGCTGATCTCGCTGGCGGCGCAGCTGGAGCAGGCCGAGCAGTGGCAGGTGCGCCGGCCGCCGCTGTTTGCGAATTGAGCACGCTCGAGGCGCTTCGGGCATCTGGTCCCTGGTGTGGGGCCGCCGATGGAAGCGGACCCACACACCAGCGTGTTTGCGACGGTAGCTCAGTTGAAGATGATCAACACCACGAGCACCGATCCCGTTGAGCAACCCCAAGAATCTGAGGACCGCGTTGTCTCTGAGATCGAGCGATTGCCCAGCTGTTTTGAGCTCCGTAACTTTATCTTCCACATGTTTCCCTGATTCATTGACCCAATAGGTGGTAAGTTCAGATGAGATCTTGAGTTTGTGCGCTTCGGTAGGTTTCCCGCCTTCGATGTTTTCACCCAATACTTCGCCTGTGACTTCGAATTTGCCTTCTATCGCACAACCCGACAGTTCCAGGTCGCTTATAAATGTGCCGCCGGTCTTTGGCTTGAACAGCAGTCCAGTTTTTTCGGCGTCTTTTTTTCAGCGGCTCCTTTGGTGAGAAATACAAGTTTGGACGCCAGGGGATTTGTTTTATCCTTGCTTTCCCACTTTCTTCTTTATCGATTTTACATCCTCCGCCAGCTGTGCATTCTTCGTATTCTATGGTCTCTTCCGAGGTGCCCGGTTCCCCGCCCTCGACCCAGCGCCTTTATTTAGTTTCAACTTTGCATTCGACGGGAAAACCGTCGACTTCGAACTTCTGTTCGCCGCCGGATTCCGCCATCACTTCCCTCGTTTCGCTCGACCGGAGCTTCCCTTGTCAAGGCTTCGCGTGGAGATGTTCCCGACTCGGCGATCGCGCCGACGCGGTCCCGAGCACACGTTGGGCCGCCGCCTGCCGCCGACCCGCCAAGCGGCTGCGCTCGACTCGGGGCTCGACATAATGAGAGCCGTTGAGTTCTCCCCTCTACTTCCACCACCCCGCCTGCTTGGAGCACGATCCGAGGGTGCACGTGCCCACCCACCCCGACACACCCGAGCGGCTGGTGGCGCTGGAGCACCACCTGGAGCTCCGCGACTGGGTGGGGTGGCAGCGCCGCGCGGCGCCGGCGGCGGGAGAGCAGCAGCTGGAGCTGGTGCACACTGCGCGCCACGTGCGCGCCATCCGCGAGCTGTGCGCCGCGGGGGGCGGTGAAATCGACGCCGACACCTACGTCGGCAAGCGCTCCTACGAGGCCGCGCTGCACGCCGCCGGCGGGGCGTGCGCGATGGTGCGCGCGCTGCTTGACGGCGAGGCGAGCGTCGGCTTCTGCGGCGTGCGGCCGTCCGGCCATCACGCCGAGCACGACCGCGCTATGGGCTTCTGTTTGTTCGACAACGTGGCGGTCGCCGCCGAGCTGGCGATCCGCGAGCTGGGGGTCGAGCGCGTGCTGGTGCTCGACTGGGACGTCCATCACGGCAACGGCACCGCCGAGATCTTTCGCCGGCGCAGCGACGTGCTGGTCGCCAACATCCACCAGGCCGGCATCTTCCCCGGCACCGGCTCACTGGCGGACGTGGGCAGCGACGAGGGCGAGGGGTACACAATCAACCTGCCCGTGCCCGCCGGCTCGAAGGAGGAGCTGTGGCTGTCGCTGCTGGAGCACGTGGTGCTGCCGGCCGCCACGGCGTTTGCGCCCCAGCTGGTGCTGGTGTCCGCCGGCTTCGACGCGCACGTGGCCGACCCGCTGGCGAGCTGTGGGCTGCAGACGGAGTCGTTCGCGCGGATCGCCCGCCAGGTGCGCGACGCGGCGGCCGCGTGGGGCGCGCCGCTGGGCGCGGTGCTGGAGGGCGGGTACGAACCGCGCGCGCTGTGCGAGTGTGTGGAGGTCACGTTGCGGGCGCTCGCCGGCGAGGGTGAGGCGCAGCCGATCGCCACGGAAGCGCTGCTCACCTCGCGCGCCGCATCGCAGATCGGCCGCTACTGGCCGCTGTAGAGAGCGCGTGCCCGCCGCCCGGGAGCGGGGAGAGGTGGCGGCGGGCCCCGCGCGGTGACCGCAGAGGGGAAGTCGGCGGTCCCCGATCATCGTCGCATTCATCGACACCCCCGCCATCCCGGGATGTCCGCCGCCCGCGCACGGGATACCACCCCCGCTTGGCGCGGGTTTTCCACAGTGGACATTTGCGCGCGCGTTCCGACTCGCGCACGGTGGTTGGCGGCCGTTTGGAAAGCAAACCCCGGTCGCGGGCGTGGTGGCCTCGCGCCGAGGAAGTGTTCACGTCCCCGCCAGCACCTTCAGCGGCTGCATGTGGGTGACCCGCCAGGCGGGGTAGATCCCGCCGAGCACGCCGATCACGAAGCCGACCAGCAGGCCGCGCCCGAGGCCCCAGGCGGTGACCGACGGTGAGACGTAGGCGCTGACGCCGAGCGCGCGCACCAGCAGATCGCCGCCGAGCACGCCGAACAGCAGCCCCGCTATGGCGCCAAGCATGGAGACGGCGATCCCTTCCCCCATCACCAGCGTGGCCACCCGCCGCGGCGACCAGCCGACGGTGCTGAGCAGCCCCAGCTCGGCCTGACGCTCGAGGATCGACATCGCCATCGTGTTGGCGACGCCAATCGCGCCGACGATCAGCGCCATGACCACGATCACGAGGATCGCCTTGGAGATCAGCGTGCCGTTGGCGCCGGCGCGCAGCGCCTGCTGGGGGTCGCTGATCACCTGCGTGCCGGGAAAGTCGCGTTCGATCAGCTTGGCGGCCGTGCCGGCGCGGGTGCGCGGGGAAAGATCGACGACGACATCGGTCGCCTCGCCCGGCCGCGCGGTAAGCGCCTGCGCCTGCGCCAGCGACAGCATCGCGCCGGAATCCTCGAACAGGATTCCCGAGTGGTAGACGCCGGCGATCCGATAGCGGCGCCCGGACACGGGGAGCGTGTCGCCCGGCGACAGGTGCAGCTGCGCCGCCAGCCGGTCGCCGACGAGTGCTTCGGTTTCCGGGTTGGTGGAGCGCGCGCCGGAAACGATCACGAGGCTCTGCGCGAAGAAACCGTGGGGGTCGGCGCCGAAGGTGACGGCGCCCGGTTCGTGCTTGACGCCTTCGATCATCAGCACCAGTGGCGTGGCCCGCGCCACATACGGCTCGGCCGCCAGCCGCCCGACGAGCGACTCGGGCAGGATCGACGCGGTCGGGTCGGACACGTTGGCCTGGAACACACCCAGCCCCGAGCCGCCGAGGTTGGCGATCCCGGCGGCGGTCTGCTTGAGCCCCTGCGTGAACGACAGCAAGGCCACGATCGTGGCGATTCCCACGGCGATGCCGGCGGCGGTGAACAGCGTGCGGGTCAGCCGCCGCACGAGGTTGGTGGCGATGATCGAGATCATTGCTGGGCGGCCACCTTGGAGGGCTCCTCGCTGGCGAGCGTCCCGTCGAGCAGCGTCACCGTGCGGTCGGCGCGTGCTCCCACGGCAGCGTCGTAGCTGACAACGATCATCGTGGTGCCGTGCTGGTCGCGCAGGCGGAACAGTAGGTCGAGCACGCGTTCGGAAGTGAGCGAGTCGAGCGCGCCGGTGGGCTCGTCGGCGAGCAGCAAACGCGGGTTGTTGACCAGCGCGCGCGCCACCGCCACGCGCTGGCGCTCGCCGCCGGAGAGCTCGGAGGGGAGATGCTCGGCGCGATCGGCGAGGCCCACCTCCTCCAGCAGCTCCAGCGCTCGGCGCCGTCGCTCGGCGCGGTGCACGCCGGCGCCGATCAGCGGTACCTCGATGTTGGCGCGCGCGCTCAGCGCTTCCAGCAGCAGGTGGCGTTGGAAGACGAAGCCCACCACCTCGCGGCGGGCGGTGGCGAGCGCGGTTTGCCGCCACAGCGCGCGCCCGTCGATGAGCACCTGCCCCCGGTCGGGCTGCTCGAGGCCGCCGATCAGCGCCAGCAGCGTGCTCTTGCCCGAGCCCGAGCGCCCCGTGATCGCCACCGCCTGGCCGGCGTCGACGCGCAGTGACACGTCGCGCAGTGCCGCCACCCCGCTGAAGCTCTTGGCGACCCCCTCGACGCGCACCTCGGCGCCGGCGGGCGAGCTCATCCCCGGCCTCTCATCCCTGGCCTCTCATCCCCGGCCTCGCACCGCGCCGCGCGTCGTCATGCCACCGCCCGCAGGTGGCGGTAGGGCGCGGCGCGCAGGGAGCGCACGAGCGCGTCAAGCACGCTGTCCTCGTTGCCGGCGCGACCGTCGGTGACGGCACCGATCGCGGTGCGCTTGCGTTCCATCAGCGTGGCGATCGTCTCATCGACGGTGCCGGCGGCGAGCAGGTAGGTGGCGTTGACGGCGTCGCGCTGTCCGATGCGGTGCAGGCGATCCTCTGCCTGGTCGTGCTTGGCGGGGCTCCAGGCGAGCTCGAGGAAGGCGACGTGGGAGGCGCGCGTCAGTGTTAGCCCCTGGCCGGCCACGTCGATCGAGCAGACGATCAGCCGGCGGCCGTCGTCGTCGGGCGCTTGGAAGGCGCGCAGCGCCGCCTCGCGCGCCGCGGGGGAGTCGTTGCCGAGGATGTGCAACGCGTCCGGAAAGCGCTCCAGCACTGCCCGCTGGATCCGGCGGTGGTGGGCGAACACCACCAGCGGCTGGCCGGAGCTGAGGAAGTCGTGGATCCACGCCAGCGCACGCGGGAGCTTTCCCCGCGCGGCGAGCAGCTTCAGCGCGCTCAGCCGCACCAGCCGCTCGGCGCGCAGCGCCGCGGCGATTTTGGCGTCCAGTGTGCGCAGGTCGAGCGGCTGGCTGCGCAGCCACGCCACCAAATCGCGCTCTGCCAGCCGGTATTCGTGCTCGTTGGCGAGCTCCACCGGCACCACCGCCCGCGTCTTGGCGGGCAGCTGCGGCAGCACCTCCGCCTTGCAGCGGCGCACGAAGCAGCGCGAACGCAGCTGCCAGTGCAACCGCAACTGCGCGTCGTGCCCGTGGAAGCGCCGCGCGAACTCGGCGCCCGAGCCGAACTCCGCCAGGCGCCCGATGATCCGCAGCTGGCTGACGAGCTCCTCCGGGCGGTTGGTGATCGGCGTGCCGCTGAGCGCCAGCACCAGCCCGTCGTGCGGCACCGCCGCGGCGAGCCGCCGCACGGCGCGGGTGCGTTGGGCGGTGGGGCTCTTGCAGTAGTGCGACTCGTCCAGCACCAGCGCCCGCGGGGCCAGCGCGCGCAGACGGGTGAGATGGGCGCCGAGGATGTCGTAGTTGACGATCGCGATCTCCCCCGGGGGTAAGCCCTGCGCCCCGGTGCCCATCAAAACCCGCGCGGAGCGGTGCGGCAGCCATCGCTCCACCTCGCGCAGCCAGTTGAGCTTGAGGCTGGCGGGGCACACCACCACCGCCGGGTAGGCGTTGTCAGCCTCCAGCGCGGCCAGCGCCTCGATCGTCTTGCCGAGCCCCTGCTCGTCGGCGAGGAAGGCACGCCGCTGGGCGAGCAGGTAACGCACTCCGGCGCGCTGGAACGGCTTCAGCTCACCCGCCAGCCCCGGCACCTCGAGCGGCGCGTCGGTGGCCGCCGACAGCTCGACAAGCGCCGCTGCTCGCGCGTACTCGTCGCGGCCGCGCGCAATGGCGTATTCCAGCGACTCCTGCACTCGCGCCGACACCTCCGCGAGCAGCGGCGCCAGCGCCTCTGCCGCCACCGGTTCCAGTGGCACCCGCCACACCCGTGCGTAGGGGTCCCAGCGCCGCCCCGGGAGCGCGCGCAGCCGCGGCAGCCAACGCTGGTCGTAGGGAAAGCGCAGTACCGCCTCACCCCCCTCGAGCGTGGCATGAAAGCGGGAAGACATGCGCACTGCACGATAGGCCGCCACGGGGATGTGGCGCCGGCGCGTCACAATCGACGCGTGAGAACCCTGGTGGTCGACGACGATCGCGCGGTGCGCGAAGCGCTGCGGCGGGCGCTGACACTCGCCGGGTACGAGGTGCAGCTCGCCGAGGATGGCACGCAGGCGATCGAGCTGGTCGCGCAGGCGCTGCCCGACGCCGTCGTGCTCGACATCGGCCTCCCCGGCATCGACGGGCTGGAGGTGTGCCGCCGGCTGCGCCGGTTGGGCAACCGCGTGCCGATCCTGATGCTCACCGCACGCGAGGCGATCGCCGACCGCATCGACGGCCTCGACGCCGGCGCCGACGACTACCTCGTCAAGCCGTTTGACGTCGGTGAGTTGCAGGCGCGGCTGCGCGCGCTGCTGCGCCGCACCGGCTCCGAGGGCGCCGACGGTTACGAGGGCGATCCCGACGCGCTCTGCTTCGCGGAGATCCGGCTCGACGGCGACCGCCACGGCGCCGCGGTGGGCGAACGCTTCGCCGAGCTCACCCGCACCGAGTATCAGCTGCTGGAGCTGCTGATGCGCAACCCTCGCCGGGTGCTGCCGCGCAGCGTCATCTACGACCGCGTGTGGGGGTACGACTTCGGCCCGGCATCCAACGCGCTGCGCGTGTACATCGGCTACCTGCGCCGCAAGCTGGAGGAGATCGGCGCCCGTCCGCTGATCCACACCGTTCGCGGCGTCGGCTACGTCCTGCGCGAGCCGTGACGCCACGCGTGCGCATCGCCGTTGGTACATCCATCACGGCCGGCAGCGACGGTTGCGAGGTCCACGGGTGAGCCTGCGCACCCGCATCGCCGCGGTCGCCGGCCTCGCGGTCGCCGTCGCGGTGGTGCTGGCCGCGGTGGTGGTGTATGTCGCGGTGCGCTCCGACCTGCGCGGCCAGGTCGATTCATCTTTGCGCCAGCGCGCCGCCGGGCTCGTCGGGGCGCCACCTCCGGGCGCGCTCGGAGCGAATGACAACGGCCCCGCCGGCACCGCTCAGACCCTTCCACCCGGCGGTCCCGGCGGCCGTGCGGGCGACGCACCTCCGAGGCTACCCAGCAGCGTCGCGCCGGCTCGCTTCGGTGGGCCCTCGGGATACGTGCAGTTCATCGACCCTACCGGCGCGGTCGACGTCCCCAGCGGCCAGGGCACCTCGCCCACGATCGCCCCCGACAGCGCCGAGCGGACGATCGCGGCGAGCGGGCACGGCGAGCTGCTCGCCGATCGCACCGTGCACGGCACCCATCTGCGCGTACTTACGCTCGGCGCCGGCCCCCATGGCGCCGTGATGGTTGCGCTGCCGCTCACCACCGTCGACCGCGAGCTCAGCCACATCCTCCTGATCCTGGTGCTGGTGGGCGTCGCCGGCATCGCGCTCGCCGCGCTGCTGGGGGCGCTCGTTGCACGCACCGCGCTCAGGCCGATCGCCCGCTTCACGCGCCGCACCGAACAGCTCACCGGCGACCCCGATCTCAGCCGCCGCCTGCAGGTGAGCGGCCGCGATGAGCTGGCGCGCCTGGCGGCCTCGTTCAACGCCACGCTGGAGCAGCTAGAGCGCTCCGTCGGCGCCCAGCGCCACCTGATCGCCGACGCCGGTCACGAGCTGCGCACCCCGATCGCTTCGCTGCGCGCCAACATCCAGGTGCTCCAGGAGGCCGGCCGACTGACCCCCGAGGATCGCGAGGCGCTGCGGCGCGACATCATCGACGAGCTGGATGAGCTTACGGCGCTGGTGAGCGACGTGGTCGAGCTGGCACGCGGCAGCCGCGGCGCGCTGGCGATGGACGACGTGCGCCTCGACCAGATCGTCGCCGACGCGGTCGAGCGTACCCGCCGGCGCTGCGACCTGCGCTTCGAGGTTGCGCTGCAGCCCACGCTGGTGCACGGCGCGGGCGAGCGCATCAACCGCGCCGTCGCCAACCTGCTCGACAACGCGCGCAAGTGGAGCCCCCCCGGTGGTGTGGTAGAGGTGCGGCTGAGCGACGGCGTGCTCGCTGTCCGCGACCATGGCCCCGGCTTCCAAGCGGCCGACCTACCCCGTGTGTTCGAGCGCTTCTACCGTGCCGACTCCGCCCGCGGGCTGCCGGGCTCGGGCTTGGGACTGGCGATCGTGCGCCAGGCGGCCGAGGCTCACCACGGGTATGTGCGCGCGGAAAACGCGCCTGGGGGCGGCGCGCTGATCGCGGCCAGCTTCGGAGTGCCGCTTCCGACGCCCGCCGGCGTCTCGGGCCCACTCGTGGCTCCCGGCCTGTGAGCCTCCGGGCGCTCCGCCAATGCGCCTCCGACGTAGTTCTTACGCACCACGCATGTTCCGCCTACCCGCGGCGCCGAGAGTAAGGCCGGCAGCGACTCACGACGCGACGGAAAGGACCACGCATGTCAGCCCCATCGATCACCGCTCCGCCGATCGACGATCGATCGACAGGCTCCCATCGTCGCGGTACGGCCCCCTACCACGAGCTCGGGGAGCGTGCCCGCGAGGGATTGCGCCGCCTGCTGCGCGGGCGCGAGGCCGACCCCGCGTGGTCGCGCCCGCTGCTGTGGCTGGTGGGGCTGCTCGCCGGGGTGCTGACGCTGTGGGGACTGACCCGCAACGGGTACGCCAACGTCTATTACGCCGAGGCCTCCCAGGCGGCGAGCCGCAACTGGTGGTCGTGGTTGAGCAACTCGGTGGACACCTCGGGGCTGGTGAGTCTCGACAAGGGACCGCTGTCGAACATGCTGATGGGACTCTCCGCGCGGCTGTTGGGGTTTTCGAGCTTCTCGATGCTGTTGCCCGAGGCGCTTTGCGGGATCGCGTCGGTGTTGCTGCTGCACAACATCGTGCGGCGCACGCTCGGGCATCGCGCAGCGCTGCTGGCGGCGCTGATGCTGGCGTTGACACCGATTTTCGTGGCGATGAGTCGCTTCAACAATCCCGACCCGCTGCTGGTGCTGTGTGAGATCGCCGCGGCGTGGACGTTGGTGCGGGCGTTGGAGTCCGGGCGCACCCGTCACCTGCTGCTGTGCGGGTTGTTCGTCGGGCTTGCGTTTAACGTGAAGATGCTTGCCGCCTACCTGGTGGTGCCCGGTTTGGCGCTCGCCTTCCTGGTGGCCGGCAAGGGCAGCGTGCGCCGGCGCGTCGCCCAGCTGGCGGCCGGCGGCGGCGCGATGTTCGTGGTCAGTTTCGTGTGGTACGGCGCGATGATGCTGGTCCCCGCCGCGCAGCGGCCGTTCGTCGGCGATACGACCGACAACTCCTGGTTTTCGCTGATCTTCGGCGCCAACGGGCTGAACCGGGTCTCCGGCAGCGGTGGCGGCGGTCCCACCGGCGCGGTGACCTTCGGCGGCGCTCCCGGTATCACGCGGCTGTTCAACCCGATCGTCGGCGGCCAGATCTCGTGGCTCTTGCCGCTTGCGCTGCTGGGACTGCTGCTCGGCCTGTGGGCGCGTCGGCGCGCGCCCCGCACCGACGCCGCCCGCTCCGCCTACATCCTGTGGGGGGGCTGGGGCGTGGTGACGTGGGCGATCTTCAGCTTCTCCGAAGGCGTCTTCCACCCCTACTACACCACCGCGCTCGCCCCCGCCGTGGCGGTGCTCGCCGCCGGCGGCCTGGTCGAGCTGTGGGATCGCGCGCGGCGTTCGATCGTGTGGGCCACCGCGCTTGGTGCCGTCGCGATCGGCACCGCCGTGTGGGCGGCCGTTTTGCTCGCCCGTGCCAGCGGGTTCGTGCCGTGGTTGGCGCCGGCGGCGATTGTGCTCGCCGCGCTCGCCGGCGGCGCGCTGCTGCTTGCGCGGGTCGAATCTGTGCGCCAGCCGCACGCCCCGAGTCCGCGTGTGCTGCTCCCCTTCGCCGCCGTCGCCGGACTGCTGAGCGTGCTCGCCGGTCCCAGCTCCTACGCGATCGCCACCGTGAACGACACGCTGAACGGTGGCAATCCGCTCGCCGGTCCCGCGAGCGCGAACGTGGGCCTCGCCGGGGCGCCCGGCCGTGGGTTTGGGGGGCGCGGTCCGAGCGGGCCGGGAGACTTCCCGCCGGGGCGCGCAGCGTCGGGCGGACGGCTGCCGATCCAGCCTCCGAGCGGCATCGCGCAGCCACCGGGCGGCGCGTCGCAGGGGCCACCCACAGGCCTCGGCCTCCCTGCCGGCGGACCCGGCGGAGCAGCTCCTGCCGGCACCAGCGGTGGCGGCCTGCCGCCAGCCGCCGTTGGGGGTGGCGCGCCGGGGAGTCGCGGTGCCGCGGGCGCCGGCGGTGCGAAACTCAGCGGCGCGGTGCTCGAGTACCTGGAGGCCCACCAGGGCACCGCCAAGTACATGGTCGCCGCGGTCGGCTCCAACATCGCGGGCGCGATCGCGTTGCAGAGCGCCCGCAACGTAATCGACATGGGCGGCTTCATGGGCGCCGATCCGGCACCGACGCTTGCGCAGGTGCAACATCTGGTGGACACCGGCCAGCTGCACTACGTGCTGCTCGGCGGCGGCGGCGCCCGCCGGGGCGGCCCCAGCGGCGGAGGCGGCCCCGGCGGAGCGGGCGGGTCGGCCTCGAGCAAGGCGACGATTACGGCCCGCGACCGGTGGATCGAACGCCACGGCACCGTCGTCGAGGTGCCCGGCGCGAGCACCGCGGGGTCGGCGGGGACGCTGTACTACATCGCCGGTTGAGCGCCATACAATGCGGCGATGGCGGATGCCGCGCACGACCGGCGACTGCCGCCCGCGCTGCTGGTGCTGACCGCCACCACCGGGCTGATCGACGCGGTGAGCTACCTGGGGCTGGGCCACGTGTTCACCGCCAACATGACCGGCAACGTGGCGCTGCTCGGCTTCGGCTTGGCCGGCACCGGCGGGCTGCCGGTGGTCGCCCCGCTGATCTCGCTCGGCGGGTTCCTGCTCGGTGCGGCCCTCGGCGGGTGGATCGCCGCGCGCCTGGCCGCGCGCCGACGCCGCCACCTCGGCGTGGCACTGGCGCTGGAGGCGGGCCTCTTGGCGATCGCGGCGGCGCTGGCCGCCGCGGTGACGATCACGATCGGATCGGGCACCGCGTACGCGGTGATCGCATTGCTGGCGCTGGCGATGGGCGTGCGCAACGCGACCGTACGCAAGCTGGCGGTTCCCGACCTCACCACCACCGTCATGACGCTCACGCTCACCGGCCTGGTGGCAGACCCGGCGGGCGGCGCCCCGCGCAACTCCCGCCGGCGTAGCGGCGCGGTGGTGGCGCTGCTGCTGGGTGCATTGGTGGGGGCGCTGCTGGAGAAGCACAACCTCGCGCTTGCGCTGGTGGTGGCGGCGGGCGCCGCAGCAGCGACGCTCGCGGGCTTGGCCACCGCACCTGCCCGTCGATAGTGGCGGCAGTGCGCGGCGCACCAGATGTAACGCGCAGAGCGAGGCCGGACATAGGTGGGTGATGACGCAACCCGATGCCCAGAGACGGGAGCGGTTCGAGCTGCTGTTCGAGCGCCACCACCCCGACGTTGTGGCCTACGTTGTGCGCCGTGCGCCCCGGGCCGCCGTCGAGGACGTTGTAAGCGACACGTTCCTCGTGGCCTGGCGCGCGCTGGATGGGGTGCCGCAGGAGCCGCTGCCCTGGCTGTACGGGGTGGCACGTCGGACGCTCGCCAACCACCGCCGCGGGCGGCGCCGCTCGGACGCGCTCAGCGCGCGCCTCATGTACACAGCCACACCGCCGCTCGAGCAGGACGTGCTGGGCGAGGGCGTGGCACCGCCGTTGAGGGAGGCGCTGCTCGCGCTGTCCGAGCGCGAGCGCGAGGCGGTGCTGCTGGTGGCGTGGGAGGGGCTCTCGCCCGCGCAGGCCGCTAGCGCACTCGGTTGCTCGGGCGCCGCGTTCCGCGTGCGGCTGCACCGTGCGCGCGGGCGCCTTGCTCAGCTGCTGGCGCGCACACCGTCCGAGCGCTCACCGCAGGCGGGCTGCGCGCTGATCGAGCCGTTGAGCGAAGGAGGAGAGCGATGACCGACCCGATCGACGTCGTAAGGACCGCAAACCCCGTGCCCGATCCGCGAGCCGATCCCCGTTCGCCGCTCGAGCTTTCCTCGCGCCGGCAATTGCTCGACGTGATCCTCGCCACTGACCCTCACACGCGCGAGCGCACCACGCAAGTGGCAGCCGGGCGTCCCAGCTGGCGCCACGGGGCGAGAGCGCTTGTGCTCGTCATCGTCATGGCGCTCGCCACCGGCGTCGCCACCGCCGCGGTCCTGCTCGACGGCGCCACGCACTCGGCGCCCCTCGCCGGCGCCTTCCCCGGGTCCAAGCACTCGCTCTCCAGCACCAACTACCGCATCGGCTTCACACCTGACATCACCGGCGGTGTTGTCGGGTGGTGCGATCAGATCGAATTCACCACCAGGCTGATGCATCCGACGAAACGTGACCATTTTGCACGCGTGTACGGCACGGACGGGGGTGGCGCCGCCGGCTGCGGCAGCGGACCGACCGCCGCCGAACCGTTCATCGATGCCGATGTGGTGAGCGGCTCGGGCGGCAGGGACGGTCGGCACTTCTCCTACCAGGTTGCCTACTACCTCACCGCGCCGCAGGTCGCGGCAGTGCGTGTTTCGCCCACGCTCACGATCCTCACCCGCCCCGAACCGGGGCTTCCCGACGGCTACCGCGTGGCAGTCGGCTTTCCCGCACAGGAGGGTGGCGGAACGCCGCGGGCGATAGGAGCCTTCGGTCCGGTTGCGCTCGCCGCGGACGGCGGAGAGCTCGCGCGACGCCATCCACCGACGGGCGGGCCGTGGGTGCCCGACCCCACCGTGTCCTGGCGGCGCAGCCCACGGGTGCTCCCGCGCGTCCTCGGATCGCTGGCCTTGCTGTACGCAGAGGCCCATCGGAGGATGCCCGTTCCGCGCAAGCCGCCGGCGGGCCCCTGCGCGATTGACAGCTCCCACCTTTCCGGGGCACAGCAGCAGTTCGGCAACGTCGTTGTGCAGCTCCGGCCGGTCCCGCAGGTGATCGGCCGCGCCTACATCTCCTGCATCGACACCCAAATCACCTATCGCTGGTGGGCGCTGGACGCTGCGCTGCTGCTCGACGCTCACCACCCCGGCGCACTGCCCGCCCCGCTGCCGGGTGCCAACCCCGTCCCGGGGCATCCCGGGGTGGTGAACGAGAGAAGCGGGATCTTCGGAGACATCACCGGCCGGCGTGTCGGCGACGCATGGCTGGTGGTGGAGAGCGGCAGTCGCCTCACGTTGCGCGCGGGCGGTCTCGCCCAGCGGCTGGAAGTGCTCGATGCGCTCCGGACCTGCGTACGGATCGCCGGCCACTGCTGACGGCGCACCCGCGACGCGCCGCGCGGAGCGGGCTCGCTCGACGGCAACCCTCAGGCGGGCGGGCGGCGCGCTCACTGGCCGGGCGTCTCGTCGCCTGCCGCCACATCGCCGCTGGTCACATCGGCGCTCAGCAGCGCGGCAACTTCCTCGTCGGAGGTGGGCGTGAAGTCCGCATACCAGTAGCCCACCGCCCACAAGTCGGAGGGCAGCTCGACGCACGCCACCTCGTCGGCCTCGTCGCTCAGCTGCTGCGCCGGCCGGCGCGCACACACCGGCGCCGCGAGCACCACTCGGGCGGCGCCGCGGCGGCGCACCGAGCGCACCGCTGCCAGCGCCGTGCGCCCGGTGGCCAGCCCGTCGTCGACGACGATCGCGGTGCGGCCGGCGACAGCGAGCGGCGGGCGGGCGCCGCGATAGCGGCGCAGCCGCGCCCGCAGCTCCTCCTCGCCCCGGGCGACCAGCGTCGCGCGCTGCGCTTCGCCGAGTCCCAGCGCGCGCGCCGCCTCCTCGCTGAGCACGTGCACCCCGCCCTCCGCGACCGCGCCGATCGCGTACTCGGGGTTTTGCGGCGCGCCGATCTTGCGCACCACCGTCACATCCAGCGGCGCGCCCAGCGCACGCGCCACCTCCGCCGCCACCGGCACGCCGCCGCGGGGGATGCCGAGCACAACCGGCCGCTCGGGGCGCAACTGCATCAGCAGCGCCGCCAAACGGCGGCCGGCGTCGTGGCGGTCGCGGAAGCCGAGCGCCTCGGGCGCCGCCACCGGCGGGTCGACGGGCGAGACGACCGCGCCGGTGCGACGTGGGGGCGCCCGCTCGCCCCCTCCGCTGACCGGCTGGCTGGACACTCACCCCAATCATCCGCGGCCGGCGCACCGCGCGCATCGGGAGATCGCGCCGATTGGGCTCGGCTTATTACGGACGCCGATCAGCGCATGCGCGGATCGATGTAGATGTCGTCGATCCGCGATTCGCCGGTCAGCGCGGTGAAGCGCAGGGCTACCTGTGCGGTACCGCCGGAGAGCAGGCCGCCGACGACCGAGCCGGTGAGCATCGGCAGCGTGGGCTGCCAGCTGCCGCTCAGTGCCACCGCCCCCAGCGGCAGCGCCACCGGGCCGAGCACGGTTTTGTAGACGACCTGCACCAGCACCGTCGAGAGCAGGCCCTTGTTGCGGGCGAAGAAGCGGAAGCTGGGGTAGCTGGCGTTGACGCAGGTGTACGGCGACTGCGCCGTGGCGCCGGCGGGCAGCGCCAGCGAGTAATGGCCGACTTCACCGGTGACACCGTAGGGCTCGCTTTCGGGCGCACGCGCGGCACCGCCCGTGAGCGTCCACTGCGAGAGCGAGCTCTCGAAGTTGCCCTGCGGCACCAGCTCGTAGGAACTGTCGTCGCCCCACTGCGCAAACGGCTGGCTGAGCGGCGCTTCGTTGCAGGCGCCGGTGCTCAGCAGCGCCGCCTGCGCCGCGGTCGCGGGCAGCATCGCGACGGCGAAGGCCGTGGCGCACAGCAGGAGGAGCGGCAAGCGAAAACCGGTGGTGCGCTCCAGAGTCGGGCGCGGACGGCGGATGAAAAAGGGTGAAAGCGAGAGCACAGGAGCCTCCGTGGTCGACCGGCAACCGAGCCATCTCCGAGGAGACCTCTGGCTTTGCGTCCCCGCCTCGCGACGAGTTTGCCTTTTTCAGTTTTTGAGTGTGAGCGCTGTTGAAGCTGGCGGGCAGCATGAAGCACGGAGGGACGGCTGTGGGAAGGCGTGGACGCATGTATGAACACTTGCCCTAGGATCACTCCAATAATTTGGATCTACACTAGTTCGAGGAGCGTCTTTCCGTTCACTCGAATCAAACCTGGAGCGACGGCGGCATCGGCGACCGTGGCCGCTCAAGGCGGGGCGGCGGGGCGGCGATAAGCAGCGTGGGTAGATCCGTGTCGGCGTACGCCATCATCGAGTCCGAGCGCGCGCGGACGTCGTTCCTGCGTCAGGGCAGCCAGATGGATGTGGCCGAGCGGCGCGGCGAACTGATCGTCGGCGGCGGCTTCGCGTGCGCGGCGGTGGCGCTGGCGGCGACCGCCACCCATCCGATCGCGCTGTCGCCACCGGTCGCGGCCGTGTACGTGGTGAGCCTCGCGGTCGCCGGGCGCATCAGAATCGACGTCGGCTCCGGCTTCACGGTGCCTACGCAGGCGGTGTTCGTGCCGCTGCTGTTTGCGGTGCCGCTGCCGTTGGTGCCGCTACTGGTGGCGCTGTCGCTGGCGCTGGGGATGACTCCGGGTGTGGTGCGGGGCAGCGTGCCGCCCACGCGGCTGCTGACGGTGCCAGCCAACAGCTGGTTTTCGTTTGGGCCGGTGGCGGTGCTGCTGCTGGCGCACGGCTCCAGCCCGCTCGCGCTGGCCGATCTGCGCGCGGGCGTCGTCCTGGTGCTCGCGCTCGCGGCGCAGTTCGCGTGCGACTTTGCTGCCAACGCCGTGCGCGAGCGCCTGTGTGGCGGCATCGGCGTGCGCGAGCTGGCGGGCGAGGTGCGCGAGGTGTACCTGATCGACACCGCGCTGGCGCCGCTGGGACTGGCGGTGGCAATTGCTGCCATGCAGCACCGTTGGGCGGTGCTGCTGATCGCGCCACTGTTCGCGATCCTGCGGCTGTTTTCGCGCGAACGGCGCGTCCGCCTGGAGCAGCTGATCGAGCTGGGCGACGCCTACCGCGGCACGGCGCTGGTGCTGGGCGACGTGGTGGAGGCCGACGACGCCTACACCGGCGAGCACTGCCGCGGCGTGGTGCGCCTCGCGCTGGACGTGGCCCGGGCGCTGGGCCTCGACGCGGCGCGTGCCCGCAACGTCGAGTTCGGGGCGCTGCTGCACGACGTCGGCAAGATCGCGGTGCCCAAGGAGATCATCAACAAGCCCGGCAAGCTCGACCCGCACGAGTGGGAGGTAATCAAGACCCACACGATTGAGGGCCAGCGGATGCTCGACCGTGTCGGCGGCGTGATGCGCGAGGTCGGCGAGGTGGTGCGCTCCTCGCACGAGCGCTGGGACGGCGGTGGCTACCCCGACGGCCTGTGCGGCGAGGCGATCCCGCTGGAGGCGCGCATTGTGTCTGCCTGCGACGCCTTCAACGCGATGACCACCACGCGCTCCTATCGCCGAGCGATGCGCGAGGGCGACGCGCTCGCCGAGATGCGGCGCTGCGCCGGCACCCAGTTCGACCCACGGGTGGTCGACGCGCTGGTGGGCGTGGTGGCGGGAGAACGGGGTTAGCCCGGGGCGTTGCCGTTCCGCGCGGCCAGCGTCTGGCGGCCGGCGTCGGTCCACACGACCTGGTCGCGGCCGGGGCCGACGCCGATCAGCGCGACCGGCGTGCCGGCGTGCTCGCCGATGAAACGCAAATACTCCTGCGCCGCGGCCGGCAGGTCGCCGAAGCTGGTGCACTCGCCGATCTCCTCCCGCCAGCCGGCCAGCTCGGTGTACTTGGCCGTGGTGTGGTGCAGCACCGTCTGGTGGTAGGGGAAGCTGTCGAACTCCGCCCCCTCGGCGCCGCGGTAGCTGGTGCACACCTTGATTCGATCGAGGCCGGAGAGCACGTCGAGCTTGGTGATCGCCAGCGCCGACAGCGAGTTGAGGCGGGCGGCGTAGCGCAGCGCCACCAGATCCAGCCAGCCGGTGCGCCGGGCGCGACCGGTGGTGGTGCCGAACTCGCCCCCGCGCGTGCGCAAACGTTCGCCCATCGTGTCCTGGAGCTCGGTTGGGAACGGGCCGGCGCCGACGCGCGTGGCGTAGGCCTTGGCCACCCCCCAGATCTCGTCGATGTCTTTCGGCCCCACGCCGGCGCCGATGCAGGCGGCGCCCGCCACCGGGTTGGAAGAGGTGACGAACGGATAGGTGCCGTGGTCGATGTCCAGCATCGTGGCCTGCGCGCCCTCGAAGATCACGCGCCGCCCGGAGTCCAGCAGCTCCCACATCAGCTTGGCCGTGTCGGCGATGTGCTGCTCCAAGCGGTGCCCGTATGTCAAATACTCCTCGGTCATCGTGCGCAAATCGAGCGATGGGTCCTTCTCGAACGGGCGCAGCGACAGCCGCTTGGGCTCCATCGCGGCGACGATCTTCTTCTTGAGGATCTTCTCGTCCAGCAGATCCTGCACGCGGATGCCCAGCCGCGCCGCCTTGTCTGCGTAGCAGGGCCCGATCCCGCGGCGGGTGGTGCCGATCTGCAGACGCCCCAGCTTGGCCTCGCCGGCGGAGTCGAGCAGCAGGTGGTAGGGCATGATCAGATGCGCGTTGGCGGAGATCCGCAGGCCGCTGACGTCGATCCGCCGCGCGCGCAGCGCGTCGAGCTCCTCAATCAGCACCTTCGGGTCGATCACCACGCCGTTGCCGATCACGCAGCGCTTGCCGGCGTAGAGGATGCCCGAGGGGATCAGGTGCAGCTTCCACTCCTCGCCGCCGCGCACGATCGTGTGCCCGGCGTTGTTGCCGCCCTGGAAGCGCACCACCGCGTCGGAGTGCTCGGCGAGCAGATCGACGATCTTGCCCTTCCCCTCATCGCCCCACTGGGCGCCCACGATCACGATGCCTGGCATACCGCAGGAGAGTGTAGGGACACCCTCCGACCGGCCCCGCGCCGCCGTGCCCCGCCGTGACGCTACGCGTAGCGCTCGGCGCCGGCGTAGTTCATGAACTTGGGGTACTCCTTGTGGAAGGTCAGCGTGACTTTGCCGACCGCGCCGTTGCGATGCTTGGCGATTATCAGGTCGGCCTCGCCGGGACGTTCGGAGTCTTCGTTGTAGTACTCGTCGCGGTAGATGAACATCACCAGGTCGGAGTCCTGCTCGAGGTTGCCGGACTCGCGCAGGTCGGACAGCTGCGGCCGCTTGTCGGGGCGCGTCTCCACCGCGCGCGACAGTTGTGACAGCGCGATCACCGGGACGCCCAGCTCGCGCGCCAGGATCTTCAGCCCGCGCGAGAGCTCGCCGACGGCGGTGACGCGGGAGTCGTAGCGGCTGTCGGTGCGCATCAGCTGCAGGTAGTCGACGATGATCAGCCCCAGCCCGCCCTCGCACTGGGTGTGCAGGCGGCGCGCCTTGGCGCGGATCTCCAACATGCCGACGTCGCTGGAGTCGTCCACCCACAGCGGCGCCGCCGCCAAGCGCTGGCTGGCGGTGAGGATCTTCGGCCAGCGGTCCTCCTTGACGCGTCCCTTGCGCAGCTCCTCGCCCTTGATCCGCGCCTGCGAGGCGACAAACCGCTGGGCCAGCTCGGCCTCGGCCATCTCCAGCGAGAACAGCGCCACCGGGCGCTGGTGCTGGACGGAGGCGTTCTCCGCGATGTTGCACACCAGCGCGCTCTTGCCCATCGCCGGGCGCGCCGCGATGATGATCAAGTTGCCCGGCTGAAAGCCGCCGGTGAGCTCGTCGAGGTCTTTGAAGCCCGACGGGGTGCCGGTGAGCGAGGTGCCCTCCAGCGACAGCCGGTGGAGCTTGTCGAGCTCCTCGTGCAGCACGTCCTCGATCGTGCGGAAGTCCTGCTGGCGGTCGTCGCGCGCCACCTCCAGCATCGCCTTCTCAGCCTGCTCCACCAGCTCGCGCGGGGAGGCGCGGTGGTCGAGCACGCTGGCCTGCACCTCGTAGGCGCTCGCCAAGAGGCGCCGCAGCAGCGCGTTCTCGCGCACGATCTGCGCGTAACGGCGGGCGTGGCCGGCGGCCGGCACCACACCGGTGAGCTCGTCCACCGCTGCGATCCCGCCGACCTCGTCAAGCTTGCCCGTTTGCCGCAGGCGGTCCACCACCGTCAGCACGTCGACGGGCTCGCTTTCCTCGTAGAGGGCGAGCATCGCCTCGTAGATCGCGCGGTGGCGGTCGCGGTAGAAGTCGGCAGGGCGCAGCCCCTCCTCGATCACCAGCGCATACATCGAGTGGTCGGACAGCAGGATCGCGCCGAGCACCGACTGCTCGGCCTCCAGGTTGTGCGGCGGCGCGACGGGCACCGCTGAGGTGCCGTTGCCGTTGGATGTCGCGACTGCGCTCACAGCCGCTGCGACTCTAGCCCCAACTGGTGTTCGGCCGCGGATGACAAGCCGCTATCTCGGAGGAAAACTCCCTGCACCGACACATGCTTGCGCGAGCGTCGGACGCCCGCTGTGCGCGAAGCTACTTCTTCGGCACCACCATGGTCTTCACGTTGGCGGTGACGTCGTCGACGACGTCCACCACCACCATGTAGGTGCCGACGTTCTTGATCGGCTCCGGCAGGTGCACGTTGTGGCGATCCAGCCGCAGCCCTCTGGCCTCGTGGATGGCGTCGGCGATGTCCTGCGCCGACACCGACCCAAACAGACGCCCGTCGGCACCCGCCTGCTGGGGGATGGTGAGCACCGTCTTGTTGAGCAGGCTGGCGTTGGCGCTGGCGCGCTCGACGAATTCGCGCGCGGCGCGCTCTTCGGCCTCCTGGCGGCGGCGCACCGCCTCCATCGCGCCTTTGGTCGCCGGCTGGGCGAGCTGGCGCGGGATCAGGAAGTTGCGCAGGTAGCCCTTCGAAACCTCTACCACCTTGCCCCGCTCGCCGAGCGAGTCGACGTCCTTGAGGAGAATCGCCTCAGGCATCCGCAGTGCTCCCAGCCCGCCGGCTCAGCGCCGGGGGCCGTCCTCGCGCCGGCGCGGGCCGTCGTCGCGGCCGCCCTCGTTGACGTAGGGCAGCAGCGCCAGCTCACGCGCCCGCTTCACCGCGCGCGCCACCTGCGCCTGATGGCGGCGGCAAGCCCCGGTGATCCGCCGCGAGCGGATCTTGCCCTTCTCGGAGATAAACCGCCGCAGCGCGGCTACGTCCTTGTAGTCGACCTGCTCGACCTTGTCGCGGCAGTGCTGGCAGGGCTTGCGCCGCCCGCCGCTGGGGCCGCCTCGCTTCTCTCGTCTGCGGGCCGGCTTGCTGCGGCCCCTTGCCTTCGCCACTGGTGTGCCCTTCTGTTCAGAACGGAATGTCGTCGTCGCCGGTTGCGGCGCCGACCGGTGCGGGCTGATAGTCGCCCTGCTCGACGGGTACCTCGCCGCCCGGTGAAGCCCCGTTGCCCGCGAACCCTCCGCCGGCGGCTTCGTCGCGCGAGCCCAGGAACTGTACCGAGTCAGCGATGATATCGACTCCTTGGCGCTTCGTGCCGTCCTGGGCCTCCCACTCGCGCCACTCCAGGCGTCCGTCGATCGCCACCGGGCGACCCTTGGAGAGGAAGCGCGCGGCATTCTCGCCCTGTGCTCCCCACACGGTGACGTTGAAGTAGTTGGGCTTGTCCACCCACTCCCCGCTGGCTTGGTCCTTGCGGCGGGTGTTGCAAGCGATCCCCAGCTTGCACACTGACATACCGCTCGGAAGCGAACGCAGCTCGGGGTCCCTGGTCAGGTTGCCGGTCATCACTACCCGGTTGATGTTGGTGGCGGCCACGGCGATGTTCCTTTCAGCTCTGGCTGGCGGTCCGGTCGCTCCGGTTGAGCGGTTGGTTCAGGATCCAGCGGTACGGTCTCAATCGATCGCCCGAGTGTAAACCCGCGGTCGGGCGCCACCGGTGGTGCGGACGCGGCTCAATCCGCTCGTTGCGAGCTTCTTCGCGGCGAGGTGCGGAACAGCTCGTCCCAGTAGGGGGCGCTGATGCCGAAGCCGCGCGTGTCGTCCTGGAAGTGGTGGCGCAGGTGGCGCTCGCGCAGCATCCTCCCGAGGCGGCCGCGGGGCACGAAGTGGTGGAGGTAGTAGTGCAGCATGTCGTACACCACATACCCGGTGAAGAAGCCCACCGCCAGGCCGGGGGCGTAGCGCCGGCCGAAAATCAAATACAGCGCGCCGAACACCAGCGCCGCCAGCGGCACGCTGACCGCCGGGGGCATCACCAGCCGCATGGGGTCGTTGGGGTGCTCGTGGTGGATGCCGTGGATGATCCAGTGCATCCGCGCGCCGATGCCGCGCTCGGGCTCGAAGTGGAACACCAGTCGGTGCAGCCAGTACTCGAACAGCGTCCATATTGCATACCCGCCCACCGCCAAGCCCACCGTCGCCAGGAGGCTGACCTGCCCGAGGCTCCACACCGCCATCGCCACGATCGCCGGCACGAAGATCAGCGGCGGCACGGCCGGGTGCACGCGCGAGAAGAAGTCCAGCAGCCGCGACTCGAACATCGGCGGCGAGGCCTTGAGCACGTCGGTGCGCCTGACCGAGGAAGTCGTCTCCAACCGGCTCACCGGAAGCAGTGTATTACGCCCACCGCCCTGCGCGGGGGCCTCAGGCCGGCTCGCCGACCGCCGCCGGCTCGGGCGCCGGGGTGTGTGCGACGGCGGCGCCCGCGGTGCTCATGTCGGGCGCGTCGGGCGTGCCGGGCTTGAGCTTGACGATCCGAAAGCGCACCACCTCGTCGGCAATCCGCAGCGTGCGGTTGAGGCCGTGCAGCAGCTCCGGCGAGGCGGCGTGGAACTGCAGCAGGTGGTATTTGGCGGTCGCTTTGTGGGCGATCGGGTAGGCCAGCGCCCGCTCCCCCCAGGCGTCGTCGCGCAGCAGCTCGCCCTGCGCGGCGATCGCGGTGCGCGTGTCGGCCAGCAGCTTCTCGCGCACCGGCTCCTCTGCCTCGGTGTCGAGCAGCAGCAGCAGATCGTATGTGGGCGCGGGCTGGCTCACGAAGGGCGCGGATGATAACAGCGTTACTCGCGCGCCTTGGCGCGGATGTCGGCCAACTGCTCGTCGATCCAGTCGCCGGGGTCGCGCGAGGTGACGATCTGCGCGAGGCCGCGCGCGCGGCGGGCGCGTTCGCCGGGCGCCATCGTCAGCGCCGCGTAGATCGAGTCGGCCAGCTCCTGGATGTCGAACGGGTTGACCGACAGCGCATACTCGCCCAGCTCCTCGTGCGCGCCGGTGTTCTCGGAGAGGATCGACACGCCCTCGCGCTCGTTCACCAGCGGGCCCTCCTTGGCGACGAGGTTCATGCCGTCGAACATGGCGTTGACCAGCAGCACGTCGTAGTGCTTGTAGGCGGCCATCGCCTCCTCCAGATCGTCACGCAGCTTCAGCTGGATCGGCATCCAGTCGGGGGTGCCGTGGCGGTGGTTGACGACGGCCACCAACGCCTCGATCCGCTCCAGATACTCGGCATACTGGGGCACGTCGGTGCGGGAGGGCATCAGCTGCGCCACGAACGTGACGCGCTCGGAGAACTCGGGGTGCTGCTCGAGGAACAAATCGAACGCGGAGAAGCCGCGCAGCACGTTCTTCGACAGATCGGCGCGGTCGACGCGCAAAATCAGGAAGTCGCGCCGCCGCGCCAGCAGCTGGCGCTCCAGCTCCCGCACGCGCGCCCCGCCCGCGATCCGCCGCGTGGCGCGGTGGTCGATCGGAAGCGGGTAGGCGCGCACCCATATCTCGCGCTCGCCGTAGCGCACCACGCCGCGCTCGTAGTCCACCTCGAGGTCCAGCAGGTCCTCGCAGCACTGCAGGAAATTGCGCCGGTAGGAGCGGGTATGGAAGCCGATGATGTCGTTGGCCAGCAGGCCCGCGAAGATCTCCTCGCGGATCCGCGACGGCAGCACCCGCCAGGCGTCGGACTGCGTCCAGGGGATGTGGATGAAGTGGTGCAGAAACGCGTCGGGGCGGGCGCGGCGCACGAGGTCGGGGAGCGTGTAGAGGTGGTAGTCGTGCACCATCACCACCGGCTCCACCGCGCCCTGCAGCTCCTCCACCACCGCGCGCGCGAGGTCCTCGTTGACGACGTTGTAGCCGAACTCGAACGCCTCGATCTCGTGGCGGCGGATGTCGGGGGCGTTGGAGAGATCCCACAGGTAGTGCTGGATGAACCACAGCATGGGGTTGGCGAACACGTTGTAGAAGCGGTCGTACGCGTCCGGGTCGCTGGCCACCAATCGCACCTGGAACTCTTCGCCGGCGGGCGTGCGCACCGGGAAGGCGCGGCCGCCGCGCGCGCGCGAGACCTCCAGATCCTGCTCGCTCATCGCCGAGGCGATCCACACCGCCTCGCGGTGGGAGGCCAAGCCGGTGAGCGCCGTCACCAGCCCGCCCGAGCCGCGCTGCACCTCGCCGCCCGGCCCGAACGTCACGGGCCCCCGGTTGCTCACCAGCACCAGCGGGGATCGCTGTGCCGGCGATTCGCTCACGATTGACGTCCGCCCCGGTGCACAGGGCTCATGATTCTCGCAGCTCGTTGAAGATCCGCAGATAATCGCGCAGATAGCGCGGTGTGAGGAAGTGGGCGCGCACGTGCTCCTTGCCGCGGCGGCCCAGTGATTTGCCGAGCGCCGGATCGTCGAGGATCTCCAGCGTGCGCTGCGCGCACCGCTCGGCGCTTTCGACGAGGAAGCCGGTGACGCCGTCTTCCACCTGCAGCGGGATGCCGCCGACGTTGCCGCCGATGAAGGGGCGTGCCTTCCAGATCGCCTCCGACACGGTCAGCCCGAAGCCCTCGCGCGTGGACTTCTGGATCAGCACGTCGGCGTGCGACTGGAAGGCGTTGACCTCGATGGCGCCGACGTTGTTGAAGTTGTTGAGGATGTGTATGTCGGGGTCGCCGTCGGCGTGCGCGATGGTGGCATTGAAGAAATCCCACCCCTCGGGGTCGTCGCTGGCCATCGACCCCACCAGCGCCAGCTGCGCGGCGGGCACCTGCTCCTTGACCATGCGGTAGGCGTCGATCACGCCCAGCGGATCCTTCCAGGGGTCGAAGCGCGACACCTGGCACATCAGCGGCCGGTCGACGTCGATCCCGAATTGGCCGCACACGTAGGCGGCGTCTTCCGGCGACAATCCCATGTTCTTCGGGGTGAGCGGGTCGATCGCGGGCGGCACCACGTTGACGTGGCCGCGCATTCCAGGCGGCACGTACTCCTGCATGTGGAACAGTGTCTGAGGGTAGTCCTCGATGTAGGGCAAGAGGCGCGCGATCGTCTCAGGGTTGGGCGTGGAGAGGTCGATGTGGCAGCGCCACACCCACCCCTTGGCCTTGCCGGGCGCCAGCTGCCGCAGCGCCGCCGGCTGGGGGTCGTGCACGAGACACACGTCCCAGCCGCCCGACAGCTCGCGGGCGTTCATCTCGTTGTAGCGCCGCCACGTGTCCCACTGCTCCTCGCTCAGGTCCTCCGGCGCGCCCTGCAGCGCGTTGTGCATGATCTTGGTGGCGTTGAAGAATTCCTCGCGTCCATAGATCACCTGCCACTCGCACTCCAAGCCGACGTCGCGCATCAGCGGCACCAGCGTGTAGAGGATCTCCGACACGCCGCCGCCGAACGCGGTGGCGGAGACGTGTGCGACGCGGCTGCCCTTCAGCGGCTCCGCGAGCTCGCGGATCTCATCGATCAGATCGCGCCCCACGATGTGGGTGTAGTCGGCGAGCGTCTTGGTTCCGACGGCGACGGGCTGGAGCACGCGCGCACCATAGCGATCCTCGGTGGCGGTGGCGTGAGCGGACATGGCGGGGCAGCTTGAGCTGGACGAATCTACGTGGGGCGCCCTCGGGTGTGGGTGCTCGACTGTGTTATCGGCAGATCCGGGCTCCGCGCGCAGGGTGGCTGCCGGGGGGCACGGTGGCGGCCGGATGTGTATGCACTTTTCGGCCTCCAACTACTTCACAAAATGAATGGTTGGCGTCCCAAAAGTTGATCAAACATCCCGGCCCCGGTCGGTTGGGATGATCTGCCGCGCGGACCGCCAGACGAGCGGGCACGGGCCGCTGCCACAACGGATAAGGTTGCAAGCGGCGTGCTGAACGGACGCATCTATAGAGCGGCGTTCCTGCCGCTGCTGTTGGCGTTGGCGGTCGCGGGCTTTTCGTTGACGGCCCGCCCGGCGCCGCTCGGCTCCGATCTGGCTCCGGACGCGTTTGAAGGTGCGCGCGCGTATGCCACGCTGCAAGAGCTGGCCAGGCGGTTTCCCGAACGCCGCCCCGGCAGCGCGGGCGACAACGGCTTGGCGGCGTATGTGGCGGCGACGCTGCGGGGGCTGGGCGCGGCCGGCAAGGGCGGCTTCGCGGTGAGCACGCGCGCGGTGAACGCGCAGACGATCGACGGCGAGCGCACACTCAGCACCGTGATTGCGCGGCGGGCCGGCACGTCGGGGGGCACGCCGATCGCGATCGTCGCCCACCGCGACGCCGCCGGCGTGGGCGCGCGGGCGGAGCTGTCGGGGACGGTGGCGCTGCTGGAACTGGCGCGGGTGCTGGCCGCCAGCGAGACGCGCCACCCGATCGTGCTGGTGTCTACCAGCGGCGGCTCCGGGGGCACGGCCGGCGCGAGCGACTTCGCGGCGCACGCGAGCCGGCTGCTGGGTGAAGAAGGGGGAGGAGAAGGGGGAGGGGTGGTGGCCGGCGAACCCGCCAATGCCGGGCAGGCCGCCGGCGGTCCGGTTGACGCCGCGTTGGTGCTGGGCGATCTCGCCGGCGCGCGCGCATCCACACCGGCGCTGGCCGCCTTCTCGGCCGGCCCCGGCATGGCGCCGGTGCTGCTGCAGAGCACCGTCGCGCAGGCACTCGCCCAGGAGGCCGGTCTGAGCGGCGCCGGCCCCGGGACGCTCGCGCAGCTGGCCCACCTCGCCTTCCCGCTGGCGGGCGGCGAACAGGCTCCCCTAGACGCCCACGGCGTGCCGGCGGTGCTGGTGGGGGTGGGCGGCGAACGTGAGCCGCCGGCCGGCGAACCGGTGAGCACGGCGCGTTTGGAAGGAATGGGGCGCGCGGTGCTGGCCGCGGTGTACGCACTCGACGGTGCACCCACGCTCGCCGGACTGTCCGGGGGCGCCCCGGAAACGGGGCTGGGGCTGGCGCACGGCAAGGCGCTCCCGGCGTGGGCGTTGCGGCTGCTGGTGGCGGCGCTGCTGCTGCCGGCGCTGTTGGCGATCCTCGACGGTCTCGCGCGTTTGCGTCGTCGCCGAGTGCCGGTGGGCCGCTGGGTGGTGTGGACGCTGGCGTGTGCGCTGCCGTTCGCGGTGTGCGCGGTGCTGGCGATCATGCTGGGCGCGCTGGGGGCGATCCCGGCGCCGACGCCGCCGGTGTCGGGCGCCGCGCTGCCGTTCGACCGACAGGCGCTGGAGGTGGCGCTGGTGTGCGCGCTGGCGCTGGTGCTGGCGTGGCTTTCGTGGCCGGCGGCGATGCGCCGGCTGCGGCTGCCGATCCGTCCCGAGGGGGAGGCGCCGGCGCTCGGGATGCTGCTGGTGCTGGGCGGTTTGTCGGTGGTGGCGTGGGCGTGCGACCCGCTCGCCGCGCTGCTGCTGGCGCCGGCGCTGCATCTATGGCTGGCGCTGACAGACACAGCCGAAGGCGAACGTCCCCTGGTTGTGGCTGCCGCATCCACCGCCCTGGCCGAGCGCGGCGGCCGCGGCGTGGGCGCCGGCGGCCTGCGCGCGGCGGGGCTCGTGGCGCTCGGTGTGGCGCCGGTGGCGCTGCTGATGACCTATTACGCCGTGCGGCTGCAGATGGGCGTGGGCGGCACGATGCACACGGCGCTGCTGTTGCTGGCCGGCGGGCGCGTGGGTTTGGCGGGGGCGCTGTTGTGGAGCGCCGGCTGCGGCTGCGCGGCGGCGGCGCTGCTGGTGGCGATCGCCCCGGCCGCCAAGCGCCCGGTCGGAAACGGTCCGGGGGAGTTCGAGGACTGGTGGCAGGAGCCCGCGTCGATCGCCCCAATTCGCGGACCGCTCTCATACGCCGGGCCGGGCTCGCTGGGCGGTACGGAGTCGGCGCTGCGGCGGTGAGTGCGAGATGCCCGAGACGCTATTCACCGCTGCCACCACCGCACCCGCTCGGCGGCGGCGCGGCGGGCGGGGTCGGCGCCGGCGAGGGGGGCGCGGCTCGCGGGGGCGCCGCGCGCTGCGGGTGCTGTCGAGCTTGCTGATCGTGCTGGGGGTGGTGGCGCTGGCGGACGTGGGCGTGACGCTGGTGTGGCAGGAGCCGTTTTCGGCGCTGTATGCGCAGCTTCAGCAAGACCACTTGCGCGGGGCGCTGCACGAGCTGGAACGCGCCGCCCCCGACCTGGGGGAACAGGAGCGTCTGGAGCGGCTGGCGGACGAGCACCGGCGGGTGGCCTACCTGGCGGGGCAGCTGGCCCGCCGCGCGACGGTGGGCAGCGCGGTGGGCAGCATCCGCATCCCGCGGATCGGCGCCGATTTCGTGCTGGTGTACGGCACCGGCACCGAAGAATTGGAGCAAGGCCCCGGGATCTACACGCAGAGCACCTACCCCGGCACCCGCTTCCCCGGCCTCGGCGCCACCACCGCGATCGCCGGCCACCGCACCACGTTTTTGGAGCCGTTCCGCCACATCGACCAGCTGCGCCACGGCGATCGAATCTACGTGGACATGCCGTACGCGCACTTCGTGTACACCGTGCTGGGCCACCGCAGCGTGCCGCCCACCGACGTGCAGGCGGCGATCCGCGCCGCCGGCTACAGCCGGCTGGTGCTGTCGGCGTGCACGCCGCTGTTCAGCGCCGCCGAACGGCTGCTGGTGTTTGCGCGGCTGACCAAGACCGTGCCGGTGGGGGCGGCGCTGGGGGCGCCCAATCTCACGCGGCGCTCGCCACCGCCTCAGCTGCGAGCGCCACTGCCTCGGCTGCAAGCTTGAAGGGCGCCGGCTGCTCAAACGCCGAGGTGAGCGGCGCTTCGCCGGCCAGCGCCACCGCCTTTGCGGCCAGCGCCATCGCCTCGGCCGCGAGCGTGAACGGCACCGGCTCCCCGGTGGCCGCGACGAGCGCCGCCGACTGCTCGGGGCGCAACGCGGCCGGGGATTCGAGCACGGGCTGCACGTCCACGGTCACAGGGGGCGCCACGGCCGGTTCGATGCGCCGGCGTCCCACCATCGCCAGCGCCGCGGCCGCCGCCACGCCCACGCAGCCCAGCGCGAACGCGGCGCCCACGCCGTGGCCGTCGATCAGCGACCCCCCCAACGCCGACCCCCCGGCCATGCCGGCGACCGTCGCGGCGCGATGCCACGTGAATGCCTCCGTGACGGTGCCCTCCGGCGCGAGCGCCCCGACGAGCGAGAACTGGCAGGAGATCGTCGGCGCCAGGCAGAGGCCGGCGAGCACGCTGAGCGCAAACGCGGGTGCTAGCGAGTGCACCGCGATCAGCGGCGCGACCGCGATCGCCATCGCCATCAGGATCGCGCTGTAGCGTCGGGCGATCGCGAGCGGCCAGCTCCTGGCGGAGTAGATCAGGCCACCGGCCATGCTGCCGAGGCTGAACAGGGCGAGCAGGGGGCCGGAGGACCAGCGCGCGCCCTGCCCCACCGCCAGCGCGGGCAGCCCCACGTCGACCGCTCCGATCACCACGCCCGCGAGCACGACCGTGTAAAGCAGCAGGCGAAGGTTGGGGCCGGCGCCCAGCGCGCTCCCCCGCCTGCGCTCCAGCCGCTCCGCGCGCCAGCCACGGGAGAGTGTGGAGGTCGCGAAGTAGATGGTTCCGCAGACGGTGAGCGCGGCGCACAGCAGTACCCCCGCGGCGGGCGAGACGAACCCCGCCGTCAGGCCCACCAGCAGTGGGCCGAGCGTCCAGATCGTCTCCTGGGTGGTCGCGTCCAGGGCGTAGGCAGTCTGCAGCTCCTCGCCGCGGGCGACCTCCGACCACAGCGCACGCACGCAGCCCCCGATCGGCGGCAGCGCGCCACCGGCGAGCGCCGCGAGCACGACGGTGGCCGCCACCGGCGCGCCGGCCTGTGTGAGGAGCACCAGCGCCACCAGCAGCCCCGCCTGGGCGAGCGCGGCGCCAAGCAGCACCCGCGTCTGCCCGTGGCGATCGACCTGCGCCCCCAGCAGTGGGCCGATCAGCGCGCCCGCCAGCGAGAACGCCCCCACGGCGACGCCGGCCGCCAGGAAGGAGCCGGTTCTCCCGTGGACGAACAGCAGGATCGCCAGCGAGAACATGCCCGAAGGCAGGCGCCCCACCACCGAGCTGACCAGCAACCTGCCGACCCCGGGCGCGGAGAACAGGGCACGGTAGCGGGCGATCATGTCGTGCTCAGATTCTCATGCCACCGGCTCGCGTTGCTGCGAGGCGCTCTCCTGTTCGACGGGCCGCAGCTCGTCCAGCCCGGCGAGCTCCTCCAGCGCCGCGATCAGCGTATCGACCTCGGCATCGGTGTTGGCCGCGGTGAGCTGCGCGCGAAAGCCGACCTCTTCGCGGGGCACCAGCGGGTAGGCCGCGAGCGTGACGTACACGCCGCAATCGAACAGCAGCCGCCCCACCTCCGCGATCCGCTCGTGGTCGCGCAGCGGCACCTCGACGATCGGCATGCCGGCGCGGTTGGGGGTGAAGATCCCGAGGCCGGCCAGGCACTCGAGCACGCGGCTGGTGTGCCTCCACACCCGCTCGCGCAGCACCTCCCCGCGGCGCTCGTTGACGTCGAAGCCGGCGAGCGTGGTGGCCAGCGAGGCCACCGGGGAGGGCCCCGAGTAGAGGTAGGGAGCAGCCGCCACCTTCAGCATCTCCTTCGTCTCGGTGGGACACGCGATGAACGCGAGCAGCGAGGAGTAGGACTTGGAGAAGCCTCCCACCAGGATCAGGTTCTCGTAGCTCTCGCCGTAGTGACGGACGATGCTGTTGCCGCGCATCCCGTAGGGGCAGCGCTCTCCGGGGCCGCGCTCGCCGATCACGCCGAAGCCGTGGGCGTCGTCCACGTACAGCAGCGCCCCGTGCTCGCGGGCGATCGCCGCGAACGCGCGGATGTCGGGCGGGTTGCCGGTCATCGAGTTGACCCCATCCATGCACACCAGTCGCGGCTCGCCATGTCTATCGTGCTCGCCGCGCAGCAGCTCGTCGAGGTGCTGGGGATCTTCGAAGCGAAAGCGCTTCACCGTGGCGCCGTGCGCGCGCGCCATCTGGCAGCCGTCGTAGATCGTCTTGTGCGCGCGCGAGTCGAGGAAGATCGTGCCCGACCCGGCGAGCACCGGAATCGTGGAGAGGTGGATGTGGGTGATCGTCGGCAGCACCAGCGAATCCTCGCTGCCCAGCAGCGCGGTGAGACGCTCCTCGATCTGCTCGTACAGCACGGGGCTGCCCAGGAGGCGCGACCAGCTCGGATGCGTGCCCCAAGCCTCCAGGTGGGCCGGCACCGCCTCGATAATCTCGCGGTCGAGGTCGAAGCCGAGGTAGTTGCAGGAGGCGAAGTCCGCCAGCCACTGCGACCCCACGCGGATCATGCGTCCGTCGATCTCCTCGATCACCGCGTCCATCATCGGATGCGAGCGCGTCAGCGCCGTGAGGTCGCGCAGCGCCTCCGAAGGGTTCCCGCTTGCGGGCCGGCCGTTGCCGTTGCGGGTCTGCCCGCCCGCGCCGTCAAGCTGGTTCGGCTCACCCGCCGCGTCGATCTCCTCCCGTCCGCTCCCGGGCGGGGGCTGGGCGCGCAGCAGCGCGTCGAGGTCGATCGCCGGCAGTGGCCGCGAGAGCGCGTACCCCTGCACCAGCTCGCAGCGGTTGGCCACGAGCGAGCTCCACGTCACCTGATCCTCGATTCCCTCCGCCACCACGCGGATGCCGATGCTGTGCGCGAGCTGGATCGTCGCCTGCACGATCGCCGCATCGACCGGGTCGGTGGTCATCCGCCCGACAAACGAGCGATCGATCTTGACCTCTCCCACCGGCAGCGACTTCAGGTGGGTGAGCGAGGAGAAGCCCGTGCCGAAGTCGTCCAGCGACAGCCCGAGGCCGAGCTCGCCGAGCTGCGCGAGCACGTCGCCGACGCGCACGGGGTCGGCGAGCACCATGTTCTCGGTGACCTCGAGCACGAGCGCCTCCGGGGGCAGTCCGTGGGCTTCGAGCGTCGCGGCGACCTCGGCGGGAAACTGCGTGTCCTGCAGGTCGGCCACCGTCGTGTTGACGGCGACGTGTAGGTCGAAGCCGGCGTCGCGCCACACGCGAATCTGTTTCAACGAGAGGTCGAGCATCCTGCGCGTCAGCGCCCGGCCCAGGCCGGCCTGCTCGGCGACCGTCACGAATTCCGCCGGTGAGATGAGCCCGCGCGTGGGATGCTGCCAGCGCACGAGCGCCTCGACGCCGACGATCCTGCGGGAGCCGGCGTCGGCCTTGGGCTGGAAGTGCGCTTCGATCTCCCCGTTCTCGAGCGCGTGCGAGAGTTCGCCGGCGAGCGTGAGGCGCTCCAACGAGTGTTTGTCGCGCTCGCGGGCGTAGCACGCATATCCCAATTGCGCGGCCTTCGCCTCGTACATCGCGACGTCGGCGTGCTGCATCAGCTGTTCGTCGTCGTCGGCGTGCTCGGGGAACAGCGCGATCCCGATGCTCGCCGTCACGCGCAGACCCACGCTCTTGATCGGGAACGGCTGGGCGATCGCCTTGAGGATCTTCTCCGCGACCAGCTCCGCGCCCGCGCCGTCGCTGGAGTCCGACAGCAGCACGCCGAACTCGTCGCCGCCCAGGCGTGCGGCCGTGTCGCTGGCGCGCAGCACCTCGTGCAGCCGTTCGCCCACCTGGCGCAGCAGTTGATCCCCGGCGTCGTGGCCGAGCGTGTCGTTGAGCTCCTTGAAGTGGTCGAGGTCGACGATCAGCAGCGCCACGCTCTCGCCGGTCGCCCTCGAGGCGATGATCCCGTCGCGCACGCAGCGCAGGAAGTGGCGGCGGTTGGGCATCGAGGTGAGATCGTCGGTGAGCGCCTGCCGGCGGGTTTCGGCGAGCGCCCGCACATCTCGGAAAGTGAGCGCGATGCGCGCGAACGCCGCCAGCATCGTCAGCATCGCGAGCGTCAGTGCGATCGGGTCCAGGCGGCTGAAGTGGTCATAGACGAGCAGCCCGAGCGCGCTCACGGTGAACGCGGCCGGGATCCCGAGCACCGCGGTGCTCGGGATCGTGTCGGCCTCGATCGTCGCCCCCGGCTGCCACGCGGCGAGCGCCAGCAGCATCACGCCGATGTCGTAGGTCATGTTCGTGAGCGCGCTGGGCGCCGAGGCACCATGCGCCACCTGCAGCGCGTAGAGGCAATCGGCCGCCGCCAGCGCGATGAAGCCGGCGCCCAGCATCCCCCACATCCGGTCCAGCCTCCACCCGCGCAGCGCGAGCACCCCGACCACCAGCGCGGCGAGCAGCAGGTCGCAGAGCGGGTAGGCCATCTCGGTGATCACGGCCGCGGTGCTGCCCGACACCGACGCCATCACCGGGCGCACCACGATCGCCGCCCCGATCGCCGCGATCCCGAGCCCGGCGACGATGCCGTCGAGCCACATACGCGCCGGCACGCGCCGGTCGCGCAGGCGCGCGAGGCCCACGATCCCGACGTAGCAGCATGGGTAGAGCGTCAGCCACATCGCGTCGCAGATCGAGGGGATCGGTGGGTTGGGGAGGTGTTCGATCCACGCCGCCCACAGGATGTTGCCGAGGCCGTAGACGGAGATGCCGAACGCGAAGATCATCCACGATTTCCGCGACTCGGTGGTACGCACCGCGCGCCAGCACACGATCACCCCCACGAGGATGTAGACAGCCGAGGTGAGCCAGTCGCGGATCGGTTCTTCCACGGAGCTCCCGCCGATCCCGAAGACGGCGTGGGCGCCGGTCGCTATTACGAGCGCGATCAGGACCGCCGTGGTGACGCCCAACACGCGGCGCTCACGGGATCCGAGCACCGAGTCCAGCGGCAACAGTGATGTGCGCATGACACGAATATCGGAAGCCGTGGATATATCTTGACCATCGACATATCCACGTAGTCCTATGTATCTCGGGCCACGTGGTTGGGCCGCGTGGTCCGGATCGACCCCCGGGATGCCAGTGAAGCCCCGCCGGCGCTCACCAGCGGTGCTCGTACCCCTTCAGCCGCTGGGCGCGACCCTGTCCGTCGAGCAGCACCACCCCGATCCCGGCTGCTCCCCTGGCGGCTCGCACCGCCCGTCCCACCCATGTGAGACCCACGCCCCCCGCCTCGACGAGCGCCTCCTCGGTGTGCTCCCGCTCATCGGGCGCGACGCACACGCACAGCTCGTAGTCTTCGCCGCCAGCCGCCGCCAGTCGCCACGGCTCGACCTCGAGCGCGGCGGCGATCTCCGGCAGCCCCTCCTCCAGCGGCAACGCATCGAGCTCGATCTCCAAACGCACGCCGCTTGCCCGGCCTACGTGTCCGGCGTCGGTGGCGAGGCCGTCGGAGAGGTCGATCATCGCGTGCGCTCCCGCGTCCGCCAGCGCGTGCCCCTCGGCCAGGCGCGGCATGGGAGTGCGCAGCCGTGCAAGCGCCGCGATGGTGTGAGCTGCGGCCACCGCCCGATCGGCCAACGGAACGTCCCTACGGAAGCGGGTTCCCGCCTCGCCCTCCGGCCCGCCGTGCCGTTCATCGGCGCCCGTCCGACCTTCCAGCACCGCCAACCCGGCGGCCGCGCCGCCGAGGCGCCCGGTGACGCCCACCAGATCCCCCACCCGCGCGCCGTCGCGGCCCACCAGCTCCCGCTCGGAGCCGGCCCAGCCGACGGCGGTGACCGACACGGTGAGCGCCGGCGCCCCTACCACGTCGCCGCCGGCGATCGTCACATCGACGAGGTCGGCCAGCGCGGCGGCGCTCCGCACCAGCGCTAGCGCCTGTTGGGCCTCGAAAGCTGTGGGCAGTCCCAGGACGATGTAGGCCTCCCCGGGGCGGGCGCCCATCGCGGCGAGGTCGGACAGCGCGGCGGCCAGCGCCTTGTGGCCGACCTGCGCCGGTGTCATCCAGCCGTCGCGCAAACGGAAGTGGACCCCTTCGACCATGGCGTCGACCGAGGTGACGCAGATCGGCTCGGCGCGCACCACGGCGGCGTCGTCCCCGATCCCGCGCAGCACCCGCCCGCCGGCGCCACCCACGCGCTCCAGCTCGGCGGCGATCGCCTCGATCAGAGCCCGCTCGCCGCTCATGCCTGAGGAGTGGGAGCGCTCATCAGGGCCGTCCGCCACCCCCGGCGGGGCGCTCAACGATGCCGGTAGACGATCCGCGCGCGGTCGAGGTCGTACGGAGACAGCTCGCAGCGCACGCGGTCGCCCGGGAGGATTCGAATCCGAAAGCGGCGCATCTTGCCGGCCACATGACCGAGCACCACGTGATCGTTGTCGAGCTTTACCCGGAACATCGCATTGGGCAGCGCCTCGATCACCTCGCCCTCGAATTCGACCTTGTCTTCCTTTGCCACGAGTGCGCACAACCTAGCACCACGTGCTTTCTCACGGTGGGCGGTGTGCCGAAGGCCGGTGCCACGCGAACGCTCGATCACGGCGGGGCGGTGCCGCCGCTACCCGTCTCGCCTCCCCCTCCTCCTCCACCACCACCACTACCCCCGGCACCGCCGGCGTTCCCCGCGCCGGGACTGCCGGTGCCGGCCGGTTCGCCGGGGGGATTGCCGGGAGTGGGAGGTTTTTCTTCGGAGGCGCCGCCGCCGACCCCCGGCTGTGCGCCGGCGCCCGGGGTCTGGTTGGCGGCGCCCGGCGCTTCGTTGGCGGTCCCGGGCGTCCCCGGTTCGCGGCCGCGCCCGGCTTTGCCGTTGGGGGTTCCCGCGCCGTGGCCTTTGTGGGCGCCGGTGGAGGGCAGTGTTTCGAATTCCGGGGTCGTGGGACCCGACTGGGCGCTGCTCTGGTATTTGCCGTAGAAGGGCTTGTACACCAGTGGTTCGGTGGGCTGTGGGAACGACACGCAGTCGGTGCCCACCACCGGATTCATGTAGTCGTGCCAGATCACCGCCGGCAGCGCCCCACCCTGCTGCGCTTCGCCGTGCACGTCGGTCATCGGCACGCGTTCCTTGGGATAGCCCATCCACACCACGGTGGCGTATTCGGGCGTGTACCCGTCCAGCCACGCGTCCACCAGTTCGGTGGTGGTGCCGGTCTTGGCGGCCGTGGGACAGTCGATCGCGGAGCGCACGGCGGTGCCGCTGAGCACGTTTTCGTGAAGGATTTTGGTCTCCTCCGCGGTCACCCCGTCGGACAGCACCTTCGTGCGGTGCGGTGTGCCCCAGCTGGAGTCCACGTGGCCGTCGGGAAACACCACCTTGGTGATCGCGATCGGTTCGTTGCGGTAGCCGCCGTCGGCCAGGGTGGCGTACACCGCCGCCATTTCCAGCGGCGTCACCCCGTATTCCAGCCCCCCCAGCGCCTGCGAGGGGTTGCCGAGCAGATGGGTTTTGACGCCCATCTTGTACGCCGTTTCGGTGATCGATTCCTCGCCGAGATCGGCGGCCAGCTGCGCGTACACGGTGTTGTCGGAGGCCAGCGTGGCTTGCACCAAATTGATCGACTTGTTGAGCGACGTGCCCTCGAAGGTGTGCACTTCGTAGTTGGGTTCAGATTCCAGCCAGCCCTTGTAGAGCGTGTGCGACAGGTAGTAGGTGGTGTCGGGGTCGACGCCTTTGGAGAGCGCGTCGGCGAGGTCGATTGCCTTGAACGTCGACCCGGGCTGGCGGTGGCCTTCGGAGGCGAGGTTGAACTGCGACTGCTCGTAGCTCTCCGACTCGGCCATCGTCTCGATATAGCCGTTGTGGGGGTCGATCGTGACGATCGCCGACGCCGGGTCGCCGGGCTCGTCGAGCACTTCGGCGATCGCCTGGTGGGCCAGTTCTTGCATGTGCAGGTCGAGCGTCGTGTACACCTTCAACCCGCCCTGTTCAACGGTGCGCTTGCCGTACCGGTGGATCAGCTGCTGGCGCACGTATTCGAAGAAAAACCCTTCTTTCTTTTCGGCGTAAAAGTCGCCGTGTCGCAACTCCAGCGGCGCGCGTTTGGCGGCGGCGGCCTGGGCGGGGGTGATGTAGCGCAGTTCGGCCATCTTCCCCAGCACCTCGTTGCGCCGCTGGCGTGCCGCGGCGGGGTAGAGGAAGGGGTTGTATTCGGAGGGCGCCTGGGGCAAGCCGGCCAGCAGCGCCGCCTGCTCGAGATCCAGCTGGGAGGCCGGTTTGTCGAAGAACGTCCGCGATGCCGCCTGCACGCCGATCGCGGTCTGCCCGCCGACGGTGCCATATGGAACGCTGTTGAGATAGTTGGTGAGGATTTCGCGCTTGCTGTGGCGTTCGTTGTATTCCAGCGCCAGCTTGGCCTCTTCGATCTTCTGCTTGAACGTGCGCTCGTCGCCGCCAAGGTAGATGTTGCGCATCAGCTGCATCGTGATCGTGGAGGCGCCCTGCAGCGCTTCGCCGTGCACGAGATCCTTCACTGCCGCGCGGAAGATCCCGGTCGGGTCGACGCCGTCGTCTTTGTAGAAGCGCTGATCCTCGATCGCCACCGTGGCGTTGTCCAGGTTGGTGGGGATCTGCGACCACGGGACCGGCGAGCGCAACTCATCGGACTGGATGAAGCCCAAACGGGTGCCGTCAGCGGCATACACCTGCGAGGAGGCGCCCTCGATGATCGGGTGGTGTTCGGCGAGGCTCTTGGCGGAGTCGGCCACCGACAGCACGTACGCAACCGCGCCCACCACCCCCAGAAACAGGGCGCAGGCGAGCGTGGTGAGGACAACCAACAATATGCGGGACGGCCCCCGGCGGCGGCGGCGCTGGCGTGCGTGTGCGGACATGGTTGGGGCGCGGCTGTTCTGGGAGGGTACTGCTCCGATCTGTGATTTCCTGCCGGTGAGTCACGTATGAGCACCGACACCGCTGAGATCGCCAGCGCCGACGCCGTCGAGCTGGCTCGCCCCACCCGCGCCGGACGGTATGCCCGCCTCCGCGCCGACGCGGCGCGGATGACGGCCGTGCGCGACTGCTGGCGGGCGCTGTGGGTGTCGCGGGCGATCGTTGTGTGCGCCGGCGTGGGCGCAGTGGTGGCGTTTGGAGTGGGGAGGGCGCGCAGCGCGTTCGACCCGGCGGGCCTCACCAGTGGCTTCGGCTGGTTGGGCGACCTGCTGGCCGCGCCGGTGGCGCGCTGGGATGCTGTGTGGTACCTGGTGATCGCCCGCTACGGCTACCGTCCCGACCTGGCGGCGTTTGGCACCGGGCCGCGGGCGGCGTTCTTTCCGCTGTACCCGCTCGGCGTGCGCGCGCTCTCGGAGCTGAGCGTCCCGCCGATCCTCGCCGGCGTAGCGCTCTCGCTGGCGGCGCTGGCGGCTGCTCTGTATGGGATTCACCGCCTCACCACACTGGAGCTCGGCCGCCTCGCCCCGCGTGGCGAGCACCGCGGCGACGTGGCCCGCTTGGCGGTGCTCGCGACCGCGCTGGCGCCGATGGCGTTCTTCTTCTCGGCGGTCTACTCCGAGTCGCTCTATCTGGCGCTGTCGGTTGGCCTGTTCTGGTGCGCGCGCCAGGGACGCTGGGGCTTGGCGGGGGTGCTTGGCGCGCTGGCCGCCGCCACCCGCAGCGCCGGATTGGTGCTGGTGGTGCCGATGCTGGTGCTCTACCTGTACGGCCCGCGCGAGGATCGCGCACCCGATTTTGCGGTCAACCGCCGTTCGATGGGAGGGGACAAGCGCCCGCACGGGCACGCCGATCGGCCCGGTGGCCCAGCGCGCCCCTGGTGGGCGCCGCGCTACCGCCTGCGCCGCGACGTGCTGTGGATGGCGGCGCTGCCGGCGGGCTTGGGCGTCTACATGGCCTACCTGGCCTTGGCGGGGGGCAGCGCGCTGATGCCCTTCCATGCCCAGGAAGCGTGGAACCGGCATTTCGCCGGCCCCTACGTGGCGGCGTGGGACGGCGCTCGCGCGGCGTGGGACGGGCTGCGCCAGCTGCTCTCCTTCCAGCGCACCCACGTCTACTTCAAAGTCGCCGGCGGCAGCCCGTTTGTGGACGCGGGGCACAACGTGACGCTGTTCGCGTTTCTGTTGGCGGCCGTGCCGATGGTGGTGGGCGTGCTGCGCCGTCTGCCGGCGGCGTACGGCATCTACGTGCTGGCGGCGCTGGCGCTGCCGCTCTCCTACCCGGTGGCGCCCCAGCCGCTGATGTCGCTGCCGCGCTTCGAGGTGGTGCTGTTCCCGCTGGCCATGTGGCTGGGCGCGTGGCTGGCCGAGCGGCCGCGGGCGCGGCTGCCGGCGCTGGGCGCGATGGCGCTGCTGATGGCGCTGTTCGTCGGCGAGTTCGCCACATGGCATTGGGTGGCGTGAGCGTCGGCGACGTCGACGCAGTGCTGTTGGATGGGTTGGGCACACTTTTGGCGCTCCAACCACCGGCGCCCGCGCTGGTGAGGCTGCTGCGCGAGAGGCACGGCGTGGAGCTGGCTGCGGCCGATGCCGAGCGGGCGTTCGGCGCGGAGATCGCCTACTACCGAGCTCACCATCGCGAAGGCCGCGATCCGGCGACGCTGGCCGACCTGCGCCGCCGCTGCGCGGAAACGTTGCGCGCCCAACTGCCGGCGACGGCTGCGCGGAGGCTGTCGCTCGCGCAGCTCACCGAGACGATGCTGGAGGCGCTGCGCTTCGTCGCCTATCCCGACGCGCACCCCGCGCTCGCGCGACTGCGAGCGCGGGGACAGGCGCTGGTGGTGGTCAGCAACTGGGACGCCTCGCTGCCCACGGTGCTGCACGAGGCCGGCCTCGGCGAGCTGGTGGACGGCGTTGTGACTTCGGCCGAGGTTGGACACGCCAAGCCGGCGCGCGCGATCTTCGACGCGGCCCTTGGGCTGGCGGGCTCTTCGCCAGCGCGCACCGTACACGTGGGCGACTCGATCGAGCACGATGTCTGCGGCGCGCTGGCCGCGGGGATCAAACCGGTGCTGCTGCGCCGCGACGGCGCGGCCGTGGGTGCGGGCGCCGGCGTGGACGAGGCCGCCGCCCGCGGTGTGACCCCGATCTCTGCACCCGGCGATGCAGCCACCGTGTCCTGCCCGCGCCACGTGCTCACAATCTCCTCACTGGCGCAGCTGCTGGCCTAAGCTCGGGGCGATGGAGTCGGCACAGATCGCGCTCACGCCGCCGCGCACGCCTCCGGGCCCGCAGCTGCCAGATGACCCCTGGCCGTGGTGGACGGCGCCGGCGGCGCTGCTCGGCGGACTGGTGCTGGCCGCGTTGGGGGCGCTGGTGGTGGACATCCCGGCGGCGGTGCTGGGGGTGAACGTGACCTCCTCCATACCGGGGTGGCTGGAGTTGGTGGACACGGTGGTGCAGGACGCGATGTTCGTGCTGGTGGCGGTGCTGCTCGCCAAAATCGGTGGCCGCGCGGTGCGCGCGTGGCAGTTCGGCCTGCAACGCCCCGGCATCGGCTGGCTGAGTCCGTGGATTGGGTGGCTGTGGGCGCTCGGCATGATCGTTGTGACACTCCTCACGTTCCTGGTGTTCAGCGCGATCTGGGCGGAGATCCTGAACGTGAGCGCCAAGGAGAAAGTGCTGGAAAAGCTGGGCGCCGACGAAGGCACTGTGCTGCTGTTGCTGAGCGCCTGGCTGACTTGCGTGGTGGCGCCGATCTGCGAGGAGTTTCTGTTCCGCGGCTTCATCTTCCGGGCGCTTTACAACTGGCGCGGGCTGTGGCCGGCGGCGCTGCTCACGGCGCTCGTGTTCGGCGGCGTCCACGCCGGCTCGGCGCCGGCGATCGATCTCGTGCCGCTGGCGGCGCTGGGATTTGGCCTGTGTCTGCTGTACCGCTACACCGGCTCGCTCTACCCGTGCATCGCCACCCACTGCCTCAATAATTGCATCGCGTTCGGCGCGCTGGAGGGCTGGGGGTGGCAGATCCCGGTGCTCATCGTCGCCTCGCTGGGAACGATCGCACTGCTGGCGCTGGCGCTGTGGCGGGTCGGGGTGATCACCTCTCCGCCGGAGATCGCCGTCAACCCGTAGCGCTCACACCCGCAGGCGCAGCACCCGCGCGAGGAAGCCGACGCCGATCCCGTACACCACCAGCGCCATCACGGTGCCCACCCCGCGGATCACCCACTGGCTGGTGGAGCCCGACGTGAGGCGGGCGAACGGCGAGGTGAGCTTGCCGGCGACTTCGTCGATCAGCTTGTGCACGCCCCCCTCTTTCCCGGCGGCCGGCGCGGGCGCGGCCGGCGGTCCGCCGTTGGTGCCGCTAAGCGCCGCCTGCTGGTGGGCCGAGGCGCTGCCGGTCTGGTTGATGACGAACAGCCCGAAGGACACCGCCACGATCGCGCAGGCGATCCGCGAGGCGATGCGCAGCATTGCTGAGAGCGAGGCGAGCATGGTGCAAGACGGTTATCGGACGCGCTCGCGCCAACCACAAGCGGTTCTTCGGCCACGCGCCAACTCGGCGGCCGCCAACCAGGCGAGTCGCCGCCCGAGCCGGCCGTCAAGTGAGCGGGCCGGCTAGATTGAGTGCCCGAGTGGACACGGTGGCCGATCCCACGAGCAGCCTCGACGCGGCCCGCGCGCGCCTGCGCGACGATCTGCGCATGCACGCGCTGGTGATCGGCGAGGTTACGCTCACCAGCGGCCGCACCGCTCAGTACTACGTCGACGCCAAGCGGGCGATCCTGCTACCCGAGACGTTCGCCGCGCTCGGCGCGCTGGTGGCCGACCGCGCCCGCGCCTGGGGCGCCACCGCGGTGGGCGGCGTGCCGGTGAGCGCGATCCCGGTGGCGTGCGCGTCGCTGGCGGCGGGCGCGCCGAAGGCGTTCATCGTGCGCAAAGAGCGCAAGCCCCACGGCCTGCAGCGCTGGATCGAGGGTCCTGAGATCGAGCCGGGCGAGCGGTGCGTGCTGGTCGAGGACGTCGTCACCAGCGGCGGCTCCACCGTGGAAACGCTGGAGCGTGTACGCGCGGAGGGTCTCACGGTGGTGGGCGTGGTGAGCGTGCTCGACCGCCTCGCCGGCGGCGCCGACGCGATCGGCGCGGCGCTCGGCGAGGGCGGGACGTACGCGGCGCTCACCACGATCGACGACATCTACCCGCAGCGCCCCGACCGGTGAGCGGCGTGGCAACGCCGCTGGTCGTCAGAGACGCGCGCGCAGCGGACGTGCCGGAGCTGCTGGCGATGTTTGTGGAGCTGGCCGAGTACGAGGACCTCCTGCACGAGCTGCGCGCGACCGAGAAACAGCTGCGCGAGGCTCTGTTCGGCGAGCACCCCGCCGCCGAGGCGCTGATCGCCGAGCTGGGGAAGCCCCCGGCGGTGGTCGGTTACGCGCTGTACTTCCCCACCTTCTCCAGCTTCCTCGGCAGTCGCGGCACGTGGCTGGAGGATCTCTTCGTGCGTTCTGCCCACCGCCGCGCGGGCGTTGGCAGCGCGCTGTTGGCGGCGGTTGCGGCACGCGTGCGCGAGCGCGGCGGCGAGCGCCTGGAATGGGCCGCGCTTGACTGGAACGAGCCGGCGCTGCACTTCTACGCGCAGCTGCGGGCGCAAACGATGCCCGAGTGGATCACCCATCGCCTCGACGGCCAGCAGCTCGACCGCCTCGCCGACGAGCACCGGCCCCGGTAGCCTTGGAGCAGGTCCACGCTGGTTCGCCCGGAGCGCGCCGCGCGATCGGACCCACGCCCTCGTAGTCCAATGGATAAGACAGCCGCCTCCTAAGCGGCGGATCCAGGTTCGACTCCTGGCGGGGGCATCGCAGTTCAATCGCTTATGTCGATGCGGGGTTTGGTAGGTCGGGCAACCGCGAAGCGTCAGCGACGCTGAGTGTCTCGCTTGCGGCTGCTGCCTTTTCGCTGCCTAAACGCTGCGCTTTGTCTACGGCTTTGCGGCAGCCGCGTGCTGAGCGCGCATCGCCTTGGCGAGAAGAACCTGATTACTCAGATTGCCCGTAGCCGTTGTCGGCGCGGAGACCGGCTATCAGCTCGTAGAGGCGCAACATGTCGCCGGCGATCTCGACCGCCCGCGTCTCATCGAGCAAGGCGATGGACTCCGCGACATCGGAATTGCCGTTCTCGTCCCCGCCTTCCACGAGGCCAGCTCCGATGCGCATCCTCAAGCGCTCCTCGGCGGGGGTCCGCATCTGGCTTTCGTGCACCACCCCAAAGTGTGGCTCTGCTGCTTGCAGTCGAGCGCGGACTGGTCCTGAGCCGGTTGCCAGCGCTTCAACAGCAAGGCGCATGTGCTCGAAAGCCGGGTGATCAGGCTTCGCGTCGCGGGTTTCCTGGGAATGCTTCACTGGGCAATGGGATCATAGTCTCGTACAACCCGCTCGTGCGAATCAGGTCGTGCCACCGCCCACGTCAAGCATTCTCTCACGGGCATCGCTGGCCTCGGAGACGACCTCCTGCACAGCAGAGTTCTCATCCGCTTTGAAGCGAGTGATCAACTCGTCAAGGGTTAACACAGCCTCATCTCTGCGACCGAGCTCATCTAGCGATCGCGCCTTGCCGTAGAGTGCAGAAGCAAGGGCTTCGCGCTCTTTCGCCGTGGACGCACCGGTGAACTTGCCGATGGTCGCGTCAAACATCGGCAACGCCTCGGCACCAAACCGCATGACCATATCCTCGAACGTCCTGGCCGCCTCGCCCGGTTGATTCAGATGCTCAAGTGCAGTGACCTTGTTTGCTAGCGCAATTGTAACCTGTCGTCGCAATGCAGAATCCTGAGCATCCTCAAAGCGTTCGATCAACTCATCGACTGTCTCCAGAGCCTCCTCATATCGCGCTTCATCGATCAACGCCATGCCCTTTGCGCCGAGGCCATCGGCCAGCCGTCGCTCCTCCTGCCGATCGACTGGATCGCTGAAACGTTCAATCACCGCATCGGATACAACGACCCCTTGAGCGTTCTCACCCATAGCAACCAGGAGTTCTGCCTTCTGCGTCAGCGCGTGAGAAACCAGCTCACGCATTCCCGCCGAGTCTTCCTCCCCGTAACGTTCGGCAAGCTGGCTGAACAACGCTGCTGACAGCTCCAGCTCACCAAGCCTCCTGAACGCGAACGCCTTCATGCCCACCACGCGAGCGACCGCTTCTCGCAGCTTAGGCATAGCGTCGACTTCAAGGCGCTCAATTGTCCCGTCATCGAGCGCTTCGATCACAGCTTGCCAGTGGCCAAGGTTACCTAGAGCGAGTGCCTTGCTGTTCAGACCGGAGGCAACATAAGCACGCAGGCCAGGCTCGGCGGCATCGCCAAATCGGCGTAGCAGATCGTCCACCACTGCTGGCACTCGTTCATAGGAATGCATCCGTAGAAGAAGGCGCGCATGCAAATCGAAGGTATACGCAAGCTTTTCACGCACGCGAAGATTATCTTCCTCGCACCCATAGCTACGCACGATCTCATCCACTACGGCGATGGCATTCTCCGTATCTCCAAGCCCCTCTAGTGCTTTGGCCTTGCTCACCAAAGTATCCAACACAAGATGGGGAGGTTCCGGTGGCGGCGCCTCGACGAAATGCTTGAGCAGTTCGTCCGCGACTTCGATCAATTCCGGATAGCATTCGATATTCTGAAGCGCGTTGATCTTACCGTGCAGGGCGAGCGCTACCGACTGGCGGGTCTCCGGCTCGATATCCGCACCGAAACGGTCCACTACCTTGCCATAGACTGCGAGCGCACCCCTATGGTCGCCGGATTGACCAAGCAGCTGAGCAGTCTTGTTCAATGAGGCGGCGACCAATCGGCGTACCGCCTTTGTATTTACAGCGCCAAAGCGACCATCGAGATCCCTCCGGACTGCAATTGCATCTTGTATGCGACCGATGCGCGCCATGGCATCAGCCTTCAGGCCAAGTGCGTAACTCACGACATCAGCTCGAGGCGGCACTCGGCCATCATCAAAATGCTCGAGCAATGAGTTAGCAGAACCTATTGCCAACTCATACTTGCCAGCCTCAAGCTGAGCATACCCCTGCTCGAATAGCTTCCGTGCAGTCGCGTCGTCGTTGACTACCGGCATCCCACACCGCATAGTTCGCCTACATGCTCGGTCTCCTGAGAGGCGCATAGGCAGCCACGATTACGGCTGCCCAGCCCAGACGATCGCCCGTCATTAGACATCAGGCATAGCATCGTCGTCGATACCCTCCAAGAATCTCGGCTGCGGTGGGTCGTAGTACTCCGTGACAGGCGTCTCCTCTGGGGGTCTTGCTTGTGACTCATTGAATCGCTGCATAAAGTCGTCGCCCCCGCAACCAACAGCGAGCGCAGCCACGACTCTGCATGTAACCCTGAACTGTCGGCCAGAGAAATGGTTCGTCATTACCTCAAAATCAGCGCACGGTCCTTCTGAGCTAGCCGCGCAAAGTGGTATGACAGAGCCAAGAAGGGTTGTGCCTTCGCCAGCGCCTTGACTCCCTAGGGGCTGATAGAGCACTCCTCCTTCCGCATGCGCCGCTTCTTCACGCCCGGCGACGCCGTGGTGGTATGACACGTATTCGTATTCGCCTTCTTCTTCCCACCATTCTTCCCATTCTTCTCCTTCGTATTGTGGTCCTGCCACGGCAGCCTCAGCGGCCGCTTCTGCGGCGGCGCGTTCGGCGGCTTCGCGGGCGGCGCGTTCGGCGGCTTCACGTGCGGCTATGCGGGCGTCTTCTTGTTCGACGAGTTCATTGTTTCGATGGTCGAAGTACGCCGTGCAATAGCTGCATTCGACATAGTCGCCGGTGGGGTCGGTGGTGTTCACGGGGTCGCCGAAGGTGTAGGCGTATGCGTTGGCGGAGCCTCCTGGTATGGGGTCGGGTTGGAGGAATCGACCGATCTGAGGTACGTAGGACCGGGCACCCATGCTGGTGACCCCTGATGGGAGTTCGGTCGGCAGCTCGATCGCGCCGAGCCAGGAGTATTTAGCGGGCGCAGCGATGGTGGGGACGCCGTACTCGCTGGTGTCGGCCTTGGCGAGGAGTGCGGTTGTAGTTTCGGATGCAGAGGCTTTGGCGATGAGGTCGCCCTGGAGGTTGGTGAGCTGCAGCACCGGGGTTTCGCCGTTGTTCTGGATGGCCGTGAGGGTACCATTGAGGCCGGCGATATCGCGGCTCCATTCGTGGGAGATCGCGTTTTCGGTCCAGGCGGGGCCGTTGCCGGGTCCGGCGTAGTGGTTGATGATGGTCGAGTTGGTTGGTTCGCCGGTGGAAATTATTTCGAGGGCTCTGCCGGCAGGGTCAAGGTTGTAGCCGATGGTCTGTTTGTTTTGTTTCTGGCTTGCGACCTGCCCGTCTGTGTAGTAGCTGCTGGTGAGTTCGTGTTCGCCTGATGGTTCGGCATCTTTGGCAGGCAGAGTGGTGATGTCACCGAAAGTGTTGTAGGCGATGCCTGGGTCAGTGAGGCGGTCGGCAGTGTCGTAGGTGTGTTCTTGGACCGTGCCGCCTTCTGCCGCGCATTTTTCCGTCCCTGATTCGCGGGTGGTGAGGCTGGTGCGGTTGGTGTCTTCGTCGTAGCCATAGAGGCGAGCAGTGCATTTGCCGCCGGTCGTATTTTGAACTTCGGTGAGACGTCCGGCCTGGTCATATGCGTAAGTTTGGTGGGAGAGGCTGCTGGTCTGTTCCAGCCACTGGCCATGGATCGACGGGATGACGCTATCGCTGAACCAAACTTCTGGGCAGCTTGTCGCACAGTGTGTGTTCTTCTTGTATTCGAGGTTGGTGGGCTTGCCGATCTGGTTGTAGGTGTAGCTGGCCGTCATATTGTTCGGATAGCCCTCGGTCAGCATGTTCCCTTCGACATCGTATGTCGCGGTGAACGCAAGTTTGGTTGTTCCGTTTTCGTATATCTCTTCGGCGGGGAGCCCAGTCGTTTCGCTGTACGTGTAGGTTTCGCTGCCCTTAGCTTCAGTACCCTTGCTGTCGCTGATTTTTTTCGTTCGACCGTCGATGTCGTATTCATAGCTGGTGGAACTTTCCGCCGCGTCAGTGTAACTCGTGAGCTGGCCGAGTCTGTTGTAGGTGTTGGTGATCGTTTTAGGTTTGCCTTCGGTGCACGGTTTGCCTTCATTTGTGCACTGCTTTTCTAGTACGCCGGTTTCCGCGTTGTATTCGTTTGTCACCGTCGGAAACGGTTCACCGACGGTCGAGCTTATAGCGGTGGTCTTCAGCCGGCCCGCTTCGTCGTAGCTGTTAGTCGTGGTTCGTTTGGTGGCGCCGACAGCTTCGGTGATGGTTTCAGGCTGGCCCCAAATGTTGTACGTGACGGTCTTCACCGGCAGTTCGGGTAGACCCACAGTGCCGGGCTGTACGGCGGGCGTTGTCTCGCACGGTAGATTCGCAAATGCGGGGTGTTCCCCACATTCTTTATATTCCGAGTTCGCAGACGTCGAGTAATAGATCGTCTTGGTATCGTGTGCGCCTTCGTTACCTGCTGCAGAGTTCAGAGCGATCTTTCCGATCTTGCTCGTGCCATACTCTGTAAACCACATGTGTTTGTCTGGGCCAGCCACCACGCTGACCGGCTCGCTGCCGCTCGGCAGTTCGTATTCGGTAATCGTGCCGCTGGTCGTAATCTCGCCGATCTTGCTGGTGCCGTACTCAGCGAACCACAGATTGCCTTCAGGGCCAGCGGCAATTCCGCGTGGCTCACTGCCGGACGGCAGTTTATATTCGGTAATGGCACCGCTGGTAGTGATCTTCCCGATATAGCCCGTCCCGTAATCAGTGAACCAGAGATTCCCATCGGACCCCGCTACGATGCTATATGGGTCGCTTCCAGACGGCAATTTATATTCCGTGACCGCGCCAGCGGTCGTGATCTTGCCGATATAGCCCGTGCCGTAGTCGGTGAACCACAGATTTTTATCCGCGCCGACCGTGATGCCGTACGGTTTGCTGCCGCTCGGCAACGCGTATTCGCCGAGAACTTCATCTTTGGTGTTTATCTTGCCTACATAACCATCTTCAGACTCGGTGAACCACAAGTTTTCATCCGGGCCCGTGACAATCCCCACGTTATAAGTGCCCGTTCTGGTCAACGTGTACACCGTCAGCGATCCCGACGTCGTCATGTGATTAACGTGACGTATCGCATGTTCGACAAACCACAGGTTTTTGTCCGGGCCAGTCGTAATGCCCTCCGGTTCGTCATTTTCGGCTGCATATTCGGTGGCCGCGCCACCGGTAGTTATCTTACCAACCTTTCCAGTACCCACGTCCGTATACCATAGGTTTTCGTCTGGACCCACCGTGATGCCAAACGGCCGGCTGCCGCTAGGCAGCGCATATTCATTGACATGCCCAGCCGCCGCCGGCATCTTTGTCTCAATCACTTCACCCGTAGCAGAGCTGTATTCGGTCGTGTGAACGAGGTTCAAGCCGCCAGGGTCAGTAGTCACTGAAGTCGGCTTGCGCAAGCTCCACCCCAAGCCTTCCTGTCCCGCGTATGACGTTTTGGTGGTCCGCTGGTCGAATTCTTCTTTGCTTGCCGTTTGTGCTGCCGCGACGGTCTTGGTAACCAGGTGGTAGGGACCACCTTTAGACGGCTCGCCTTCGTTATAGGAATAGGTGGTGTGCTCTCGGGCCAGGGCTTCTTCGTTTTCTTTGCCGCCCTTGCCTACGGCGAGCTTGACGGTATGCTGTGGGCCTAGCGTGCTAAGTAGTTCCGTACCTGGTTCAGCTCCCCCTTCTTCGTAGGTGCTTTCCGTGCTCAGCAGCCCAGCAAGTTCCGCTGATTTACATTCTTTTTCGGATACGCAACTTTCTTTCAGCGCGGCCGTGCGGTTATCCGGGCTCAGCGTGCGCGTCACATCGTTGTAGCGGTTGTATTCGGTCGTCGAGATCCCGCCGGTGGGGCTTGCGACATTCACGAGGCGGTCCTTGCCGTCTAGGTAATACACGGTCTCGCGTTTGTATTCCTTGGCCGGCCAACCCATCGGCTTGTCCGGCGGGAAGACGGCCATCGCTTCAGCTTCACTGGGGTCATCGCTCTGACCCCATTCGGCTGCCTTGGCGGAGCTCAGTTCGTGCGGAGCGCCGCTGCCGGACGCCGGCACCCGATACTCGAGCGTCGTGACCGCGTCTGATCCGACTTCAGGTGGTTCTGGCAACGGCGTGTTCGGTGTGCCCGACGCAACCGTCGATGTCGTGGCGCTGGTCACCGTAGTTGCTCCCATTGCGTTCAGCGCAGTTACCTCGGCTACGAGCTCGTGGCCTTCATCGCCAGCGACGGGATAGTACCCCTGGTTGACGGCTCCCACGATAGGGGAGCATTCTTTGCCCGAGCTGTTGCAGTCCTCCCACTGGTAGATGAATGCCAGCGGGCCGGCACTCCATTTCCCTGGTGTTTTTTCGCTCGTTAGGTTGACGCTGATCTTGACGCCGACTTTCGGCGTCGTGCTAGACAATGTTGGCGCTTCGGCGCTGACCGGCGCTTCGCCGCCTCCAAGCGCCGTACCGGCGGACGGCACCGCGACGGCCAGCAATCGGCCAGGCCCCGCGTCGCTTGGGATCGTGCCCTGCTCCAGTAGCGAGGGCTCGTGTCCGGTCGTGCTGATCGCTGTGACGTGTCCTTCATTGTCGTACCCGTAGATCGTCTTCACGGCATTGGGTTTGACTTCTGGGTTCCACTCAGCTCGCAACCGTCCTTTCTTGTCGTATTCGTATTTCGCGACGACCGGTTCCTCCTTCGTTTTACTGCCGGTCCATGCGATGTACTTGATTTTCGAAAGGTGCCCTGCGAATTCGCCCCATTCGCTTTGCTTTTCGCCTTTGGCGGTCGTTTCGCCTTCGTCGTATTCGAACTCAAGCGCGCGGCAACCCTCTTTCAATTCGCTGATTGCTGCACCACACGACACGCCCGCAGGGATTGGTGCGAGGTCCTCGGTTGGCTCAATCACCCCGCCTTTGAGTCTAAATTTATAGAGCGTCGTATTGGTGCCGTTCGGTCCTTCAGTGCTCGACGGCATCCAAACGCCTCCGCTGCTACCGGATGGTAGTTCGAACGTCGTGACCGACCCGTTCTCGCTCAGCGTGAAGATCGTTTTGCCTTCTTTCGTTTTTTCCAATAGCGTCAGGCCGGCGTCGCCTGTCGGCGAGCTGAATTCACTGCCCCCTTTGCTCTCGAACGTTATTTCTTCACCGCCACCCCCCGTCAACACCATGCCACCGCTGACCCTGTAGAGACTCTGCTCGCCACCGAGCGCCAAACTCCACTGTGGGCCAAGCGGGCCTTCCGTACCCTGCTCCAAATGCCGCGACCGATAGCTACGACCCACCGTCAAATCGCCCCCAGGCACACCAACAGACACATCAGTAGCAGCCATGCTCAGCTCGCCGGTCACAGGATTCACCGAACCCGGCCCCACCTGCACACCTTCCGGGTGATGAATCGTCAAATGGTATTCTTCTTTGTCTACGTTGCCAGCATTATCGGTTGCTATGACCGTCAGAGTATGTTCACCCGCTGGGTAATTTTCGCTATCAAGCGTCCAATTGGCTTTCCCCGTGCAGGCGCCAGAGCATGCACCTTGTGGCCCGCCGACCGCTTCCCCATCGACCTCCAGCACGATCGACGCTATCCCCGGACTTGGTTTCCCTTCACCCCCGTCTTCCACTGTGGCTTTCAACGAGATGGGCTGACCATCAGCGACTTCATGGTCGCCTGGAAGGCCGCTGAAAGTCAGATTATGCGGGGGTTCGCTGTCAACTTTGAGCGTCTCGGTCGTTTCCGCGCTTCCGTCAAAACCGGTCACTCTAACCTTGAGCGTGTCTTCCCCGTTTGGCATTTCACTATTGTAAGAGAGGCCCTTATTGATTTCTTTCGGGCATACCACCCCGGAGCATTCCGTTTCAAATAGGAAGTCTTTATCTTGCCATCCTTTTTCTTCTTTTTCGGCGGATACAACATATTCTCTCATTCCTACGCCGGGATCTTTGGCGTGGAATTCAAATGCACCCGAATTTGGCCCAATCCAGCCGTTGCTCCCGTAGAAAACGTTCTTCTTGCCACTATCAACATATTCATGCGTCGTATCGACACTCACTTCAGGCCCTTTTTCCTGCTCCAGCAAGACAGATACCTCCGAGCCCGATGCTGACCCAATCTGCAGCCTGCCTTCTTCGGAGATTTCCCCAACGTGAGTCGCCGAGGAAAAGAACGCCGCCGTATTACCAGAAGAACCTTTTGTCGTTATTGTGTGATTGGGGAAATGCCCTTCGGTCGGCAACGCGACTTTTCCACCTTCGTTTTCACCTTTGGACGAAAATATTTCCATGTAGTTTTCTACATGCTGCGCGGCCGGCATCCCTTTGGCTTCACCACCAGACTCCTTAAGCTCAACAATGCGGGCTTCGCCCGGTGCCGTGTACTCCACAGCGCCCCATTCGTGTTCTCCATGATGCGCCTTGACAAAGATGTACCACGCTTCACTACCGTTGGTACCAGTAAAATCACTACCGCTATTAACGAAATGCCAATTCGTGTTGTGCCCTGACGTTTTCCCAAAAAAGGTGTCTTCGGCCGAAGGGTCAACCATGATAGGAAACTCGTAGTCCCCAGTACTCTTATCCAGATTGAGAACAAGGAGGCTATTACCTTCGACGCTCATGGATACAGGCACGGCAACCCCAGCCGCATCGTAAGCAACGGGAGGGAGGACGGCTGCGATCGCCGAACCGTCATCCAACACATCCACAGCCCCCGACTTGTCGTTCGCTTGCAAGGTGGCGCCTGCAGGCATCCCAACTCTGTAGACAAGCCGCTCGGGGCTCGCGGCCGAGCGTAGGATTGCATCCTCGCTGAATCCGTCCGGCTCAGGCTTCACGACCTCATCCACGTCATTCCCAACGCTCACCCCACTATAAAACACTACTGACCCATCCACACTGCCTTCCACTCCACCGACCGACCCACCCGCTTCAGTCACAGGCGTCAACGACACACCCGTTTCCCCAAAACTCACCCCGCTCTTCAGCTCCTTTGAGATACGTACCTTTACCGCTGACGCCTGAGGTTCAAACGCACCATTTGATTCAGCAAGACTAAGATTCATCGCCACCCGCCGGCCAGGGGCAACTTCCGCCGCTATGGGCCCCATTGACTCAAGCACCCCGCGCTTACCCTCAGGCATATCGACCTGGGCCTCACTATCTGACGGAAAACCTACGATGCTGTCCCCAGCCGGCAACGTGAGAGGACCGCCAGCGGGTTCACTAATGATCCCTGGAAATGCTTCCCCATCGACCTTTTCCGCAGCCCCAGCGCTCAGCCCCGCGTACTTCGTCTGCGATTCTTCCCGCGCGGTGACCGTTTCAGGATTCGCCAGCCGCGCTTCTTCGGCTTCGACCGCCGGCTGACCCTTCAAAAGTTCATTTACACCCGGCACTACCAAAGGATTGTCCGACGGCGAACGCCCATTGAATTCAGATGATTCTGCCGCAGATGCTCTGCCATCAAACAGCGAAAGCCCCAACAAGGCAAGCACCAAACACGTCAAGACTGACCCTCGTAGGACTTTCACTGCCCCTCCTTCATTTGATTGCCTGATTTGTCGTACCAATTTGGTCTGCTATCTGAAGCTCGTCATCCCGGCGATAACCCAGCCGCGCAGAAATACGATCAGCGGTGGCCACGAGATGTGGCCCGAGCGCGTTCACCAGCTCTTCAAGCGAGATCATCAACGAGTGCGCAGCCATATTCACGGCTGCAACGACCTCTTTGGTGTCGTTGCGTACCGGCGCGGAGATCGAGTGCAGCCCAGGTGCAAGCTCCTCGTCGTTGACCGCAAAGCCCTCCTCGCGCACATGCTCAAGCTCCGTCCGCAGCCTCTTCTTGCTCGTGATCGTGTTCGGCCCGCGCTGGGCGAGCGTCATCTCCCCGAGTAGCCCCTGCTGCGCTGGCTCTGGGAGATGCGCCAAAAGGAGCTTGCCCATTGCGGTGCAATAGGCCGGTAGCCGCGAGCCGAGGGAGAGCCCCAGGTCGATCTTGTTCTGTCCACGGCGGAAAGAGCGAGCGCGATCCACGTAGAGAATCTCAGGTCCGTCGAGCACAGCCAGATTCACCGTGTAGGAACTGCGCTGCCGCAAATCCTCGAGGTATGACCGCGAGTGCTCGCGCAAGCCGATGGAGTTCAGCGCAAACATTCCGAGATCTGTGACCCGCAAGCTCAACCGGTACTTGCGCGAGGCCCTCTGCTCGAGGTAGCCAAGCGCGACGAGCGTGATCACATAGCGGTGGGTGGTACTGCGGCTCATACCGAGTTCGTCGGCGATGTCGGCGATCCCCAAGACGGGCTGTTTGGGCGTGAAACACCCGAGGATCGCAAGGCCGCGCTCCAACGACTGCGAGTAGCGCGGTTCGCGCAGAGTGGGAACCGACTGCCAATCGTCGATCTGAGCTGGCGGCGCGGTTCGGGGCATCACGACGCCCTCTCAGTGACTACCGCCCGGGAGCAGAACTTTATCGCCAGCACCGGGGCGATAGGGGATTGCCCCGGCACTGGCCTGCCAACGCCTACTCCTGTGGGGATGAAAGGCGTTGGAGCTTGAGAAGAACAAAGGATGGGCCTAGACGTGAACAAGATCGCTACGCCCGCTGCGCCTCTCGCCAAATCTGCCCAATCAATGACCGAAGACCGGCGTAACCTCTCTCCCTTCGATAGACCCCGGATAGGCCGGGCATCCAGTGCCAGAGGCGCCTCGATGCCCGACCCACCCTCTGACCGACGCCCCAGGTGAGCGCGACGGCACCAGGATGCCGTCGACCCAGGTCGTCCGTCTTCCCCTCCACAGGCGCCTGAGCGGATGGCACCCGCGCGGACTCCGGCGGCGCTTGGCGTGTCGCTCACGCTGCCCGTGGCCGTCCAGTCCATCTCCGCCACCCCGTCGTTCACCAGTAGCGCTTGCTCTCGGCCGCGTGCGTTCACTCCATCGACGCTAGGCGCTACAAGCGCCCACGTCAAGATGTAGGGCTATCGGTTAACTCTAACCGTTAGGGCTAACGGTTAGGGCTACCGGTCATCGACTCTGCAATTACTTACCGACAGGCTTACGACTGGGCTTCAGCGGGTGATGCTCAGGCTCAGCCAATAGCAACGAGGCGAGCGGAGCGAGGCAGCGCTCCAACAGATCACATAGTGCTATGAGCGGATTGTCACCGCCGGCCACTTCCGTCGCTGTCCGCTTAGCTTCTTCGGCGTATCGTCGGCTGACCTCGGCGGCTCGGGCCAGGCCCTGCCCTTGCTTCATGAGGTCGACTATCTCGTCCCACTCCGCGCTTTCCCTTTCGCCTGTCAGGAGAGGCGCCAGATGCGAGTCCTCCTCAAGGGCAAGTAGGACCGGCAGTGAAAAATGGCCTTCTTCCAATGTATTGCGAGGGTGACGGCCCGTCACCGGGTCATCTCTTGCCAGCGCAAGAATGTCCTCGCAAACTCGCATCGCGACTCCGAGACTCTCGCCAGCGGCTCGAAGGGCGTCCAAAGTCGCGGGGTCGGCGCCGGCCAGACGTGTACCGAGGCTGGCGGCGAGTGAGAGATGGGTGCCGCTCGTGAGACGCGCCCATTCGATGTAGCGTTCTACCGGAAGCGTCACCTGGCCCCGGCCACGCGCAAGTAGCGCGACCCCCTCGCTGTTGGCCTCGATCGCCTTACCAAGAATCTCGCTGACTTCTGCGCCAAGGTTGGGGGCGACGGCCAGCGCCCGACATAGACTGTGATCAGCAATCATTACCGCCAACGCGTTGTTTGTGTTCGCATATGGAGTGTCCACGGAGGCCACTCGGCTCAGCATTGTGGGAAAGGCGGAAAGCAGCTCGGCACACAGCGCGGCGTCCACTGACTGGCTGCCTGGCTTCGAACCACAGGCAAGCTCGCTGGCGAAGACGGTGAACGCTGCGACCGGACCCACGCCAGCGCATACCTCTCGAAGGAGCAGCTCTGCGGCCAAGGGGAAATCGCTGTGGATCTCCTCACGCAGCTGGTCATCGAGCGCAACCAACTGATCTGCACAGCCGAGCCGCGACGCTAGTTCTCCGACAGGAGTAGTCACTGGCGATGGATACGCCCTGTTGGCGGTCAGCATCGCGGCCGCTGTCGATAGCAGTGGACCCGAGGCGCCCAGTAGGTCCGCCGAGCACGCCGGCTGTATATCGCGTCGCTTCAGCAGGTCGTGTGCCAAGCGGGCGATCATTGAGCTGTCCTGGCCCAGCCTTAGATTTGCACGCCCAAGCGCTTGAACGACATCTATCTGTCTTGAATGTCGCCGTATTGCACGATCGAGGGTGAGAGCAGCGGCGTGTGAGCTCCTCATAGCCTGATCGATCCCCTCGCCGGTGATTGGGTCTGTTACCTGACCCGCATCACCGATGAAGATGACCCCTTCGAGCTGGCATAGATCGGGCGCGAAATCGCCGCCAAACGTCCCCCCGATCGGTCGGCCGATCGGATCAAGGTTGCCCAGACGATGGCCTTGATATCGCCGCAAGGCCGTCAAGAATGAATCCAGAAGCTCGTTGATGGACCGCGGATGAGGCAACCCGGGTGTGCTGAGGTAGCCGAGGCCAACATTTGCGGCCCTCTCACCGACTGGGAACAACCAGCCATAGCCATAGTTCGTCACGCCGTTCGGGAGAGGGGCATATATCTCAAATAACGGCGTGAGCGGTTGGTCGCTGCGAACATATCGGCGCACGGCATACGAAAATGTTCGTGGCGGTGGGAGCCGACCACTCAGTTGGCGACGCAGCCGTGATGTGGCGCCATCGGCTGCCATGACGTGGCGTGCGTAAACCGCCAGCCGCTCGGCTCCGCGCGCGAGTTCGATACCAACCACGCTCCCATTGCCCCGCAAAGGTTGCGTCACGTATCCATGAACCAGCCGTGCACCCGCGGCACAAGCCAGTTCGACCAACGCGTGATCGAACTGCTTGCGAGGGATGCAACACGATCGATGCGACCGGTCGGCTGAGTCAGTGCTCATCTTCGTCGATTCGCGTTCTCGCCAGTCCACGAAGACTCGCAGACCATCGATCGGTTGTGAATCAGCCAGAACCCGCTCCAACCCTAGCTCGTAAAGAAACGCCACGGCCGAACTGGTAAGGCCATCGCCGCACGCCTTGTCCCGCGGGAATGAACACTTATCAATCAGGATCACGTCGTGTCCGCGCTCCGCCAACGTAAACGCCGCGATCGACCCTGCCGGGCCAGCACCGACGACGGCGATCTCCGCCTCGTCCAGCACGGGCGGGCTCGCCGTCATTGCTACGCGCTCAGCCGTTCGAGCTCGGTATCCGCAGTCATCAATAGCCCTCGAGCTTCTGGTATCGCTTGCACGGCATCCTTGGCCTGCGAGATCCACTCCTGCGCGACGACACTCGCACGAGTGATTGCTTCTGTTTCGAATATCTGATCGACCATGTTCTCGATCGGTCCATCTTCCATCAGGAGCAAACCCAGCTCTGGATCTTCCTCAAGCGCATAGATCGCCGGCAGTGTGTAGTTGCCGTTGCTCAGATCGTTGCCACATCGCTTACCCATTTGCTCCTGGTTTCCTGTGAAATCGAGAATGTCGTCGATGAGCTGAAACCCGATTCCCAACGCGATCCCGTACTGCTTAAGACGGCGTTTTGCTGTCTCGTCGGCGCCGCCAAGCATTGCTCCGAGTTCGGCTGCTAGCCGGAACATGCCGGCCGTCTTGCCCGTGATCGCTTCGACGTAGCGTGCCGGTGTCCTAGCGGCGTTATACCGGTCTTGCAACTCGAGCATTTGCCCTGTACACACGCGGCCTGTCGCTTCGACGGCGATCTCAACGGCGTCCTGCCCACAACGAGCAAACAACGTCAAGGCCCTCCCGAAGAACAGGCCACCGGCGGCGGCCGCAAGCGGCGCTCCGTAGCGGGCAGGCAGGCTTGCCACCCCGCGCCTGAGACTGCTGTCATCTATCACGTCATCGTGTGGGAGAGTCGCGAGATGGAACATCTCAACGGCGGCGGCTGCGATGGCGGTGCGTGCGCACGCGTCACCCCTGCCCGCGCGTGCTGCAGTCTCGGCGGACAGCAGCACCTTCGAGCGAGTCTGCTTGCTGGAGCCGCCCACTGCATAGCTCCATACCTCCTCAAGAACCTCGGTTCGCAGCTCTGCGTCAAGACTCGCAAGCTTCATGCCCCACCCGCTCCTTACGCGACGGACCTCCACATGACCGAGCGACGCGTCACCAAATAGCCTAGCAGTCCTGTGGCAAATATGGCGAGCGCGGTAGACACCACGAGAGTGCTAAAGCCAAGCCTAAATGCCGGAGAGAAAATCTCGGGGAACCCGGTGCTCTCGCGTATGTACTGCGTGGCGAGCGGCTCGGCCCCCAGGCCGAACACGACACCGATCGCACAGCCGAGCAAAACCACAATACCCGTCTCGAGATATATGGTGCCCACCATTTCGCCCCTCGACATACCCAGCCGCTTCAACGTGGCCAGACGTCCCCGGCGCTGCCAGATAGATCCCGACATCACAGCCACAACCGCAAGCACGGCGCTGATCAGCAGGAGCGTGGAGATCTGACCCAGCAGCGCCAGTCCCTGGTTGGTAACGGCACGGATACTAGCCTCGTCCTGCTGCGCGGTCCCGATTACCAGGCTCGTGTCGCCAAGCGCCCCAGTGACAGCCCGGCGACCTTGCGCAACACTCACGCCGGGGCGCAAACCCATACGCATGACTGTTACGCTATTGGTTCTCCACAAGCGAGTGTAATCTTTGCTGTTCATCAGGACTGCGCCAGGCGGCCATCCGTAATTGGTGATAGTCGCCGCCAGTCGAAACCTCGCGTATCCCGACGGAGTGGGGAGCACGATTGGATCGCCGAGATGGAGACCTCGTTCGGCGGCAACCGTCGCGGACAACGCTGCCCAACCCCCTCGCCTGAGCAGGCTCGCCGCTCTATTCGCCGATCCCACGATGATCTGTGAAGAGGGCACGGGGCTCCGATCATTTGGCGGCTTGGCGATCACGAGCAGGCGCCGGTTGTCGACATCCAGAAACGAGCCCTGGAGCAGTTCAACCCAAGCGACGTCCTTCACCGATCGAACGCGCGCCAGTGCTGGCTCCGGCTTGAACTGCTGGACTGGAAATGGATCGCCTTGCAAGCTCGTTGCCAAGACACTGATCGAGGCGGTCCCCGCAATGTCTCGCGTCGCTGCTTCTGCCCCTCGACGAATGTCATTGAGTGTGCCGCCAATCGCAACGATCGCATAGACGGCGATTGCGCTGGTAGCGGCGACCGCCGTGGCGCGCATCGGTGCAGCTTTCAGCTCGATCGCGGCGATATAGGCGGCCGGGCTACGCAGACGGATCGACACTCCAACACAGCGCTGGATGAGCCACGGCACAGTCGGTGCGAGCACGAAGCCGAGCCCGATCGCCAGAGCGCCGACAGCGACGAGGCTGCTGCCGGGAACGAACAATGCGACCGCGACCGTCGCGAGAATCGCGATGACCCCAACGGCTAGTCCCGCACGTTCCGAGAACCACCCCAGCGATAGGGAGGACTCCCCCTCAGACTCGCTCGTCTGTTCCAGCGGACGCCCTCGCAGCGTGCCGATCGCCGGACCAATGGCCGCAAAGATCGCCGCGAGCATACCGCCGCCGATCGAGACCAGCACCGCCACCGGGGTGATCACCCGCTGGGTGCCAATCGCAAAGCCCGCCGCGAGATAGCCCGGCACCGACCCAAATACGCTCCCCGAAAGCAGGTCGCCGAGAGCAAGCCCGACGAGCGAAGCCACAACCCCCAGAGCGAGGACTTCAAGCGCCATAAGACTGGCAAGCTCGTAGCGATACGCACCGTGGTTGCGCAGACGCGTCACGTACCGCCGCCGCCCGGGAAGCGAGAGCAGCATCGCGTTGTATGCAAACAGCATCCCCACGATCACGCTCAACGCGGTGAACAGGGTCGCGACCTGATTTGAGGAGTGTGTCGCTGCTTCAAGCAGGGTGACTTCGCTGTCGCTCGAGCGCACGTTGAGCGTGCTGCCGAAAAGCCGGGTCAGGGTGCGTCTTGCGAGTGCTTCCCGTCCGTGCTGGGGCAAGATCAGGATGCGTGTGACGCGGTGGGTAAGGCCTGTGATCCTCTGCACCGCGGGCAACAACGCGATCGCGATTGGACTTTCGGCCGCAGCACCCACTTGCTGTGCGCTCAAGATCCCACCGCAGAGCACGACGACCGAGCGCCCAGCGACGTCAATCGAAAGCAACTGGCCGACTGAGGCACCCAGCGCGCGCGCGGCGCCTTCGGGAAGCGCGATCGTGTCCACATGCGCGCCCTGCAGCCGGTTGGCTAGCGCAGCGGGCTGCAACCCCGCTGGCGCAGCGCCTGCAAGCGTCCGCCACGGGAAATTGCGCGCGAGTGGCCCACCGATCGCGGTAATGCCGGCATCGGCACCCACCAAGGTCAGGGGCAGTTGGCCGTGGGGGCCAACCACCGTGACGCGAGCGTCGAGAACGCCAGCGTCGCCCGCGACTCCCGGAGCTTCCCCAACCTTGTTGACTAGCCCCTGCTCGAAGCCTTCCGGTGAGCGCGCGGCGACTTCAACGCTCGCGCCGCCGGCGATGCCACGCTCGAGATCCCGCACAGAGGCCGGTACAGAAGTATTGGCGATCTCCACGGCGAAAATCAGCGCAACGCCGGCAGCGATGCCGATGAGAGCCAGTGCCTCCTGCGCGGGCTGCTGGCGCAGTCGGTACCAGTAGAGACGCAGGAGCATCGGCAGGAAGCGAAGCCTGTAACGACGAGAGCCCTCTCCGTCCGTCGCCCGAGTCGAGCCCAAGCCCCTCTCCGCTGAAAGCTCCTTGACGCTGCCCGCCTGCACGATCAGCCTGTCGCGAGCCGCTCGTCGCCCACGCGCTCGTGCAGACACCCGTCCCTCAACTCGCAGACGCGGTCGGCATAGCTGCTGGCACGCGCATCATGGGTCACCAGGATCACAGCCGTATCGCGGTCCTGGGCGAGCTCGCGCAGCGCGGAGAGCACCTGCTCGCCACGCGCGGTGTCCAGATTGCCGGTCGGCTCGTCGGCGAGCACGAGACTTGGCTTGATCGCGAGCGCACGCGCAACCGCGACACGCTGGCGCTCTCCACCGGACAGACGCGCCGGGAGAAAGCCGGCACGGTGGGAGAGGTCCACCCGATCCATCAGCGTGCCCGCCTGCGCCCGCGCCTCGCGCCACCCGACGCGGTTCAACCACAGCGGGAAGGCCACATTCTCCAGCGCGCTCATGCCCGGAAACAGGTTGTAGTCCTGAAAGACGAACCCCACATCGGAGCGCCGATGGCGAGCTCGCTCGCGCTCAGACATCGCACCCAGGTCACGGCCCCGAAAGCGGACGACACCGGCGTCTGGCGAGAGCATCGCCCCGACCAACTCCAACAGCGTGCTCTTGCCCGAGCCGCTTGGCCCCAGCACCGCCACGACCTCGCCTGGTTCGACCACGAGCGAGACCTCGTGCAGCGCGACGACCACCTCCGCAGGAGTGCGATAGGACTTGCACACCCCCTCGAGTTCAAGCATCGGAGACATCGCCAGCTGCCTTGCGCGCGGGAAACTCGATGACCTCGCCGCGCGCTGGTGGCGGCGAGGGGACGGTCAGACGCCCAGCATCGAGCCGAACCAGCCGGCTGCAGCGGAGCGTCTCGTCGGCGTGCGCGGCGCTGAACAGCACCGCCGCGCTGTGCTCGGAGGCATATCCGCGCAAAAGCTCAAGGATATGGTTGCGCTCGATCGGATCGAGACTGTTGGCCGGCACATCGGCCAACAGCAGGCGCGGCCGTTTTACGATCCCTTGCGCGAGCGCCGTGAGGCGCAGCTCACCGTCAGAGAGCTCGCACGCCCTCGCTTCGGCGCAGTGTTCGATCCCGGCCAACTTCAGCACCGCGCGAGCTTCCTCCTCCGAACGGGCGTGGTCCCGCGAACCCATGTAGCCGGCCAGCGTGACCTGCTCGAGCACGCTCAGGCTTGGGTGGAAGTCCAGTGACGCCGGCACCCAGGAGACCTCGGAGCGCAAGAGGCTCGAGCGTAGGCGCTCGCTGAGAGCACCCAAGTCCTTGCCTTCGTAGCGCACTGACCCCGAGGTGGATGTCTCCTCCCCGGCCGCAATACGCAGCAGCGTGGTCTTGCCTGAGCGGCTTGCGCCATAGACGGCGACGCACTCGCCGCGCTCGACAGCAAGACAAACGCGATCAAGTGCCACGACCAAGCGTGCTCCCCGTCTGAAGACCCTTCCTACGTCCTTGAGCTCGAGCACCACAGCGCACCTACGATACCGCGAGCTACCGTGACGGACTCAAACTACCTAATGGACTCTTGCCCTATGTAGTATTGTCGCCCCCTGCGGAAGCAGGGGCCGTTGATTTGCCATGGTCCCAGACACTCGATATGCGATCTTGGGCTTGCTCCTGCAAGGGCCGAGCCACGGCTACAGGATCGCGGCCCGCTTCGACGAGGTGTTCGGGCCGGGATGGGCCATCAACCGCGGCCAGGTATCAGACATGCTTCGCACCCTCGAGCGCAAAGGCTGGGTGGAGAGTTTGGGTCCTCCGGAGACCCCTCGGGGCTCACAGCGCTTCCGGATCACGCCAATTGGCGAGCAAGCGTTCGTGAAGTGGCTCGCTGGACGCCCTTCGAGCATCCGCTCCCACCGCGAACCGCTCCACCTCAAGCTCGCGATGACAGGACCCGGGGACGCGCACCGCCTCCTGAAAGACATCGAGATCGAAAAACAGGCCTGCGTCGATCGATTGAACGCCTACACCGCCGAAAACGCATGTCCTCTACCTGAAAACGCCAGCGAGTGGGAAACGCTTGCCCGCGAGGCGATCGACGAGGACGTAACTACCCAGCTGCACGGCAAACTCGAGTGGCTGGAGAACCTGCGTCTGCGTGTCGAGCGCCGCCTCTCCGAGCATTCTCAGGGCATCTCGGTGGAAACCGGTGTCCTGCCCAGGCGCACAGACGCAGCCGCTTGATGGTGTACTCGCCGGCGACAGCAGCTCGGAGGCGGGCGTCTGCTCCAAGCTGGTCGATGCCCGCCGCCTCTGGGCCTGCGCAGCGATGCTCTTCGGTGTGATCCCCGCGACGCTCGCACCGAGTGCCGCACTCGCAGCTTCGAAGTCGCCTGGCGCGCATGCTGCGCGCTCGACCTCAATCAGCGACAAGTCGACGCTGCACCGTGTCAAGGCGATCGGCAACACTCTGATCGAGGAAGGCAATGCCGTCGGGACTCTGAAGGGACGCGTCAAGATCAGCCTCGACCTCGAAGAAGTGGGAAGCGCGACATCTCACTTCGTCATGTACCTGCCAGGTGGAAACCTGCTCGGCCACGCAAACGGGAAGGCGACCACGCCCAAGGGAGGCTGGGAAAGCTTTGGCGGGAAGATGTGGATCGACCACGGCACCGGCCGCTACGCTCACGCCTCGGGATCGGGGAAGCTGTACGGGGCGCTCAATCGCCATACGGGCGTCCTGGTCGTGCAGGTCACTGGCAGCGCGAGCGGTCTGTAGTGACCTATTGACTCAGACCGTGCGCGGCGCCGATCGCCGGGGCATCCCGCCCGCTCAGCTACGGCATGTGATGTTTCCGCTACCGATCTACTCGTCGTTGCGCTTCGGCCCTGGCTCGCGGCCAACTGCCGTACAGCCGCCGGAGCTGCCTGGCGTCCGGTAGGCGGGGTTCGTTGAGCCCTTGCAGCCCACTGGCGTGGCGCACGATACCTCGCCATCGCAGGTAGTCGCTCTGAGTCGGCCACGAGCCGATCTCCGATTTGCAACGCGCGATCGCAAGCAGCGCGTCGCGGCGCGTGCAGCGAGAGTCGGCGGCAGGGCAAGCCTCGTCGCGGCTCGGGGACTGCGCACAGCGACGAGGACCCCCAGGCTTCGCGGCGGCGCTCACAGCGCCCAACCAGGACCCGTACGTCTCGTCAAGCTGGAGACGGCTGGGCCACTCCTCGCCGTCGACAGCTCGCTGGACGCGCTCCGTTTCGTACTCTTCGGCGAGCGGTATCCGCGCTTGCGTGCACGCGACCATCTGGATGAGCAGCCCGAGGGGCTGATCTTGCAGTTCGGACGGCAAAGGGATGGCCAGCGACTGAGCGATCAGTGCACGCAGCTCGCGTAGCGTGTTCTCTTGGAGATTGGGGAGGATGCGGCGGATCACCGTCGCCGTCTCGCGGCTCATCGGGCGATGTTCCTCGCGCGCAGGATCCCCATGATGTACTCGAAGGGATTCGAGGTCTTGAGCGCAGTGTCAGTGGCCTGCACGGCTAGGTCCCAGCTGCCGAAGCGCTCTTGAACGTCGTGTTGGCCGGGCGGATAGCCGGCCTTGGGATCATCGATCTGCTTCTGGCGCCACTGGCCGTAGGCGTCCATCGCCATGTCTGTCCCTAGTTCTGTCGCGACTACGCACAGCCACCTGGCGATATGTGCGTCAGATACCCGCTCATCTTCTCCTCCGTGGTAGTCAGTGGCCTCCTGTGGTGAGATGAGCCCGGCGGCCGAGAGTGCGCGTGGCCATGTGCCGAACCGGTCACTGATGATTTTCCACTCGGGCGGGGGAGCCAGAGCTCGGCCTCGCTGTTTGTCCTCGAGGTGCATGCTGCGCCATTGCATGTACGCGCTCACGCTCAGAATTCTCGTTCGGCCGATGTCATCGGCCGCAGCTTGTACCGCGCTCACACAGGCCGAGAACGAGCCTTCATTGTCCTTCTCGGCAAGACGACGAGGAACCTGCTCGAGACCTGCGGCGATGCGCGCCCGTGGGAGGGAGCCAAAGCGGCGGATCAAGTCGCCGACATCGATCAGCAGGGCCGGGGAGTCTGGGTTCGTTGCCTGCTGCGCGAGGGCCCATATGCGGTATTCGTCGTAGCCAAATTCGGTGCTGAGGTCGCTCGAGCAGCGCCGCAACTCCTCGAGTATCTCGTCGTCCGATGGCGTCGGCCGTTTGTGGAGCGAGCCGCCGTTGTTCTGCCTACGCACCGATGCCGCCGCAGAAGTGGAGGTTCTCGTTGTGCGCGAGCGCGATCTGCCTGGGCTGTCCGCGGCGTGCGTCGTCGAGGACGATGGGAGGAGGCGTTGCCGACACCGCTCGGTCCGGGGCTTGTCGCGGTACCCGGAGGCCGTCGGCCGCTGACTCTCCCTGCCCTGGCGAGTCACCTGCTCTGCCGGTTGGACGCGCTCGTCGCACGCCCTACGCAGCCGATGGTCGATCACGCCAAGCAACGCATAGCGCTCATCCGCTGGCAGGTCCCTGACGACGCCGAAAAGCGCTATCGCCAGCGGGTCCACCATCTTCTCGTTGCGCATAGAGAGGGTTCCGTCCTTCTCGTGTACGGCGTCGGTGCCAACGCTCCACCAGACCAGTAATGCTCCTTATAGCGAGTGGCATGATAGCGGCCTTGCGGAAAGACTCTTTTGCGTGCCGCCGATCTCCCCGCTCCACGCCGCGTTCGGGGAAGCGCTGCGCGAGCTGCGCAAAGAGCGCGGCATCTCGCAGGAAGGGCTCGCGCTCATCAGCGGCCTCAATCGAGGCTATTACGGCGGGATCGAGCGCGGCGAGCGCAACGTCGCCCTCGCCAACATCTACAAGCTGGCCACCAGCCTGAACCTTCCCGCATCCGCCATCCTCGTACGCACCGAGCAGGTCGCAACTCGTACCGCAAGCGAGCCGCACCCCGCTCGGTAGTCGTCCCGCCTGCCCTGCAGATTAGGGGGGAGGCAAACCGACCGAGCTGCGATAGGGGGCCATGCACGGCCCATGCAACGACGTCCAACCATGCTTCCTAGCACCGCCACCATACGCGGCGAAGAGCAAGCAAGTCACGCGCTCGCGCCAGCAGGGACTCGCTGCGCTTTGGGACTACACCAAGGAGCAGGGCATTGCGTGCCCTCCTTGGTCCTTTCGGACCGTGAGCGGCTTCAGGCTCGGTGCGTGGGTGGCGCGACGACGCAAGGTGCGCGGCGAGGACTTACGACTCGACCTGCTGCTCGAATCCCTACCGGGCTGGACGTGGGCCCACCCAAACGACAGAGCGTTTGCCGACAAGCTCAAACTCGTCACGAAATTAATCGCAGACGGGCGCCCAATCCGTGACCAGCAATTGCGTCAGTGGATTCACAGACAGCGCGTTGCCGCGAGGAAAGGTGAGCTTTCAGAGGAACGGCTCGCACAACTACGGGCGGCGGGCATATTTGCTTTGCATATGCACGGGTACCGGACCTAAAACATGTGCCAAACGAGTACCCAGGAGTAATTACCGTCACATCTACCAACGACTATCAATCCGGTGTGCAAAGTATATTAAGGTAATGGAACCAGAAGGGAGCCTGATCATGGATGATGCCCTGTTCGATGCGGCACGGAGAGCGCTATTCGCAGCTGTAGGCAAGAGGAACCAGGAGTTCCCTGAACTTCGCCAGCTCGGCGAACTTTTGAATCGCTACATCTCGGCTACCGTCATGATCGACGGAGGGGGGATTGAGTACCCAAACCCAAGCGACCGCGACTCGTTCTGTTATGCCAGGGGCAAGGTGCAGCTTCGTAGGAGCGGGATCAAGTCCTACCTGCTCTATGACATGTACGAAGAAGCAGTGATGCGAGGAGGCGCGGCGAACGCCGTTCTCGCCCCTGGACTGTTGCATGATGTCGTGCCCGAGGGATGGGTATCTATCCTCGCAAACCTCATAGCTGAGGGCCCAGACATTGCGGCCAAGCGCGTCCAAGTCGCGATCTTCGACTACTCCAGGGAGCACGTCACGGGAAATCGGCGGCGAGCGGCCGGTCAGCGCTCCCGCTCGATGGTGCAGGTAGTCCTCTCCGAGGCCAAGGGTGTCTTCCAAGTCATCCATGACCTACGCTCACTTCCGGCTTGCCGCCATTGGACCCATGTCCCGGAGTTGCGCATGCCAGATATGCCGGACGGTGGATACCAAGTCATTGCGCCGCGCCCTGAGACAGTACGCCAAGCGATGCAGGGCATCACAGAGTCCCTTCACGAGCGTCTCGGCGTCAGCTCGATCGAGGATGAGCTCGCTGCTATCGGCGTGTTGTCCGACTATCAAATCGCCCGGCGTGGATTGTGGCGCCCCGCGCGCGACCGTGCACTGCTGGTGCTGATGGTCCTCACGGGAGGCAGACGCACCGCTCTAGCCAGGCTCCGCCGCATGGACTATGTCCGCGATCATGATGGTCCACCGCCTGATTGTCGACGAGGCGCAGTGCTGGATCTACGCCCCAGGAAGGGCAAGGGCCGTGAAGAGGTGCGCCGCAAGCCCATTCCGCACGGGGCAGCCCTCGTATTCGATGTTTACCTGGCCCTAATGGACCGGACGATCAAAGCGGCCGGACATCCCGAACCATCCGCGGAAGACCCGCTGCTCGTAGCCGAACCGGCCCACTTCAACAAGCAGGTGCGGGAGGACTGGCTTTACAGGCGTGTCGCCGGCGCACGCACGACGCGCGCCCTTGTGCCACGCGACCCGCGTCACATAGACGTGCAGCTCACCGAGGAGCAGCGCGCTCAATGCGGATACACGCCCCACGAGTACCGTCACTTTGCTGATCAGCTCGCCGAGCGCAGCGGAGAAATCTGGAACAAGCGTCATCCAGCGACCGGCGCGGAAGCGAATCCGCCTATCTCGTATTACGCGGCGGCTCTACTCGACAACGGCGGCATCGATAACGACCTACGCGCGCTCTACGGGGATCGCCGTGCTCCGGCGATGCTCGAGGTCGTCGCCGGCCGTGCCGCCGAGATCGGCTGGGAGCTCCTCACTACGGACCTCGGCCTACGAAAGCGCCCAAACATCACCGCATACGAACGTGAAATGACGGTGCTGCGCCAAATCGAAGATGACGAGCGACGCTTGGAGAGGAGCGCGCAGAAGCTCCAAGCGCGCTACACCCGTTGTGGCCAACGAGAGCCACGAACGCCGACGGTTGACCGCCTCGACGAGATCTTGCGCCTCCAAGAGGAGCAGCTTGCCTCGATCGACGAACTCAAGGAGATGGTGCTGGAGAGTTCGAGAATCACCCACGAGCTGGTCACGCTGTCCCGCCGGAAGGCCGACGCAATCACCAAGGTCAACATGTTCCGATTCGATCAGACGACCTGGCTACCAGTCCTCGACTCGGAGCCCGCGGGCTCCGAGCAAGTGGACTGGGACGCAATCGACAAAGGCAAGCTCGGGAAGGCGTTGTTGCCAAGCGATACCCCGATCGGGGTCCGCGACTGGCTGACCCTCCACGAGTTCTGCCAGATCGCGGGCCTCGAGGCCCGCTCCACACTCACGCGATGGGTCAAAGGCGAGCACATTCCGACGCGTAGGGATAAGCGACCGTGGGAGCCTGGGCTGGCCCCGGTCGACTCTTCGCTCGGGGTCAACTACCGGCGTATCTGGGTGCCCGGCGTGCATGAGGCGTTCTGGCGCACGGCCCTCATGCGCGAGCAGCTAGCCGAAACGCTGTCGCACTGGCCATTGGAGCAGGGCTGGACGACCAAGGAGGGCGAGCCAACCGAGCGCTGCAGCGAGCCGCTCCGAGTCTCACCAGCAAGGCTCCACCTCGTCGACCCAGAGGCAGAGGCAGCCTGACCTACGAAGGCGTAGAGATCAAAGCCCCGAGTTCGACATACACATGCTTGCCAAGCTCGCCACCCTGTACGCGCCGTTCCGTTAAGGCAATTACTTCGTTGGGATCGAGGCGCACTGCGTTTTCCGACGAGATGTCTCGCAGCTCGCCTCGGTCCACCATCGCCCGGACCTCCGCCTCCTCAATACGGAGGATGCCCGCCACCTCCGCGGGCGTCAGCATCAGCCGCCGCGCTTCGAAAGTCACGCCATCGATGACGACATGGGACATATAGGTTTTGGGACTGTACTCCGCGTCATGGCGTCGTGCATGACTCCGGCACCAGTGGGTGACCGTGCCCATGCGGTCAAGGCAGTTTTGTCGCCGGCGTGGGCCGACTGCGGAAGTAAATCGAGCCGCGTTCAAGGTGGCCGCTCCAAAATCGTGCGGGGGGAAACGCAGCGCTTCCAGCGACAGGTTGAGGCCGAGCAAAGACTCGAACCTCTACCACCGTGGCAGAAGCACACGATCCGTCATATTTGGGGCAACCGACCCCGCAAACTGGGGAGCTGGAGACCTGGGAACGGGCACTCGCCGAAGCTGTCGCCGACCGCGTTGCCTGCCTGCTCCTATCGCAGCCGCGGTCTGCCGAGCTCGTCGATGCTGCCGCTGTTGCCCGGACGCTCAGCGTCTCTCGCGACTGGGTCTACGCGCACGCTGCCGAACTGGGGGGCAGAAGGATCGGCAGGGGCAGCCGAGGCCGGCTCCGTTTCGATCTCGGCCATGTGATCCGCACCTGGCGATCATCCGAGTCCAAGGACACGGCAGATGAGGCTCAGCGTCCTCGGAGCCCGATAGCCCAGCGAACCAAACCCACTCCTACGCCTGCGGCTGGCGAACTGCTCCCCATTCGCCAGCCGAGGGGACGGCAACGGCGAACCGAGCGCCGATGACCGTCCGGACCGCCCCTTATATTGAAGTTGGTGCCCGCGGTGGTTGCACACCCGGGCACCGTGGCACCGAGAGTTCAGACCTCCCGGGGCGCGGACCACGCTACCAAGACAGACGTGCGTCCCGACCTGTAGACCTGTCTCACGGCGCCTCCAACCAAGGAGGAACCGGCATGACGAGAGATACCTGATGGGACGCCCAGCGACAGGCCATGTCGCTGTCGATCGGCGCACCAGCAACCCGACATTCGGGCTGCGCTTCACGGCGAACGGCAAGCGGCAATACGTAAGGCTTGGCACGGCTTCAGAAGGCTGGACACCGACGAGCGCGTATGCCGAGCTCCAGAACGTGCTTGCCGACATCCGGCGTGGCATCTGGCAGCCAGCCTCCCCCGCACCTGCCCCGGAAGCGAAGGAGGATCAGACCTTCCACCAGTTCGCCACGAACTGGCTTACAGCCGTCCGTGGCGAATTGCGGCCAAAGACGGTGCTGGACTACGAATGGCAGCTCTCTTGCCATCTGCTGCCGTTCTTTCGCGCCCACCGACTTTCGCAGATCACCGTCCAAGAGGTCGACCGCTATCGGCAGACCCAGGTCCGCTGTGATCAGATCTCGCCAACCTCGATCAACAAGACGATCACGCGGCTCGCGCAGATTCTCGAGGTCGCCGTCGAGTATGAGCTGATCGACCGCAATCCGGCCAGGGGACGGCGGCGGCGACTGAAGGTAGCTCGTCCCGTTTCAGTCTGGCTCGACAGTGCCGAGCAAATCGAAGCGTTGCTCGACGCCGCGAGCTTGCTCGACGAGAAGGCCAAACTCAAAGGGGGGCGCCACCAGAAGGGCGGGCTCGTGTACCGTCGCGCGCTGCTCGCGACCTTCCTATTCGCCGGGCTCCGCATCGGGGAGCTGACCAATCTGCGTTGGCGAGACATCGATCTTCCGGGCAACCGGCTCTTCGTGCACGAGGCCAAGACGGACGCTGGCGTACGGGAAGTGGACATCCTGCCTGTGCTTCGCGGCGAGCTTGCCAGGCATCATCGCACGAGCCCTTACAGGTCGCCCGGCGACTACGTGTTCCCGAGCGCTGCCGGCACGAAGCTCGCGGAGAGCAATATCCGTCGGCGCGTGCTCGACAAGGCGATCGCCGGCGCTAACAAGGCGCTCGCCAATGCCGACGAAGCACCGCTGCCAGATGGTCTAACGCCTCACAAGCTCCGCCACACCTTCGCCTCGACCCTCGTCGCGCTGGGCGTCGATCCTGGGAGCGTGATGGATCAGCTCGGGCATGCCGACCCCGCATTTACGCTGCGCATCTATCGCCACGGGATGCGGCGAGACCCGGCCGCCAAGCGTCGCCTGCGGGCGCTCGTGGAGCGCAACCGAGGCAAGTAGCGCCGCGGCTCGCATTGCTGCGAGATGCTGTGGTCCTCCACGGCATTCCCTCAAGACCGCTCGGTACGGTTTGCCGGTGGACAGCCGCTCATGGGGACTGAACGTGATCCGCGCTACGCGCGCAGACCCGCCTGGTCGCGCAGGCTTAGAGCCTGAGCGACGAGCAACCTACGGCGCGGCGCTGCAGCAGTTCGACGAGTTGCTTGAGGCCGCTGCCGTCGCCGGCCATGCCTCCCGTCCACTGCCGCTGTTCTACGCCCTCAGTCAGGCCGGTCGTGCCCTTGCTGCCGCACACTGCGAGTCATGGGTGGTTCGTGCTCATGGCATCTCTGAGGACCGCTCGATCTCGGCGGAGAAAAACCCACTGCTGCGCCGGATCAAGCGCCGCGTCGGGGCGGGGGATGCGTTGAGCGCGGTCTGCGAGGCTCTACGCGCGCCAGATCCATTTGGTTCGGCCGGCGAGCCGATAGAGGTGGGAGCGGCCTGGGCTGCATTGCCGATGTTCAACCGGTTCCTGCCGGGTTGGGAGGAGCGATGGCATCCAGCGATGCGCGCATTCAATGATGCACCAGGTAATCCGCCGCAGCACGTGATGAGCTTGCAGGTCACCACCCGCGCGCCGCAACCACGTGATGCTTTGCCGTCCAGTGGCTATCCATCGCTGCCCGCAGGATTCAGTTTTGAGCCGGCAGCTCACCCTGAGCTGCCGATGAATGACTCGGCGCGTCGCTTCGGCACGGTCCGATGGGGCCCTCCAGAAAGCACGCCATCTGTGTTCGATCTCACCTACTCACCATCTGGCACGTTCAACCGCTGGCTTTTGCCGGGCGCACCGGGTAGTGACGAGCCATTCGTGCCGCTGACGGCTTGGTGGGTGCTGCTGTTTGGTCTCTCCGTCTTTGCTCGCTATGACCCGGGGTTGTGGAGCTCCTCACTGAACCTCGACGGCTCGGAATGTGCTGTCCCATTGCGACTGTTGCTCGACGAGGCACTAGAGGCGATATCAGAGCTGGTCGCCGACGCGTTGATCGCCAACGACACCTCCGAGGGCTAACCGCTTGGGGCAGCGGTAGCGGCAAGCGGGAAGCCCGTTAGGAAGCCGAGCGATGATGAGGCACAGACCGTACGCCGCTCTGATCGCGTGGTCTGACCCCGCGCGAGTGCCGCTCTCGCCTGCTACGGCGCAGCCGGCGGCACCGCACACTTGACGGTGGCCGCGTCTGGTGGCACGTTCGTAGAGGCAGTGTGTAGCTGCCCGCCCGATCGCCAGCTGATCGATTCGGGCAGCGGTGCCGTCTGGGCTGCGTAGATCTCGTAGGCGTTGTTCGTGATGGTCACCGGTTCGGTGGCGCCATTCGACATCCTCACGGTCACATCTGACGCTTCGTCCGGAAGAAGGCCGCCGGTCTCGACCTCGCCTCTCGGAGAGTGTGGCGCGCACGCCACGCCACTCGTCGCTTGCCCGGCGAGGATTTCGCTTGTTGGTGAGCAGTAGCCCGAAATCGCGTACGAATCGATCAAACAAGCGCCGCTCGTGCCCGGTACGACGTACACGCTGGCTCCGTTGGGTGCAACGAACGCCAAGCGCGAGGCCGATGCCTGTACCCCGACCCTCAAGCCCTCGAGGCCGATCAACCGTGCGGTGGTCGCCGGCATTACGTCGGTAGCCGTGGTCGGACGGCGGAGGATCGATAGGTTCGATGTAAGTTCCGTGGCGATGGCTTGCAGGGGCCGCCACGGCTGCTGCCCGCGCGGGTCGCGCGCCTGCGGTGCTGTTGGACTCGGCGAGAGCCACGCCAAGCGGCGCGACCAATGCGACGAGGCCGAGTAGGAGAGCTGTTGTTACGCGCGTATTGTGTGTTAACGGAAGCATATTGTTTGACTCCTGTCGGGTTAGCAGACTTCGGGATCACCATTACCGTCGCCGTTGCCATTAAAGGCGTAGCCTTCAATGGTGTGCGTCTGGGCGGAGTGGTTGACCGCGTGAGCGGACTGTTCGATGTTGAGTTCGTAGTAAACACAGAGCTGCGTGAGCGAGTCCACGAATTGGTTGGCGCAGCGGTTGCTGATGGTTTCGCCACCGACGATGTAGGTGTGCTCGCACACGCTGACGGTGCCGGAGCCGGGGTACTGCGCTGCGTTTTGATCCCACACGCCGTTGGCATAGGTATTGCCGGAGTACGCTGCGCAGTCGGTGAAGGACGCCACGAGCCGGAAGCAGTACGGCACGTCGGCTCGTGCCGGCGGCGCCTGTGTTGCCTGATCGGCGCTTGCGGCAGCTAGCATGACGAGGAGGCGCATTGAAGCCTCCCGAAGCTGAAAGCGAGGCGCTGTGGCGCCACGCATGGGCATTGGGGGAAGCGTCGCGTGTCTTGCCCACGGCAGCCTCCGTCTGTGGAGGGACGCGGCGCACGAGTGTGTGGCGCTGACCGGTGCTCGGTCTTGATTCGCATACCCATCTCTGTTTGGAGATATCGGATGAGTAGATTAATTGGTGCTTCGGTCAGCGTGGCTTTGGACGTGATTGGCGAAGAACTCGCCAGCGTCCGGCCTGCGCGAAGGGTGTGCCTGAGCGGCAGCCCACCGGGCTGGCGCTGAGCACAATCGTCCCCTGTCTGCTTTGCCCCGCACGACTTTTGAGAAGCGCTCGATCTCTGCCGAGCTCGACAGCGGCGGTGTCGGGCCGAGCGTCATCACGTGGCTGGCAGACCACCCGTGACGCTCAAGGCAAGGATTGCAGGGTGATCGCGACGATCTACAACGAGGCGATCGCCGAAGGCTGCTCAGCTTCGGACCCAACCGCGCAACGCCGCCGTTTTGGGTGCCGTTGCGGTACGTCGGACTCAGCCGGCGGTCGTTCCACCACAGTCCCTGTCGCCGGCGGTAGCGTCCTGTGTATGGCCGTTCAAGCCTCGCAGCTGCCGCCCGATCACCCGCTTGCCGGATGCGAGGCGAAGCTACGGCGTGCGCAGCAGAACCTCGAGCTTTTGGACGCCGGGATTGGAGGCTATCTCGATCAGCACCCCGAACCTATTCCCCGCGTCGGAGAGTTCGACGACGACACCGGCGAGCACATCCGATGGCGCTTCCGACCGATCGAGCATCCCGACCCAATCCTGGGAGCAGTGATTGGCGACTACATCCACGACCTTCGTTCGACGCTCGACCATCTCGCGTTCGAGCTTTCTTTTCTCGACACTGGCGGCAAGATTCCACCGCGCACGATCGCGTTTCCTTGCTGCCGGGTCCGCAAGTACGCGACGGGCAGCCCTCTGGCCTGGGATAGCAACACGACGCGCAAGAAGTTGAGCGGGATCAACGCGCGACATCGGGCGATGATCTATCGGGCGCAACCGTGCTACCGACGCAAGGATACGCCGTCGAGTTCCCGCACTGTTGCTCGACGGCGGCGCAACGCGCTTGCTGATCTTGAGGACTTCTGGAATCACGACAAGCACCGCACTCTTGAGCCCGTAGCGTCCACTCCATTCGACATCCGGGCGGAGGTCATCGGCATCCGCGACTGCGAACCGCTGGCGGACCTTGTCGTTCGTCAGGAAGTGCTTGGGCGCCCGATAGAGGGCGGCGCAGAGGTTTACTCCGTCCGGGTCCGTCCAACTGGACCCAATCCTCAGATGGAAGTGGTTTGCCGAGTTGGCGTGCTCGTAACGTTTCGCAACGGGCTGCCCGTGCTGGACGTACTCCCCCGGCTGGGCAACTGGGTCAGCAGCGCGATTGCGTTCTGGGCGAGCGAGTTTGAAAGCCCTAAGGCAAGGCAACTCTGGGGTCTTCCGCGGGGCGGCTGGATGGAAGATGTTCCTATCCGCATGAAGACCACGATCGTCAAGAAGAACCCCGGCGGCACGTGGACCGCACACGGACCATCCGGCGAAGGGTGAGTCACTCGGAGTGACATTCAAACGAGGCGTCCCATTCGCGCGCAAGCACAGCCACTACCGCCAAGGCGCCCTCTCGGGCGCTGTTGGTCTCCTCGGATGCAATAGCACTGCTGATCGCCGGCTCCAGCTCGGCCATCACCTCTGCCACTGCCGGCGCAGAGGATCTTCAAGCGCACCACCCAGGATACGTTTCGCCAACGCCATACGCACCTGGGCGATTGGATGCGTCGGCGAGGTCCTCCGGCTGCTCGTTCGGCTTTATGCGGTAGGCAGTCTCTTGCTGTTCGATGTGAGACCGCGCCGTAAAGGTCAGCGCTGCGAAGGGCAACGCAGCTCAGGCAGCGCCCGCGCCGGGTGGTGGTGTAGGGGTCTCATGGGAGTCATCGAGCGAGAGGCCGGCGAGAAACAGCGCTGCCTGCACCAGTAGCGCTGCGGCAACTGCCCCGACCCGGCCGTGCAGGCCGTGGGAGATCGAGTTGCGCAGGTTGAGGCCCAGGGGATCGGCGAGCAAGTTCAAAAGATACGCGTGCCAGCCCTCATCGGGAAATACCGGCGCCATCTCGCGCAGCAGTGCCCCGAGCATGACGACACCGCCGATCTCGCGCCCAGGCTCGACTGCACGCACGACCGGAATGCCAAGTTGCCTAGCCATCTCGCGCACGATCCGCTCGATACGCGGCACCAGTACGTGGGCGCTCTCGTCGTAGCGCTCATCCCAGAACAGTTCAATCGCGCACGCCACCCGCTCACCCGTCTCGTCGTCAACGAAATCACTCTGAAGCGACTCGGCCATTTCTCCCACGGAGGGCTTGTCCTCGCGTTCGCCGATCCTCCGCAGTACCCGAGCGCAGAACATCCCCCAGATTCGGCCGTGTTGTGCGCGCTGCTCAGCGCTGGCGAGACGGTGATGCTCCTCGCGGGTCGAGGCGCGAAAGATCGCAGTAGCGTTGTCGGGGCCGATCAGCGACTTGCCGAACAAGAACTGGACCGGGAACTCCTCCATCTGCCGATCGACCGCTTTGGCCAGCTCCTCCGGCGAACCCCCTGGCGGTGGCTGCGCCGCTAGCAGGCCAAGCGCGTGCTGCCAGCTAGGCGCATCCGTGAACGAGGTGAGGAACCGCTCCACCTCCTCGGGTGGCAGCTCGATCTCGGCCCCGATCTCCTTCAGCTCAAGCTCCTCAGCGCCGATCGCTCCGAGCTCGCTCCGCAGTTCCCTAACCTCGTCGTTGCAGCCGTGGCGTCGCGCCAGCTCAAGGGCCGTTTCCAAGCGATGCACACGCAGCATCCCGCCAACCTCACCCGCTCTGTCTCGCCATTCCTGCACCTGCGTGCGCCGCAACTCTTCCCGCGCATCACCGTCCAAGAGCGGGCTGCGAAGGTCCGCTACCGACGTGACGATGTACGGATCGGCGCCATACTTCTCGCCCACACGCTGCAACATCGCGTCGAGATCATCGGGACGCTGCTCAGAAGGCAGCGCAACCAGCGGACGGAGAGCACCGAGCGACAGGCCGGGGCCTCCATCGGTCCCTGCGAGGTCTGCCTCGGCAAACGCAAGCAGCCTCTCGATCGTGGCTGACGTACGCGCAGTATCGCGCAACTGCGTTGTCAGCTCCAACGTACGCGAGAGGAAACGAGCCCGTTCCATACTGCGCCACCGCTCATCTGCGGCGAGGGCCAGTAGCCCGTCTGCTGCGGCTACAGCGGCGAGGTGCGGGTCGGGCCTGGCGCGGCGCTCCCATAGGAGATCGCCAAGCCGCGCCTGCACCGCCGGATCGTCGATCGCCGCGAGTGCCGCCCGCCAGGCCATGATGTCGGCCTCCTCAATGTCTGCCAGAGCCGGCGGGAAGCGCCATCCCTCACCAGCTACCATCGACCCGAACGGGCTGCCAGCTCGCTCCCGCGACGACGCGAAGCGCTCGTGTAGCCGATACGAGAAAGCGAACACAAACGGGCGCAATCTCGCGTCTTCGCCGTCGGGATCGTGTGCTTGCAGCGAGGCGCGGATGTCCTCCCACGACTCCGCCTCGGAGACAGCCTCACGAATCCAGTCGAGTACTTCAGGATCGATACCCATGCAGACCGCAGACTAGAGCGGTCGAGGGCGACCCCCGTCGCTCCCGCTTGCCACCGAAGGCGAACGCCCCATGTGGTCGTGCCCGTCGGTATCGCTATGGACGATCACCGAGTTGTTTATCGAGGTGGCCTACTCAAGGCTGTCGGCTGTACTCACACGATCATGGAATCGTCCCAGCTCTGTGACCGGGCACTCTGGACAGCGGCCGTCATGCAGGTCGCTTTCCGCAAGGTCGCGGTGCTGGCGCACGTGCCAGAGAGCGTCGTTGGGGTAGTCGGCACGGATCACATGCCATTCGCCCTCGACCTCCTCTGCGGCAGCGAAGTCGGCCGGGGACCGTGGTAAGTCAACCGTCTCGCCGTCGACGCGGACGACGAACAGACGGTCGAGGTGTTGGACTCGGTCACTCAGAGCGACGTCTTCGTAGTGATCGAGAAGGGGCATAAGCGTGGCCAGTGGCCCTGGACCCCAGAGCAGATCGCACGGCAAGCTCGTGCATTGAAAGCCGGGACGGTGGCTGAAGTGCAACGTAGGTCCACCGATGCCGTAGAGTTCCTCGAGAGGGGAGGCTAGGAAGACGGCGAATGTCCCATCTGCAACAGACGGGTCTCCTTCGCGGATGGAGCGGACGCTCGGGAAGGTCACGAAGCGCCTTCCGTCTGCGGAGATCGCGGCGACGCGCGGGAGTCGCACAACGGGTGCTGGGAACGTCCGGCCGCCGGGCGTGTCGGCGCCCCAGAGCTTGTTGATGTACTCCGCGATGCGACACAGCGTTCGAGCTGCGTCGACGGGCGCAAGCAAGTGGTAGCCCGATGGGTGTGCAACGTGGTGGCGCAGTTCGACGGCGGTCTTGTCATTGATCGCGGAACGCTGACCGACCAGCAGCCGCTCGCGTCGGGCCCACCGCAGCAAACTTGCCATGCCAAGCGGCAGTGGGCAGGGGCCGTCTCGCGTGACTAGCTGGTATTTGCCCTTGGCGGCCTCACGCACATCGTCGAACGACGCAACGGTCAGCCGCGTCTCCTCGGCCTGCTTGGTGACCGGGATCTGCCTGTCGTAATAGGTCATGAAGCGGACTCGCAGGGCACCCTCGAGAATCAGCCTCGCGTCGTCATCGGCGACGGTGAACAGATCGTACTCAACGAGTCCGTATAGATAGGTCTTGCGCAGTCGCTCAAAGTTGTTGCGGACGGTTTCTGGCACCTCGTTGACCAGGCGAGCCAGGGCGATTGAGTCCTGCAGGTAGCGGAGCGAGTCCTCGGGCTGCATGAGCGCCGCAGATAGACCCGACGGCCAGAAGGCGCGGGTCATGTCGTCCGGGGTCAGCAGCTCGGTCAGTGTCGTTGGCTCGTCCATCGGGTCCGCGCGCTGCTAGTTCAGCAACTCGTCCATTTGTGCGTGCAGCATCCTGCAGTCGCTCCTTGCTCCAGTACCACAACTCCGGCGGCGAGATCGTCGATTAAGACCGGATGCCGAGGCAGGGGCCGCTCTTTGCCGCTGGCGTCGATCGCTGGCGCCCGCGTCGGCGCGCCGGTGGCGGGGGCAGGCCGCCGCATGTCGGTCGTAATCGATGCTCGCGTCACGCACGGCACCCGCACTCTACGCGGATACGCCGCGTTGGACCGCTGGCCGGCGCCTGATCGCCCTCCTGCCGTTCGCACGATCTGAAGGCGCTCCAGCAGATAGTGGACCATCAAGGATTTAGCCATCGACCGTCGATCCGCTGCCTAAACCCCGCCCAATCCCGCCAAATCCTCGATGATCGTCACGTCCCACACTCGACCACAACCGTTACTGTGCCTAGTGATACGCCCAATCCAGCGGTCCGGGCGCTCGTCCTCCTAAGCGGCGGATCCAGGTTCGACTCCTGGCGGGGGCATTTTTGGACACCTAAACGTCGGTATGGCCCACGCCACATCACAGGCGCTCTCCGCGGTGCCCGGCTCGACGATTCGATCAGGCCTCCTACGACGCCCGAGGCGACGTGCTCTACCTGCACATTGGCGATCCCCGGCAGGCGGCAGGGAGTGAGGAGACGCCCGAGGGGCACGTCCTGCGCTTCGACGCGGACGGCGAGGTCATCGGACTCACAATCATTAACACCAAGTGGCTGCTCGAACGCGACCACGCTATCAACGTCACGGTCCCCGAGCACGTGGCTGTCGGCCCGGATGCTCTGGCCGAGGCGCTGGCCGCAGCCTGAGCCGTCTCGGCAGCTCCCGCCCGATCGTTTGGGCTACTTCGTCGGCTCCGGAGAGCGAAGCCACCGGATGCTCTCGACATCGGCTCAGTGTTTAGGATTGTTCTATGGCGGACCCTGATCGCTCTCCATCGGACTGGAGAGCCGCTTATCGCTAACAGTGGCAACTGTACAATGCTTTCGCCGAGCGCATCCGGGTACTGCTGTCTGAGTTGCTGTCGGCTGACGGTATCACCGCTGTGCAGGTGGACGCGCGGACTAAGGAGGTCGACAGCTTTGTCGACAAGATCGCGAGAAAGCCAGGGAAGTATCAGAACCCTCTGATCGATATCACCGACCTCTCTGGCGTGCGCGTGATCTTGTACTACTCAAGTGATGTCGAGCGCGTCGACTCGCTGATCGAGCGGGAGTTTGCGGTCGACGATGCGAACTCATGGAAGCGAACGCCCACGTCCGATCCGGATCGCTTTGGCTACCGTTCTGATCATTACGTTGTGAGCTGCTCGCCGTCGAGAGCCCAACTCAGCGAGTGGTCGCCCTATCGCGGGCTGAAGGCCGAGATTCAGGTAAGAACGGTGCTCCAGCATGCGTGGGCAGCGATCGATCACCGACTCAACTACAAGCGAGCAAGTGAGATTCCGGCGGAGCTCAAGCGTCAACTCTTTCGGATCAGCGCGTTGCTCGAGGTGGCGGACGACCAATTCGAGTCTGTCCGTCAGGGTGCCGCGCGTCTGAGCAGCACTTATAAGGAGAGCGTGTCCTCCGGACACCTAAATCTCCCTATCGACCGCGATTCGATCGAGGTCTACGTCGATAGCAGTCCACGGATGCAGCAGTGGGGCGCGGCAGCGGTAGGCGCAGGCTTTAACATGGAACCGCCCAATTTTGAGCCGTCCGATGACTCGGAGGGGGTGGCCGAGTTGACACTGGCAAGTCAGCTTGCGGGTTTCGCGGATCTCAACGAGCTCGATCGGTTCCTGGATCAGGCAAATGACTGGGGCGAGCAGGCCCTACTTGCCTTGAGGCCGGCTGGCGTGAGTAACGAGTGGTATATGACTCCCACGTTCATCATCGCGAGCTTGATTTACATCGGTAGTAACCTGTCCCGTGAGGAATTGGAACGCAGCAGTGGTCACGGGTTTTACGTCGATGGGGTCCTAGCGGCACGCGCTGCGATCGGACGGTGATTTAGTTGGCCAGATCGGCTAGAGGCCGTCTGGTGCCGACCTCCAAGCGCGGCCTTGACTGACACTCGATATCTCAAGGAGGCCTACGATGCTCGACATTGCGCTCCCCACGAGCGCCGCCGGCCCGCACAGCCGCCAGTTTCTTGGCCAGACGGCCCAAAGACGCCTGTAGATCGTGGTTCGAATAGATCCCAAGCAGGTGCATTTTGGGGGAATCCCTTGGTATGGGGCCGGGATTGAGGGCTAGTCGACTGCCCGTCCCAAGCTTGCTCCAGGACGTTCGTATCTAGCTGCTGCCCATTCGATTCGCTGAACCTCAGGAGTCGGCAGGGATGTGGATATTTGCGGACTTTGCGTCCGATGTAGTTTGGCGGTTGGGTGGTGCGGTCGCGAGCGTATGGGTGAGAGCTGCTAGGGCGCGGTAAGGATCGCGACGGCCGGCCTCCTCCTCCGCTGCGAGTGCTTCCTCGATATCAGGCGCTGGCTCGTTGGGCCAGTGGTCAGTGAAGAGACGCACGCCGTACCAGTGGACGGCTTCTCCGCCGGCTCTGTCGATCGCGTGACGAACGTCGGCTGGGTCGTCCGCGCGTACTTTTTCGATGCCCAGCCGGTTGGTGTAATGGGCAGCGTCGAATCCGGCCAGCGTGCCGGACCATTCCCTGGACATGCCAGCCCGCATCGCGATCCCGGCTTGGTTTCGAGTAAGAAGGGACACGATGCCGCCGGGTCGTGTCGCGGAGAACAAGGCGCGCACAAGCTCAGCGAGTGAGGGAAGATACATCGCAACTCCGTGGCAGCAGACCACGTCGTAGCGTCCTCGATGTGCAGGCCCGAGATCGAGTACATCGCCTCGCTCGAACCGTATACGGCGACGGACATCATCGGGCAGCCGCCGCGCTTCACCCTGTGCTGCTTCGAGCAGCGTCTCCGAGATGTCGATACCTGTCACGTCGTGTCCGAGGCTGGCGAGAGCCATCGCCTGTGTGCCCTGGCCACAGCCCGCGTCCAGCACCGCAAGTTGCGTCGGATGCCTCGGTAGATGAGCGGCGAGCTGCCGTGAGACAAGCTGCTGGCGAATCGTGTCCCGCGGCGATCCAAGGCACTCCAGCCAAGCTCGCACGCCGGGATCGAATCGTGGACTCGCCCGGTCGCTCATGGCCAGAGCGTAGAGAAGCAGCGCTCTGCGCCCGTATTGTCGGTGCGAAGGACGAGCGACCGGACGCTACGTAGTGGCACGCTGCTGCGCGTGTGCGTACAGCGTCTCAGTGGCGATGTCGGCTTCGTTGGGCCAGACGATCGTGCCAGCCTCGGCGTCCGCGCGGAGCTGCGCGAAGTAGGCCGGGTCACGCGGCGGCTCGAACACGCCACCGTAGTCGAGCAGGTAGGAGAAATCCACGTCGGCTGTGGTGCCGTCCTCGAACCGGACGTGCACGGCGTACACATCCGGCGGATGGGCCTCCTTGAGAACGGGCGTGCGACTACCGCGATGCCTGCACGGCAGGCCGACCGACCGACTCATAGTCGCCGTGGAGCACGTCGGGATCGAGGTCGTAGCCGCTCGGCCATACGACGGTGCCAAGTTCGGGATCGACCCTTACCTGGCGGAAGTAGGCAGGGTCTTGCAGCGGCTCAGCCATCGCCCCCCAAAGATCGCCCGAGAGATCGACCTCGCGGACCAGGCCGTCGGTAAACGTCAGCCGCAGCCGGAAGCTCTCCAGCGGCTCGACGGCGGTGATCCTGGCAAGAAGACGAAGGTCGCTCATGGCAGTGGATCTATGCTAGCGAGCGGCGTACGGGCCTGGGCGCACTCCTAGCCTAGTCATCCCGCAGCTCGGCCTGATGCAGTCCATCACGTGCCGGGCCCCTCCCCGGCCGGGCTCGAGGCGCTCGTCATCGGCGCGATCTCGTTCAGGCGCTCGAGGATCACCTCCAGGCCGCCTTGGGTGTGCACGTCGAGACGGTCGAGGATCGCCTCCGCGTCCTTGAACGTGTTCGCGGAACGCGCATCCGCGGCCAGGCTCTGCACGTTCTGTCCGACCATGATGACCGACAGCAGAACGAGCTGCAGGAACGTCTGGGCGATCCAGGCCACGATGCCCTCGCCGCCGGGTTTCAGCGCCGGCCCCAAGCCGAGCAGGGCGATGACGCCGAACAGGTAGGCGCACCACATCGTGCCCACCAGCCTGGTGATCAGCACGGCGAACTTCGCGTTGAAGCCTTCGGCCTCGCCCATCGCCTCTTTGAGCACGCGCGGGCTGGGGTGCAGCGCCTTCGCGAGATGGTGCTCGGTCTTCACCGGTCTACGCTCTGTCATCGATCCTCCTCGTCGCGCACGAGGTGGCGCGCGTGTTGACATTTCGGCGAGTGTAATCACCGGCTGCGCAGTGGCCATGGCCGTGGCGTGCTCGCCCACCTTGCTATTGCTTGCGTCCGTGACCGCCCGCTCCCGACTGCGAACGGACAACGCGCGCCCTGCCCGCGCCGACGCTGCGAACCCCGACGGCGTCGACGCACACCCCGAACTCTCTCCCATCCCCTCCCGCGCCCGGCGGCGGCTGATCCTGGCGATCTGCTGCATGAGCTTGCTGATCGTGGGGCTGGACAACACGATCGTGAACGTGGCGTTGCCGTCGATCGGACGCGAGCTGCACGCCCCCGTGTCGGGGTTGCAGTGGACGGTGGACGCCTACACCCTGGTGCTGGCCAGCCTGCTGATGCTGGCCGGGTCCACCGCCGACCGCCTCGGTCGCAAACGGGTGTTTGCCGCCGGCCTGGTGGTGTTTTCGCTGGGCTCGCTGCTGTGCAGCGCGGCCCCCACGCTGGGCTGGCTGATCGCGTTCCGGATGGTGCAGGCGGTGGGCGGCTCGATGCTCAACCCGGTGGCGATGGGAATCATCCGCAACGTGTTCACCGACCCGCGCGAACGCGCGTGGGCGATCGGGATGTGGGGCGCCACGGTGGGCGTCAGCCTGGCGCTGGGTCCCGTGGTGGGCGGCGCGCTGGTGGACTCGGCGGGGTGGCGCTCGGTGTTTTGGATCAACGTCCCCGTCGGCCTGGCCGCGTTGGCGCTGACGCTGCGCTTCGTGCCGGAGTCGCGCGCCCCCCGCCCGCGGCGGATCGACCCTGTGGGGCAGGGCTTGGTGATCGTGCTGCTGGCGTCGCTCACCTACGCGATCATCGAGGCGCCCTCCGCCGGCTGGAGCTCGGCGCAGACCGTTGGCCTGTTTGCGCTGGCGGCCGCCGCGCTGGCGGGGCTGATCGCGTACGAGCGCCGGCGCGCGGAGCCGCTGCTGGAACTGCGCTTCTTCCGCTCCGTCCCCTTCTCCAGCGCCAGCGCGATCGCCGTGTGCTCGTTTGCCGCGCTGGGCGGGTTCCTCTTCCTCAACACCCTCTACCTGCAGGAGGTCCGCCACCAGTCGCCGTTCACCGCCGGCCTCTACACACTGCCGATCGCGGCGATGACGCTGATCTTCGCGCCGCTCTCCGGGCGGCTGGTGGGCCGGCGCGGGCCGCGCACAGGGCTGCTGGTGGGCGGCGTGGGGATCATGCTGGGCGGCGCGCTGCTCACCGGCCTCACCCGCACCACGCCGCTGACGGATCTGCTGCCCGCCTACTTCGTGTTTGGCATCGGCTTCGGCATGGTCAACCCGCCGATCACCGTCACCGCGGTGGTGGGCATGCCTCCGGCGCAGGCCGGCGTGGCGGCCGCGATCGCCTCCACCTCGCGCCAGGTCGGCCAGACGCTGGGGGTGGCGGTGGTGGGCGCGATTGCCGCCGCCGGTCTCGGCGTGGTGGGCCCCGGCTTCGTGCAGTCGAGCCGCGCCGGCTGGTGGATCGTCGCCGGCTGCGGCTTTGCGGTGCTGGCGCTGGGGTTGTTCAGCACCACGCGCTGGGCGCAGGCCACCGCGCGGCGAGTGGCAGACGACTCTGCCGGCCGCGAGCGCGCGCAGGACGCCGACGGCGAGCTGGTGGGTGTGTAGCCGCTCACCTTGACAACCCGCCGCAGCCGCGCCACGATGACCAGCGTCCGTCGCCCAACCGCGACCAGAGGGGGCTATGGCGGAATGACCGGGAGGTTGTACTGGTTGGCGCGCCTGTGTGTGCGTCATCGTCTGCCGGTGCTGGCCGCCTGGCTGGCGGCGACGGTGGCGCTGGTCGCCGCATCGCACACGCTGGGCGAAACCACCAGCGAAGACCTGTCGCTGCCGGGCACCGACAGCCAGGCGGCGACCGACACGCTGGCCAAGGCGTTTCCCAACCAGGCCAACGGCTCCAGCCCGATCGTGCTGCACGTCGCGCACGGCAAGCTCACCGAACCCCGGTATGCGCATGCCGTGAACGAAGCGGTGGCCGCCGTGGCCAAGGCGCCGCACGTGGCTGCGGTGGTCAGCCCGCTCACGCCGCAGGGCGCGACGGCGCTCAGCAAGAACCAGGCGACCGGCTATTTGTCGGTGACGCTCGACGAGAGCCCTGGCGATCTGTCGGTGGACGAAGCGCACACGATCATCGACGCCACCCACCCCGCGCAAGCGGCGGGCCTGCAGGTGGAGACCGGCGGCCAGTTGGGCCAGAAGGTGTCGAAGCCCGCCACCGAGGTGAGCGAGGTGATCGGGATCGTGGCGGCGATGGTGATCCTCACGTTCGCGTTCGGCACGCTGGCGGCGATGCTGCTGCCGATAATCAACGCCGTCGTGGCGTTGCTGGCGGCGCTGGCGATCGTGCGGCTGCTGGGCCACGTCACCACCGTGCCCAGCGTGGCGCCCACGCTGGCGACGATGATCGGACTGGGGGTGGGAATCGACTATGCGCTGTTCATCGTCACCCGCCACTTCCGCGGGCTGAGCGAGGGTTTGGACTACGACGAGTCGATCGCGCGCGCCGCCGCCACCTCGGGCGGGGCGGTGTTTTTCGCCGGCAGCACGGTCACGATCGCGCTGGTGTCGCTGGCGGTGGCGGGCATCCCGCTGGTCACCACGATGGGGCTGATGGCGGGGATCGCGGTGGTGGTGGCGGTGTTGGCCGCGCTCACGCTGCTGCCGGCCGTGCTGGCGCTGCTGGGGCCGCGCATCAACGCGGGGCGCGTGCGTCCGCCCCACCGCGATCTGCGTCCCGAGGCGGCCACCGAACAGGGCGTGTGGGCACGGTGGGCCAACAGCATCGCCCGCCACCCGCTGCTGGCGGGGATGGCGGCGCTGGCGATCTTGATCCCGCTGATGATCCCGTTGCTGTCGCTCAATTTGGGGCAGCAAGACAACGGCGCGCTCTCCACCTCCACCACCGCGCGCCGCGCCTACGATTTGATTTCCGAAAACTTCGGTTCGGGGGTCAACGGCCCGCTGCTGATCGCGGTGTCGCTGGGCTCGCCGGCGAAGGCGCCCAGCCAACAGCCCGCCGGCCAGCAGCCGGCCTCGCATTCGACCAGCGCCAGCTCCTCGCGGGGTGACCCGCGCGCCGGCGACCCGCGTCTGCAGACGCTCCAGCACGACATCGCCACCACCGCCGGCGTGGCGAACGTGAGCCCGATCAACATCGACAAGGCCGGCACCACCGCCTACTTCAACGCGATCGCCACCACCGCGCCGTCGGACAAAGCCACCGAAGAGCTGGTGCAGCGGTTGCGCGCCGATGCGATCCCCAACGCCGAGCACGGCACCGATATGAAGGCCCACGTGGGCGGCAGCACCGCGGGGTATGTGGACCTGGCGGCGCGCATCTCCGAAAAGCTGCTACTGCAGATCGCCGTGGTGATCGCGCTCAGCTTCGTTCTGCTGATCCTCGCGTTCCGCACGATCATGATCCCGGCGCAGGCGGCGGTGATGAACCTGCTGTCGATCGCCGCCGCCTACGGTGTGCTCACCGCGATCTTCCAGTACGGCTGGCTGAGCGGGCTGATCGGTCTCGAAGGCCCCGTGCCGGTGGTGTCGTACGTGCCGCTGTTCATGTTCGCCGTGCTGTTTGGGCTGTCGATGGACTACGAGGTGTTTCTGGTAAGCCAGATCGAGGAGCACGTCAACGCCGGCCAGGACAACCGCCAATCGGTCGTATCGGGGTTGGTCACCAGCGCCCGCGTGATCACCTCGGCGGCGTTCATCATGGTGTTCGTGTTTGGCAGTTTCGTGCTCAACGGCGACCCCACCGTGAAGCAGTTCGGGGTGGGGCTGGCGGTGGCGGTGGTGCTGGACGCCACCGTCGTGCGCTGTTTGCTGGTGCCGGCGCTGATGCTGCTGATGGGCCGCGTCAACTGGTGGATGCCGTCATGGCTGGGCCGGATCGTCCCGCATACCTCGATCGAGGGCGCCGAGTTCTTTCGGGCGCGCGATGAGCCGCTGCCCCAGCCGACCTCCGCTCCCTGATCGAACGGCTACGCCGCGGCCGTGGCGCGCTGCCGCGCGTGCGCGTACAGCGTCTCGGGTGCGATGTCGGCATCGTTGGGCCACACGATCGTGCCGGCCTCGGGGTCCGCGCGTAGCTGCGCGAAGTAGGTCGGGTCGCGCAGCGGCTCGAACACGCCGCCGTAGTCGAGCAGGTAGGAGAGGTCGACGTCGGCCGTGGTGCCGTCCTCAAACTGGACGTGGACGGCGTACCCGTCCAGCGGCTGCGCCTCGGTGAGAAGCGGAGTGCTGCGCATGACCACAATGGTAGAGCGTTCAGCACAGCGGCTCAATCGGGGCAAGCGGCTGGTGCCGGCGGGCGCGGACCCAGTTCTCGCGTAGCTCGGACTGATGCGTCTTCGCCCACTCGTTCACCAGTCTGCGAGCTCGGGGCGACAGCCGGCCCGCGAGGATTGTCTGGTTCTCGATATCAACGGTGGCCTCGTGGCCGGCGCAGCTCGCGTGGAAGTGTGGACGGCCGGTGTGGTGTGGCTCGTCGTGGTACATCCAGATCACGATCCCGTAGAACGCGCTGATCCGTGACATCAGCCACCCCACCGGGATCCGTGGGGCGACTGGGTGGCTTGGAGGTGGGTTGCTCGCGGTCGTATCACTGTCGCTCCTTCGTTCGGCGCACAGCACTGATCGTCGGCCTGCCGGACGGCAGACCCGCAAACAGAGCCGGTTGCGTCGTGACACATAGCTGTGTACAACGCGGCAGCATACAAAAACAGCAGACAAGCGTCCGCCAGACATATGGCTGTGTGCGAATGGGTCAGCATACAGCAGTATGTAGACAGTTGTCTGGCGCACTCTTCAGAGTTGAAGGATGGCGACCTACACAGAGGAGCGTGCCGCGATTCTGCGCGACTTCGGCGCGAAGGTTGCGAGGCTGCGCGCCGCCCGTGGCTCGCAGGAAGCGTTTGCTCACAGGGACGAGGTGCGTTTGCACCGCAACGCGATCGGGGTCGTGGAGCGCGGGGAATGCGAGCCGGGACTTCTCACGCTGTTGATCCTTGCCGACGCGTTCGAGGACGACTCGTTCTGGGAGATCCTCAAAAGTCTCCCGGTGCCTCAGCAGCGCCGGCCGCTACGGCACACGCGGGTGTCCCTCACCCCTCCAGCAGCAGCGTCACCGGCCCGTCGTTGACCAGCTCGACGTGCATGTGCGCGCCGAACACACCGCGCTTGGCGCCGGCCGCCTCGCAAAACCGTTCATACAGCGGCTCGGCCGCGGCGGGCACGGCAGCCGCGACGAAGCTGGGGCGGTTGCCTTTGCGCGCGTCGCCGTACAGCGTGAACTGGCTCACGCACAAGATCTCCCGCGCGCCCAGCGGCTCGTTCATGCGCCCCTGCGCGTCGGCGAAGATCCGCAGCGCGCGCACCTTCGCCGCCAGCCGCTCGGCGGCGGCCGCGTCGTCGCCGTGCGCCACGCCCAGCAGCACCAGCAGCCCCTCGCCGATCTGCGCCACCTGGCGGCTGTCCACGCTCACGGCCGCCCGGGTCACCCGCTGCACCAGCGCTCGCATTGCGCGTAAGGGTAGGGGGAGGAGGATTTGGGAGAGGGACTGCTCGGCCCGCGGTCGGCTGCCGCACCACATATCACCCGGCTGGCGCTGCCACCGCGTCGGCGCCGAGACGCTCCAGCAGCCACGGCGTCAGCTCCTCCTCAGGGGCGGGGCGGGAGATCAGATAGCCCTGGCCGGTGTCGCAACCCATTTCGGCGAGGCGCTCGCACACGTCGGGCGTCTCGATACCCTCGGCCACCACGTGCAAGCCGAGGTGGCGGGCGAGGTCGATGGTGGTGCGCACGATCGCCTCATCGCGCGCGCTTTCACACATCGGCGTGACGAACGAGCGGTCGATCTTCAACTCGCCCACCGGCAGCTTGGCCAGGTAGGAGATCGACGCGTTGCCGCTGCCGAAGTCGTCGATCGACACGCCCACGCCAAGCGCGCGCAGCCGCTCCAGCACGTCGATCGCGGTGGCGGGGTCGGCCATCGCCGCGCTCTCGGTCACCTCCAGCGTGAGCGCCGCCGCCGGCGCCGCGTGGCGCGCCAGCAGTTCCTCGATCTGCGTGGGCAGCTCGGGGTCGTGGAGGTTGCGCGCGGAGAGGTTCACCGACATTCCCAGCTCCAGCCCCGCCTGGCGCCAGCGCACCGCCTGCGCGAGCGCGCGGTCGAGCACGTGCAGCGTCACCGGGCCCACCAGCGCGGTGTGCTCGATCAGCGAGATGAACTGCAGCGGCGGGATCATCCCCCGCTGCGGATGGCGCCAGCGCAGCAACGCCTCCACGCCGGTGACGCGGCCGCTGCGCAACGCGATCTGCGGCTGGTAATACAGCGTGAACTCCTCGCGCTCCAGCGCCGGGCGCACCTCCCCCAGCAGCGCCAAGCGCTCTTTGCCGGAGTGGTCGCGCGTGGGGGAGTAGATCTGTACGCGGCCGCGTACCACGCGCGCGCGATCGAGCGCCAAGTCGGCGTGCTGCAGCAGCTGGTCGGCCGCCTTGCCGTGCTGGGGCGCCAACGCGATGCCGATCGACGCCTCCACGTTGAGCGCCACTCCGCCGACCGCCACCGGCGCCTGCATCGCCGTTTGCGCCTCCGCCGCGACCCGCAGCGCCTGCGCCTCGCCGTCGAGCGCGGGGGTGAGGATCGCGTACTCGTCGCTGCCCAGCCGCGCCAGCAGCGTGTGCGGGTCGAGCGCCGCCCGCAGCCGCGCCGCCACCTCGCACAGCACCGCGTCGCCGGCGGCGTGGCCGAGGGTGTCGTTGATCTGCTTGAACGCGTCGAGGTCCAGCAGCATCACCGCCGGCCCGCCACCCCGCTCGCCGGCGGCCACACGGGCGCTGAGCGCCTCCGCCACGCGCTCGCGGAACAGCGTGCGGTTGGGCAAACCGGTGAGCTGGTCGTAGCGCGCCAGCCGATAGTTGTCGCGCGCCTGGCGGCGCAAACGCTTGGACGCGGAGGCCACGATCCGGTAGAGGATCGCCCACAGCAGCGCCAGCCCGAAAAACACCACCAGCGCGATCGTGCGCTCGTCGCCGGCGATCGCCGCCGCGATCGGGCGATAGCTGAGGTAGATCTCGAATGCGCCCGCCGGTGGGCCGGAGTGGGTGAAGCGCAGCGGCACATACACCTCCACCAGCTGCCCCAGCCCCACCTCGCTGGCGGTCTCGGTGTGCGGCCTGGGGGTGACCACCTCGGCTGGATCGGGGTCGCCCTCGAGCGCGTCTTCGAGGTCGCCGTCGCCCTTGCCCAGATGGCGCCCGATCAGGGTGTGGTCGTCGGAGTAGACGATCACCCCCGCGCTGTTCCAGATCTTGATGCGCGCCAAATCGCGGGTGACCGAGCGCGCGCGCAGCTGCTCGTCGAGCGCGTATATGTCCTGCGGGTTCAAGCCCTCGCGCAGCTCGCGCGGGGTCAGGCGCGGTTGGATGCCCAAGCGCGCGATCAGCTGTGCCGACTCTCCCGCGTCGGCGAGGCTGCGTTGCACGATCTGGCTCTGCAGCACCCGCGCCAGCACGAACCCCAGCGCCACGATCGGGATCAAACTGAGCAGCGCCACCTGGCCGGTGAGGCTGAGGCGCGCGAGCCGCCGTGGCATATGCCAATACTCGACAGATGCCGATTATTCTTGAGCTACGGCGACTCCTCCTCGTCGCCCTCGTAGAGCGACTCCATCGCCAGCCGCTTGCCCTTGGGGTTCCACAGCTTGATCTCCAGCAGATAGCCGCGATAGTCGTCAGGCGCGATCAGCGTGAAGCGGTTGTCGGCCAGCTCGCACTGGTCGACCGCCAGATCGGCCAGCTCGGCGGTGACGATGCTTCCGCCGGCAACCAGAGGGCGGCCCCAGACGAGCGTCATTGCCGCCTCCTCGCCGTTGTACCCGCGCCAGCGGCCGATCACCTCCTCGCACAAATCGAGGCTCCATTGCGGGTTGGCGTCGGCGGTCTGGTCGGTGAAGTCGGCGTGCGCCGAGAGGTCATGCGGCTCGCCCCCCTCCTCGCTCGGTACGAAGCGCACGTACCCAAACAGCTCATACCCGCCGGTGGTGGTGGTGGTGGCGGGCACGTATGTGCGCCCGTGCCAGCTGCGGTCGGGGTACCACACGATCGTTTGCGGCTCACCGAGATCGTCGGGCGCATCCTGCAGTGTCGCCCACGCCGCCTGCAGTTCGCGCTGCAACCGCTCCTCCCAGCGGCCGTACGGCAGGCCCTCCTGAGGGGGCTCGGCCGCGAAGCGCGGCACGAAACGCTCGACGGGCGGCATGTGGCGCGCAGCCTACAGCGCCGGCGCATCGCGCGCCGCCCGGCATGTGTTGCGCAGCGGCGCTTGCGTTGGCGCCGGGCTCACATCTCGCGCAGTCGCGCAGCGGCGCCTGCGTTGTGCCTCGCGCTCACACCTCCCGCAGCCGTGCCGCTGCGTGCTCGGGCGCGACGATGTTGAGGTTGACCCCCGTCGACAGCTCCAGCCCGGCGAGGTGGGTGAGGCGCGGCATCACGTCGATCCGCCAGCAAAACCGCTCCGCCCCGCGCGGCGCCGTGCGCACCCACAGATTGAGCGGCGGGCTGGCGCCCAGCAACCGCGCCAGCCGGCACAGCCCGTCGTGCAGGAGCGCCGCGCCGCTGGGCCCCTCCGCCTCGAAACTCGCGCGGGGGCGGCGGGGGGCGAGCATCAGCTGGTAGGGCACGCGCGACGCATACGGCGCCAGCAGCACCGCCTCTTCGTCGATCGCCACCACCCGCTCGCCGCGGCGCACCTCCTCGGCCACCAGATCGCCCAGCAGCTCGCCTCCCATCGTGCGCGCGGCGTACGCGCCGGCGCGCTCGCGCTCGCGCGCCACGTCGGCGGGGACGAAGTCGAGCGCGTACAGCTGCGCGTGCGTGTGCTCCAGCGACGCCCCCGCCTCGCGCCGCTCGTTGACGATCAGCTGTACACAGGCACTGTCGGCGTGAGCGCGCATCCGCGCCCGCCACACCTCCACCGCCGCCGCCACCTGCGCGTTCGGCAGCTCCGCCAGCGAGCTCACCTGCTGGGGCCCGTTGACGATCACCTCGTGCGCGCCGTGCGCGGGCATCGCCGTGAACAGCTCCGGACGCGCGTCGCGCTCGGGCTGGGCCTCGTCGGCGGTGAGCGCCGGAAACAGGTTGGGCACCACCCGCACCGTCCATCCCGGGGTGTTTGGAGCCCCGTCCGCCCGGCCGCCCCCCGGGCGCACCGCGTACAGCTCGGGCGGCGTGCGCTCCTCGTGGCCCTCGGCAAACGGGTCGCGGTCGCGGTCGATCGGCTGCCCCGGCGAACACCGCGGCTCGCCGCCGGGACGCACCGAGCGCTCGCCGGCGACGATCGTCTTGTGCCCGCTGAGTGGGTCCACACGGACCTCGGGCACCGCTATGTCCCCACCGCGCGGCGCTCGACGTCGCGTTGCACGATCAATCGCAGCCCCAGCTGCACCCGGCGGGCGCGCCGGTGGGGACGCTCGGGAGGCCGATGTGTGGGAGACACGCGCACAGGGTGCCAGATCCACCCACGCGATCGCGCCCGATCGACACGGGCGGCGAAACCAGACTGGGTCGCCCGGGCCCGCGTGAGGGCGTCTGCCCGTCGATGGGAGCGTCGATCGTCAGGCGGTGCGTGTTGCTGCATCTACTTTTCGGACGCCAACCAGCTTCGCCGCGCGGGGCGGGCAACACGTGGTGCACCACCCCGCCCCGGGGAGCCGGGTGGGGCCGTTTGCACCGGCGCGACTCGCCGCCCCTTCAATCCCGCCGCGGAGTGCTGTATCTTGGATGTACTCGGGGCCTGGGTTGCTCCGGGTAACAGGGGGTCTGTCGGCATGGTGCCGGCGCTCCGAGTCACGCTGAGATCTCATTCTGCGCGGCTCCATCTCGAAGTCCAGAGCCTCTCATGGCCGAGTCCACACAAGTGGCCCTTGCGGTCGCGTCCATTCCAAGCTCCGCCGACATCGCGCGTGCGGAAGAGTTCGTGCGCGAGCGCTTCCTGCACGACGGCGAGGATCCCACCGTGGCGCTCGCTCGGGCGGGCGGGTCCGCAACCGTTCGCCGCCGGGCGCTGGACGCAGCGCTGGCGGAGCTGAAGGAGCACGCCCGCTACCCCTCCACGGCGTGGCGGCGTGAGTACGCGCTGCTGCTGGGACTCGAACGGCTGCTGTCCGACCAGGAGCCCAAGCTGCACGACGGCACCGTGCTGTCCGCCCACCAGGTGGACGCGCTGTCGGGAACACTCACGGCGCTGTTGGCGGAGGCCGAACGGAGCGGCAACGGCGGCAACGGCCGCGTCGCGAGCGCCGCCTCGCCGGAGCTGCTGGCGTCGGCCGCGATCCTCGGCAACGGCCGGCCCGCCGGTGGGACCCCGGCCGCCGATGGGGCGGTGTCTACGCACGCCGCCGCGCAGTCGGGTGCCGAGGACGAGCAGGAGCAGCGGCTGGAGGCCGAGGAGGCCGACGCGCGCGTGGAGGACGACGAAGAGGAGGTGGAGGAGGGAGACGACGAAGAGGAGGAGCTGGGCGACCTCGAGGACGAGCTTGAGCCGCTCCCGGAGGGCGAGGCCGAGGAGGACGAGCAGGAGGAGGGCGACGAGGAGCCGCGCGACTGGGTGGAAGAGGACGAGGAGGAGCAGCTCTCCGACCAGCCCGAGGACCCCAACGCGGCCAAGCGCTTCTGGTTTGAGCACGCCACCGGCGCCGGCAAGACGGTGGCGGCGCTGGGCTTCGTGGAGGCATCCCAAACCGGCGGCATCTTGATCCTCACCCACCGGCGCAACCTCGTCGACCAGTTCCTCGGCGAGCTGCGCGCGCGCGGCTACTCGCGGCGCATCTCGCGCCCGCTGTACAAGGGCGAGGACTCCACCCAGGGGCCCGTGTCGGTGGAGACCTACCAGTGGTTTGTGCGCAACGCCGGGCGCATCTCCAGCGCCTACACGATCGTCATCTGCGACGAGGCCCACACGGCGCTGGGCGAGAAGACCAGCGGCGCGATCAGAGCATGGACGGGTCCGATCTTCATCGGCATGACCGCCACCGGCGCGCTGATCGCCCGGCACGTCACCGATCTGTTCCCCACGCAAACCTCGCGCTTCGACCTCGCCCAGGCGGCGCGCCGCGGGGTGATCTCGCCGCTGCGCTGCGTGCGCATCCCGCCGGGTGTGGGGGTGCGCACGATCGCCAAGGTGCCCTTGAGACGGGGCGAGGTAGACGTGGAGTTCGACCAGGAGGAGCTGGCGCAGCTGCTGGATCAGCAGCCGTTCAACCTGGCGATGGCCAACCTCTACCGCACGCGTTTCAACGGCGTGCCGGGGGTGGTGTATGCGGCGGGCGTGCAGCACGCCTACAACCTCGCTGTGGCGTTCCGCGCCGAAGGCATCAAAGCGCAGGCGGTGTCGGGCGAGACGCCCAAGCGCGAGCTGGCCTCGATCCTCGCGCGTTACGAGCGTGGCGACATCGACGTGCTGATCAACGCGCAGCTGCTGGCGGAGGGGTGGAACAGCCCGCGTGCCACCGTGTGCGTGCATTTGGCGCCCACCGCGTCCAAGCGCATCTACCAGCAGCGCGTCGGCCGCGTCACCCGCCGCAACCCTGGCAAGGAGGCGGGGCTGGTGGTGGACTTCGTGCACCCCGCCACCAAGCACGACGACCCGGTGGTGACGCTGCATTCGCTGCTCGACCGTGACGTTTACCGCGGCGGCGCCATCGTCGTCGGCCCCGTGCGCCGCGGCCGCGGACGGCGGATTCGCGTGGAGCGGCGCGTGCTGCCGGTGTGCGCCGAGGAGGACCGGCGCATCCAGGTGCTGGAACGCGAGCTGTGGCGGATCGCGGTGGAGAACCTCGAGTACGGCGAGCAGCACGGGTGGGCCGCGCTGGCGGGCGCGCGCGTCACCGCCCCCGGCTGGCGGCGCGCGCGGGCGATGCTCCACTTCGATCGCACCGGCGAGCTGAAGAGCAGCTTCCTGGTCAGTGCCGTCAAGCGCAACCCCAACCCGCAGCTGGGGCTGCGCGCGCTGGCCGACATCGCCGCCGGGCGCGACCCCGAGGCGTTTGACACCGCTGTCGAGCAGATCGGCACGTGGGGTCGCGAGGAGCGCAGAGAGGGCTCCAAGATCATGCTGCGCGCGATGGTGGAGCGGCGCATCGGCCGCCGCGACCAGGCCGCCGCGTGGATTTGGCGACTGGCGGAGTACACGCGCGATCTTCACGAGGAGTACGCCGTGCAGCGCTGGCCGGAGACCAAGCGGCTGTTGGGGCTGCTGGTCAACTCCTCCGGCGGCGCCCACGCGCGCAACGCACGGCGGCTGATCCACGCCTCGCGTAAGCAAGACCGGCGCCTCGCCGCGGCGCTGCTGGCGGCCGCGCTGGCGCACACCCCCGAGGCTGAGGAGGCGCTGAGAGGCGCGCGCACGCGCATGGCACGCAAGCCGCCGGCGCTGGCGCGCGAGCTGCTGCGCAACTTCCCCAAGCGCCGCGCGCGCTCCAACAAACGCAAGCGCCGCGGCCCCAGGGGCGGCGCCGGTGAAGGGGCGATGACCGTGCCGATCCCCACAGACGCGTCGATCCCGGCGAACAGCGAGGCGGCGAACAGCGAGGCGGCGAGCGGCGCCGCACCGGCGCGGCGCAAAGCCAAACCGCGCGCCCCAAAGCCGGCCCGGTCGGCGGAGGAGGCCGTGGAGGCGGCGGCCGCGCGCGTGATCGCCGCCAGCGCAGCGCCGGTGGAGGGTGCGCAGCAGAAGCAGGGGGAGGAGCAGGCGGCAGAGGAGCAGCGGGCGGCGGTCAAAAAGCGAGCCGGCCGCGCCAAAGCGGCCGCGGGGAAGACGGCGGCGGCGAAAACCACCACTGCGAAAGTGGCAGGGAAGCCCACGATTGGGAAGACGACGATCGCAAAGACGACCGCAGGAAAGACTGCCAGCGGGAAAGCGACAGCCGGGAAGGCGGGAGCGGGAAAGACGCCCGGCACGAAAGCCAAAGCAAAAGCGGCCAAATCGAAGGCCGTGGCGGTCGAGACGCCCGAGGTGTGAGAGGGCGGCCGACGCATGAGACGGGGCGGCCGAGCGGGTGATGAGACGGCTGCGTGCGGTCCTACGCGGGTGCGATGGTCGCGCTGGCGCGCGGTGTCAGCGCAGCGCTCGCACCGGCTCCGCGCCAGCGCCCGCCGGCGACGCGTCGATCGCGCCGTAGCCCAGCCGCGCGCGCGTGGACTCCTCGTCTAGCACCGCCTGCATGTCCAGTTCGACGGTGGGTTGGCCGAGGCCGTCGTCGTCGCCCGCGCGCATTCGCTCGCGCTTCGGCCGGCGGTCTTCGGCGAGCATCGTGGAGGGCCGCGAGGCGGCAAACAGCGTGTCTGCCTCTACGCCCGACAGGCCGCCGTCGCGGTCGGCCTCCGCGCCGAACGCCTCCTGTTCTTTGCTCATCACCTCGCTGGGGTCGGCACCGTGCCGACGTCGCAGCTCGAAGTGCTCGCGGATCGCATCGTCAAGCAACCCCATAACGCAACCACACAATACAGGCCGTGCCGGCGAAACTTTTCGCCACACCGTACACTTGGTCAGACAGCCCGCCCCGTGGCGGGCGGCTCGGGGCTATAGCTCAGTTGGGAGAGCGCCTGGATCGCACCCAGGAGGTCGGGGGTTCGAGTCCCCCTAGCTCCATTTCTAAAGATCCCTGCTAATCGGCCGGTTTTTGCGGCGTAGGATTGGCGGGAATCGCCGTTGATCGGCGGTGATTTCGGGCACACGATCCGCGACCCGTGCGAATACAGGTCGGGAGCCAGCGCGGCGTATCGATCGACTGCCAGCGGGAGAAGCAACACGCCCAACACCTGGCGCTGCGAGCGCGCAAGTGCGATCATCGGAGCCAAACCATGAGAAGGGAGCTCACCGTGGAGTCCTCCGAGATCCCCATCCGAGTGCTCGTGGTGGCACACAAGACCGCCGCCACGCAACCCCTGCTCGAAGCAGTGCGAGAGCGGGCGCAACGCGGGCCGTGCACGTTCACGCTGCTCGTTCCAAACGCAACCCACGGCCTGCACAAGATCGTCGATCCCGAGGACCAGGGAGCAGGCGAGGCCAAGGCCGTGATCGACCAGGCCGTGCCCCTGTTGAGCGAGGCCGTCGGAGCCCCCGTGGAGGGAATCGTTGGTGCCCCCGACCCGGGCGTAGCGGTGCAGGATGCGATCAACCTGTACGGCTTCGACGAGGTGATCATCTCAACGCTGCCGACACGTCTGTCGCGATGGTTGAAGCTCGACCTTCCGAGCAAGCTGTCGGGCACGGGTCTGTCCGTGACCACCGTGACCCCCTCCGACGTGTTGGCACCATAGACCCTCATTTGTCGCCAGAACGCGACGCCGGCCTTCGCGAGCTGGGTCAAGCGGGTTGAGGCACCTCCTCAGCGTAGGCGGATAGCGCTGACCCTTTCGATCTGGTGTACGAGCGCTTCTGCTTCGGAGAGCGCGACGGGAGGCTCTCCGGGCAGCGCGATCGACGGTTCGGGGACGCACGCCCCGGGATTGTCCGTGAAGGTGGCAAGCAGCGGGCCATGTTCTCCTTCGCTGAAGCTCAGCGACAGCAGTTGCGAGGGTCCAGCGATTCCCTCCGCGGGGCAGCTTACGGCGCGACCGGCTGATTCGTCGACGGGCAGTTCGTTGACGTCGTGCACGATCGTGCGCACGAGCGCTGGCTTGCGGATCGTCACCGGCGGCGGTTCATTCTGGCGAGAGGCCCGATCGGTGACCGTCACCGTGACCGCGCCGACGTTTGCGCCGAGCAGCGAGTAGCTGGGACGCGCGCGCTCCCACGAGGCGGCGGCGGTGACCCGCACGATGAACCTGTCGGCGCTCGCGTCGCGGCGCGCAATGTAGACGCCGAGCACGCGCAGCCGCAGCGCGCGGCTGCCCCTCGGCAGACGGAATTCTTCGCCCCAGAAGTTCACCGATTCGCGCTTCTCGATTTCAGGCAACGATTCGTGGCCATGGGGCGGCGTGAACGAGGAGTCGCCGCTCGTGGAGAACACCTCGCGCGTCCCGGCGGGTAGATGCGCCGCGACATACGCAAAGACCCTGCTGGGCTGCGCAGAGGTGGCCCAGACGGAGCTGCGCGCCACCAGTTTGGCGCGTTCTTGGGTGCCCAGCGACGTGGCGGGCGTACGGATCGAGCCCAGCAGCTTGGCCTGCCCGGCCGGCACCCTCTTCAGGCGAGTGGCCCCCTTGGGCAGCGCCGCCGCCTTCAAGGCGCGCTGCACGGAGTGAGCTGCGATCAGCGCGCGCGCTCCCGGCGAGGTCGGTGGTTCGGCAGGCACATCGGGAGCGTTGGCGCGAATGGCCTTGGCGTGCAAGTGGTGCACCGGCACGCAGCGCTCGTAGGGTTGGATGTCGACTTCGTTCTCGCCGCCGGGGAACGCGTACAAGGCGCGCGAGTAGTACAGCAGGCCGTCGGCGCAGCGAACGACGCGTTTCAGCGTGAGCGCGCCCTTTTCGACGACGAACTTACCCGCGGCGCAGTCCGGCTTGCAGTCGTTCTCGTGGATCGTGACCGACGCGCCCGCCCGTGCTGACCCATAGCCTTCTGAGGGGCCGTTGAAGTAATCGACTTCGCTGACGTAAAGGTTGCCATCGCCGCAGGCGAGCGTGATACTGGCCGGGCGGAAGGTGTGCCCGCGACAGTCCTTGTTGGCGACGTATATGCGCGAATGGCGCTTGGGCGCGCGGTGGGCCGCCGCACCCGCCCCCGCGCTGGCAGCGCAAGCCGCTGCCGCGGCGATGCCAAGCACCGCCAGCAAAACCAAAGAGACCCCTGTGCGGACTGTCATGGCTTTCCTATTACCCAAGTTCCTGACACCCCGGCAGCGGAGCGCTGACGCCAAGGCACCGCAATAGTGGTTCAACCGACCTGGTACTTGATGTGCGTGACGCCGGGTGCGTCGACGGCCCGGATCTGCGCCAGCTTGAGAGCCCCGTGCTGGAGGCCCTCGAATAGGCGTTTGCCGCCGGCCATGATCACGGGCGCGATCGAGATGTCAACTTCGTCGACAAGGCCTGCAGCCAAGTACTGGTTGACCACCGACGCGCCGCCGGCAAGCCAGATGTCCTGCTCCTGGGCGGCGTTGTCGGCCTGCGCGAGCGCCGACTCGATCCCGTCGGTCACGAAGTAAAAGGTGGTGCCGCCCTTCAGCTCAAGCGGCTCGCGCGCGTGGTGGGTGAGCACGAACACCGGATGGTGGTAGGGCGGGTCCTCGCCCCACCAGCCTGGCCACGGATCGTCGCCCCAGGATCCGGTGCCACCGCCGAACATGTTGCGTCCCATGATCGTGGCGCCGATGTTTGCGCGGCGCTCCTCGACCACCGAGGAGCTGGCGTTGGTCTCGCCGCCCTGCCCGCCGTGCATCTCCCGGAACGCCCTGAGCGGGAAGAACCACTCGTGCAGCTCCATCCCACCTACTCCGAGCGGGTCCTCCTCGCTCTGGTCCGGACCTGCGACATAGCCGTCCAGCGACATCGTGATGCTGAGCCTGAGCTTGCTCATGGCACACCTCCTCGGGGTCTCGAATCTGCCCAACATCCGGGTTTGGCATCCATCAAAGACCTATGACGGCGCTAGCTCGGTTCGGCTGGCAGCGCGCCGATTGGCGGGACGTGAGCGCGCCCGATCGACGTAGGCGCGAACCCGTTCGGGCTCGTGGGTGAGTTCGGCGCGATGGGTGATACCGGCGACGCCAGCGCAGATCACATCGGCGACGCCGAAGTCCCCAAGGAGCCAGTCGCGATCGGCGAGCGCTGTGTCGAGGACAGCCGCAGCGGCCTGGTGGCGCTGCGATGGCTCGGTCTGGTCGGTCTCCTCGCGGCCTCGCCTGCATCCATTGAAATATGGGTGGCTCGAGCTCGGTCATCGCGAAAAAGCACCATTGGCATACGTGGCCACGATCCGGCGATCCGACGGGCGGGATCAGGCCGGCCTCAGGATGCAGGTCGGCCAGTTGGATGCAGATCGCCGCCGACTCGAACAACCGGCGTCCATCGTCGAACTCGACCACAGGGACACGGCCGAGCGGGTGGCGGCTGATGTGGTCAGCGGTCTTGCGGTCCTCACGCGTCATGACAGTCAGCTCGTGGGGCACGCCGATCTCCTCGAGCATCCACAGCACACGGGTGGAGCGGCTGCCGGGTACGTGATACACGCGCATCATCCGGAGGCCGCCAAGGCGAGGCCGGCGATGATCAGTCCCACAAGATCCTGGCGCGGCATGCGGTGATTGTTGCATCGCATGACTGGTGGCGGTGAGCACGGCGTACCCGCGTCCTCGATGCAGGGGCTTCATCGACAGATGCCCCTCGTATGATCGCTACGCGCTGGATGCGAGCGTCTTCACGGGCGCCGGCTCGCCGCTGCTCCGGACGAGAAGAAGTCCGTCGCGTCCCCCGCGACGGGCGGCCTGCCGATGAGCTGCCGGCGACCCGGCGGGCGCCCGCCGGCCGCGGTGTCCGGCGGCGCTCGCGCCGTGCACGTCAGTCCCGGGGGTGAGATCGACGGGCCGCATGCCAGCACCTGATCGATGCCCAGCCGTCAGAGCGCCGGCCAGGCCGGGTGCTCGGCGATACCACGCGTGCCGAGCTCTCGACACCGCGACAGCTCAGTCCAGCCTTTCGGACGGTGGTGTGGGGGGAGGGTCTCGGTTGAGCTGGGGCGCCAGCCAGTGGGTGACAGTCGTGGGCTGGCCTGGATCGGTCATGGCGCTGACCTCGTCGAGGCGCTGCTGGTCGCGGCGGCTGACGCGTTCGTGCTGGCGGAGGTGTTCATCCCAGGAGCCGACGACGAACTGCTCGAGCACGCGCCCGGGATCGGTTGCGTCGCGCCACACGCGCCAACTCACCGCGCCCGTGCGCCGCCGGGCGTGGCGCCCAGCGTAGAGGGCGTCAACGAGGTCTCGCTCCAGCCCCGGTGTTGGCCGGTACTCGAGCGTTACGAGCACCGGCCCGTCAGTCGCGCCGGCGTCGAGGAGTTGCGGGGCTGGCCAGTCGCCGGCCGGCAGCAGGTCTACAGGGGAGATCGCCTTGAACGGCAGCCACACACCGGCCACGGCGACAAGCGCGAGCCCGATGGCCGCGACAAGGAGCGCCTCGCTCAGCCCGGCGTTCTGCGCGATCACGCCAAACGCGGCGCTGCCCAGTGCGCCGCCGCCCTGGAAGATCACCAGGATAGTAGGACATGCCGCGCGCCTTTGCCCAGCCCGGCAGCGTGGTCTGGTACTGGGAGTTCAGCGTCGAGAGCACGAGGATCCACGCGACGCCGCCGATCACCAGCACCAGGGCGGCCAGCGCGCTGGTGCGCACGTAGCCGAGAGCCAGCGTCACGGCGGCGAACACGATGGTGCCGCTGGTCATCATCGCCTGCGCGGTCACCCGCGCGCGCAGGCGGGGCAGCGTTGCCGCGCCCGCCACCGCGCCGACGCCGACGCCGGCGAGCAGCAGTCCGTAGCCCCCGGAGCCGAGGTGCAGCCGTGCGCGCGCCACCAGCGGCAGCAGCGCCCAGAGCGAGTTGGCGAAGAGCATGAAGAGGCCGGCGCGCAGCAGGATCACACGCAGGGCCGGGCTGCCGGCGATATAGCGCGCGCCCGCGCGTATCGCCTCGACGACGTGCTCGGGCGCGGCGGCGCCGGCGGGCCGTGCACGTCCACGCCAGCGGCCCACCGCGCCGATGACGGGCAGGAAGCTCAATGCGTTCACGAAGAACAGGGCCGCAGCGCTGCTCGCCGCGTATAGCGCACCGCCGATCGCGGGGCCGATCGCCCGGCTGAGGTTCTGGTTGACGGCCCCCAACGCGATCGCCTGTGTGCGGTCCTCCGGCGCGACGAGCTCGGGCTGCAGCGTCTGCCACGTCGGCGAGGTCAGCGTCTGCCCGGCGCCGACAGCGAAGATCAGCGCGAGCAGAACCCACGGCGTCACCCACCCGGCCAGCGCCAACCCGGCCAGCGCCAGGGCCGCGAACAGCATGAACGACTGCGACGCGATCAGCAGCCGGCGACGATCGACGAGATCGCCGATCGCGCCAGCCGGCACAGCGAGCAGGACAACCGGCAGGCCCGCCGCCGTCTGAATCAATGCCACCAGCGCGGCCGACGTCGTCAGCGTCAGCATCAGCTCCTGGGCGCCCACCGTCTGCATCCAGCTGCCGACGTTGCTTACGAACTGCGCCGAGGCCATTCTCGCGAAATCCGGGGAGCGAAACGGCGCCCACGCCGAGGAACCAGCTGTCGGTGGCGCATCGTCGTGCTGTTTCGCGTCGACGGTCGACACCTTCATACCGCCGCATTATCCTCCAGCCGCTTGTCGGTGTCTGTATGAATGGCGGGTTCGTGCCCCGGCGGGGTGCGCAGCGAACGGCAGCTCAAAGCTCCGGTATGGCGCGCGAGCGTAGGATACGGTCCGACAAATCGGTATGTACACCCTGTATGTGATCCCCGGCTCCCACGCGTGCCGCTCGGCGATGCTGATGCTCGAGCACAAGCAGCAGCGCTACCGCCGCGTGGAGGCCATCACCGGCCTGCACCCCATCGTGGTGCGAATGCACGGATTCGACGCGGGCGGGCAGACGCGCACCGCCGGTGGGCGTCGCACGCGGGGGCTGCGCATGGGCGATCGTCTGGGCACCGTGCCGGCGCTGGCGTGCGATCGCGAGCGGATCTCCACCAACCACACAATCGCGCGCTTCCTCGACGAGCGCCATCCCGATGCGCCGCTGCTCCCGGCCGACCCGGAGCGCAGGGCGGCGGTGGAGGAGGTCGAGCGGTGGGCCAACCACACGCTGCAGATGGAAGCCCGGCGGATCCTCGCCGGGGCGGTGGTGCGCGACCCCGCCGGGTTCAGCCGCTCGGCGGACGACGGGCGGATGGGGCGCATGCTGTACCGGCACACGTTCACGCGGCGTGTGTTCATGCCGCGGCTGGGTCCCGTGTTTGCCACCGACGAAACGGTCGCCAACGGGCTCATGAGCACCGAGCTGCCGGCCATGCTCGACCGCATCGACGCCTGGATCGCCGACGGAGTGATCGGCGGGCCTGAGCTGAACGTCGCCGACTTCATGGTCGCGCCCAGCCTCGCGCTGATCCTCTACCGCTCCGACGCCATGCCGCTGTTCGAAGGCCGCCCGGCACTGCGGCTGGTCGACCGATTGCTGCCCGCGCCGGCGTAGGCGCCCCCTCGTCGCCGAGCGCCTGCGGGCCGTGGTCGAGCGGCGGCAGCCGTTTGGGCGCCGCTCGATCTGCCGCGCCGCCGCTACTGCGGACGTTGGGCCTCAGGCGCCGTGCGCCGCTGCGGGTGGGGGGTTTCGCCGCGGGCGAGCATCGCGACGAAACGCTCGATGCGCCGGGCGCGCGTGTCGGCCCGTTTGGCCTGGCTGATCCGCAGCAGCACCGCGTAGCGGTTTTGACTGGTGAGCACCCCGAACATCGCCAGCGCCGCCGGCTCGGCGTCGAGCGCCGCCGCCAGGTCGGCGGGGACTTCGATGGCGGCCTGCCCGGGGTAGGCATCCCCGAGTCGCCCATCTTCCCGGGCGCGCGCGAATGCCGACAGTCCGGCCGCCACCATCCGGCCTTCGGCGATCAGGCGCTGGGCCTTGGCGACGTTGTTCTGCGACCACGCGCTGCGCGGCCGGCGCGGCGTGAAGCGCTGCCTGAACGTGAGCTCGTCGAAGCGGCGCACCTGCCCGTCGATCCAGCCGTGGCAGAGCGCCTCCTCGAGCGCCTCGCCGTAGACGAGGCTGGTTGGCTGCGTGACGCCCTTCTTGGCCAGCCGCAGCCACACCCCGGGCGACCCCTCGTGGTGGGCGACCAGCCAGGCGCGCCACGCCACGACATCGACCACCAGCAGTTCGGGAAGCTCCTGCGCCATGGCTGTAGTCTGGCGAACCCCCCAACGACTGGTTGGGGGCGAAAAAATACATTCAAACGCCACCCCACCACTTCAGAAAGTAAAATGGTTGGCGCCCGAAAAGTGAGCACGACAACACGGTCGCCGACCCGCTGGCGCCCGCTGGCGCAGCCCCGCACGTGCGAGCGGGCGCGCGCGACCACCACCAGATGTGAAAGCCTTCGCGCCGCCCGACGCTCACGGCGCAACCGGCGCGCATGTGAGGTGTCGTGTATTCGCGTATATGCGCCGCAACCTGCTCATCGCCCTGGGGATCGTCGTGGTCGTTTGGGCCGCGTTGGCAATCGCGCTGGGATCACCGAGCCTGAAGCTGTTGGGCGGCTCGGGCTCGACCGGTACGGGCGCCGCCGCCGCCCCCGACTGTTTGGCGCACCCGCTCGATCGCACCGCTCGGTTGCCGGGCACTGGCGTGGACGTGTCGCCGGGCCCGGAAACCGACACCGCCAACCCTCACACCCAGATCAGCTTCCTCGGCGTGCCCGCGGCGCAGATCCACGACGTGTCGGTGGTGGGGAGCCGCAGCGGCGCGCATGCCGGCCACCTGCGCGGCTACTCGCAGGCCGACGGCGCCAGCTTCGTCCCCGACAGGCCGTTTGCGCCGGGCGAGCGCGTGAGCGTGCGCGCGGTGGTCGGCGGTCGAGCGGGAGGAACGGGAGGAACGGGAGGAGGGGGAGAAGGGGGAGAAGCGGGAGGAGGGGGAGAAGGGGCTGCCGGCGGGGCTGACAGCGGCGCGAGCGGCGGCGGCGCCAAGCCGGTGACGTACGCGTTCCGCGTGGACGTCCCCTACCCGACCGCCTCAGTGGGCGAGTTCCCCAACCCGCCGGCGGCGCCGGCCGACTACCAGAGCTTCTACACGCTCCCCGGCGCGCACCCGCCGGCGCTCACCGTCACGGTGCCCGACGGCGATCCGGCGGCGGGCGACGTCTTCACCACCAACGGCCCCGGCCCCGGCCAGTATGGCCCGCTGATCTACACGCCTCAGGGTCGGCTGGTGTGGGTCGAGAAGCTGCCGCGGGGCGAAACCGCGGAGAACCTCAAAGTGCAGAGCTACAAGGGGCAGCGCGACCTGACGTGGTGGCGCGGCCGGGTGCTGTCGCTGGGGTTTGGGCAGGGGGAGGATGTGGTGATGAACAGCCGCTACCAGACCGTGCTTACGATCCCCGGCGCCAATGGGCTGCACGCCGACCTGCACGACTTCCAGATCGCCCCGCGCGAAGTGGCGTACATCACCGCGTTCAACCCGATCCGCTGCAACCTGACCCCCGCGGGGGGCGAACGCGACGGGGGGATCATCGACACGGCGGTGCAGGAGATCGACATGAAGACGGGGTTGGTGCGCTGGGAATGGCACAGCCTCGATCACGTGCCGACCTCCGAGTCGGAAAACTCGCCCCCGCAAGGCAAACCGTGGGATTGGTTTCACATCAACTCGATCGATGCCCAACCCGACGGCGACGTGTTCATCTCGGCGCGCAACACGTGGGCCGGCTACCAGCTGGAAGGCGGGAGCGGGCGGATCCTGTGGCAGCTGGGCGGCGCCAAAAGCTCGTTCAAGCTGGGGCCGGGCGTGCAGACGGCGTGGCAGCACGACGGCCGCATTTTGCCCGACGGCGAAGTGACGTTCTTCGACGACGGCTCCAACCCGCCGGCGCACGCGCAGTCGCGCGCGGTGCGGATCGCGCTCGACTTCGCCACCCACGAAGCGCGTTTGCGGCGCGCCATCGTCCATCCCCTGCCGCTGCTGGCGGCCAGCCAGGGCAACGTGCAGACGCTGCCGGAAGGCAACACGGTGGTGGGCTATGGCGCGGTGCCGCAGATCACCGAGTACGCGCCCGACGGCGCGCTGCTGTGGGACGCGCACATGTCGTACGACCTGACCTTCTACCGCGCCTTCCGCTTCCCCTGGAGCGGGCGCCCGGCGAGCCCGCCGGCGGTGCTGGCCACCCTCAACAACACCGGCGAAGAGACGATCGTGCACGCGAGCTGGAACGGCGCCACCGACGTGGCCGCCTGGCGCGTGCTGGCCGGCGCGCATCCCGGGGCGCTGGCGCCACGCGCGACGATTGCCTCCACAGGCTTCGAAAGCTCGACGATCCTCCCCAAGAAATACGCGTACGCCGCGGTGCAGGCGCTCGACGCGGCCGGCCACGTGCTCGGAACCGCGCGCACGGTCGCGGTCACCGCCTTCGAAGCCGCGCTGGAGAGCCTTCAGCACGCCGGGTGATGCGGGCGTTTATGAGGAGGAGAAGGGGGGAGGGAGTGCCCGCCCGCCCTCGCTGCCCGCCCGTCGGGTGAGCGCTCAGTAGCCGGGCGCTTTGGAGGCCGGCTTGTGCGTGCTGGTCGTCGTGGTGCCACCGCCGGTGCTGGTGGTGTTGGACGATTTGCCACCGCACCCCGCGATCGCCATGACGGCGGCCGCGGTGGCCAGCAGCGTTAGCATGGCGGCCAATGGCGCTCGCTTCATCGGCTTTGCTCACGTCGTCGTTCGTGCATCTGCGCGCCCAGCCTACCAGGCGCCCCCGGCGCCCAACCCCAGTGGGTAGGCGCGCGTGAGCGTGCAGACGCCGCCCACCCCGGCGGTGGCACCACCCCCACGGGAGCGCGGGCCCCTCGCGCACTCGCGCTGGCTGTTGGTGGTGTGCTGCGTGGCGCAGTTCATGGTGATCCTCGACCTGTCGATCGTCAACGTCGCGCTGCCCCACATCCAGCTGAGCCTCGAATTCACGGCGCCCGAACTGCAGTGGGTGGTGGATGCCTACGCGATCACGTTTGCCGGCTTCTTGATGCTGGGCGGCCGCGCCGCCGACCACTTCGGCCAGCGGCGGATGTTCGTGATCGCGCTGCTGGTGTTCGGGCTGGCCTCGCTGGCGGGCGGCCTCGCGCCCGATCGCACCACGCTGGTGGCGGCCCGCGCTGCGCAGGGCTTCGGCGGCGCGCTGATGGCGGCGTGCTCGCTGGCGATCATCACCTCCTCGTTCGCCCCCGGGCCGCAGCTCAACCGCGCGATCGGCGCGTGGGCGGCGATGAACGGGCTGGGCGGCGCCGCGGGGATGCTGTTCGGAGGGATCATCACGCAGGAGCTGAGCTGGCGGTGGGTGCTGCTGATCAACCCGCCGATCGGGATCGCCGCGGCGCTGGTGGCGTACGCGGTGGTGCGCGAGCGCCGCCGCTCCACCTCCGGCAGCTTCGATCTGGCGGGGGCGCTGACGCTGACGATCGGCCAGATGGTGCTGGTGTACGGCGTGGTGGAAGCGGGCCTCGCCGGTTGGAGCTCGGCGGCGGCGCTCGGCCCCATCATCGGCGGGATCGCGCTGCTGGCGCTGTTCGGGGTGATCGAGGCGCGGCTGGCCTCCAACCCGCTGATCCCCTTCAAAGAGCTGACGCTGCCGTTGCAGATCGCCAACAACATCGTGCTGCTGTTCAGCGCGTCGCTGTTCCCGATGTGGTTTGTGAGCTCGCTCTATTTGCAGCAGGTGCTGGGGCTCTCGCCGCTGCACACCGGCCTGATCTTCTTGCCGATGACGCTGGTGATCATGGCTGTCGCCTCGCGCGCCGGGCGTCTCACCGGTCGCTTCGGCGTGCGCGCGGTGCTGGGCGGCGGCCTGGTGCTGCTCACCGCCGGGATGCTGCTGCTGGCCAAAGTGGGCGCCAGCGGCAGCGGCGTGGTGTACATCATGCTCCCGGGGCTGCTGACGGCGGCGGGGATCGCGATGTCGATCGTGCCGTCCACGATCGCCGCCACGCAGGGCGCCAAACAGGGGCAGGCGGGCCTCGCTTCGGGCCTGGTCAACACCTCGCGCCAGGTGGGCGGCGGCCTCGGCTTGGCGGTGCTGGTGACGCTGGCCACGCAGCACACCACCCATCTGATCGGCGCCGGCGTGGGGGTGCCGCAGGCGCTCACCGACGGCTTCCGCCTCGCCTATCTGATCGGAGCTGGCCTGGCGGGCGCGGCGGCGCTGGTGACGTTTGTGGCGCTCCCCAAACCCGCCGCGGCCGCTCAGGCGGCCGGAGACTCGCCCTCCCGCGCTTCGGCCAGCGCCGCGCCGCGGCGCTTCGCTGCGGCGATTGCGCTGGTGGTGGTGGCGTTCGTGGCGGTGGACGCCGCGCTGGCCGGCTCGCACGGAGCGCCGGTGGGCGCGTATTTGACGGGCGACACCTACCGCTTCGTGTCCGCCCCCGCGTTGCGCCCGCCGAAGCTGCAGGTCGATCGCACCTCGCCCGCCGCCCGCCTGACCCCCGGGTACATCCTCACGACCAATTTTTACGATCTCAACGAACCGCCGATGATCGGCCAGAGCGGGCCGCTGATCCTCGACAAAAAGTTGCAGCCGGTGTGGTTTGCCCCGGTGCCGCAGAGCAAAGTGGCCGCCAACCTCAGCCTGCAAACCTACGAAGGCCACCCGGCGCTGGGGTGGTGGCAGGGCGTGGTCACCAACACCGGCTCCACGCTGAGCGGCGAAGACGTGGTGGTCAACCAGCACTACCAGACGGTGGCGCGCCTGAAAGGGAGGGACGGCTGGATCCTCACGCTGCACGAGCTGGTGATCCGCGGCGACGATGCGTGGGTGACCGCCAACAAGAACATCCCGCTCAACCTGTCCAACTTCGGCGGCGCCTACAACGGCGCGCTGATCGACTCGGCGGTGCAGGAGTACAACCTGAAGACCGGCGCGCTGGTGAGCACGTGGGACGCGCTCAAGCACATCCCGCTGAGCGATTCCTACGCGTCGGAGCCCACCAACGGCTTTCCGTGGGACGCCTACCACGTCAACTCGATCAGCGTGCAACCCAACGGCACGTTTCTCGTGTCGATGCGCAACACGTGGGCGGCCTATTTGGTGAACGCCGCCACGGGGAAGATCGAGTGGACGTTGGGGGGCAAGCACTCCAGCTTCAAGTTCGGTCCCGGCGCCGCGTTTCAGTGGCAGCACGACGTGATGTTGCAACCCTCCCCCTCCTCCTCCCCCTCCTCCAACTCCGACGGCGCTGCCCGCTCCGGGGAACCGACCAGTGCGACGGTGACGCTGTTTGACGACCACTGCTGTTTGCAAACCGGCGGCGGCACCTCCGTGCACGCCTCCGGGCCATCGCGCGGGCTGGTGTTGAAGCTCGATTCGCCGGCGCGCATCGCCACGGTGGTCGCCCAGTACCCCGGGGGCAACCAGTTTGAAACCGAATACATGGGCGACACCGAGCCGCTGCCGGGCGGCAACGTGTTTGTCGGCTGGGGCTCGGAACCGTACTTCTCGGAGTACAGCGGCTCGGGCAAGCTGCTGCTGGAAGGGCAGTTCCCGCGCCCCGACCTCAGCTACCGCGCGACGTTGGCGCAGTGGGTGGGGTTGCCGCTCACCCCGCCCGCCGGCGCCGCGCGCGACACAGGCGGCCACACCACGGTGTACGCCAGCTGGAACGGCGCCACCCGCGTGGCCTCCTGGCGGGTGCTGGCCGACCCCGCCGGCGGCCGCACGACACCCGTGGCGCACGCGTCGCGGTCGGGCTTCGAGACGGCCATCTCGCTGGCCGGCGCCCACCAGCGCCTCGAGGTGCAGGCGCTGGACGCCGCCGGCCGCGTAATCGGCACCTCGCCGCCGTTCGCGGCCGGGTAGCGCCCGCCGCGGCGCTGAAGCGGAAGGGGGGGGATTCGAACCCCCGAGACGGGGGTTGCCCGCCTGCCGGTTTTCAAGACCGGTGCATTCAACCGCTCTGCCACCCTTCCAGCGCCCTTCCAGCGGTGTGCCCCAAGGCTAGTCGATCCACTGCGGCCGGTCACTTGGGGCGCCTCCCAGGTCGCGCGCGCCGACTGCTCAGCACTCGCGACGAGGCGATCGAGCGACCCCGTGGGGCTTGACCTTCTCAGCGCTCTGGCGCGATCAAAACAGGGCGCCCGGCGTGGGCAAGTACCACGTGCGAGACGCTGCCGAGCAGCGCCGAAGCGACCGTGCCGAGCCCGCGCCGACCGCATACGATCAGCCGCGCGTCGAGCTCGTCGGCGATCTCGATGATTCTGCGTCCCGCGCCTTCCGTGGCTTCCTCGACGCGATAGCCGGCGTCATAGCCGTGGGCGCGTGCGCGCTCCACACCCTCCTCGGCGGCGTCGGCTGCCGCTTGGGCCTGCTCCCGGTCGACGCGTTCCTCGTCGCTCAAGTAGCCGCCGCCGAAGCCCCCGGCCCGTGCCAGCAGCACCGCCGCGGGCTGCCAGATCGTCAGCACGACCGCCGACGCCGGATGGGCGACGAGCTCCACCGCCGCGGCCATCGCCGCCCGCGACCCCTCCGACCCGTCGTAGCAGAACAACACCGGTCCAGGCATGGAGTCTCCTCAGAAGTAGTCGTCTTACACGTGCAGAGATTCGACATCCTAGGCGCTACAGCCAGGCGGGGCGAGGCAGGCATGACCAGCCCGGGCTTCAGCACGAGCGTGTGCGGGATTCGGGTCGTGCTCGGGGTCGATGTGTCAAGAATTGTAAGACGATGGCGTCGACTGAGGGGAGCGCTTGTCCCATCCGTGAAACGGGGAGTAGTCGCCCGCATCCCACGCTTCGCGCAGCCCGGGCTTGCTTAGATCCCAGTCGGGGCGGATTTCGCGGGTCACGGTCCGCAGGTCGTGCGAGAGATCCACGAAGGAGGGACGTCCCCAGAACCAGTAGCCGTTGTAGATGCTGTGGATGACCAGCCCGGGCTTGAGCACGAGGGTGTGGGGAATCATCGGATCGTGCTCGGGGTCGGTGTACTCCTGGATCTCGAGGTCCTTCTGGACGGTCCGCTCCGGGTCGGAGAGGAAGGGCCACTGGGCGCCGACCGACGCGCGGAACTCCTGGCTGGAGTGATGGGTGTCGGCCGAGATGGTGGCAACCTTCGTGTAGGCCACTGCGATCTTGGGGTAGTTGGCGGCGAGCTCGAGGTGCTGCTGGTGCTCCTTGGGGCAGTAGTTCCCGCGCGCGAGCGTCAGGATCAGGGGGTCCTCGCCCTGGATCTCGCTGAGCTTTCGAGTGAGGTTCTCGTGATCTGGCAACTCGTAGTCGGGGAAGGTGCCACCGGGGGCGATGTCGCTTCGCATGATCTGCTCCTGTCTGTGGTCTACATTGAGCCTAGTCAGCTGGCGCCGCGGGCGCCGGAAAGGGGCCATCGCGATGAGTACCCGCACGCCGGTGTGCGAGTTGCTGGGGATCGACCACCCGATCGTTTCGGCGCCGATGGCCGCAGATCCGCGGCTGCCCGCCGCGGTCTCAAACGCCGGCGCCCTCGGCACCATGGGGCTGTGGTGGGTCGACGACGCCGGAGATCTGGTCCGCGAAACGGCGGCGCTGACCGATCGCCCGTTTGGTGGCAACTTCGCTCTCACCTCCGATCAGCACCGTCGAGTCGATCAGGCACTTTCTGCTGGCCTGCGGATCGTGTCGTTCATCTTCGGCGATCCGCAGAGCTACGTCGACTTGGTGCACGACGCCGGGGGGCTTGTCATGCACACGGTCGGCAGCGCCGACGAAGCCCGGCGAGCAGTGGGATGTGGAGTGGACATCATCGTTGCGCAGGGCTGGGAGGCTGGCGGGCACGTATGGGGAGGAGTGGCGACGCTCCCGTTGGTGCCGGCGGTAGTCGACGCGGTGGCACCCATACCGGTCATTGCGGCCGGTGGGATCGGCGACGCTCGGGGAGTCGCGGCTGTGCTCGCCCTCGGTGCACAAGCCGCTTGGCTGGGCACTCGGTTCCTCTTGGCCAACGAGATGCCGATCCACGAGGAATACCGGCGCCTCCTGATGGCCGCGACCGAGACCGATGCCGAGTGGTACGCCAACCTCTACGAGGCGGGATGGCCGGACGCTCCGCACCGCGCCATCCACAACTCAACTGCCGAGATGTGGGAGGCCGCGGGCCGGCCGGAACCGGGTAGTCGACCGGGTGAGGGCGAAGTGATCGCGCACTTCGCTTCGGGCGAGCCGATCCTTCGATATTCCCCCGCACCCCCGCTCGTCGGCACAACCGGCGAGATCGAGGCGCTATCGCTGTGGGCCGGACAGAGCGTTGCGCTCGCCAAACAGCCACAACCAGCAGCAGAGATCGTGGCCGAGCTCATCTCGCGCTTGTGAGTTCGCTGTCCGAGCACAACAACGGGAAGGTCGCGATCATCACCGGCGCCTCGCAGGGCATCGGCGCGGGCCTCACGAAGGCATACCGCAAACTCGGGTATGCGGTGATCGCGACTGCTCGATCGATCGAACGGTCTGAGGACGAGGGCATCGTGACCTTCGAGGGCGACATCGCCGACCCCGACACCGCGCAGCGCATCGTGGACGCGGCGGTCGAGCGCTTCGGTCGGATCGACACCCTGATCAACAACGCCGGGATCTACATCGGCAAGCCCTTCATGGACTACACCCTCCAGGATTTCAACGCCCTGGTCGCTGTCAACCTCGCTGGTTTCTTTCACATGACAACGCGCACGATCAAGCACATGCTCGAACAGGGCCATGGGCATGTGGTCAATGTCTCGACCGCGCTCGTTGAGCATGCGGATAGCGGCCGGCCAGCCGCTCTGTCCGTTCTCACCAAGGGGGGCCTGGTCGCGGTCACCAAATCGCTTGCGATCGAGTACGCCTCACGCGGTTTACGGGCCAATGCCGTTTCTCTTGGTGTCATCAAGACGCCGACACACGACGAGAGTTCCTATGCGGGGATGGGCGCGCTGCACCCCGTCGGTCGGGTGGGCGAGATCGAGGACGTTGTCGGTGGAGTCCTCTATCTCGAGTCGGCGCCTTTCGTGACCGGCGAGATCTTGCACATCGACGGCGGCCAAAGCGCAGGAAACTGACCTTGGGGCTATCGTCTCCAAGCGACACCTCGGGCGCTTGGGGTCGAACCCCGCCTCGCACATTCTCGACGCGCAGGTACCCGTGCTGGTTGTGCGCCAGATCGAGCAGCTTGGTGTAGGCCGCCCCCATGTTCGGTGCGCCGTCGCGCATCGGAGCGACCCGCGGACCGGCCCCAGGCTTTACAATGGTGGCCGACCTCAGGAGAGGTGGCCGAGTGGCTGAAGGCACTCGCCTGCTAAGCGAGTATGGGGATCAAACTCCATCGCGGGTTCGAATCCCGCCCTCTCCGTTTTAGCCAGGTTGGTGGCGGTTGCTCGAACCCGCCTCGGCCCGAGGATCGGGTCCGGTTTCGTACGACCGTGCTCTACTCCGGTTGGCCTGCGTCGGGTTGCTGGGGGTCTTGTGGCTGCTCCGCGGTCTCGATCTGCCCTTCGGCCCACGTTCGCAGCTTTTCGATGAGCGCGAGGGCCGCCGGCCGGTCGAAGGCGGGCGGTTCCTCGCCCTCGTAGCGGAACTCGACTGCCCACGGCGAGAGCACATCTGCCTCCGAAAGCTCCAGCGGAGCATCGATGTGCTGTTCCTCAACCAAGCCGACGAGGTAGCTCAGCGCGTGGCTCTTCATGAACGTCACGCCGTGAGCGGCGAGCACCGCCTTGATCAGCTTCTCGGCGGCCTGCTGGGCGTGAAAGCCGACGATCGCGTCGGCCACATCCGTGTCCGCGGATACCTTCCGCACCAGCGTCTCATCATCGATCGCCCTGGCGAGCAGCACACGCGCCAGATCGAGCCGGTCATGTTGCGGCATGCAGCACTCGACCCTCGGTCAGCGCGGCGTGCACCATCGATCCCTCCACGCCTTCCCAGTCTTGGGCGTAGCGCTCACTCACGACGACGATGTCGAACGGCATTCCAAGGGGGCGTAGCGCGCGGCCGAGACGCACCATCTCGGCGTGACGATCAGCCGGGTCGCGCTCCACGACCAAGACGTCGAAGTCACTGTCGGGGGTGGCGTCGCCGCGCGCCCGCGAGCCGAACAGCACGATCTTAACCGGGTCGGATGCGGTCGCTGCCAGCGTTCGGCCCGCGGCCTCGATGACTTCTTCGGCGAACACGACCACACCGTAGCGGAGCCCACGGATTGGGCACATGGCTGGCCGAGCGGAGCCGGCTGGTGCGGGTGCGTCTCAGGCGGGCTGAGGCACCCTCATCTGGCTGAAGGTATCGAGGGAGATGACGACGGCACGCATCCGGTTGTTCTGGCAGAGAACGAACTTTTCCGAATCGCCGCTCTCCAAGGCATCGACTAGGCGGTTCAGCTCTCGCATCGCATCGCGGACGGTCTTTAGCTCGTCGTTCGATACCTCGATCCTGTCCATACCGCTCCTTCGTCGTGGTCTACTTGCCAGCCACTCTACGGACCGGCCAGGACGCCTGCATTGGGCCATGACGCATGCTGCGACGTTTTCCGTCCGATCTACGTCGCAAACTACGGCTAATTGTGTGGACACCGTCCCGAACCCCAACCAAGGCAGGGAATCAAATGGAAGCTAAAGATCGGCAGGCACCCCTGGTGCTCGGCGCGATTCGGCGCCGGATCATCGACTCACCGGTGCGGATCGTGCTCTTGAACGAGCGAACTGCTCGCGGTCTGGGTGTCCTCGTCAACTTCCCGTGCGGCAAGGGCGCAGAGACGCACGATGAGCAGCGGGCCGTCAACGAAGTACGCATCGTCCTACACGCCGTCTACGAGGGATGCCCGTCTCCGACCAAAGTGGTCGTCGCCTATGACGACCAGGAAGCCGTGGTGAGTCTCGCGGTCGTGGGGATGAACGGAGACGGCAAGCTCACCAAGGCTCCGTACATCGAAGCCCTGGCGCGCCACGATCGGTTCAACGGATGCGTTCTCCGTGACGGCGCTACGTCGGCAGGCGGTGTCGCCATACGCGGGGTGCTCGACATGCTGGCTCTCGCCTCCGACCCAAACAATCTGCCGACTGTCTCCGCCCGAGTGCTGCCTTCCAACGCAAAGAGCCATTCGATATTCACGCAGTTCGACTTCGCGGCTCTTCCTCGTACCCAGACACTCACCGAACAGGTCATGCGGGTACGCCCTCCAGGGCATCCTTTGCCGCTGCCCCTCGACCCGAGTATCTACATCCCTCCTGAGCGTGCCGCCCCATACGTGCCCCGCTTTGCGGCACGCACGAAGCTCACTGCCTCCAAGATCGGCAGAAACGAGCCATGCCCCTGCGGGTCGGGTCAAAATCCCGCCCTCTCCGTCTTTCCCACGGCTGGCGTACACTCAGATCTCGATACCCGCCATGTAGCAGTGTGCGGGCGTTTCCGCCTGGTAGGTGGAGCCGACCGCTCCGTAGAAGAGCTCCAGCCACGTGGTGGTGCCGTTGGCGTTCACAACCAGGTCGCCTGCCGTGTCCGATCGTTCGGCCGTCTTCACGGGGGCTTCATCCATCGTTGGCGGCTTGGCGGCGCTGGACGTGTCGAAGTCGAAGGGAACAGCTTTGCCGTTGGTGGTGTTGAAGCCGAACTCGGCGGCATTCAGCGTTTCGGTGATCTGCTCTGACACGATGAACTTGACCGAGCCGGCTTCTTCGCCCGGCTGGCAGGCGATGCCGAGTCGAAACGGCCCCACCGTCAGCAGCGGGTGGACCTGGTCGTTGCTGGTGGGCGCCTCATACAGATAGAACTTGGTCGCCCCCGGCCCCGCGCTGCCCGGCAATCCCGGCAGACCTGGCGATCCCGGAGGACCCGCTGGCCCCGGAATGCCCTGTGGACCGCGCGGCCCGGCCCGGCCGCGGTGGCCGGCCTTGTGGTGACGGCGTTTTTCCGAGTGCGACCCGGTCGCCCTGTGTGCGGGTACGCGAGGCGACACGCCGGGCAGCGGAATCGGGAGCTTCGCCGGGGCTGCGCCTGGGCTGATGAGCAGGTACAGGCAGGCAGCGGCGATGGCGGTCGTCCAGGCTGGGCGCGAAACTCGCATGCGGGACTCTCCGATCTCAGGCGACGCTGCGCCGAAGATGGCCGTCGCCGATGGACAACACAACCATAGCGGGGACACGTGAATCCCGCAGATGTGCTGCGGCGAATTACGGCTCCTCGCGCCGTGTAGATGTGTATATCTAGCCGGATATGGCCGAACGTGAGTTGCAGCGGCTCGACCGGGATGGGGGCGCCGGCGAGCGCCCACGTGCTGGTGGCGCCGGCACGCGCGGGAATGCCGGCAGGCGCGATGGTCACGCGGGCCACCCGCGGGCCAATGACGTGGGCATACGGGTTGGCGCCGGCGAGGGTCAGCTGGCTGATGGTGCGGTCACACGCGAGCAGGCGATAAGGATCGTGTTGGCCGACGACCATGCGGTGGTGCGCAGCGGGCTGCGTCTGCTGCTGGGCGGCGAACCGGGCCTGGAGGTGGTGGCGGAGGCGGGCGAGGTGGAGAGCGCGCGCCGCTACGTGCGCGGCCACCGCCCCGACGTGCTGGTGCTGGATCTCAACATGCCCGGCGAGTCGAGCCTCGAGGCGATTCCCTCGCTGCGCGCCGAATCGCCGGCCACGCAGATCGTGGTGCTGACGATGCAGGAGGAGCCGGCGTTCGCGCGCCGCGCGCTGGGCGCGGGGGCGCTGGGGTATGTGCTGAAGGAGGCCGCCGACGAGGAGCTGGTGCAGGCGGTGCGCGCGGCGGCCGGCGGCCACACCTACCTGACCCCGCGTTTGGGCGCCAAGCTGGCCTCCGAGCCGCCCCCGGGCCGTCCCGACGATCTCTCGGAGCGCGAGGTGGGGGTGTTGCGGTTGATCGCGCTGGGCCATACCAACGCGGAGATCGCCGAGCGGCTGTTCCTGTCGGTGCGCACGGTGGAGACCCACCGCGCGCACATCCAACAGAAGCTGAACCTCAGTACACGCGCGGAGCTGGTGCGATACGCGCTGGATCGCGGGTTGATGAACGTCTGAGTCGCTCAGCCGTCCCCGCCGCTGCGGCTCAACCGTCCCTGCCGCCGCGCAGCTCGTGCACAGTGCCCCCGAGGGCGGGCTCCGGCGCGCTGGCGCGGCGCTGCACGGGAAAGCTGGCGCGCACGGTGGCACCGGCGCCGGGCGAGGATTCGACGTGCAGCGTGCCTTCGAGCAGCTCCACCCGCTCGCGCATCCCCAGCAGGCCGAACCCCGAGGTTTCGGCCGAGGTGTCGAAGCCGTGGCCGTCGTCGCGCACCTCGATCTGCACGATGTCGGAGTCCTCGTGGATCTCGACGATCGCCCGTTTGGCGTGACCGTGTTTGGCGGCGTTGGTGAGCGCCTCCTGGACGATCCGGTAGACGGCGGTCTCGAGCTCCGGCGTGTGGCGGGGGAGCGGGCCGTAGCGGCCGGTCCCGCCGCCGGCTTCCGCGAGCGAGCGCTCGTGGGCGAGATGGACGGAGACGTCGACCTCGATGCCGTGGCGGGTGGCGCGTTCGGCGAGCGCTTCGACAGCGGCCTGCGTGCCGAGCTCGTCGAGCGCGGCGGGCCGCAGGTCGGTGATCAGCGCGCGCAGGTTGGTGATCCCTTCCTCCAGCTGCGCCACGGCGGTGCGATAGGCGTCGCGCAGCGCCTCCGGCCGCTTGGAGCGCGCCGCGGTGGAGAGCCCGATGCGCAGCGCAGAGAGGCTTTGCAGCGTGTCGTCGTGCAGCTCCCGCGCCCACTTCTGGCGCTCTCCCTCGGCCGCCGCCAGGCGCTGGCGCTGGCGCTCGGAGGCGACCGACTGGGCGGTGGCGACAGCGGTGGCGGCGCTGGCGGCAAACGCCTCCAGCAGCCGCTCGTCCTCGGCGCTGAAGCTGGGCCCGTCTTCCAGCCGGTCGAGCGCCAGCAGGGCGCCGTGTCCATGGCCGCGGAACAGCAGCGGCACAACCAGCCCGCCTTTGGCGGAGACGCCCAGCCGCCCGGTGCCGTGCTCCTCGTAGCGGGCGCGGTTGACCTCGTCGTCGATGCGCAGTGTGCGGCGCGCGCGCAGCGCCTGCCCGGCGAGCGAGTCGTGCAGCGGTACGCGCCGGCCGATCAGCCCGGCGGGTAGCTCGCCGGCGCCGGCGGCGATGACCAGCTCGTCGCGGTGGTGCAACTCGATCAGCAGTACGCGCGCCCCCACCAGCGCCCGCCCGCGCTTGGCGACCAGCTCGAGGATCACCTCGAGGTCGGTCTCGCCGCCGACGGCGAGCGCGATCTGGGTGGTGGCGTCGAGCGTGGCGACAGTGCGCTCCAGCTCCTCGCGGCGCCTGCTGGCGCCGGTGTAGCGGCGCGCGTGGTCGATCGCCACGCCGGCCAGCTCGGCGAGCACGGTGAGCGACTCCTCGTCCTCCGCGGTGAACTCGGTGCCGCCGGTCTTCTCGGTGAGGTAGATGTTGCCGTACGGCTGCTCGCCGACGAGGATGGGGGCGCCGAGGAAGGTGCGCATCGGGGGGTGGCCGTGCGGGAACCCGTAGGAGTGCGGATGCCGGCCGACGTCGTCCAGCCGCAGCGGTCGCGGGTCGCGGATCAGCGTGCCCAGCACCCCGCGCCCGTGCGGCAGTGCCCCGATGGAGGTCTGCGCGGAGTCGTCGATGCCGCGCGTGATAAACCGTGCCAGCTCACTGCGCGAGGAGTCGAGCACCCCGAGCGCGGCGTAGCGGGCGCCGGTGAGTTCCTGCGCCGACTCCAGCACGCGCTCCAGCACCACGTCGAGGTCGAGCTCGGCGAGCACGTCCCGTGCCAGGTCGAGCACTCCCCGTACCCGGAGATCCATCAGGCCGACCCTCTGGTGACTGAGTGGAGCGGAGGCGTTGCGATCCCCCTGGCGACTGGCGAGTATGGCTGGATTGCGGTCCGAGTAGCGCTCGCTGCTCAAGGGTACTACGAAAACATCGACATTTCCGTGCGAAAACTGCCGGATGCTGGAATTTCTTCGCATCGCCGCGAATCGCGGAAGACACGTGGAAGTTCCTGGGTGGAGCTTCCGACCGTGTTGGAACGGGCGTGTATTGAAAGAGAGACATACCTTGACAAAATCGTTGTCTGTCGCCTATATTCCACATGCCGGGGCAGGCCGGGAGGGCGCGAGAGGATCGGAAGCGAGGGCATCGTGAGCAGGCGCGGCACTCAGGACGGCGGGGAGCGGCGGCGCGAGTTGCGTGCACGCGAGAGCTTGCTGCATGCCGACGGCCTGCTGCGCCCGCGCGTGGACCTCGAGCGCGAGCGGGTGGCGGAGATCCAGCGCGCACGGATGTTGGCCGCGATGGTGGATTTGACGCGCGAGCGGGGCGCGGAGCGAGTGACGGTAGCGCACGTGGTCGCCCGCGCGGGCGTGTCGCGCCGCACGTTTTACGAGCTGTTCGACGATCGCGAGGCGTGTTTGCTGGCAGCGCTGGACGAGGCGCTGCGGCGAGTGGAAGCGGCGGTTGTGCCCGCGTACAAACGGGAGCGCGGCTGGAGCGCGCGGGTGGGCGCCGGGCTGACGGCGATGCTGGAGTGCTTCGACGCCGACCCCGCCGGCGCGGCGCTGTGCGTGGTGGACTCGCTGGCCGCCGGCCCCGAGGCGCTGGAGCGCCGCGCGCGCGTGGTGGATGCGCTGGTGAGTGCTGTCGATCGCGGCCGCCGCGAGCCGGGGGCCCCCGCCGGCCTCAACCGGGTGACCGCCGAGGGCGTGGCGGGGGCGGTGCTGGGAGTGCTGTACACGCGCTTGCGCGAGCCGTCGCCCAAGCCGCTGATGCCGTTGCGGGGGCAACTGATGAGCATGATCGTGCTCCCCTACCTCGGTCCGCGGGCGGCCGCCGGCGAGCTGGCCCGCCGCGCCCCCCGGTCGCGCCAGAAGGCGCGTGCCCGGGAGGACCCGCTGAAGCGGCTGGACATGCGCCTCACCTACCGCACGATGCGCGTGCTGGCGGCGGTGGCGGCGCAGCCCGGGCTCAACAACCGCCAGATTGCGCGCGACGCCGGTGTGGCCGACCAGGGCCAGATGTCGAAGCTGCTGGCGCGGTTGGAGGGGCTGGGATTGATCGCCAACAACGGCGAAAGCCAGGTGCGGGGCGAGCCCAACATGTGGCGGCTGACGCCGCGCGGCGAGGAGCTCGAGCAGGCGATTCGCGCCCGCGAGGAGCACGCCTCCCACTAGCGCTCGCGGGAACGTACGCTTACACGTGAAAGCGGACGGCTGGACAGCGGGTCGCACAAGCGTCTATAATCAGGCAACCGCGCGGGTCGGCGCGGCCGAGGAGCTAGGGTCTGGGGAGGTATCGATGGGTGAAACAGCTGGCGATCGTGCCGTACTCGCTGGCTCCTTCGCGGGAGCCGCGAGGCGCTACTGGCTGGGCGTCTTCCCGGGTGTGTGCGCCGAGCGCCGCCGCCGTGAGACGCGGGCGCAGCAGATCCCCGATCCGCTGCTGCAGCGCGTGGTGGTGGACGCCCTGCGCAAGTGGGGCAACATCGAGGGTGCCAGCGCGTTCGCGGCGTTTGCGCCCCGGCGCCGGCGGGCCGCCGCGGCGCGCGCGATGGTGTGCTTCCAGGCGGCCTACAACTACCTTGACATGCTCACCGAGCTGCCCAGCGTCGACCCGACGGTGAACGGGCGGCTGCTGCACGAGGCGCTGCTGGTGGCGCTGGACCCGCAAGCCGAGCACCGCGACTATTACGCCCACCACCACCTGCACGAAGATGGCGGATATCTGGCGGAGACCGTCGACGACTGCCGCGCGGCGCTCGCGCAGCTGCCCTCGTGGGCGGCGGTGGCACCGGCGGCGCACCGCGCGGCGGAGCGGATCGTGGCGTTCCAGAGCTGCAACACCGGCGAGGTGCAGGGCGACTATTCGGCGTTGGAACGGTGGGCGCGCGCACACACGCCCGCCGGCACGGGGATGCGCTGGTGGGAGACGGCCGCCGCCGGAGGCAGCTCCCTGTGCATATATGCGCTGATCGCTCTCGCCGCCGAGCCGCGCGTGGGGCCCGAGGAGGTCATGGCGATCGAAGCGGCCTACTTCCCCTGGATCGGGTCGTTGCACTCGCTGCTGGACAACCTGGTGGACGCGGCCGAGGACTACGCCACCGGGCAGCGCAGCCTGGTCGGCTGCTACGCCTCGCCGCGCGACGCGGCCACGCGCATGGGGATGCTGGCGGAGCGCTCGATGCAGGCGGCGCGGGCGTTGCCCGGCCGCCGCCACACGCTGGTGCTGGCGGCGATGGCCAGCTTCTACCTGTGCACGCCCGAGGCGCGCGTCCCCGAGGCGGCGCCGGTGGCCGACGCGGTGCTGGCGGCGCTGGGCGAGCCGGCGCGGCTGGCGATGACGGTGTTCCGTGCGCGCCACGTGCTGCGGCGTTTGGCGCCGAGCGCCCCCGGCGCACCGGCGCGACGCGGCAGCGGCGCGGAGGTAGTGACCCCGGCGACGGTCGACCCCAACTGCGCAGAGTAGGCTCGGAGTACGTTGAGGTCACGTCAGCACATCGGATGGTCGGTTGCGGCCTCGGTACCGGCTGTAAGAATCGGTTTGGGTTTTGGGGCGCTGAGCTGACCGATGCTGGAGCTGCGCGATCTCGTCAAGCACTACCCGCAGGCGGGCGGAGAGCCGGTGCGCGCCGTGGACGGCGTGTCGCTGGAAGTGCAGCCGGGAGAGATGGTGGCGCTGTACGGGCCCAGCGGCTCCGGCAAGACCACGTTGCTGCTGATGGTGGCCACGCTTTTGCAGCCCACCAGCGGCGCGGTGCTGATCGGCGGCCGCGACGTGTCGTCGCTCACCGAGAAGGAGGCCTCCCACTTCCGCCTCTCCGAACTGGGCTTCATCCGCCAGAACTTCGACCTGCTGCCGGGCGTGAGCGCGATCGACAACGCGGTGCTGAAGCTGCTGAAGAGCATGCGCTGGCGCGAGGCCCACCGCCAGATCGCGCCGCTGCTGGAGCGCCTCGGCCTCGGCGAGCGGCTCGACCACCGCGCGGAGACGTTGTCGATGGGCGAGCGCCAGCGGGTGATGATCGCCCGCGCCCTCTCCACCCAGCCGCGGCTGCTGCTGGCGGACGAGCCGACCGGCAGCCTCGACACGCAGCGCGGGCGCGAAGTGCTGGAACTGCTCACCGAACTTTGCCGCGAACACCAGGTGGCGATCGTGCTGGTCAGCCACGACCCGCAGGCGGCGGCGTATGCCGACCGCGTGTATGCGCTGCGCGACGGCAAGCTGGGCGAGTACGAGCCCGAGCAGTGGGCCGCGCGGGTGAGCGCCGCGCAGTGAGGGGCGCGCTCGAGGTGAGCACGCCGAGCATCCGCGCAGCCGGCATGGGGGTGCCCGCGTGAAGCCGCTCAACGTGCTGCACCTCTACCGCGTGCGGTTGCGCGCGCGGGCGCTGCAGGAGCTGTTTGCGATCGTCGGCATCGCCGCCGGCGTGGCACTGCTGTTCGCCTCGCAGGTGGCCAGCTCCAGCCTGTCGAGCTCGGTGGCGCAGCTCTCCAAAGGGATCGTCGGAAACGCCTCGCTGCAGATCGTGGCGCGCGACGCGCAGGGCATGCAAGCGGGCCTGGTCGCCAAGGTGCGCCACCTGCCCGGCGTGCGCGTGGCGGCGCCGCTGCTGGAAGCCAACGCGGAAGTCTCCGGCCCCAAGGGCAGCGAATCGGTGGAGTTGGTGGGTGCCGACCAAAACCTCGCCAAGCTGGACGGGACGCTGGTGCACAAGACCAAACTGGAAGCGTTCGGCGGGATCGGCGCGCTGGTGCTGCCGGCGCCGCTGGGCCACAAGATCGGAATCGTGAAGTTTGGCTCCGAAGCGACCGTGAAGGTGAACGGCCGTGTGGAACACGCGCCGCTGTACTCGCTGCTGCGACCCAGCCAGATCGGCGCGCTGGTGTCCAGCCCGATCGCGGTGACCACGCTGGAATACGCGCAGGAAATGGCTGGCCTGCAGGGGCGCGTCAGTCGCGTGCTGGTGGAGCCGGCGCCCGGCGCCGAAGTGCAGGTGCGTGCGGGCCTTGAGCGGTTGGCCGCCGGGCGGCTGAACGTGGAGCCGTCCAACTACGACGAAACGCTGTTCACCAAAGCGGCCGCCGCCACCAACCAGTCGACGGCGCTGTTCGCCGTGATCAGCGCGCTGGTGGGCTTTCTGTTCGCGTTCAACGCGATGCTGCTCACCGTCCCGCAGCGGCGGCGGCTGATCGCCGACCTGCGCCGCGACGGCTACCCGCCGCGGACGGTGATCGCGGTGATGATGTTCGACGCGGCGGTGCTGGGGGTGCTGGCCTGCATCCTCGGTTTGGTGCTGGGCGACGAGCTGTCGGTCCACCTGTTCCACTCCAATCCCGGCTACCTCTCCTCCGCGTTCGCGGTGGGCTCGCAGCGGGTGGTGAGCGCGCAGAGCGTCCTCGTGGCGGTGTTGGGCGGGATGCTGGCCGCGTCGGTGGCGGTGCTGAGCCCGCTCAAAGACATCGTCTCGCGCCAGCCGCTGGCGGCGATCACCGAAAAGGATGGCGGCGGCACGCTCGGCGGTGTGCGCTGGTTGGCGCTGGGCGGCGTGGCGTGTTTGGCGGCGGCCACGGCGATTTTGCTGGCGGCACCCAAATCGGCGGTGCTGGGCATGGTGTTTCTGGTGGCGGCGCTGTTGCTGTTGCTGCCGCTGCCCCTCGACGGCGCGCTGGCGCTGGTGCGCGGAGTGGCGCCGAGGATCACCAGCGCGGTGCCGCATGTGGCGGTGATGGAGCTGCGCGCGGGGCGCGCCCGCGCGGTGGCGATCGCCGCGACCGGCGCGGTGGCGGTGTTCGGCAGCGTGGCGATCGAGGCGGCGCACGGCGACCTGCTGCACGGTTTGGAAAACGCGGCGCACGACATGAACACGTTCACAGACGTGTGGGTGTCGCCGGCCGGCTCGTTCAACCTGCTGAAGACCTCGCCGTTCGCCCCCACCGAGCAGGCGAAGCTGGCGAAGCTGCCGGGCGTGCGCGCGGTGCGCCTGTACCGCGGCGGGCTGCTGGACATCGGCGAACGGCGGGTGTGGGTGATCGCGCCGCCGCGCGAATCGATCCCGCTGCTCCCTTCCAGCCAGATCATCGAAGGCAACGTGGCGCGGGCCGAAACAGAGGTACGCGGTGGCGGCTGGATGGTGGTGTCGCAGGCGATCGCCGAAGAACACCACCTGCACGTGGGCTCGCTGTTTGCGCTGCCCACGCCCGTGCCCAGCGCGTTCAGGGTGGCGGCGATCGGCACCAACATCGGCTGGGCGCCGGGCGCGATCATCATGAACGCAGACGCTTACGCGCGCGCCTGGGGCTCATCGCAGCCGAGCGCCTTCAACGTGCTGCTCACGCCGGGCACCTCCCAGGCGCAGGCCAAGCGCGAGATCGAGGCGGCGCTCGGCCCCGGCAGCGGCCTGGCGGTGCAGACCGCCGAAGAACACGCTGCCCAGCAGCGCGCGCTCAGCCGCCAGGGTTTGGAACGCCTCACGCAGATCGCCACGCTGATTTTGATCGCGGCCGTGCTGGCGATGGCGGCGGCGATGGGCAACATGGTGTGGCAGCGCCGCCCGCGTCTGGCCAAGCTGAAGCTGGAGGGCTTCCCGCGCGCCGAACTGTGGCGCACGATTTTGCTGGAGAGCCTGCTGTTGCTGGGCGTGGGTTGCGTGAGCGGTGCCGTCGTCGGCCTTTACGGCCAGCAACTGCTGGATCGCGCGCTGGCCAACGTGATCAACTTCCCGGTGGTGTACTCGTTCGGCGTGCTGGTGGCGCTCGTCAGCCTCGCGCTGGTGACCGCCGCCGCCGTGGCGATCGTCGCGATCCCCGGCTACCTGGCCGCCGGCGTGCCGCCGGCGGTGGCGCTGCAGGACTGAAGGCCGCCGCGTCGCGGCGCGCGTTCTAGGCGCTTGCTGGGCCGGCCCGCTTGCTGGGCCGGCCCGAGTCGAGTGCTGCGCCAGCCCCGCCCCGGATCGCGCGCTGTTCCGGTCCCGGATCGTGTGTTGCGCCGGCCCGGATTGCCGCAGGTGCGCGTATGTGTATCTACTTTTCGGCCGCCAACCAATTGGTTGGCGTCTCGAAAGTTAATGCGCAAACGCCCGGGGCTCGCCCCCGCGCGCAGGTATATCGCTCTCGCTCGCGTCCGGATCCCCGTCGGCACTGGCGCGGCGCCCCCCGGACTCCGAGGGGCGCCGCGCCAGGCCGCACTGCGAGGGATTGTGGCTGCTACCTCTTGTGATGCGAGCTGCGCGCCGGTGGGCACGGCACCGTCGCGGTGGTGCTGGTGGAGGAGCCATCTTCGAACGTGAACGACGCCGAGAACGGGAAGCCGCCCTTCGGGCAGTGTTCCGGCACGCCGATGCCGGTCGGATGGAAGGCGACCTGACGGCCGTGCACGTGCTTGTAATAGGTGATGCCCTGCGGGCCGATAGTGGCTTTGACGCTGATGATCGACACGTTGGGGCCGTCGGGCACGCTGGGGATCGCCGGCACCGCGGTGGCCAGCTGCGAGCCGAAGATGCCGCCGGCGGGCTGCACTTCGCCTTTGAACACAAGCTGTGCCGAGACGGGCGTCTTGCCGTTGGCGTAGAACAGCACGACGATGTTGCCGTTGTTGGAGGGGCCCATCACCGCCTCGATTTCGGGCAGCTCGTGACCGGCGCCGTCACCGAAGGGCACTTCCACCGAGGCGTTGCCGGAGCCCAGGCGCGAGTTGGCGGGGCAGCCCGAGGGGCCTTCCTTCTGCAGCTGTTCGGGCTGGCACACCGCCAGCCCGAGGTTGGTGTCGGTGTAGTTGAGGCCCTTGGGCATGTGCAGCACGATGTCGGTGAGCGGCGGCGGAGCCAGCCCTTCGGTGGTGGTCACGGTGAACGAGAAGCCGATCGTGGTGCTCACGCCCAGCCGGTCGGGCGAGAACGAGGTTTTGAGCGTGGCCTTCTCGGTGGCGGTGGCGCCGGCGAGGGCCGGCGCGCATCCGCACGCGAGCGCGGCTGCCGTCGCCGCGAGAGTCTTGACGTGGCGCATTTGGCTCCCCCTTTTATGTATGTAGCGCGTCAGGAGGAGAACTTGCCGTTGACGTGCACGGTCACCGAGTCGTTGGAGCGCTGGATCGTGCCGCTGAAGCTGATCCCCGACCCGTGTGCACCCCCGTAGGTGCCGCTGCCGCCGGTGACCGAGAGCGTGCCCGAAAAACTGGCGGTGCCCCCGTTGGTGCGGTAGCTGCCCGACGCCTTGCCGGTGAGCGAGCCGCCATGCGTGCGCATGCTGAGTTCAGCTGTGACTTTGTTTGTGGAAACCACGTCGAGGTGCAGCGAGATCGACCCGGAGATCGAGCCGGAGGCGTTGCCCAACTCGTACAGGTTGAACCCGTGCTTGGAGGTCTTGTGGAGGTTGCTGGTGTCGTTGATCGATACAGTGCGCGCCGCATGCGCGGTCGATCCGGCGGCACCGGCTGTGCCGACGGCGAGGGCGAGCGCCCCGGCCGCGGCCGCGAGGGCCCCTCCGACGGCAAGACTACGGTGTGCAAAGCTTCTCATTACGATCCTCTCCTCCGCTGCGTTCGATGTAGACCCGAGGCTGAGCACACTACGCTACACGCCCACTGGGCTTTGCGTCAAGGCACTGTCTATTACGTCCGTCATCTGGTCAAACCCCGAACGGGCGATCGAGTTGCGGACGATCGAGTTGCGCAGGAGGTGGACGTGCTGTGCATCCACGAAAACTACCGCTTACGCGGCTTTCTGTCGAGCGGTTGGGCGTCACCCGCTCGCCTACCGGAGATTCGAGGGCCCGACAAAGCCGCGGCTGACCTCAAGAAATCGAGGCGGAGCGTCGATAGCTGGGACATGTCCGACGCCGCTGCCGACCTGCGCCGCCTCGGCGAAGCGCTGAAACACGGCACCGACGAGGTGGTGGTGCGCCTGCAAGATCGCTCGGCGCGCTCCGGCGCGGCGCTCGACGCGCTGGTCGAAGAGAGCTTCGCGCGCGTGGGCTCGGTGTCGACGATCGCGGTGGCGCGCTGGATGGCGGGCGACGGCGAGGAGGTGGCACGCGAAGTGGGCCGCGAGTCTTCGCGCATCTTCGGCCAGCTGGCCGCGCAGCGGGCGGCGCCGCTGAACGAGGTGACCAAGCGCTGCCTGCGCTGGCGCGACGCCGCCGAGGAGGTGCTGCTGGAGCAGGCGGCGCGTTTGGCGCTGCCGAGCGAGGTGGCGCGCACGGGCGTGGCGATGCTGCAGCGCAGCCTCGACGTGACGCTGGTGAGGATGTGCGAGTCCTTCGAGCAGGAGCGCCGCCGCGCGCACGAGGAGCTGCAGCGCCGTCAGGAGGAGCTGGTGTTCCTCGCCACTCACGATCCGCTCACCGGATTGCCCAATCGCACGCTGATCCTCGACCGCGTGGAGCAGATGCTGGTGCGCTCGCGCCGCAGCCAAACGCCGGTGGCGGCGCTGTTCATCGATCTCGACAACTTCAAGGGCATCAACGACACGCTCGGCCATGGTGCAGGCGACCGGCTGCTGAAGGCGGTGGCCGAGCGCCTGCGCGCGGTGATCCGCGAGACCGACGCGCTCGGTCGTCTCGGCGGCGACGAGTTTGTGGTGATCGCCGAGGGCATGTCGCTGGCGGCCGGCCCCGAGCTGGTCGCCGAGCGGCTGCTGGAGGCGCTGGCGCCCCCCTTCCACCTCGACCCCGGCACCGAGGTGCGCTTGGCGGTGACCGCCAGCGTGGGGATCGCGATGGGTCCGCGCGAGTCGGCCGAGGAGCTGTTGCGCGATGCCGACATCGCCATGTACCACGCCAAGTGGGGGGGCAAGAACCGCTATGTGGTGTTCGAGTCGGCGATGCAGGACGACGTGCAGAGCCGTATGGAGCTGGAGATGGATCTGCGCGAAGCGCTGGAGAACGAGCAGTATTTCCTCGTCTATCAGCCCACGTTCGAGCTGCAGAGCATGAGCCCCACCGGCGTGGAGGCGCTGCTGCGTTGGAACAGCCCGCGCCGCGGCGTGGTGCAGCCCGACGACTTCGTGCCGCTGCTGGAGGAGACGGGGATGATCGGCGAGGTGGGCGGCTGGGTGTTGCGCGAGGCCTGCCGCCAGGGCGCCGCGTGGCGCGCGGCTGGCTACGGGGTGGGCATGGCGGTGAACGTGTCGGCGCGCCAGTTGGACACCGACGAGTTCATCGCCGACGTGCGCGACGCGCTGGCGCTGAGCGGCTTGGAGCCGCAGGCGCTGACGCTGGAGATCACCGAGACCACGATCATGCGCAACGCCGAGGAGACGGTGGTGCGTTTGAAGGCGGTGAAGGAGCTGGGCGTGCGGATCGCGATCGACGACTTCGGCACCGGCTACTCCTCGCTGTCGCACCTGCAGCAGTTCCCGGTGGACGCGCTGAAGATCGACCGCTCGTTCATCGCCCGCCTCACCCAGAGCCCCGAAGGCGAGACGCTGATCCGCACGCTGGTGCAGTTGGGCAAGGCGATGTCGATCGAGACGCTCGCCGAGGGCATCGAGCGCCAGGGCGAGCTGACGCTGTTGCAGTCGGAGGAGTGCGACCTCGGCCAGGGCTTTCTCTTCGCCCGCCCGCTCGACCCCGCCACCGCCGAGGCGTTCTTCGCCACCTGGCACGGCGACCTCGCTGAGGCGTTTGCGCAGGAGGCGCTGTAGGCTCGACGGCCGCGGCCTTCGCGGAGGGCGACGGCGTTTAGTCGGCCGCGGCCTTCGCGGAGGGTGGCGGCGTTCAGCTAACCGCGGCCTTGGCGTCGTGGTTGAACGACCCCACCTCGCGCTCGGACAGCGACTTGCTGGGCGGGTGCTCGGCGAGCGTTTTGAGGCTGCGCTCGAGGTCGGCCAGCAGCAGGTCGGCCATATCGCGGCTGAAGCCGTGGCGCACGAGGATCCGCTGGATCGCCAGGTTGTCGAGGTGCGGGGGGAGTGTGTAGGCGGGCACCAGCCAGCCGTGGGCGCGCAGGCGGTCGGCGAGGTCGAACAGGTTGTAGCCGGGGTTGGCGCCGTCGGCGAGCGTCCACGACACTGCCGCGATCCCCTTTTGCGGGTCGCCGGCGTGGACGATCTCGAACGGACCGAGTTTGGCGATCTGGTGGGCGAGGTGGGCGCAGGTCTCGTAGGTGGCGCGGTGCACGCGCGCGTACCCCTCGCGGCCGAGGCGGATGAAGTCGTAGTACTGGGTGACCACCTGGCCGCCGGGGCGGGAGAAGTTGAGGTTGAACGTGGGCATCTCGCCACCGAGGTAGTTGACGTTGAAGATCATCCGCTGGGGCATGTCGTGCTGCTCGCGCCACACCGCCCAGCCGCAGCCCAGCGGCGCGAGACCGGTCTTGTGGCCGGAGGCGTTGATCGACTTGACGCGCTCCACGCGGAAGTCCCATTCCAGGTCGGGGGCGGTGAACGGGGCCAGCATCGCTCCGGAGGCGCCGTCGACGTGCATCGGGATGTCGATGCCCCGCTGGCGCTCGAAATCGTCGAGCGCCGCGGCGATCGCCACGACGTCCTCGAACAGGCCCGTGAACGTTTGGCCGAGTGTGGCGACCACCATGATGGTGTTTTCGTCGCAGCGCTCCAAGCATTGCTCCGGCTCCATCAGGTAGCGGCCGGGGTCCATCGGCACCTGGCGGATCTCGACGTCGAAGTAGCGCGCGAACTTCTCCCAGCACACCTGCACCGGGCCGCACACGAAGTTGGGCCGCTCGGCGGGCTTGCCTTCGCCCGCGCGGCGCTCGCGCCAGCGGAACTTGGCCGCCAGCCCCGCCAGCATGGCCGCCTCGGAGGAGCCGGTGGTGGAGGTGCCGAGCGTGGTGTGCGGATGCGGCGAGTGCCACAGGTCGGCCAGCATCCGCACGCAGCGGGTCTCCAGCTCGGCCGTCTGCGGGTACTCGTCCTTGTCGACGATGTTCTTGTCGAAGCTCTCCGCCAGCAGCGCCAGCACCTCAGGCTCGGCCCAGGTGGTGCAGAAGGTGGCGAGGTTCATCCGTGCCACGCCGTCCAGCAGCAGCTCGTCGTGCACCAGCGCGTACGCCAGCCGCGGGTCGGCCTCGCGCGCGGGGAAGCGCAGCTTGGGCGCCCCCCGGCGCGCCATCAGCGACTCGTAGGGGTCCTCCTCTTCGGGCTGTGTGCGGGTGTCCGGGTGCTCGCTCATGGGGCGCTCCTTGCGGATCGTTGATCGGCTTGCGCCTCCGAAGGATGACGGATTCGGCGTTCAGGCGATCTGAACGCAAGTAGGGACCATCGGGCGATTGTGGGCGGCCCACGCACGTCGCATCATCGCTGGCGCAAGGACCGCCCGCCGACGTTCGCGGCAGGCAGCGAAATCACAGGGAACCGTGAACGACTAACCAAGGATGGAGGTATCTCCGGTGCTCATCAGGGATAGGGATGCTCGTCAAGGGCACATCGGTTTGCGCGCGCGCACCACGCTGGACGAGTCGCCCGAGGCGATGCGCCAGGTGCGCTTGGCGATCGCGCGTGCCAAGGAGGGTGACCGCGAGGCGCTGCGGCTGCTGTATGTGCGGTATTCCGACAACGTGTACGGGTATGTGCGCTCGATCGTGCGCGACGAGAAGGAGGCCGAAGACCTCACCCAGCACGTGTTTATGAAGCTGATCACGGTCATCTGCAAGTACGACGATCGCGGCATCCCCTTCTCCGGCTGGCTGTTGCGGCTGGCGCGCAACGTGGCGCTCGATCACCTGCGCCGGCGCCGGGCGATTCCCGCCGAGGAGGTGTATGGCGCCGATTCGCACATGGAGGAGGTGGCGGGCGACCGCGCCCGCACGCTGCGCACCGCGCTGGACGCGCTCCCCGAGGAGCAGCGCAACGTGGTGGTGATGCGCCACCTGATCGGGCTGACCCCGCCGGAGATCGCCGAGCAGATGGGGCGCTCGGAGAGCTCCATCCACGGCCTCCACCACCGCGGCCGCCGCGCGCTGCAGCAGGAGCTGATCCGGTTGGAGGCAGCGCCCGCCACCGCCACGGCGACCTGCTGAGGGCCTGCGATGGCAACGGCAGTCGCATCCGCATCACTCGCGCCGCCTCTGGCACAGGTGCCGTTCACGCGCATGGATCACGCCGATCCGGCGCTGCTGGAGGAGCTGATGGGGGCGGTGCGCGAGGTGGCCGAGCACGGCGCGTTCACGCTGGGCCACCACGTGGAGGCGTTTGAGCGCGAGTGGGCCGACTACTGCGAGAGCGACTTCGCGATCGGCGTCTCCTCCGGCACCGAGGCGCTGGCGTTGGCATTGCGCGCCCTGGAGATCGGGCCGGGCGACGAGGTGGTGGTGCCGGCCAACTCGTTCATCGCCACCGCCGAGGCGGTCAGCTTGGTGGGCGCCACACCGGTGCCGATCGACGTGGACGAGCACTCCCATCTGATCACCGCCGAGGGGGTGGCCGGTGCGATCACGCCGCGCACGCGGTGCGTGATCCCGGTGCACCTGTATGGCGCCACGGTGGACCTGGCCCCGATTTTGACGCTGGCGCGCGAAGCGCAGATCGAGGTGGTGGAGGACGCCTGCCAGGCGCACGGCGCCCGTTATCGCGGCGAGCGCGTGGGCACGCTGGGGGCGCTGGGCTGCTTCAGCTTCTACCCTGCCAAGAATCTCGGCGCGTGGGGCGACGGCGGCGCGGTGATCACCTCCCGGCCGGAGCTGGCCGACCGCGTGCGGCTGCTGCGGGCGCACGGCGAGCGCCCCCGCTACCACCACCGCGTGGTGGGCTCCACGGCCCGCCTGGACGCCCTGCAGGCGGCGGTGCTGCGCCGCAAGCTGGTACGCCTTGACGATTGGAGCGAACAGCGCCGGCGGCTGGGTGCGCAGTTGCGCGAGCGGCTGGTGCGGTTGGAGCTTGGAGGAGTTGGGAAAGGGGGAGGGTTGGCCACCCCGGACCCGGCGGCGGGCGAGGAACTGACAAGCGTGGGGGAGGGACGCGGCAGGGTGGACGGGGACGGGGGCATCGTGGCGGGCGAGAGCGCGCTCGCTGTGGACCCCGTCCGCCTGCCGTTTGCCGGCGCCGACCATGTGTACCACCTGTTGGTGGTGCGCTGCGCGGAGCGCGACTTGCTGCGCGAGCACCTCGCCGAGCGGGGGGTGGCGAGCGCGATCCACTATCCCGTGCCGATCCACCGCACCGCCGCGTACGGTCACCTCGGCCTTGGCCCCGGCAGCCTGCCGGTGAGCGAGGGGTTGGCCGAGCGGATCTGCTCACTGCCGATCTTCCCGGGGATGAGCGACGCGGAGCTCGAACGGGTGGTGGAGGCGGTGGCGAGCTTCGAAGGGCTCAAAAGACCGTGAGGAGCGGGTGCGTTCATTCGGGTACATGGACGCCGCGTGGAAATCCGAGGGGAGCGCCTGAGCAATGATCACCGAGTGGGAAGGGCCGGGCGGGGCGACCAGGCCCAACCGGATCGTGCCGCGACCGGCGCCGATCGGCGTGGCGGTGGTGGGCTGCGGCTACTGGGGCCCGAATTTGGCGCGCAACGTGGACGAGCGGCCCGAGCTGCAGCTGCGGACGCTGTGTGACGCCAACCCCGCGCAGCTGCGTGCGCTGGCGCAGCGCTATCCGCACGCGCGGGCGGTGCACGACCTCGACGCAGTGCTGTGCGACCCCACGGTCGAGGCGGTCGTGGTCGCCACGCCGCCGCAAACCCACCATGCGCTGGTGAAGCGGGCGCTGGAGGCCGGCCGGCACGTGCTGGTCGAGAAGCCGCTGGCCACCACGCTGGCGGACGCTTACGAGCTGGCCGAGCTGGCGCAGGAGCAGGACCTGGTGCTGATGCCCGGCCACACCTTCATCTACAGCCCGCCGGTCAACGCCGTGCGCGACCTGATCCAGGACGGCACGGTGGGCGACATCCACTTCATCACCTCCTCGCGCATGAACCTCGGCAAGTACCAAAGCGACGGCGTGGTGTGCGACTTGGCGCCCCACGATTTGTCGATCCTCATGTACTGGCTGGACCAGCCGGTCGTGGAGGTGGCGGCGTCGGGCAGCAGCGTGTTTGCGCAGGGCGTGCCGGAGACCGCTTTCCTCACGCTCACGTTCGCGGGCGGCACCACCGCCAACGTGCAGCTGTCGTGGCTGGCGCCGCGCAAGGTGCGCCAGATGATTGTGGTGGGCAGCAAGCGGATGGTGCAGTACGACGACACCGCCTCCGATGAGCCGGTGCGCGTGTATGACCGCGGCATTGACGTGCAACCGGCCGCCAACTTCGGCGAGCACCAGCTGACCTACCGCTCCGGCGACATCACGATCCCGCGGGTGCAACCGCAGGAGCCGCTGCGTTTGGAGCTGGAAGATTTCGTCCGGGCGATTCGCACTGGCGAGGAACCCCGCTCCAACGTGGCGCTGGGCCTGGAGATCGTCGCCGCCGTGGAGATGGCAAGCGCGTCGATCCGCGACAACGGCACCCCGCTGGCGCTCGCGTCGCGGTTGGCTGCGTAGCCTGCGCGCGAGAACGAGCCCGCGCGATCCGTTTGATCGACGTGCTGAGTAAGGGGGTCGTCGTCGTTCCCTACACCGCCACGTGGCGCGGGCCGTGGCTGGGGGCAACGCGCAGACCGTCGCTGCAGCGGGCCGCCAACCGACCGATCATCTGCCACGTGCTGGACGCGCTGCGGCAGGCGGGCGTGGCGGAGGTGGCGGTGGTCGCCCCCAGCGACGCCGCGCTCGAGATCGGCGCCTGTTTGGAGAGCGAGGCGCCCGCGGGCGTGACTGTGCGCCTGCTGGTGGCCGACAGCTCGGGCGACGGCGACGACGCGCTGGCGCTGGCGGCGGAGTTTGTGGGCGACGACCCCTGCGTGCTGCACCGCGCCAACGGCCTGCTGGAGCAGGTGCTGCTTCCCCACCTGGAGCTGGTGGGCGACGAAGCGATCGACGCGCTGCTGTTGGTCGACGGCGGCGACACCGACGGGCCACCGCTGCGGCTGGTGCCGCGACTGTCGCTCGACGACGCCACCGTCGAGGCTACGCCCGCGACCCCCGGGTACGCGGGGGTGTGTGTGCTGGGTGCCGGCGCGCTGGCGCGCGCGGCGAGCATGGGCCCACCCAACCCGGTCAAGCTGCACGACTTCGCCGATCTCGCGCAGCGGCTGGCGAGCGACGGGGGGCACACGCGGGTGCGGGTGGTGCGCAGCTGGCGCCATTTCACCGACAACGCACTCGACTTGCTGGCCATGAACCGCATGCTGCTCGATGCGCTGGACCCCGAAACCACCGCCAGCTCCTACGACGGCAACCGCTTCGAGGGCACCGTCGTCATCCACCCCACCGCGTCGGTCACCTCCAGTGTGATCGTGGGGCCGGCGATCATCGGCGCGGAAACGTTGGTTGCCGACTCCTACATCGGCCCGCACACGTCGATCGGCGAGCGCGTGCGTATCGAAGGGGTCGAGCTGGAGCGCTCGATCGTGCTGGCCGACGCCAGCCTGCTGCACGTCGGCGGGCGGCTGGTGGCGAGCGTGGTGGGTCGCAACGCGCGCGTGTTTCGCGACTTCTCGGTGCCCCGCGCGCTGCGTCTGCAGGTGGGCGACGGCGACGAGGTGGCGCTGTGTTGAGACGCCGTGCGCGAGGCCCCCACACGCCCGATTGCGGTCGGCGCGCAAGGCCGATTTCCCCGAGCCGTCCCTTCGGGCCGATTCCCCCGAGTCGCCCCTTCGGGCTGTGTGCCGGTGGTGCACGGCGGTGACGACCACACGCTCCCCCGCCGACGCGCCCGAGCGGCAGCTGGCCCTCCTGCTGGTGGGCACACGGGCGCTGCGCGAGCGCAATCGCGCTCGCATCGACGAGCTGTCAGCGCGCGTCGACTACGACGCGCTGGCGGCGTTCTTGTGTCGCAGCTCGATGCTGTCGCTGATCGGCCGTCGGCTGCTGGAGCTCGGCGACGCGCCGCCTTCGCGCTTCGCCGAGGCGGTGACGTGCTATGGCGCCCGCGCCCACCGGCAGGCCGTCGGCCAGGCGCTGGTGACCACGCGCGCACTTGGGGCGCTCGCCGAAGCCGACATTCGCGCGCTGCCGTTGAAGGGGCCGCTGCTGTCCGAGCGGATCTACGGAGAGCTGGATGCGCGCGTGTCGGCCGACATCGACCTGCTGCTGAGCCGCGCCGATCTGCCGCGCGCGATGGCGTCGCTGGAGTGCATCGGCTACCGCAGCCCGTTCGCCGGCGACATGCGCCGGCGCCCGCCCGAGGTGCATGAGGTGCTGCGCAGCGCCGCGGGGCTGCCGCCGATCGAGTTGCACTGGCGCTTGCATTGGTATGACGAGCATTTCGGCGCCGAGTTGCTGCGCCGCGCCACGCCGGACAACGACGGCCATTTGCGCCCGACGCCGGCGTATGAGCTGGCCGCGTTGCTGCTGGCGTATGCCCGGGAGGGGTTCGCCGGCTTGCGCCAGCTCGCCGATCTGACCACGTGGTGGGACCGCTTCGCGGACGCGGTGACACCCGCCGAGCTCGACGAGCTGATCGACGGGGATCCGTCGATCGCTCGCCCGCTGGCGACCGCGGCGGCGATCGCGCAGCGCCTGGGGGGCCTGCCGGCCGAGCGCCTGTTGGCGCCCGAGGTGCGCGCGCGGGCATCGCGCGGCGCGGCGCGACTCTCCAACTGGCCGCTGCGCGGCCCCTACCCCCAGATCGGCGCCAACGTGGCGTTGGCCGACTGGTTCCTCGCGGCCCCCGGCCAGCGGCGCGCGCTGTTTGGCCGTCACCTGTGGCTGTCGGAGGAAGTGCTGAGCTTGCGCCGTCGCGAAACCGGCCCCCAGCCACTGCGGCTGTCGCCGGGACGCGTGCTGCAGTTGAGAATGCTGCACCTCGTCAGGATCTGTGGCCGCTACGCGATTGCGCTGCCGCGGATCTGCACGCGCGCCGGCTGGGCGCCAGCGCCTGCATGGCTGGACGGCACGGTGGGCGAGGGCGCGTGAGCGCGAGGAGCCCACAGGGCTCCCCTGCCGGCGAGCAGCTCCAGTCGGATCCGGGCGCGTACGGCTTGCGCCTGCCGGGGCTGCGCGGTCGTCCGGAGCTGCTGACGCCGGCGCCGGCGGGCTGGAGCGAGTGGCGGATCGCGCTGGGCGAAGGCGCCGGTGCACCCGCCGAGGTGCTCGAGGACACGCATGCGCGGATCCGCTCCGCACCCAGCGGCTGGGTGGACGTGGATCGCCGGCGGCGCAGCTCCACGCTTCACCATCCGCAGCCTCCAACCACGGCCGCCATCGCACAACCGTTTTTGGGCTCGACGGCGATCGTGGTGGCGCACTGGGGCGGGCTGCACAGCTTTCACGCCGGCGCGTTTGTCGCCGGCGGCAAAGCCTGGGCGATCCTCGGATCGAAGGGTGACGGCAAGAGCTCGCTGCTGGCGGCGCTGGCGTTGGGAGGCACGCCGATCGTCACCGACGACGTGCTGGTGGTGGACACGCGGCTGTACGCGCTGGCCGGTCCGCGCTGTGTCGACCTGCGCGCTCCCACAGCCGCGGCGCTGGGTGTGGGCGAATCGCTGGGTGTGGTGGGCACGCGCGAGCGGTGGCGGCTGCCGCTGGGCCCGGTGTCGCCCGAGGTGCCGCTCGGCGGCTGGGTCACGCTGGAGTGGGGTGCGCCGGCGATCGGCCCCGTGGTGCCCGAGCAGCGCGTGGAGACGCTGCTGGCGAATGTGGGACTTCGCGCCCCCACGCGCGACCCGGCCGTGCTGGCGCGGCTGATGGAGCTGTTTGCGCTGCCGATGGTGTGCGTGCGGCGCCCCAAAGCGCTTGCACGCCTTGACGAGTGCGCCGCGCGCATCCACCATCATCTCGCGCAGCTGGTCGCCTGAGCGACCGCTGCCCGAGCGGCGACGCTACGACACGTTGCCCAGCGACCTGTAGCTGAAGAAGTCGCCGTCGGTGGGGCGCCCAAACACCTTGTGGCGCAGTGTCAGCTCGGTCAGCGACCCGAGCACCTTGAGGGACGGCGCAACATACGTCTGCTTCATGCTTACCTCCTTGGAATGCACATCAGTCATCGTGACACCCCCAACCCTAGCAGGTCCGTCTAGGCGAATTGCTGCGCGGCGGCGGATGAACGGCTGCGCCGACGGCCGCCCGGGGCGCTCTCAACAAACCGCTTGCGGCGGCCATATCTTGCGCGGTGGTCAGGTGTGCGACGCCAGCCACGCGCGCTGCAGCAGCGCGAAGCTGTGGGCGTCGGGCGCGGGCGTCAACCACTCCGATCGCAGCGCGTCCACCTCCACGCTCGCCAGGTCGATGCCGGCGCCGTCCCAGCCGGCCGCGAAGGCACGCATGTGGCGGTTGCAGAAGGCGGCGTCAAACGATGCCTTGGAGCGGCGCGCCAGCACCTCGGGCGGCAGCAGGTCGCCGGCGAGCAGGCCGAAGCCGCGGGTGCGCGAGCCCCGGCCCAGCCCGTCCGCTCCACCGGCCTGCGCGCACGCCGCCAGCACGTTGGGGTCGAGGAACGGGTGGCGCATCGCGACATCGAAGTCGGCCGCCAGCACGCGCTTGCCGGCGAGGTTGCACTGCACGACCCGGCTGCGCCACCACCACTCCCGCAGCGCCCGGTCGACGCGCAGCGGATCGCGGCTTTCCCACGCGGCGTGGGCGGCCGCCAGCTCGGCTCGCCGCACGGGCAAGATCCACTGGAAGCGCTCGAATCGGGGGCGGCCGGTGTGCGCCTTGATGCGTGCGCGCAGCCGGCGCGGCGCCACGCCGAAGGCGAGCGACCGCAGCTCGCCGGGCCGTGGCCGGCGGAGCTGGATCAGCACTCGTGCGGCCGCTGCGCGCGAGACGCTCTCAAACAACTCGTCCCCACCGATGCCCGACAGCAGCGAGCCGCCCGCGGCGCGTTCCAGCAGCGGGTAGTGGAAGTGGCCGTTGAATGGCACGAGGATGCCGTGGCGGCGCAGCACCATGCTCGCCACCGGGCCCACCATGTCGAGCTCGTGGTCCCACTCCAGCCGCACCCAGTCGCTCACCCCCAGGTGCGCCACCACGCGCTCCTGCCACTCGGTCTCGTCGGCGGCGTCCACGCCCGGAAAGCGATTGGTGATCGGAATCGGCGGTGCCAGCCCCTCGCGCCGCGCCACGTGGGCGGTCAGCGCCAGCACCACCGAGGAGTCGACGCCCCCTGAAAACGACACCAAGCACGGCGGCCGGCGCAAGCCCTCCAGCACCACCCGCTCCAGCGCCGCCCGCGGTCCCCTGCCGCTCCTCGGCACGCCCCGCGATCCGGTGGATTGGCTGCCGGGCGCTGCGTCGTCGTGGGACGGCGCGCCGTGCGGTTCGGTGTGACGTGGCGCGGGGAGCGCCTCGGTGTGGGGGTCGAACCCGACGGGAATCGCCCACAGCTCCTCCAGGGTGGTCAACCGCAGGTGCGGCGGCAGCGCCAACGCGCCCCCGGCTGGGCGATCCGCTCGCATCGCCGTTCAGAGGCGCGGTGCCACCCGGCTGAGTAGCTGCAGCCCCTCGCCTTCGGCGTCGGGGTCGTAGCGGTGGATCCATGCATGCGCATCGATCGTGTCCGCGGCGCGGCCGACGCCGATCAGCACGTCATGGTGAGACCCCGCCGCCATCAACCAGCGCTGCACGATCAGCGAGCGCTCCAAGCAGGTGGCATGGCGTAGGCGCAGCGCCGCCTCCACGCCGCGAATGCCCCCGGGTGCGGCGCGCGGCGGCGCCAGCACGCGCACCTCCAGTCCCGCGGTGGGGATCTCCCGTCGCAGGCGCCGCAGGGCGAGCAGCGCCCAGCCCGCTCCGCGCAACGTGGGAAGGCCCGGCTCGGCCAGATAGCGAAGCCGCCGCCCGAGCCGGCGCAGTCGCGGATCGTGCAGGCGCCTGAGCTGGTGCGGCCGCGGATAGTGCAGGCGCCAGTGCTGGCGCAGCCCCAGACGGCGCAGCCGCCCGAGCCGGCGCAGTCGCGGATCGTGCAGGCGCCAGTGCCGGCGCAGCCCCAGGCAGCGCAGCCGCCCGAGCGAGCGCAACCGCGCACTCGGCTGCCTGCGTGCGTGCATCTCCGTCACCGCTGCTCGCGGGCCAAAAGGTCGTGCTCGCGCAGCATGGTCAGGAATGCATCCACGTCGCCGGCGGCGGTTTGCTCGTCAACCTCGTAGCTCTCGCGCAAACAACTCACCAGCTCGGCGGTGCTGGCGCCGCGCGCGATCTCCTTCCACAGCAACGCCCCCGACCCGTTGATCGCCATGTAGTTCCACGTGCGCTTGTCGAGGACGATCACCTCGTCTTCCACCTCGCGCCACATCAGGCGCTCGTCCGCCAATCCGAGCACCGCGTCCTTGCGGCCAATCGATTCGGGCATTCCATTTGCCACCGCCCAAGCGTAGCGTTTGCGCGGCGCGCCCGGGCGGGAGATCGAGCACCGCTCGCGCGGCGCGGGCGTTCGCTCCCACCAAGGGAGCGTGGATGTGCCGCATCACACCATTTCGCGACAACATATTTGTTGTCGACTTTTGGTTGGTGCTCTCGGTCGGCACGAGAGTATCGGGCGGCCCCCGGCGTTGGTTGGTGTGGGCGAGATGGCGGTACGTGTGGGAATCGATCTGGTGCGTGTGAGCACCGTGGCGCAGGCGGTGCGCGACCACGGCGAGCGCTACCTGCGGCGCATCTACACCGACGGCGAACTGCACGACTGTCACGCGGCCGTTTCAGACACGCTCGACGGTGTCGCCACCGAGCGCCTCGCGGCGCGGTTTGCAGCCAAGGAGGCCGCGCTGAAGGTGCTGCGCCCGGCCGGCGATGCGATCCCGTGGCGCGACATCGAGTTGGTGCGCCAGCCCGCGGGCTGGGTCGAGCTGCGGCTGGCCGGCCGCGCGGCCGCCGCAGCCGTCGCGCAGGGCCTGGACGACTTCGCCGTGAGCATCTCCCACGAGCACGACTACGCTACCGCGGTGGTGGCAGCCGAGTGTGGTCCGAAAAAAATGCGGACGGCGTCTCGTTGATTAGGACATGACTGACGAAATCCGCCAAATCGTCAAGGAACACGGTCATCTTCCGACCGACGTGGAGACGCTTGCAGTGGACGCCGACCTCTACCAGGCGGGTTTGAGCTCTCACGCGAGCGTCAACGTGATGCTTGCGCTCGAGGATCATTTTGACATCGAGTTTCCCGATCACATGCTCACGCCTGGCGTCTTCGCGACAATCGCCTCGATCGAGGCGGCGGTGAGCGAGCTGCGTCCCAGGGTGGGCCAGTCGTGAGCGTCGCCGTCGATCGCGACCAGGAATTCCTCACGGCCGTCCGGCATGTGGCCGACGAGCACGCCGCGCCGCACGCCGACGAGGTCGACCGCGAGGCGCGCTTCCCGGTGGAGGCGCTCGACGCGCTGCGCGCCGAGCGGGCGCTGTCGGCGTGCGTGCCGACCGAGCTGGGCGGCGGCGGTGTCAGCTTCGCGGCGATCGCAGCGGCCTGCTTCGAGCTGGGGCGCCGGTGCGGGTCGAGCGCGATGGTGTTCGCCATGCATCAAATCCAGGCGGCCACGATCGTGCGCCACCTCGACGAGGCGCCGTGGTTCGAGGAGTATTTGGAGCGCCTGTCCGCCGAGCAGCGGTTGATCGCGTCGGTCACCTCCGAGGTGGGCACCGGTGGCGACATGGGCCGCTCGATCGCCGCCGTCACGCCGGTCGGGGAGCGGCCCGCGGAGGGGGCGTGCACGTTCGAGAAGCAGGCGCCCACGGTCAGCTACGGCAGTTACGCCGACGATCTGTTCGTCACGTTGCGTCGCGCTCCCGAGGCCGAGCAGAGCGACCAGGTGGTGGCGTTGGTGCACGGCGAGCAGACCACGCTCGAGCAGACCGGCACGTGGGACCCGCTGGGCATGCGCGGTACCTGCTCGCCCGGGTACACCGTGCGTGCCACGTTCGCGCCCCAGCAGGTGCTGCCCACGCCGTTCCCGCGGGTGATGGCCGAGTCGCTGGTGCCGATCACGCACATCCTCTGGTCGCACCTGTGGCTGGGCATTGCCACCGACGCGTTCGATCGCGCGCGTGCGTTCGTGCGCGCCGCCGCCAAGCGCCAAGCCCCGGGCGAGACGCCCTTGCCGGTGGCGTTGCGCCTCTCGCACGTGATGAGCGAGCTGTCGCTGTTGCGCGCCGAGGTGGCCTCGGCGCTGGACGAGTTCGTCGCCGCCTCCGAAGAGCCCGGGCGCGAGCGCCTCTCCACGATGGCCAGTGCGCTGCGCTTCAACAACCTCAAGATCGCCGCCTCCGAGCAGGCGCCTCGCGTGTGCCAGGGCGCACTGGGAGTGTGCGGGATCGTGGGCTTCAAGAACGACACCCCGTTCAGCGTAGGGCGCCACCTGCGCGACACGATGTCGGCCTGTTTGATGATCGCCAACGAGCGCATCCATCAAACCAACGCCAGCCTTCTGCTAATCGCCAAGGAGGTCTGATGTCCACCGCGACGCGCCCGGGCACAGCCTCGCGGACGCCTGCCGCCGCCGGCACCCCCGGCGCGGCCGACCCCGACCAGATGGCGCTGCTGCGGGAGCTGTTGGACCGCCGCCTGCTGATCGACAGCGGCGTGCCCGGCGTGTACGGTCGCGGCGGCGAGTTTGAGCGGGTGCGCGAGGGGGTTGCCGCGCTGGTCACGCGCGCCTCCGCCGGCGAAGCCCCGGAGCAGCTGCGGTTCCCGCCGATCCTGCCGCGCCATGAGCTGGAGCGGATCGAGTACCTGAAGTCGTTTCCGCATCTGGCGGGCACGATCTTCGCCTTCGACGGCAGCGAAGCGCGGGCGCAGGAGCAGTACGAGTGCGCCTGTCGTCACGAGGACTGGAGCGAGTACCAGAGCATGACCGATCTGGTGCTGACGCCAGCCGCCTGTTACCCGGTGTATCCGGCGATCGCCGCCCGCGGCCAGTTGCCGGTGGGCGGTGTGATGGTGGATGCCGGAGGGGCGTATGTGTTCCGCCGTGAGCCCTCCACCGACCCGGCGCGGCTGCAGATGTTCCATCAGCGCGAGTTGGTGCGGATCGGCGAGCCCGAGCTGGTGCACGCCTGGCGCGACGCCTGGCGCGAGCGCGCGCTGGAGCTGCTGGGCGGCCTCGGTTTGAAGGTCGAGCTCGACCTCGCCTCCGACCCGTTCTTCGGCCGCAGCGGCCGGATGCTCACGGCCAGCCAGCGCCAGCAGCAGCTGAAGTTCGAGGTGCTCACGCAGATTGCCGGCCCCAGCCCGACGGCGGTGGCGTCGTTCAACTACCACCAAGACCACTTCGCCTCGGTGTACGGCCTGCAATGCGCCGACGGCGAGCAGGCCCACACCGCCTGTCTGGGCTTCGGGTTGGAGCGAATCACGATCGCGCTGTTCGCCACCCACGGATTTGCCGTCGAAGCCTGGCCGGCGGAGGTGCGCGAGCGGCTCCGGGAGCGATGAGCGCCACCGCGACCGCTTCGGGGTTCGTCAGCCTCATGGGGCTCGACCCCGCCACATACGTCCCCCATGCGCTGCACCAGCCGGGGCGCACGTATGCGGAAACCAACTGCTACACCGACATCCTGATCGAGCTGCTGCACGCCCGCGGCGTGGAGCCGCTGGCGGCGCTGGGGTGCACGCTGCGGATCGACGTGGAGGGCGACCAGTGGACGTTCTTCAAGCCGTTCCCGGAAGACCTCGAGCTGCTGTATGGGATCGACGTGCACGAGATGCAGCCCTACCGGCCACTGGCCGAGCAGGCGGTCGAGCAGATCGCGCACGGTCGCACGCTGATCGTCGAGCTCGACTCGTGGCACCTGCCCGACACAGTCGCCACCGCCTACCGCCGCCAGCACGTCAAGAGCTCGGTGGTAGTGGAGGCGATCGACCCGGCGGGCGAGCGGTTGCGCTACTTCCACGGCACCGGGTTGTACGAGCTGTGCGGCGATGACTACCGCGGGGCGCTGCGCCTCGGCCGGGAGCTCTCCGAGGACGTACTGCCCCCCTACACCGAGCTGGTGCGCTTCGACGCCGGCCCTTGCCTGAGCGGCGGGGAGCTGCGCGAGGTCGCGCGCACGCTCGTGCGTCGCCACCTCGACCGGCGCCCCGCCAGCAACCCGTTCGCGCGGTTTGCCACACAGCTGGAGCGCGACCTGCCGCGCCTGCTGGCGGGCGACGCCGACGACTACCACGCCTACGCGTTTGCCACCGTGCGGATGGCCGGCTCGGCGTTCGAGGTCGCCGCCTCGCAGGCGCAATGGCTTTTGGGAGACGCCGCGACGCCGGCGGCCGAGGCGCTGATGCGGATCGTGGAAGGCTGCAAGGCGCTGTCGTTCAAGCTCGCGCGCCGCCGCGCCTTCGACCCCGCGCCGGCGCTCGCGGCGGCGGCGGCGGCGTGGGACGAGGCGATGGGCCTGCTCGATGGCGCGCTCGGTTGAGAGTGTCTCACGGGAATGGCAGGCTGCCCGGGCGCCGGCCAATCGCGCTTGCGACCCGGCCGAGCTCGACTGGATCCCCGCGTGTGTCCCCGGCACGGCGGCCGGAGCGCTGCGCGACGCCGGCCTGTGGCGCGCGGGCGAGTCGCGCGAGCTGGACGGGGAGGAGTGGTGGTTTCGCACCAGCTTCGACTCGCGGCCGCTCGCTCGTGGCGAAGAGGCGGTGTTGCACCTCGACGGGATCGCCACGGTCGCCGAGGTGCATCTCAACGGCGAGCTGCTGTTGCGCAGCGAATCGATGTTCGAGGCGCATGCGCTGTCGCTGGGTGAGCGTTTGCGGGAGCGCAACGAGCTGACGATCCGCTGTTGCGCGCTGGCGCCGCTGCTGGCCGAGTCGCGCCGTCCCCGCGCGCGCTGGCGCACCCGCCTGGTGGGCGAGCGCAACTTGCGCTTCTTCCGCACCATGCTGCTCGGCCGCGCGCCCGGCTTCGCGCCCGGACCGGCGGTCGTGGGGCCGTGGCGGGAGGTGTGGCTGGAGCGCCGACGGGGAGTGGTTGCGGAGGGGCTCGCGCTGCGTCCGCGCATCGACGGCGAGCGCGGTGTGCTGTCGGCGGCCGCGCAACTGCGTTCGCTTGACGGAGTCGCGATCGACGGGGTGGAGGTGGAGTTGAGCGGACCGTCGGGCACCCACAGGGCCGCGCTTGCGCTGCGTCGCTCAGCCGAGGGATACGACGTCGCCGGCGAGCTGACGGTGCCCGACGTGGAGCGGTGGTGGCCGCACACGCACGGCGAGCCCGCTCTGTACGACGTCCGCATGCTGGTGGGCAGCGCACATGAGCAGATCACAGTCCACGCCGGCCGCGTGGGCTTCCGCGAGCTGGCGTTCGGCGAGACGCACCACCACGAGATCGAGCGCGACGGGATCGACCTGCACGTCAACGGCATGCGCGTGTTTGTGCGCGGGGCCGTGTGGACGCCGCTCGACCCGGTGGGGATGGCGCCCTCCGAGCAACAGCTGCGCGCCGCGCTCGTGCAGGTGCGCGAGGCGGGAATGAACATGGTGCGGCTGCCCGGCACCGCGGCGTATGAGACGCGCGTGTTCCACAACCTGTGCGACGAGCTGGGGATCCTCGTGTGGCAGGACTTCATGTTCGCCAACTTCGACTACCCGCTCGCGCACGAGCCGTTCCGCGCGAGCGTCGTGCGCGAGGCGCGCCAGGTGTTGGACACGCTCGCCGGTCGTCCCAGCCTGGCGGTGGTGTGCGGCAACAGCGAAGTCGAGCAGCAGGTGGCGATGCTGGGGCTCGACCCGGCGCTGGGGCGGGGTGAGCTGTTCGGCGAGCTGCTGCCGCGGTTGGTGGGTGAAAGCGGCGTGGACGCCGCCTACGTCCCCTCGGCTCCGTGTGGCGGCGAGCTGCCGTTCCGGCCGGATCGCGGGATCGCCAACTACTTCGGCGTGGGCGGCTACCGTCGCCCGCTCGAGGACGCCCGCCGCGCGGCGGTGCGCTTTGCGGCGGAGTGCCTGGCGTTCGCCAACGTCCCCTCGGCGGGGCCCTTCGAGCCGGTCCCGCGCGACGCCGGCGCCGACTGGGATTTCGCCGACGTGCGCGACCACTATCTGCGGGAGCTGTTCGACATCGACCCGCACGAGCTGCGCGACCGGGATCCCGAGCGCTATTTGGAGCTGGCGCGCGCCACCACCGGCGAGGTGATGGCGGAGGTGTTCGGCGAGTGGCGCCGCGCCGGCTCGCCGTGCGGGGGCGGGCTGGTGTTGTGGCTGCGGGATCTGCTGCCTGGCTCCGGGTGGGGCGTGATCGACCACGGCGGCGTTCCCAAGCTCGCCTACCACCACCTCCGCCGCGCGCTCGCCCCGGTGGCGGTGTGGACGGTCGACGAGGGCCTCGGCGGGATCGTCGCGCACGTCGCCAACGACACCCAGCAGCCGCTTCACGCGTCGCTGCGCGTCGCGCTGTATCGCGGCGAGCTGTGCGTCGAGCAGGCGCTCGCCCCCGTTGCGCTGCCACCGCACAGCCAGGGCGAGTGGAACGTGGAGAGCGTGATCGGCCGCTTCGTCGACGCCGCGTGGGCCTACCGCTTCGGCCCGCCCGCGCAGGACGCGATCGTCGTGAGCCTGGAGCGGGCGGCGGGCCTCGAGCAGGCGGCGGGCCTCGAACGGGCGGCGGGCGAGGCCGAGCGGCGCGTGATCTGCCAGACGGCGCGCTTCCCGGCGGGACGGCCGATCGCGCGCGAGGCGCCGGAGGCGTTGGGCCTCACCGTCGAGAGCGCTTGGCGGCCAGACCAGAGCGTGCGACTGGAGGTCGGTAGCCGGCGGCTGGCCTACGGTGTGCGTATCGATGCCCCCGGGTACTTGCCCAGCGACGACGGCTTCTTCATCGAGCCCGGCGGCACGCGTGCCGTGATTCTCAGCCCCGCCGGGCCGGAAAGCTCACTGGAGCATGCCACCATCGGCGCGCTCAATATGGAGGGTCGACTTGCGCTGGCCGCGGAGGTGCTTGCCACATGATTGAGGGGCGACTTGCGCTGGTCGCGGAGGTGCTTGCTGTATGAGCGCACCGCGCGCCTTCTATCTGCGGCCGCTTCACCCGTCCCATGGGGCCGCATTTGCGGTCCTGCACACTCCGGTGCTTGCCCCCCGACCGACGGCGATCCTGCTCTGCCCGCCGTTTGGTTGGGAGGATATGTGCAGCTACCGCATCCGTCGCCAATGGGCGGAGCAGCTCGCGCGGGATGGCCACACGACGTTGCGCATCGACCTCCCCGGCAGCGGCGACAGCGCCGGTGCGCCGGGAGACCCCGGACAGCTCGACGCCTGGACGGAGGCCATTGCCGGGGCGGCGCGGTGGCTGCGTCACGCACAGGGCGCGCAGCGGGTGGCGGCGGTCGGCATCGGGCTCGGTGGGCTGGTGGCGACCCGCGCCGCGCTGCGGGGCGCCCCGATCGACGAGCTTGCGCTGTGGGCGGTCCCCGTCCGCGGCCGCACGCTGCTGCGCGAGCTGCGCGCGTTTTCGGCGTTCGAGGTCGCCAACCACCCCGGTACCGGCGACGGCGAGGTGCGGCAGAGCGAGCCCGCGCCGTGCAAGCCCGTGGCGGCCGACGACGGCACGCTGGCGGCCAACGGCTACATGCTCAGCGCCGACACGGTGAGCGAGCTGGGGCGCCTCGACCTCGCGCGGCTGGAGCCATCGGGCACGCAGCTGCGGCGCGCGCTCGTGTTGGGGCGTGACGGCATGAAAGTCGCGGACGCTCTCCCCGACGCGCTCAGGAGCGCCGGCGCCGAGGTGATGGTTGCCGACGGTCCCGGCTATGGCGCGCTGATGGTGGAGCCTCAGGACGCGCTCACTCCCATCGAGGTGATTGAGCGCGTCGGCTCGTGGCTGCGGGAGGGAGAGGAGGAGGAGGGGGGTGAGGGAGCAACTTTTAAGACGCCAACCACTTTACAAACGAAAGCTGGTTGGGGTCCAAAAAGTAAACAACAACACATGCCTTCCTCGCCCAACGGGACTCTCGCCGGGGAGATCGAGGTTCCGCTCGACAGCGACGAGCTCGAGATCGAGTGCGCGGGGGTGACGCTGCGCGAGCGGCCGCTGCTGCTCGATGGCCCCGACGGCCCGCTGTTCGGCGTGCTCGCCGAGCCGCTCGGCGAGCGTCGCCGGCTGACCGCCGTGCTGCTCAACGCCGGGCCCCAGCGCCGCACGGGGCCCAACCGCATGTGGGTGGAGATCGCCCGCCGCTGGGCCGCGCAAGGGGTGCCCTCGCTGCGGCTCGACTGCGCCGGAATCGGCGACTCCGACGGCGACTCCACCGTGCTTGCGCGCGTGGCCGAGTTCTACCGGCCGGCCTACGCCGAGCAGGCGCGCGCTGCGCTTACCGCGCTCGCCGCCCGGGGGCTGCCGCCGCGGTTCGTAATGGTGGGGTTGTGCGCCGGCGGCTACTGGTCGGTGCAGGCTGCGCTCGCCGATGAGCGGGTGGCGGCGGTGGCGATGCTCAACCCGCGCACGCTGGTGTTCGATGAGTGGCGGCATGCCCAGCGGCGCACCGGTCATTTGCGCTCGCAGGCGCTGCGCGCCTCCACCTGGCGCCGGCTGCTGCGGGGGGAGATCAAGTTTGCCAAGCACCTCGAAACAGGTCGCACCCTCGTGAGGCGCGCCGCGAGCGCGCCAGCGCGCGCCCGCAAGCGAATCGCCGTTCCGCGGCGGGCCGACGAGAACACCGCAGGCGACCCGATCGAAGCGCTGTTCGACGCGCTGCGCGATCGCCACCAGCGCGGCTTGCTGCTGTTCACCGGCAGCGAGATCCTGCGCCGCGAACTGACCGAACGGGGTGTGCTGGAGCGGATCGATCGCTGGCCCAACCTCCGGCTGGCGCTGATGGGCACCGACGTCGACACCCACACGCTCACGCCGGTGTGGCTCCAGCTCCAGGTCCACGCGTTGCTCGACGGCTTTCTGGAGGAGCAACTGGCGGGGCTGCCCGACGAGGCCGGCGACCTCGCGGTGCGGCAGGTCGAGGCCTAATTCAGCGCCCTGCTGGGCCGGAGCAGATCGGCGGCGCGCTCGGCGAGCGCGATCGTCGGCGCGTTGGTGTTGCCTCGGGGAACTGCCGGCATCGCCGAGGCATCCACCACGCGCAAGCCCTCCACGCCCCGCACGCGCAGCTCTGCGTCGAGCACCGCGTCGCCGTCCACGCCCATCCGGCAGGTGCCAACTGGGTGGTAGAAGGCGAACGTCGTGCTCGCCACGTGCTCGCGCAGCGCCTCTTCATCGTCGCCGGCCGGGACGGTGAGCGGCTCGGCGCACCACTGCCGCAGCGCCGGTTGCGCGCAGATCGCAAGCGCTCGCCGCACGCCCGCGACCAGCCGGTCGAGATCGTCGCCGACGGAGTAAAACGCGTTGCGCACGATCGGCTTTGAATCGGGATCGCTCGAAGCCAGCCGCACCGAGCCGCGGCCGGCCGGCGTCAGCAGGCACGGCGACACCCACAGCCCGTGTGCTTCAGGCTCGGACACCCCCTCGCCGAGGTACTGCACGGGCGCCACGTGCAACTGCACGTCGGGCGCCGGCGCGCGGTCGCCGACGCGCAAAAAGCATCCCACCTCGGCGAGGTTCGCACCAAACGAGCCGGCCCGCGTCGCCAACAGCAGCCGCGCGCTGCGCCAGCGCCTGCGCGCGTCGCGCTCCCGCGGCTCGCCCGCCATCCACACCAGCTCCGTGGCGGCGTGGTCGGAGAGGTTCTCGCCCACCGCCGGCCGGTCCACCAGCGCCTCGATCCCATGCGCGCGCAAGTGCTCCGCCGGCCCGATGCCCGACAGCATCAGCAGCTGCGGCGAGTTGTAGGCGCCACCGCACACGATCACCTCGCGGGCGGCCGTAAGCTCGAGCCTCTGGTCGTGTTTGACGGCCCGCACACCAACCGCGCGCGTGCCGTCGAACAGCACTTGGTGCACGTGCGTGCCCGTCATCACCGTCAGGTTTGCGCGCCCCGCCGCCGGGCGCAGGTAGGCGTCCGCGGCGCTCGCGCGCCGGCCGTCGCGCTGGGTCAGCTGAAAGAAGCCAGCGCCGTCCTGCGTGGCGCCGTTGAAGTCCTCGCTGCGCGCGACCCCCGCTTCGGCTGCGGCGTCGATGAACGCGTGCGACACCGCGTTGCGTGCGCGCACGTCGCTGACCCCGAGCGGGCCGCCCGCACCGTGCCAGGCCGATGGCCCGCGCACGTTGTCCTCGGCCTTGACGAAATACGGCAACAGCTCCCCCCACGACCAGCCCGGCACCCCCCACCCGTCGTAGTCGAGCTGGTTGCCGCGGATGTAGATCATCGCGTTGACCGACGACGATCCCCCCAGCACCCGCCCGCGCGGCAGCGCGATCCGGCGATCCGCACAATGCTGTTCGGGCACCGACTCGTGGCCCCAGTCGAACTCTGCTCCCAGCTTCAAATAGCCCAGCGGGACGTGGATGTCCTCGCTCTCGTCCGGCGGTCCCGCCTCGATCAGCAGCACCCGCACGTCGGGGTCTTCGCTGAGCCGTCCCGCCAGCACGCACCCTGCCGACCCGGCTCCGACGATCACGTAGTCGTACATCGCCTCGGGTGGCCTCCCGCGCCGGCGACCTAAAACCCCTTCAGCACGATCCCAAACTGGGCGCTGCGGTCGTCGGCAGCCGCGACCCACGACGGATCGCGGGGATGCGCCCGGGCGAACGTGCCCCAGGCGGTGTTGCGCTCGATGTCGTCGGCGATCGCCGCCCCCTTGTTCAGGGCGCCCCACGCCTGCTGCAGCTCGAAACGAAGGTTGCGGGTGGTGTGGCTGCTGTCGTGCACAAACAGATCGATCTCGCCCAGCTCGCGCATCAGTGCTGGCAGGCGGCTGCGGCTGGTGCCGTTGAGGTAGGTCCAGCGCTCGCGCAGCTCGCTGGGCACGGCGGCGCCGATCTCGCTGTGGATGGCGGTGTCCAGCGCGGGAAGGTCGATGCTGTACAGCCGGCCCTCGCTGCCGCCACGCGCCAGCGCCTCGAGGATCACGCGCGAGGTGATCCCGCGCGCCACGCCCGTCTCCACCACCGACTTGGCGGGGAGGTGACGCGCCAAACACCACGCCGCGCGCGCAAACCCGCGGTCGCCGTCGTCCCAGCCGCCGTACGCGCCGCGACCCATCGCCAAACCCTGCTGCTCAAACGTTTGCGCGATCTGCGACCACAGCTGCTCAAACTCCTGCGCCTCCGCGCACGGCCACGGCCGGCCGAGGCGCTCGTGCATTTCGCGCTCCCACTCGGCGTCCGCCGCATACTCGCGACGGAACGGCTCGCCGCCGCTCACCAGCCGCCGCGCGCGGCCAAGCGCGCGGTCGAACCCGTCCCCGGGCTCGCGCAGCGTCAAACGGGCGGCGCCCGCCGCCCATCGAATCCGCGCCGACAGGCCGTTGCGCGCGGGGTTTTCGCCGGAAGAGTGTGAAATCTGGATCAGAGCTTCCTGCCAGCCCCCGCGTCCCGCTCGCCGTGAGCGGATCGCGCGCCCGGCCGTCGGCGGTCGCGGTTCGTGCGATCCTAGCGGCAGTGACGGTCGAAGCCAGCATGTTGGATCCGACGCTTGTAACCATCCGACCGGGTGCGCCCACCAAACCCGCGCTGTTCTGCGTCCACGCGGAGGCCGGCGACGTATCGCTCTACCACGCGCTCGCCCACCACCTCGCATCCGAGCGGACCGTGCTTGGGCTGTGCACGCCAACCGCCGCCGTCGTCGCCGGCGAGCCGTCGTCGCTCGCGCGCATCGCCGCCTGCCATGTGAAGACGATCACCGAGACCCAGCCCGACGGTCCCCACCTGATCGTCGGCGAGTGCACCGGGGGGGCGCTGGCCTACGAGATCGCCCAGCAACTGCGCGCCGACGGCCGCGAGGTGGCGCTGCTCGCGCTCATCGATGCCTTCCCGCCCGGCCAGCCGCTACTGCGCACGTGGATGCCACGACCCCTTCACCGACTGCTGCACCGCGCGCGAATCGTCGGTTTTCACCTTGCCAACCTCGCCCGCCTCGACATGCCCGGCAGGCGCGCCTACGTGGCCGCCAAGGCCGAGCGAGCGCGCGCGGCGCTGGCGCGCAAAACCTCGGGCGCGCGCCGAGGCGCCCGCGATGGCGCCCACAGCAGCCCACCCGGTGGCGCCCACAGCAGCCCACCCGGTGGCGCCCACCGCGGCCCACCCGATGGCGCCCACCGCGGCCTCGATCACCAAGCGTCGAGCGGCTCGCCGCAGCTGGCCTTCCGGAATGCCTTCGCCGCGTATACCCCCACGCCCTACCCGGGGCCGATCGTTGTCTTTCGCGCCGCACGCATGCCGCTCGGCGCCCGCGTCGCCCCCGACATGGGCTGGCGTGGTCTGGCTCACAGCGTGGAGATCGAAACGATCCCCGGCTACTTCACCACGCCGATCTCCGAGCCGGGCGTGCGCGTGCTGGCGGCGCGGCTCTCCGCTCACCTGGCGGGCATCGCCGGCGGATGGTGAACGGCGCCGCGCGTCCAACCGATGCGCCACCGGGGCTGGGCGCCGACTATGCCTCCGATTGCGAGTGCCAACCAATAAGAGACAACAGATGTGTTGTCGCGAGATGGTGGGGTTCGAAAAGCAAGGCAAACCACATGGCAAGGCAAACTGATGCTTGGTCTCCCGCGGCACACAAGTTTGCGCTGCCACGCGTAGTTTCTTTGGCAGCATGTCCAGCCACACACCACGCACCCTCCGCGGCCAAAGGGCGCAGCGGTGGGGCGCATAGCACGATCCGAGCGGGACCGCGCGGCAATATGAGTGTGGGCGTAAGGGATCGCACGGGGTCGGACGCGACGACTTCCCAGCACGAGCGGCGGCGGCCGGCGATCGTCGAGCACCTCGGACTCACGTTCGAGCTCGCCGGCGACACCAACCACGGCTTGGCGCGCCTGCCTGCCGGCGCCGCGGAGCTGCTTTGGCCGACTGCCGGCGCGCAAACGCCGGTGGCGGCTGTGGCGCGGGCCGGCGACCGAAGCGTCCCGATCTTCGCGCGGCTGACCGGCGACCGCGAGGCCGAGCGCCTGCTGGTGCAGCGCGGCGGCGAGTGGTCGCGGGTCGCGTCGGTCGTGGGCGCCGGCGACGACGCGGAGCCCCTAGCCTCGATCTGGCGCTCGCAAGACGGCAGCGTGTTCCTCCCGTTCGACCCCGACGAAGTGTGCTTGCAGTACTGGAGCGAGGGCTACCAGACGCTCGCGCGCGCCGGCAGCCGCCGGTTGGCTCACCGCGCCGCGATGCTTGCCTACTACCGCGTGCGCGGCCTGCTGGCGCGCCCGGTACAGATCTGGCTGCGCCGTCGCTATGCGCGCCGCCAGGCGCGCACCCCGTTTCCCCGCTGGCCGGTGGAGACCTCGCTGCACGACTTCTTCGAGCTGTTCACGTCGATCCTCGCCGACGTCGCCGGCGCGCCGCTGGCACGGATCGCCGCCTGGCCGCACGAGCACACCTGGGCGCTGGTGCTCAGCCACGACGTCGAGACCGCCGCCGGGCTGGCTGCGCTCGACCCGATCCTCGAGCTGGAGCGGGGGCTGGGGTTGCGCTCGGCGTGGAACTTCGTGCCGCGCCGCTACGACGTGCCCGACGAGCGCGTCCGCGCGTTGCAGGCCGACGGCTTCGAGGTGGGCGTGCACGGTCTCTACCACGACGGGCGCGATCTGGAGTCGCCGGCGCGGCTGCGCGAACGGCTGCCCGGCATGCGCGCGGCCGCCGAGCGCTGGGGCGCGGTCGGCTTCCGCTCCCCCGCCACCCATCGCGACTGGGGGCTGATGCCGCAGCTCGGCTTCGACTACGACTCCTCCTCCCCCGACACCGACCCGTTCGAGCCGCAGGGCGGCGGCTGCTGCGAGTGGCTGCCGTTCTTCAACGGCCCGATGGTGGAGCTGCCGCTGACGATGCCGCAAGACCACACGCTGTTCGTGATCCTGCGCCACCGCGACGAGCACGCGTGGGTGGAGAAGGCGCAGGCGCTGCGCGCGCGGGGCGGCATGGCGATGATCGACACGCACCCCGACTACCTGCTCGACCAGCGGATTCTCACCGCCTACCGACGGCTGCTCGAGCGCTTCGCCGCCGACGACACCGCCTGGAAGGCGCTACCCGCCGAGGTGAGCGCCTGGTGGCGCCGGCGGGCTGCCTCGCGCGTTGAGCGTGTGGGAGGGGAGTGGACAGTCACCGGACCCGCCGCCGAGGAGGCGCGCGTGGAGTTTGTGGAGGGCACCCCATGGAGATGACAAACGCAGCCGGCGCCCCGCCGCTGGAGCTCACGGAGGACACAACATGCAGATGACCGCAGCCACCACCACCATCGCCCGCCCGCCAGCCGCCGAGCGCGACCTCGAGGTCGCCGTGATCGGCGCCGGGCCGCACGGCCTCTCGGCCGCCGTCCACCTGCGCCGCGCCGGCGTGCAGGCGCAGGTCTTCGGCGCGCCGATGGGCTTCTGGAAGACGATGCCGGAGGGCATGCTGCTGCGCTCCAACATGTCGGCCACCAACATCGCCGAGACGGTGGGACCGCTGTCGCTGGCCAGCTTCACCGCCGCCACCGGCACGCCGGTCGAGCAGCCGGTGCCGCTGGATACGTTCGTTGCTTACGGCACGTGGGTGCAGCAGACGGCGGTGCCGGACGTGGACGAGCGCATGGTCGCCTCGCTCGAGCGCGCCGGCGGCGGCTTCGCGCTGGAGCTGGAAGACGGCGCGCGGGTAACGGCGCGGCGAGTGGTGGTGGCGGGTGGGATCGCACCGTTCGAGCGCACCCCCTCGGGCTTCGAGCACCTCCCCAGCGAGCGGGTCTCCCACACCGCCCGCCATCGCGACCTCAGCGTGTTCGCCGGCAAGCGGGTGGCCGTTGTGGGTGGCGGCCAGAGCGCGTTCGAGTCGGCCGTGCTGATGCACGAGCGTGGCGCCGCGCACGTGGAGGTGCTGGTGCGCAAGCCCGCGGTGGTGTGGCTGCGCGGCCACGGCGTGAAGAAGACGATCGGGCGGCTCGGACCGGTTGTGTACGCGCCCACCGACGTCGGTCCGCTGTGGTACAGCCGGCTGGTAGAGCGGCCCGACCTGCTCTTCCGCCGCCTCCCGCGTGAACTGCAAAACCGAATCGCCGCCCGCTCGATCCGCCCGGCGTGCTCGCACTTCGTCAAAGTTCGCCTCGACCCGATCCAGCTCACCACCGGAGCCGGTGTCGTCGGCGCCGACGACACCGGCGGGGCGCTCACGCTCACCCTCTCGGACGGCAGCAGTCGCGAGGTCGATCACCTGATGTTCGGCACCGGCTACAAGGTCGACGTGGCGCGCTACCCGTTCCTCGACGAGCGGATGATCGCCAACATCCGGCGCGTCGACGGCTACCCCGTGCTGGCGCGCGGCATGGAGAGCTCGGTGCCCGGCCTGCACTTCGTCGGCGCCCCGGCGGCGTGGAGCTTCGGCCCGATCTGCCGGTTCGTGTCGGGCAGCTGGTATGGCGGCACCTCGGTGGCGCGCGCGATCGCGCGGAGCCGTGCGGGCGCTCGCTAAGCGGGGCGGCGCCCCCGGCGCGGTGGTGATCGGCGGCGACTACCAGGGCCTGGGGATCGTCCGCAGCCTCGGCCGCCGCGGCGTGGACGTGCTGGTGGTGGACGACGAGCGCTCCATCAGTCGCCGCTCGCGCTTCGCCACCGCCGCGGTGCGGGTCCCCGAGCTGCGCGACGAGGAGGCCACCGTGGCCACCCTGCTGGACCTCGGCGAGCGGTACGAGCTGGACGGTTGGGTGGTGTTCCCCACCCGCGAGGAGACCGTGGCCGCGCTGGCGCGCCACCGCGAGCGGCTGTGCACGCGGTTTCGGATCCCCACGCCCCCGTGGGAGGTGGTGCAGTGGGCGTGGGACAAGCGCAAAACCTACGAGCTGGCCGCACAGCTTCAGATCCCCACCCCGCGCAGCTGGCGGGTGGCGGGCGCCGAGGATCTCGATGCGGTCGACGGCGAGCCGCCGTTCGCGATCAAGCCCGCCATCAAGGAGCGCTTCCTGTACGCCACCGGTGAGAAGGCGTGGCGCGCCGACACGCGCGCGGAGCTGGCCGACCGTGTGCGCGCGGCGGCCGCGCTGGTGGGCGCCGAGGAGGTGATTGTGCAGGAGCTGATCCCCGGCGGCGGTGAGGTGCAACTGGCCTACTGCGCGCTGTTCGCCGACGGGCGCTCCACCGCCAGCATGACGGTGCGCCGCCTGCGCCAGCACCCGCCGCTGTTCGGCCGTGCCAGCACGTTCGTGCAGACGATCGATCACCCCCAGCTGGCGGAGTGCTCGGAGCGCTTCCTGCGCCACATCGACTACCACGGGCTGGTGGAGATGGAGTACAAGCACGACGTGCGCGACGGTGCCACCAAGCTGCTCGACGTCAACGCCCGCACGTGGGGCTACCACAGTCTCGCCCAGCGCGCCGGCGTCGACTTCCCTTATTTGCTGTACGCCGAGCAGCTGTCGCGGTCGGCCACCGACGGCTCGGGCGCCGCGCCCAACGGCCCACGGACCGCGCCCGATGGCCTGCACGCCACGCCCGGCGTGCACTGGCTGCGGCTGGCCACCGACCTGCCCACCGCCGCGGTTCAGCTGCTGCACGGCGAACTCGACCTGCGCGCCTATCTGCGCTCGCTGCGCACCGCCGACGTCGAGGCGGTGTTCACCCGCGACGATCCGTTCCCCGGCTTGGCCGAGCTGGTGCTGCTGCCGTATTTGGCGGCCAAGCGCGGGTTTTGACACGCAAGATCGCGTCGGCCACGCTCGTTGTGTGAGGTGCCGTGGCCGTCCGGGTATTGCACAGCTTTCCCCACCGGATCGGCGCTGCCCGCATCTGCACCACCGCCTGGTGGGAGGCCGCCGCGGTGGCGCAGGCCGGCGGCGATGTGACCGTCTACGCCGGCTCGATCAGCCGCCCGCTGCCGGCTGCCGTGAAGACGCGCACCACGCTGGCGCGTGGCCGCTGGCGCGTCCCCTACCGGGTGGTGGGCACGCTGCGCGCGCTTGCCTACCACGACCGCGTCGTGGCGCGCGCGCTGCCGGGGCTGAGCGATCGCATCGACGTCGTCCACACCTGGCCGCTGGCGGGACTGCGGACGCTGCGCACGGCCAAGCGCCTGGGCATCCCCACGGTGGTGGAGCGCCCCAACGCGCACACGCGCTACGCGATGGAGTCGGTCGCGCGGGAGTGCGAGCGGCTCGGCGTGATGCTGCCCGCCAACCAGGAGCACGCCTACAACGCCGCCAAGTTGAGGCAGGAGGAAGAGGAATACAAGCTGGGCGACTACCTGCTGTGCCCGTCAGAGTTCGTCGCCAAAACGTTCCGCGACGAGGGCTTCCCGCCCGAGCGGCTGTTGCGCCACGCGTACGGGTACGACGACGCCACCTACCACCCGGCGCCCGCCCCGCGCGAGCGCCTGCCGGGTGAGGGGTTGCAGGCGCTATTCGTGGGGGTGTGCGCGGTGCGCAAGGGCGTGCATTTCGCGCTGGAGGCGTGGCTGCGCTCGCCGGCCAGTAAAACCGGCACGTTTCGCATCGCCGGCGCGTTCCTGCCCGACTACGAAGCGCGGCTGGCCGACCTGCTGGCGCACCCGAGCGTGCAGGTGCTCGGCCACCGCGACGACGTGCCCGAGCTGATGCGCTCAAGCGACGTGCTGATGCTCCCCACGATCGAGGAGGGCTCACCGCTGGTGAGCATGGAGGCGCTCGCCAGCGGTTGCGTGCCGCTGGTGTCGGAGGTGTGCGACGCGGTGAACGTCGAGGACAACGCGCTTTTGCACCGCGTCGGCGACGTCGACACGCTCGCCCGCCAGCTGACGCAGCTGCACGAGCACCCCGACCGGCTGGCACAGCTGCGCGAGGCGTGCCTGCGCGTGGCGCCCGAGCTGCAGTGGGCCGCGGCGGGCCGGCGGCTGCTCGGCGCCTACGAGCAGGCCGCGTCGGGTACGCAGCAGGCCGCGTCGGGTACGCCACAGGCAGCCTGGGGCGCGCCGCAGCAGGCCGCGCCGGGCGCGGCGCGCAAGAAGGCGGCGTCCGACCCCGTTTTGTCGGCAAATGGGTGAACAACCAACGCCCTCTCGATCTCCCAGCCCACACCGACACCTGCGAGCAAATGAGTGAAAACGGATCCAATCCCTTCGTAACCGCCACCGGCGAGCGCAGCAACGGCCTGTCGCCCGCCGCCCCCAACCCCGACCAGACGATCCTCGTGGCCGGCGGCGCCGGGTACATCGGCAGCGTGCTGGTGCCGAAGCTGCTGCACCGCGGCTACCGCGTGCGCGTGCTCGACCGGCTGTTCTTCGGCGAGGAGTCGCTGGCGAGCGTGCGCGAGCAGGTCGAGCTGGTGGTAGCCGACGTGCGCGACGTCCCCGCCAGCGCGCTGGACGGGGTCGACGGCGTGATCAACCTGTCGGGCCTCAGCAACGACCCGACGGCGGAGTTCAACCCCGAGGCCAACTGGCAGATGAACGCGATCGCCACCGAGACGCTGGCGCGCGCCTGTTTGGAGCGCGGGATCGAGCGTTACGTGTTCGCCTCCTCCTGCTCGTTGTACGACGGCTTGCCGCCGGGCATGCACGCCGAGAACGCGGCGATCGAGCCGCGCGCGGCCTACGCCACCTCCAAGCGCTACGGCGAGGAAAAGCTGATCGAGCTGGCGTTCGACGGGCTGTGCCCGGTGATCTTGCGCAACGGCACGGTGTATGGGTGGAGCCCGCGTATGCGGTTTGACCTGGTGGTGAACACGTTCGTCAAGGACGCGCTGCTGGGCGGCGCGCTGAAGCTGCACGGCGGCGGCTGGATGTGGCGGCCGCTGGTGGACATCCGCGACTGCGCCGAGGCGATGATCGCCGCCTACGAGGCGCCCGCGGAGAAGGTGCACGGCGAGATTTTCAACGTGGTGCACTCCAACTACCAGATCCGCGAGCTGGCGATGATCGTCGCCGGCTCGGTGCAGCTCACCGGCCGCCCGGTGCAGCTGGAAGAGGTGTCGGCGCCGAAACTGACGCGCGACTACGAGTGCGCCAACGCCAAGCTGTCCACCACGCTGGGGTTCATCCCCCGGCACTCGGTGCTGGACGCGGTGAGCGACCTGTTGGCGCGGATCGAGCGCGACAACCCCGCCAGCCTCACCGACCCGCGCTGTTACAACATCCGCTGGCTGGAGCTGCTGCACGAGGTCAAGCCGGTGTTGGACGCTTTCGCCGAGGTCCTTTGAAAGCGCTGGTCACCGGCGGTGGCGGCCAGCTGGCCAGCGACCTGAGCGCGCTGCTGGGCGAGCGGGCGCGCGTGTACTCGCACGCGCAGCTCGACATCACCGACCCCGCGGCGCTCGATCGCGCCTTCGCGGAGGCGCAGCCCGACGTGGTGTTCAACTGCGCGGCGTTTCACAACGTGGACGTGTGCGAGCGCGAGCCCGACGCCGCGTGGGCGACCAACGTGCGTGCCGTGCGCGACTTGGCACAGCGCGGCGCGCGGCTGGTGCACCTCTCCACCAACTACGTGTTCGACGGCCGCCGCCCCGAGCCCTACGCCGAGCACGAGCTGCCGGCGCCGCGCTCGATCTACGCGCTCACCAAGCTGGCCGGCGAGCACGCCGCGCTGGCATACGGCGAGGGTGCGCTGGTGGTGCGCACCGCCGGGCTGTACGGGCTGCACGGCAGCGCCAGCAAGGGCGGCAACTTCGTCCAGCGGATGATTGCCCGTGCCCGCGAGCAAGGCGCACTGCGGATGGTCGCCGACCAGTTGCTGCAGCCCACCTTCACCGCCGATCTGGCCGCCGCGATCCTCGAGGCCGTAGACGCGGACGCCGCCGGCGTGCTCCACCTCACCGCCACCGGTGCCTGCTCGTGGCACGAGTTCACTCTCGCCATCATGGAGGCGGCGGGGATCGACGTGCCGGTGGAGCCGGCCGCCACCGAGATCCCGCCCGGTGGCGTGGACCGCCCGCTCAACGGCGTGCTGGCGCGGCCGCGCGCAGAAGCTCTCGGCCTCACGCCGCTGCGCCCCTGGCGCGAGGCGCTGCTCGACTACATGGCGCAGGCCGGCCTCGCCAGCGCGGCCGGCGTAACCAGCGCATAGCCTCTGCGGCGCCGGCGCGTCTCGCACGCGTCGTTACGTGCACAATTTCGACGCGCCAACCACACACCCGACACCCCCACGCGACCGGAGGACACCCGCATGCAACGACTCGACACTCGCCTGGACGGCCCGATCCTGATCGCCCCCAAGGTGCTGGGCGACGAGCGCGGCTTCTTCGTTGAGACCTACCGCCGCTCGCTGCTCGGCGAGCTGGGGATTGCCGAGGAGATGGTGCAGGACAACCACTCCCGCTCGCGCCACGGGATCGTGCGCGGTATGCACTTCCAGATCGGCCAGGGTGCGGCCAAGCTGGTGCGCGCCGGCCGCGGCGCGATCTACGACGTGCTGGTGGACGTGCGCCCCGATTCGCCCACGTTCGGGCAGTGGGAGGGCTTTGAACTGACCGAGGAGAACATGCACGTCCTCTACGCCCCGATCGGGTTTGCGCACGGCTTCTGCGTGCTGAGCGAGGTGGCGGACGTGCTGTACAAGCAGAGCAACTACTACGCCGACGACGCCGAGCGCGGGATCGCCTACAACGACCCCGAGGTGGGCATCGAGTGGCCGCTGCCGGTCGCCGAGCTGGTGCCCTCCCAGCGTGACGCCACCGCACCGCGGCTGAGCGAGATCGTCGACCAGCTGCCGTTCCGTTACAGGCCCTGAGCCGGCGCCGGCCTCGCAAGAACCCGTCGGGCACGGTCGTTACATGGGGGGAGCAGCCTTTTTGTGACCCCCAACAGCTGACCAGATGTCCGACCACTCCCAGCGCCTAACCAGCCGCGGCACGGCCGATCTGGCAATCGTGGTGATTTCCACCAACGAGGCGCGCTGGTTGGAGCCGTGTTTGACGACGGTGTTCGACCACGCCGGCACGGCCACGCTGCAGGTGATCGTGGTCGACAACTCCTCCACCGACGGCACCCGCGAGCTGGTGGAGTCGCGCTTTCCCGAAGCGTCGGTGGTCACTTCGATCAACCGCGGCTTCGCACATGGCAACAACCGTGGGCTGGAACACGCCGACGCGCGCTACATGTTGCTGCTGAACCCCGACACCGAAGTGATCGAGGGCACGTTTGGCGAGCTGGTGGCGCTGATGGACGCGCGGCCGCGGGTGGGTTTGGCGGGTGTGCGCCAGGTCAACGGCGACGGGCGGCTGCTACGCACGATCCGCCGCTTCCCCAGCGCCAGCAGATCGTTGGGTGAGGCGCTGTATTCCGAGCGCTGGCCGATTCACCCCGCGTGGTCGGGCGAACGGGTGCTCGACCGCGACTCCTACGAGCGGGAGGCGGAGTGCGACTGGACCTCCGGCTCGTTCATGATCGCGCGCCGCGAAGCGCTGTTGGGCGCAGGCCTGTTGGACGAGCGCTTCTTCTTGCAGTCGGAGGAGCCCGACCTCTGCCTGCGGATCAAGCGCGCCGGCTGGGAGGTGCGCCATTTGCCGCAGATGACGATCGTCCACCACGCCGGCAAAGCTGGGGTGGTGCCGCGGATGATCGCCCAGGACGCGTACTCGCGCCGGCAGTATGCGCACAAGCACTTCGGCCGCGCCCACCGCGGCCTGTACCTCTCGGCGATCGGTGTGGGCCACGTGGTTCGCGCCGCCACCGCCAAGGCCACCAGTCCCGACGCGCCCGCTCGTCGCGAGGGGTCGCGGCGGGCGCTGAAGGCGATCGCCGGCCGCGGCGTGCCGCCGTTCGGCTGGCCGCCCTTCGCCGCGGTCGCCCCCTCCGCGGACGGCGCCCCCGGGGCGGCCCCGTCCGCCGGTGACCCACCCGTGGCGACCCCGTCGGCCAACGGCGCCCACGTGGCGACCCTGTCCGGCAACGGGGCGGTGCGCTCATGAAGCGCCTGGTGGTGGTGACCGACAACCCGATGCTGGTGGGCGCGATTCGCGCCGGGATGTGCGACGGCCAGGCGTTTCGGCTGCTGGGGTACCTCGACCCGCGCCGCGCCCACCCCGCCCGCATCAGGGAGGCGGGCGCGGAGGTGGTGCTGGTCGACGAGACCGAGTCCACCGAGCAGACGATCGAGTTGGTGCGCGCCATCGGCGAGGCCGACCCGCGGATCGCCGTGGTGCTGCTGGCGATGCGGATGGACGGGGAGCGACTGGCGCGCGCGTTTGAGGCCGGCGCGAGCAGCGCGATCTTGAAGGACATCCACCCGCAGGCGCTGGCGACCGTGTTGGAGGCGGCGCTGAAGGGCCACATCGTCCACTCGCCGGCTGCTGTCGAGGCGCTCGGCGAGATGCCTGCGCCGCTGTCCAGCGAGCACCTGTCGCTGACTCCGCGGGAGCTCTCGATCCTACGGCTGGTGGCGGCCGGCGCCGCCAACCGCGAGATCGCCCAGCAGCTGTGGATCACGCGTCAGACGGTGAAGTTTCACCTCTCCAACGTCTATCGCAAGCTCGGCGTCAACAACCGCACCGGCGCCTGCCGCTACGCGCACCTCAACGGCGTCATGGCGCCCCCCGCGGGTGCCGGCCACCGCGAGATCGCGGCGGCGGTTGACACGGCGGTTGCGGTCGCGTCGTAGACTGTTCCCCTGGCGGAATTTGGATGCGTGCCCTCCCGCAAAGTGCGGGCATCTTATATATAAGATGTTGACATTCGCCGCCTCCTTGGTAGGGTAGCCCCCATTCGAGCGTAGGACCATGTTCCGGCGCTCCAAATCCGGACCAGCCGAGCGCGGGAGTGACCTCGATGGGGAGCAGCCAGATGGTTGGGCGATGGCGTATCCGCGTGGGCCTCCTGTTGCTCGTGGCGCTTTGGGCCGTCGCCCTCGCGTCGCCCGGTGGCGCGTCTGCCGCGAGCTGCACGGATACCTGGACCGGCGGCGCGGGTGACGGCTTGTGGGGGTCGGCCGGAAACTGGTCCACAAGCAGCGTGCCGGGGTCGGCCGACGTGGCGTGCATCGGCTCTGGGGTGACCGTCCACGTTACGGCTGGCACCAACGAGACCGGGGTGCTCGAAGATCAGGGGAGCCTGGTGGTTTCGGGCGGATCGCTGGCGGTGGAGGAAGCGGTGGAACCCTCAGATGTGGCTGGGTTGACATTGAGTGGTGGGGCGTTGAGCGTCGCCGGGTCGCTTGACGTGTCGGGTCGTTCTCGACGAGTGGCACGCCGAGGGTCAGCGGGCCGGGGGAACTCGTTGTGGGTTCTGGCGTGACGGGTGCGGTGAACGGCGCCTACTGCTCGAGCCTGTTGCTGGAAGACGTCACGTTCATCAACCATGGGACGCTGATGGATGGCGCGAGCGGTGGCGCGCCTGATGGCTCGATCGCGATGAAGGACGGCGCGGAATTCAAGAACTCGGGCACGTTTGACGCCGACTCCTGGGACCCCGCGTGCGGGTACGGCTACGGCGGCACCTCGTTCGAAAACGCCGGTGCTGCTGCGAATATCACGAACACCGGGACCTTTCAGAGCGCCGCGGAAGGATCCGCGATCAACGTCTGGGTGGGTTTCACCAACGACGGCACCGTGTCCGGGACGGGCTCGAGCTCGCTTGCGTTCCACGATGGCGGTGGCGGCACCGGCGGCACGTGGTCGGCAGCTTCCGGCGCGACACTCACGCTCGCCGGTGGCTCGTTCGCGTTCACGGAAAACACGTGGTCGGGGCTGGGGAGCATCAAGGTTGCCGGCGGCGGCGTTACGGCGACGAGCCTGCTGGGAGCCGGCTCGCACGTCAGTCTGAGCGGGGGCACGTTGACAATTCCGGAAGGGTCCACGACCGCGCTCGCCGGGTTGACCTTGAGTGGCGGCACGTTGAGCGTCGGTGGGCATCTGGAAGCGTCGGAATCGTTCTCGACGAGTGGCACTCCGACGATCGACGGGTCGGGGCAACTCGTGGTGGGGTCCGAAGGGACCGCGGCGGTGAATGACGGCTACTGCTCCAGCCTGCTGCTCGAAGGGGTTACGCTCGTCAATCACGGTGCGCTCACGCTCGGCGCCAGTGGCGGGGCCGCTGACGGCGCGATCGCGATGAAGGGTGGCGCGCAGCTGCAAAACACGGGTACGTTCAACGCCGACTCATATGACCCCGGATGTGGCTACGGTTACGGCGGCTCCACCTTTGAAGCCGCGGGCGGCGCCGCGTCGAGCGTGATCAATACGGGTACGTTTCAGACGGACGCCGGCGGAGATACGATCAACGTCAGGGTTGGCTTCGACAACAACGGTGGCGTGGTGGCGCAGAGCGGAGAGCTCGATTTCCGTGCGGGTGGGATCGCGAGTGACGTCGCGGTGGGCTCGTGGAAGACCGAAGGCTCCGGTGCGATCGTGCTGAGCGGCGGGGAATTCCTGATCGCCGAATTGGTGGATTTGAGCGATGTGCGCGTCGAAGGTGCGACCGTCACGCGGGAGCCGGTTTCGGGGCCGCCACGAGGGTCGCTCAGCCCGCAACCCTACGCATCCGGCACGGTCACGATCTCGGGGACGGGCGAAAGCGTCGGCTCGGGCTTCTCCGCCGCCGGTATCGAAGTGGCCCCGGCTGGCACCAGCGAATGGAAAGCGCTCTGTGGGCCGCTGACACCGGGGCTCGACGGGAGCTTCAGCTGCGAATGGAACACGGCGAGCGGCGGCTATCCCGACGGGCACTACCAGCTGCGTGCGCAGCTATCCGACAGCGAACATCCACCGGACGCGGCTCCCACCGCGCCGATTGCCACCGTGGTCGACAACACGCCGCCGACGGGGTCGGTGTCCACGCCGGGCGAACTGCACGGTCCCAGCAGTGTGTCCGGGACCGCAAGCGACAGCGGGTCGGGTGTGGCCTCCTGGCAGCTGCAGATCGCCGCTGAAGGCTCCTCGTCGTGGACCAACGCGTGCGCGGCACAGAGCACCCCGGTCAGCGGGAGTACGTACCGGTGCACCGTCGAAGCGTTCTCCCGCACCAACGGCGCCTACCAGTTGCGCGCGGTGGTTACTGACAACGCCGGAAACAGCTATACGACGGCAACGGCGAGCGCAACGGTCGACAACATCGAGCCCTCGGAAGCGAGCGCCCCCGTCATCTCCGGGACGACGTGGGTGGGAAGGAAACTGACGGCGAGCACCGGAGCGTGGGCGGGAACTCCGCCGCTTTCCTATGCCTACCAGTGGCAGGCCTGTAACAGCGCCGGCGCAAGCTGCGCGGATATCTCCGGTGCGACAAGCGCGACGTTCTCCCCGGCTGGGGGTGAGATCGGGAGCACGCTGCGGGTCACGGTGACTGCCACCAACCCCGTGGGCTCGGCAGCCAGCACCTCCGGGGCGAGCGCGGTGGTTGCCGAATCGTCTTGCACGGACACCTGGACGGGGCCAAACGCGGGAGGGGAATGGCGAACATCCGGTGACTGGTCCACCGGCAGCGTGCCCGACTCCAGCGACATCGCCTGCGTGGAAGCAGGCGTGAGTATCGATGTCGATGGCGCCACCAACCAAGTCGGTGCGCTGCTCGACGAAGGCGCGCTGGTCATCTCGAGCGGGTCGCTGGAACTCGTAAGCGCCTCCAATACTTCGAGCGTCAGCGCTCTCTCGATCAGCGGTGGCATTCTCGCAGGCGCCGGGCGCCTCACGGTATCCGGCTCACTGTCGTGGACTGGTGGCACGATGTCGGGGTCGGGCGCGACCGTGGTGCTGTCCGGCGCGTCGGGCACGCTGACGGCCGGCGTCACGCTCGCCGGGCGCCAGCTGGTCAACGAAGGCACGACCACGCTGGAGAATCGTGGCTGGCTGCACATGTCCGAAGGTGCGCAGATCAGGAACGCGGGGACGTTCGAGACGAACACGAGCGAAGGGTGGGACGGCTTCTACGCGGAATCGGGCGCGGCGCCGTCGATCGTGAACACGGGGACGTTTGAGAAGGTCGCCGGAGGTGAAGAAACCGAAGTCCAGGTGGGCTTCGAAAACGAAGGGAGTGTGGAGTCGCTCGCGGGAAGGCTCGAATTTCGTGGGGGTGGGTCCGGCGCGGACGGGGATTGGTCCGCGTCTGGTGGTGGCTCGATTCGATTCATCGCGGGCTCCTATGCGTTGCATGGCGACACGCTCTCCGGCGCGATCGATCTCACCGGAGCGAGCATCACCGCCGAAGAAGCGCACGGCAGCGACCTGGCGCTTCAGGTCAGCAGCGGCGCGCTGAGCGTCGCTGGTGGCTGGCTGATCGCGACCGACTTCACGCAGACCGGTGGCAGCGTCGACGGTGGTGGGACGCTCGATGTGTCTGGCTCGCTGTCGTGGACGGGTGGCACGATGTCGGGGTCGGGTGCGACCGTGGTGCTGTCTGGCGCGTCGGGCACGGTGAAAGGTGGTGTAACGCTCGCCGGGCGCCAGCTGGTCAACGAAGGGATGACCACACTGGAGAATCGTGGCTGGCTGTATATGTCCGAAGGTGCGCAGATCAGGAACACGGGGACATTCGAGACGAACACGAGCGAAGGGTGGGACGGCTTCTATGCCGAGTCGGGTGCGGCGCCTTCGATTTTGAATGCGGGTACGTTTGAGAAGGTGGCGGGCAGCGAAGAAACCGAAGTCCGGGTGGGTTTCGAAAACGAAGGGAGTGTCGAGTCGCGTGCGGGGCGGCTCGAATTCCGCGGGGGCGGGTCCGGCGACGACGACGAATGGTTCGCCTCGGAAGGGGGCTCGATCGAATTTCTAGCGGGCTCCTACGCGTTGCATGGCGACACGCTGTCCGGTGCTATTCACCTGGGCGGGGCGACGATGAGCGTAGATGGGGTGCATGCACGCTACGCGTCATTGGATTTCACCTCTGGCGCGTTGAGCGCCAGCGAAGATGCGACTACGGTAGGTAGCATGACGCAGACCGGGGGTAGCCTGGAAGGCACTGGGACGCTCGATGTGTCTGGGTCGCTGTCGTGGACGGGTGGCACGATGTCGGGGTCAGGCTCCACGGTCATTCTGCCGGGAGCGACAGCAACATTCAAAGAGGTAGGTTCGCTTGACGGACGCCAGTTCATCAACGAAGGCACGGCAACCCTCCTGCATGACTGGCTGTCCATGTCCGACGGCGCGCGAATCGAGAACACGGGGACGTTCGAGACGAACACGAGCGAAGGGTGGGATGGCTTCTACGCGGAATCGGGCGCGGCGCCGTCGATCGTGAACACGGGGACGTTTGAGAAGATTGCCGGCAGCGAAGAAACCGAAGTCAAGGTGAACTTCGTCAACGATGGGCGCGTGCTCGCGCGCGAAGGCGAATTGATGTTCGAGGACGGCGGCATCCCGGGGCAGGCCGCGGACGGATCGTGGACCGCCGAAGGCGGGACGATCTTGTTCAAGGACGGAACGTTCACGATCCTCGAGGGCACCGAACTCGCGGGCGTCCAGATCACAAAATCCGCGACCGTGGTATGGGTTCCGCACAGCCTCTCGGGATCGCTGGGGACGCTGCCATCGTATGTGTCGGGGACGGTGAAGGTGAGCGGCTCCGGCGAAGGCGGCATCAGTGGCCCGTTCGCGGGCTCGAGCGTCGAAGTCGCACCCGAAGGCGGCACCTGGGAGACGCTGTGCGGTTCGCTGACCCCCGGTCTGGCCGGCGAATTTGAATGCTCATGGGAAACCGCGTCAGGTTCCTACCCCGACGGGAGCTACCAGCTGCGCGCGAAACTGAACGGTGGCTCTCCGACTGAAACGCTGACGACGAACACGGTAACTGCGTTTGTGGATAACACCCCTCCGACGGGATCGCTCACAGCGCCTGCGTCGGGCGCGACGGGTGGCTTCCCGATGGTGATGGGGACCGCGAGTGACAGCGGGTCGGGTGTCGCTTGGTGGCAGCTTCAAATCGCACCGGAAGGGTCCAGCGAATGGGCGAGCGCGTGTGCGGCACAGACCACGCCTTTGAGTGGCGACGATTACGGGTGCGTCGTGGAAACAGCGCACTGGAGCGATGGGTCCTATCGGCTGCGCGCGTTGATCGGCGACCAGGCAGGGAACACATATCTGACATCGACCGTGGGTCTGCAGATCGATAACGCGGCGCTCGGAGGGTCCCTTACCGTGGTGCCGTCGCCGATCTCGAAAACGGTTGAGGTAGAAGGGGCCGCGACCGCGACCGGTCCGGGGGTCGAAAGCTGGGCGCTTCAGATCGCACCGGCGGGAGGGACCTCGTGGAGCAGCGCCTGCGCTGTGCAGAGCGCGCCGGTGAGTGGCTCAACCTACGGCTGCGCATTTGACTCGAGTACGCTGGCTGACGGCGAGTACCAGTTGCGTGCGGTGATCACCGGCGACGAAGGGCACACCAGGACGACCGCGGCGGTCACGACGATAATCGACAACACCGCACCGACGGGGGCGATGAGTTCGCTGGCGTCGAGTGTCAGCGGCAGCTACGAAGTGCAGGGTCATGCCGAAGACAGCGGGTCGGGAGTCGCGAGCTGGACATTGCAGCTCGCGCCGGCTGGCAGCGAAACGTGGACCGAACCCTGTCTGGCGCAGACGCTGCCGGTGTTCGGGGACATATACGGGTGCACCGTCGATACCAGCGGCATGGAAGACGGCGAATACAAGGTGCGCGCTGTGATCCTCGACAACGCCGGGAACACGTACACCACCCCCACGGTCGCGGTCGAAGTCAGGAACACGCCGCCGTCTTCGACGGCCGCCCCTGCAGTCTCAGGTGTCACGATCGCCGGACGAACGCTGAGCGCGACCACCGGCACATGGTCTGGCCCGGCTCCCATCACCTATGCCTACCAGTGGCAACGCTGCAACACCGCCGGGGAAAGCTGCGCGAACATCGAAGGCGCGAGCGGCTCCACCTACACGCTTGCCACCGGGGACGTTGCCAGCACCGTGCGGGTCCTCGTCACCGCCAGCAACGGTGCAGGAGGCAACTATGCGTCCTCGCCGGTGAGCGCGGTGATCGCCGCGGACACGCTCGCGAACATCTCCCTGCCCGCGGTCGGCGGGAGTCCGCACGCGGGTGGCACGCAAGAGGCCGACCCCGGGGAATGGAGCGGCGCGCTGCCGATCTCCTACGGCTACCAGTGGCAGCGCTGCAACTCCTCCGGCGCGGAATGCACGAACATCACCGGCGCAAACGTCCGGGGCTACACGCCCACTGAAGCGATGATTTCCAGCACGCTGCGGGTGACGGTCACAGCGAGCAACAGCGAAGGTTCGCTGAGCGAGACCTCACCCGTCTCGCCGCCGATCGCCGCGAGTGCCGGGTCGGGAATCCGCTACCTCTACGACAAGGCCGGGCGACTGTCGATCGTCGATGACCCGAGCAAAGGCGCGGCGGTCTACCAGTGGGATCCCGACGGGAACCTCCTCTCGATCGAACGCTACAGCCAGAGCACTGTCGCGGTACTCGCGCTGAGACCCGAACACGCACCCGCCGGCACCACGGTCGACATCACCGGCACCGGGTTCAACCCCGATCCCGCCGACGACACCGTGACCTTCGACGGCACCAGCGCGACCGTGAGCGAAGCCAGCGCGACCGACCTGATCGTAACTGTCCCCTCGGGTGCGGGCACCGGTCTGGTGACCGTCACCGTCAGTGGGGAATCGGCGAGCAGCGGAGGCGACTTCGCCCCCGACCTCCGCCGTCTGGGCGGCGTCGCGCACGAGCCACCGTTGCTCGCCGGCGAGGCAACCGCGAAGCCGTCGGCGAACGAGGCGACGGCGAAGCCGTCGGCGGGCCGGGCGGGGGTTGCGGGCCGTACGCTCGCGCGGACCTCCGCCACGGGGGTACAGGCTGCGATACGTGACTACAGGCCGCGCCAGCCGGCGGCGTGGGATCCGACCGCGGCCAACCGCCGCGACGATGACTGGGTTAGCGGCCGGGCGCCATCGCCGTGGACAAGTCTGCCCGCGCTCGAGCGGCGAGGCGCCCGCACGACGGCGCTCAGCGGACAGGCGCTCATCACCAACGGGTTGCCGCTGGCGAACGTCGAGCTCACGCTACAGGGCACGAACCGGACGACGAGGACCGACCGCACGGGACGCTTCCTGCTCACCGGGCTCCCAGCTGGCCACCAGGTGCTGATCATCGACGGTGAAGCCGCCGACCGCGGCGGCGAGCGCTACGGGCAGTTCACCGTTGGCGTGGAACTCACGAACGACAAGACGACGCCGCTTGGGTACACGATCTGGATGACGCCGCTGGACCCCGCCGGCAGCACGAGGATCCAGTCGCCGCTCAAGCATGAAACGACGATCACCAATCCCAAGATCCCGGGTCTCGAAGTCCGTCTGCCGGCCGGCACCGTCGTGCGCGGCGCCTCTGGCGCGATCGTGCACAAACTGAACTTGACAGCGGTCCCGCTTGACCGTCCCCCGTTCCCGCTGCCGCCTTTCATCAGCGGCATCCCGACGTACTTCACGGTGCAGCCGGGCCGAGCGTACCTGAACAGGGGCGCGCGGATCATCTACCCCAACTGGGGGCACCTGCCACCGGGGCAAAGGGTGGACTTCTGGAACTACGACCCCAGCGACAAGGGCTGGTACGTCTACGGCAAGGGCAGCGTCAGCGCCAACGGCAAGCAGGTGATCCCCGACCCCGACGTACGTGTCTGGGAATTCACCGGCGCGATGATCTCGGGGACTGGCGAACCACCCGGCGGACCGCTGAACGGTGCGAGCAAGAACGCCGGTGATCCGGTGGATCTCGCCACCGGATTGTTCGTCTATCAGCACACAGATCTGGACGTACCGGACTCGATGATGCCGGTCTCGCTGACCCGCACCTATCGCCCAGGTGACAGTAACTCCTACAGTTTTGGGGTTGGAACCGCCAGCTCGTTTGACCTGCATCTCTGGTCGGATGAAAACTACAAAACCGCGTATCTCGCGCTGCCCGACGGAGGCAAGGTCAAGCTCGTAAGGACCTCGGCGGGCAGCGGCTACGCCGAAGCCGAATACAAGACCGTCGAAACGCCGGGGGAATGGGAGGGGGCCACCATGCACTGGGATGCGGCCCACTCCGACTGGGTTCTGAGGAGGCGTGACGGCACGAAGTTCGGCTTCGGCGTCTACGCGCCGCTGCAGTGGATCGAAGACCGCGACGGCAACCGCGTCACGCTCGCACGCGAAGGCGGCATCGACGGCCCAATCACGCAGATCCGCACCCCCCACGGGCATTGGATCGATCTCAGCTACGACGGCTACAACCGCATCACCCAAGCGGTCGACAACTCCGGCCAAGTTGTCAAATACGAATACAACAGCGCCGGCTACCTCGTCAAGGTCACCGACCCGCTCGGGCGCGTCACCCGTTACGCGTATGGCCCGGAAGGCATGACGAGCGTCATCGATGCGGGCGGACACACGCTGATCTCCAACACCTACATACATGGCAAGGTCGCACAACAGACGGTAGGTGGGGTGGGCACCTTCCACTTCTCCTATATCGAAACCTATTGCCGCCCTCTTCCTGTCGAGGGTGGCGGGAGTCCGGCGTACGCGTGCCACTTCGACTTTGGCACAGTCGTGAATACACCTGCGGGCGTAGAACGGACGGTGACGTTCAGCGGTGGCCCTGGAGGCCTTGGAGAAGGCGGCGAAACCGATGGTGCCCCCATGGGCGCACCGGTGAGAGAAGTAAGTCTGGATAGCGCCCTATCCCAAGAAGGGGACACTCGCTATCAGCGAAACGCTGCCGGCAACATCACCAAGATCGCCGAAACGGCAACGACTGGGGGTGACGGTGCAGAAAGCTCGAGCGCGACGACCAAGCTCACCTACGACGAACAGGGCGACACCACCTCGATCACGCATGAAGCGCCCTCGCAGACGCCGCTGAGCACCAGTCTCACCTACAACGCCTTCTCCGAGCCGACAAGCGAAACCGACCCGCAGGGGCAGACAGCCAAATACGTCTACGACACCCACGGCAACCTGACCTCGGTCACGGATCCGATGGGGCACCAGAGCACATTCGGCTACGACAGCGAAGGTGAGCTGACCTCCGCGACCGACCCGGAGGGCAACACCAGCCATTTCACCTACGAAGACGGCCGCGAGGTCAAGAGCACCGACCCGCTCGGCCACGAAACCCACATCGCCTACAACGGCGTCGACCTACCCACAAGCATCACCAACCCCGCAGGCCAAACGACCGAATACAGCTACGACCAGGACAACGAGCTCACCAGCGAAACAGACCCCGCCAGCGAGAAAACCAGCTACACCTACGACGCTGACGGCAACCTGGCAAGTATCACCGACCCTCGCGGCCACACCCAGACCGCGACCTACAACACGCTCAACGAGCTCGCCTCCTGGACGGACGCGCTGGGGCACACCACCAGCTACGGCTATGACGACGAAGGCCGCCTTCAGAGCGTGACCGACCCCAAAGGCCAGACCACCAGCTACACATACAACCCCTTCTACGGCCTCGCTTCGGTCTCCTTCGGAGCAACCGGCGGCGGGTCCCCCACGAGCAACATCGCCTACAGCTACGACACCGAAGGCAACCTGACCTCCGCGGTGGACTCGCGCGGTGGCACGTACACGATGAGCTACGGCGCCTACCACCGTTTGACTGGCGAAAGCGGCCCCGACGGCAGCGTCGGCTACGGCTACGACCTCGGCGGGCAGCGCACCGGCATGAGCGTCGACGGCGAAACGACCGCCAGCTACGCCTACAACGAAGACGGCCAGCTCACCGGGATCGAAACACCCCACGGAGACGTCTCCTTCGCCTACGACCCCGACGGCCGTACCGCAAAGACCACACTCCCCGACGGCGACACCGAAAACTACGCCTACGACAGCGACTCCCAGCTCACCGCGACCGACTACGAGAAGCCCGGCGGCGAACAGATCGGGGACCTGCAGTACGGCCGCGACGCGCTCGGGCGCCTCACCACGCTCTCGGGCAGCCTCGCGCGAACAGACCTCCCCGAAGCGCTCAGCGAAGCAAGCTACAACGCCGACAGCGAGCTCACCGGCCTCGAAGGCCACGCCCTCACGTACGACGCCGACGGGAACCTTACGAGCACCCCCACCAGCAGCTACACCTACAACGACCGCGACCAGCTCGCCGGCATCACCCAGGGCTCGAATACCTGGAGCTTCGCCTATGACCCCTTCGGCCGGCGCTCCAGCAAGGCCCTCAACGGCACCGCGACCAGCTACCTCTACGACGGCGAAAACCCAGTCAGCGAAACCACCGGCGACAGCACCGCACACCTACTGAACGGCCTCGGCCTCAACGAACGCTTCGCGCGCACCACCAGCGCCGGAACCAGCTCCTACCTCACCAACGCGCAGAACAGCACCATCGCGCTCGCCAACGGTGCAGGCGAACCCACCACCGAATACACCTACCAACCTTTTGGCGCCGACACCACCACCGGGGAAACGAGCACCAACCCCTACCAGTACGCCGGCTACGAAAACGACGGCACCAGCCTGCTCCACGACCACGCCCGCTACTACAGCCCCACCACCACACAGTTCACAAGCCAAGACCCCGCCGGCATGGCCGGCAGTGGCGTCAACCTCTACCAGTACGCCGGCGGCGACCCGATCGACTACATCGACCCAACGGGGTACTTCTCGGTCGAAGGAGCCGCCACGGCGTTTGTTGGCGCCATGGATGCCTACACCGCCGGAGCTACCACTGCCGTACGCGGCGCCCTCGGAATCGGCCAACCCGACTTTTCGTCCAGCGCCTACCAAGCCGGCGCGGGCATTGGCATCGCGGCGGCAGCGCTTACGCCGGGAGACGAGGAGGCAGCCGGTGCGGATGTTGCGGAGGACGCGGCAAGCAACTTTGATATCGCCGAGAGCAACGCCGGACATATGTTCCGAGATGCCCCTGGGCATCTCTCAGACGATACGGAAGCAAATCGCCAGTTGCTGCGGGAAACCGCTAACAATCCAGCCAACTACGTGGGTACCGACTCTAACGGGGTCGCCACCTATCGCGAAACGCTCTCGGGTGGGAGGCAGGCTTGGGCTGAGACATACAATGGTCAGATAACCAACGGAGGTGTCAACGATGTCCCACGATGATGCCGGTTGGCTCGGGGCAGATCAGGTCAGCGTGAAAGACGCATACATCGCTATGTACCATTTCGTGGATGCTTACTGGGAAAGGGGTGGTCGGCGTGATGGCAGCTTGACTCTCCTGAGACATGCGCTTGGACCTACCGTCGACCCTCGCGATGAGACCGCGCTCCAGACTAGTGACCCAGCAAGCTGGAATGATTGGCTGAAGGCTATTAGAATCGCAAAGACCAAGGGCTTGCCCGATGAGTTGTAATATTTGCATCGCCAACGAATAGCATGATGGACATAGAGAGAGAAGTCGTGGTTGTGCTTTCCGGTGAGTTTGCGCCGAGATTGGCCGATTTAGCGCATTCTTATCACGTGTGGGTGGTGCGGACGTCAGCTACGGAGGAGGTGGCACATAGGATTTGGAGAGAGCAGCCCTCACATGAGGTCAATCCGCCCATGGCCGGCATTACTCTATTTACAGGTACTGGAGACCCGGAGGACGATTTGTTGTCAATCATCGACACGGTCGAGCTCCATCATGGTCTTGCTGGGGGAGGGGGTAGGGTTCCGGCAGCGAACTCCATCAGGGTTCTAGGCACTCTGCCCACCGATAGCGTCCGGGAGGGTTTTCGCTCGCTTGGTTTTTCCCACCTTGTGACAACCTCCGATGGATTTGTAGCTCACTGGACCCCATCCACGAATGCGGATCCGGCCCACTAATGATCCGAATTACCCCGAGGACCAGTTTGTAAAGATGCAACATGTAGACGAAGGTTTGGATGGCACAAAGACGTCCGTTCATTACTGGGAAAACCTGCAAACAGGCGGTCGGTTAGAATTCAAGATTTAGTGATTCCAATGGGTGATATCGAGATACTGGCTGCGGAAGCTGCGCTAGGACTTTGCGACGCTGGAGGGCTCTCACGCACCGCAGTCGATCTACTCGCAGCCGGTCGAGATTCGCCAGCGCTCGTTGCCCTAGCGAGCCTCTCGGACCTCGACACTAGTCGAGCTTGCGCGCTGCGAGACCGCGCCCTGGCCGAGCTTGAGGTAGTGACGCCGAGCCCACACGCAGCGACGATTTGCCTCGCGCGTGAGATCGCCAAGAAAATCGTCGATGGAAGTTTGCCACCGTACGATGGGGCGAAGCGCATATGGGATCTCACTCTCCGCATTCACCCAGAACGGATTCGCAGTCTCGACCCATTTGTGTACGCCGCTAGTGAGTGGGAAGACCGCCCCAACGATAGGCCGTTCTTTGAGGATGCCATCCTAAACGAAGCAGGCGCTCTCGTGGACTCATAGACGTTGTTTCCGATAGACTCCGCAACAAGGTCAATCTGGGGACTGCAATGCCTGTGGGAGCCTCTTCATGGGCCTGGGAGGATAAAATGGGATATACGTTTCTCGCCTCGACGATGACAGTCTTCGCTACATGGCGGGACAGCTTGAGGACGGACAGGGCCTCGCGCATCTACTCGGGTTGATTGATCTACGAGGCGGTGTGGTTCGGGCCTTCCTGCCAGACGACGAGTCGCGGGCTATGACGGGCTATGAGAAAGGGTCGCTGCGCAACGCCGAGGAGGAAAGCGAGGTAGTCGCTCTCGTCTGCGACTATCTAGTTGATACGCTTGGGCTCACAAGCAATCCGACTATTGCTTTGCTGGGGCAGTTTCCGGACGGCGCACGACGCCCTACGGCCGATGTACCGCGAGGCAGACAATATTCTACAGCCTGGCTAGCCGGCGCTGAGCCGCCTTACTACGATGGCGAACTCTGGTACGTAGCCGGTCATGCTAAGCGCACGGCAGCTAGGTCCCTGCTCGCTGATCTATTGTGGTTTCCGGCTATTGCGACTGTGATCCAAATTGCCGAGGCGGACGAGCTGCGTGAATGTAGTGAAATAGACTTTGAAGTATTGGCGGAGCTTGTGCGAGAGCCTCGCGCCATCCTTGTTGGCGGCTGGGATGCGATGAACTACTTGCTCTGGACTCCGGAGTTTCGCGGCTGAGCGGTTGGGCTATCACTGCCGTTCGCGTAGTCCTTTGCGCATAGCCCAGATACCGACGACCACCATGAGGGCGGCGAAAACGAGACCTGCAGATACGCCTGCGCCATACGCGCCACCATGATTGGGGGTTCCTCCCGCCGCGTGACTGATCAGGGCGACTACACCAAGGAGCGCGACCGCTGCACCGAGGATGGTGGATTTCATGGTCGGATGATCGGAAATGGGGGTAGTTGGCTGGAGTAGGGTGGACGTTTGTTGCATCCAAAGAGCGTTATGATCTGGAATCGCTTGACTACTCCAGAGGATTCAGCGCCCGACCAGCCGGAGAGAGGGATCACCCGTCGTGGGGTGCTGTCGGGTGCGGTGGCGTTCGGGGTTGGAGCGGGGGTGGGTCATGTCCTGACGAACGGTTCGGCGGCGACGGATGGAGGCTCGTCCCAGGAGGCTGGGACGCAGGCCGTGCCGTTCTACGCCCCACACCAGGCGGGGATTGCCACTGCGGCCCAGGACTGCCTGCACTTCGCTGCGTTCGATGTGACCAGCGACGCGGTGGAAGATCTCCGTGGGATTCTCGAAAAGTGGACCGCAGCGGCGGATGCGCTGGCCGCCGGCAGGTCCTATCAGCCGCAGGCTCAGGAACTCGGCATGCCGCCGGTGGACCCTGGTGAGGCTGTTGGCCTGGGTCCCGCGCGGCTGACGGTGACAGTCGGGTTCGGCCCGAGCCTGTTCGGGTCCTCAGGCGCCGATCGGTTTGGCTTGGCGGGCCGCAGGCCCGGGCAACTGCAGACGCTTCCCGCGTTTCAGGGCGACAGCCTCGAACCGGGGCGCTCGGGAGGGGACCTTTGCGTTCAGGCGTGCGCTGAAGATCCGCAGGTCGCCTTTCATGCGGTGCATCTCTTCGAGCGGATCGCGAGCAGTGCCGCCACGCTGCGCTGGTCACAGCTCGGCTTCGGGCGCACGTCGAGTACCACGCGCGCGCAGACCATGCCCAGAAACCTCATGGGCTTCAAGGACGGCACCGACAACATCCGCGCCGAGGACACCCAGGCCATGAACGACTTTGTGTGGGTCCAGGACGCCGACGGGCCAGCGTGGATGGCAGGCGGCACCTACCTGATCGCGCGGCGCATCAGGATCCTCTTCGATGTGTGGGACACCACGAGCCTCGAAGGACAGCAGCGCACGATCGGCCGCGAGAAGCTCAGCGGCGCCCCGCTCGGCGAGAAGAGTGAAGAGGACCCGGTCGACCTCAACGCGACCGGCGCCGATGGCGAACTGGCGATCCCGGCCAACGCGCACATCCGCCTCGCCAACCCGGCCAACAACGACGGTCAGCGCATCCTGCGCCGCGGCTACTCCTACTGCGAAGCGGCCGAACCCGGCAGCGGTGAGCTCGACGCCGGTCTGTTCTTCATCGCCTTCCAGCGCGACCCCTCGCGGCAGTTCATCCCGTTGCAACGACGCCTGGCGAGCGCCGACGCGCTCAACCGGCACACGCTGCACACCTCCAGCGCGACCTTCGCCTGTCCACCAGGCGCTCGGCCCGGCGGGTTCGTCGGCGAAGGTCTGTTCGCGTAGGACAGGAGTGCTCGCGCGCGCAGACGACGCTACGGAGCCATGATTTCGTCGAAGTGACGAATGAACACAATCACTGCGCACGCGCACATCATGAGCACTAGGACCCACAGGGGTGCTCCGAAAACCAGGGCACCTGCCATCAAGGCGCCTATTGCCAGGGAGATGGCGATGTCGTACCAGTCAACGATGTCGAAGCCCGTCATGAAACGATCCTAGCGATGTAGACAAAGAACATCAAGACGCCGAGGCTCATGCCCACGACAAAGCCGACTCCCAGTCCGCGGTTGATGCGCCTCGCCAGAGAGGTGGGCCTGCTCGGGATGAACAGTGCTACGGCTGCCGGCAGCCCCGAGCAAAGGACCGTGAGACCGCCCAGAATCCCGGCCCACGCGAGCATGCCGTCGGCGATTGCGCTTGCAAGGGAGGGGTGGCTCTCGCAAACTGTGCGGACGATGGTTATCGCTGACACGGCAAGCACCGTACGCGCTACCGGCGATGGAATCCTCGGCGCGGGCGTCAAACGCGCATATTTGCTAGGCATATCGCCCCCAAACTTGTCGCGTTTGGGTGCGCGAGGACAAATGTCAGTCGCGACCGTTCCGCGTAGGCGATGGCCGCGGAGCCCACTCCTCACGCCGTCGCCGACCGCTGCCGCAGCACCTCCAGCGGCGTGCGCAGCAGCAGCCGCAAATCGAGCCCCAGCGACCAGCCGCGGGCGTAGGCGACGTCCATGTCGAGTGCCTCGCCGTAGCTGGCGCTGGCGCGCGCGGTCACCTGCCAGAGGCCGGTGAGGCCCTGCGGGACCGCGAAGCGCTGCAGGTGGTGGGGCTGCAGCTGCTCGGCCTCGTAGGGGATGCAGGGGCGCGGGCCAACCAGTGACATGTCGCCGCGCAGCACGTTGAACAATTGCGGCAGCTCGTCGAGGCTGGTGCGCCGCAGCCAGCTCCCCACGCCGGTGATGGCGTCGGCCTGGTCGAGCTTGAACAGGCCGTTGTCGTTGCTCACGGCGGTGGACGACATCGACTGTTCGATGTAGGCGCGGTGGGCGGCCGGGTCGGTGTCGACTTTCATGGTGCGGAACTTGAGCGTGGTGAACTCCTTCATGTCGGCCCCCAACCGCGTCTGGCGGAAAAGGATCGGCCCGGGCGAGTCGAGGCGGATGCGCACCGCGATGAACGCCATCAGCGGCGCCGCCACGATCAGCATGGCGCCGGCGCCCAGCACGTCGATCGCGCGCTTGATCGTCAGCGCGGCGCGCGTGGGGGCGGTGCGCGGCACGCCCAGCAGCGGCATCCCTTCGACCCAGTGCATGGCGGCGCCGAGATCGACCAGCTCAAACAGGCGTGGCACCAGGTCGATCTGCACGGGCAGGTCGCGCAGGCGGCGCACGGCGGCGAGCACCTCCGGTTCGCTTTCGTTGGAAAAGGCCACCACCACGCGCTCCACGTGAAGCGTTTCGATGATCTCCCGCATCCGCTCGGGCGGGCCGAGGATCGTCAGGTTCTCCGGCAGGTCGGCGCGACGCGCCTTGGGGTTGCGGTCGACGAAGCCCACCACATTGGCGCCGTACTCGGGGTGGCTCACCAACTTGCGGGCCAGCAGTTGTCCCACCTCGCCGGCGCCCACGATCAGCGTGTTTTGCTGGTAGGCCTTCGTGCGCTTGCACAGCTCGCGCGTCACCCGGCGCAGCGTCGGCACGATGCAGATGGCCAGCACCCAGAAGGTGATCAGCGCTTCCAGCGCCGGACCGCTGCGGCCGGCCAGCTGCGAGGCGACCAGCAGCAGCCACAGCCCGATCGCCACCAGCGAAAACACCGCGGCCACGTCGTCGGTGGAGGAGTGGGCGGCGCGCTCGTGATCGCGCTTGTAGAGGCCTTGGAGTTTGGCCACCGCGATCCAGCACGGCAGCGTGAGCGCAAACACACCCAGCTCGCGCCACGACCCGAACGCGCGGTGTTCGCCCCACATCAGCGTGGCCAGCAGGTAGGCGAGCGTGAGACCGAACACGTCGGCGACCATCAGGCTGCGCGGCACCAGCCACGAGCGACGCTCCGCCCGGCGCCGCGTCAGCAGGCGCTGCGTGTGGTCGTCCATCGCGGCCACCGGGTCGTCCACGCCAAAGGATTCGCCAGCGATCGCGCGTTGGCGGTCGAGGTCTGTCCCGTTGCGCGCACGGTATTCGGCGATCGAGCTGACTGCGTCCATCGCGCGCATCATGCAATGTGGCCAGCGTGGACGCTAGACCAGGATGCGCCATACGCCTCAAGACCGGTCCAGGGGATGGGTGGGCTCCTATACTTCTGGCCAGCAGACGGCAGCGCGCAGCTCTTTTGGTCGTTGTGTGCGTATGGGGACGCTCCGCGGGAACGCACGATGAAACGACTGACGATCGTGGCCGACAACTCGCTGATTGTCGACGCGATCGCGCTGGGCTTGCGCAGGAGCGGCGAGTTCGAGGTGCTCGACCACGTGGATTCGCGCACAGCGTCGGCGCCGGTGATCGCCGGGTCGTTGCCGGACGTGGTGCTGATCGACGACATGGGTCAGTCCCAGCAGGTGGTGGAGCTGGTCGCACAGCTGCGGGCCCAGCTGGACCGCGTCGCGGTGATCGTGCTGACGCTGGCGATGGAGTCGCCGTGGCTGGACGACGTGTTTGCCGCCGGCGCCGCCGGCGCGATCTCGAAGGCCACCCACCCCGGCGCGCTCACCACGCTCCTGCGCGAGACCGTCAACGGAAACGTGGTGCACGTGTCCAAGCGGACCGCCAAAGGCCGTGCTCCCCGCCCGCAGGCGGTGGCCGCCAACGGCAGCGCGCTGACGCCGCGCGAGCTGGAGGTGCTGCGGCTGGTCGCCTCGGGGTCCAGCAACGGCGAGATCGCGCAGGCGCTGTGGGTGACCGAGCAGACGGTCAAGTTTCACCTCTCCAACGTCTACAAGAAGCTCGACGTGGCCAACCGCACCGAGGCCAGCCACTACGCGCTGGTGCACGGCCTCGTGAGCGCCCGCAAGCCGGTGGAGACTCCCTGATGGCGGTGGGCGAGCGGTTGGGAGTCGCCGCCCGGGTGCGCCCGGGCTCGCGAGGGGCTCTCGGGAGCCGGCTGGCGTGGCCGCGCAGCGGCTTCGTGCTGCTCGGGGCGGGGGCGGTCGCCGCCGTGGCCGCCACGCACCTGATCGACTACGGCGTCTACCACCTCAGATACGACGCGCTCAACGCCAACCTCGCCGTGAGCTGGTCGCACAAGGTCGATGCCGCGGCGCTCGGCGTGGGCGCCGCCATCTCGTTCGTCCATGCACGGCGCCGGCCGGCGCGGCACGGTACGTGGCTGGCGACGGCGGGCCTGCTGGCGCTGTTGTTCGTCGCCGAGGTCACCGAGCTGCACACCGCGATCGGCTCGCTCAACCACGGCAAGCTGCTGTATGCGCCGCTGCTGGTGGCACTGGTGTTCTGCGTGTGGCGGCTGACCCGGGACGGCGCCCACCGCGCTGCCCTGCTGGCCGCCGCGGCGCTGCTGGTGGTGTCGTACACGATCCACGTGCTCGATCCCCACCACATCGCCCGCACGCTCGGATGGCAGGACGGCGGGTGGGCGTTTCAGTGCGTGGTGGCGCTCAAGGAGGGTACGGAGCTGGCGGGGGTGCTGGTCGCGCTGACGGCGCTGGCAGGCACGGCGGTTGCCGGGCGGCGAAGCGTTGCCGGGCGACCGGGCGCCACACAAGTTGGCGCCGGCGGGGAGCGTTGAGTTGACGATGGAGCAGCGGCTGCTCGTAGTTTCCCCGATTCGCAACGAGGCCGCCCACTTCGAGCGGGTGGCGGAGGGCGTGGCGGCACAGACCCGCCGGCCGGATCTGTGGGTGGTGGTGGACGACCACTCGACCGACGCCACCCCGCAACTGCTGGCGGAGTTGACCGGGCGCTTTGACTTTATTCGCGCGATCGAAGGCCCGCCGACGTTGGGCGACATGACGCCCAAGGATCGGCTGGCGGTCGCGCTGCCGCCGCGGGCCTTCAACCAGGGTTTGCGCAGCACCGACTGGCAGTCGTTCACGCACATCGCCAAGCTCGATGGCGACGTGGAGCTGCCACCGCGCTACTTCGAGCTGCTGCTGGCGGAGTTCGCGGGCGAGCACTCGCTGGGTCTTGCCGGCGGGCTGCTGCGCGAGCGCGAAGGCGAGAAGTGGGGCAGGAAGAACCCGGTCAACGACTACCACGTGCGGGGCGGTTTGAAGTGTTACAAGCGTGAGTGTTTGGAGGCGATCGGCGGCATCCAGGAGCGTCTGGCGTGGGATGCGATCGACGAGATATATGCGCGCATGCGCGGTTACACCACGCGCACCGTCCCTGGGTTGGTCGCCTGGCACCACCGTCAGACCGGGAGCGCCGACGGCCTGTTGCGCGGCCGCGCGCGGCACGGGCGGTGCGCGCACATCGTCCACTTCACGCTCCCGTGGGTGTCGGCGCGCGCGTTCAAGGTCGCGCGCGAGCGGCCGCGCGGGCTGTCGGGTGTGGCCTTCCTCTACGGCTATCTGTATGCGGCGCTGACGCGCGTCCCCCAGGTGGACGATCCGGAGCTGCGCGCGTTCGTGCGCAGGGAGCTGCGCCATCGCGAGCGCGCCGAGCTCAAGCAGCTCGCCGCGCGCGGCCGCGGCCTGCTGGCGTTCGCAGGCCGCGCGAGCTGAAAGGGCCGACCGATGTGCGGGATCGCCGGCATCGTGCGCAGCTCCGGCGCCCCGGTGGAGCGCGCCACGCTCGAACGGATGTGCGAGGCGCAGGCCCACCGCGGACCCGACGCCCGCGGTGTCCACCTCGCTGAGGGGGTGGCGCTTGGCATCCAGCGCCTGCGCGTCGTTGATCTGGTGACCGGCGACCAGCCGATTCACAACGAGGATCGCTCGGTGACGGTGGTGTTGAACGGCGAGATCTACAACTTCCGCGAGCTGCGCCGCCGGCTGCGCGGGCAGGGGCACGTGTTTGCCACCGAGGGCGACACCGAGGTGATCGTCCACCTCTACGAGGAGCTGGGCGCGGCGTGCGTGCGCGAGCTGCACGGCATGTTCGGCTTCGCCCTGTGGGACAGCCGCCGCCGACAGCTGCTGCTGGCGCGCGATCGGGTGGGCAAGAAGCCGCTGTTCTACTGCGCGCGGCCGGGTGCGCTCAGCTTCGCCTCGGAGCTGCCGGCGCTGCTGCAGGACCCGGAGGTTTCGCGGGAGGTCGATCCGCATGCGCTGGACGCCTACCTGACCTACGGCTACGTGCCGGCGCCGCTGAGCGCATTCAAGGAGGTGCGCAAGCTGATGCCGGCAAGCACGCTCGTCTATCGCGATGGCGAGGCGCGCACCGAGCGCTACTGGCGATTGGACTACTCCCGCAAGCGCCCGCCGGCGCCGGCGCACGAGGTGGAGGAGGAGTTGCGCGGCGCGATCCGGGGAGCGGTGAAGCGCCGGATGGTGGCGGACGTGCCGATGGGCGCGTTCCTGTCGGGCGGCGTCGACTCCTCGGCGGTGGTGGCGGCGATGGCCGAAATCTCATCCGAGCCGGTGCGGACCTTCTCGATCGGCTTCGAGGAGGAGCGGTTCAACGAGCTGCCCCAGGCCCGCCTGGTGGCGCGCGAGTTTGCCACCGACCACCACGAGCTGGTGGTACGCCCCGATGCGATCGAGATGCTGCCGATGGTGGTGCGCCACTACGGCGAGCCGTTCGCCGACGCCTCGGCGCTGCCGTCGTTCTATCTGGCGCGGTTCGCCGCCGAGCACGTGACGGTCGCGCTCAACGGCGACGGCGGCGACGAGAGCTTCGCCGGCTATCCCCGCTACACCACCAACCTGGCGTTGGCGCAGCTCGATCGGCTGCCGGCGCCGATCCGCCACGCCGCCGGGGCGTTCGCCCGTCGGGTGCCGCCCGGCGAGGATCCGCGGGCGCTGCGCAGCAAACTGGCGCGGTTTGCCGCCAAGCTGGCGCTGAGCGGCGATGAGCGCTATCTGGCGCAGGTGTCGAAGTTCACGGGGCAGATGCGCGCGCGCCTGTACACGCCCGAGTACGCGGCCCAGCTCGGCCCCTCGCGCGCGGCTGAGGCGCTGCTGGAGCCGTGGCGCGCATCGAGCGCCGCCGGCGGGCTGGATCGGATGCTGGACGTCGACGTCAACATGTATTTGCCCGGCGATCTGCTCACCAAGATCGACATCGCCACGATGGCCTACTCGTTGGAGGGCCGCTCGCCGCTGCTCGACCACGAGCTGATGGAGTTGGCCGCCGCGCTGCCGCCACAGATGAAGGCCGAGCGCGGCCAGCGCAAGCGTGTGCTGCGTGCGGCGCTGCGCGGTTGGGTGCCGGACCCGATCCTCGACGCGCCCAAGCAGGGCTTCGAAGTGCCGGTGGCCAAATGGTTTCGCGGCGAGCTGCGCCACTACGCGCGCGAGGTGCTGCTCGACCCCGCCGCCATTGCGCGCGGCTGGTTCCGCGAGGCGGAGGTGCGGCGTCTGCTGGACGAGCACGCCGCCGGCACCGACGACCACAACCGCCGCCTGTGGATCCTGCTGATGCTCGAGCTGTGGCACAGCGAGGTGCTGGAGCACCCCCCTGCTGCAACCACCAACCAGAGGCCGAGCACATATGTGATGTCATGAGTTGGTTGGCGTCCCAAAAGTGATGCTGGGCGCCACGCCACGCCACGCCACGCCACGGCACGGCACGACACGGCACGGCGGTTGGAACATCCCCTTGCCGCCACCACAACCAGAGGCCGATCACATATGTGATGTCACGAGTTGGTTGGGCGTCGAAAAGTCAAGCAACAACAGCACGCCGGCCCTATCGACTGTGCGGCGGCCGCGGCGGCAGGGGGCGGGCGGGTGGGGTCGATCTAACGTCGAAACGCGCCGGCGGGCGGCGAGCTGCAGTTACTTTTTGGACGCCAACCAATCCGCCGACGCCGGGTCGTACTTGCGCGTGAAGGCGTCCAGATCGGTGGAGGTGAGATCGTCGATCCGCTCCAGCACCGCCTCCTCCTGCCAATCCCACCAGCGGATCCGCAAAAGGCTCGCGATCGTCTCCTCGGAGAAACGCGTGCGGACCGGCCGCGCCGGTGCCCCGGCGACGATCGTGTAGGGCGCGACGTCCTTGCTCACCACCGACCACGCGGCCACCACGGCACCGTCGCCGACCGTGACCCCGCCGAGGATCTTGGCGCCCTGGCCGATCCACACGTCGTTGCCGATCCTCACGTCGCCCTTCGACCAAGGTTGCCCGACGCGCTCCATGTGGTCGGGCACCAGGTATTGGCGCATGGGATAGCTGGTGACGGTGTCGATCCGGTGGTTGCCGCCCGGCATGATCTCGACGTCGGAGGCGATCGAGCACCAGCTGCCGATGCTCACCCGCGCCGAGTCGCCCGCGAACACCAGCACGCGAAAGCCGCCATATGTGCGGTGGCCCACGCTCAGCATGCCGTTCTGCTTCAGCCACGCCTCCGTGCGCGGTTCGGGCGCCGACATCCCCGGCAGCCGTCGCGCCAGCGTCCGCTTGAGTCGCCGCCGTGCTCGCCCCGCCAGACCCGTGCCGCGCAGGGGCGGTTCGGGCGGAACTGCGGGCCGCGCGTTCACGCCCTGGCTCGGCCTTCGAGAAGCGCGCCGCGGACGGCGTTCTGCAACCCGCCGTCGCCCTGCTCGGTTGTCGTCGCGGCGGTCATTGTCGTGACGGTCGCGCCCCGGCGCGAGGAGCCCGCCACGCGCTCGGGCAGGCTGGCGGTGTCCCACACGACGGCGACGCGGCCGGTGCGCTCGAACACCTTGGCCAGGTGCACCTGGTGATCGTCCACCGTCTCGTTGAACCGCGCCAGCCGCGGCATCACCACCGGGACGTGACCCATCTGGGCGGCGCAGATGATGGTGCCCATCCCCGCGTGGCTGATCACCGTGTCGGCCTCGCTCATGTAGTTGACGACCTGCTCGAAGGTCAGCCACTCATATGCCTCGCTCACTCCGCGCGGGGCTGTGGCGGGGCCGTGCTGGACCACCAGCTCGCCCGGGTCGAGCTGGCCGAGCGCTTCGATCAGGCGGTCGAAGCGGAACGTGGGATTGCTGCCGACGGTGACGAAGATCACAGCAGGCTCCCCACGAACTCCATCCGCGGATGCGTGGCCGCCTCGGGCCACTGGACGAAGAAGCGGTCGACCAGGCGATACACCAGCCGGCCGGTGAGCGAGGGCCCGTCCACGCGGGTGAGGCTCTCCACGTAGATCAGCCGCGCGCCCGCCAGCTTGCCCACGACGAACGCCGGAAAGGTGACGCCTCCCCCGGTGGAGATGAGCACGTCCGGGCGGTGGCGGCGGATCACGCGGGCGGCCAGCCACAGGTTGCGGAACATGTTCTTGATGTTGCGCGCGGTGGGCACGTGCGCGTAGATGGCCCGCTCGTCGCCCAACAGCGCCTCGGTGTCGGCCGCGCGCGTGGTGAGCCAGATGTGCGGGAGATCGCCCCAGGCGGACTTGAGCGCGAGCATCTGCATGAAGTGCCCGCCCTGGCAGCACACCAGCAGCACCCGCGGCTCGCGGAGGGGCTCAGGCGGGCGCATGCGTCGCCTCGGTGAGGCTCGTCCAGCTCAGGCCGAGTGCCCGCCCGCGCGCCACGATCGCCGGCAGCGCGTCGGCCGTCGGCGACGCGCTGCCGCGCCGCCCGTAGCGGGCGGTGTCGTGCAGCAGGACGATCGCGCCCGGGCGCAGCGCGGAGATCGTCTCGGCCGCGATCGTGTCGGCGCCGACGTCCTCCCAATCGAGGCCCCACGCCGACCAGTAGGCGACTTTCAAACCGAGCGACAGGCACACCTGATGGGAGGTCTCCGACAGCTTCCCGTAGGGAGGGCGAAACCAGGTGGGACGGACGCCGGTGGCGGACTCGATCGCTTCGAGCCCCTGCTCCAAGTCGGCCCGCGCCTCCTCCGCGCCCAGCAGGTCGTAGCGGGGGTGCGCAAACCCGTGCAATCCCAGCTCGTGGCCGTCGGCGGCGATTCGCTGGGCCAGCTCCGGCGCTGTGCGCACCTCGGCGCCGAGCACGAAGAAGGTGGCGCTGACACCGAGCTGCCGGAGCTGGTCGAGCACCTGGGGCGTGGCGTCGGCGCCGGGGCCGTCGTCGAACGTCAGCGCCGCCCGCTCGCCGGAGAGGCGCTGGAGGCCCGGCGTCGCGCGCCACCGCGCCGCCCTGCCCGGATGCCAGTTGTACAGCCGCCGGCGCAGCGCCCACGGCAACGCTAGCGGGATGCGACGCATTGACGGCATACGTCCCAAAAACGCGGCGGGCCGCCCCCGACTTGCGTCTGCGAACGGGGGACGCACTCCCGACCTGCCCTTGCGAATCGGGGGCCAACTCGCGCCTTACCCCTGCGAACCGGACCGCCCTAGCCGGTTGGGGAGTGTCGGCAAACGCCCGGCTTGCTACACATCCAGCGTGGCCGAGGGCTCCGCGAGCACGCAAGGCGGATTCCGCGCGTCGGTGGTGCGCGGCCTGGTGTGGCAGCTTGCCGGGCGCGGCACCTGGCAGGTGTCGCAGCTGCTGGTGGTGGCGATCCTGGCGCGGCTGCTGACACCGCACGAGTACGGGATCGCGGGGATGGTGCTGGTGATGATCAGCTTCGAGCCGCTGCTGGCAGGCACGGGGTTGGCGGCCGCGCTGATCCAACGTCCGACGATCAGCGAGCTGGACAAGTCGACCGTGTTTTGGACCAACGGGGCGGTGGGTCTGGTGGCCTGCGTGATCGGCGTGGCGGTGTCGCCGCTGGTGGCCGACTTCTACGGCAACTCCCAAGTGGAGCCGCTGTTTGCGGCGCTGTCGGTGGTGTTCCTCGTCAGCTCGCTGAGCTCCGTGCAGGCCAACCTGCTGATCCGCGAAATGGACTTCCGCTCGCTGGAACTGCGCTCGACGGCGGCGACGCTGGTGGCCGCCGGCGCGGCGATTGCGATCGCCTTCGAGGGAGGCGGGGCGTGGGCGCTGATCGTCCAGCAACTCGCCTACTACGCCGTCTCGCTGGCGCTGCTCACGGCCTTCTCGCGCTGGCACCCGCGCTTGATGTACTCGCGCGAGAGCCTCCGCGAGCTGCGCAGCTTCGGCAGCCACGTGTCGGGCACGATCATGATGAACCAGGTCACGCAAAACGCCGACAACGTGCTGATCGGGCGCTTCCTCGGCGCCTACCCGCTGGGTCTGTACTCGCTGGGCTACAGCGTGATCATGCTTGCGTTCAGCCGCATCACCTCGCCGGTTATCCAGATCCTGTTCCCGATCTTCTCCCGCGTCCAACACGAGCGCGAGCGCCTGGCCTCGCTGTGGCTGCGCTCGCTGCGGCTGATGGCCGCGGTGACGATGCCGGCGATGCTGGGTTTGGTGGTGGTGGCGCCCGACATGGTGGACGTGGTGTTCGGCCCGCGCTGGCACGCGGCCACACCGATCATCCAGATTCTCGCCTGGGTGGGACTCGCCATCGGCCTGCAGGGGCTCAGCTCGATCGTCATGCAGGCGGTGGGCCAGACCCGGGTTCAGTTTAAGTACGCGAGCATCCAGTGCGCGGCGAGCGTGACCTCGTTTGCCGTGGGGCTGCACTGGGGAATCGTCGGCGTGGCCGCCTGCTTCGCCGCGGTGAACGTGTTTCTGCAGCCCATCTATCTGCACCTCGCCTCGCGGGCGGCTGGCATCGGCCTGCGCGACTGCGGGCGGGCGCTTTCCGGCGTGGTGCAGGCGACCGCGGCGGTCGTGCTGGTGGCGGTGCTCAGCCGCGAGCTGCTGCTGGCCGACGGCATCCCGGTGGTGCCGCGTCTCGCCACGACGATCGCCGCCGGGGTGGCGGTGTACGGATTGGTGTTGGTGTGGCGCGCACCGGAGGTGATCGCGGAGGTGCGGGCGCTGCTCGCCAGGCGCGGCGCCGGGGCTCAGCCGGACGCGGCCACCGCATGAGGGCGTCCACCGGTCGCGCCGGCGGTAGCGCCTGCCGCTTCTATCGGCGCTTCGCGCCCGCCGGTCGCGCCGGCGCGACCGGTGACCAAGGCGCCATCCGCCCTAACCGATTGGCCAGTGCCCGAACCCGACTTACGGCCATGCCGGTGGCCGGTGGCCGGGTCATATGATCGAGGGCATGATCGGGCATTGTCCTGCAAGAAAGCGCCCTGCGCACCCGTTGCGTGACCCGATGCAGAGCAGCGACAGCACATCCGGATCACACAGAAGGGAATCGGTGCCGAGATGGATTTGAGCCTCTTTTTCGCGGTGGTGTGGCGTTCCAAACGGCTGCTGTTGGCAGGCGTGGCGCTCGGCGTGGTGCTGGCCGCGCTGGCGTACGGCCAGCCGACGCTGTCAGGCGGCAAACCGACGCTGAAGCCGCGCGGCTCGGAGGTCTGGCAGAGCGAATCGCAGCTGCTGATCGCGCAGGCCGGTTTCCCCTACCGCCAGGCTCCCGAAGCCACCGAACCGGCGCGCTCGCTGGGTGGGCTGTCGCCGATCTACGCCAACCTCGCCAACGGGGGGCTGGTGCAGGGTGAAATTTTGCGAAAGCTGGGTCCGATCGGCTCGGTGAAGGCCACCGAAGACGTCGACGTGGCGGCGGCCACCTTCCTGCCGTTCGTCACCTTCACCGCCTCCGCCCCCACCGCCGGAGCCGCCACGCGGCTGGCCCGCGGCTCGGCGCAGATCTTTGAAAAGTTCGTGGCACGCCAGCAAGCGGCGAACGGCATCCCGGCCGAACGGCGCATCCAACTCACCGCGGTCGAGGCCGGCTTCAACACCAGGCTGGTGGAAGGGCACAAGCTGAGCATCCCGTTGCTCGTGTTCTTCGCGGTGCTGATCGCCACGATCTCGGCGATCTTCTTGAAACAGAACCTCCGCCAGCGTGAGGCGCTGGAGGCGGCCGCGTCCTCCAACCAGGGCCTGGTGCCTTCCAACCAGCAGCCGCATGCCGTGCCCGCCAACCAACCGCACGCCGTGCCGGCCAGCCAGCCCCCGCACGAGCCGGGCCCCTTGGCCGTGCCGGCCCGCGAGCCGCTGACGGTCGCCAACGGCGGGGCGGCAAACGGTGGGAGCGGTGCGGGGGCGACGATCCATCGCGGTCGCGACCCCGTGGCGAGCGCGCGCTACAGGGCCTGATCTCCGTTGGTGGCGCTGGCTCGCGAATATCGCGTTCCGCCATCTATCACCGCGATCGGCGCCGGTCTCGCCGTCCTGACGGCCGACGTGCTCGCCGGCGGCGCGCAGGCGAAGACGATCGCGATCGGGCTGCTGGTGGTGCTCGCCGCGATCTGGTTGACGCGGATGGCGAAGAGCTGGACCGCGCTGATCGGGGCGCTGGCGATGGTGGTGCTGCTGATCCCCAACAACGGCAGCTACGTGCTGCCGGAAGCGCTGCCGTTCCAGCTCGAGCCCTACCGCGTGGTGGTGGGGCTGCTGCTGATCGGCTGGATCGTGGCGCTGCTGGTCGATCCCCGTGTGCGGGCCCGCGCCAGCGGCTTCGGCGGGCCGATGGTGGCGCTCATCGGCGTGACCCTTGCGTCAGACCTGGCCAATCCCGGACAGGTGGACTCGGTGTCGTCGTATGTGGTGAAGACGCTGTGGCTGTTTTTCACATTCGTGCTGTTTTACTACCTGGTGGTGAGCGTGGTGCGCACGCGCGCCGTGGTGGAGCGCATCATCACCGTGCTGGTGTCGGCCGGCACGGTGGTGGGGATCGGCGCGATCGTGCAGCGCCGGAGCGGCTACAACATCTTCGACAACCTGCACCCGATCCTGCCGATGTTCCACTACCTCCCGGAAGCGGCGGCGGCACTGGAACAGCGCGGCGGCAATCTGCGGGCGTTCGCCTCCAGCGGCCATCCGATCGAGTTGAGCACGGTGATGGCGATGCTGTTCCCGTTCGCCCTGTATCTGGCGCTCACCCGTCGTCGCCCGATTTGGTGGGTGGCGGCGACGATTTTGATGCTGGGAGACTTCTCCAGCGGCTCGCGCACGGGTGCGATCGGCATCGCGGTTACGATTGCCGCGTTCCTGTGGTTGCGCCGGCGCGAGACCTTGCGCTGGTGGCCGGCGCTGATCCCGATGCTGGTGGTGCTGCACTTCGCCGCGCCGGGCGCGATCGGCACCATCCTGGGTGAGTTTTTCCCCAAAGGGGGCATCGTCCAGCAGCAGAGCGAAACCGAAATCGGCCCGAGCGGCGAAGTCATCTACTCCAGCCGCCTTTCGCGCATCGGGCCGGAGATGCACCTGTATCTCCAGCACGACCCGCTCCTCGGCCAGGGCTTCGGAACGCGCGTGACCGGATTGCACAATCGCGCGGCCGACAATGCGATCGTGCTGGACGACGAGTGGCTGGACACGCTCCTGGAAACCGGCCTGCTGGGCGTGCTCGTCTGGATGTGGTTGTTCGGGAGCGCGATTCGCCGGCTGGGCGCCCGCGCGAAGCTCGAAGTCGACACGCCCGATGGCTGGTTGCCCGTGGCGCTGGTCGCCGCGATCGCCAACTTCGCCGCGTCGATGTTCTTCTTCGACGCGTTTGGCTACGTCCAGGCCACGTTCGTGATGTTCTTGCTGCTGGCGCTGACGGCGGTGCTGCTGCGCACGCCGGCACTGGTCGCCGACGCCACGTCGGCAGCTGAGGCGGCTGAGCTCGACGAACGCCCGAGCGCGCGCGCGACCGGCGCCGGGTTGGGGCGCGTGCCTTCGGCGCTGCCGCAGATGCCTTGATACCAAGGGTTTTGATCCCGCTGCTGCTGGTCGCCGTGGGAACCGGCGTGTATGTCACCGGCGGGTTGGGGAGCAAAGATGCCGAGGCGGGCGATGGGATCTACGTGGCGCAGAGCGGAGCGGGCAGCGAAAGCGGGAGGGGCGGCTGCGGCAACGCCCACCCGTTGGCGTGGTTGAACGCGGCGGGCAGCTGGGGCAGGGGCGCCGGCCGCGTGCAGGCGGGTGGCACGGTGGATCTGTGCGGCACGCTCACCCAGCCGATCGCGATCGCGCAGAGCGGCGCGCCGGGCGCGCCGATCACGCTGCGTTTCATGCCCGGCGCGGCGATCCGCCTGCCCGCCTGCCCGGCGGTCACCGGATGCATCGACACCGCCGGCCACCGCTACGTGACGATCGAGGGCGCCGGCGCTGCCGCGCACGGCACGATCGAAGACACCGAACAGGGCACCGGGCGCAAACACGAATCCAGCGTGGGCATCCAGGCGGCCAACTGCACCGGCTGCACCTTCAGGTATCTGACGATCGCCAACCTCTACGTCCACACCGCCGTGAGCGACTCGGCGGTGGAAGGGTCGGAAGTGCGCGGCATCAACTTCTCCGGCAGCGACGTGACGATCGCGCACAACACGCTGCACGACATCGGCTGGGCGCTGCTGGCCGAATGGAATCGCAGCGACGGCAACGATCGCATCGAAGCCAACACGATCTACCACATCGACCACGGCTTCGCCTCGACCGCCGACTTCAGCGGCGGCTCGATCGGCCCGCTGTATGTCGACCACAACCACATCTACGGGTATGCCAACTGGGACACCGAAGCCGACTCCTATCACCACGACGGCATCCACTGCTTTTCGGCCGACTCGGTCGGCTACGAACCGCATTACAACGGGTTTTACATCTACGACAACCGCTTTGGCGGCGGCACCGGACGCGACATGACGGGGCAGATCTTTTTGGAGGGCACTCCCGACAAGACGCCGTGCGGGGACCGGACGTCGAACGTGTGGATATTCAACAACGTGGCGCTCGACACCAGCACCACCACCTTCACCAATGGCATCTTCGGGATCTTCTCGACGGAAGCTCATGTGTACAACAACACGCTGATCGGCCAGCCGACGCCCGAAAACACGTGCTACTCGAGCAACAGCGCGGCGCTCGACGAGCGGTTTGCCAACAACCTGCTGAGCACCTGCAGCACACTGATATCGGTGTCGACCGGGCCGCGCATCTTCGCTCACGGCGGCCTCAACCACAACCTCTACGCCGGCGGCAGGGGGCAGAGCAACTCGTTTGTGTGCGGCGAAAGCGGCTATTTCCCGTTCACCGCGTTGGCACGCTGGCAACGCTGCATGGCGGGCGACGGCGCCAGCAGGACGGCCGCCGATGCTCGCATCCGGACCGGGGGCGGGGACGTGGGCGCGTTGCAGTCGCACTCGTCGGCGAGGCGGGCGGGCATCAATCTGAGCAGCCTGTGCGCCGGTCCCACGCAGCCGCTGTGCGCCAACATCGACGGCCGGCCGCGCCCGCGCACGGGTGCGTGGGACGCGGGCGCCTACTGACGAAGGGGCTCAGGAAGGGCTCAGTAGGCGCCGATGTCCCAGGCCCCGGACGTGGGCCGCGCTTCGCCGTCGATGCCCGCGCAGAGCGCTTCTTCGGGCGTGTCGTTGCAGAGGCCGGCGAGGTTGGCGCCGCCGCCGAGCGCTTCTGAGCCGGCTTCCGGTTTGCCCTCGGTGCCATCGGCTTCGGTGAGTGCGAGCTTGGCGGTGGCGGCCGTTTTCGAGCCTTCTTCCACCCCAGTGCCGCCGATACAGGCTTTCCAGCCGGTGAAGTCGTTGAGGCCGAACGCCTGTCGTCCGGGGTTTTCGCAGATGAACGATTCGCCGCTGTTGCCGCTGTCGGCCCAAAGGTTGTGCGCCATCGCCCTTGTTTCGAAGCGCGCCTTTTCGGCGTAGATGAGCGTCTTGCAGGTGGTGGCGAGGTTGTTCTCGTAGCGGATTTTTTGGGCGACGCTGTTGTATTCCTCGCATTTGGCCTGCCCGGCGGATTGGCCGATCAGCGTGTTGTTGTAGATGTGGGGTTCGCCGGAGAACGCGCCGAGCAGGCCGTTGCCGCCTTCGACGTTCTGGTGGGTGGCCCACAGCACGTTGTTGAAGACCCAGATGTTGGAGGTCTTGTCGGCGCATGGTGTGGTGCCGCCGCCGGAGCCGCCCTCGAGGAAGATCGGCGCGGTGACGTTGTCGCCTTCGACCTCGATGTAGTTGTCGTAGATGTACAACCCCGTGTAGTGCGGCGTGTAACCCTGCGCGTCGGCGGAGAAGCAGTGCACGCCGTCGACGTGGTTGGTGTCGGTGGCGCCGTCTTCCCATTCGAGGTTGCCGTAGAAGTAGTTGTGGGCGAAGCTGACAGGCCCGATGGAGCCGCCGTTGAAGGTGGCGGTCGGCGTGAAGCCGTGGGTGACGGCGTGGAAGGTGTTGTATTCGACCGCGATGTGAGAGCTGTGTTCGGCGGATTCGACGTTCACCGCCCAGCCCATGTCGGAGAAGGTGTCGTGCGCGATCGTCACATATTCGGCGGTGCCTTCCTGCATGTAGATTCCCCGGTCTTCGGTGTCGCCGTATTGCGTGCCTTTTTTGGGAACGTACAGGTTGGCGATCGTGAGGTTCTCGATTGTGCAGTGTTTGCAGCCGTTGGCCTGGATCCCTGTGGTCGCAGCCGGCGATGCCTTGCCGGTGCCGCTGTCGGTGTCTTCGATGACGCCGTCGGCGCCACCGTCGATCGTGACGTATTCGCTGTTGGCGGCAACGTTGACGCACCCGGAGCCGGGGCACCCTTGGCCGCCCATCGCGATCTTGGCGCCGCTCGTGAAGTACACCGCGATCGGCTGGCCGTCGGAGCCGCTGCCGTGCGTTTCGATCGGTTCGGCGATGGTGCCGCAGAGGCTGACGGTCACGCCCGGTTCCACGCCGCCGGAACCCCAGCTGGAGGGGTCGTTCAGCCACGCCAGCGAGCGGGCGGTGGCGCAGCTTTCCCCGCTTTGGTTGCCGGCGCCGGACTGCGACACGTATATCTGCGGTCCCGCCACCGGCTGGGCGACCACGGTGGCGGTCGTTGCCGAGATGGCTTTCGTCGGGCCCATGTCGTTGGTGGCGGTGACGGTGACGCGCAGCCGGTGGCCGACGTCGCCCGCCACCGGCGTGTAGCTCGGGGAGGTGACGTCGGCGATTTCGGCGCAGCTTGCGCCCGTCTTGTTGCACGTTTCCCACTGGTATTCGTAGGAGGCGGGGTCGCCCGTCCAGCTGCCGGTGTGCGCGCTCAGCAGCTGGCCTTCTTCGGCGGGGCCGTCGATCGACGGCGCCACGGTGTTGCGCGGGGCGCTCGGCGCCGAAGCGATCACGCCCGTGACGGGCGAGCTGGCTTCGGTCGAGCCGCCTTCGTTGGTGGCGGTGACGGTGACGCGCAGCGTGTGGCCGACGTCGTTGACCGCCGGCGTGTAGCTCGGGGAGGTGGCGTCGGCGATGCCGGTGCAGTTGGCGCCTGCCGTGTCGCACGCTTCCCACCGGTATTCGTAGGAGGTCGGGTTTTCCGTCCAAATGCCGCTGGATGCTTCGAGCAGCTGGCCTTCGACGGCAACGCCTGAGATCGCCGGCAATGTGGTCGCGACCGGTGGCGGCGGAGGAGGAGGCGGCGGTGGGGGTGGCGGAGGAGGAGGTGGCGGAGGAGGAGGTGGCGGAGGAGGACCCGGTTTGTCGAGCGGCGGCTTGATTTCGACGGGCGTCGAGGGCGAGTGTGCGCTTGGGGTCATCGTTGGCAGCCCTTCGCCGGCGACCAGCGAGGGCAGCCCCGCGCCCGCCGGCGCCGAGGAGCCGGTGATGAGGTGGGCCGCGACGGGGCAGGCCAGGCGGGTGGTGCCGGTCGCCCAGTGGCTGGGGAGGGTGGTGAGGTTGCGCGCGGCACTGATCTCGCTTGGGCACCTACCGCCCGCCCGCCGGCGGGAGCGCAAGGTGCCGCCCTCGCCGAGGATCGCCAGCCAGTAGCTTCTGCCGGCCGCCAGTTGAACCGGCGCGATCGGCACGGCGGTCCAGCTGCCGGGGCTCGAGGTGGGGGCGGCTCCGGAGCCGAGGAGGCCGCCGGCGTGTCCGCCCACCGAGTTGTAGAGGCCGATCGCCAACTTGCGCGCGGTGTTCCTCACCCCGATGTAGATCCGCACGCCGCTGGCGAGCTCGGAGGACGCTGCCCGCAGGCGGAAGGCTTGCGCCCGCCCGGGGGGAGAGGAGTAGTGGCGCCACCGCTTGGCGTTTGCGCCGCCGGCGGCGACCAACCCGAGCAGGAGCAGCGCGCAGCTCGCGAGCAGGAGGTTGTGCTTGAAGCGGGAGGACATCGAGGTCTTAGGAAGGGGTTTCGACGCCCACATGCCCGAGCTCAAGCGATGCAAATCATTGACCCCAGCCATTGCGAGGGCCGGAGTCTACGGCACCATGCGGGGGCCGTCGCACGTGCAAAGGGGCTGCGCGTGCCGACGCACCGGGTTGGGTGGAGCCTATTTCCGTGGAAACTACGCAGCCGCGACCGAATGCCATGGGCAAGGACATCGACGCCGCCTCAGTAGGCGCCGATGTCCCAGGCGGCGGCGCTGGAGCGCGTTTCGCCGTCGATGCCCTTGCAGAGCGCTTCGCCGGGCGTGTCTTTGCACAAGCTGCTGAGGTTGGCTCCCGTGCCGAGGGCGGCCGACCCCGTTTCCGGCTGGCCCTCGGTGCCTTTGGCTTCGGTGAGCTCCAGCTTGGCGCTGGCCACCGATTTGGAGCCTTCTTCGACTTCCGAGCCGCCGAGGCAGCTTCTCCACCCGGACATGTCTTCGAGGTCGTATTCGGAGCGAGAGGGGTTCATGCAGATGAACGCTTCGCCGCTGTTGCCGCTGTTGGCCCACAGGTTGTGCGCCATGGCTTTGGTTTCGAAGCGCGCCTTTTCGGCGTAGATCAGTGTTTTGCAGGTGGTGGCGAGGTTGTTCTCGTAGTGGATTTTTTGGGCGACGCTGTTGTATTCCTCGCATTTGGCTTGCCCGGCGGATTGGCCGATCAGGGTGTTGTTGTAGATGTGGGGTTCGCCGGAGAACGCGCCGAGCAGGCCGTTGCCGCCTTCGACGTTTTGGTGGGTGGCCCACAGCACGTTGTTGAAGAGCCAGATGTTGGAGGTGCTGTCGGCGCATGGTGTGGTGCCGCCGCCGGAGCCGCCCTCGAGGAAGATCGGCGCGGTGACGTTGTCGCCTTCGACCTCGATGTAGTTGTCGTAGATGTACAACCCCGTGTAGTGCGGGGTGTAGCCGCGGCCGTCACCGGAGAAGCAGTGCACGCCGTCGACGTGGTTGGTGTCGGTGCTGCCGTCTTCCCATTCGAGGTTGCCGTAGAAGTAGTTGTGGGCAAAGCTCACCGGCCCGATGGAGCCGCCGCTGAAGGTGGCGGTCGGCGTGAAGCCGTGGGTGACGGCGTGGAAGGTGTTGTATTCGACCGCAATGTGCGAGCTGTTTTCGCCGAATTCGACGTTCACCGCCCAGCCCATGTCGGAGAAGGTGTCGTGCGCGATCGTCACATATTCGGGCGAGCCTTCGCGGAGGTAGATGCCGCGGATTTCGGTGTCGTTGAGCGCGTCGCCTTTCTCGGGCACGTACAAATTGGCGATTGTGAGGTTTTCGAAGCTGCAGTGCTTGCAGCCGTTGGCCATGATGCCGGTGGTGGCGGCTTCGGATTTTTCTTTGGCGGTGCCCCGGTTGGTGTTTTCGATCGTCCCGTCCGAGCCGCCGTCGATGTCGACGTATTCGCTGTTGCCGGCCACGTCGATGCACCCGGAGCCGGGGCACCCTTGGCCGCCCATCGCGATCTTGGCGCCGCTCGTGAAGTACAGCGTGATCGGCTTGCCGCTCGACCCGCTGCCTGAGGTTTCGATCGGTTGGGTGAACGTGCCGCAGAGGTCCACCGTGGTTCCGGGCGCGATCTTGCCGGCGGCGGATGCCCAGCTGGAGCCGCTGCCAAGCCACGCGTGCGAGTGCGCGGTCGCGCAGCTTTCGCCGCTCTGGCTGCCGGCCCCGGCCTGCGACACGTAGATCTGCGGGCCGGTCCCTTCGTTCACCGGCGGCGGTTCGGTTTCTTCGGTGGAAGGCGGCGGGATCGCCGCGACCGTGCCGGTGGCGGCGGACGTGGCTTTGCCGGAGCCGCCTTCGTTGGTGGCGGTGACGAGGACCCGCAGGGTGTGGCCGACGTCGGTGGAGCTCAGGGTGTGTTTGGGGGAGGTGGCGCCGCTGATGTTGGCGCACGCTTCGCCGGCGGTGTTGCAGTCCTCCCACTGGTAGGCGTACGTC
>DATMLP010000047.1:0-174697 GCA_035570415.1 Solirubrobacteraceae bacterium | reverse complement strand
GGTTGGCGATATCCGCAAGAAGGTCCTGTTCACGGCTGTTGTCCTGGCGCTGTACCGGCTGGGCACGCACATCCCCGCGCCGGGAATCAACGCGTCGGCCGTCCAGGCGATCCAGAACAACTTCGGCGGCTCGAGCATCCTCGGCTTCCTGAACCTGTTCTCGGGCGGTGGCCTCGGGCGGATCGCGATCTTCGCGCTCGGGATCATGCCCTACATCACCGCGTCGATCATCCTGCAGCTGCTGCAGGTGGTCGTTCCCTCGCTCGAGAAGCTCTCCAAGGAGGGCGAGGTCGGGCAAGCCCGGATCACGCAGTACACGCGGTACCTGACCGTCGGCCTGGCGTTCGCTCAGTCGATCGGGTACGTGTTCCTGTTCCGAAGCTTCGAGCAGTCGGCCGGCGTGACCGTGATCCCGAACTTCAACCTGGCGAAGGTGTTCCTGATCGTCGTCTCGCTCACCGCGGGCACCGTGCTGCTGATGTGGATGGGCGAGCTGATCACCCAGCGCGGCATCGGCAACGGGATCTCGCTGATGATCTTCGCGAGCATCGTCGCGCGGATCCCGAACGGCATCCACTCGTGGTGGACGAACCCCGATCAGGTATTCCGCGTGATCATGCCGTTCATCGCGATCGGCGTGGTCGCGGCGATCGTGTTCGTCCAGGAGGGCCAGCGCCGGATTCCGATTCAGTACGCCAAGCGGGTCATCGGCCGGCGGATGACGCAGGGCACGCAGACCTACCTGCCGCTGCGCGTGAACATGGCCGGCGTGATCCCGGTGATCTTCGCCGCGAGCATGATGGCGATCCCGCCGACGCTCGGCCAGCTGCTCGGACAGAATCGCAACAACTTCTGGACCGACCTCCAGAACTTCTTCAGCCCCCAGGGCTGGCATTACGTGGTCGGGGAGAGCCTTCTGATCATCGTGTTCACGTACTTCTACACGGCGGTCACGTTCAACCCGGTAGACCAGGCGGACAACCTGAAGAAGTACGGCGGCTTCATCCCCGGCGTGCGCCCGGGCCGCCCCACGGCGGAATTCCTCGACCGCATCCTCGCTCGGCTGACGTTCCCCGGCGCTTTGTTCCTCGCCGCGGTGGCGGCGCTGCCGACGATTCTGTTCGACCGCACGCACGTGCAGCTGCAGCTGGGTGGCACGTCGATTTTGATCGTGATCGGCGTGGCGCTGGAAACGATGAAGCAGCTGGAGGCACAGCTGATGATGCGCAGCTACGAGGGGTTCTTGAAATAGCGCCAACCGTTAGGCTGAGGGCTGCGTGTCGGAGCTGAACCTGATCCTCCTCGGCCCGCCCGGCGCGGGCAAGGGCACCCAGGCGGACCGTCTGCTGAACGACTTCGCGCTGGCGCACATCTCGACCGGCGACATGCTGCGCGCGCAGGTGGCCGACGGTACCGAGCTGGGCAGGGAGGCCCAGAAGTACATGCAGGCGGGCGAACTGGTGCCGGACGAGGTGATCGTGGGCATGATCGTCGACCGGCTGGGCGACGGCGGCGCCCGTGACGGCTTCCTGCTGGACGGCTTTCCCCGCAACGAGCCGCAGGCCGAGGCGCTGGGAGCAGCGCTGGAGGGCCTGCAACGGCGGCTGACGGCGGCGTTGCTGATCGAGGTGCCGGACGAGGAGGTCGTAAGGCGGCTGGCTGGCAGGAGGGTGTGCGTGAAGAACCCGACGCACATCTACCACCTCGAGCTGGACCCCCCCAAGCACGAGGGGATCTGCGACCAGGACGGCGCGCGGCTGATCCAACGCGACGACGACCGCGAGGAGACGATCCGCAAGCGGCTGGAGGTATACCACGCGCAGACCAAGCCGCTGATCGGCTACTACGATGTTAAAGGTCTGCTGCGCCGTTTCGACGGCAGCCGCTCGCCGAACGAGGTGCACGATCACATCCGCGCGACGCTGGCGACTTTACGGCTGGAGGACCAGCTCTGACCGCCTCGGGGCTAAGCTCAAATCGATGATCATCAAGAAGACCCTCGCGGAGATCGAGAAGATGGCGGCGGCGGGGAGGATCCTCGTGCAGACACTGGCGCTGCTGGAGAGCAAGGTGGCCCCCGGCGTGCGCACGGAGGAGCTGGACGCGGCCGCCGAGCGGTTCATCCGCAGTCACGGAGCGACCCCGACGTTCAAGGGCTTTCGCGGTTTCCCCGGCTCGATCTGCGCGTCGCCGAACGCGATGGTGGTGCACGGCATCCCCGGCCGCTACCAGCTGGGGGAGGGAGACATCGTCTCGATCGACGTGGGCGTCACGCTGGACGGCTGGGTGGCTGACGCCGCGCGCACGTTCCCGGTGGGCGAGATCGGCGCGGTGGAGCAGAACCTGCTGCGCGGCACGCGCGAGGCGCTGTTCGCCGGCGTGCAGCAGTGCCGGGCGGGCAACCGCATGGGCGACGTGTCGCACGCGATCGAGCGGGTGGCGGAGGGCGCGGGTTTGTCGATCGTGCGCTCGCTGGTAGGCCACGGCGTGGGTCGCGACATGCACGAGGACCCGCAGGTACCCAACTACGGCCGCCCCGGCAAGGGGCCGCTGCTTGAAGCGGGGATGGTGCTGGCGATCGAGCCGATGACGACCGCCGGCCGCCCGGCGGTGAGGGTGGGCGGCGACGGTTGGGGCGTGTTCTCCCAGGACGACTCGCCGGCGGCGCACTTCGAGTTTACGGTGGCGATCACGGCCGCGGGCCCGCGCGTGCTGACGCCGTGGCATGTCCGCGAGGGCGGCGAGCCCGCCGACCCCGCGGCGCGTCCGTCGGCCAACGGCCGCGCCTCCGCGGCGGCTCAGCCCGTCGGCGGCGCCAGCTAACTGCTACCATCAAGCGTCTGCGCGCGTGCGATGCGTTTCGCGCTGCGAGCGTATCCTCGACCAGGTAGCGGCGGCCGTCCCGGCAGCCAGAGCCTGGTCGCCGGACCACAAACCAGCTGGAAGGGACCATGAAGGTACGACCGTCGGTCAAGCCGATGTGCGAAAAATGCAAGATCATCCGCCGCCACGGGGCGGTGCTGGTGATCTGCCAGAACAAGCGCCACAAGCAGCGCCAGGGGTGAGCGGCTGAGATGGCACGCATCGCCGGCATCAACCTGCCGCTCAACAAGCGCTCGGAGATCGGGCTGACCTACATCTTCGGCATCGGCCGCTCCACCGCCAACAAGCTGCTGGCCGAAGTGGACGTGAGCCCCGACACCTATGTGCGCGACCTCACCGAGGACGAGGTGTCGCGACTGCGCGACGCGATCGACGCCAACCTCACGGTGGAGGGCGACCTGCGCCGCGAGCGCTCCCAGGACATCAAGCGGTTGCAGGAGATCGCCTGCTACCGCGGGCTGCGCCACCGCCGCGGGCTGCCGGTGAGGGGCCAGAAGACGAAGACCAACGCGCGCACCCGCAAGGGCCCCAAGCGGATGCAGGTGGCGGGCAAGAAGAAGGCCGGTAAGAAGTAATGGCCGCACCGAAGCGCGCGCGGGGCAAACGCAAGCCCAAGAAGAACATCCCCGTGGGCCAGGCCCACATCAAGACTTCGTTCAACAACACGATCGTGTCGCTCACCGACGTACAGGGCAACGTGATCGCCTGGGAGTCGGCCGGCGGCGCCGGCTTCAAGGGCTCGCGCAAGTCGACCCCGTTTGCCGCCCAGGTGACGGCCGACGCGGCCGCCCGCAAGGGCTTGGAGCAGGGTTTGCAGAAGGTGGAGGTGTACGTGAAGGGCCCCGGCTCGGGGCGCGAGACGGCGATCCGCTCGCTGTCGGCGGCGGGCCTTGAAGTGACCGGCGTGAAGGACGTGACCCCGCAGGCCCACAACGGCTGCCGTCCTCGCAAGCGGCGCCGGGTGTAGGAACGCGGCAGAGCGAAACAGCCCGAGAGGAAAGAAAGAGCCGAGAGAGACCACATGGCACGAGATTCAAGCCCCCAGTGCAAGCAGTGCCGCCGCGAGGGACAGAAGTTGTTCCTCAAGGGCGAGCGTTGCCTCACCGACAAATGCGGCGTTGAGCGCCGCTCCTACCCGCCGGGCGAGCACGGCAGGGGTCGTCAGAAACAGAGCGAGTACCGGCTGCAGCTGCGCGAGAAGCAGAAGGCGCGCCGCTATTACGGTGTGCTGGAGAAGCAGTTCCACGGCTACTACGAGAAGGCCTCGCGCCAGCCGGGGATCACGGGCGAGAACCTGCTGGCGCTGCTGGAGTGCCGGCTGGACAACGTGCTGGTGCGGCTCGGCTTCGCCGCCTCCCGCCGCCAAGCGCGCCAGCTGGTCCGCCACGGCCACTGGACGGTGAACGGCAGGCGCGTCAACATCCCCAGCTATCAGGTGCGCCCGGGCGAGGTGATCGCGATCAAGGCCGGCACCCCCGCCACCCAGGTGGTGAGGGACGCAACCGAGCTGACCGGCCAGATCCCGGCGTGGTTGCAGGCCGATCACGAGTCGCTCACCGCGAAGGTGCTGCGCAGGCCGGAGCGGCGCGAGGTCGCGGCGCCGGTGCAGGAGCAGCTCATCATCGAGCTGTACTCGAAGTAAGCGTTTTGCCGGCGCCGTCCCCGCTCACGGCGGCGGCGCCATGGGCCGGCCTCTGATGGGGCGGCAGGGAACACAACGACGTTAGGACGCTGATGCTCGACTTCCAAATCCCCCGGATCACAAGCGAGTCCGTGGAGCAAAACCGCGGCACCTTCACGATCGAGCCGCTCGACCGCGGGTTCGGTTACACCTTCGGCAACTCGCTGCGCCGCGTGCTGCTCTCCTCGCTGGCGGGCGCCGCCGTCACCAGCGTGCGGATCGAGGGAGTGGCCCACGAGTTCTCCACGATCCCGGGCGTGAAGGAGGACGTGACCGACATGGTGCTCAACCTCAAGGGGATCGTGTGCCGGATGCACTCCGACGCCTCCGAGGTGGAGGCGCCGCTGGTGGTGACCGGCCCCGGCGACATCACCGCCAAGGACATCGATTTGCCGGCGGGCGTGGAGATCCTCAACCCCGACGTGCACATCGCCACGCTGGAGAAGAAAACCAAGCTGGAGCTGTACATGACGATCGGCCGCGGCCGCGGGTATCGGCCGGCGGAGGAGAACAAGTCGCCCGACCAGCCGATCGGCGTGATCCCGATCGACTCGATCTTCTCCCCCGTGCGCCGCGTGGCGTACGCGGTGGAGCAGGCGCGCGTGGGGCAGAAGACCGACTTCGACAAGCTGACGCTGGACATCGAGACCGACGGCTCGATCGAGCCGCAGGCGGCGCTGCGCGAGGCGGCCGAGCTGCTGATCAGCCAGCTGGCGATTTTCACCGACGCCGACCGCATCCAGGAGCTGCGCGCCTCGCCGGGCGGCCAGCTGGACGGCCACGGCCTCGCGGTGGGCGCCGGCGCCGGTGGCCAGGGCGCGCTGCAGGGCGAGGAGTGGGGCATTTTGATCGAGGAGCTGGAGCTGGGCGTGCGCTCCTACAACTGCCTCAAGCGCGCCGGCATCCAGACGGTCGGCGACCTGATCTCCAAGTCGGAGGCGGAGCTCAACGCGATCCCCAACTTCGGCAAGAAGTCGATCGACGAGGTGATCGAGACGCTGGAAGGACGCGGGCTGCATTTGCGCCAGGACTGAAGGCGCGTCGCTATTGGCCGGGCGCGGCGCAGTTGCCGAGGCCCGGCGCTGTTGCCGGTGCCACGCTTGGTCCGGGGCGCGGCGCAAGCACCGTCCTGCTCTGCCCTAGCGAATACGCACCAGCCATCCGCTCCCGATCGCGCCCTGTTCGGTGACGGAAGGAGTTGGGAAGGGATAGACGAGCATGCGGTCGCCGTTGGCCGTCATCTCGATGTTGTCGATTTCCCCGCCCTCCCCGCCGTCGGTCAGATGCAGCGTGGTGGGGGACGTGGTCGGCCGGGGCGAGCGCCACACGCCGATCGTCCCGCCCGAGGCGGCGACGAGGTATTGGCCGTGGTTGTCGATCTGCACGGCGTCGGTGTTGGCCTGGGGGTTGGCGGTCACCGTGAAATCGACCGCTTCGTCGCGGTGCCACAGGTCCCAGAGGATGACGTGCGCGTCGTCGGTGCCAAAGGCGGCGTAACGGAGGTTGCTCGAGATTGCGATGTTTTCGGCAGCGCAGTGGCAGCTCACAGACCACAGTTTGCGTCCTTCCGTCAGCGCCCAAGCAGTCACGTCTTCCCCGGCTCCAACCGCGATCGCGGTGTCCGCACGGTTGAAGCGAAGGGCAAGGTTCTGCGGGCGACCGCTGGAGATCGGGCCCGGTATCCGGAAGCTGGCCAGTTCGCGGCGTGCGGTGATGCTGTACACGTCCACCTGACCGTCGATGACCGCCGCGAGCAGGTTGCCGTCGCTGCTGAGCGCCAACGCCCACACGTCGCTGCTCGGCACCACCGAGGCGGAGTAGCTCGCTTCGCCTCGCACGCGCCACGCCAGTAGCTCGCCCGCGGTTTCGCCAAGCCCACCCATCTCCGCCGCCACCGTCGATCCGTCTCCCGAGATCGCGATGTCCGACACACGGGACGCCAGCCAGTGGAAAGCGACGCCGTTGCGCGGCGGCCCGCTGGAAGGTGCGAAAACCTCGACCGCACCGGACTTGGACCCGAGCGCGAGATCACCGCGAGCGCTCAGGGCGCCGGCCGTCACCACCGAGCCTTCCACCGTGCCGGGCACCCGTTCGACGGCCAACGAGAGCGGCGAGCCGCCGTGCGTCTCGATGCCGGTGGACGTGCCGTGGCGCAGCCCCAGTCCCACGCCGACGCCGACGGCCACCAGCAGGATGGCGAGCGTGGCTCCGCGTTTCATGGCGCGGTCGGCGCAAGCGGGTGGCCGGCCGGAATCGTTTGGCCGGAGGGGCTCTCCCAGCCTTCGCTGTAGTCCCAGCTCCAAGCGTCGTGAGCCGCAGGGGCCGGCGTGGTTTCGAAGGGGCGGCCGTGGTCGTCGATCTGGACCGCCTCCCGATGACCGCCGACGAGCAGCTGCAGCGTCAGCGTCCAGCGGACGTAGGCTCTCTCGGTGGAGGCTTCGATATCGAAGGTCTCGATCTCGCCCGGGCCGACGGTGAAGCCAAACGGATGGGTGCCGGAGCCGAAGCGAACCGTGGGGGGTTGCGCGTCGAGATCGATGAAGATCGGGCGAATCTGCGCAACACCCTGGGTGCCGCAGTACAACGACGTGCCGGCCACGGGCGGGCCTGTGTGCAGCACATTCACACGCAGATTCGAAATCAACACGGGCGTGGCGGACTGCCCCTGGGCGACCACCCGCAGGCGTGTGCTGCCACCCTCCACCCCACCTTCGCGCCTCAGCCAGGGCACGAGGTCGGTGCAACTGCTCGGGCTGCTGTGCATGTGGATGCGGCGAGGGATCACACCGAGCATCGACACGCCGTCGAGACCGCTGATGACGCTCGAGTTCGTTTCGACGGTCACGGCCAGCGGCTCGTTTGCCGAAGCGAACACGTTTTCAACGACCACCACCAGTTTCGTGCCCCCGTCGGCCGCGGCGGCGGTGAGCGCCGCCGCCATCGCGATGCCCAGGGCTGCCGGGAGGCGACGACGCCAGTTGATGGATCTGATTGTTTTCAACACGATCGTATTCGAGCAGCGCGCAAGTCCCCGGGAGATCTCCGCAGCCGTCGGACCACCTCAAAATTGAACAGGTGGCACAGTCCTTGCTATATCGGCCAGCTCGGATATGAACTCAAGCCGCCGCGCGCCGTCGAGGTCGCACTTGCGACCCAGTCGCCGCGCACCGTCGAAATCGCACTTGCGACCCCAGCCGATGCGACCGCGATACGGTGCCAGCTCTCGAACGCTCGCCTCGGGGCGGCAGACACTGGGCCGATCTTCTACACTGCCGGGTCATGCTAGGGCTCCACATCCGGCGAGATAGATGAGATGCGACACCAGAAGACCCGCAACAAGCTCAGCCGCGACTCGGCGCACCGCAAGGCGCTGCTCATGAACCTCACCAAGGAGGTGCTGGAGCACGAGCGGATCAAAACCACCGAGGCCAAGGCCAAGGCGGTGAAGCCGGAGATCGAGAAACTGATCACGCTGGCCAGGCGCGACGACCTGCACAACCGCCGTCAGGCGCTCTCGGCGCTGGCGCAGGACAAGTTCGCGGTGCACCGCCTGTTCACCGAGGTCGCCCCCCGCTACGTCGACCGCCCCGGTGGCTACACCCGCATCCTCAAGCTCGGCCCGCGCCGCAGCGACGCGACCGAGATGGTCCTGCTCGAGCTGGTGTAACGCCGTCCCGGCCCGGCGTCGCTGGCGGCGGCCGACGCTGGCCTAGCATCCCCGGCGATGGTCACCAAGCTGACGCTGGAGTACGACGGCACCGAGTTCGCCGGCTGGGCGCGCCAGCCGCGGCTGCGGACGGTGCAGGAGGAGCTGGAGCGGGCGTTGCGCACGATCCTCGGTGAGCACGCGTTGGACGGCGCGCCGCTGACGCTCACCGTCGCCGGCCGCACCGACCGCGGCGTGCACGCGTGGGGCCAGGTGGCCAGCTACGCCCACGAGGCGGTGGACCCGCTGCGCCTCAACGCGCTGCTGCCCGGAGACGTGGCGGTGCTCGCCTCAGAGCCGGCGCCGGCTGGTTTCGACGCCCGTCGCGACGCCCGCAGCCGTGCCTACTGCTACCGCCTGCTGGTTCGCCCCGTGCGCGGGGTGTTTGCGCGTGGCACCGCGCTGTGGTGGCCCCACCAGATCGACCGCGACGCGCTGGACGCGTGCGCACAGGTGCTGGTGGGCACCCACGACTTCACGGCGTTCACCCCCACCGAGACCGACCACGTGCGCTTCGAGCGCGACGTGCTGCGCGCCGAGTGGATCGACCGCGAGTTCCTCGAGTTTTGGATCGAGGCCGACACGTTCATGCGCCACATGAACCGCGTGCTGGTGGGCACCATGCTCGAGGTGGCCGCCAGGCGGCGCACGTTGGAGGACTTCGCGCGTCTGCTGGATGGCCGCCCGCGCCCGAAGGCCGGCCCCACGGCCCCGGCGCACGGATTGGCGCTGGCGTCGGTCGCCTACAGCTGAGTCACAGTCCAGACCGGCCCGACGCCTATGCTGGGGGAGCAATGCTCAACGTGCTGCTGACCAACGACGACGGGATCGAGGCCGAGGGCCTACAGACGCTGCGCGCCGCGCTGGCGGCGCTGCCCGACGTGCGGCTGGCGGTGATCGCCCCCGACGGCAACCGCTCGGCGATGGCCCGCTCGATCACCACGCGCCGGCCGCTGTGGGTGGAAGAGGTGGCGTTCCCCGACGGCACCGTCGGCTATGCCACCGACGGCACGCCCGTCGACTGCGTGCGCCTCTCCAGCCTCGGCGCCGTGGAGGGCTTCCAGGCCGACATGGTGGTGTCGGGAATCAACCACGGCGCCAACCTCGGCGACGACATCACCTACTCGGGGACCGTCGCCGCCGCCCTGGAGGGCGTGGTGCTGGGGTTGCCGGCGATCGCCGTCTCCCAGCAGTCGGGCGCGCGCGCGCTCGACTACCGCTTCCACGGCGGCTTCGACTTCACGGTGGCGGCCGCGTTCGTCGCGCGGCTGGTGGAGCGTTTGGAGCTGCTGGCGCTGCCGCCGGGCACGCTGCTCAACGTCAACGTACCCGCCGGCCTCCCCAGCGGTGTGGAGGTGGCGCGGCTGGGCAAGCGCATCTACCGCGACGAGCTCAAGCTGGAGCGCGAGGAGGCCGGCCCGCCCGCGCGCCGGCGCTACTGGATCTACGGCGACGACCCCGGCTTCCACGAGGAGCCCGGCAGCGACCTGATGGCCGTGGCCGAAGGCCGCATCGCGGTCACCCCCATGCACTTCGACCTCACCTACCTGCCCGGAATCGAGGCGCTCAGCGAGGTCGACCTCGCCAGCCTGCTGGACGCCGCCGGGGTGGAGGCCGGCTGAGTGGCGGACGCCGCGCAAGAAGTCGCCGAGCTGCGGCGCCTGGTCGAGTACCACTCCCACCGCTACTACGTGCTCGACGACCCCGTGATCGGGGACGACGCGTACGACGCGCTGTTCGAGCAGCTGCGCGCGCTGGAGGCCGCCCACCCCGACCTGGTCACGCCCGACTCGCCCACGCAGCGAGTGGGGGGCACGCCGGTCGGCCGCCTGGAGAAGGTCACGCATTTGGAGCCGATGCTGTCGCTCTCCAATGCCCGCTCGGAGGAGGAGTTTCGCGCGTGGGTGGAGCGGATGCGCAACCACCTCGCGCGCGAAGGGGTCGCCCCGGCGCGGTTTGAGTACGTGGTGGAGCCCAAGGTCGACGGCCTCGCCATCTCGCTGCTGTACCGCGACGGCGTGCTCGAGCGCGGCGCCACGCGCGGCGACGGGGAAACCGGCGAGGACATCACCCACAACCTGCGCACCATCCGCGCCGTCCCCCTGCACGTGGAGGGCGCGCCGCCGCTGCTGGAGGTGCGCGGCGAGCTGTATATGTCGCTCAAAGACTTCACCGCGCTCAACGAGCGCCGCGCCGAGCAGGGGCTGTCGACGTTCATGAACCCGCGCAACTCCGCCGCCGGCACCGTGCGCCAGCTCGACCCCGCGCTGGCGGCCGAACGGCCGCTGTCGATCTGGTGCTACCAGGTGGGGGTCACCGAGGGGCTGTCGTTCACCACTCACTGGGAGGCGCTCGGTTGGCTGCGCGAGCACGGCTTCAAGGTCAACCCCGACATCCAGCATCTGCGCTCAGAGCAGGAGGTGATCGCGCAGTGCCTCGCCTGGCAGCGCCGCCGCGGCGAGCTGGACTTCGAGATCGACGGCGTTGTCATCAAGATCTCCAACCTCGCGCTTCAGCGCCGCCTCGGCGCCGTCGGGCGCGACCCGCGGTGGGCGATCGCCTGGAAGTTCCCGCCCACCACCGCCGTCACGCGCCTGGAGCGGATCGGCTGGAATGTTGGCAAGTTCGGGGACATGCGCCCCTACGCGATGCTCTCGCCGGTGTCGGTCGGGGGTGTGACGATCCGCCTCGCCACGCTCCACAACGAGGAGGACCTGCGCCGCAAGGACATCCGCGAAGGCGAGGACGTGATCGTGCTGCGCGCCGGCGACGTCATCCCCCAGGTGATCTCCCCTGCGCCGCACGTGGTCGAGCACAAGCAGCGCCCGCCCCTCCCGCGCCCTCCCACGCGCTGCCCCTACTGCAACACGCGCACCATCAAGCCGCGCGACTCGGTGTTCACCACCTGCCCCAACCGCGCCTGCCCCGAGCGCGCTTGGCAGCTGCTCAAGCACTTCGTCTCCCAAGGCGCCATGGACATCGAGGGTCTCGGCGAGAAGCAGGTACGGCTGCTGCAGGAGAAGAGTGTGGTGAAGGTGCCCGGCGACTACTACCGCCTGGCCGAGCGCCAAGAGGAGCTGCTGGCGCTGGAGGGCTTCGGCGAGGTGTCGGTGAGCAACCTGCTGGCCGCCGTCGAAACGTCCAAGCAGCGGCCGTTCGCGCGCGTGCTGTTTGCGCTGGGGATCGAGGAGGTGGGAGAGGTGACCGGCCGCAACCTCGCGCAGCGCTTTCGCTCGATCGACGCGCTGCTGCACGCCTCCGTCGAGCAGATCGCCGAAACGCCCGGGATCGGCGAGAAGATGGCGCGCTCGATCCGCGCGCAGCTCGACGAGCAGCACATGCGCGAAGTGATCGCCGACCTGCGGCTGCTGGGATTGCGCTTCCAAGCAGCCGGCCCCCCGCCCTCCGAGGGCGCGTTTGCCGGCCTCACGGTGGTGCTGACCGGCACGCTCCCCCACTGGACGCGCGAGTACGCCACCGAGCGCATCCAGGCGGCGGGCGGCCGCATCACCAGCTCGGTCTCAAAGAAGACCCACTACCTCGTCGCCGGCGACGCGGCCGGCTCCAAGCTCGAAAAGGCCCGTCGCCTGCAGATCCCGGTGATCGACGAGGCCGGGTTGCGGCGATTGTTGGGGGACCCACCCGCCCCGCCGGATTAGTGCAAGACGCCCGGGGTGCGGCGCAGGTTGGCGTGGATTGTGTATTGAACTTTTTGGACGCCAACCAAATTGGTTGGGTCCGTGTCGAATGCGTTCGTCAGTAGTTGGCCAGCGTGATCGCCATGTTGTCCTGCAACGTGTGCGCCGTGGGGGTGGGGATGGTGTCGTTGAAGAACGCAAACGCCAGCACGTTGCCGTTGGCCGCGGTGCAGTAGCCGGCGAGGTTGGACACGCCGGTGAGCGTGCCGGTCTTGGCCTCGCAGCGGCCGTCGGCGGCACTGTCGCGCATCCGTTCCGACAGTGTGCCGGTGTGGCCGGCCACCGCCAGGTCGCCGCGCAAAATCGTGCCCAGTTCGGTGCGTGCCATCTCGTTGAGCAGCGTCACCACTTCGTAGGGGGAGGTGCGGTCGGTTTCGGAGAGGCCCGATCCGTCCACCAGCTCGGGGTGCAGCCCCAGCTCGGCGATCGTTTCGCGCACCACTTTCGCCCCGGCCGCCGTGGTGCCGGCCCCGCCGAAGCGCGCACCGAGGCCCTTGATCAGCGTCTCGGCGAAGAAATTGTCGGACGGCGGCAACATCAGCCCCAGCAGCTGCGTAATCGTTGGTGACTGCACGCTCGCCACGTGCACCGCGCCGGGGGGCGCGGTGGCGGTGCCGCCGCCGCCCTCCACCGTCACGCCCTCCGCCCGCAAAGCGGCGCGCAGCCTGCGTGCCGCCCACGCCGCCGGCGCGTGCGGGCCCTTTTCGTTGCCCGATTCGCCGCGGTTGAATGCCAGCGCGCTGAGCACGCCTTCCAGGTAGGGGTCCCACGCGTAGCCGCTGGAGGGGTCGCCGCGGAGTGAGTTGAAATACGACTCGTCGCCATACACCTTGCCTGTGACGCGGCGGACGCCCGCCTGCTTCACCTGCGCCGCCAGTGCTTCCACGGAGGTGCCCACGCCGCCGTAGTGGCTGCGGATGAACGCGCCGCTGCCAAACGTGGGGTCGCCGCCGCCGTGCAGGTAGAGGTCGCCCTCCCACACGCCCCCTGGCGTGAGGTGGCCGACGCCGAGCACGCTCGTTTCAAGGCGCGCCTGCGGCCCCATGCGCTCCAGTGCGGTCACCGAGGTGTACAGCTTCTCCACCGACGCCGGTGGGCGGCGCACGGTGGCGCCCTCGGCGAACAGCGGTTTGCCGGTGGACATGTCGTACACGTATGCCCCCGACTTCGCTCCCGCCAGCGCCAGCTCGTGCGCCATGTGATGCTGAAACGCCGCGGTGGCCGCCGAGGAGGCGACCGGGCCGCCGGTGCCCGCGAGCGCGGGGTGCACGACCGGCGCGCCGGAGATCGCGAGCGTGGGGTGCACGACCGGCGCGCCGGGGATCGCCCGTAGGTCGGGATACTTCGCCCGGGCGATCGCCAGGCGGATCGCCGGGGTCATCTGCAGGCTGGCGGTGGCGACCGTGCCGGGCAGCAGCGCGACCACGATCAGCATCGCGCACAGCACCATCGCCACCAAGGCAGGCATGGTCCGGGGCATGCGTTCCTTAGAATAGAGGGTGGTATGGGGAGCGTTGTCAAACTGGAGGACACCAGTCACCGCGGACGGACTCGGGGAAAACGGCGGCGAGCCTCCAGGACGGCGCTGGTGCTGGGCGGCGGCGGCTTCACCGGGGGCGTGTACGAGATCGGCGCGCTGCGCGCGCTGGACCTGCTGGCGGTCAACAGCAACGCCAACGACTTCGACATCTACGTGGGCACCTCCGCCGGCGCGTTCATCGCCGCGCTGGCCGCCAACCGCGTGTCGCCCGAGGAGATGATGCGCGTGGCCACGCGCGAGGGCCCGCAGCCGTTCCGCGACATCGCGCTGGGAGACCTGCTGCACCCCAACGTCGGCGAGATGCTCGCCCGCGGCGCCAAGCTGCCGCTGCGGATCGCTTCGATCGTGCGCCAGATCGTGCTGGCGCCCAGCGAGGTGTCGGTGATGGATCTGCTGTTGGAGCTCGGCCAGGCGCTGCCTTCGGGGCTGTACACCGGCGCCGGGATCGAGGGCTATCTGCGCAAGGTGCTGAGCGAGCCCGGCCGCACCGACGATTTCCGCCAGCTGCGCGGCGGGCGCGAGCTGTACATCACCGCCACCGACCTCGACACCTGCGAGCGGATCGTGTTCGGCGGCGAAGGCTTCGACGAGGTGCCGATCTCCACCGCCGTGCGCGCGTCGGGCGCGCTGCCGATGGTGTACGCGCCGGTGAAGCTCGACGGCCGTGAGCTGGTGGACGGCGGCATCACCTCCACCACCAACCTCGACATCGCCGTCGAGGCCGGCGCCAAGTTCGTGGTGGTGATCAACCCGGTGATGCCGTTCGTCAACGACTTCGCCACCGAAATCCGCACGCTGCGCGGCCGCCGGCCGCGGCGCGTGTCGGACATGGGCTTGCCGCAGATCGGCTACCAGGCGTTCAAGCTGCTCGCCCACCACCGCCTGCACGAGATGGCGGCCTACTGGGGCGAGCGCTACCCGGGGGTGGACATCGTGCTGATCGAGCCCAACCCCGACGACGAGCTGATGTTTCGCACGTCGATCATGAACTTCGCCTCGCGCATCGCCATCGCGCGGCACGGCTTCGAGTCGGTCGCCCAGCACCTGGCGGGTCGCTACGACTACTACCAGGAGGTGGCGCAGCGGCACGGGATCGAGCTGTCCGCTGAGCGGCTGCGCATGGTGGTGGAGCACTTCGAAACGGTTGCCGCCGCCGAGGAGGCCGAGCGCGACGGTAACGACACCAGCGCCTGGCGGCGGATCCTCGAGGGCACCGGCGCGCTGCTGGGTTAGGCGAGCGCTTTGTCCACCGCCGCCAGCACACGGTTGGTGGCGGCGGCGTCGCGCAGCGCGATCCGCACGTGGCGCGGCTCGCCGAGGCCGGCGCCGGCGGCCACCAGCACGCCGGAGCGCTCCAGTCGCGTGGCCAGCTCCGCACCGTCCACCCGCGGGTGAGCGGCCCACAGGAAGTTGGCCTGGCTGTCGGTCACCTCGAAGCCGCGCTCGCGCAGCGCCGCGGTGAGGCGCACGCGCTCCTCACACACGCTCTGCACGTGGCGCTCCCGCGGCTTGGCGCCCGAGCGCAGCGCCTCCAGGGCGCCCGACTGCGACAGCTCGCTGACGCCGAGATCGGGTTCCAGCTCGGCCAGCAGCTCCTCCGAGCCGGGGCCGCCGATCGCGTAGCCCACGCGCAACCCCGCCAAACCCCACGCCTTGGAGAAGCTGCGAAACACCAGCAGATGCGGGTGCCGCTCAAGCAGCTCGATCGAGGCGTCCACCGGCTGCGCGTCGGCGAAATCCACCAGCGCCTCGTCCAGCAGCACCCCCACGCCGTCGGGCAAACCCTCCAGCAAGCGCTTCAGCTCCGCGGTGGACAGCAGCTCGCCGGTCGGGTCGTTGGGGCTGGCGAGCGCCACCACGCGGGTGTTGTGTTGAGGGGTCGCCGCCAGCAGCGCATCCACCAGTGGCGTGTCGTTCTCGCCCACCGGCACCGCGCGGCCGTGGGCGCGGCGGGCCATGATCGGGAACAGCGGGTACGACGGCCATGAGGTGAGCAGCTCCTGACCGGGCTCCATCAGCGCGCGGGCGGCGGCGCTCAGCAGCTGGGCGGCGCCGTTGCCGACGATCAGTCTCCCCTCCGGCACGTTGTGGCGTTCGGTCAGCTCGCTGCGCAGCCGCGAGCCGCGCAGGTGGGGGTAGCGTTGCAGCCCGGCGCGCGCGGTGAAGGTGAGGGCGTTGACGATGTTGGCGTGCGGCAGTTCCGGCCAGGTGGTTTGCGAGAGGTCGATCGTGGTGACGCGCGCCAGCGCCTTGCGGCGCCGCTCGGCCGCCTGCTCGCGCAGCTCGCGGTTGACCTCCTCCTCGGGCACCCCTTCGAACTGTTTGTAGTAGTCGAGCAAACCCATAACGACAGCGGCGGGCGCTCAGCTGGCCACCGGGCTCAAACGCCCCCGCCGGGCGTGACCATGCTGCCGGTGCCGTTGAACAGCACAAACCAGATCGCAAACGCTCCCGCGCACACCGCCGCGGTAATCGCAAACACGCGCCCCAGCACGCCGCCACGCTGGTCGATCCCGGCCGCGCGGCGCACCAGTATCCACGCCTCGTCGAGGCTGCGCATGATCTTCAGCGCGCCAAACAGCAGCGCAAACAGGCCCACAAACGAGGTCAGTATGCCGAGGCTGACGCTGCCGCTGAGGTAGTTGATCTGCGCGCCCGCCCACAAGCAGGCGATCGGAATCGGACCCCAGCAGCTGATGCTGCACAGCGTCATCCCCGCCAGCATCACGTCCGCCAAACGCCTGTCCATTCGCTGGCGGCCCTCGCCGCCGCGCTCCGGCAGCGCGCGGTAGTGCACCGGCGCGGTGCCGGGTCGGCGGCCGACGAACAGGCCGCCGGTATCGCTCGGATCGCTACGCATATATCACCAGGTGCCTACGTGTGTTATATCACTGGCACTCTGTGCGGTGTGGCCGCTTCGCGCGTGCGCGCCTGCGTGGCTGGGTAGCGGTGCCATCTCTAATACAGCCTAGCCGCCCGCGTACAGCGAATCGAGAATGTCGACGTACTTTTCCTCAACGATGTTGCGCTTCACCTTCAGCGTCGGTGTCAGCTCGCCGCCTTCCTGGGAGAGGTCGCGCGGGAGGATGGCGAACTTCTTCACCTGCTCCACCTGCGCGTAGTTGGCGTTGACGCGCTGCACTTCGGCCTCGATCAGCTCGTGGATCGCCGGTTCCCTCGCCAGCTGCGTCGGGTTGTCGGGCAGGCTGTGCTCGCGCGCGTACGCGCCGATCTCTTCCTCGTCCAGCGTGATCAGCACCACCGGGTAGGGGCGCCGGTCGCCGTGCATCACCGCTTGGGAGATCCAGCGGCACTGCTTGAGGTCGTTCTCGATGTTGGCGGGCGTCAGGTTCTTGCCGCCGGCGGTGATGATGATGTCCTTCTTGCGCCCGGTGATCGAGAGGTAGCCGTCGTCGTCAAGCGACCCCAGGTCGCCGGTGTGCAGCCAGCCGTCCTCCACGGCGCCAAACGAGGCGTCGGCGTTGTGGTGGTAGCCCTGAAAGATGTTGGCGCCCTTGACCAATATCTCGCCGTCGTCGGCGATCCGCAGCTGCACGCCCGGCAGCGCGCGCCCGACGGTGCCGAAGCGGTGGTCCTCGATCGTGGAGATCGTGGCGATCGTCGAGGTCTCGGTCATCCCATATCCCTCCAGCACCGGCACGCCGCAGGCCCAGAAGAACTCGAGGATCTCATGTGCGATCGGAGCGGCGCCGGTGGCGGCCTGGTGCAGGTTGCCGCCAAAGATCGCGCGCACGTTTTTGAAGAGGCCATCCTCGGCCTCCTCGAACGGCGCGCGCAGCTCCTCGGGGATCGCTTCTTCGCGGGCGAGCATGTCACGCACCTTCGCTCCCAGCTTCAGTGCCGCCTCTGTCTTCGCGCGTTCCTCCGGCGGCTGTGCCTCGATTGCGCCATGGGCGAGCGTGTAGATCTTCTCGAAGATCCGCGGCACCGAGGGCAGGAAGGTCGGTTTGACCTCCTGCAGCTCGCCGACGATCTGCTTCACGTCGCCGCCGAAGTAGGCGATCGTGGTGCCCCGGTCGATCGCTCCCAGCTGGATCAGCAGGGCGAGGGCGTGCGCGAGCGGCAAGAACAGATAGGCGACCTCGTTTTCCCGGATCTGCCCTACTTCGCGCACCATGTCGACCACGGCGCAGTAGTTGCCATGGGAGAGCACACACCCCTTCGGCGGCCCGGTGGTGCCGGAGGTGTAGATGAACGTGTATGGGTCCTCGGGGGTGAGCGCCGTGCGGCGGCGCTCCAGCTCCTGCATGCCTTCGCGCGCGGCGCGGGCCTTTCCGCGCTCGCGCAGCTCCGCCAGGGAGATCGGCTGCAGTGGGGCCTCGTCGGGGCCGGCCGGCTGGCCCGCCGGGGAGCTCTGGGTGGAGACGTCGATGGCGATCGTCTCGCGCAATTGCGGCAGGCGGTCGCGCACCACGGCGACCTTGGCCAGCTGGTCGGCGTTCTCGCACACGATCGCGGTCGCGCCGGAGTCGGCTATCACCCAGTGGCACTCCTCAGGGGAGTTGGTGGGGTAGATCGGCACCACCACCGCGGCCACGGCGGTGATCGCCAGGTCGGCGTATGTCCACTCGGGCCGGGTGCCGGCGAGGATGCACACACGGTCGCCCGGCTGGATGCCCAGGTCGATCAGTCCCATTGCGATCTCATCCACGATCGCGCTCAGCTGGGCGTAGGTGACGTCCAACCACGCGCCGTCGTGCTTGTGGCGGATCGCCACGCTGTCGGCGTACGCGGCCACCGCGTGGGGCAGCAGGTCGGCGATCGTGTTGCCCGACGGCTGGCCGGCGACGGTGCCGGTCGGCGCGGACGCTGACGGAGTTGGGGCTGACGGAGCCCGCTCGACCGTCGATCCCGTCCCGGGCTGCTCTGTGGTGCCTGCCTCCATGGCGCTCTCCTCCGGCGGATTGGGTGACCCTTCCGGCAGTAGAGGATATTGCTTTGGTGGCCCAATCTGTCGCGGAAAGCGCCGTAATAGCGGCCGCCGCCGCTCAATCGTCACCCGCGCTCCGTAGCGCGGCGTGTAGAAGATCGCGCGCACGTCGGGCGGCTCGTCGCGTCGCTCGGCGTTGGCGGCGAAGCGCACTGTACGCGCCATCGTCTGCAGCACCGTGCGCATCTCCAGCATCGCGAAGCTTGCCCCGATGCAACGGCGGATGCCGCCGCCGAACGCCAGCCAGGTGTAGGTCGAGGGGCGCGTGTCGAGAAAGCGCTCCGGGCGAAACGCCAGTGGATCGGGGTAGAGGTCGGCGCGTCGGTGGATCGCGATTATCAGCGGCACGATCCGCGTTCCCCGGGGTAGGCGGTAGCCGGCGAGCGCGTAGGGTTGGCTGAGCCTGCGGGCGACGATCGGCACGGGTGGACGGGTGCGCAGCGTCTCGAGCGCCACCGCATTGGCGTACGCGTCTCCCTCTCCCCCGATCGCCTCCTCGGTGAGGCGGCGCAGCGCGTCGGGATGGCGTGTGAGTCGCTCCAATGCCCATGCCAGGCCGGTGGCGGTGGTCTCGTGCCCGGCAACCAGCAGCGTCATGAGCTGGTCGCGCAGCGCCGCGTCGCCCAGGCCTTCGCCGTGCTCGTCGCGGGCGCGGAGCAGCAGCGCGAGGAGATCGCCGCGTCGCTCGAGCTCCGGGTCGGCACGGCGGGCGGCGATCTCCTCGTCGAGCAGCCGGTGGGCGTCGGCGAGAGTGCGCTGGAAGCCGGCCCATCGGCGCATTCCTCCGAGGTCGCGCAACGCGTAGCGCACGTACATCCCGCGTGACCTCACCATCGATAGCAGCCGGCGGAGCGTCGGCCGCAGTGCGGTTAGCCGGCTCTCCTCCTGGATGCCGAACACCACGCGCATGATAACCTCCAGCGTGAGCTCCTGCATCTGCGGCCACGCTGCCAGCGGGCGGTTGAGCGGCCAGCGCTCGATCATCTCCTCGGTGAGCCGCGCGATCGACTCGCCTTGGCGCTCCAGCTCGCCACCGTGCAACTGGGGCAGCAGCAGCTTGCGCATCGCCAAGTGCTCGGCGCCATCCAGCAGCAGCAGCGAGTTGCCGCCGACCACAACTCCCAGGGGGAGATTGCCCTCGCCGGCCTCCAGCACGGCGGGGTCGGCGGTGAGCACCTGCTTGGCGAGCTCGGGGTCGGTGAGCGCCACCACGTTGCCGAGCGAGGGCACACGCAACGAGAACATGTCGCCGTAGCGCCGGCGCAGGACGTCGAAGCGACCCTCCCCCTCGCGCAGCATGCGCACCACGCCCAGCACAAACGGTTCGCGGGGCCCGGGCGGCAACGAGGTGCCCGGCTGCCGCGTACGGCGGCGTAGGCGCACGGCCGGCGCCGCAACGCCGGTGGGGTGGGGCGCGGTGGCGGTGAAGCGTGCGGTGGACGATGGGCTTCTCAGCATGCGGTGCATCCTCTCCAGGTGCCGGCGCGGTTGGCCGCCGGCGGCGCTGCCGCGTGCCCGCCGCCTCTGGTGGCCGCTCGTCGCCGCCTGCGCTACCAGCACGACGCGGCGACGGCTCACACATCAGAATGCATGCGGGCCGCCCGGCAACGCCGCCTGGCGGACCAACAACACCGAACCTACCCAAGTAGGAAAAACCTACCATAGTAGGAAGATGGCTGCAAGCTCGACATCTCCGGGACCGCGCGCACGCGCCTCGCATCTGGGGCCCGAGCGCCGGCGGCCGCAGGTGCTGGATGTGGCGTTCAAGCTGTTTTTGGAGCGTGGCTACAAAGGCACGTCGATGGATGCCATCGCCGACGCCGCGGGCGTGACCAAGCCGGTGGTGTACGCGTGTTTCGCCAGCAAGGCCGAGCTGTTTGGCGCGCTGGTGGATCGCGAGGAGCAGCGCATGTTTGCGCAGCTGGGCGCCGCGCTCGCCACAGGCGCGCAATCGGCCAACCTCGAGACGATGCTGGTGACCGGGTTCACCGCGATGCTGCGGGCGGCGGGCGATACGCCGGAGATCTACAGGGTGGCGCTGCTCGACGACGGCGACGCCGGTGGGCTGATCGACACCCGCATCAGACGCGGGCGCGCGCGGATGGTGGGGCAGCTCACCGAGATGTCGCGCGCGTGGTTGGACGGAAAGGTGCCCCCGCGCGCGGTGGAGCGCACCGCCCAGTTTGCGGCCGAGACGTTGGTGGGTGTGGGCGACGCCGGCCTGCGGATGATGCTGGCCGCCCCCGATCGCTGGACGCCGGAGGCGCTGGGACGAGCGCTGGGTCAGTTTGCGGCCGCCGGCTATGCCGCTGCGGGCGAGGCCGCGTTCACCGAGAAACGCTGAGCCTGCGCTGTCAGCCGCTGGCCTGTGCGGGTCGCTGCGTTGGCGAGGGAACCTGCCGGAGGCTGGCGAGGAAGAGGCTCTTGTCGATCCGCCCCTTGAAGATCGGCACCCCAAGCTCCATGCACTTGGCGAATACTTCTGTGCGTCCCAGCCCGACCTCGCGGGCCAGCTCGGTGGGCGTCAGGTGGTTGGCCATCGGCAACTCCTCGTCTCTATATGTGGGGGGAGGGGGAAGCGAGTACATCTAGATATAGCGCCGCCGGCGGACGTCGGCAAGGTTGGTTTGCCACGACGCGCCCTCCGTCAAACGGGGTTGGGGATGTCGACGAACAGGTGGCGCACGCCAAACCGCTCCGCCAGGCGCTCGCCGAGTCGGCGCACGCCGAACGTCTCGGTGGCGTAGTGCCCCGCTGCGATGAAGTGCACGCCCGTCTCGCGCGCCTGCGCCATCACCTGCTCGGATGGTTCGCCGGTGAGGAACGCGTCGGCGCCGGCGGCCACGGCGTCATCGAGATGGGACGCGCCGCCGCCGCTCACGATCCCCAAGCGCCTCACCAGCGGGGGGCCGTGAAGGAAGGAGAGGGGAGGGCGGTCCGTGACCTGCTCCACGCGTGCAAGCAGCTCGGCGATTGGCACTCCCTCGCCCGGCAGCTGTGCGAGGAAGCCGATCGGCGTGCCGCGATGAGGAGCGAACGGCGTGATCGGATCGGCCTGCAGGGCGCGCGCCAGCAGCGCGTTGTTGCCCACCGCTGGATGGGCGTCCAGCGGCAGGTGGTAGGCCAGCAGCGAGATGTCGCCGCCCAGCAGCACCTTCAGCCGCCGCGCCAGCGCGCGGTCGATCGGGCCGGGCCCGGAGCCCCAGAAGAGGCCGTGGTGGACGACCACCAGCTCGGCGTTCTCGGCGCGGGCGCGCTCAAACAGCTCCAGCTGGGCGCTCACACCGGTCACCACGGTGGTGACCGTGGCCGCGCCGGGCACCTGCAGGCCGTTGGGGCCGTAGTCGGCAAACCGGTCCGGCTCCAGCAGCGCGGTGAGGTCTTTGATGATGTCGGCGAGGGGTGTAGAGATGGGGCGAGGATAGTGGGGTAGGGGGCGGCGGGGGGAGGCGGGGCGGGAGCGGTGGCGCGGGCTCGAGCGCTGGAGCGGATGGGGGGCGGCCATCCGCGCCGGCGAGGGGCTGGGCCAGGTGCGCGGCGCAGGTATGGGATACTGGGCCTTGCGTCGGGGCGTGGCGCAGCCTGGTAGCGCGCACCGTTCGGGTCGGTGAGGTCCCCAGTTCGAATCTGGGCGCCCCGATTGCCTTAAAGAACCGCGAATATCCGCGAATGCGGGCGAAAGGTCCCGAAAACGCTGGGGATGGCGGAGGCGGTATTCGCGGGGTTTCGGGGATGTTCGTGGGGATTGGGACCGCAGGGGGACCGCAGCAACGGCCGAAACGGATCGCAGAAGGACCACAAGCGCATTGGGTAACGCGGCTGGAGCGATCTGCTCTCGCGCTTATATTGCTCTTGTGACGAACGTGGTTCATCCTGTCTCAGATGAGCAGTTGCCAAAGCTCCTAGCGGCTTTGGCTGAGGCAGCACGCGCCGACCAGCGGACAGCAGACCGCTTCGTGGCCCCCCGCATTGGGGTCTTGGAGGAGACGGCGGCACGCCGCCATCAGTTCGTGCTTGGACGGCGCGGAGTCGGCAAGTCGACGCTCCTGCGAAAGATCCAGAGTCAGGAGCAAATAGAAAGCAACGTCGTCTTCGTTGACATCGAGACATTGCGCAGTCGTCCGTATCCAGATGTCCTCATCGAGTTGTTGATCGAGCTTTTGACGGGCTTGGGTGAGCGGCTTAGGCCAGACGTCTGGTACCGGATCGACCAGCGAATCGAGCGGGCCACGCCGCGTCGCAAGCTAAAGCGACTAACGGCGATCCTGCGCAGACTGCTTGCACAGCCGCAGATTGCTCAGCGCACGGTCCGCGAACTCCAATCGAAGGGAGCTGAGGCATCTGCCGGACTCCTCGGTGGATTTCGTTACCGCGGGCAAGGTGCCAAGGGCGGGGTTAGCGGGCATCGCAAGAAAGACACCGAAGAGACCTCGGTCGCCAGTGAAGAGCAAACGAAGATGGACGGACTGCTTAGTGCCGCGGTGCTGATCCGTAAGGATCTCGAGGCGGCGCAGGAGGCGCTCGGTGAGCGGCCCACCTTGATTGTGCTCGATGACTTCTACCACGTCCCTTACGAGGATCAGCCAGATGTACTTGCCTATCTCCATCAGGTTGTCAAGAACCTGAACATCTTCCTCAAGGTTTGCGGCGTGCGGCACCGACTGAACCCATTCGTCGAGGGTAATCCCCCGCGCGGTATGCAGATTCCGCAGGACGCCTCCGAGATTTCATTGGATATCACGCTGTCGCAGTTCAAGGCCGCCCAGAGCTTCCTTGAGGCTGTTCTCTCGGGGATATGTCAGCCGCTAGGCGTTGCGATTGACGCTCTCATTACAGAGGGCGGTCGTCAGCGACTTGTGCTCGGTTCTGGCGGTGTTGCGCGCGACTATCTCTACCTGACGCAAACTGCTCTACGGAATGCGAACGAGCGAGGTGAGAATCCTACGCGGCAGCACAACCGAATCGGTGCGGAGGACGTGAACGAGGCGTCAGCGGAACTTTCGTCACTGAAGCAGCAGGATCTTGCGAGAGATGCCGGGCCGAATGCTGACGCAGTCCGCGAGCGGCTGTCGGACGTCGCGAAGTTCTGTCTCGACGTCAACGGCACGAATGTCTTCCTGGTTGAAGGAACCCGTCTGCAAGAGGATGAATGGGGACGTGAGATCCAAGCTCTAGCTGACTTGCGTCTGCTGCATGAAATCGGAAATCTTTCAGTTCAGACTGGTCGGTATCGTGGCCGACGCTTTGTTGGCTTTACACTCGACCTGAGTAACTGGACTGGCGCACGATCTGAGCGGATCAAGCAGTTGGAGTTCTGGACGCCCGAAGGCCGTCAGGAAGCCCGTCGTGCGCGGCTCATCTACCGCCCCGGCGCCTCGGACCTGCCTCCAACCACAATGACCACAACGCCCCCGGCGGATGCGGATCTCGATGGCGACTGGGTGCAGTCCAACATCTTCCAACTGCTTGGCGATCCGTCCGGAGCAGACGACGGCACGCCGGTTGAAATCCTTAGTGCGATCGCCTCCGACTCAGAGGATGGCTCATGAGCAGCGTTGCCGCCGACGAGCTGATCGAGCGCGCCGGACGTGTGCTGCTCGATGCAGCGTCGTCGCCCGCGCGGGTGATTCTGTTCGGCTCCCACGCTCGCGGCGAGGCGCGCGACGGAAGCGATCTTGACTTCCTCGTGATTGAGCGCGAGGTTGACGATCGTGCTGCCGAGTCCGTCCGGCTGCGACGCGCGCTGCGAGGCTTCGGCGCCCCGGTGGACGTGATCGTGATTGACGAGGCGCTTGCGCAGCGTCGCGCGAAGGTCCGGGGCACAGTGGTCGAGCGCGCGCTGCGCGAGGGTCGCGTTGTCGCCAAGTCCTGAGCACGTCGAGTACGCCGAGACGCTGCTTCGGCTCGCCGAGTCGGACTTGCAGGCCTGCCGCGTACTCGCCGGCTGCGATGACGTTGCCGACGGCGCTGTCGGCTTCCATGCGCAGCAGGCCGTCGAGAAGGCGCTCAAGATGGCGCTTGTGCTCGCGGAAATCGAACTCCCGCGCAGCCACGACCTTGAAATGCTCGCCGAGCAAACCGCAGTTCGCGCGCCGCTGCCCGACGAGCTTGCTGGCGTCGATTGGCTGACGCCTTGGGCGGTTGCGCTGCGCTACGACGAGCCGACGACCGCGCTCGATCGTGCTGCCGCAGTGGCCGCCGCTGAGAGCGCTTGCCGGTGGGCCAAGGCGCTGCTCGATGAAAGTGCGCGGGACACCTCGTGATTTAGGACCGCAAAAAGACCGCAGAGGCTCCGGAAACCGCATAGCAAAGCCGATCCGAACCGTTCGCCCCGATTGAATTGCTGCTGGACTCAGGGAGACGCTGGAGAGCTCTCCAGCGTCTGGGATTGGCGCTCGACAGCCGATTTTCATGGGCAGCGGGCCGATGGTGGCGGGTTGGCTGACAAGCTGGCTGTTCGAGCTGACCGCACACGAACCGCACACGGCGCACGGCATGGACCGCACACGGCTCGGTCGGGCCGCGAGCCTAATAGTTGCTAGTGAGGGCTGGAGGTGGGCTGGGGGATTGCCTGTTGATGGCGACCGTGGGATGGGTCCGCCACAAGGCTGTGTGTCCGCGGGCGGTCACATCGGCTTGACCGCCCAGCAACCGCCTACGCGTACGCGTGTGAGCAGTCGACATCTATGGTTAGGTCTTCTTAGGCCCGTTTGGGCAGGAGGATCTGCTCTTACCCAGGGCTTTGTTGCGGCTCTTCTACTCCGAGTTGGGGCAAGCTAGGTCGTCAAAAGCTCGTTGACTCGCTTGAACAGCTTGGCGGCTCGATCGAGGGTATCGCCATCAAGCTGGTGCCGCTCGAAATAGAGAGCGGGAGGGACATGGTCGAGCCTGTCCTGTTCGTAGCTTGACCAGGAACGGCTGGTGCGTCGTGTAGATGATTTGGTGGTCGCCAAGCTTACCGTCGAGCACCTTCAGGAAGTCACGTTGAGCCAAGCCGTGGAGTGATGTGCCTGGCTCATCAAGCAGTAGCACCAGTGGCCGGTCGGGAAACTGGTCCCGTATACGCGAGAAGTTGACCATGAACGAGAAAAACCAGACGAAGCCGCTAGAGCGTCGGGCGATCGACGTGCTGACGTGGTACTTCGTGTCTTCGACCCGGATCATCAAGATCAAGTCTCGCTTAGTGCCCTCCGGCTCGCCGGGCACGTCCTCGTAGGTGTGGTCGAAGTCGATGCGAGAGCGCTGGTTCTGCGACCAGTATTCGTTTAGCTCCCCCGAGATCCGAATGCTCGCGGACTCCAGTCCGTTGCGCAGTTCGGGGTACTCCTGGGTGCTGACCCGCTCAAGGTTGATCTGGGCCTCGTCAATGAGTGCGAGGAACGTTCTATCGCTGTCACTCAGTTCGACCTCGGCGTCCTGCCGCTTCGTCAACAGCTCTCGCACGTTGCCGCGCGGAGGCAGCGTGGCGTACTCATCGAAGTACATGTATATGGGCTCGCGCTTTGATAGCGCGTCGATCACGGCGTGAGCGAGATTCGAGTCACGCCAGCCTTTGATGATGTCGATGGCGACCTGGGCTTTGGTCTTCGACTCCTCCGACTCTGTCCCCTCGCTGCCGATCACTTCTCCCAGGGCGGTGTAGAACTCCGGGATCGTCTTAGCGGTGGTGGGCTTGCCTTCCACACCGGAGACAGAGACGATGTGCTCGATGGCCTTCTCCTGATCTACCTGGACATCCCAGGTCTTCTTACCGCTGTAGTCCAGCTTGACCGTGACGGACTTCGGGTTTCCTGTGGGTTTGAAGACTCCCTCCCCCAAGTTGGTCGCTACGGCCGCGATATCGTCATCATCGAGGCGGTACTCGACGGTCACAGCGATGGGCCGCGGAAAGCTTTTATCGGCAAGCTTGTGTTCCATCGTGCTCGCCTCTGCGCGTGGGTAGTCGTCGTTGACGTCGAACGCTTTCGGCTGCCCCGGGATGGGGTTGACGCGCATGAGCGCCTGTAACAAGTTGGTCTTACCGGACTCGTTCTTGCCGACTAGACAGGCGATGTCGTCGAGTGGAACAACGCCGCTGTCCTTGATTGAGCGGAAGTTGGTGACCTGGATCGTGTGGAGTTCCATAGGCGCACAGTCTATGGGCTTGTTCCGATCATCTGCGCTCAGGCATAGCTGTCGCTGGTTTTGAAACGCCTCCGCGGGCACTGCCGATACTTGGGCCGCACAGCGATCGCATGGCGCTCGCACTGCTATGCATCTAGTCTGTGCGCGATTCCTGCAGATCGTTGCGGATGCAACTGACGGTTGTCGGCGGGGCCGCGTTTTGGCCCGGTGGCTTGGTGTGCCGTGTCAGCGCCGGACGTTGGCGGCTTGGATTTGCTCGGCGCGGGCATGGATGTCGGAGGGCTGGACGCCGAGGGCGTTGGCGATCTTGATGACGCTGGTGAGGCTGGGGTTGCGCTCTCCGCGCTCCATGCCGCCGTAATGGGAGCGGTCGATGCCGCTCTTGAGGGCGAACGCCTCCTGGGAGATGCCGCGCTCCTCCCGTAGTTCGCGGATTGCTTGGCCGAAGGCGGCGTGGGCGGGGGAGCGTGGGTGCATGGCTGGGAGCCTGTCCGACTGAGGTTCTATTGTCCACGGCATATAACCCGTGATGGTGTCCGATCAAAAGTGCCCCGGCGCGGTGGCGACCGCCCGGGGCCGGCACAGGAGGTGTTGGCTCCCATGCAGCATCAAAGTAAGCAGGTTCCCGGCAGTGATGACCGGCTGGTTGAGAAGGCGATCATCCTGCAACTTCTCCGCGATGACCACGACGAGCGTTGGTCGCGAGCCGAGCTGGAGGTCGAGCTGGTTCCCACTGGCCCCTTGGCGATCAGCGACGCGCTCGCTCGGCTGGAGGCGGAGGGGGTGGTGCATCTCTCCGGTGAGGCGGTGTCCGCGTCGAGGGCCACGAAGCGCCTTGACGATCTGGAGCTGATCTCTATTTGACGCGGCATCCGGGGATGCCTGCCGAAGTCGTCCCGCGCCCCGTTTGGGGGGCGATGTTCGCGGCCCGCCCGGGTGTTGCGACCTGGCCGGGCGCGGCGGGTGGGGACCGCGTTATGCGCCGTGTTTGCGCTGGGCGGGGGCGACGGGCGCGAAACTCGTTGGATGCTTCTATGTTGTCAAGGGCGTTTTCGAGAAGTGTTGGTTGAGGTCGCGGGAGAGGTATGGCTTGAGGGAGCGCATGGCCTCTCGTTTGGTCTTTCCTTCGTTGATTCGGCGTTGCATGTAGGCGCGGCTGGCTGGGTGGTGGATGGAGCGTGAGAGCGCGATTGTGTAGATCGCGGTGTTGATTTGTCGGTCGCCTCCGCGGCTGAGGCGGTGACGGACGGTTTTCCCGGAGGACGCGGGTTGTGGTGCGGTGCCGTTGGCGCGTGCGAACGCGGCCTCGCTGGTGAAGCGTGCTGGGTTGAATGCGATGAGCTTGCCGGCGGTGATCGGCCCGACGCCGGGTTCGTCCATGAGGGTTGGTGCGAGTTCGCGTGTGAGCGCGTCGATCTGGCGGGTGTAGGCGGCTGCTTGGGTGTCGAGTGCGCGGGTGCGGTTGGCGATGTCGCGCAGCACCTGGAGGGTGGTGTTCTCTTGCGGGCTGGCGTTCGGGCGTGTTCGCATCCCGGTGAGCCGTCGTGCGAGCGTGGCGCCGTTGCGTGCGGGGCCGACTCGTTCGCGGAGCGTGGCGGGTGCGCCGACGTGGAGCGCTTGGAGCTGGTTGTAGAGCCGTGAGCGCTCGCTGACGACTGAGCGGTAGGCGACGAGCAGCATCTGAAGCGCAACGCGCTTGCCGTGCCCTCGCGGGGTGGAGAGCCCATCGTTGGCGAGCATCTTCTTGGCGGCCAGCAGCGCGTCGAGCCGGTCGGACTTGCCGGTGCGTCGCTCGCGGCGAGTGGGAAGAACCTCAGCGTCTCTCGGGTGATGGGAGGCCCCGGGTCTTTCAAGACCAAGACCGAGGCAAAGCAGGCTCGCCAGCGCGCCCGGGAGCGGCTCGGAGGGGCTCGTCTGAGAGACGTGTCAGTACGGGGATTCTGGGAACGCTGGACGAGCGATCCGCTGTTTGCGCGTCCGAAGGAGGCGAGCGACATCCGCCGCAGGGAGGGAACCAAGGCGTTCGTTGAGCGCTATGGGAAGGTTCCGATCGCGCACGTGGGGGGATGAGATCGTGGCTGACTGGCTCGCCGGCGGCGCGCGCTCGGGGACAGTGCAGGCGCTCTGCTCGATGTTTAACGACGCCGCTTCGATGAAGGCCGGGCGGTTGATCGACCGCAACCCCTTCCAAAAGCTCGGGGTATCACGCGGCAAGGGCCGGCGCGACCAGCAGCCGCCCAGCGAGCAGCAGGTCTGGGAGATCATCTCCCACGCTCGCCGGCTGGCCGCCCCATCGTTCGCGGCATGGCTCCAGGTCGCCGCGTTCACCGGCCTGCGGCCGGGGGAGCTGGACGCGCTGCGTTGGGAGCGGATCGACTTCGACCGCGACCGGATCGTCGTCGCAGAGCAGTTCAACGCGGCGACCCGGCGGTTCGACACGCCGAAGAACCATCTACGCCGCGAGGCGCCTCTGACCGCACACGCCCGCTCCGCGCTCCTGAGCCTGCCGCGCGAGGGAGAGTTCTGCTTCGTCTCGCTTCGCGGCGAGCACTGGACACCAAGCTCCCGCGCCTACCATTGGAAGGCTGTTAGGGCCGCCGCTGGCTGGGAAGGCAGCCTCTACCTCGCCACCCGGCACTTCGCCGGCTGGTACATGGTCAACGAGCTGGAGATGCCCTCCGCGGATGTCGCCATCGCCCTCGGCCACCAGGATGGCGGGAACCTCGTCCGACGCCTCTACGGCCACCGCGACAAGGGCCGCGCACTCGACCGCATCGTTGACGCCTACGCTGATGCCGCGACGGGCGCCGTGCGAGAGAACCGTCCCAGGCGATCGGGATCATCAACGGTCATGCCCTCGCAGCAGAGCTTGTTCGGAGACACTTATGTCTGACATAAGTGCTAATGTATCCCAGAAGCGCGTGCGGTTCGCGCGCTCGGCCACCAAGCACCGCATATCCAAGGAACGCATCCGGCATGTCATCTCACATTGCGGCCTCGCCTTCGAGGAGCCAGCGCCACAGGCGTCCGAAGCAGGCGACGAAAGGTTGGTCGTCCTCGGGGATGACGCCGACGGCAAGGAACTCGAGGTGATGGCAGTAGAAGGACCGAAAGGCGAACTGATCGTGATCCACGCGATGGAGCTACGCGAGAAGTACAGGGCTCAATACGAGGAGGCCAAGCAGTGGCGACTTTGAGAACACGAAGCGGAACCAAGCTGACCAAGAAGGTTGTCGATGCGCTCGCAGAGGAGGCGGAGCGTGGCTATGACTTGACGAAGGCCAAGCGTGTCCGCATGGGCCGCCCCGCCCTCGGAGACGGCGGTGTCTCGCCGCGCGTCCAGGTGCGCGTCGATCCCGACCTCGCAAAGGCCCTACGCGCTCGCGCCCGCAAGGAGCATCGCTCCGTCAGCGAGATCGCCCGCGTCGCGCTACGCGAATACGTTGATCGAGCAGCCTGACGCTCGCGGACAGACGGCTACAATCCGCCGTACTCACCCGGCCCCGTCGTGGGCCGGGTCTTTCGTTAAAAGACTCGCCCAGCGCGAGCGGCCCGCCCACGAAACCGCCCACGGCCCCAAGAATCACCAGCAACCGTGCCAAGCAGCACCAATCGCCCCGATTAAGGTCTGCCGCGTGGGTGCTGGATTTGGCTTGGTTGCTGGGGTGCGGCCAAGCTTGGGTGCGGTGAGGTCTCCGGTTCAGATTCCGGTTCGGCCCTCGTAAGCCCGCAAATTGCGAGCTTTTTCAGGAGCGCTGCTCGTCGCGCGTGGGCGCGGGTGGTCCTGTCTATTGCAGACCTATTGCAGCGAGAGCCGGATTCTTTTGCAACCCAACGATGATGCGCTGGGCGAAACGGAGCACTCATCCGCGCGCACCCCGACCCCTGGTCGCGTCACACGGTACGGATGAATGTCAAGTCGAGGCGTTACAAAGAGGAGGCACCGAGCCTCGCTTCGGCATCCGCTTCGACCCAGGTGTACCGACTCGGACTCGACGTAGCGGATGACGGCGTGCGGTTGGGCGGAGGCGAGAGGCTCGGCTGGCGCGTGTTAGGCGTCTCGCAGGTCGATCTTGTCGGCGATGATCTGAAAGTCCTTGGTGTTGTAGGTCAGCAGCGGCACACCGTGGACGTTGGCCGTGGCGGCAATCGCCAGGTCCATCGCTCTGCGCCGGGGCGCACCGCCACGCTGCGCTACGAGTGCTTGCAGCCGTCCGCATTCACGTGCCACGGCGGCATCGAATGGCTGACCAAAAGACCTGGAAATCGGGACACCATGCCCCTTGCGTAGCCCCCGATCGGAGGATCGCGCAGTGGATGACTCCGTCCCGTCGGACTAGACGTTGTCGGTTGCCACCCCATTAGGGAGGAAAGGCCGTCCTAGCGATAGCCGATGCTTGTTTGCATGACTGAGTCCGTTCTGTGGAATCTAGAGCCTCATACCGCGGCTAAGCATCGGGTGCTTCGTGCCTACATCGACGCGTGGATACCCGTGATGGCGCAGCAGGCACTCTTAGCGCGCCGGTCCCCAACCGAGCGTCCACGCCTGCTCTTTGTTGATGGTTTGCGGGACCGGGGAGATATACGCAGGGCGAGTCCGGCTCGCCGTTGATCATGCTGGATGCCCTCCTGTCGCATTCCGAACTTGGTCGTTTCGACGGTATGGACTTCGTCTTCTTGTTTATTGAGCATGACAGAGGCGCGTCGAGTGTCTCGAGCGTGAGGTTGGAGCGCTAGGCGAACTCCCACGCAATGTCTCTGTGAGCATCGAGCACGGAGAGTTCGAGCAGACGTTCGGATCTTTGCTTGATGAGGCAACGGGAAGCGGCCAGACACTTGTGCCGACCTTTGCGTTCATAGATCCATTCGGCTATTCAACTGCGTCCATGTCTCTGGCCGGGCGGCTCCTTGACTTCCCGCGATGCGAGGTCCTGTCCTTCTTGCCGTTGTCGTTCGTGCACCGGTTTGTCGGGCGAGAGGGGCAGGAGAAAGCGTTGAACTCTCTGTTCGGCTGCGAAGACTGGCGCGGCGCGATCAACCTCGAGGGCACGGCGCGCCGTACCTACCTGCTCGGGCTCTTCGAAGCCAAGCTGGGAGAGAATTCGGCTGTAAAGCACGTGCGCTCATTTCAGCTGTGTACCCAGGACGGCGAGGACTATCGGCTGGTGCTTGGGCTCGGCCACCGCAAGGGCCTCGAGATCGCAAAGGACGCGATGCGGAAGGTTGATCCCGTGAGCGGCACTTCTTATCGCGCCACGACTGAGTCGGGCCAAGAGGTTCTGTTCGCCCCCGGGGATCTCGTTGATACGAGACCGTTGCTTGCCGAGCTTCGTTCGAAGTTCGGCGGCGAGTGGTTCACGGTCGAGCAGGCCGTAGAGTGCACCGTGCTGGACACGCCGTTTCGCATCGGACAATTGCGCAGGGATACGCTTGCCCCTGCCGAACTGGAAGGATCGCTCGAAGTCGAGCGGACTGGTCGTTCCGGATTCAAGGACGCCAAGATGCGCTTCATATGAGGCTCGGTAGCTCGCCGGAAGCCTGCGATGCTCGCTGGAGGAGCGGTTTCGCCGCCGCTAATGCGAACATACGTTCGATCAACTGGAAGGAGACTATCGAGAGCCAGCGAACGAGGGCAACCCGTCAAGCGACTAGCCGCACAATCGCGGCTATGCCCACGACCACGATCAGGCCCCGCAGCGCCGACGGTGGCAGTTTCCGTCCATAGCGCGCCCCCAGCTGGGCTCCCACGATCGAGCCGCACGCGATCAGCGCCGCTGGGCCCCACTCGACGTGCGCCGCGGCGATGAAAAACACGCCCGCCACGCCGTTCACGAGGCCCGCGAGCACGTTCTTCAGCGCATTGGTGCGATGCAGATCCTGCCCCAGCGCCAAGCCAAGGATCCCCAGCAGCAGGATCCCTTGGGCGGCGCCGAAGTAGCCGCCGTAAATGCCCACCGCGTAGAGCGCCAGCAGTGTGAGCACCCCGCCGCGCCGCTCCGGGTCGATGGCGCGCTTGGCAAGCAGCGCGCTCACGCGCGGCTGCACCACCACCAGCAGCAGCGCGATGGCGATGAACGTCGGCACGATTGCCTTGAACGCCGCGGCCGGCAGCACCAGCAACAGAGCCGCCCCGGTGATGCCGCCCAGCGCCGACGCTGCGCCGAGCCGCACGACTCGGCCGCGCTGTCCCGCGAGCTCCCGCCGGTAGCCGAGCGCGCCCGACAGCGATCCCGGAACCAGGCCCACCGTGTTCGAGACGTTCGCCGTCACAGGGGCATAGCCGAAGGCCAGCAGCACCGGAAACGTGATCAGCGTCCCGCTTCCCACCACCGTGTTGATCGCTCCCGCCAGCAATCCCGCCATGGCGATGGCTAGCACCTCACCGAGGCTCATCCGCGGCTCAGGTGAGGAACTCGACGATCGATTGCGTGAAGGCGGGGTCGACGAGCGTGCCCACATGGTCGCCGGCGAGCATCCGCAGCCTCGCGCCCGGGATCGCTCCGGAGAGCACCTCCGGTCTGATCGCGAGTGGATCGGCCTCCCCTGCTAGCACGAGCGTACGCGCTGCGATCCGATCGAGCGCGATCTCGCCTCTGAAGATCGCCGAGGCCTGCGCCACCAGCGCCTCGCGGTCGGCGCCGAGCGCATCCGCCAGCGCGCGGAAAGCAGCCGCCTGAGGCACCTCGACGTTCGCTCCATGCTCGGCGCTCAGCGCCTCGATGATCGCCTCGTTGGGAACCGCGCGCCTGTCCACGCCCCCGCACTCGATCACGCCCGAGCCGACGCCACCCACCACCAGCCGCCGCACACACCGATGCTCGCTCGCGAACAACAACGCTACCACCGCCCCCATCGAGTAGCCGACGAGATCGATCTCGGACTCACCCACCACCTCGAGCAGCGCTGCAAGATCGCGCGCCATCCGCTGCTCCCCGTAACGACCGGGATCGTGTGGCTTCTCCGAGGCGCCGTGGCCCCGGGCGTCCGGCGCGATCACCCGATGCCCGGCGGCGAGCAGCGCATCCACTACCCCGGTGGCAACCCAGTTGGCGTTGGCGTTCGCCACGAAGCCGTGGTGAAGCAACACCGGCAGCGAGTCGGCCGGTGCGCCCCATTCCTGGTAGGCGATTTCGATCCCATCCCAGCTCTCGAAGCGCTCCATGGCGGCCTGGATCATGACACGACGGCTCGCACAGAAAGTCCCGGTCTGTTCGGCACCGGCGTCGCCGACACGCCCTTGAGTCGCGCGCTGAGCGTGTACGTTTCGGGCATGAGCGATGGGACGCTCGCGCGGAGCTACGGCAAGGTCTTCAACGATGTTGCGGTCGAGTACGACCGCAATCGCCCGACCTACCCCGATGCGCTAATCGACAAAGCATGCGAGGTGGCAGGTATCGGGGATGGCGACCGGGTGCTGGAGATCGGATGCGGGACCGGCCAACTGACTCGTAGCCTTCTCGCGCGAGGGCTGCGCGTGACCGCGCTCGAGCCGGGGGACCAACTGATCCGTGTCGCCGGGGAGAATCTGAAAGATGCGGGCGATGTGGAGTTCGTCCACGCGCGGCTCGAGGACGCGCGGCTGCCCCGCGAGAGCTACGAGGCGGTGTTCTCGGCATCCGCAATCCATTGGGTTGACCCTGACCTAAGCTGGTGGAGGATCGCCGACGCGCTCGCTCCCAGCGGGACGCTCGTCCTGATCCAGTACTTCGGCCTCGAGGAGCAGCGCAGCGCCGATGATCAGGAGGCTCTACTGTCGGCCCTGCGCAGGCACGCTCCGGAGTTTGCCGCGACTTGGCCCACCTACCGCGACCTCGATTGCACGATTGCGGGCGTGCGGGAGCGCCGTCGGAACGTCGCGGATGCCTGGGCCTGGCTGGGGGGCTACGGCATAGGACGTGACTACGCAGCCGATCTCTTCGACGCGCTCCAGTTCGCAACCGTGCCAACCCTGATCGAGCACACCGCTGGCGAGGTCAACGCCCTGCTCGGCACGATGTCATTCTGGGCACGGCTCTCGCCCGAGCAGCGTGAGGCCCTCGCAAGCGAGAATCACGCTCTCCACGAGCGCCTGGGACGGCCAATCCGGGCGAGCACGGTCGCCGCACTTGTCACGGCGCGACGCAGTGCCCCCGCGCCTCGACATTATCTATCGTCGTAGCTGCTGTGCCCGCCTCCGCGCCGGCCTCGGCCTGCACCTCCTCCAGATGCGCTTCCGCCAGGTCGCCGCGCAACCTCAGGCCGAGGATCGGAAAGACGAGCGTCGAGAGCACCGCCGCGCCAACCAGCGCGGCCGCGGTGGAAGGGCGCATGTGCCCCGTTTCCACGGCCAGCGCCGTGATCGCGAGCACCAGCGGCAGCTGCGTGGAGCTCATCAGCGCCAGCGCGCGGCGTTCGCGGCCGCTCAGCACCCGCCGGTAGAGCAGCAGCGCGGGCACGCCCCTGACGACCAGGAAGAGCACGAAGAAGATGAAGATCTTCGCCACCCCGCCCGGGGAGGCGAACAGAGCGGAGACGTCCAGCTTCATCCCGCTGACGATGAAGAAAAAGGGCACAAACACGCCGAAGGCGATCGCGGTCATCTTTGAGTCGAACTCGGGTATCTCGCGCGCCCCCAGCACCTGGCGGGTGATCACCCCGGCGGCGAAGCCGCCGAGCAGCAGGTCCAGGCCGAGTTCGAAGGCCAGCATCGCCAACGCGAACACCAGCACTACGATCCAGCGCACCGCCAGCTGTGAGCTGCGCTCCAGCGTGCGCTCCAGCATCGGCAGCGTGCGCTGCGACGAGCGCACCACGAACACCGCTACGCCGACGGCCAACACGACGAACAGGAACAGGATCAGCGCGTTGTGGACCGTGCTTTGGGCGGAGAGGATCAGCGTCAGCAGCAGGACCGGTCCGAGCTCCCCGACCGCGCCGGCCGCCAGCAGATAGGAGCCGAACTTCGTGCGCAGCTCCCCCGAGTCGGAGAGGATTGGCAGCAGCGCGCCGAGCGCGGTGGTCGACATCGCAGAGCCTGTGTAAAGCAGCGACAGCACAACCCCCGCCGCAACCAGCGCACCGCCGATCGCGTACGCAAGCGCAAGCGAAAGCGCCCATCCGAGCAGTGCCAGCCGCAGCGGCTGGCCGGCGATCCGGTGCAAGTCGATCTCGTAGCCGGCGAAGAAGAACAGCAGCCCGAGGCCGAGGGCGGAGAAGAAGTCGATGAACTCGTTGACGTGCAGGCCCAGCACCTTCGGCCCGATCGCCACCCCGAGCAGCAGCTCGACTACGACCACCGGCATCACGATCACGCGCTCGCTGACCACGGCCGAAACCGTGCCGGCCAACGCGGCGACCGCGGTGATCGCGAGGAACGTGCCCGGGTCGACGCTGATCGTGGTGGCGAGCATCACAGCCCGCCTGGCTGCCGCCTCGTCCGCATCTTGCCGAAGATAGCGCGCAGGCAGCGCCCCTCATGAGCGCACCCACACAGGTGATGCGATCAAGACGGTGGGCGCCAACCTCTGGCCAGGGTCGTTTGGCCCACCTCGATCAGGTAGCCGTCAGGATCACGGATGTAGCAGCGAATCTCGGTTGCGTGCTCCTTCGGCGGCGTTAGGAATTCGGCGCCCCGCGCGCTCCACTCGGCGTACACCGCTTGGATGTCCGCAACCCGGATGTTGAGGAAGCTGTTCACCCGATCCGGGTCGGGTGGCGTCTCGAGCGTGACGGTCGGCTTGTCGTCGGTGGGATCTCCTCCGACGTTGATGATGATCCAGCTGTTGGCTAGCGCCACGTACGTCACCTCGTCGTCTCCCTCGCCTGAGATGACGGTCCTGCCGCCGAGTACGTCGGTGTAGAAGTGGCGGGAACGCTCGACATCATCTGAAACGATGAAATGGGCCACAACCATCTCCTGGTCGATGGTGCTCATGCTGACCTCCGTCGTTGGGATTGAATCGCGGTTTGGCTAAAGCGGCTGTTTCCCCGGTGTCGCCGCACGTAACACGAAGCGCTCCATCGCCTTTGCAAACCCCTCCTGCTCGTTGGAGGCGGTCACGCGCCGGGCGGCACGCTGCACCTCTGGGCTCGCGTTGCCCATCGCGATGCTGAGGCCGGAGCGAGCGAACATGAGGACGTCGTTGGGCATGTCCCCGATCGTTGCGAATTGGCTGCCGGGAATGCCGAGCTGGGCGGAGAGGTAGTTGACGACCTCGCCCTTGTTCGCCCGAGGGTGGGTGATGTCCAGGTAGTAGGGCTGGGATTGCGCAGCGGACACGTGGTCACCCAACTTCTCGCGCGCCTGCCGGGTGGTCGCCGCCACAAGATCGTGGTTATCGGAGACTCCCACGATCTTGGCGACGTCCTTGACGGCGTCGAAGCCTTTCACCACCGTTGGCCCGAACCTCACCGTGCTCGACTCCCGGTCCACGTGGGGAGCCTTCGGATCGCGAACGAGCCAGTCGGCGCCGCTATACAGCCACACGTCGAGCCCGGCGGCGGACAGCAGCTCGATTGCCGGGCCGACAACCGCTTCGGGGATCGTCTTCTGCTCCAAAACCGACATGTCCGGGCGCACAATCAGCCCGCCATTGAAGGCCGAGATCGGCGTGGTCAGAGCGAGCGGTTCGATCAGCATCGACATGCCACGGGGAGGACGGCCGCTGGTCACGGCGAACTCGATGCCCTGCTCGCGCAAACGACCCACGGCCGCGATCGCACGCTCGCTCAGAACCTTCTCCTGCGTCACGAGTGTGCCATCCACGTCGGCGAGCACAGCCGTGATCGGTGGCTCGGTCATCGCGTTCTCCGATGGCGGTTCATGCTGGCGCCAGATCGCAAAAGACGAAGCTGTCGCGTTCGACGACCTCGCCGGTCGCGCACGCGATCGGCTCAGTGAAGATCGGCCCGGCGTGGACGAAGGTGTGGAACTCGCCGTTCTCACCGCAAGGGTCAACGCCTGCGGGCAGGTCGGCGAGGAGCCGCTCGTCGTATTTTCGCCCGGCAAAGGAGCCGTCGAGTGCCCGTGGGTCCAGGCAGACGATGATCGCCTGGAAGCCGGCCGCGACGAACTCATGCGCCAGGATGCCGGTGTCGCGGCCCCACAACGGGAAGAGGCCGCGCTTGCCGGCTGCCGTGAGTCGCGTCTCGCGGTAGGTGCGGACGTCTTCGAGAAACAGGTCACCGAAGGCGATGGCCTCCACGCCGGACAAGGGCGGTGAGGCAAACGCCTGAGCCATCCGTGCTTCATAGACCTCGTTTACGCATGCGGGCGGGATGCGGACCTCCACGAGCGGGATACCGGCCGCGTCAGCCTGCCTGGCGAGAAGCTCGCGGCGCACACCATGCATACTGATGCGGTCGTACTCGTCGGTGACGGTCGTAATCAGCGCCTCGGGCTCAATTCCCTGGCTACGCAGGGCCCAGAGCGTCAGGGCCGAGTCCTTGCCGCCGCTCCAGGAAAGCGCGTGCTTCACACGCTGGATCATAGTGCTGACCTGGGCGAGTTTGAGTCGATCGGAGGCGTGAGGATCCGGGAGGTCTGTGGCACGTATGGGTAGGGAAGGGTGGTCGATTGACCGAGCCGCCCAAGACCCGCTATGGTGTGGCCGACAACTGAATATTCGTCCTCCATGCGGGGGAAGCCGGTCTGAGTCCGGCGCTGACCCGCAACCGTAGGCCACCCTCGTCGTTCTTGACGGGCGGTGGCGAGCCGGAGCACCTGCATAGGGGATTTGGAGCTCTATCAATCCCGTCGTGGTCTGCGGGCGGAGCCGGATCGAGTCCCGGTCCAGTTTCCGTCCTCGTACATGTTGATGTGCGGGGACTGTTTCGTTTCAGGGCTCTTTCGGACCTCTGGCTGGCCGTCTCGGCAACACCAGGAGGTAGAAACAAACCATGTCAACCCATCCGAAGTGGCTCGAGCGAGCCGGGGTGCTGGCCGGCGTGTTGGTGCTCGTGATCGCGTTCGCGGTGCCTGCGGTCGCAGGCGCATCATCTGCGGGCTCTGAAGCGGCGACCTGGCTCGGCAAACAGCTCAAGCCGGAACCGACGAGCAACCCGGCCTACTGCGAAGAGTTCGTCAAAGGCGGGCCTTCAGTCGCGGAGACGCTCGAATGCTCGCTCGCGTTCAAGGCTGCCGCAATGACGAGCAAGAGCAACGCGACATACAAATATGCAATGGAACACTTCAACGAATACATTGGCACCAAATCGTGCAGTGAAGGCGAAGCGATGCGCGCCGGCTCGGTCGCAAAGTTCGCCCTCGTCGCGGAGGCCAAGGAACATAATCCGCAAAGCGTGGGCGGGCGCAACCTAATCGCGGACCTGAAGTGTCTGCAGTTGGCTTCGGGCCGGTTCGATGACAAAGGCGAGACCGAAGACTTCTCGAACACGTTCACGCAGTCGCTGGCAATCATCGCGTTGAAGGGCTGCGAAGCTGGAGACTGTCCCGGCTCGCCGAACCTGAAAGCGTGGATCGAACCTGCCGGCAAATATCTGCGCGAACAGCAGTGCGAAAGCACATCGGTACTGCTCAATGGAGCGTTTCGCTCGACGCTCGGCCTCAAATCGACCGAATGCAACGCCAACCCACCGTTCACAGAAACAGAACCCGAAAACAAGAACGCTGTGGAAGTGGACTCGACCGGAGTGGCTGTCCAGGCGCTGCTGGCAGAAGGGTCAGTTGCCTCCAAAACCACGGCAACAAAGGCACTGACTTGGTTGAAAGAAAACAGTGAACACTCCGCTGGTCCGCCGGCGACGCGCGTGTGGAAGAGCTACTGCAGCGAAACTGAATTCACCAAACTGCTCCCGAGCGTGAACAGCACATCGCTGGCGAGCATGGCCTACATCGAAGCCGGCAAACCGATCGAAGAACCGCAAGCCTGGCTGACGGGAATCGTCGAAAAACAGCCGAAAAGCGAAAAGGGCCTTCCGGCGTGTACGGCGTCCGGTTCGCCCAACGTGTTCGCGACCGCCCAGGGCATCCTCGCCTTGGAAGGCGTGAGCTACCCAGGTCTGGTCGGCCTGTAGCGAGAAAGCCGTTTGCGAGGGGAGCGGGGCACTGTGCTCCGCTCCCCTGCCTGTAGTGAATAGGCGGCAGGCTCACGGATCGTCTTGGTCGTGTGTCGCCGCCCTTGGACAAGGGAGCAGCAAAGATCATGACCAACCGTGTACTACGGGCGATCCGCGGCAACATCGTCGCCTGGGTCGCGTTGTTCGTCGCGCTCGGCGGCACGAGCATCGCGGCGCGGCACTACCTCATCACCTCGACCAGCCAGATCAAGCCAAGCGTGCTCAAGAAGCTCGAGCAGCTTGCCGCCCGGGATGCGCGTGGACCCGCCGGGCCGCAGGGCGCGACCGGGAGCCAGGGCGCAGCCGGTGCTCAGGGAGCAGTCGGCACGCGAGGCACGGACGGCACGGCTGGTGCGCCCGGTGAACCGGGGCCCGAAGGCAAGCAGGGACCGGAAGGCGTCACGGGGTTGAGCGCCGAAGAGATCGCGACGCTCAAGGAAATGCTGCCGCACATCGAGTACGTGGCCTCCGGGGTTGGCGGCAAGCCGACGATCCAGTTCTCCGGGTTGAACGTGCAGGTTGTCTCCGGCGCCGGCAAAACCAACGCAAACAACGGTGCGGGCAACCTGGTCTTGGGCTATGACGAATCGCCTGGCCAACAGACCGGCTCGGGCAATCTGGTGCTCGGCAGCGGGCAGTCCTACACGAGCTACAGCGGCATCCTCGCGGGCGCCCAGAACACGAGCAAGGAGCCGTTCGCGGTCGTGTTCGGCAATGAAAACCTCGTCGAATTTGAAGAGTTCGGGACGATCACCGGCGGGCGCAAGAACACCGCGACTGGTCTCGACGCTTCGGTCAGCGGCGGAGATAGCAACACTGCGAGCGGCACCGGGTCTTCGGTCGCGGGCGGCGATGCGAACGTGGCCAGCGAGGACGGCTCGACCGTCGGCGGCGGGCTCGAAAACACCGCCAGCGGCCAGGAATCGGCTGTCAGCGGTGGCGCCGGCAACACTGCCAGCGGATCGCGAGCTTCGGTCAGCGGCGGAGCCGCTAACACCGCCAGCGGACCGGGCTCCTCGGTCAGCGGCGGCGAAGAAAATGCTGCCACCAGTGACCATGCGTCGGTTAGTGGAGGGAAACTGAACACGGCCGAAGCATTCGGTGCCTCGGTGAGCGGCGGAGAAGCGAACAAGGCCAAGGGCGAGCGCTCCTCAGTGCTCGGCGGCGAAGAAAACATCGCCAACGGCTGGTGGTCGACGATCATCGGCGGCCAGGACGTGGAAACGACCGAAGAATACGAAGTCAAGCCGTAGGTCGTTCTAATGCGTCCGCGCTTGCTTACCGTCCTTGTCGTGCTCGCCGCGTTGCTGGGCTGCATGGTGCAGCCCGGTGGCGCGGCGGCCGCGATCGCGCCCAACCCCGATCCGGGGGTGATTGCCCGTTGGGAACCATGTGAACCGGATACCGGTGTGACTGAGATCGTCGACGAGGAGCACATCGGGACCGGCAAGATCTACGTCGGCTGTGCGCTCGGCGAACCAGCCAACGGCGCTGAAACGCTCCAGCGCGCCGGCTTCAACGTCGAAGGCACCAAGGAATACGGTCTGGGGTTCATCTGCCGCATCGAAGGAGAGCCGACGTCGAGTGAACAATCCTGCCAGCTGGCTGCTCCGGCGAACGCGTACTGGTCCTACTGGTCGGGCAAGCCTGGTGGACGCTGGAACTATGAGCCTGTAGGGGCGCTCTCGCCCCAGAGTAAGCCGGTGATCGGCTCCATTCAAGGCTGGAGTTTCAGCGGGGATGGTGGTGGCGCGCCGCGGATCGAACCGATGGACGGTGCTGGCCCGCACGCGTTCACGCTGCCTGCGGAGCAGGAATCCTCCGTGGTCCCGGCGATGCTGGCGCGCGAATGGCTGACCGGCGCGTCGCTCGCTACTGTGAGCGCGATCGAAGAACACGCCGCCACGATCGGCGGCGGTCACGTCGACGGCAGCCGCAAAGTCCTCGAGCGGCTCCTCTCACAAGCGCAGGCGGTTACACAGGCGGGAGTGTCACCGAGCAGGCTCAAGCCACTGGTGTCCCTGCTCGCGGCTGGTTGTGAAGCGCACAACGTGATGATCGAAGGCTGCGAGCTGCGCGAAATCTACGACCCCACGGAAGTCGTGGCGACAGGCGTGGCCGCGGCGGTGCTTGGCCTGCAGGCGCTCGGCCAGGACACCGAGAGCTTTGCCGGCCTCGACCCTCGTGGGGCGCTGGAAGGCATGATCGAACCGGACGGCGAGGTCCAGCAGCGCGTGGGCAGAGAACCGACCGAAGCTGTCGAAGTGCTTGCCGCGACCGTGCTCGCGCTTGCCCGCAGCGGCACGCTCTCAGCCAATGCGCTAGCAAGCATCGAACTGCTCCTAGCCCAGCAGAACGCAAATGGCCAGTTCGGTCCAGAAGGGATACAAACGTCGACCTCGGGACAGGTACAGGTGCTCGAAGCGCTGGTAGCCGCGCGTGAAAAGGGCGAAGGCGAGCTCGGCAAGAGCCTGCTCGAGCGAATCGAAGCTGCTCTCCCGACGGCCGGCAGCTACCTAGAACACATCCAGGGAGCGGACGGCAGCGTTCGCAGCCGTGAAAACGCAGAACCGATATACGCGCCGACGGTGGTCTCGACCTCGCAGGGCGCGCTCGGTCTCGCTCTTGCCGGCAGCCACGCGGCCGCCGAACGCGCCGCCAAGTGGGTCTCCAGCTATCAGGTGACCTCGGAATACGCGGGGCACGGGGACCCCGAAGCCGGTGAACACACCCCCGCCGAAACGTTGATCGGCGCGTTCACGCCAAACGAAGGCACGCTCAAGGAAGTGCTCGCCTATGGCGAACCGACCACCGTCGGAGGACCCGCCGCCGAAGCACAGGAAGCGACCTGGCCAGCGCTGCTTGCACTCACGCAGGCCGGCCCTTACGGCCCTTACTTCGCGAGCTTCGATCAGGAATCGTTGTTCTTTGAAAGCCGACCGCTCGGTTCGCCGAGCAAGCTGACGGCGACGCTGACCAACCGGGATTTGCGGCCGGTCACGATCACCACCGTCAGCGTCAGCAGCCAAGAACCCGCTGACTTCAGCATCGCTGGCGGCAACTGCGCCGGACGCACGCTCGCACCGCGCGAAACCTGCGAAGCACAGGTCGACTTCGACCCAGCCACGCTCGGCCTGCACGCGGCGCAGCTGCAAGCCTCGCTGGCGGGCACCAACCAGACGATCCAAATCCCCCTCGACGGGACCGGCACCCCAGCGCCCGAACCACAACCGCCACCCAAAACCGAACCCAAAACCGCATCCAGCTTGGGGCCGGCAGTAAGTCCTCCGAGCTTGACCACGGCCCCCGGACCGAGCATGAGCGGCCCCGTTGGCGGCCTGGCCGTCGAGAGCATCAGTCGCGCGCGGCTGCTGTTGAAGCTCACCGCACCCGGCGTGGTCACGGTGAAGATCGCCCGCCTGCTCGGCAAGGGACATCACCGCCGGTGGCGGACCGTGAAGACAACCTCCGTCAAAACGAGCAAGATCGGAACGCTCGACGTCAAGCTGCCGCGGTTGGCGACAGGGAGCTACCGGGTGAGTATCAGCCTCGCCGGCGCCAAGACTGTCGTCAAGACCCTAACCGTGCCCCGTGGACGACAGTGAGCTCGCATGACGCCATGGTCGAACGATAGGCCAGCCGCGGTTGCTCGCGGGACGCCGGCGGCGCTGAGCCTGGCTACCGGCATCCTGCTCCTGGCGTGCTCGGCGGTTGCGGCGGTCGCGGCGGTCGCACGCCAGCAGGGAAGCCTGGACAACATGGTGCGCTATTTGCAGAACGACCAGAACCCCGATGGCGGGTTCGGCAGCGAACCAGGCGCCGGCTCGAACAACGACGTTAGTGCGTGGGTCGCGCTGGCGCTCGCCGCGGCGAGCATCAACCCGCGCGACCAGACCCCCTCCAACCAGCACTACATCGGCGGTCACAGCGTCTACGGCTACCTGACCGAACAAGCGGGCACACTGTCCTCGACCACCGACTTCGAGCGCGAACTGCTGGTCGTGGACGCCGCGGGCACCTCCCCAACCGATTTCGGCGGCGTCAACCTTCTCGAAAAGATCCTGCGGCGCCAGCTGACCCAGCCGGGACCGAACGACGGAGCGTTCGTGCATGAAGCAGGCTTGGGTGAACCGGCGATGAACGACACGATCTTCGCGATCCTCGCGCTCAGCCCGATCCACGAACCGGCTGTCGAAGCCGCCATGCGAGCAGCGGCGGAATGGGTGGAAAGAGAGCAGGGCTGCGACCGCGGCTGGCCCTCCACCGCCTACCGGGCAGACGGGGCGTGCCCCAAGGGTGGGGGCAGCCTGCCGAGCGAACCACGGAGCGAAGTGGACATGACCGGCGCCGCGATCCAGGCGCTGAACGCCGCCGGACGCCAGGGTGCAGCCAAGGAAGTGGAGCAGCATGCATTTGAATACCTCAAGACGGCACAGGACCCCAACGGCGGCTTCTCGGAGGAGCCCGGTAACCCTGAACCGAACGTCGCTTCGACCGCATGGGTGGTGCAGGCGATGTGGTCAGCGGGCGTCAATCCCGAAACCTGGGTCACGCACAAGGGTCTGGTCATCGAAGAACCGCTCGGCTACATGGCCTCGATGCAGCAGGAAGACGGACACATCAGATGGGAGCAAAGCCAGGAATGGAACGGCGTGTGGATGACCGCCTACGTCGGGACGGCGATGACCGGCGACACGTACCCGCCTCCGCCGCCGCCCTATGAACCTCTCCCGCAGGCACCGACTGAAACGACCGGCGATGGGCAGGGCGGTGAATCCTTCAAATCTGGCGGCGGCGTAACCGCCGGTGGTGGTGGCAACGGTGCGCCCCTGTTCAGCCGCCCCCAACCGGGCAGCGAAGGCCATACTCCCGGCGGAGTGCGCCGGCGCGAGGGCCAGCGCCACAGCACGACCAAGCGTCACCGCAACCCCGGACCTCCGCGCAAGACGCCCGTCCCGACAGCAACTAGCGCTGGCGTCCACCACGCCAAGAAACACCACCCGGCCAGTCACAAAGGCACGGATGGAGTCGCGCTGACCGGCGCTGGCGCGGGCGGCGGAGGGCAGAGCAGCGGCCGAGAGGTCAAAGGGCTTCTGATCGGAGCACCCGCCGACGCGCTGGAACCCGGTGCTCCGGGCCTGCACGGCGCTGGCGCTGGCACCAGCCAGACGCCGTGGCTCGCGGTTGGTATCGCTGTCGCGCTGCTCCTGTCGGCCCTCATCGGCACCCAGATCGAGCTGCGGCGAGGAGAGGTGACCCTGTGAGCACGCTCGCAGCCACGGACGGTCTCGCCGAAGCGCTCGCACGGATCGCCTCCTCGCTGCGCATCCCGGTCCTGATCCTCGCGTTGCTGGTGCTGCTCGTCTGCGCGCTGGAGGCGGGACGCTTCGCGATCGAGCTGTGGTCTCGCGCACGCGCCGGACGCAGCGCGCTACGGAACCTCGCTCGGCAGGTCATCGCTCATCCCGACCGGGCAGCCGTGCTCTCAGCCCGCGCACCAAGCTCGTTCGCTGCAGACGCACTGCTGGAGATGGCGCGAGCGAGCCTCGCCGGTGAACAGGCCGGCATCGAGCACGCGCTCGCCGACTATGAGCTTGCGGTCCAGCGGCGCCTGGACCACACCCGCATCCTCGTCCGTGCCGGACCAGCGCTCGGACTGATGGGCACTCTGATCCCACTCGCACCGGGACTCGCGGCCCTCGGCCACGGTGAAGTGAACACGCTCGCCACGGACCTGCGCACCGCTTTCGCCGCGACCACGATCGGGCTCTTGGTCGGCACCGTCGCGTTCGTGCTGACACTCACACGCACGCGCATGTACACAGAAGACCTCACCGCACTGGAGCGAGCCACGGAGTCCGGTCAATGAATCGCCGCACCGGACTTGGCCGCCACGGCCGCATCGAAGACGCCGCCGGCGACCCACTCGACGGCCTGGTGAATCTGTTCGACATCGGCATCGTGCTCGCCGTCGCGTTCCTCATCGCCGGGCTTGGCCTGACGCTCGACCAGCACACCCACCGCCTGCAAACACGCACGCCGACCACCCAACACACCCAGACCGTGCCCACACCGTCATCCGGCGCCCCGGCCGCCAGCGGCCACGGCCAGGCAGTCGGCACCGTGTACCGCCTCGGCAACGGGCAGCTCATCTACGTGCAGAAGGGGCATTGAATCTGACCATAGGAGGTGCTGGCGACCAGAGCTGATATCCCCAGCGGCTGATCACGGCGTGGTGTTCCAAGCGAAAGGGATTGGTGCAAAATGAAGGCAGCGGTTATCTATGAGAACGGCCCGCCGGAGGTGCTTCGCTACGAGGAGGTGCCCGACCCCGAATGCCCGGATGGCTGCGTGGTCGTCGACACCGAGGCGATCAGCATCGAGGGAGGCGATCTGCTCGCCCGCGCGGCCGGGGAGCTGCCCGCGGCGCCACACGCCGTCGGCTATCTGAGTGCCGGCACCATCACCGAGGTGGCCGCCGGGGTGCAGGGACGCGCGGTTGGCGACCGCGTGGTCGCTTTGAACGCGGCAGGGTCGCACGCCGCCAGGCGAGCGGTCCCCGCGGCGATGAACTGGCCGATCCCCGCTGGGCTGGACGCGGCGCGCGCGGCGTGCGTGCCGGTTGCGTTCGGCACCGCGTACGAGTGCCTGTTCACCGCCGGCAACCTTGCCGAGGGCCAAACCGTCCTGATCCACGCCGGCGCGGGCGGCGTCGGAATGGCTGCGATCCAGCTCGCCAAGCGCGCCGGCGCGACCGTGATCGCGACCGCCTCCAGCGAGGAGAAGCTGAAACGGCTGAAGGCGCTCGGACTCGACCACCCGATCAACTACGCAACCGACAGCTTCGTCGAGCGCACCAACCAGCTCACCGACTCGCGCGGCGTGGAGGTCGTCCTCGACTCGATCGGCGGCCAAAACCTCGTCGACAGCGTCGGCGTGCTGACCTACCGCGGGCGGCTCGTCAGCGTCGGGGTGGCCGCCCGCGCGGGCTCGGCGATCGAGGCGCGGTCGCTCTGGACACGCAACAACTCGCTGTACGGCGTCTTTCTCGGCGGCGCGCTCCTCTCGGAGTATGCCCGCGTCCACCCCATGATCGGTGACATGCTGCAGCTCGTCGCCAGCGGCGAGCTGCAAGTGGAGATCGATCGCTCATTCCCGCTCGCGGATGCCGCCGCGGCGCATGAGTACGCCGAGAGTCGCAAGGCGTTCGGCCGGGTCATCATCACGCCTTAGCCTCAGGGCAAGCGGAGATCTGGCCCGCGGGGAAGGCTCTCGCAGCCGGCGCGAGGCGACGGCGCGACGCGGGTGGCGCCGCTACCGTACGCCCGTGCGCGTGGCGACGTGGAACGTGAACTCGGTCAAACAGCGCCTGCCGCGGCTGCTGGCGTGGCTGGAGCAGCGCCGTCCCGACGTGGTGTGCCTGCAGGAGACCAAACTCGCCGACGAAGCCTTCGACGAGCTGCTCGGCTCAGAGCTCGAGGCCCGCGGCTACGCGGTGGCGCGCCACGGGGAAGCGCAGTGGAACGGGGTGGCGATTCTCTCGCGTGTGGGGCTGGATGACGTCGCGGCGGGTCTCCCCGGCGCCCCCGGCTTTCCCCATCAGGAGGCGCGCGCCCTGTCGGCGACGTGCGGCGGGGTTCGCGTGCACTCGGTGTACGTGCCCAACGGTCGGACGCCCGACTCCGAGCACTACCGCTACAAGCTCGCCTGGCTGGCGGCGCTGCGGGAGACGGTCGGCGCCGACCCGCGGGAGGCGATGGTGTGCGGCGACATCAACATCGCCCCGGCCGATGTGGACGTGTTCGACCCCGACGCGTACGTCGGCCAGACGCACGTGACGCCGCCGGAGCGGGCGGCCCTGGCTGAGTTGCAGGCGCTCGGCCTGCACGACCTGGTACGCGAGCGCTGGCCGCGGGAGCGCGTGTTCACCTACTGGGACTACCGGGCGGGCATGTTCCACCAGAACCTCGGCATGCGGATCGACCTGGTGCTGGGGGGCGAGTCCATTGCCGAGCGCGTGCGCGCGGCGTGGGTCGACCGCGAGGCGCGCAAGGGCACCGGTCCGAGCGACCACGCGCCCGTGATCGTGGATCTCGACGAGGCACTCGACGGGGACATCGGGCCAATGGTGCCGCCGCCGTCGGCCCCCGCGCTCAAGCGCGGGGCGCGCAAGCTACCCGCACAGCAGCGTGGGGTCGCACGCAGCCCGTTGCGCTGACGCCTCCGGAGTGCTCACAGAGCGCTTCGCGGCGCAGTTGCTGGAGGGGGAGCCGGCCCGGTTCAAGGACTACCCATGGGAGCGCGATGTGCGGGGAAGTCGGTATTGACGCCGTTCCTTCCGGGCGTCAGGATAGGGCGACAAATCCCCGAAAGGAGAAGCGATGTCACGCAAGATGGCCGATTGCCGGCGCTGGCCCAGCGAGTCCAGCTGCTCGCTGGTGATCATCGGCGAAGAGGACGAGGTGGTGCGTGCAGCCGCCGAGCACGCCGCCTCGGTGCATGGCCACGAGGACACGGCCGAGATGCGGGAGCAGCTACGCTCGATGCTCGAGCCGGCCCAGGCGTACGACTCTGGCCAGCGCGCGCAGGAGCCGCTGCCGGGTTAGGGCACTGTGCGCTCCAGCGCGTAGAAGCCGCCGGGGGATCGCTCGACATCAGACCATGAGCGAAAGTCGCAGCGGATGGCTTCGGCAGCGTCCCCGAGGTGGTAGGAGCTCGCAGTGGCCCGTGGGCTATCGCTGAGCCTGCCGTTGAGCGCGCTTGCGGCGAGTGCCGCACTCGCCGGATGCGGCGCAGGCTCTACGTCCGCAACCGAGCGCACGCACAGTCTCACCGTCGGCGGCACCAGCGCCAGCGTCAGTCGCGGCGCGCGAGAGCCCATGGGACGGCGCCAAGCCGGCGCGCAGCCACTGACTCTTGAAGAGAAGCGCGAATACGACGCCAACGAAGGTCGCTGCGACGACGATGGCGGAAGCGTCCGCGATGTCGGAACGATAAAGGCCTACTGCTCCTTCCCCGCTCGCTCGAACGACTTCCACCTCATCGAAACCTCGCACGAGAAGGAACCTGCCGGCGAAGAAGAATGAGTGGTCAATCCTCGAGCGCGTAGCTTTCGATGTCGTGATCGAGCGTCCCCTGCGCCTCGTACTGGCCGGAGTGCACGTGGACGAGCTTTCCTTCGCGATCGAAGAACATCGTGGTGGGGATGCCCTCGAACGGGGCGAGCGAGCTGAGCGCTTCCGTGCTGGCTTGGAAGCTTGGGTACGCGACGTGGTGGTCGGCTAGGAACGAGCGGGCGTTCGCCGCCTGGTCTTCGGTGTCTGCGCCGAGGAACGCGACCCTCCGCCCGTACGCCACCGATGCGTTGGCGAGCAGCGGGAACTCCGAGCGGCAGGGCCCGCACCACGATGCCCACACGTTGAGCACCACTGGATAACCGCGCAGGCCACGCAGGCGAGCCGTAAGCGCCGACTCGGAGCCGATGAGCTGACCGGCCTGACGGTGCAGTTCCGCAAGCGCGGGGGGCGAGCTCGCCAGCTGCTGGCGCGCATCGGCGCTCGTCTCCGTGGGGGCGGGGGCGAGCGCGGCATGTAGCTGGCTGACCAGCGCGGCGCGCGTAAGCCACCCTCCCGTGCTCACATCGTGGTACCAGAGGAAGCCGCCCGACGGCGAGATCAGCTCCAGGTACGGCTCGTCCTGAACCCGGTAGCCGTCCGCGAGACGGCCGCTCGAGTCGATCGCGATCGGGTAGGAGAGCGGGTGGGGCAATGATCGGAGGAATCGCGGGAGTGCGGCGGGCGATGGCTCGACGCTCGCCTCGTCGACCGCTGTGAGCGCCGGCAGTCCCTTGCGGCCGGCGGATTCGGCGTAGGCGTTTAGTGCCTCGAGTTCCCGGGCGAGGCCCGTCACCTCGGAGTCCCACGTGTCGAAGAACAGCATCAGCCGCGGTTTGGGGCCCGGGCCGAGCTGCACACTGCCACCGTCGGCCCGTGGCAACGTGACGTTCCTCGTCGGTTCGATCACGGGGATCTGGGCGTAGGAGACCGCCGAACGCACCGGCGGGTGCCCCGGCAGCAAGCTCGCGGCCGCCCGTGCGAACAGCGATGCGAGCTGTCCCACGCTCGCGTAGGACATCTGGGTCATGAACAGGCGTGAGAGCTTCCCTTGCGTGTCGATCACGTACACGGCGGGTGTGTGGTCGACCTGACCGGCCACGATCTGCGCTTCGATCCCGTAGGCGTGCCAAACGCGCTCCAGGCGTGCCAGCGGACCGTTGAGGAAGTGCCAGGCGTGCATCATCCCGTGCGCTTGCGAGTACGCGCGCACCCAGCGTGTTTCGGTCGCGGCGGGATTTGCCCCGATGCCCAGCAGTTCCACCTGAGCGCCCGCCGGCCCAAGGAGCCGCTTGGCCTTGACCATTGCGGTGGTGGTGAGCGGGCAAATCGTCGTGCATTGCGGGTCGTTGAAGGCGAGGATCACAACCTTGCCGCGGAAGGCCGACAGCGACACAGCTCGCCCGAACTGATCGGTCAGCCTGAAGTCGGGGGCGGCCCCGTGGATCGGCGTGCCGGGGTCGAGCGTGGGGTTGCTCGCGAGCGCGGCGGTCTGCGACGGTGACGGCCGGGTGAACGCGAGGGCGCCCACCACGAGCGCGGCGACGCCGGCGCCGAGGAGAACACCGCGCACGAGTGCCCGCCGTACTCCCGGCGGCGTCGCCGGCGCAGAAGCGGGGTCCATCAGCCCCCCTGTGGCGAGCGCGAACCCTGGGGCGCGTCCGTGCCTGCTGGCGGTCGGTTGCGCGCATCGACGTGCACGCGGTGACGCTCGTGACGCCGGATCAGGAACACGCCCCAGGCAACCATGGCGATCACTGTGGCTATCGGGACGAGCATCGTCAGCAGCGACGCCGACAGGTACGACGCGCCCAGCACCACCGTTGTCATCCGCTCAACCTCCTCATCTCGCTTGCGTGGCCTTTGGCAGCGCCGGGATAGGGGAGCCGTTGGGGGCCGGGCCGTCGGGGGGACCCGGGAAGCCGACCGCGTCGAGCACCGGCGCGCGCGGCGGCGCCTCCGGGGCGACCCACTGATACAGCCCGATCAGCAGCGCGATCGTGTATGCGATCGAGCCCCCAACCCACATCATCCCGCCCGCGAGCTGCTGGTCGGTGAGCGCACTGATGCCGCCGGGACGGGTCTGAAGGTCGGCGTAGTGCTGGTAGATCGGTTCGGGCGCCACGACGAAGATGACCGCGAGGACCCAGCCGACAATCATGGCACCCACGATGTAGGCGATCCGAGCCGGCCACTCCAGACGCGGCCGCAGCGGGCCGGTGTCGATGACCCGCGCCCAGAACAGCAGGCCGAAGAAGAAGAACATCGCGTGCTCGACGGCGTGCACCGCGCCGTTGCGCTCTGTGAGGTCGTACGCGGAGGGAATGTGCCAGACGACGATCGCCCCGTTGAAGAGGATCCAGGCCGCGAGCGGCCCCGCGAGGGCGCGTAGCGGGGCGGCGAGGTGCGATTTGGCGACTGCGCGCGCGAGCACGGTACGCGAGTGCAGTGGCAGCGCCCGCCACATCGTCGGCCACGGACGCCCGAGCAGGATCAGCGGCGGGGCAACGGTGAGCAGGATGATGTGCTGGAGCATGTGCACCCACAGCAGTTCGTCCGCATAGGCGTCGATCGGAGAGTCGACCGCGATCACGAGCGACAGCAGCCCCGTATAGAAGACGGCCGCCTGGAGCACGCTCGGCCGCCCTGCCTTCGGCCGGCTCCCCAGCGCGTAGAGGACCGCCGCCGGCACCACATATACGAGCGAGGGATCCCACGACCAGCGGCTCATGGTTTATCGCCTCATACCAAGTACAGGACGATGAACGCGATCACGCCGATCGCCGCGAAGTAGGCCCAGTAGAAGGAGGATGCCTCGATGCCCGCGCGCAGCAGCTCGTCGTCGTCGGAGGGCACGCCCTCGCGCCGCGAGCGTCGCTCGCTCCCACCGGCTCGCCGGCGCGCGAGGCTCGCGACCTGGATCTCGATCCAGAAGGCGCCGATCAGCGCGAGCACCGCATACCACACGGTCCAGCCGAAGAAGACCGCTGCATATCCCCCACTCGCGGCACCGAAGCCGAGCGTCGTGTACTCGTAGAACTGCAGCGCGACCGCGGCCAGCGTGCACACCAGCGCGACGATCCCGGCTCCCAACACGTCCGCAAACCGGCGACGCGCGGCCAGGCGATAAACGATCGCACCGATCAGCATCAGCCCGGCGATCGGCGTACCCAGCCCCACCGGCGGCTGCGTGCTCCCGATCCTGAAGTGGCCATTGGTGTTGAGCGCGAGCAGGTAGAAGTAGGCGAACAGAAACGCGAGGAAGAAGAACGTGATCGAGCCGCACAGCAGCCGTCCGCCGAGCCTAAGCGCATGCGGCTGCCAGTCGGGCGGCTCGGCCTGCAAGCGCTCGTCGAGTGGAGCCGAGGCCTCCATCGCCTACCCTCCTTCCCCGACCGGCGCCACCGCGGGCACCGGTACACGTCCGTCGCCGTAGGGATAGGGATCGCCGTCGAACACGGGCAGCTGCTCGAAGTCGTGTAGCGGAACCGGCGTCGGCAGCTGCCACTCGATCGACTTCGACTGCCACGGGTTGCGCTCCGCGGGCTCGCGCTTGAAGACGAGCGACCACACCGCGTTCACGAGGAACAGCAGCAGTGAGAGCCCAAGCACGTACGCCGAGGCGCTCACCCAGTCGTTCAAGCCCTGCAGGTTGGTCGCGTAGGTGATCACCCGCCGGGGCATGCCCAGGAAGCCGAGCGCGAAGAGCGGCGCGAAGGTCGAGTTGAAGGCCAGGAACATGATCCAGAAGTGCACCTTGCCGAGGCGTTCGGAGAGCTTGTAGCCGTACATCTTCGGCACCCAGTAGTAGATCGCCGCGAAGAACGCAAAGATCAGCCCACCCATGATCGTGTAGTGGAAGTGGGCCATCACAAAGAAGCTGCCGTGCGTCGTCACGTCGCTCGGCACGTCCGCGAGGAAAATGCCCGAGACGCCGCCCCAGAGGAAGTTGAACGCCCACGCCAAGCAGAACAGCATTGGCACCGTGAAGCGGATGCGACCGCGCCACAGCGTGCCGAGCGCACACAGGAAGATGAACCCGGTGGGAATCGAGATGAGCTCGGTCGAGAGTGAGAAGAACGGCCGCAGATCGGCGTTTATGCCGGACACGAACAGGTGGTGCTGCCAGACGAAGAAGCTCAGAATCCCGACGCCGAGGATCCCCGCGACCGCGAGGCGGTAGCCCCACAACGGCTTGCGCGTGAACACGGGCAGCAGCTCGAGCACGATCCCGAAGCCGGGGAGTGCCAGCACGTAGACCTCCGGGTGCCCAAACACCCAGAAGAGATTCTGGAAGAGATAGGGGCTCCCGCCCTGGCCCGGGATGAAGAACGCCGTCTGCACGCTGCGGTCCATCGCCGCCATCAGCAGCGTCGCGATCAGCGTCGGCGCCGCGAGCACCATCAGCCCGGCTGTCGCGAGCACCGACCAGACGAAGATCGGCAGGCGCGACCAGGTCATGCCCGGAGCGCGCATGGTCACGATCGTGACGATCAGATTGAAACCCAGCAGCGTCATCGAGACACCGACGAGCGCGAAGAAGCCGATGTAGGCGTCGTAGCCAGCCGTGCCCTGGTCGCCGAGCGGCTGGTAGCCCGTCCAGCCGGTCTGGAAGCCGCCGAAAAAGATCGTCGTGATCAAGACCACCCCGGCGGCCATCAGCAGCCAGAAGGTGAGCGACTCGATGCGCGGAAAGGCCATCCGCCGCGAGCCGATCATGATCGGGACGAGCCAGTTGGCGAAGGGCCCGAGCACGCCCGAGGTGAAGATGCCCATCATCATCGAACCGTGCATCCCGACGAGCGTGAGGTACTGGTTGGCGCCGAAGACGTGAGTGTTGGGCTGCAGCAGCTCGGTGCGTATCGCCATCGCGTTCAGGCCGCCGATGAAGAAGAAGAACCCGATGCCGACCATGTACTGCTTCGCGACCACCTTGTGGTCGGTCGAGAGGCTGAAGTAGCGCAGCAGCCCGTGTTCGTGTGACTCTCGCTCGGCGAGTGTGGGTTGGCCGCCGAACACGCGCTGGACCGGGTAGACGGCGAAGCCGAGGCCGATCAGGAAGCCGAGCACGCCAAGCAGGTAGCCGAGCATGATCGCGATGTCGTTTTCGCCCGCCGTCGCGGAGAAGTAGGCGAGGCTTACGCCGTGGATTTCCGTGCCGATCCAGTGGCCGAGATACCAGCCGCCGACGCCGAGCACGATCCCGGTGAGCAGGTTGAAGCCGATCAGCCGCCGCCACAGCGGCGCGCGGGCAGACATCAGTCCGGGGGACGTTCCTGCGATCGCGCTCATCCGGCCCTCCTCTGCGGTTCGGGGAAGTAGGTCTTCGAGTAGGGCGAGAGGTTGCGCGTCGCGGGCGCATACTGGAGGCGTGCTCGCGCGATCCAGGACGCGAACCTCGCGCGCGGCACGACCTGCCCGCCGTTGTACATGTACCCGTGCCAGACCCCGCACAACTCGGCGCAGCGGACCTCGAACGCCAGCGGCCCCCTGGTTGTGACGTAGGCGATGTTGTTGACGCCCGGGTTGGCGTCTGCCTTGACCCCGAGCTGATATGCCCAGAAGGAGTGGATCACGTCGAGCGAGGTGACGTTGAACTCGATCAGCGTGTGGGCCGGAAGCTCGATTTCGCGTGTCTCGACGCCGCCGAAAGAGGGCCAGCGATACGTGAACTGCCACTGCTGGGCGATCACCTGCACCTGTAGCGCGTTCGAGGCGTGCGGCGGCACAGCGATCGGTTCGGGCCCCTGGCCGCCGCCAGCACCGGTTTCGAGCAGCCGGATGATCCCGTACCCTGAGAGCGAGAGTGCCACCGTCGTCGTCGCGACGATCCACCAGAACTGCACGCTCGAGTTGCCGCGAAGCGGGACGCCGTCCGCCTGCAGCTGCGGTTCGCGCTCGCGGAAGGCCCACAGCGAATAGGCGATGAACACGAGCACGCCCAGCGCAATCGGCGCAGCGGCCGCGAGCAGCACCGTGTTGTCCACGACCTGGCCCGCGGCTTCGTTGGACCCGTGCCCCGGCGGCAGGTGAGGCCCGAAGACGAAGACGACGATCGGCGTCATGATCGCGCTCGCGAGCAGCCACAACAGGGTGACGTTGCGAGCGTCGTGACGCGCGCCCTTCCCCCGTGTGCGGCCGTCCCCGCTCATACGACCTTGAGGAAGCCGCCCATGTAGCCGACCGTCTGCATCGGCCCGCCGAAGCCCGTGATGAATCCCGCCGCGCACGGCACGAAGCACTGCCAGCGGTAGAGGCCCTTCGCCGGTGTGTGGATCACGAAGGAGATCGTGCGGTGGGCGTTGGCGAGCGAGCAGGGCGCGTGTTCGCACGCGTTCTTGGCTTCTTCTTCCACGCCCGGCAGCGGGACGGAGATGCCCAGCTGCGGTAGCGCGAACGCGTGCGACGCTTCTTCGGGGGGGATCGCCCGCGTGACCTTGCCGTCGAGTGTCATCACGCCTCCGACGGTGCCGGCCACCTGGCTGATGAACGGGTTGCGCAGACCCGAGGGGCTGTCGAACTGGTAGATCGTGATGCGTACCAGCGAGTTGGCCGGGACTTCGTAGGTCGTGACGTGACGCCAGTCGCCGGCGCTCGCGTTGACCGCAAAGAACGAAACCCACGTCGGGTGGGGATCGCTCGGCCCTGCTTCCGGCACGGTGGCGAGGAAGAGCTGCGCCCCGATGGGGGTGCGGGTGGCCGCAGCCGATCCGGGTACGTTCGTCAGGTAGAGCGCGACGTAGAGCACTATTGCGGCCACTACTGCGGCCGTAACGATTGCCGTAACGACAGCTCGCTTGGCGTACCCACTCATGCGTGGCTCACTTGACCGGGACGAGCGAATCGCCCTGGTACACGTTAATCTAAAGGTACCACTACCCAGCTCGTCCGTGGTGAAACCTCGAGCGGCGCGCACCGCCGTGGGAAACACGGCGCCGGAACTGGCCGTCAGACCGTTTGCTTGTGCTAAAGCCGCAAACAGCCGCATACTAGCCAAGATTCAATGTTTCCTACTAACTGGACTACGGGTTTGCGCTGGGATGATCGTCAGTATGGAGGTAGCGGGTGCTCACGTGATCGACGCGCCAGCATTGACGACGCTCTCGCACGCGGGCGGGTGTGGCCGCAAGCTCGCCGCGACCGAGTTGCTGGCGCTGCTGGAGAATCTGCCGGCGCAGCGTGACCCGCGACTGCTCGTAGGCGCCGGCACGCGTGACGACGCCGCGGTGTTCTTGGTCACGGACGACTTGGCGGTGGTGCAGACGGTGGACTTCTTCACGCCGCTCGTGGACGACCCGTATGACTTCGGGCGCATCGCGGCGGCCAATGCGCTCTCGGACGTTTACGCGATGGGCGGAGCGCCGCTGACGGCGATGAACATCGTCGGGTTCCCGCCGCGCGACCTCGGCCGTGAGGTGCTGGGGGAGATTCTTCGCGGCGGCGCCGACGTGGTTGGCGATGCGGGTGCGGTTGTGGTTGGTGGGCACACCATCAACGACAACGAGCCCAAGTACGGGCTGGCCGTGACCGGGGTGGTGGACCCGGCGCGGATGACAACCAACGCCGCCGGCCGGGACGGCGATCTGCTCGTGCTCTCGAAGCCGCTCGGCACAGGCGCGATCGTCACCGCCCGCAAGCGCGGCCAAGGCTCGGATGAGTTGCTCGGCGAGGCGGTGAGGATCATGGTCGAGCTCAACGCTCATGCCGCGCAAGCCGCGCTCGCCGCCGGTGTGCGCGCGATGACCGACATCACAGGGTTCGGGCTGCTCGGCCACCTGCACAACCTCGCGCTCGCCAGCGGGCTCGCGGCCGAGATCGACGCCGCCACCGTGCCGGTGATCGCTGACGTTGAGTTGCTGCTGAAAAGCGGTGTCGGCGTCTCCAGCGGCACGAAGGTCAACCTGGAGTGGGCAGCCGAGTTCGCAGACGTCGACACCACAGTTGAGCCGTGGCGAACAGCGTTGTTGGCTGATGCGACCACCTCGGGCGGGCTGCTGGCGGCCGTGGCAGCCGAGCGGGCCGGCGAGCTTGCCAGCGTCGTGATCGGCAGGCTGTGCGCCGGCGAGCCCGGGACGGTCATGGTGCGCTGAGGATGGACGACCCCGCCGATCCGCGCGCTGGCGGCTCCCCAGTCGATCCGTCTGGTGGTGGCTCCGGGCTGGCGGAGGAGGACGGTGCGCCTGATCTTGTGGAGTGGCCTGGGGCCGGTGCCCCGACCGGCCTTTTAAGCCGGGATGCGGCGCCTGATGCGCGCCGGGAAGGTTCGACTCCTTCGCCGCTCCGTCCCCAACCGCCGCCTACCCCCGTCGGTTCGGGGCCGTTGACGCTCGGCACGGCCGGGCACATCGACCACGGCAAGACAACGCTCATCAACGCGCTGACCGGGGTCAACACCGACAGGCTGCCCGAGGAGCAGGCGCGCGGCATCTCGATCGCGCTCGGCTACGCGCCCCTGCAAACCCCGTCGGGCAGGCAGCTGTCGGTGATCGACGTGCCCGGACACGAGCGGTTCGTGCGCACGATGGTTGCCGGCGCCACCGGGATCGACATGTTCCTGATGGTGGTCGCGGCCGACGACGGCGTGATGCCGCAGACGATCGAGCACGCCCGCATCCTCGACGTGCTCAGCGTCCGCCACGGGGTGGTGGCGGTGAGCAAGAGCGACGTGATCGACCCTGAGCCGGCGATGCAGGAAGCAGCCCAGCTCCTGCCCGGTGTCGAGATGGTCGGCTGCTCGGCCGTCACAGGCCAGGGACTCCACGAGCTGAGCGCCATGATCGAGCGCGTCGCGGGGAGCATCCCGAGCCGCGCGACCAGCGAGGGTGGGGTGGTGCTCCACATCGACCGGGCGTTCACCGTCACCGGTCGCGGAACCGTCGTGACCGGCACCCTGTGGTCGGGAAGGGTCAGCGAGGGGGACACGCTGACGCTGATGCCCGAGGGGCGCACCGTCCGGGTTCGCGGCGTGCAAATCCACAACCACCAGCAGCCATTTGCCGACGCCGGGCAGCGCGTTGCCGTCAACCTCACCGGCGTGCATTTCGATGAGGTGGGACGCGGGGACGCGCTCACGCGGCCCGGCCTGCTCACGCCCACCAGCATCCTCGACTGCCGCCTGGCGCTCACCGGCGCCAAGCACAACATGCTCGTGACCGTGCACCACGGCACCCGCGCGGTGCCCGGCCGGCTCGCGGCGCTCGGAGGCGATCTCTGGCAGGTGCGCCTGGAGCGACCGCTGCTGGCCGCTGACGAGGACCGGCTCGTGGTCCGCCGCCCCGCGCCGCCGGACACGCTCGGGGGAGGGGTGATCCTCAACGCCCACGCGCGCAGGCACGGGCCCAAAGGCGAGCGCACCCAACGGCTGCGCCAAACTCGACAGCCGGCGGACGCCGAGCAGGGCGAGGAGCCGTTGCCGATTTCCGAGCAGCTGCGGAATCTGCCGGCGGTAGACCAGCTCGCCGCCGAGCTTCTCGCCGAAAACCACGACGGCGGCGGGCCCACTGCGGCCGAGGCGGCGGCCGCCGCCCGCGCGGTACTCGACCGACGCCGCCAGGAACTTCTGCGAGGCGACCCGCCACCAGCAGATCTCCTCGGACGCTGTCGCGCGTGGCTGGCGCCGTCGCTGCAGCGGGTGCTCAACGGCACCGGGGTTGTGCTGCACACCAACCTCGGCCGTGCGCCACTGGCCAACAGCGCGGCGGAAGCCGTCAATGCCTTGGCTCGTGGCTACACCAACCTCGAGCTCGACCTGCACACGGGGGAGCGCTCCCACCGCGACCAACACCTCACCGAACTCGTCTGCGAGCTCACCGGAGCGCAAGACGCCTTCGCGGTCAACAACGGCGCCTGCGCCGTCCTGCTCGCCGTCACCGCCCTCGCCGGGCCAGGCAAGTCCATAGCGATTTCTCGCGGCCAGCTCGTCGAGATCGGCGGCGGCTTCAGGATGCCCGATGTCATCGCCCAATCCGGCGCCACGCTGATCGAGGTCGGCACCACCAACCGTACCCACCTCGCCGACTACCAACAGGCCATCCAGCAGGGCGCCGACCTGATCCTCGCCGTGCACCCCTCCAACTTCCAAACCCTCGGCTACACCGCCGAGGTTCCAATCGAGACGCTATGCACACTCGGACCACCGGTGATCCACGACCTCGGCTCCGGGGTGCTCGCCGAAAACCTCCCGCTGCTTGCCGAGGAGCCGGCGGTCATACGCTCGATCAAGGCCGGCGCGGCGCTCGTGTGCTTCTCGGGCGACAAGCTCCTGGGAGGACCTCAAGCCGGCATCCTCGCCGGCACTCGCCAAGCAGTCGACACCTGCCGCAAACACCCCCTCACCCGCGCGCTGCGCATCGGACGACTGCCCCTCGCCGCGCTCGAAGCCACCCTGCGCCTTTACCGCGATCCCGAGCGCGCACTGCTCGAGATCCCGGTCCTCTCGATGCTCGCCATCGATCCCATACGGCTGCAACACCGCGCAAAAACCCTCGCCCAAAAAACTGGCGGCGATCTCCTCGAAACGACCGCGCGTGTCGGCGGTGGCGCCTTGGCGCTCCTCGATCTGACCGGCCCGGCAATCGCGCTGCCCTACCACGGCAATCCCGGCCGGCTCGCCCAAGCACTACGCGAAGCCGACCCGCCACTGCTCACCCGCATCAACAACGAACGCGTCCTCGTCGACCCCCGCACGCTCCCCGACAACGCGCTCAACGCAGCCGCCGCCGTCATCCGCCACGTCACCAGCGCGCTGATGGGCCAGCGCGAATCGACGAACGGCTCGCATGCGGCCGATTGGACCGTCTGAGGGGCTGTTACTCCAGGCTGCGCCCACCGGGCCAACCGCCGACGAGCTGGTTGTGTTGGCAAACTGCTGTCCATGACGCAAACCTCCCCGGTCGCCGTCGCCTCCGCTCGTAAATGGATTCTGCGCATCGTCTTCACGCTTGCGCTGGTGGGCGTGGGAGTTGCCCTGGTGCTGGGGCTGCGCACGCGCCCAGCCTCCGTATCGGCCAGCGCGTTCGCCGAAAACCCCGACCTCGACCCCGGCACCGCGCTGTCGGGTCCGGCGCCCCCCATCACCCTCACCGACCAGTTCGGGCGTCCGGTGTCGCTTGGGTCCTACCGGGGAAAGGTGGTGCTGCTGGCGTTCAGCGACTCGCAGTGCACCACGATCTGCCCGCTCACCACCACCGAGATGCTCGACGCCAAGCGGATGTTGGGAGCCGCCGGCGCCCACGTCGCGCTGCTTGGGGTCAACGCCAACCCGGACGCGAGATCGGTGCGCGACGTACGCGCCTACTCCGAGGCCCATGGGATGTCGGGTCAATGGCGTTTCCTGACAGGGTCGTTGCCGCAGCTGCGGCACGTGTGGAGCGCCTACCACATCGCCGTGCAGATCGAAGCGGGCCAGATCGACCACACCCCCGCCCTCTACCTGATCGACCAGCGGGGGCGGCTGGCGAAGCTGTACGTCACGGAAATGGCTTATGCGGGCATCGATCAGCAGGCGCAGATACTCGCCCGGGAGATCTCCAACCTGCTGCCGGGGCACCCCGGCGTGCACTCCGACCTCTCCTACACCCGCATACCCGCGATCGACCCCGGCGAGCGCGTCACGCTGCCCCGCGCCGGCGGAGGCAGCATCTCGTTCGGCCAGGGCAATGCGCCGCGGCTCGTTCTGTTCTTCGCCACCTGGGACGCCGAGACCCTGAATATGGGGGCCGGACTCGAGATGCTCGGGCGATACGTCGCCCACGCTGCGCACGCCCCCGGTGGACACCTGCCCGCCTTGCTCGCGATCGACCAGGGAGACGTCGAGCCCACGCCGGCGGCGCTGCCCGCACTTCTGCGAACACTGCCGCGTCCGCTTCCCTACCCCGTGGCGATCGATCGAACCGGGCGCGTGGCCGACGGGTATGGTGTCGAAGACCAGCCATGGCTCGTGCTCGTCACTCCCTCGGGGCGGATTCTCTGGCACGACGACGTCTCGACTTCGGGCTGGCCGTCGGTTGCCTCCCTGGTGCGCGAAGTGCACGCGGCGCTCCAGCGTCCGCTCTCCTCCCCGCCGAGCGCGGCGGGCGCGGCCAAGGAGCTTGCCGACTCACCGCCAGCGCTCGCGGCGCTTCACAGGCAGGCCGGTCAGTTGCTGAACGGCGGCTTTCGCGCTCTCAGCGCTCGTTTGCGCGCCCTGCGCGGCTATCCGGTCGTGCTGAACGTGTGGGCCTCCTGGTGCCCCCCGTGCAAGAAGGAGTTCCCCCTGTTCGCCGCCGCGGCGGCTCGCTACGGGCGCCGGGTGGCGTTCCTCGGCGCCGACTACGAAGACTCCCCCGGCGAAGCCCGCCCGTTTCTGGCTGGACACCCGGTCAGCTACCCAAGCTACGAAGCCTCATCCGGGCAGCTCAGTCCGCTTGCCACGATCACCGGCACGCCCACCACGATCTTCATCGATGCCGCCGGCCGGGTTGCGCACGTTCACATCGGCCAATACGCCGCCCAGGGATCGCTCGATCTGGACGTCGAAAGCTACGGCTTTTGAGCAGCAGCTGGATCGACCGGCACGACGGCAGTGTGCGCTGGCGTTCAGCCGAGGTGCCGCTACGCTCGCACCTGTGACGCCGGAGGAGCTCGCCAACCTCGCGCACCTGCGCCGTGCCCGCGACCTGATGGACCGCGAGTACTCGCGCCCGCTCGACGTCGCCGCGCTCGCCCGTGCCGCGTTGATGTCGCCCGCGCACTTCTCGCGGCAGTTCCGCGCCGCCTACGGCGAGACACCCTACGCATACCTGATGACGCGGCGAATCGAGCGGGCCAAGGCGCTGCTGCGCCGCGGCGAGCTGTCGGTCACCGAGGTGTGCATGGCGGTCGGGTGCACGTCGCTGGGCTCGTTCAGCTCGCGCTTCACACAGCTGGCGGGCGAGACGCCGACGGCCTACCGCGCCGGCGACCACAGCGCGTTGGCGAGCGTGCCGGGGTGTGTCGCCAGGGACCTCACCCGTCCCAGCCACAAGCCGAGCAGGATCGAAGAAGCGCGCGCGGCGCTGGCTCGCTAGCGTGGCGGGCATGAACCTCACACTCTCCACCTGCTTCGTCATCGTCCACGACCCCGACCCCGCACTCGCCTTTTACCGCGACACGCTCGGCCTCGAACTGCGCAACGACGTCGCCAAGGGCGACTTCCGCTGGATCACCGTCGGCGCCGCCTCCCAGCCCGGTGTGGGGATCGTCCTCACCAATTACCTCAACGGCAGCCCCGCCGATAGCGACGCGGTCGCCGCGCTCGTCGCCAAGGGTGCCCTGAACGGCGTCCACTTCCACACCGACGACCTCGACGCCACCTTCGAGAAGGTGCGCGCCGCGGGCGCCGAGATCGTGCAGGAGCCGACCGATCAGCCGTGGGGCACGCGCGACTTTGCCGCGCGCGACCCCTCTGGCAACATGGTGCGCATCGACCAGCCGCCCGCCGCGTAGTCGCCGCGCAACCCGTTGTCGCGGGTTTGCGGGCTCGGCTGTTGGCGGTGGGTCCTAGTGCAGTACGGCCGTGCGCCGCCTGCCGTCGCTCTCGACCCAGCGCAGCCGCGCGCCCGTCAGCGTCAGCGACTTCGGCCTGGTTTGGCCGGTGCGATCGAGCACGACGGTGCGGCGCCCTTCGTGCTTCAGCACGTCGTAGTGCTCGCCCCTGGCCTGTTCCGTCCACGCGACGGAGCCGTCGGGCTTGACGACGATCGCGCCGACCGCGTGGCTTCCCACGTTGGAATGCTCGCCGGGCTGCGTGACTTTCCCGCCTCCCAGGCCACGATGCAAGCGCACCCGTCCGCTGGAGAGGTCCACCACGTCCAACCCCCTGGAGCCGGTTTCGTTTTCGTACGCCACAGCGGCGGTGAGGCCGGCGAACACCAAATGTCGCACGAGCGGTCCGAGACCGCCATCACTGGAGGCCTGTTCGTTGCCCGGCTGGCCGATTTCGACCGTTCGGCCGCCGGCGGTGGAGCAGATATAGGCGTGTTCACTGCCGGAGAAGCCGCCGGACAGGTACCACTCTCCGCCTCGCACCTTCGTCACGACCGCTTCGCTGCCCGGGTGACATCCTTCCACGGTCGCTGTCGCCACGGAAGTTGGCGCGCTCACGGCCAGCGCGACCGCCACGGCAACGCCGGGAATCAGATGCCGCGCACCGGAATGCTCGAAGCGGTGGCTGCAGGAGTTGTGTGACACAACGTCAACTCTCGCGCATGGGGCGCAACATTTCCACCGTACGACTCCGAGACATCTCTGCGGGCGGCCACTGAGCATCCGCGATGAATGCCCATCCGCCGGCTTGGACGCCGGGCCAACGACGGCGCGGGGCGGAGCGTCGAGAATTGGTTGATGGCTGATTGGGGTGCGATCCGGGACGCACGCGCCGAGGATTGCGCGTCGATCGCGGAGATCTACAACGAGGGGATCGCCGAGGGCCGCTCGACGTTCGAGACCGACACACGGTCGGCGGCGGACATCGACGGATGGTTGGGATCGCCGGGCCATCCGGTGCTCGCTGCCGACAGCGGCGGGTTGGTCGCCGGGTGGGCGCGGATCGCGCCCTACAGTCCGCGCGAGTGCTACGCACACATCGCCGAGGCCAGCGTCTACGTACGAACGTCGGCGCGCGGGTGCGGCCTCGGCGGTGCGCTGGCATCCGCGCTGCGTGAGCGCGCTGAAGAGGTCGGGTTGGAGAAGGTGATCGGCAAACTGTTCGCCGACAACCACGCGTCGCGGCGCCTCGCCGCGCGGTATGGGTTCCGCGAGGTCGGTCTGCACCTCCGCCACGGCCGGGTGCGTGGCGAGTGGCACGACGTGCTCGTGGTCGAGCTGCTGCTGGACGGCGCGGCGAGGGCCTGAGCGAGGGTCTACGTCCCTGCGACGAACTCGCGGATGTGCCGGGTGAGCAGCGCCGGCTGGTCCTCAGTGATGAGCGTATAGCTGTCGGGAACCTCCACCAGCCGTCCATTGGGGAAGGCGTCGGCGAGGCGTGGTCCGTGCTCGCGCGGCATGAGGCGGTCCTCGCCGGCCCACACGACCAGCACCGGCCGCTCGAAGGAGGAGAGCGCGGCGGTGGCGGCGAGCATGTCGCGCTTGCCCCGTTTGGCGTCGCCGGCGTACTTGGCGAGGTCGCGCCGGATCTCCCGGCGCGCGAGCGGCGCCAGCCAATCGCGCATCAGCGCGTCGGGAACCCCCTTCTTTGACATCCCGCCAAACGTGAACGGCAGTTGCCGCAGCGGCCGGATCAGCAGCGTGCGTCGCATGATCGCGATGCCGCCCGGGAGTTTGGCCGAGAGCACGGCCAGGCGCCCGGGGATACCGGGCGGGTAGTTGTCGAACGCCTCGCACGCACACAACACCAGGCGCGCCACGCGGTCGGTGAGGTTATCGGCGATCATCGTTTGGGCGCCGCCCCAGTCGATGAAGCAGAGCGTGACCTCCCGCAGGTCCAAACGCTCGAGGAGCTCGGCGACGATTCGCCCCTGCCCGCGCAACGAGAGGTCGGCGTCGGGATGCATCGGCTGGCGGTGCGCGCCGAACGCCAGCGTAGGCAGCACGCAGCGGTAGTTCTCGCGCAGGTTGGGCACCACGTGTCGCCACAGCCGCCCGTCCATCGCCAACCCGTGCAACAGCACGATCGTGGGGCCGGTGCCGCCCGTGTCGTCGTATTCGATCGTCCCTGCCGACAACTCCACCTCTGGCATCTCGACACCCCCAAGCTATTTGATAGATCGCTCTAGTGGCGGCAGCCTATCATCCTCCCCACAACGAGCGGCGAGCGAGGAGGATGAACATGGCGAGCGCCACCAAGGACCGGATCATCGACTCCAGCGCCGAGCTGTTCCGCCGCCAGGGCTACACGGGCACCGGCGTCAAGCAGATCGTGGTGGCGGCCAACGCGCCGTTCGGGTCGCTCTACCACTTCTTTCCCGGCGGCAAGGAGCAACTGGGAGCCGAGGTGATCCGCTCGTCGGGGCGCCTCTACATCCAGTTGTTCGCCACCATCGCCGCGCAGGCGCCAGACGTGATCACGGCGGTAGGCGAGTTCTTCAGCGGCGCCGCCGAAACGCTCCTGGAAACCGACTACGCCGACGCCTGCCCGATCGCCACGGTGGCGCTGGAGGTTGCCAGCACCAGCGAGCCGCTGCGCGAAGCGACCGCCGAGGTGTTCGACAGCTGGGTGGCCGGCGCCACCGAGTACTTCGCGGCAGCCGGCATCCCCCGCCCCAGAGCGCGCGAGCTGGCGTTCTCGATGTTGTCGCTGCTGGAGGGCGCGTTCGTGTTCTGCCGCGCGATGCGCACCGTCGAGCCGCTCCAAATCGCCGGGGCGAGCGCCGTTGCCGCCGTGCAGGAGGCTCTCGGCGCGTCGTCCGGCGCTCGTCAGGCGGGTCGCTGAGCTTTATGATCGTCAAGCACCATGCCCGACCCCCTCACCCCTCCCGACCCCTCCAACACCGCCCATCAGGAGCCCCAGCCGAGCCCGGCACAGGTGGTGGAACGCTTCCTGGAGCAGCTCCGCGCTCGCGATATCGACGCGGCGGCCGAGCTGCTGGCGAGCGATGTGGAGTACATCAACGTGGGCCTGCCCACCGTGTGGGGGCGCGAGCGTGTGCGGCGGCTGCTGCGCGCCACGCTGGGGCTGGAGGGCGCCGGCTTCGAGGTGTACCTGCACACGATCTCGGCGGATGGCCCGCGGGTGCTGACCGAGCGCACAGATGTCATGAAGTACCGCGGGCTGCGCATCCAGTTTTGGGTGTGCGGGCGGTTTGACGTGCGCGACGGCGAGATCGTGTTGTGGCGCGACTACTTCGATCAGCTCAACTTCTGGTTGGCCACCGCGCGCGGTCTGCTGGGCACGGTGCTGCCCGTATTGCGCGCCAAGCCGCCGATCGTCTGACGCGTCCGATCCCTGCCACCCAGCGCCCTCGCGAGCTGGCCGAGCCCGAGACGGCTAACTCGCGCGCACTCCCCGCTCGAGCCGACGAATCCGCGCCAAAAGGACGCCGATCAGTCCCAGGCCCAGCCCTGAGATCAGCAGCGGTGCCAGCAGCGGGTGTTGTTGCAGCCACTGGCGCACCCGCGTGAACGGCGGCACCGAGGGCTGCGCTTGGAAGTCGGCGACGAGCGTTTGCGGGGTGCCGTTGGCGTCGTTGTAGGAGGCGCTCAGCACATATGTCCCTCGCCCCAGCCGGCCGAGGCTGATGTGCAGTCGCCGGTGGGCGCCGGGCGCCAGCGCGTCGGGTGCGATGCGCTGGCGGGCGACCGCGGAGCGCTGCTGAGCCCCGGCGGCGACCCGGAAGAGGCGCAGTTCGATCACCGGGTGCGCCGCGGCGGTGCCGGTGTTGACGAGGATCGCCGTTATCTGTGCGCCGGCGCCCACCGTGCCGCGCGCGGCGATCGGCCCGACCTGCAGGTGGGGGGCTGTGAGCGCGCTGGGAGCTGCGAGCGTGAACGGCAACGACGCGCTCTCGCGGCGAGCGGCCCCGTATTGCATCAGCGCATCCGCCGTGTAGCGGCCGGCGGGCAGCCGTTGCCCTATATCCACCATGAAATCCCTGGTCGCGCCCGGCAGCACGATGTCGGTGGCGATCCCTCGGTGCACGCGCACCGCTCCACCGCGGTCGCGGATGCTCAACTCCAGCCGCTGCGGACCGGCGACCGCTTGGCCGGTGTTGCGGACGTCGGCGGTGAATCGCAACACACGGGCCGCCTGTTGGGCGACGTGCAGACCCGTGAGCGCGCCGCTCGAGCGGTGGGCGCCGGGGAGACTGAGGACGTCGACGCCCAGCAGGCGCTCCACTGTCTGCACCGGCGCTCCGTGCGGCGCCGGCGTGCCCTGGTAGACGACGCCCACCGCCGCCGTGCGTGCCCCGTGCGGGAGCGCGCGCCAGCGCAGCGTCACCTCGCGGACCGCGTTGGGCGCCAGCGCGAAGCTGCTGGGGTCGGCTTCCAGCACGCGCCGCGCCCGGGCCAGCTCCGCCGGCGAGGGGTCGAACGTGAACGCGCCCGAGGGAATTTGCGCGAGCAGCACCGGATACACGTCCACCCGCAGCGGGGCTTCGGTGGTGTTGGCCACGGTGGTGCTGGAAAGCTCCACCGGCGGCTGTGCGACCACGGTGCGCCGCGCCGGGGAGATCGCGAAGCTGCCTCCCACGCGCGTGGCCACGTCCGCGGTCGCCGTCGCTGGCGGCGCCAGCGGGCCGGTCGCCGTCGCCACGCAGCCGGCAGCCGCCAGCGCCAGGCAGATCGCCGTCGCCACGCGGCCGGCAGCCGCCAACGCCAGGCAGATCGCCGTCGCCACGCGGCCGGCCGCCGCCACCGCCAGGCAGCGGGCTATTGCAAAGTGTAGGTGGCGGTGAGCGTGTACAGACATTCGTTGCGCAACACCTCGGTCGGTTCCACCACTTGCGCGAAGGTGGTGGTGAACAGGTCGGCGGCCAGCAGCTGGTTGGTGGCGCTGGCGACGGTTTGGGCGGTGCCGCCGATGCTGACTTCGCCGGCCGAGCTCGCGCCGCCGAGCAGGCTGGTCACCTTCACCGACAGCGGATTTTGCAGGCCGGCCTCACTGCCTGCGCAACCCAAAGCGGCCGCTTTCATGTGGCCGGGCGTGCCGCTGGAGGTGTCCTGCACGGTGAGCGTCCAGCTGGGGTTGGTGTCGGTGAGCGTCAGCGTGCCGGTGCCGGTGGCGGTGCTGCCGGCCTGCAACCCGGTGAGCACCGCGGGCGTGGCGACGGCGATCGCCAGCGATCCCAAGGCGGTGCCGGCCACCGACTGGCTGGCAGTGGTGGCAACGGCGGGCGTTGCCGTCGACGCGAACGCTGCCAGCACAGCGAACGCGCACAGCGATCTCTTTGCGCATGTCCTGGTCATGGTCGGCTCCCGCTCCCGCTCCCGAAGACCGGCGGGCACTCACTGCCCCGCACCTTCGAAAGAATGATTCGCCTGTCCAGAACTTCGACACGGGCACCGCCACTTCCTAGCTGTGAAACAAATTTCCCATAAGATCGAAAAACGGCATATATTGATGCTTGTCTCTACCCCCGCACGCGATAGTCGACGAACGTGGCGAACTGCGACTGCCGCACGCCCACCTGCTGCAGGTCGAGCGACTGCGAGAACCCGTCGAACAGCTGCTTGCCGGTGCCCAAGATGACCGGGGCGACGATCAGCGTGAAGGCGTCGACGATGCCGGCCGTGAGCGCCTGACGAATCGTGTCGGCGCCGCCCATGACGTGGACGTCCTTGTCGTCCGCCGCCTCGACCGCCCGCTGCACCGCCGGCTGCACGCCGTCGACGAAGATGAACTCCCCGCCGTCGGGCTGCTGGTCGGGGTGGTGGGTGACGATGAAGAACGGCACCCCCCAGGGGTTGCGATCGCCCCAGTGCCGCGCCGCCTCGTAGGTGTTGCGTCCGGCGACCACCGCGCCGAGGTTCGCGGTGGCCTGCGCCAGCCACGCCGCATCCTCGCCCGCGGCGCTCGGGCGCATCTCGTCGCCGTAGCGCCAGGGGCCGCCGAACACCCAGTTGTGCAGCCGCTCGCCGTTTTCGCCGAGCCCTTTGCCCGGCCCGTCGTGCGGCCCGGTGATGTAGCCATCGATCGACGCGGTGATGACCGCGAGAACCTTGCCCATTACGGCACCCGCCCATACACCGTGAAGAGCGTCAGTGCGGCGACGGCGCGGCCAGCGCGGGAGTCCTCCCGGGTGGCGGCGAGCAGCTCGTCGACCCCCTGGTGGCGCTGCGCGCGCAGGTCGGTGGCGAGTAGCGGCACGTCGATGACGATGTCGATTTCGAGGTCGCGCTGCAGCAGCACCTCGGGCACGATCTCGACGTCGGTGAGACCGGCGTCCACGAACATGCCCGTCAGCTCGCGACCAACCCAGGGGTGCCGAATCTGCGTTTCGGCGGCCGCCAGCATCGCGCGCACGAGCGCCGGCGGGCGGCCGGTGCAGACGAGTGTTCCCCAATCAGGCTCGTGCGCGAGCACGATGCCTCCCGGCCGTGTGACGCGCACCAGCTCGCCGACCACGCGCGCGGGATCGTCGAGGTGCTGGAGGGTGCGCTCCACGCGCGCCGCGTGGAAGCTGTCGGTGTCGAACGGCAGCTGGTGGGCGTCGCCGGCGATGAACTCCACCGGCCCGTCCTCCGCTTGGCGGCGTGCCCGCGCGCGCTCCAGCATCGCCGCGCTGGCGTCCACTCCCACCACCCGCCCGCGCGGGCCGACCAGACGCGACAGCGCACGTGCGTCATCGCCCAGTCCGCACCCCACGTCGATCGCATGGGCGTCGTCGCCAAGGCCGAGCAGCGCGGCCCGCGTGCGCTTGCCGGCGGCGACCGACTCGATGCTGTTGACGTGGCCGAGGTAGTCGGCGAACGGCTGTGTTTCGCCAGTGCCGTCGACGTCTCTGAAACCGGTTTCTATTCGTGCGTTCACCTGGGCTCCTGGCAGTCAGCCGCGTTCACGCCTCCGAGTATGCACCGAGTGCCTTGCACTGCGTCGCCTGCTCTCGCCGCGCTGATAGCGTTGGCCCATGCTGACATCCACGATGAACGACCTCCCCGGCTATGAGATCGAGGAGGTGCAGGGAGTTCAGAGATGAGTGCGCTAAGGGCGTTCATTTTGGCGGTGTGGGTGGTGTTTTGGGCGTACTGGCTGATCTCCGCCGGCGGCGTCAAGGAGGGCACGCGGGCTAGGCGCGCAAGGCCCCCGGGACTGATCGTCGCCGTGCTGGCGGTGGTGCTGCTGCGTGTGTTCAGGCCGGGCGCGCTCGCCGTGCACGCAGTGCCGGTGCAGGCGCTGGGAGTGATCGTGTTTTTGTCCGGCCTCGGCTTGGCGGTGTGGGCGCGTGTCCATCTCGGCCGCAATTGGGGGATGCCGATGACGCGCAAGGACGAGCCGGAGCTGGTCACCTCCGGCCCGTACCGGCTGGTGCGCCACCCGATTTACTCCGGCATTCTGCTTGGCGTGCTGGGCACCGCGCTGGCCACCAACCTCTATTGGCTGATCGCGTTGGCGGTGATGGGCAGCTATTTCATCTACAGCGCGCGCGTGGAGGAAAAGCTGATGATCGCCGAGTTTCCCTCCGCCTATGCCGGCTACCGCGCCAGCAGCAAGATGCTGATTCCGTTCGTGTTGTAGCGCCTATGTCCACCGCCGCCACCGTTCCGGCCGCGCCGATCGTCGCCCGCCCGCGGGTGGGGGTGATCTTCGCCGGGCTGATGCTGGTGTTGCTGCTGGCGGCGCTGGATCAGACGATCGTGGCGACGGCGCTGCCGACGATCGTGGGCGACCTCGGTGGGCTCAGCCGCCTGTCGTGGGTGACGAGCGCGTTCCTTCTGGCGCAGACGGCGGCGACGCCGCTGTACGGGAAGCTGGGCGATCTATACGGGCGCAAGCGCATTTTGCAAAGCGCCATTTTGCTGTTCCTCGCCGGCTCGGCGCTGTGCGGCCAGGCGGGTGGGATGACCGAGCTGATCGCGTTCCGCGCCGTGCAGGGGCTGGGCGCGGGCGGGCTGATCGTGCTGACGCAGTCGGTGATCGGCGACGTGGTGCCGCCGCGCGAACGCGGCCGCTACCAGGGGCTGTTCGGAGCGGTGTTCGGCGTGGCTAGTGTGGGCGGGCCGCTGTTGGGAGGGGTGATCGTGCAGTCGGTGTCGTGGCGGTGGATCTTCTACGTCAACCTGCCGCTGGGGCTGGTGGCGCTGGCGGTGCTGGGCGCGACACTGCCGGCGAGCGGCAGGCGCGGGCGCCCGGTGATCGACTACCTCGGCGCGGCGCTGCTGGCGGGCGGGTTGAGCGCGATCGTGCTGGTGACCAGCCTCGGCGGCACCACCTGGGCGTGGGGCTCGGGCGTGGTGGTGGCGGTGGGCGCGCTGGGGGTGGCGCTGATCGGCGGCTTTCTGCTGGTGGAGAGCCGCGCGCGCGAGCCGGTGCTGCCGCTGTCGCTGTTGCGCGACCGCGTGTTTGCGGTGGCCGGGACGCTGTCGCTGATTGTTGGCTTCGCGCTGTTTGGGTCGGTCACGTTCCTGCCGCTGTACTTCCAGACGGTGGACCTCGCCTCGCCGACCGCCGCGGGACTGCGGCTGGTGCCGATGATGGTGGGCGTGCTGGTGATGTCGGTGGCGTCGGGCCAGTTGATCGCGCGCACCGGTCGCTACCGCGCCTTCCCGATCGTGGGAGCGGTGTTGATGAGTATTGGGATGGTGCTGCTGTCCCGCCTCACGGTGGGCACCTCGGACGTGCAAACTGCCGTGTCGCTGCTGGTGTTGGGGCTGGGATTGGGCTCGGTGATGCAGGTGCTGGTGCTGGTGGTGCAGAACGCGGTGGACTACTCGGTGCTGGGCGCGGCGACGTCGGGCGTGACGATGATGCGCGGGATCGGCGGCTCGTTGGGGACGGCGGTGTTCGGCACGATCTTCTCCACGCGCCTGGCCGACCAGCTGCACGGCGCGTTCAGCGGCACGCTGGGCGCGCAGGCGCGCCACGGCGTGCGCCTCACCGGCGCCCAGGTGGCGCGGCTGCCGGCGGCGGAGCGGGCGATCTACCAGCACGCGTACGTGCACGCGCTGAGCCCCGTGTTCGCGGTTGCGGCCGGCGTGGCGGTGCTGGGCTTCCTGCTCAGCTGGTGGCTGCCGCAGCGCGCGCTGCGCGCGGCCCCCGCCACCAGCACCGGGTTGGAGGACAGCATGGCGGCGCCGCGCGCCCCCGACTCGTTGGCGGAGCTCGAGCGCTCGCTGACGCGCGTCACCACTCCCGAGGAGCGCATGCGCTTCCGCGAACAGGTGGCGCAGCGCGCCGGCCTCACGCTTGGCCCCGGCGCCACGTGGGCACTGGTGCGGATCCACGAGCACGGTGTCGCGCAGGCGCGGGCGCTGGCCGAGCAGGACGGCGTGCCGGCGGCGCGCGTGGAGGAGGTGGTGGCGGAACTGGCCGACCGCGGTTTGCTGAGCGCCGGCAACGGGGAGCCGGCGCACGTGACCGCCGCCGGGCGCGACTACACCGAGCGGCTGATCGGCGCTCGCTGCGATCTGCTGGCGGAGGCGCTGGCGGACGACGACGCCCAACGTCGGCCGGAGGTGTTGGGCTTGCTGCGCCGGTTGGCGGGCGAGCTGTGCGGCGAGCCGCCCACCCACGCGGCCGTCGACGGAGGCGCGGTGATGACGCTCAGCTCACGGGCGATGGAGTAACGGCTAGTGGCGGGGTGCCGGGGTAGAGCTTTGTGATGAGGTCGCGCAGGGCCTCGAAGTCGTGGCGATTCTCGGTGGCGATCTGGCGCCCATGAGTCCAGGCGCAGGCTGCGATCTGAATGTCCAGCACCCACGCGGCACGTTGCTCAGGCTTGACGCCCTTGCGACGGGCTCCGGTGGGTGGTGTCGGTTGCATGGCTCTAACCCGCCCGGCAACGATGGCTGCTGGCCGGTCGAACGAGAGAATCTCCACTAGGTCGCTCGTGACGAGCCGGACGAACCAGGTCAGCGCCAACGCAATTCCCGGCTTATTGGCTGCCGTGGCTTGGAGGCCGCGGACTACCTCCATTACGGTAGGTGCGGTGATAGAGACCGGCTCGTCTGCATTTGCCTGATCCAGCAGATGTCGCTCCAGCGGTCCGCCTGGATAGATCCGGGAGACGAGCGTTGTGTCCCAGGTAAGCGTCAAGGATCGTGTCGACCCGCGAGCATCGCCTCATGGAGTTCGTCTGCCGATGGGAATGTATGTGTGTCACTCAAGCCAGCGCGCTCGACCGCGGCACGACGCTCAGACGCCAATGCGGCGATTCGCTCGTGGCGTTCACGGGACGAGGCACCCTCCTCCGCGAGGCGCACAATCGCGTCATTAGCCGTAGTGCCCAATTCTTGGGCCAGGCGATCCGCTGCGTCAAGGAGCGAGTGAGGCACGGTGAGAGTGGTTCTATGCCCCGTCCGCCGGGGCGCCCTTCTGCGAGGCTCCATAGTAGCGCATCATAGCGCATCAAGCGATGGAAGCCAGCCGAAGTCAATGCGAACCGCGTTGCGCTGCCTCAAGGCCAGCTCGGGCATCCTGGGGAAGCCGCTGCGGCTGCCCGATCTGCCCGGGATCGACGACCGGGGCGGAGACCGGCAGCGGCAGCGGCGCGCGGTCGGGATCCGACAGGTCGCCTGCCGCGTCGCGAGCCCTGCGGCGGCGGTCGGCGAACCCCATGTAGAGCACCAGCTCCCAGTTGGAGACCGCCTGCGCCTCGGGATCGGCGGCCGGTCCGCGGGTGCGGGCCGGGGTCGAGTTGTAGCTTTGCGGCTTGTACAGCCAGGAGAGCACGTTGGTCCAGATATCCACCAGGGAGTTGCGCAGGCCGATGAACGCGACGATCGCGTATGCGCCGAGCAGGCCGTTGATCGCCGCGAAGATCGAGTTGGACCAGAGGCCCTGGTCCCACGCCAGTTTGAAGGTGTAGATCGAGAAGCCGACGAGTGCGTATGGGAGCACGACGTAGGCGAACGCCGGAATCGTGCGGTCGCGCACCTTCGGGGTGCGTATGAATTTGCCCTTGGCGCCTGTCAGGGCCTGCACGATCGAGCTGAGGCTGCCCGCGAGGTTGACGGGCAGCAGCAGCAGGTTGAGCCCGTATATGCGAGCCGCGTCGAGTCGCCTGTAACCGCAGTAGTGGAGGTCAACGGCCATCGCCAGGAAGTAGGGCGCCGCGACCGCATAGGTGAGCGGCGAGATCAGGCGGCCGCTGAACGGGATCACCATCAGGCACAGGACGAACAGGGAGCTCCAGAAGACCGAGGCCATGTAGTTCATGCGCAGCAGCAACTCGCCGATGCTGGTGCGCTCTTCGCGCTGCCGGCGCCGACGCACGGCGCGCACCAGCTTGGGAATGATCAACAGCCCGCCGTTTGCCCAGCGGTGGCGCTGGATGCAGAGCGAGCCGAAGTCGGGCGGCGTCGCGCTGTAGGCAAGGCGCTCGGGGTAGTTGTGCAGGGTCCAGCCGCGGGCGGCGAGGTCGATCGTCGACTCGGTGTCCTCGATCACGGTGCGGTCGGAGATGTAGCGGCGGATCTGGAACTCGCCCTTGTACTCGATCTCCTCGATGTCGTCGAGGGCGAGCTTGCGCAGGATCGCGTTGGCGCCGACCCAGAAGGACGCCGAGTGGTAGGTCATTCCCTGGTGGATGATGTGCTGCAAGTCGGTGGTCGCGCCGGCGATCCGCTCGATGCGGGTGGCGGCGCCGGGAAACGCGCTGTAGGGGGATTGCGCCACGGCGATGTGGCTGTTCTCCTCCCGCTCGAGCAGGTGGACCAGGCGCAGGCAGTACTCCGGCATGATCACGCTGTCGGCGTCGATCGTCATCACGTAGTCGCATTCCGGCACGACCAGGTCGGGCGTGGCCTCGCCGGCCGGCAGGAGGTTCAGCCCCGCCGGGGTTTGCACCTCCAGGTAGCTGTCGCCCATCAGCCCGATGTAGCTGTTGAGGTTCATCGCCTTGTTGGGCTCAGCCGACAGCGAGGCGTAGCGCTTGCGCTGGAAGCTGGAGATCTCCGCCCGAAACGTCCAGGCCAGTCGACGGTAGAGCTGCGCCAGGCGCGCTGGCGGCAGCTTCCCGGGATCGTCGTCAGCGGCGGCCCGCAGCGCCCGGCCTGTCAGCGCCAGGTCGGCGGAGAGCCGACCGAGCACGTGGTTGGTGAAGAAGCGCTCGTTGTGATCGGAGACCTTGTACTGCTTGGCCAGCGACTGGATCCAGGTGGCGGCATACTCGTACTCGCCCGCGAGCGCGAGCAGATCCTCGTAGCTGGTCTGTCCATCGGGATCGACTGTGGATTCGAACCGTTCTAGCAACAGGTCGAAGCGCCGGCGCGGCTCGGAGAGCAGCCGCTCGACTTCGGCCGGCAGCGCCAGTGCGCTGTCGAGCAGCCGCCGCGGCCCGGCGTAGCGGGGGTTGGGCGGATCGTCGATCAGCAGGACCACGCGCAGATCCGGGTACTCCTGCAGCGCCGTCGAGAGCAAAGTCATCAGGATCACGCCCGGCTCCTCCTGGTAGGAGGGCACCAGGGCGGTCAAGGTCGGCTGGCGGTGGGCAAAGAACTCCTCGATCTTGGCCCGCGGCATCCGGCGATGCTGCCGGGCGCGGTAGTAGAACCCGAGCCGCCCAAACAGATAGGCGGTCGCCGAGGCGGCCAGCAGGCTGACCGCGATCAGGAAGCCCACCGTCTCCAGCAGGCTGGCGTGACCGGAGACCCCTTCGATCACCTGGCCGTTGAGCACCGTCACGACCAGCGCCACCCAGGCGGCCACGGTGAGGACCACGGCCGCGCGGCCAAACGCCATCGCCCACTCGCCGGCGATGCGCGGCACCGCCGGCATCGGATTCTCGTGCGAGTCGGCGCCCCACTGGCGCCGGATCCCGGGGCCCGACTGCTTGTGGCGGCGCAGGAGGGCCATCACCCCGTACCCGCTTCGCTGCCGGAGTCGGTCGGCTCGCCGGGATACTCGAACAGCGGCTCCCACGGCACATTCGGGCTGGAGGGCAGTTCCTCGCGGGGCTGTTCGCCGTTGGTGTACCAGCGCGCCTGATACGGCAGTCCCGCGAAGCTGACCCTTTGGCCCTGGTGGTAGACGGTGTCGGCCGACCAGGCCGGCACCCTGCCCGACGCCAGCAGCACCAGCTTCGGCGCATGACTGCCGGCCGGCACCGGGCCGATCAGCTGCCAGGGCCCGTTGGGCGAGTCCGCCGCCGCGGAGCCTGGCGGGGTGCCCTGGGTCCACCAGCTCGCTTCATAGATTTCGCCCTCCCAGACGACCTTGTAACCGCTGCCGTACGCGGCCGTCGATCGCCAGATCGGGTAGGGGCTGTCGGCCGGATCGTCGGTCGCGGCCGGCGCGGGCTGCTGCGCGGCGGAGGCGCTCGCTTCGTTCTGCGGACGGGCGGTCTTCGTGCCCTTCAGCGAGCTGAAGATGCGGGTGAACTGCAGCGAGGTTTGCAGGACGCCGCTGCACGTGTTGGAGCTGACTTCGGTTTGGGGGAACGCGCCTCCGCACTCGGAGTCGCGGTTGAGCGACCAGGCCGAGACCCGCGGAATCCCATGATCGGTGACGAAAGCGGCGAGCTCGTGGGCGTCGCGGGTGGTGAAGCGCTGATCGGCGACGTCGTTGACACCGAGCATCACCGTCACGCCGAGATGGCCCCAGGCGATCGCGGCTCCGCTTGCGAGCCCCGCCGCGCTCCAGAGCGACTGCACCTGCGCATGGGTGGCGTAGAGCGCACCCTCGATCGTGCCCACCATGTCGCGGGCCGCGCCTTCGTCCGGCCCAAAGTCCATCGCCATCGCGTTGACGCCGGCGAGCTTGACGTGCGCGGAGAGCATCGATCGCACCGCGGCGACCCCTTCGGCGGTGAGGCCTGCGCGCGAGACCGGCAGGGTCATCCAGACGGCCAGCGGCGTGTGGCGGGCGGCCATCTGCCGTTGCGCCGCGGCGATTGCCCGCGCGCGTCGCGCGTCGGCCGCCGTGTCGGCGAGGGTCTGCCCCTCGAGGTCGAGATCGATCGTGTCGGCGTGGTAGCGGTCGATCGGTTCCGTGTACGCCTGCAGGAGCTTGCTTGGGTCGGTACAGCCGATCGCCAGCTCGCTGTTGTCGCGACCGCCGTAGGAGACCATTGCGCTCCCCCCCTGGTTGTGCAGTTGGGCTGTGCGAGCGTCGAGATCGAGCGACTGCTCAGCCTGTTCGAGCGTGTAATAGGCGCCCCACGACGGCGTGCACGGCCGCGAGGGGTCGCTGACGATGAACGCGAGGTAGACACCGGCGACGGGGTTGGCGGACGGCAGCTGAAATGGGTAGATGGGCGTCTGGGTCACATCGACGTAGGGCTCGTAGACCGGCACGGCATCGGACCTCGCCTCGGCGGCCGAGGTCCCGTCGCTGATCAGTTTCCAGGCGCCGAAAGCGAGTGCTGTGAGCACGATCAACAGCACGCCAACGCGGATCGCCGAGATCTCCGGCGACGGGGGCTCCGGCGGCGCCGGGCCGATCCCGCCGCGAGGCGCGGGCTGCTGTTGCTCGATCGTGGCCATAGGGAAGCTGCCGCCACCGCGTTGCGATGCCGACACTCGAGAAGATCGGCAATCGACGGCGTCGGCTTGAACCACTGCCCTGCGCCGCGCCGGCAGGGGCGGTCGACGTGGCGGTGGCGGTCAATAGACCTTCGGGATCGACCGCTGGAGGTGGCGATGGAGTTCTTTGGCCACCACCCACAGCGCCGGGCGGGCGGCGCCCGAGGCACTCACCAGCCCCGCGTCCCAGGTCGCTTTGTGGGAGTGGCGGGGTGAGCCGGGGGAGCGCCAGTGGTAGTAGTAGATGCGCGTGATCCGCGGGCTGAGGCGCGCCAACGAGAAGATGTTTTTGGCGACCCCCGCCGCGTATTGCACGCCGTGGTAGATCAGTTTCGCGCGCAGGCGCCACCAGACGACGCCGCCCACCTCGCCAAACCACACCTGCCCGTGCGTGGCCGCCAGAAACCGTTCGAGGAGCGTGGCACTGTCGACGCTGGCGCTGTGGTACGGGTTGAACGGCCAGATCTGCGGGTAGGGTCGCGCGCGCCTGGCGAACTGGGCGATCCACCGCTCGAAGTTGCCGTCGGAGTCGAGGATGTCGGGCGCGGTCACCACACAGCCGCGGCAGTGGGAGGCGAGCGCGTTGTAGTAGGCGGCCGCCAACCCCGGCCGGTGCTCGGTGGGCTGCGTGGCGTGGGTGGCCTCGTCCCACGGCGTGAACTCGTGCACCCACGGAAACAGCTGGTGGAAGCGCAGAAACGCCGCCAGGTAGCGGGCCGGCGTGGGCGCGCGGTCGTTGCCGACGGCGTGCTGGAAGGTGATCAGCGGCGTGATCCCGTGCTTGCGCACCGCTTGCAGCCAGGCGCGCACCTGCGCCAGCTGGTAGGGCACGAGCGCCACGTTCCACGACACCACGTCGCGCGCGTAGCGCACCCCCAGCTCCGCCACGCGGGGGTCGGAGAAGCTGCGTGGTTCGTAGTCGGCCAGCCCGAAAATCGGCGTGGCGCCAGCCGCGCGGCCTATGGCGCCGCGATTGTCGCCCAAGGCGCCCGCGGCGTGGCTGGCCGGCGTCGCGTGGCCGCCGCGTGAGGCGGAGCCGGCGGCTGACGGTATGGCGGCGAGGAGGGCGCACGCCGCGCACGCAAGCAGCAACACGCCGACGCGACCCGCACGGCGATGGGCGCGGGGGCGCGGCGGCGTGTGTGGGGATGTGCGCGTGTACATGACAGATCTCCCGCGCTCCGGCCGGCCGCCGACCGGCGTTGCCCTCGGACGCGGCGCGTATGATCGCAGCGATGAGTTGGCGGCGCGCCGCTTCACTGGCTGCCCTGTTGCTCGGGGGCATTTGGCAGGCGGCGCCGGCCGGCGCGCTGACGGTGGGACGCTCCCCGTTCGGGCTGTCGATGGAGTATCCGCTGATCGAGCGGGCGCTGGGCGCCGGGCCGTGCCCCAGCCCGGCGCTGGTGGCCACGTGGCGGGAGCTGGGCTCGCCGTCGCTGCGGATCGGCGGCGACTCGCAGGACCTGGCGGGGCTGACGCCGGCCTACCACTACGACGTGCCGCCCACGTTGTGGCCGGCGCTGGGGTGTATGGCGCGCGAAACCGGCGCGCAGATCACGGTGGGACTGAACCTCGCCACCGCCTCGCCGGCGGAAGAGCTGGCGATGGCGGCCGACGCCGAGCAGGCGGTGCCGGCCGCGCAGCTGAGCTTCTCGCTGGGCAACGAGCCCGACCTGTATGGGATCAGCCACATCCTTCCCTACGAACCAGGCTTCAAGGTGCCGGTGCTGCGCCGGCCGCCGTGGACGCCGCGGCTGTATGTGCGCGAATGGGACGCGCGCCGCGCGCTGCTCGGCCCCGTGCGGATCGAGGGCCCCGACTTCGCCGGGTGGCAGTGGGGCAAGCGGCTCGCGCGCCAGCTGGCGGCCGACCCGCCGGACACGTTCGACGTGCACCTCTACCCCACCAGCGCGTGCGGGTCGGGCGGGGCGCGCACGACGCTCGCGCGCATCCTCAGCCGGCGCGCCAGCGTCGGATTGCTCGCGCGGTATGGGTGGCTGGTGCGGATCGCGCGCGCCACCCACCACCCGGCGATCGTGTCGGAGAGCAACAGCGCCTCCTGTGGCGGCCGGCCGGGCGTGTCCAACGCACCGGCCGCGGGCGTGTGGGCGGCGCGCTTCGTGGTGTCGGCGCTGCTGGAAGGGTTTGCGCAGGTGCGCTTGCACTCGGCCGGCACCAGTTACGACCCGCTGGTGTTCAACGCCAACGGAACCGTGACGATGCGTCCGCTGGGAGATGCGCTGCTGTTCCTGCACCGCTGGATCCCCGTGGGTAGCCGGATCGCCACAGACGCGGGGACGACCGGGGGTCCGCGCAATCCGCCCGTGCTGGCCGTCACGGTGAGCGATGGCGCGCACACCAGCGTGATCGTCAGCTCGTTCGCCGGCAAGCCGCTGCCGTTCTCCGTGGCGGTGCACTCCCCCGCGGATGCCGTCACCAGCGAGACGCTGAGCGCCACCAGCGCCGGCGAAGCGCGGGGACGGGTTGCGGTGCGCGAACACATCGCACGATTGACGCTCGGCCCCAACACGGTGGTGGCGCTGGAAACGAGTTAGCGGTTGCGGCCCGGCACCCCTGGTTGGAGGCCAAGTAGAAAGCGCCGCTCCGCGCCGCGAACCAGCCGCTACGCTGGCACCTATGGCGGGACCAGCGACCAGCGGACCGGTGAGCAGGGTGCTGTCGAGTACGCAGCTGGAGCTGCTGGCCGGCCACGGCGATGAGCGCACGGCGGCGGTGGGGGAGACGCTGTACAAGATCGGCGACGCGAGTTACCCGTTCATCGCGATCGTGGAGGGCGAAGCGGCGGTGCTGGACGGCGACGGGCAGGAGGTCGTCCGTCACGGCGCGTCGGGCTTCCTCGGCGAGCTGAACCTGCTGTCAGGCCAGACCGTGTTCCTTACCGCCGTAGCGACCGCGCCGATGCGCTACATCGCCGTCGACCGCGAGGTGCTGAGACGGCTGCTGTTCGACGACGACGCGCTGGCGGATTTGCTGCTGAGCGCGTTTGTGGAGCGCCGCGAGCTGTTGCAGCAGATCCAGGGGATCGGCGTGCAGATCGTGGGCTCGCGCGAGTCGCCCGACACGCGGCGGCTGCTGGCGTTTGTGCGCGTGCAGAAGATCCCGTACTCGTGGAGCGAGCCGGCAACGACCGCCGCTCCGCAACCACCCACGGTGCGCCTGCCCGGGGGAATGGAGCTGCACAACCCCAGCAACGGCCAGTTGTCGCGCGCGCTGGGGATCGGTCTCGAGTTGGCGATGCGCGAGGAGGTGGATCTGCTGATCCTCGGCTGCGGCCCCGCCGGCCTCGGCGCCGCCGTGTACGGCGCCTCGGAGGGTCTCGACACGCTGGTGGTGGAGGGCACGATGCTCGGCGGCCAGGCCGGCAGTTCGCGGCGGATCGAGAACTACCTCGGCTTCCCCGCCGGGATCAGCGGCGCGCAGCTGACCAGTCGCGCGGTTACACAGGCGCGCAAGTTCGGCGCGCGCGTGGCCAGCCCCTACCGCGCCCAGCGGCTGGAGCCCCGCGGGGAGCGGCACGTGGTGAGGCTGGACGAGGGCAACGAGATCGTCGCCCGCGCGGTGCTGCTGGCAACCGGCGCCGAATACCGCCGCCTGCCGGTGGCCGACCTGGAGCGGTATGAGGGCGTGAGCGCTTTCTACGCCGCCGGCCCGCTGGAGGGGCAGCTGTGCGGCGGCCAGCGCGTAGGCGTGGTGGGCGGCGGCAACTCCGCCGGCCAGGCGGCGGTGTGGCTGGCGCGCGGCGGCGCGCTGGTGACGCTGCTGCACCGCCGCGGGGATCTGCGCGAGACGATGTCGCACTATCTGATCGACGAGCTGGAACGCTTCGGCGTGGCGGTGCGCGACCGCTCGGAAGTGCGGCAGCTGCACAGTGTCGGCGATGCGGAGGAGGCTGAGAACGGTCAGGACGGCCACACCGGCCGAGGTGACGCGGATGCCCGAGGCGGTGCGGAGAGCGCAGCCGACGCGGACGGTCGACGTGGCGGCCACGACGGTCGGCTGGAGGCCGTGACGCTCGCCGACGGCGCGCGTTTGCCGCTGTCGTACCTGTTCTTCTTCCTCGGCGCCACCCCCTGCACCGACTGGCTGGGCGATACGGTCGCGCGCGACGCACACGGTTTCGTCCTCACCGGCCCCGACGTCGGCGCGGAGGGCCTGCTGGAGACGAGCGTGCCCGGCGTGTACGCAGCGGGCGACGTGCGCGCCGGCTCGATCAAGCGCTGCGCCACCGCGGTAGGCGAGGGCGCCGCCGTGGTGCGGTTCGTGCACGAGCGGCTGACGGCCACGGTTGTGTGAATCGCCCTACCGCGGACCGTCGCGGTCGAGATACCAGTGCCGGCCGACGCTCACCGTCCAGCTGTCGTCGCCGACCGGCACGAGGCTGAAGTGGCTGATCGTGCGCTGGCCGCCCACCTGGTCGGTGTAGAGCAGGTCGAGCGACATGACTTCGCGCCGCTGCGCCGCTTCGGCGATGGCCGGGTGCACCTCCTCGGTGGGGTCGCGCAGCGCGCCCTGCCACAGGCCGACGTCGCCGGGTGGGATGTAGAGGTCGCGCGATTGCGCGCGAAACTCGCTCTCGTCGGCGTGGCCATCCCGCGAGGTGCGCAGCCCGGGGCGCACGTGCCATCCCTGCAGCACGCCGAGGCCGGCGCCCACGTTGCGTAGGCTGACTGCCAGATAGACGATGCCGTCGAGGTGCTCGGCGACCGCGCCGCTGCCGCCCACCCGCACCCAGTGCCCGTCGACGAACATGATCTTCTGCAGCGGATCGTCCAGGCGCGACTGCACCAGCACCGGCCGGCGCTGCTCCTGCAACGCCAGCTCCGCCAACCGCGCGGAGCGGTTGGCCGACCGCACCGAGGCGAACGTGGCGATCGCCAGCACCAGCGTCCCCGCGGCGGTGGCCAGCGAGGCCACCGTGGGCCAGTCGAGGCTTGCCAGGACGCTCATCGCCGTATCAAAGCGCACGGCGCAAGTGGTGGGCTGTTCCCCGGGTGTAACATCGATCACAAAGCGTGGATTGGTCCGCGGATGCGACGAGGGAGGTTGCGGATGGCCGAGTACGACTACGTGATCGTCGGCGCCGGCTCGGCCGGGTGCGTGCTGGCGGCGCGGCTCAGCGAAGACCCCGACGTGCGCGTGGCGCTGGTGGAGGCGGGGCCGCCCGACACGATCGACAACATCCACGTGCCGCTCGCGTTCCCCGCGCTGTTTCGCACGCAGGTCGACTGGGACTACTCCACCGCCCCCGAGCTCGCGGCCGACCGGCGGCGCATCTACCTGCCGCGCGGCAAGACGCTGGGCGGCTCCAGCTCGATCAACGCGATGGTGTACATCCGCGGCAACCCCGCCGACTACGAGGGCTGGCGCGAGCTGGGCTGCGAGGGGTGGGGGTGGGAGGACCTGCTGCCCTACTTCATCCGCTCCGAGTGCAACCAGCGCGGCGCCTCGCCGCTGCACGGCGCCGACGGCCCGTTGAGCGTCGACGACGACCGCGCGCCCAACCCCATCACCGACGCCTTTTTGGAGGCGTGCGCGCAGGCGGGGCTGCCCGCCAATCCCGACTTCAACGGACCTTCCCAGGACGGCGTGGGTCGCTACCAGCGCACCCAGCGCGACGGCCGGCGGTGCAGCGCCGCTGTGGCCTACCTGCACCCGGCGATGTCGCGCCCCAACCTCACGGTGGAGCCCCACCTGCTGGCCCACCGCATCCTGTTCGAGGGTGAGCGCGCCGTCGGCGTGCAGGCGGCACGGCTGGGCGAGTTGTGCGAGCTGCGCGCGTCGCGCGAAACGATCGTGTGCGCCGGTGCCTACAACTCGCCGCACCTGCTGATGCTCTCCGGTGTCGGCGCGGCCGAGTTGCTGGGGCTGCTGCAGATACCGGTGGTCGCCGACCTGCCCGGCGTGGGGCACAACCTCCAAGATCACCCCGCCTCCGGAGTGACATACGCGCACGATGAGCCGGTGTCGCTGTTCAATCCGCTCACCGACGCCAACCTCGCGGCCTTCGCCGAAGGCCGCGGGCCGCTCACCTCCAACGTGGCCGAGGCCGGCGGCTTCCTGCGCTCCGACCCCGCGCTGGCGGCGCCCGACATCCAGCTTCACGCGGCGCCCGCCATGTACGTGGACGAGCCGGTGATGGAGCATGGCTTCGGCGCGGCGCCGTGCGTGCTGACGCCCGACAGCCGCGGGTATGTGCTGCCGCTGTCGCCCGACCCCACCGCCAAGCCTTACATCCTCCACAACTACTTGGCGGAGGAGCGCGACATGGCGCGGATGGTGGAGGGGATGCGCCTCACCATGGAGATCTGTCGCCAGCCGGCGCTCGCGCCCTACACCACCCGCCCCCGCTACATCCCTGCGTCCGACTCCGAGGCGGACGTGCGCGCGCACATCCGCCAGCAGGTGTTCACGCTCTACCACCCTGTCGGCACCTGCCGCATGGGCGCCGACCCCGACGCGGTGGTCGACATATCGCTGCGTGTGCGGGGCGTGGAGGCGCTACGCGTAGTGGACGCCTCGGTGATGCCCACCGTGCCGCGCGGCAACACCAACGCCCCCACCATCGCCGTGGCCGAGCGCGCCGCCGACCTGATCCGTTACGGGGCGCCGCGGGTGGCGCAGGGGGTTGGCGCGGCGGCCTTGTAAGCAAAAGCCCGCTGCGCACACATACTACGCTGCCGTCGCCCGGGTCCGCCGCCTCCGCGGTCAAGTCGTGAGCGCCGGCGCCTCAGCCCAGCGAGCCCGCCAACAGCTCGCCGACCGCCTCGTCGATGTGGCGTGCCAGCGCGTCGGCGTCGGGCAGCGCTTCGCGGTCGGCGTACACCCCGAAGCAGGCGCGCTCGCCCACGGTGGTCATGCCCACCGACACCGTGTGGCGATCGGCGAGCGGCACCACCGGGTAGATGGCCTGCAGCGGACAGCCCCGCATGTACATCGGCAGCGGCGGTCCCGGGATGTTGGACACCACCAGGTTGAACGTGCGCGGGCTGGCCATCATCTTGGAGATCGCGTGCTGCACCGGCACGGGGGTGCGCGCGGCGGCCTTCAGCGCCAAATCGGCGCCCTCGGGCTCGCGGTTGCGCTTGCGCGCGCTCATCGTGGCATGCACCCGGTACAGCCGGCCAAGCGGGTGGGGCTCGTCGCAGGGCAGCTCGGCAAACACGAACGAGATGCGGTTGCCCAGCTCCTCGCGCGGGCTGCGCACGTTCACCGGCACCATCGCCTTCAGCGCGATCGGCCGCTCGCCGCGGTCGGCGAGGAAGGCCCGCATCCCGCCAGCCACCGCGGCCAGCATCACGTCGTTGATTGTGGTGCCATACACCTGCTTGATCTGTCGCAGATCCTCCAGCGGACGCTCCGCCCACGCCAAACTTCGTAACGGCGACAGTGAGCGGTTGAGCGCGCTGGCGGGCGCGTCGCTGAACAGCGAGTGGCTGAGCGCGCGGGTCGCCCGCACCGCACCGGCAAGGGTCTGGCGTGCCGTGTTCACGGGCGACACGGCGACCGCCAGCGGCGCTCGCAACAGCCCCAGCTGCCCTGCCACCAGATCGCGTACGCCCCTTATCAGCAAGCCCTCGCCGCCGGGCGCGGGCGCCGGCTGCCACTCGTCGGGCTCGTAATCGGCTGGGGTGGGCGTGAGGTCGAGCAACAGCGAGCCCAGCTGCACCGCGGCGATGCCGTCCACCATGCAGTGGTGGGCCTTGCCGATCACCGCCAACCGCTGCTCGTCCGGCTCCTCGCACACCCACATCTCCCACAACGGACGGTCGCGGCGCAGCGGGATCGACATCACCTCGTCCACCAAGCCCCTCAGCGGCCCGGGCGCGCGGTAGAGGTGGCGATCGATGGTCAACGCGGTGTCGTCGGCCCACTCGGGCGCGGTCCATCCCAACGGCACCGGCGCCAGCCGCTGGCGCCAGCGCGGCGCGCGCACCAAACGCCGGGCGATGTGATCGCGCACCTCCTCGAAGCTCGGGAGCGATTCGCCGGCCGGCGGCGAGAAGGTGGCCACCCAGCCAACGTGTATGTGCGCCGTGGGAGTCTCCACCGCCAAAAACGACGCATCCAACCCCGACAGCCTCACGCCGCTCATCCGGCCGCCACCAGTCGCTCACCACGTGCGCGGGGGCGGCGGTGGACAAGCCGCGCCTGTGCCAGCGGCACCACCGCACCCGGGCGCCGCAGCTCGCGGCGGCCCCATTCGGCGGCCAGCGCAAACTCCACGAGGCGATCGAAATAGTCGCGCAGCGGTGAAGGTGGCTCCCACCGCCTCGGGGGCCCGGCTGAGCGCGAGGATGGCGTCGGTGACGTAGTCGACCGGCACCACGTCCACCGGCGCCGTCGCGCGCGCGGGCACCGCCAGGTAGGCGCCGCGGGAGAACATGCGCAACGGCCAATACAGCACGTTGAACGACGCCGTCCAGCCGCTGTGGCGCTCGCCGACCACGATGCTGGGGCGCACCACGGTGATCGGCAGCTGCGCGCGCCAACTCGCCACCAGCTGCTCGCCCTCGAACTTCGACTGCTCGTAGGCGTTGCGGAAACGCTGCCCCGCATCGAGATCGTCCTCGCTGAAGCAGCCGCGGTGCTGACCGGCGACATAGGCGGTGGAGATGTGGGTGAGCCGCCGCAGCCCCTCCCCTCGTGTGTGGCACTGCGCGGCGAGTTCCAGCACGCGGCTGGTGCCCTCCACGTTGATGGCGCGCGGTGTGCAGCTCGTTCTCGACGACACCGACGCGACGCTGTGCACGATCTCGCTCACCCGCTCGGCCAGCGCCGCGCGACGGCGGTTGCCGAGGCCCAGGCCGGGTCGGGTGATGTCTCCCCGCACCGCGCTCACCCGCTCCTCGTAGGGATGTCCAGCGTCGAACAGCCGCGCCAGCGTGTTTTGCAAACGCGCGTGTGCCTGACGATCGTTGACACCCCTCACCAGCGCGTACACGTGGCGATCGGTGCGCTCCAGATAGCCGGCCAGCAGCTCCATGCCCAGAAACCCGGTGGCGCCCGTCAACAGCACCGCGTCGGTGTGTGCGCCCCAGGCGGCGGGCGGACCGTAACGGGTCAATGCATTGGTCGACACGTAGGGCCGTTTTTCCCGGTGGGCGCAGCCACAAACGCAAAGATCGACAGAAAAAAACTCGCAAATTGCGGGTTTATCGGCTGGCTCGCCACCGGGGCTTCGCCGGCCGCTCGGGTCTGGGCCCCGGCTTCGCCGGCTTTTCCACCAGCAAGCGCGCATGCGGGTGTTGGCGGGTGACCTTCAGCAGCGCTTCGCTGGCCGCCCCCGGCGGCAGGCGCCGGTAGCCGCGGATGAGCGCGGCCGGCATGACGCTCCGATCGCGCCGGCTCCCGGCGGCGGCGTCCAACCATTCGCGGCGGTCATACCGTGCCACCCGGCCGTGGGGCAAACGCATGCGCTCCACAAACCGCGCTTCCACCACGCCCCCTCCGCCGGCGCGTGTTTGCCGTACAGCAGCTCAAACCTGACACGGCGCTCCACAACCCTTTAATGGCCGGCAGGCGCGTGGCGTTACATGTGGCCCGCCCTCACGTCGCCGACGGCGGGCAGCGGCTGCTCGCGGGATCAGTGCCATTCGGTGGTGCGCCAGTTGTCGCTGGTCGACTCCGGCGCCACCCACGGCGGCAGCGGCAGCTCCAATGCCACCGACAGGGCGTGCACGTACGGTTCGTACAGCCCCCGCATGCGCGTCAGCCGCGCGTGAATCTCCGCCGGCGGGGCGCCCAGCTGCACGCCGCCGTCGCGCAGCTCCGCCAGCAGCCGCTCGAACTCGCCGTCGCTGAGCCGGTCGGCGGGAGCGTTGGGCTGCCCGCGAAAGCTGTAACAGAGGTCGACCACCGCGTGGCGGGCGATGGCAAACGTGAAGCGCGCCGGGTCCACGCTGCCCACCGGGGCCGCCGCCACGGTGAGCGCACATGAGTCGAGCACCGTGCACAGCGCCGCCAGCCAGCTTTGGTTGACGTGTTGGGAGCGGAAAAACGCCAGCACCGGGTAGGCCAAATGGGTCTCCATCAGCTCCGCCACCCACGTCTCCCACTCGCGCAGATAGTCGCTCAGCGCCGGCCACCCCCCGCGCTGGGTCGAGCGCACCACCAACCGCCCGGCGGTGGGCGGCGAGCCGGCGCGCGCATCCAGCTGCGACACCGTGGCCTCGCGTTGGGAAAACGCCTGGAACAGCGCTGGCAGATAGCCGATCACCAGCGTCAGCACCGCCAGTCCGCTGGCGGCGTCGATCACCTGCACCAGCCGTGCCGCCGTATCCTCTGCGGTTAGCGATCCAGTGCCGCTGCTCACCATCGTGGCGGCGCTGAAAAACAGGTCATCGCCGAAGCTCACCGGATGGATGGGGTGCAGGTCTGAGTGCAGCGCCCACTGCAAACACGTATACCCCACGATCAACCCCGTCACCCATAGCGCGAGGTTGAGCAGCAGCCCCAGCGGGCCGTATATGCCCAGCATCGTGTCGGCCGCGCGCGGTGGCACCCGCCGCGCCATCCGCCGCCACGGGCGCCAGCCCATCGCAAACACCCTGCGCACGATCCGCGGGTCGCGCTTCACGCGGCGCGGCAGCAAAAACACGAGGAACACCTCGCTCAGCATCAGCATCACCAGTGCGGCGCCCAGCACTCCCACGAGGATTCGCGCTGCCATCGCGCGGACACTTGCACATCGCCGCCGCGCGCGACACCCCGCGCCAGGGGATCGCCTCGCGGGCGCGTGGCGACTACCGCCGCGCGACGCCCAGCACGAACGGCAGTCCCAGCGAGCGGCGCCGGGAGAAGCACATACACACCCGGCGGCACACATCGCCGGGATCGCATGGACTGCTCATCGGGGTGCTTGCCCGTCGCCCTGCAACTCCTCGCGCAGCAGGTCCATCAGCAGATTGTCGTGCCAGCGGCCGTCCGCGCCGCGCTCGTAGCGGCGCATCGCCCCCACGGGGCGGAAGCCGACCGCCGCATAGGCGCGGATCGCGCGCACGTTGTCGCACGCCGGGTCGATCGTGAGGCGATGGTGTCCACGCTCCCCGAAAAGCCATTCCGCGGCGAGCCGCAGCGCGGCCGGTCCGAGCCGCTGGTTTTGATACTCCGGCGCCAAAAAGATGTCGAGGCTGGCGTAGCGGTGGTCGGGATCGGTCTCCTCGTTGTACCCCAGCCATCCCGCCAGCGCGCCGTCGATTTCGATCGAAAACGCGGTGCCGTCGTTGACGAGACCCTCGCGCGTGTGCTCGTCATCCTCCAGCGGCCCCCACCACTCCCTGACGCCGGAGCGCGTCACAATGCTCGCCAGCTCGTCGACCTCGCCCGCTCGCAAGGGTCGCAGCGTAATGCGGCCGGCACGCAGGGTCGGAGGCACCGCGCCAGTGTGTCAGCCTCGCCAGCCAGGCGACTCGGAGCCGCATGCCGCGGCGGACGAGCATCTCAATGGGCACCCATGCGAGGTCGCTCCCGCACGCAATCGGCAGTCCGGCGTCCGCCGCGGTGTACGCTGATCTCGATGCGTGCGCTTCGCCTGTTCCGCGGTGTGGCCAAGGACCCGCCGGTCGCGATCGGCGACCCTCGTTTCGAGAGTTGGGAGACGGTCTCCACATTCGAGGATCAGGGCACGGCGGTGGCGTGGCGCGACCAGTTGCGCGCGTTGGGGGTCGACGCGGGGTGCGTCGCCGATCATCCGCTGGATCGGCGTGGACGTGGTGACATCTACCTAGTCGTCGCCCCCGACCAGTGGTCGCGGGCGAACGAGATTCTCGACAACCTCGACTGATCCACCGCGGCGGTGACACCATCGACGGAATCCGAAGCGGACGATCGTCAGCGGCTGCGGATCACTGGCGAGCTGACGATTCCGCTGTCGGAGGTCACGGTGCGCGCAAGCCGCTCCTCGGGCCCCGGGGGACAGCACGCCAATGTCACAGCCTCCCGCGTGGAAGCCAGCTTCGACGTACTCGCCTCGCGATCGCTCACCGACGCCCAGCGAAGCCGGGTGCTGGCGCGCGCCGGGCCGCGAGTGGTGGGGGTCGCGCAGGATGAGCGATCGCAGGCGCGCAACCGCGAGTTGGCTCTAACCCGCTTGAGCGCGCGGCTGGCGAGCGCGCTCGCCGTTCCCAAGCGCCGCCGCGCCACGCGTCCCACCGTGGCCTCGCGTGAGCGGCGCCTGGCGGCCAAGCGTCGGGCCTCCGAGCGCAAGCGCGAGCGCCGCCCGCCCGCCGATTCCTGAGCTGCACAGGGCGCGACGTGGAGTACCGAAGCCACAAATCACGACAGACGAGCCTCTCGCTGAGCTCTCCACGCTAGGTCGCCCCTGTGTGCACCGCGGCCGGCTGGTTCCGGACGGCCCCCGTCCCACGCCGAGTTGGAGACATTCTTGGCGTGGCAATTGAGACTGGTAGTTGGGATCGTAGCGTCCTCTTGACTCGTGTTAGCTAGGTCTATAAGTCTTCCTCCCAATGAGACCAAGCAACCTGCCGCATTGGCAGACACAGGAGGAGACATGAAACCACCGGCTGCTATCTCGTGGGGTTCGGGTCGGCTCGACGTTTTCGGTATCGGCACCGACAACGCCATGTTCCACAGGGCTTGGGACGGCCAGTGGGCTCCGTCCGAGTGGGAAAGCCTCGGTGGCGTGTTTGTCAGTCCACCGGCTGCCGTCTCGTGGGGGGCGGGTCGGCTCGACGTTTTCGGTCTCGGCTCTGACAACGCCATGTTCCACAGGGCTTGGGACGGCCAGTGGGCTCCGTCCGAGTGGGAAAGCCTCGGTGGCATATTCCTCAGCCCTCCCACGGCGGTTTCGTGGGGGGCGGGGAGACTGGACCTTTTTGGTATCGGCCTCGACAACGCCATGTATCACAAGGCTTGGGACGGCCAGTGGAGCTCCGGGTGGGAGAGCCTCGGCGGTGTGTTCGTCAGCCCTGCCACGGCGGTTTCGTGGGGGGCGGGGAGACTGGACCTTTTTGGTATCGGCCTCGACAACGCCATGTATCACAGGGCTTGGGACGGCCAGTGGGCTCCGTCCGAGTGGGAACGTCTCGGCGGTGTGTTCGTCAGCCCTGCCACGGCGGTTTCGTGGGGGGCGGGGAGACTGGACCTTTTTGGTATCGGCGCCGACAACGCCATGTATCACAGGGCTTGGGACGGCCAGTGGGCTCCGTCCGAGTGGGAACGCCTAGGCGGTGTGTTCGTCAATCGCTAACGCCTCACCGCGACCGCTTCGCCTGGTGCCCCAGCAGCCGCCCCGAGGCGGTTTCGACCTCGGCGGTCATCCGCAGCTTGAACATCCCCAGCAGCGCCTCGGAGGCGATGCCGCGCAGCGTGCCGATCGCCTCGATCACCTCGTCCCAGCGCTCCTCCGGCTGCCCGGCGGCCGTGAACGGCTCCCACAGCTCCTTCAAATAGAGCTTCACAAACGCGTGTGAGATCGACTGGCAGTCGTGGCTGAGGCGCTCCACCAGCGACAGCGCCGCGTGCAGCGGGATGCCCAGCGCGACCACCTCTTCGGCGGCGCGCGTCAACGCCGGTGAGGGCACCTCGAAGCGGTCGTCGCCCAGCGGGATCAGCAGCCGCAGCTTGCGGATGCGGGCGGCGTCCTTACCGTCCACTTCGCCGAAGCGCTCGCGCAACTCCGCGGCGGTGATCACCTCGGGGGTCTCGCTCTCGTACGGCGCCGTCATCGCGTTGCGCAGCCCCAGCAGCCTCGCCGCCTGCCCGCCGGACGCGCTCAGCAGCCGCTCGATCGCGGCGAGGTTGAAGCCGTCGGCCTGCAGATCGAGGATCAGCTTCAGCCGTGCCACGTGGTCGGGGCCGTAGTAGCCCACGCGCGCTCTCACCTCCGGCGGCGGCAACAGCCCGCGCGAGGTGTGGTTGCGGATGTTGCGCACCGACATCCCCACCTCCGCCGCCAGCTGCTCGATCGTCAGGTCGGTCGGCTGGCCGTCACGCCTGGCCGGTGTGCCGGCGCGCGTCTCTTCTGTGCTCGTGCTCACACTTGCCATCTTCCACCAAGGGTACCGTGTTTGATGTAACCTCGATTGAGGTAGCATGGTATCAGGTCATGATCTCCTCCTCCTCCTCCTCCTCCTCCTCCGATGTCTGAACGTGGCGCCGTGCCCACGGTCGCACCGCTGCACCGTCGCGCGCTGCGGCTGATCGGCTCGTTCACCTCGCCGCTGTCGCCCGACCACTATCTGGAGATGCTCAACCCGCTGTGGTCGACACTGGAGCTGCGCGGGCGGGTGGAGGGCGTGCACCGCGAGAGCGCCACCGCCGTCACCGTCACGATCAGGCCGGGGCGGGGGTGGGAGGGACACCTGCCCGGCCAGTATGTGCGGCTGGGAGTGGAGGTGGACGGCGTGCACCACTGGCGCGCCTACTCGCTCACCTCCGATCCCCAGCGCGCCGACGGGCGCATCGCGATCACCCCCAAGCTGGTGCCCGGCGGGAAGGTGTCGCCCTACCTCTTCCGCCGCCTGCGCCCCGGCGCGATCGTGCGGTTGGGCGGCGTGGAAGGCACGTTCGTGCTGCCCACCCCGCGCCCTGCGCGGCTGCTGCTGGTGAGCGCCGGCAGCGGCATCACGCCGATCGCCAGCATGCTCCGCGGCCTGGCGCGGACGCGGGAGCTGGACAACATCGTCCACCTCCACTGCGCCCGCACCGCCGAGGAGGCGATTTTCCGGGACGAGCTGCGCGCGCTGCACGACCGCCGCGCCGGCTACCGGCTGCACGAGCGGCTCACCGCCGCCCACGGCCGCCTCACGCCGGCGGAGCTGGAGCGGCTGTGCCCCGACTGGCGCGAGCGCGACGCATACGTGTGCGGCCCCTCCGGGCTGCTGCGCGTGCTGAGCGAGCACTGGCGCACGGAGGGGGATCCGGCGCGGATGCACGTCGAGCGCTTTCAGCCGCTCGATTGGCTGGACGACGGCGCGGGCGGTGCCGGTGCCGACGGGGCCATGGCCGGCGATGGTGTCGGATGTGGCGCCGGCGGCAGCATCGACCTGTGCGCCAGCAACATCCGCGCGCACAGCGACGGTCGCCAGCCGATCCTCGTGGCCGGCGAGCAGGCCGGCGCCAAGCTGCCGCACGGCTGCCGCATGGGCATCTGCCACAGCTGCGTCGGGCGGCTGCGCTCCGGTCGCGTGCGCGATTTGCGCACCGGTCGCGTGCACGGCACGCCGGGCGAACTGCTGCGTACCTGTGTCAACGCGCCCGAAGGACCAATTGAGATCGAGCTCTAACCAACCGGAGGTACCTCATGTCAGCCACTGCCCAACGCCCGCCGGTTGCGCCTCCCATCGAGGTTGCTCCCGACGCCGACCCCGACAATCGGCTGCATCCCGTCACCGACCCTGACAACCCGCTGCGCCGGCTGACCCCCGAGCAGCTGGAGCGGTTGGGCCAGGAGCTGGACGCGCTGCACGAGGAGGTGTACGCCGATCTGGGCGAGCGCGACGCGCGCTACATCCGTGCCACCATCCGTTTGCACCGCCAGCTGGCGGTTGGGGGGCGCGCGCTGCTGTTGGGCTCGCGCCGCCGCGGCCTGTGGATCGCCGGCACCGCGGCGCTGTCGGTGGCGAAGATCCTCGAGAACATGGAGATCGGCCACAACGTGATGCACGGCCAGTGGGATTGGATGAACGACCCCGACATCAACTCGCAAAGCTGGGATTGGGACACCGCCTCTCCGGCCGACGCGTGGCGGCACTCGCACAATTACGAGCACCACACATTCACCAACATCCGCGGCAAAGACCGCGACTTGGGGTACGAGATCATGCGCATCGACCCCCACCAGCGGTGGCACCCGGTGTATCTGCTGCAGCCGCTCTACAACCTGCTGCTGATGGGCTTCTTCGAGTGGGGCGTGGCGATGCACGACCTCAACTTCGAGGCCATCAAAAGCGGTGAGAAGCCCAAGGCCAAGGCGCTGGCCGAGCTGCGCGCGATCGGCTTGAAGGCGCGCCGGCAGGCGGTGAAGGATTACATCGCCTTCCCGCTGCTGTCGGCGGCGGCGTCGCGAGACCGCAACGCTTTCAAAGCCACGCTGGTCGCCAACTTCACCTCCAACATCGTGCGCAACGTGTGGGCGCACTCGATCATCTTCTGCGGGCACTTCCCCGACCAGACGTACACGTTCAGCGAGCGGGAGGTTGAAAACGAGACGCGCGGGGGCTGGTATGTGCGCCAGCTGCTGGGCTCCGCCAACATCGACGGCGGGCCCGCGTTTCACTTCCTCAGCGGCAACCTCGGCTTTCAGGTGGAGCACCACCTGTTCCCCGACATCCCCTCCTCCCGTTACGCCGAGATCGCCCCGCGCGTGCGCGATATCTGCCGCCGCTACGACCTCCCCTACAACAGCGGCCCGTTCCACCGCCAGCTTGGCGCCGTGCACCGCACGATCCTGCGCCTCGCCTTCCCGGGCGGGCGGGTGCGACCGAAGCAGGGAACCTACGGCGAGGCCGGCTGAGGCCGCTCAAGCGCCGGCGGCGACCACCTCTGGTGCGCACCGGTCGAGCGCTCGAGTGGCGGTGGCGACCGTGACGCGCTCCTCCAACAGCGCCGCCAGCTTGGCGGGCGTGGAGTGGTCGGGCAGCGGCGAGTACAGCACCAGCCGCTGCTCGGAGGCCTCGGCGGGGTGAAACACGGCGTGTGAAAACGACAGCGTGCCCGCCGTGGGGTGGCGCAGGTCCTTGCGGCCCTCGCCGCCGACGGACACCTCGTGCCGCTCCCACGCACGCGCAAACTCGGGGCTGGCATTGCGCAGTGCGGCGATCAGGGAGTCGAACTCGGGGTCGCCCACGTGGCGGGCGGTGTCGGCGCGGAGCTTGGCCACCAGCAAGCGCGAGGAACGCTCCCAGTCGGTGAACATCTCGCGGCGCGCCGGGTCGGTGAAGGTCAGCCACGCGTGGTTGCGCGAGGCGCGCGGCACGGCGCTGAGGTCGCCCAGCAGTGCGCACGCGGCATCGTTCCAGGCGAGGTAGTCCCAGCGGCGGCCGAGCACGAACGCGGGGTTGGGTCCGAGGTTGCAGATCAGCCGGCGCAAGGTGGGCGACACGCGCTCGGCGGGCGACTTGCACGGCGGCGGCTCCTCGCCCCTGCCCAACACCACCAGGTGGGTGCGCTCGGCCTGCGTCAACCGCAGCGCCCGTGCCAGCGCCTCCAGCACGTCCAGCGAGGCGCGCACGTCGCGGCCCTGCTCCAGCCACGTGTACCAGGTGGCGCCCACCCCCGCCAGCTGCGCCACCTCCTCGCGGCGCAAACCGGGCGTGCGGCGCCGTCCGCCCCCCGCCAGCCCCACATCCTCCGGCTGCAGCGAGTCGCGGCGGCTGCGCAAAAAGTGCGCCAGCTCGTCGCGGCGGCGTTGGGCGGAGCGGGCGCGACGCCCGTTCCAGTCGGGGGCGCCATCGGTCTGGCCGGTGCTGCCGTTGCCATCGGGGCCGCCGTCTACCGACATTGGGATTTTCGCGGTTGAGACTGGCACTTTCTATACCAGGATAAACCCTTATCTACTACCTGGATAGGAAGTGTTGCACACTGTACCCATGAACGCAACCGTGATGCCTCTTCCCCGCAAGCAAGCCTCCCACGCCTCGCTGATGACGGTGGTGTGTTTGGCCCAGTTCATGGTGATCCTCGACGTGTCGATCGTCAACGTGGCGCTGCCGGCGATCCACCAGGCGCTGGGCTTCTCCACCACCGGGCTGCAGTGGGTGGTGAACGCGTACACGCTGACGTTCGCCGGCTTTCTCATGCTGGGCGGCCGCTGCGCCGATCTGTTGGGCCGCCACCGCGTGTTCCTCGCCGGCACCGCGCTGTTTTCGCTGGCGTCGCTGGCGTGCGCGCTGGCGAACACGCGTGGATTGCTGATCGGCGCGCGGGCGCTGCAGGGCTTCGGCGGCGCGGTGCTGTCGCCGGCGACGCTGTCGATCATCACCAGCGCCTTCGCTCCCGGCCCGGCGCGCAACCGCGCGGTGGGGATGTGGGGCGCGATGGGCGCGCTGGGCGCCTCCTCGGGCGTGCTGCTGGGCGGCCTGCTGACGCAGGGGTTTGGTTGGCAGGCGATTTTCGCCGTCAACGTGCCGCTGGGCGTCGTCGTGATCGCGTTGGGCCGCCGCGCAATCCCGGCGTCGTGGGCGAGCGAGCAGACGCGCCACTTCGACGTGGCGGGCGCCGTGCTGGTAACCGCCAGCCTGGTCAGCTTCACGTACGGGATCGTGCGCACCGACACGCTCGGCTGGGGCGCGCTCGGCGTGCTCGGCCCGCTGGCCGCCGGCGTGGCGCTGCTGGGCGCGTTTGCGTGGGTGGAGGCGCGCGTGGCGAAGGCGCCGCTGGTACCGCTCTCGGTGCTGCGCACCGGCCAGCTGCGGGTGGCCAACCTCGTGGTGATCCTCCTGTACGCGGCGTTTTTCCCTGTGTGGTTTTTCCTGACGCTGTATTTGCAACAGGTGCTCCACTTCGACGCCATCGAAGCGGGCGTGGGGTTTTTGCCGATGACGCTGTCGATCTTCCTCGCCAGCACGCTGGCGCCGCGGGCGGTCGCCAAAGTGGGCGTGCGCGCGGTGATCGCCACCGGGATGCTGTGCGCCGCCGCCGGCATCGCGCTGCTGGTGGGCGTGAGCCCGCACGACTCCTACTTCACCGCGGTGCTCCCCGGCGCCACGCTGTCGGCGATCGGCATGGGCTTCTCGCTGGTGCCCGCCACGATCGTGGCGATGCAGTCGCTGCCCCCCGCGCAGAGCGGGCTGGGCTCGGGCCTGCTCAACACCTCGCGGCTGATGGGCGGCGCGCTGGGGTTGGCGGTGCTGGCGACGATCGCCGACGCCCAAACCCGCGCGCACGCCGCGTCCGGCGCCGCGAGCGCGCTCACCAGCGGCTTCGACACGGCGTTCGCGGTGGGCGCCGCCTTCGCGTTGGCCGGCGCGCTGGTCGCCGCGTTGCTGCTGCGCCGCCCCGCGCGCCCCGCCGTGGCACCCCTGCCCATCGACGCGCCCGAACGCGAGGAGGCCGACGCGCTGGCGGCGTAGGCGGTTGCTGTTCCAGGTGGCGCCGCCGCCGCAAGCTTTGTAGCGTCACGCACAAGCAGTGCACTCCGGCACGCGGTGCGTCGGCTCGGCGCGCACGCGCGCTATATAACACCGGAGGTCCGATGACACTAGCGCCCACCGACCCTCGGCCTCGCACTTCTCCGCCGGCGCACCAGCCCCCCGCGCGCCGCGTGCCTGTGCGCGCCTCCTCGCTGCTGTGGCTGGCGACGATCGCCGTGACGGTGCTGTTCTCCTACATCGCCCTGTCCGGCTTGCAGCTCGGCGCGGCGTGGCGGGCGCTGCGCGCCAGCGATTGGCTGTGGCTGGTGCCGGCGCTGGCGGCGCTGGCGCTGGCGATGGGCGCTCGCGCGCTGCGCTGGCGGGCGCTGTTCGCCCCCGGTCGGCGCCCGCCGCTGGGGCCGGTGGCCAACGCGACGATGATCGGCTATCTCTACAACAACATCCTCCCCGCGCGCGCCGGCGAAGTGGCGCGGGTGGTGGTGCTCAGCCGGCGCAGCGCCGCGCAGCCGGTGGAGATCGCCGGCACCGTGGTACTCGAACGGCTCTACGACGTGGTCGGCATCCTCCTCATCTTCTTCGTCGCGCTCCCCTGGCTGCCGCCGGTGGGGTGGCTGGAATCGGCGGCGATCGCCGCAGGCGTGCTGGCGGTGGCGATCGCCGCGGCGGCGCTGACGCTGGCGGTGATGGGGGAGCGCGCGCTGCGGGTGCTGCTGGTGCCGCTTCGGCGCCTGCCGCGACTATCCGAGGAGCGGTGGGAGCGCAGCGTGGTGGAGCTCGCCAACGGCCTCAGCGGCCTGCGCTACCCCGGGGTGGCGCTGCAGGGCCTCGTGTGGACGCTGATCGCCTGGATGCTCACGGCAGTGCTGGCCTACTGCGTCACATTCGCCTTCCACCTGCACCTGCCATTCGCCTGCGGCGTGCTGGTCACGGTGGCGGTCGGCTTGGCGATGATCCTGCCCGCGCCACCCGCCGCGGTGGGCGTGTTCGAGGGCGCCGCGCTGATCGCCCTGAAGGCCTACGGGATCCCCCACGCGGCGGCGCTGCCCTACGCGCTCGTGCTGCACCTCGTCAACTTCCTGCCGTTCATCGTGGTTGGCGTGGCGCTGCTGCATCACAACGCCCGCCATCCGGCCCGCGGCGCCGCGGCGCGGTTGCATGACGCCGACGAGGCGGCCCACCAATCGCCGGTGGCGCCCCATGACGGCGCCGGGGCGCGGTTGCATGCAACCGATGAGGCCGCCAACCGGCCGCTGGTGGCGTCGCTGAACGGGAGCGCGGCGTCGTCGTGAGCACGCCGGCGCCCACCACACAAGCCGGAGCGGGCGAGGCCGCCGTCGCCACGGCTGCGGGCGCGGCCGGTGGTGCCGGCCCCGGTGCCCCCGAGAAGGGCGCCGCCAAGGTGATCGTGGTGATGCCGGCGCTCAACGCCGCGCGCACGCTGGCCGCCACCGTGTCGGGTATTCCGCGCGAGTGGGTGGACGAGATCATCTTGGTGGACGACGGCTCGCGCGACGGCACCGTGGAGCTGGCGCGCACGCTGCCGCTGCACGTGATTCCCCACCCGCACAACGTGGGGTACGGTGGCAACCAGAAGACCTGTTATTTGCAAGCGCTCCAAGACGGCGCCGACGTGGTGGTGATGCTGCACCCCGACGGCCAGTACGAGCCGACGCTGATCCCCGAGCTGGTGAAGCCGATCCTCGCCGGCGAGGCCGACCTGGTGTTGGGCTCGCGGCTGATGGAGAAGGGCGGTGCGCTGGCGGGGGGGATGCCGAAGTACAAGTACATCGCCAACCGTGCGCTCACCACGATCGAGAACCGCGCGCTGGGCACCTCCCTGTCGGAGCTGCACACCGGCTACCGCGCCTACTCGCGCGAGCTGCTGATGGGCATCCCGTTCCTGCGCAACTCGCTGGACTTCTCGTTCGACTCGGAGCTGCTCATGCAGGTGGTGTACTTCGGCTTTCGCATTGCCGAGGTGCCGGTGCGCACGATCTACTCCAACGACGCCTCCTCGGTGGGGCCGCGCGCCTCGACCGTGTACGGGCTGAAGACCCTGCGCGCGCTGGCGCGCCTGCAACTGCACCGCGCCGGGCTGGTGCGCAGCCGGAAGTTCAGCGCCTGATGGCAAACACACGGCTCGCGGGCGCCATGCGCGGCCCGCGACTCGATCGCTTCGACCTGCTGCTGCTGGTGGTGGTGGCGGCGCTGTCGCTGTGGACGCTCGGCCTCGACCTGTGGCAGGTGGCGGTGAATGGTCGCGTCTGGACTGGCACCGAAGCCGTGTACCAGGAGGACGGGATGCAGTCGCTGATGTGGCTGCGCGGCATCCTCCAGCACGGCGCCAGCCCCGACCTGTATGTGCTGGCGCACACCTCCGCCGACTTCTTCCAGCCGCTGTTGGCCGTCTCCGCCGGCGTGGCGGCGCTGGGCGTGGCGCCGTACGTGGCGCTGCTGCTGTGGAAGCCGGTGGCGTTGCTGGCGATCTTCTTCGTCACGCGCGCCTACGTCTACCGGCTGATCCCCGGGCGCTGGCCGCGCCGCGCGGCGCTCACGCTGGCGCTGCTGTACGGCTGGGGGCAGGTGATCGGCGACTCGTGGATCGTGTTTTGGTCGTGGGGCTACCCGTTTGCGCTGATCGCGCTGGCGTGCACGTTGGGCGCGCTGCTCGCCTACAGCCGCGCGCGCGCCGCCGGTCGCGTGAGCGCGGCGGCGGCGCTGTTGGGAATGCTGGCCAGCTGGCTGCATCCGTGGCAGGGGGAGACGTTGATTTTGATCGTGGTGGGCGCCGAGCTGGCGCTGCTCGCGCGTCGCCGGTCGGCGGTCACCGATAGCCCAGCGGCGATCGGCGGCTCGGCGGCGACCGACGGTCGGGCGGCGACCGACGGTCCGACAGCAGCCACCGGCGGCCAGGCGGCGAGCGCTCTCCCGCCCGCGATCCGCCGCCCGGCGGATCTGGCGGCGCCGGCGCTCACCGTGGCGCTGACGGCATTGCCGCTGCTGTACTTCGCGCTGCTGGTGCACTTCGACCCGGTGTGGCAGCGCGAGCGCGAAGCGGCGCTCAGCACCTACCCGGTGGGGCATGTGGTGAGCGGATTCATCCTGCTGGCGCTGCCTGCTCTGTTGGCTTACCGCACACGGGTGAGCAGTTTCCTGGAGCTCACCGCGCGCGTGTGGCCGGCGGCGACGGTGGCGATCTTCGCGCTGTCGGAGTGGCAGGGCAGCGGCTCCACCCACGCGCTGCTGGGCGTCACCATCCCGCTGGGCGTGTTGGCGGTGCAGGGCGTGTGCACGCTCCCGTGGCCGGCGGTCCGCGCACGGCTGCGCGACGGCGGCAGGCGCTCGCTGCCAGCGCTGACGGTGGTGGCGATCGCCGTGGTCATCGTGCCCGGCACCCTCTACATGCTCAAATACGCGCAGCGGCTTGTCAAACCGCGCAGCGGCAACGCCAACTTCATCGCCGCCGGCGAGAGCCGGGCGCTGGCCTACCTGGAGCGGGATCCGCACTCCGGGGGCGTGCTGACGCGTTTCTACCTCGGCATGGTGGTGCCTGCGCAAACCGGCCGCAAGGTGTACACCGGCAACTGTTACTGGTCGGAGCCCGCCTGCCGCTATCGCAGCGTCAGCGCCGAAAAGCTGCTGACCGGGGAAATGTCCGCCACCCGGGCGCGTGCCTTCGTGCGCAGCACCGGTGCGCGGTACGTGCTGGGCGACTGCGAGTCGCAGAATCTCACGGAAACCTTGGCGCCCATGCTTGCGTTTGTGCGCCACTTCGGTTGCGCGGCGGTGTACGTGATCGATTAGTGCCCCTCGCGAGATAACCTCCGCTCGGCGATATGAAGCGCGATCAAGGCACCACTCAGCCCCTGCGCACGCTCGAGCGCTGGCTGGCCGAGGCGCGCGCGGCGGGGGTGGCGGAGCCGGAGGCGGTGGCGTTCGTGACGGTCGGCGCGGACGGGCGGCCGTCGGCACGGACGGTGCTGCTGAAGCGCGCGGAGGAGGACGCGCTGGTGTTCACCTCGGCGCTGTGGACGCGCAAAGCGCGGGAGCTGGAAGCCAACCCGCGGGTGGCGCTGCTGTTCTACTGGCCGTCCGTGGGGCGTCAGGTGCACATCACCGGCGAGGCTGTGCTCGCCGAGCGCGCGCTGGCGGTGGAGCTGTTCGACGAGCGCGCGCTGGGGCACCGCATGCAGACGCTCGTCTCGCGCCAGGGCCAGCCGATCGACGACGTGGAGCAGTTGCGGGCGCGCCATGCGCACCTGATGGGGGCGATGGAGCGCCCGCCGGAGTGTCCCCCCGACTGGGGCGCGATCCGCGTGGCCCCCGACCTGGTCGAGCTGTGGAGCCAGGCACCCGACCGGATGCACGACCGGCTGCTGTACGTGCGCGAGGGCCAGCGCTGGACGGTTTCGCGGCTGGCGCCGTGAGCGGCGGGCGTCAATCTGCCGGCACCGAACCCTGATCTGCCGTATCCCCGTCCCGCCCGACCGTCGGGCCTACGCCGTCAACACCGTCTTGACGCCCCCTCCGAGGCAGTGCTCGCGCAGCGCGCGGGGGGCGTCGTCGAGCGGGGCAACGGCGGTGGTCACCAGCTCGGGGCGCAAGCGCCCGTCACGCATCAGCTCCAGCACCTGCGGCATCAGCGGGCGGGTGTGGGGGATGCCGACGTGGAGCGCGGCGCGGCGCACGTACATCTGCAGGAACGGCAATCGCGCGCTGGGGTGGAGGCCGCCGGAGCTGGTGCAGACGCCGTCGGGGGCGGTGTGGTCGAGCGCGATCGCCAGCGGGTCGGCGCTGACGTGCACCACCAATGGCGCCACCGCGCGGCGGCGCAGCTTCTGGGGGCGCAGTGCGTTCATTCCCAGCTGCTCCGCCAGCGCGCGCACGTGCGGGCGGGAGTCGACGAAGGTGACGTTGCGAGCGCCCATCGCCAGCGCGATCTGGCCTGTGTACAGCGGGGTGGCGGCGGTGAACGTGGGCGTGCGCGAGAGACACGCGAGGATCAGCACCTCGGTCTCCGGATCCTCGCGCAGCAGCGCCGGCAGATGCGGACCGATGTGGCGATGGGCGTCGCACAGGTTGTCCGACACGTTGGCGGCCGCCGCCGGGTCGATCCCGTCTGGCAGTGCCACCAGCATTGCCTCGGCGTACGGCACCGCCAGCTGGTCGGAGAAGGCGCCACCCCAGTGGCCGGTGGCGAGGCCCATGCCGTAGGCCGACAGCGGTGGCACCGCCAGACAGTTGCCGGTGCGCCCAGTGCGGCAGTTGGCGCACGCGCCGCAGCTGATCTGGAAGGGAACGATCACGCGGTCGCCTGGCTTCGCCGTGCGCACGCGCGCGCCCACGCTCACCACCTCCGCCACGCATTCGTGGCCGAGGTGCAGCGGCAGCGCCAGCTGCGTGGCGCCCATCACCAGCGGGCAGTCGATGTCGCAGGTGGCGATTGCGATCGGGTGTACCACCGCCCCGTCGGGTCCGGGCGCGGGGGGCGCGGGCGCCTCCCGCCAGCGCAGCTTGGCGCCGGGCGCCGCGGTGAGCACGCGCATCCGCGGCCGCGTCGGGCGTCGGCGCTGGGCGAGGCCGTCGCCGATGGTCCCCATGGCGCGCCGCACCCGCTGCGCGCCGTTGCGTTCCGCCAGCAGCGGCATCGCCGCCAGTGCGCCGGGAGAGAGGAAGCCGGCGTAGTGGCGCAGCGCGCCCCGCGGGCGGGGGCGCTGAGGCTTGCGGGCCACCATGGCTTTAGCGGGCCACCATGGCTTTAGCTTAGCCGCGCATACCGACCGGGCGTTGCGTCCCGTAGGCCGGGCGTGGCGGCACGTGGCCGGATGTCGCAGCCGGCCGGGCCCGTGCGGCGAGGCGTAAGCCGGTGCCGCCGCGCGCAGGGGTCAGCGTTGTTGTTTTGTGTTCTTTTTCCACGCCAACCACTTCATGACATCATTTGAGTTGTCGAGTAGTGGTTGGCACCCAAAAAGTCAATGAACGTGCGCGCCGTCTCCCTCCGCGCTGCGACCCTCGCCGCCGCTGTCCTCCGCGCGGCCGCTGTCCTCCGCACGGCCGCTGTCCTCCGCACGGCCGCTGTCCTCCGCGCCGCCGCTGCCGTCCGCGCTGCGATCCGCACCGCTGCCGCCCTTCGCGCCGCGACCCTCACCGCCGCTGCCCTCCGCGCCGCCGCTGCCGTCCGTGCTCGTCTCGGCCCCGGTCTCCCGCGGTGTGGCCAGCTTGCGCAGCAGCGCATGCAGCGTCTGGCGCTCCTGCACCGTGAGCGCCGCGAATAGCTCGCTCTGCAGCTCGGCCGCGCGCTTGCGCAGGCGCTCGAGCGTGGCGGTGGCCTCTGGCGTGAGGTAGATGGCGCGCGCGCGGCGGTCGTCGGGGTGGGGGCGGCGCTCGGCGAAGCCCTTGGCTTCCAGCTCGTCGATCACCGCCACCATCGAGCTGGCGTCGATCGCGGTCGACTCCGCCAGCTTCTGCTGGGTGATACCGGGGTGGGCGGCGATGATGTTCATCACGCCAAACAGCCGCCCGTGCAGCCGCTCGGGGGCGAGCGCCGCGTGGAAGCGCGCCGCCGAAGCCTGGCCGAGGCGGGCCATCAGATAGCCGGGGTAGATCGCCAGCTCAGGTGGGACCGGACCATCCTGCCACATGAAAGTAATTTATAGCACTTGTATTGGACATCGCCAATCATTTGTGCTACAAACTTTTGTGCTCGCCCATCAACCTTCCCTCGAAGGAGGCGCCCCATGACACGCATCACTCGCTGGGTCCTGGCACACAAGCGCATCGTCGTCGGCTTCTGGGTGGTTGTGACGGTGATCGGGATGGCGTCCGCCGGCCCCGCGAGCGAAGCGCTCAAGCAGAAGTTTTCGGTGCCCGGCAGGGAAGGTTGGGAGGCCAACCAGCAGATCCAACGCGAGTTCCACGGGACGGGAGGCGCCGGCGCGCCACTGCTGGCGGTAGTGACGCTGCCGGGCTCCGCGTCGATCGATTCGCCCACCGTGCTCTCCGAACTACGCGCGGTGGAAGCGCGGTTGCAGCGCACGCTGCCGGGCGTGCGGATGGCCGGCTACGCGGGCACACACAGCGCGACGTTCCTCTCGCGCGACCGCCACACCACGTTCGTGGTCGCCTACCCGCGCCCGGAAGCCAAAGAGACCTTCGAAGCCAACCCCGAAGCGGCCAAACACGCGAGCGCCGCGATCGACACGATGACGGTGGCGGGCGCGCCGGTGCGCGTCACCGGGTACGACGCGCTCGCGGCGCAGAGCGGCGGCGGCAAGGGGCCGGGCGTGCTGCTGGAGGCGATGCTGGGCGGCCTCGGCGCGCTGCTGGTGCTGGCGTTCGTGTTCGGCTCGTTCCTCGCGCTGGTGCCGCTCATGATGGCGATCGCCGCGATCATGACCACCTTTTTGGTGGTGTACGGGCTCACCGCGGTCACCGAAGTGTCGCCGATCGTGCAATACCTGATCGCGCTGATCGGGTTGGGTGTGTCGATCGACTACTCGCTGCTGGTGGTGGTGCGCTGGCGCGAGGAGCTGGCGCGCGGCGCCGCGCACGAGCAGGCGATCGAACGGGCGATGGCCACGGCGGGGCGCGCGGTGGTGTTTAGCGGCACCACCGTGGCGATCGGCCTGCTGGCGCTGATCGCTTTGCCGCTTCCGTTCCTGCGCTCGGTCGGATACGGGGGGATGCTGATCCCGTTGGTGAGCGTGGCGGTCGCGCTGACGCTGCTGCCCGTGGTGCTGGCCAAGCTGGGCCCGCGGCTGGACTGGCCGCACGTGCGCAACGACGAGCACGCCAGCCGCTCGTGGACCGGGTGGGCCAACCTGATCGTGCGCGGCCGCTGGGTGGCGGCGCTGGGCGCCACACTGGTGCTGGCGGCGCTGGTGCTGGCGGCCACCAACCTGCAGCTGGGCTCCTCCAACGTCAACACGATCGCCAAAGAAGGCGTCGCCAAGCAGGGGTTGCTGGCGCTGGAGCGCTCGGGCATCGGCTCCGGCGCGCTGGTGCCGGCGGAGGTGCTGGTGAACGGCTCCACCTCGCCCGCGCGGGTGGCGCAACGCTTGAACGCGGTGGCGGGGGTGCACGGCGCGGTGGCGCCCGAATCTCCGGAATGGCGCCACGCGGGCGTGGCGGTGCTCGACGAGTACCCCACCCCCGACGCCTCCACGGCCGCTGGCCGTGACACGCTGGAACGGGTGCAATCGGCGGCGCACGCGTTCGGCCCGGAAGTGAAGGTGGGCGGGATCGGCGCGCAAAACCAGGACTTCATCGAAGCCGTGTACGGCAACTTCCCGCTGATGATCGCCCTGATCGCGCTGATCACGTTCGTGCTGCTGGCGCGCGCGTTCCGCTCGCTGCTGCTGCCGCTGAAGGCGGTGATCCTCAACGTGATCTCCGTCGCCGCCGCGTGGGGCGTGCTGGAGCTGGTGTGGCAGCAGGGCCACGGCTCCCAGCAGATCTGGGGCATCTCCGCCACCGGCTCGATCACCGCGTGGATCCCGCTGATGGTGTTCGCGTTCCTGTTTGGCCTGTCGATGGACTACGAGGTGTTCATCCTCTCGCGCATGCGCGAGGAGTACGACGCCACCGGCTCCACCAACACGGCGGTGGTGCGCGGCATCGGCCGCACCGGGCGGCTGGTGACCAGCGCCGCGCTGATCCTGTTTCTGGCGTTCACCTCGCTGGCGAGCGGCCCGGAGACCGAAGTGAAAGTGCTGGCCACCGGCCTTGCCGCCGGCATCCTGCTCGACGCCACCGTGATCCGCGCGCTGTTCGTCCCCGCGATCGTCTCGCTGCTGGGCCGCTGGAACTGGTGGCTGCCGCCGCTGCCCGCCCGCTGGCTGCGCGTGGAGCCCTCGCTGCCCCCGCGCGCCGCCACGGCGCGGGAGTAGGGGGGTGTTCGGGTGCACCGCCGCAACCTGATTGAGGCGAGTCCAACGTTCGACCCCACCGACCCGGAGGGGTTTCGCTCGGGGATGCTGCGTCTGGGTCCCGCGATGGGGGCGCAGCTGACGGGCGCCACCATGTATGAGATCCCGCCCGGCGAGGCGCTGTGTCCCTACCACTACGAGTACGGCGAGGAGGAGTGGCTGCTGGTGCTGGCGGGCCGGCCCACGGTGCGCACCCCAGAGGGAGCCGAGCAGCTGGCGCCCAACGACCTCGTGTTCTTCCCGCGCGGACCGGTGGGCGCTCACCAGGTGCGCAACGACGGCGATGAGACGGTGCGCGTGCTGATGTGGTCGAACGTGACGTTGCCCACCGTCAGCGCCTACCCCGACAGCGGCAAGGTGGGCGTGTGGACGGGCGACGACGCGGAGGACCTGATTGTCGAGCGCGCTCATGGCGTGGGCTACTACCACGGCGAGGCGTGAGCAGGGTGTCGCTTGCGTTCGTCAGCGACTCGTTCGTGATCGCCGCCTGGGCCGACCCCGGCGCGCTTCAGAACAAGCGCTCCTGCGAGGGCGGTCTCGCGCCATGGGTATCGCTCGTGCTGTGCGCGTCGCCTCGCTGCGGCTGGCGGGGCCCGGGCAGTCGCTGAGCCGCTCGCTGGCCGCGGCCGCGGCGCACCAGCCCCGTCAGGCGCTCGCGTTCCTCCCGCGGCGCGTAGGCGCCACGGCCGTATAGCGACTCGTAGCGCCCCACCAGCTCAGGCCGCTGCGTACGCAGCCACTCCATGAACACCTCCTTCACCCCCGGGCGCAGGTGCAGCGCCACGCCGCCGATGCTCACCGCGCCGGCGGCGATCGCGCCCTGCAGCAGCGGCTCCAACTGATGGGGCGCGTCGTTGATGCCCGGCATCAGCGGCGCAATCAGCACGCCGGTGGGGATCCCGGCGCGATTCAGCTCTGCCACGGCCTCCATGCGTGCGCGCGGGTTGGGGGTGTGCGGCTCGGTCGCGCGCCACGCCCGCTCGTCGAGCGTGGGGATCGAGAGGCACGCGCTGAACCGCGTGCGCTGCGCGATTTCCCACATCAGCAGCAGGTCGCGCAGCAGCAGCGGCGACTTGGTGAGCACCGAGCAGGGGTTGCCGCGCCCGTCCGCGGCGTCGCGCAGCGCTTCCCAGATGCCCACCATCAGCCGGTAGCGACCCTCCACCCACTGGTAGGGATCGGTGTTGGTCCCCAGCGCCACATGCTCTCCCTCCCACGACGGCTTTGCCAGCTCGGTGCGCAGCAGCTCGGGTGCGTTGACCTTCACCACGATCTCTCGCTCGAAATCGCGGCCGGCGTCGAACCCGAGGTAGGTGTGGGTGGGGCGGGCGAAGCAAAAATTGCACGCATGGCTGCATCCCCGATACGGGTTCACCGTCCAGCGGAACGGCATCCGCGAGCGGGCCGGGACGCGGTTGAGTGCCGAGCGGGCGCGCACCTCGTAGAAGCGCATGTCGAGCGCCTCGGGCGCGTCGAAGTGGCGCACCACCGCTTCCTCGCGGTAGCCGGGCAACGATTGTTGTTGGCAGGTCTCCGATGGGTTGGCGTCGAGGGTGAGGTTGCTCCACCGCACGAACATATGTTCGCATGCCTGTCAAGGCGCAGCCGCGGGCACCTCGGATCGGAGTCAGACACATTGGTACGTGCTGCGCGCGCCATAGGTCCCTGCGAATCGTCCTAATCGCTGATCCGATCTTGGAACGTCCCCGGCTGTGGCGGTTATGCTAGTTTTTCTGAGCGCACAAGCGCTCCGCCAGGGGTGGCGTTGTGCGTGACTTTGCGCGATGAGTGCGTGCGGGGCACTGCTGCTCCGCTCGGCTCGTCAAGAGGATCGGTATCGAGGGATGGGGCTTTGCCGACATCTGACACAGCGCGGTTGCGGGGCGGGGAGTTGAACGCAGCCGTGACCAGTGCACTCGTGGGGGTCCACACCGACCACCTCGGGCGCGGGCCGAGGACGGCCTCCACTTTTCACCAGGGCAACGTGCTGGTGACGTTGATGTACGAGGTGCTCACGCCGGCGGAGCGCACGCTGGCGCGCAACGCCCACACCGACGCCGTCGCGCAGACGCGCCACCTCTTCCAGATGACGATGGAGACCGAGTTCCGCGCCGCGGTCGAGCGCCTCACCGGGCGCAAGGTGGTGGCGTTCATCAGCGGCAATCAGTTCTCGCCCGACGTGGCCGCCGAGATCTTCATTCTCGACAAGCCGCTGTAGGCTCGGAAAACCACCGGCGGCGGCCCGACCCCGGCGCCACCGCGCGACGGCTGCGGGCACTGAAGGCGTTGGGCGTGCGGATCGCGATCGACGACTTCGGCACCGGCTATAGCTCACTCGCCTACCTGCGCCAGTTCCCAGCCGACGCGCTGAAGATCGACCGCTCGTTCATCAGCGACATCGCCTCCTCGCAGCAGTCCACCGCGCCTCGCAGCAGTCCACCGCGCCGATCCACACGCTGGTGGCGCTCGGCCGGACGCTTCACCTGCAAACGCTCGCCGAGGGCATCGAAGGCCAGGCGCAGTTGGCGATGCTGCGGCGCGAACACTGCGACGAGGGCCAGGGCTTCCTCTACTCGCGCCCGCTCGCCCCTGACGCGGTGGAGCGGTTTCTCGACTCGAGCCCCGCCGCCGTCGCGCCGGCCCCCCCGGTGCTGGGCTGGTGGCCCGCGTTCGGCGCGGCGGGTTGTGTTGTGATGTGGTGGCCGGTTGTGTGTTGACAGACGTGTGGTTGTGGTGTACGGTGGCCTTTGCGATAGTCATCCATTGGGATGGCTTGGTACATAGTGGTTCGTTGGGTTGGCCGTGCCTTGCAGTTGACTTTAGGCGCCAGCTTGGTGTAGGTTGGGGAGAGGGTCGGATTGCGACGGTATGAGGGAGTTGTTTGAGCGTGGTTTCTAGAGAGGGATACGTGGTGGTGGGTGCTGCTCCGTCGCTGGGGGCGGTAGCTAGATGCGTCAGCCTGTGGCTGTCGCATCTCTCTCTCTCTCTCTCTCTCTTGCGCTAGCTCGTTTGGCGCTGGCGCCGCCTTTCCGTCGCGTTTAGCTCTGCCCGCCGGCTGTCTGTCGCGGGGTGGGGCGGGGCTTGCCTGTGAGGGGTGGGTGCGGTGACCCCGCGCGGCGTCACTGCTGCTGTCCGCCCCGGTGGGCGCAGGGTGCACAGCGATCGTGCCGGTGCGGTCGGGGTTGGGTCCGCGCTCGCGCAGCGCCGGGTTGGTGGTCAGGCGCGTGCGGGTTCGCGGGTGGCGGGGATTCAGCGGTCGCGGATTTTGGCGGCGACGGTCGCTGTGGTCGACGAGCGTGGTTATGCGGATACGCGGGTGGCGGCGATTGTGGCTCGCTCGCGTGTGTCGCGTCGCACGTTTTACGAGCTGTTCGCCAACCGCGAGGAGTGTTTGGCGGCGGTTTTGGCTGACGCGGTCGCGCGGCTGGAGATCGAGCTCGCGGAGGTGGGGCTCGCCGGCCTCGGCTGGCGTGAGCGTTTGCGGCGTGGCTTGTGGGTGGTTCTTTCGTTCCTCGATCGCGAGCCGGTGCTCGCGCGGGTGTGTGTGGTGCATGCGCTCGCCGGCGGCGCGACGGTCGCCGCGCGCCGCAAGGAGATTTTGGCGCGGCTGGCCGCGGTGGTGGACGAGGGCAGGTTTGAGGGCGGCCGTGGCGATCGGCATGCCGGGTTGACGGCGGAGGGTCTTGTCGGTGCCGCGTTCATGATCGTCTACGCGCGCCTGGCGACCCCGAACGAGCGTGAGCCGCTGTGTGAGCTTTGGGGGGAGCTGCTGGGGTTGATCGTGATGCCGTATCTCGGCGCGGCGGCCGCGCGGCACGAGCGCGCCAGGCCCGCCCCCAGCGCGCCGCCGGCGGCCCCGGGCGATTCTGATGTTGATGGCCCGGTGGAGGGGCGGCCGGTTGACGATCCGTTGTGCGGGTTGGACATGCGCTTGACGTACCGGACGGCGCGGGTGTTGGAGGGTGTGCGCAGGCAACCTGGTGGTAGCAATCGGCAGGTCGCCGAGCTTGCGGGCATCACCGACCCGGGGCAGGTCTCAAAGCTCTTGCGCCGCCTGGAGCGACTTGGGTTGCTTGAGAACGGGGGCGGCGGGCACGCGCAGGGCGAGCCGAACGCGTGGTGTCTCACAAGCCGCGGCCGGTTGGTCGCGGAGAGCATCCGCGTGCACGGCGGGTTCGATGGTGAGGCTGCATGAGGCGCGGCGGTCTTGAGAGCGGTGTGGGTGCGCCCCGTGGGGCGTGTGGTTGTCAACGGATCGAGGGGCTGGCCCCTCTGTATCGGAGGAGGAGCTATGTCTAGGATCGTTCGCACATCCACCGTCGGCACAGACGTTACGCGGGCGTCGGCGGCTCGCACACCGAAGCTCAAGGCGGGGCCGGCTTCAAAGCTGCCTGGCTTGATAACGGTGTTGGCGACGTTGGCGTGTCTGCTGGTGACTGCGGCCGCCGCGGCCGCGCAAGCGCCGAAGGTGGAAGAAGAGTTCGCGACGAACGTCGCCTCGACCAGCGCGACGCTGCATGCCGTCGTCAACCCCGAGGGCGCGGCCACCAGCTACCGCTTCGAAGACGCCACCGGCAACGGCGCGTTCGCCCCGGTCGGTGGCGGCGAACCGCCGACCGGCGCGCAGGGCGAAGTCGGCGAAGGCGGCGAAGGCGTGGCGCTGGAAGTGCACGTCCAGGGCCTCTCGCCGAGCACGGCCTACCGCTACCGGGTCATCGCCGAAAGCTCGCAGGGCACCGGCGAAGGTGGCGAACAGACGATCACCACGCAGAACACCGGTGGGCCGCTCGCGCTGCCGGATGGACGCCAATGGGAACTGGTCTCTCCGCCGGCCAAAGAGGGTGCGCTCATCCACGGGCTCGAATATGAATGGGGCGGACCCGGAGGAGCCGACGATCAGGCGTCGGCGAGCGGTGATGCGGTCGTCTATGACGCGAGCAGTCCGACCGAAGCCGAATCGCAGGGCTATGGCGGCGATGTCACGGTGCTCTCCACCCACGGTCAAAGCGGGTGGTCCTCGCGGGATATCACTCCACCGCACGAACGTGGTACCGGGCCGTTCTTGCGCGGCGGCGCCGAGTACGAGGGGTTCTCCGAAGACCTTTCGCGCGCGGCGACACAGCTGTTCGGGCCGTTCGAGCCGCTCTCGCCCGAAGCGCGGGAATCGACTCCGTACCTGCGCGCCGACTTCCTGAACGGCAACGTCGGCGATCCATGTGTGGGCGGCTGTTTTCAGCCGTTGCTGACGGCGGCCGACACACAACCGGAAGCGGTATTTGGCGGGAGAAACGGCTCCAGCGCACCGTGCAGGCCGCAGATCCTCATATGCGGTCCCTGGTTCATGGGTGGGACTCCCGATCTCAGTCACATTCTCATTTACGCCGAAGGATCGCAGCTCACGTCCACTCCCGGGGGGTCGTTCTACGAGTGGTCGAATGGGATGGTACGTCCGGTGAGCGTGCCGCCGAGCGGCGAACAAGTAGAACTGCTTCTGCCGGGGTCAACCGGAATAAATGGAGTCTTCCCGAGCGAAAAAGGGTTGCGAGGAGACAGGTACGCGATCTCTGCAAATGGTGAACGGGTCATCTTGATTCATCCCAAACCGACTGGAACCAGCTCGGAATATGCCGGTCCCGTATATCTGCGTGAGAACTCGATGCAGCCTGCCAGTCCCGTGGGGCCGGATGGTGAATGCACTATCCCGACGGATGCGTGCACGGTGAGGCTCGACGTTCCGCAGGGATCGGGAACGACCCCTTCGGAAGAGCCGGTGTATATTACGGCCAACCGGGAAGCGTCGAGGATCTTCTTCCTCGACAGTGGGCGGCTGACAAGCGAATCCTCCACAGGTGGCCAGGATCTCTACGAATACAATTTGGATGCGCCCGCCGGCAGCAGGTTGACCGACCTCAGCGCCGACCCCAACCCGGGCGAACCCGCCGAGGTGGGGTGGGTGCTTGGCGCCAGCGAAAACGGATCGTACATCTACTTCATGGCCGCCGGTGCGCTCGCGCCCGGCGCCGTGCACGACGGCAATTGCACCAATGTGCAGCGAGTCGGAGAACCTGACGTGGCCGAAACGTGCAATGTATACGTGCGCCATGCGGGTGTGACGAGACTGGTCGCCATGGGCGTGGGCGGGGGTTGGATGATCGAAGAACACGCGCGTGTGTCGCCCGACGGTCGCTGGTTGGCGTTCATGTCGGCGGCGAGTCTTACCGGGTATGACACTCGCGACGCGGCAACGGGGCAGCCCGACGAGGAGGTCTACCTGTATGACGCCGAAACCGGCAAGCTGGTCTGCGCGTCCTGCAATCCGACGGGCGCGCGGCCCACGGGTGGAGAACTCTTCCACAAAACATCGAGCGATTCCCCTTACCCGGTGGTGTCGAAACTTCCGCGGTGGACGCTGGAGGGCGCGAATGGTGAAATTGACAGCCGCCTGCTGTACCAGTCGCGGTTTCTATTCGACAGCGGGCGTCTGTTCTTCGAAAGCAACGATGCGCTCGTGCCGCAGGATGTCAACGGCGCTCAGGATCTGTATCAGTTCGAGCCGGTCGGGGTCGGTAGTTGCACGATTGCGCAGCCGACTTATAGCCAGGGCACCGGCGGCTGCGTCGATTTGATCTCGTCTGGTGCGGCGGCGCGGCAGGGGCAGTCGCAGCAGGATCTGGAAACGACGTTTGTGGACGCGAGCGAAACGGGCGGGAATGTCTTCTTCCTGTCCGCCGGAGATCTTCTCGCTCAGCCTTCGGAAGCGGGCTTGTCGCTCTACGACGCGCACGAATGTGCGGCGGCGTGGCCGTGTGCGAGCGAAGCCGGGCAGTCGCCGCTGTGCGATACCGAAGCTTCGTGCCGGGCGGCGCCGTCGTCGCAGCCGGCGATCTTCGGTGCGCCGGCCAGCGCGACGCTGGGCGGCGTCGCCGGCTCCGGGCCGCCGTCGCCCTCGCCGGTTGTGGTTGTGAAACCGAAGGCGAAGACGCGGACGGCGAAGCTTAGGATCGCATTGAGGGCGTGTGCGAGGCAGCGCCGGCAGGCTCGCGCCGTGTGTGAAAAGCGGGCGAGGGAGCGTTATGGTCAAGCGCGGCCGCGAACGGCTGCCGGGAAGAAAGGCAAGCGGTGATCGCGGTGAGGTATCTGAGAGGCGGAGTTCTCTGTGCAGTGAGCGTAGTCGTGGTTGTCCTGGTCGCAGCGGTGCCGGCGTTCGCCGAATCGCCGTGGTGGCACCTGACCTCGACGACGCGCCCGTCCTATATCCAGCCGGGGCAGTCGCAAAACGCGGTCGTCGAACTCAAAGTGAGCGCGGAAAAAGGCGACATTCTGCTCGCTGAACCGATAGACATGCGGGAATATCTGGCAGAACTCTCAGAGGAAAAACCATCGCTGGGAAATATTCCGCACGCGGTCATCCCATATGATGCGAGCGCCGGAGAAGTGGAGCAGGCGCTCGAAGGAATCTTCCCCGGCAGGAAGACCCTGGTTACCGAAAACGTGGGCGGCACGGCGCAAGCGCATTCGTTCACGATCACGTTCGTCGGCCAGTCGGTGGGCAACGGCGAAGAGATCCCACCCGTATACGTGAGTTCTGAATTGGCGACGCTGTATGGTGGCGAAGCGCTGTCGGGGGCGGGCGCCGAAGCGCAGCTGGAAACCGTCTCGGCGGGCGGCCGGCCGGATGGCATGCTCCTGGTGAGGGCCACGAATCTCGGTGACGCGAGCACGGATGTCGCCGTGCAGCCGGTGACACTCAAAGACACTCTGCCCCCGGGTCTCGAAGCCGTCGCGATCGAAGGCGTAGTCGGAGACGACGGGATAAGCAGAATCGAATCCGAGGATCAACTGGAATGCTCGCTGAAATCGTTGAGCTGTGTCTTCGCGGGCCATCCGGCATCGTTTTTGCCGCCTTTGGAAACGCATGACTTTCGGCCGGTAGTCGCGCCTTATGAACAGATCGAAATGCGGGTCTCGGTGAAGGTGATGGAAGGGGCGCAGGGCGCCACAACGGGGGCGCTCAACGAAGCCGAGGTAACCGGGGGAGGCGCGCCGGCGGTGCTCACGCGACAGTCGTTGACCGTGAGCGATGCGCCGATTCCGTTCGGGGTGAGCCAGTACGAAATGCGGGCGGAAGAAGCGGGAGGGGCGCTCGACACGCAGGCGGGCTCGCACCCGTTCCAGATGACGAGCACCTTCTCGCTCAACCGGACCGAGCTCCCCAACCGCCCGACGGGGGTGACCGGTAACGGTATTTGGATTGGGGAAAGCAAGCTGGTGGCGCTCGCCAAGGATCTGCACTTCAAGTTGCCGCCGGGTCTGGTCGGCAATCCGACCCCGTTTCCGGAGTGCCCAATGGCCAGGTTTCTGGCTGGATACAGCGACGGCGAATGCCCGGCGCAGACGGCGGTCGGCGTCGTGCGGATCGAAGGTTTGGTGCGTGGGCTTGGCCGCGTGCCGTTTCCGTTCAGCTCGCCCGTGTACGTGCTCGAACCGAAGTTTGGCGAGCCCGCGCGATTCGGGTTCGTCATCGAAGGCACTCGCGTCATTCTGGATACCGCCGTGCGCAGCGGCGGCGACTATGGCGTTACTGTCAGCTCGCTCAACACCACGCAGGCGATCGAATTCCTCGGGGCAGAACTGACTCTCTGGGGCGTTCCCGGCGACCCACGTCACAGCCACGAGCGTGGCGTCGAATGCCTAGAGAACGATTTTGGGCTGCCGGCTACCTGCCCGGCGGCGAGCGAAGAAGGCAGCCCGCCGCCGCTGCTCGAGCTGCCGACATCTTGCACCGGTCCGCTGCAGACCTCGCTGGAAGTGAACTCGTGGCAGGAACAGGGTGTGTTCAGCTCGCTGGCGGCCACGCAGCCGCTGCCGGCGCTGGACGGGTGCGACCGGGTTCCGTTCGACCCGAGTATCGGTATCGCGCCCGATGGGCGGGAAGCGAGCACGCCGACGGGGCTGACGGTGAGCGTGCACGTGCCGCAGGCCGTGAGCTTGACCCCGACGGGTTTGGGTGAGGGTAACGTGCGGAACACGACGGTGGCGCTGCCGGAAGGGATGCAGATCAGTCCGGCGGCGGCCGACGGGCTGCTGTCGTGTTCGCTGTCGCAGGCCGGGTTCACCGGCGTGGAATCCGCGACGGGTATGGATACGTTCGATGTCGGTCCCACGGGGTGTGCGAGTGGCTCGAAGATCGGGACCGCTGAAGTCAAGACACCATTGTTGAGTGAACCGCTCATCGGCGGCGTCTACCTGGCGGCGCAGTCGGCGAACCCATTCGGGAGCCTGATCGCGATGTACCTGGACGTCGAAAACGCGAAAGAGGGTGTGGCGGCGAAGATCGCGGGGGAAGTGCGGCTGGACGAACGTACGGGGCAGATTGTCGCGACCTTCCCGAACGCCCCGCAGCTGCCGTATGAAGAAGCGAAGCTGCACTTCTTCGGGGGTGAGCGGGCGCCGTTGAGCACCCCGCCGCTGTGCGGCTCCTACACCGGCAGCGCGTCGGTCACACCGTGGTCGAGCAGCGTGCCGGTTAGCGCCAGCTCGACGTTCACGATCACCTCGGGCCCCAACGGCTCTCCGTGCGCGAATCCGCGCCCGTTCCAGCCGGGGTTCGAGGCCGGTACGACGAGTGTGCAGGCCGGCGGTTACACGCCGATGACGATGACGATGTCCCGTCCGGATGCCGACCAGCCGCTCGGGAAACTCGACGTGGTGTTCCCGCCGGGCGTATCGGCGGGGTTGCAGGGCGTGAAGCTGTGTGAGGAACCGCAGGCCGCGAGCGGCGATTGTCCGGCGGAAAGCGAGATCGGGCAGGTCATCGCCAGCGCCGGGCTGGCCGGCGACCCCTACAGCGTCGAAGGCGGGAAGGCCTACATCACCGGACCGTATGCGGGCGCCCCGTTCGGTGTCGATGTGGTGGTGCCGGCCGTGGCGGGTCCGTTCAACCTGGGTACGGAGGTGGTCCGTTCGAAGGTCGAGGTGGACCCGACCGACGCGCACCTGACGGTCGTCAGCGATGAGTTCCCGACGATGCTGGATGGGATCCCGTTGCAGCTGCAGCACATCAACGTGACGGTCAACCGGCCGGGGTTCGTGTTCAACCCGACCAACTGCGAACCGATGAAGCTGGCGGGGCAGCTTGAAAGCAGCGAAGGCGCGACGGCCGATGTCTCGACGCCGTTCCAGGTGACCAACTGCGCCGCTTTGTCGTTCAGGCCGGAATTCAAGGTCTCCACCGAAGCGAAGACGTCGAGGGTCGAAGGCGCGACGTTGCGCGTCAAGCTGACGATCCCCGCGGGTGCAGAGGGCACGAAAGCGAACGTCAAAGAGGTCAAGGTCTCGCTGCCCAAACAGCTGCCCTCGCCGCTGAAAACGCTGCAAAAGGCCTGCACCGAAAAGGTGTTCGCGGAAAACCCAGCGAACTGCCCCAACGCCTCGAAGGTCGGGGAAGCGAAGGTCAGCACCCCGGTGCTCGAAGGCGGTCTGTCGGGGCCGGCGTACTTCGTCTCCCACGGCGGCGCCAAGTACCCCGAACTGATCATGGTCCTGACCGGCGAGAACGGTGTGACGGTGGATGTGCACGGCGAAACGCTCATCAGCAAACAGGGCATCACGACCGCGACGTTCTCCACGGTCCCGGATGTGCCGTTCTCGACGTTCGAACTGACGCTCCCGAAACGGGAATACCCGGCGCTCAGCGCGAACGGGAACCTGTGTCAGGCCCAGGCCGCCGGCAAGCTGCTGATGCCGACCGAAATGATCGGGCAGAACGGAGTCAAGCTCGATCAGAGCACGAAGATCTCGGTCACGGGCTGCCCGAAAGGCAAGCACGTCAAACGCGGTAAGCGGCGGCACCACGTCAGAAGCAAGCCGCACGGTCGTCGCGGTCGCAAAGGCAACGCCGGCTCTCCGCGCGGACGGTGATCGTCATCATGGCATTGGGCCATCGAAGAAGTGCGAACGGACTGAACCCGGCGAGGACGCGCGCTCACCGTTGCACCATGGCCCTGGGCGCCGTCGTGGCGGCCTCGCTTGCCGTCGTGGGTGCCACCGCGACGGCGGCGCCGACGGGGATCTTCGCGATCTTCTCCAACTGTCCGCTGGCCGCGCTCAAGCAGGTGGGAGGGGAAGCGACACGGTGCGTGTTTGGCAGGATCACCGGCGGAGAAATGGCGCTCGCGGGTGTGAGGGTGCCTATCGCGAGCGCGATCGAGCTGGAAGGAGGGCTGATCTGGACCGGCAACCCCGAAAACGCGAAAGAATTCTTCTTGATCCCCGGAGCCAACGGGCAGGTCCTGTCAAACACCGAACTGCCGATTCCCGCTGAAGGCTTGACATTCACCGTCGAATACGCTGGCAGCAAGACGCATCCGGCGATCGTCAACCTCATAAACCTCGCCCGTGAAATGGGCACCGCGATCGTGCTGCCGGTGAAGATCCACCTGAAAGGCCCGCGCCTTGGCTACGAATGCGACATCGGCTCGCAAGCCAATCCCGTCGAACTGCACCTCACCGACGCCACAACGTCCCCCAACCCGCCCAACAAACCGATCAAAGGACATCTAGGAGTCTTCGAAACGCCAGAGGAATACGGGCTGTCAATGCTGCGCGGCAGCGCTGTGCTGGTTGACAACACGTTCACCGTGCCGGTGGCCGAGGGTTGTGGCGGCCGCCTGGCGCCGGTTCTCGACGGCCTGATCGACAGCAGATTCAAACTGCCTTCCTCCGACGGGCACAACACCGCGATCATGAGCGGCGTCCAATTCAACATGGCGACGAGCGAAACTGTCGAAGCCAGCGAAAAGGCTCCTTGACCGCCCCTACCAAGCCTCCACGTAAGGCCGCCGCTTAGCCGCTCGCCGGCGCCAGTCCTCCGGCGGCGGGTCGAACAGCGTGGCCACCCAGCGGCGCGAGTCGGCCGGGTCGATCACGTCGTCGATCTCGCCGTACGCGGCCATGTTGAGCCCGCGCCCGTGCTCGTACGCGGCGGCCACAGTGGCCTGAAACACGCGCTCGCGCTCCTGCTCGTCGTCGATCGCCTCGAGCTCGCGGCGCATGCCCAGGCGCACCGCCCCCTCCAATCCCATGCCGCCGAACTCCGACGTGGGCCAGCCGACCGTGAACAGGGGCGCCTTGAACGAGCCGCCCGCCATCGCCTGTGCGCCGAGGCCGTACCCCTTGCGCAGCACGATCGTCCCAAACGGCACGGTGAGGTTGGCGCCGATCGTGAACAGGCGCGCGAAGTGGCGCACGGTGGCGGTGCGCTCCGCCGCCGGGCCCACCATGAAGCCGGGCGTGTCGCAGAGGAACAGGACGGGCAGCGAAAACGCGTCGCACAGCGTGAGAAAGCGCGCGGCCTTGTCGGCGCCGTCGGCGTCGATCGCGCCGCCCAGGTGGTGGGGGCTGTTGGCGAGGATCCCCAGCGTGCGCCCCTCCACGGTGGCCAGCGCGGTGACGATCCCCGCGCCGAAGCCGTCGCGCAGCTCCATCACCGACCCCTCGTCGCACAGCGCGTCGATCACGCCTCGCACGGCGTACACCTGCCGGCGCCGCTCGGGCACCAGCGTGCGCAAGCGCGTCTGATCGGCCACCTCGAAGCGCGGGGCGGGGCCGTGGAAGTAGGAGAGGTAGCGCTTGGCCGCCGCCACCGCCGCGCGGTCGTCCGCCACGCGCAGATCGACCACGCCGTTGGCGTGCTGCACCTCGATCGGCCCCACCTCGCCCGGCTCGTACACGCCGAGCCCGCCGCCCTCGATCATCGCCGGGCCGCCCATCCCGATGGACACGTCCTCGGTGGCGATCACCACGTCGCAGCAGCCCAGCAGCGCGGCGTTGCCGGCGAAGCAGTACCCGGAGGCGATGCCCACCAGCGGCACACGGCCGGAGAGACGGGCGAAGAACTGAAAGGCGCGGCAGTCGAGGCCCGCCACGTGCGGCCAGTCCACGTCGCCCGGACGCCCGCCGCCGCCCTCGGCGAACAGCGCCACCGGCAGCCGCCGGCGCTCGGCCAGCTCGAACAGGCGATCCTTCTTGGCGTGCCCGCGCATCCCCTGGGTGCCGGCCAGCACGGTGTAGTCGTAGGACATCGCCGCGCACGGGTGGCCGTCCACCTCGCCCACGCCCCCCACCAGCCCGTCGGCCGGGGTTTGCGCGATCAGCTCCTCGCGGGGGCGGCGGCGCTCCTGGGCGGCGAACAGCAGCGGGCCGTACTCCACGTAGGTGCCCTCGTCCACCAGTTCGGCCAGGTTCTCGCGCGCGGTGCGCCGGTTGCGCGCGCGACGCTTGGCCACCGCCTCCGGGCGCGCCGCGTCCAGCCCCAGCGCATGGCGCTCGTGCACGGCCTGCAAATCGGCGCGGAGCGGGGCGTTTACGGCGAGCTCGGCGTCGTTGGGTGGGGCGGCCACCGGCCAATCATTGCGCAGGGCCGTCGCCGGAGTCCGTCGGTGGCCGGGGCCGGGTGTGCATTGTCTATTACTTTTTGGCCTCCAACCAGCTTCATTTTGTAAAGGCCGTAGGCTGACGATTCTAAATTTAGGCCTAGAAAGCGATAGAAGAGTGGCGTCCACCATCACGGGGTCCCGATGACCCGCCAACCGATGCCCCAGCATCTCGCGCCGATGCTGGCCAGCGCCGGGCGGCTGCCGCACGACGACGAGGAGTGGGCGTATGAGGTGAAGTGGGATGGAGTTCGCGCACTGTTCTATTGGCGCGCCAACCAGATGCGGGTGGAGAGCCGCAACGGCAAAGAGATCGGCCACCGCTACCCCGAGCTGCGCGGGCTGGGGCGCCAGCTGGGCGCGCACGAGGCGGTGGTGGACGGCGAGATCGTCGCGTTCGACGCCCACGGGCTGCCCAGCTTCGAGCGGCTGGCCAAGCGCATGCACCTCAGCTCCGACGCCGCCATCCGCCGCGCCGCGCACGAGCTGTCCGCCACCTATGTGATCTTCGACCTGCTGTATCTCGACGGGCGGTCCACCACCGAGCTGCCCTACCGCCGCCGCCGCCAACTGCTGGAGGCGCTCGCGCTGGGCGGCCCCGCGTGGCAGGTGCCGGCGACGCGCGTGGGGGGCGGGCGCGACCTGCTCGACGCCACGTGCCGGCGGGGCCTGGAGGGGGTGATCGCCAAGCGCCTCGACTCCCCCTATCGCCCCGGCGAGCGCGGTGGGGAGTGGCTGAAGATCAAGAACGTCCACCGCCAGGAGCTCGTGATCGGCGGCTGGCTGCCGGGGAAGGACGGGCGTGCCGGGCGGCTGGGGGCGCTGCTGATGGGCTACCACGAGCGCCCCGACGGCGGCCATGGGCTGCGCGAGAGCGGCCACGCGCTGTGCCAGAGCGGCGATGCGCTACGCGACGGCGGCGACGCGCTGCGCTACGCCGGCCGCGTGGGCACCGGCTTCGACGACGCGGAGCTACGGCGACTGGGCAGAGAGTTGGCGGCTCGCGCCCGCCGCGGGAGCCCGTTCGCCAAGCACGGCATACAGCCGCCGCGCGAGTCGCGCTTCGTCGTGCCGGAGCTGGTGGCGGAGATCGAGTTTTCCGGTTGGACGCGCGATCGCATATTGCGCCACTCCGTCTACCGCGGCCTGCGCGACGACAAGCCGGCGTCGGAGGTAGTGCTGGAGGTGGGGTCCGGGGCGGAGGCGGGGGGCGGGCCGGAGGCGGGGGTGGGGCCGTCGCATGTTGTTCGTCAACGCCACCAACCAGCGCCGCGCCGGGTGCGCGCGCGGGCGGCGCGGGCATACGAGATCGTGCGCGAAACCAAGCACCACACCGAGATCGAGGTGCAGGGGCGCATGCTGCGGCTCAGCAACCTCGACAAGGTGCTGTATCCCGCGACCGGCTTCACCAAGGGGCAGCTGATCGACTACTACGCCGCCATCGCCCCCTTCATGCTCCCCCATCTGGCGGGGCGACCGGTCACGCTGAAGCGCTACCCCAACGGCGTGGAGCAGCAGCACTTCTTCCAGAAGCGCTGTCCCGCCCACCGCCCCGAGTGGGTGCGCACGGCACCGGTGTGGAGCGAGCGCGAGCAGGAATCGATCGACTACTGCGTGATCGACGACCTGTCCACACTGATCTGGGTGGCCAACCTCGCGGCGATCGAGCTGCACCCCAGCCTCGCGCGCGCCCCCGACACCGACACGCCCACCGAGATCGTGTTCGACCTCGACCCCGGCGCGCCGGCGGGGGTGCGCGAGTGCTGCCGCGTGGCGCTGTGGATCAAGGAGATCTTCGACGCGTTGGCGCTGCGCACGTGGGTGAAGACGTCGGGTGTGAAGGGGCTGCAGGTGTATCTGCCGCTCAACACACCCGTCAGCTACGCGCACACCAAGCCGTTTGCGCGCGCCGTCGCGGAGCTGCTCTGCAAGCACCACCCGGAGCTGGTGGTGTCGCGCATGACCAAGCAGCTGCGCGACGGCAAGGTGCTGATCGACTGGAGCCAAAACGACCCGCACAAGACCACCGTCGCGATCTACTCGCTGCGCGCCCTCCCGCAGCCGCTGATCTCCACGCCGCTTCGGTGGGAGGAGGTGGAGCGCGGCTCGCGGTGGCGGCGGGAGCGCCTGCTCAGCCTCCAGCCGCCCGCGCTGCTGAAGCGGCTGGCGCGCGACGGCGACCCGTTTGCCGAGGCGCTCACGGTCGCGCAGACGCTGCCGGAGCTTGGCGGGGTCGGCGCGCAGGGAGCGCGGGGCTAGCTGCTCCGCGCCGCCAGCGCGTCGGCCAGTCGGTCGATCAGCGCGCCCGCGCGTTTGATCGCGCGCTCCACCAGCAGAAACCCGTGCATCTGGTCCTCGGCGTGCACGCGCTCCACCGGCACGCCGGCGGCCGCCAGCCGCTCGGCGTAGGCGATCCCCTCGTCGCGCACCGGGTCGAACTCGGCGGTCATCACCACCGCCGGCGGGAGGCCGCTCAGGTCGGGGGCGCCCAGCGGGAACAGGTAGGGGTCGCGGTAGGGGTCGTCGGGATCGAAGTCGGCGGGACGGTTGCGCTCGACAAACCACTGCGCCGACTGTCGATCAAACGTGTAGCCGCTGCCGCGCTCCTCGTAGGACGGCCAACGGCCGGGCACATCCAGCAGCGGGTAGGCGAGGATCTGGACGCAGGGGGCCGGCGCGCCGGTGTCGCGCAGCAGCAGCGCCAGTGCGGTGGCGGTGGCGGCACCCGAGCTCTCGCCCACCAGTGCCACCAGCGACGGGTCGCCATCCAGGTGCGCGGCGTGCTCCAGCAGCCACTCATAGGCCGAGCGCGCGTCTTCGAGCGCCGCCGGGTGACGATGCTCGGGCGCCCGGCGGTAGTCCAGGGAGGCCACCAGCCAGCCGGAGCGCTTGGCGATCCGGCGGCACAGCGCGTCGTGCGTGTCGATGTCGTTGAGCGTCCAGCCGCCGCCATGGATGAACAGCGCCATCGGCAGCACCCCCGCCTTGGGCCGGTAGAGACGCAGCCCCAGCTCACCGTGCGGGGAAGGCACGCCGGCGTCCTGCACCCGCGCCAGCGCCAGCGGCTGGCCGCGCGTCAGCAGCGCCGCACGCGCCTGCGCCCGTGCCTGCTCCACGGTGAGCGCGTGCAGCGGGGGCGCCCCCACCGCGCGCATCACGTCCAGCAGCGCCTGCGCCTCGGGATCCAGCTGGTTGCTCAAAACAGCCGCGTAGGCTAGTACAACCAAGCCGCGTGGGCACGACCTCAGCCGATCGACAGCGCCGGGGCGACTAGCTGCTCGCCGACCAGCGCCGGCAGGCAGCCCCCATCCTCCTCCTCCCCCTCTCCTCCATGCGCGTCGGCGGGGGCGGCGGCGACGCGGTTGCGGCCGGCGCGCTTGGCGGTGTACAGCGCCTCGTCGGCGGCCTTGAACAGCCGCTCGTACACCACCTCCTCGCCGCTTGCCACGCTCAATCCGAGCGAGATCGTCACCGGGATGCCGGTGGGATGTGCGTCGGCGACCGCCGCGCGCAGGCGCTCCGCGACCTCCTGGCCTTCGGTGCGCGACACGCCGGGGAGCACGATCAAGAACTCCTCGCCGCCCAGCCGATAGGCCAGCTCGAACGAGCGCAGCCGCTTGCGCAGCTCGTACGCCACGTCGCGCAGCACCGCGTCGCCGCGGTCGTGGCCGTGGCGGTCGTTGACCTGCTTGAACGCGTCGACGTCGCACAGCAGCATGCACACCGGCTGATGAGTGAGGCGCGCCTGGTGGGAGATCTCGGTGAAGCGCGGCTGCAGCGCGTGGCGGTTGAGCAGGCCGGTGAGCGGGTCGAGGATCGCTTCGTCGCGGTGGTGCAGCTCGGCGGCCTGCAGCGCCCACACGATCGAAACCACCCCCGCCAGCAGCGCCAGCGCGGCGATCGGCCGCACCGGGTCGTCGATCGTCGCGGTCGGGTCCACGCCGAGCGTCACCGCGATCATCAGCGCCACCGTCAACCCCAAGCCGGCGACCACCACTTGAGGGCGAAAGCGCGCCGCCACCATCGCCGCCGGCAGCACCATCCACGGCAGCGCCGGGCTGGTGGGGCCGCCGCTCACCACCACGCCGCCGCCGAGCAGCAGCAGCGTCATCACGATCGCCGTCGCGCTCACACGCTCGGGGTGGACGCTCATGCGCATGCGCCGGTCCACGGTCGCGAAGTTGAGCGCGCACGCGCCAAACAGCGGCAACGTCCACCAGCCGATCCAGGGGGCGGCACAGATCAGCGCGATGCCCACCGCGCCGGCGCCGATCAGGCGGATCTTGCGCACGCGGTCGTTGGCGTCCGCCACCCGCCTGCGGTCCAGCTCCGTGGGGCACAGCCATGAAGATCCTTCGCCCATAATGCCCCCTTTCGACCGCCGCGGGCGGCGGCTTGAGGCATGGCAGAGGGCCGGCAACGCCTATTTTTTCGCCGACAGCTGTCTGCGAGACGTGCGCGCTCAAGCTATGGCGAATAAGTCGCAAAATTAGGATTGCGGGCCGTCTTTGGGCTGCCGGCCAAACGTTGCCGCCAGAGTGGGGGGTATGCTGACTGTCGTCAATCCACGCCCGGCGGCCACCCGAGATGCGCTCCCCCTCACCCTCAGGCTCCGACTCCGATCCGGGGGCCGATCCCGACCGCGACCCGGTTGAGCCGGAGTCGCAGGCACCCTCGGAGTGGGTGCCGGAGAACGCCACCGAGCTGGATTTGGCGCTCAGCGGGGAGGAGGGGTTTTCGCTCGACCCGCTCGCCGAAGCGCGGCGGCTGGCGGCCTTCGACGTGCTCCGCCTGCGCGCCGAGAACGCAGGGCCACTGACGCTCTCGGGGACCAACACGTGGGTGGTGGACCGCGACCCGGCGTACGTGATCGACCCCGGCCCGGCCCTGCGCCAGCACCTGGAGCGCTTGGTGGCGGCGATCGACGCGCGCGGGGGGCTGGGCGGGATCGCCATCACCCACGATCACACCGACCACGTCGAATCGCTCAACGCGCTCCGGCGTCTGCGCCCGGCGCCGGTGGCGGCCGCGCACGGCGAAGGCGTCGACGTGGTACTGGCCGACAACGTGCGCTTCGGGCCGCTCATCGCGGTTCCCACCCCCGGTCACGCGCCCGACCACTACGCGCTGGTGGCCGACCGCGTGTGCTTCACCGGCGACGCTGTGCTGGGCGAAGGCAGCGCCTTCATCGCCCCCTACCCGGGCTCGCTGGGTGCTTACCTCAACGCTTTGGTGCACCTCTGCACGTTCGACCTGGAGGTGCTGTGCCCCGGTCACGGCCCCGCGGTATGGGAGCCGGTGGCCAAGCTGCAGGAGTGCATCGGCCACCGTTACGATCGCGAGCACCGTCTGCTGCTGGCGCTCGGCGAAGGTGCGCGCACGGTGGATGAGCTGCTGGACAAGGCCTGGTGGGATGTCCCCGCCCAGCTGCGCCCGGCGGCCGCGATCACGCTGGCCGCGCACCTCGACAAGCTGGAGGAAGAGGGCTCGCTGCCGGCCGGGGTGGAACGCCCGCGCTGGGGGGAGGCGGCGTGGGAGGACGACTCCTGGACGGAGCTTACGCGCGAGAACCCTCCTGAATGACTCAGGACGAATCGCCCTTTCCGCCGATCGCCGACTACGGCTTCCTGTCGGACTGCCACACCGGCGCGCTGCTCGCCTCCGACGGCTCGATCGAGTGGCTGTGCCTGCCGAACTTCGACTCGCCCAGCGTGTTCGCGGCGATGCTCGACCGCGGCGCCGGGCGCTTCCGGGTGGGGCCCTACGGGCTGTACGTGCCGGCCGGCCGGCGCTATCTGCCGGGCACCAACATCATCGAGACCACCTGGATGACGCCGCAGGGCTGGGTGCGGGTGGTGGACGCGCTGACGGTGGGCGAGTGGCACGACAACCAGGAGGGCTCCAGCCACACCCGTCCGCCCACCGACTACGACGCCGACCACCTGCTGGTGCGGGTGATCGAATGCATACAGGGTCAGGTGCAGATGGAGATGGTGTGTGAGCCAATGTGCCAATACGGGGCCCTGATGGCGGGCTGGCACACGGTGGAGGATGAGCGCACCGAAAGCGGCCCCGCGCTCGACGCGGTCGCGGACGGCGACGACAAAACCGCGTTCCGCCTCTTCTCCGACATGCGGATGGGCGTGGAGGGCAACCGCGTGCACGCGCGCCACACGCTCCAAGAAGGCGAGCGGCGCTTCTGCGCGATGTCGTGGACCGAGGGCCTCGGCGGGCCGCGCACGGTGGAGCAGGCGGAGGCTCACATCGAGCGCACCAGCCATTTCTGGCGCACGTGGCTGGCGGAAGGCACCTACCCCGACCACCCGTGGCGGTTGCAGCTGCAGCGCTCGGCGCTGGTGCTGAAGGGGCTCACGTTCATGCCCACCGGCGCCCTGGTGGCGGCCGCGACCACCTCGTTGCCGGAGACCCCGCACGGCTCGCGCAACTGGGACTACCGCTACTGCTGGATGCGCGACGCCACGTTCACGCTGTGGGGCCTGCACGCGCTCGGCCTCGACTGGGAGGCCGACGACTTCGTCCAGTACGTGGCCGATCTGGAACGCAACGAGGACGGCTCGCTGCAGATCATGTATGGCATCGAGGGCAACAAACAGCTCCAGGAGCAGGAGCTGGCGCACTTGAAGGGCTACGAGGGTGCGCGCCCGGTGCGGATCGGCAACGGCGCCTACAACCAGCGCCAGAACGACGTGTATGGGGCGGTGCTGGATTCGGTATATCTGCACTCCAAGAAGCGCGACCACATCCCCGAGCGGCTGTGGCCGGTGCTGATCGACCAAGTGCGCTGCGCCGAACGGGTGTGGCGCGAGCCCGACCAGGGCATCTGGGAGGCGCGGGGGGAGCCGCGCCATTACGTGTCGTCGAAGCTGATGTGCTGGGTGGCGATGGATCGCGGGGCGCGGCTGGCCGAACGGCGCGGCGAGGACGACACCGCCGAGCAGTTGCAGCGGGTGGCGGACGAGATCAAAGCGGAGATCCTCGACAAGGGCGTCGACCGCCGCGGGGTGTTTCGCCAGCACTACGACACCGACGCGCTCGACGCCTCCAATCTACTGATCCCGCTGGTGCGCTTCCTGCCGCCCGACGACGAGCGCGTGTGCGCGACGGTGCGCGCCATCAAAGAGGAGCTGACCGACAACGGGCTAGTGCTGCGCTACCGCACCGACGAGACCGACGACGGCCAGCACGGCGAGGAGGGCACGTTCCTGATCTGCTCCTTCTGGCTGGTGTCGGCGCTGGCCGAGATCGGCGAGTGCCGCGCGGCCGAACAGCTGTGCGAACGGCTGCTCACATACGCCTCGCCGCTGCACCTCTACGCCGAGGAGCTCGATGCCTCCTCAGGGCGCCTGCTCGGCAACTTTCCGCAGGCCTTCACCCATCTGGGACTGATCAACGCCGTCACGCACGTGATCGAGGCCCAGCAGGTCTAGGGCGTCGCCCTAGACGGGCTTGTCAATACCCCGGCTCGCCGGGAAGCACCACCCGCGCGACCTCGCCCTCCAGCACGATCCGCGGTTCCACCGGCTGCACTTCGCGCCCACGGGTGTGCTCCAGAAGCTCGTCGGCGGTGACAAACGGGGCGATCTGCTCCAAGTGCTTGATGGTGGGGAACACCAGCTCCAGCTCGCCGGCGTGGTGGGCCTCGAGTGCACCGGCGGGCGTATACCAGCCGAGGTTCACGCACTCCTCGCCATCCACCCGCGGCTCCTGTCCGTCGGGCAATGCGGCGAGGAAGAAGTGGGTGTCGAAACGGGTGCGCACCGCCGCGGGGGTGATCCAGCGAGAGAACTTCACCAGCTCCGCCTCGGCCGGCAGCTCCACGCCGGCCTCCTCTCGTAGCTCGCGCACCGCCGCCGCGCGGTGGGCGCGGTCGTCCTCGCCGGCCGCCCCACGATCGGTGGCCTGCTCCACGGCGCCGCCGGGAAACACCCACACGCCGCCCATGAACCGCGCCTGCGGGTTGCGCTTCACCAGCAGCAGCTCGAGTGCCCGCCCGCCGCCTCGCAGCAGGATCACGGTGGCGGCCTGGCGCGGCGGGGTGGGGGTTTGGGAACCCACCCCCCCGTTGTACTCTTGGCCGGGCTCCGAGGGCGGATCGACGGAAGGAGTGCTCATCGACCGAATCTACCGCCACCGGCGGCGCACGGTAGTCTTTGGGCGATGACCACTCAGACCCTGCAGCGCTGGATCTGCGAGTCCTGCGGCTACATCTACGATCCCGACGAAGGCGATCCCGACGGCGGGATCCCGGCGGGGACGGCGTTCGAGGACATCCCCGACACGTGGTTCTGCCCGGTTTGCGGCGCCCGTAAGCGCGACTTCACGGTGTACGAGGACTGACCTGGCCGATTGGGAGGCACTGCTCGCGCTCGACCGCGAGCACGTGTGGCACCCCTACGGGCCGCTGCCGGCCGCCGGCCCGGCGCTGCCGGTCGTCTCAGCGCATGGCGTGCGCCTGCGGCTGGCCGACGGGCGCGAGCTGATCGACGGGATGTCGTCGTGGTGGTGCGCCGTGCACGGCTACCGCCACCCATCGCTCGACGCCGCGGTCGAAGGCCAGCTTCGGCGGATGGCGCACGTGATGTTCGGCGGCCTCACCCACCAGCCGGCTGTGCAATTGGCCGAACGCCTGGTGGAGCTGACCCCGCCCGGCTTGGAGCGCGTCTTCTTCGCCGACTCCGGCTCGGTGGCGGTGGAGGTGGCGATCAAGATGTGTCTGCAACACCAGCGCGCCCTCGGGCATCCGAGGCGCACCCGCCTGCTGACCGTGCGCGGGGGCTACCACGGCGACACGTTCGGCGCGATGGCGGTGTGCGACCCGGTGGGAGGGATGCACAGCCTCTTCGCCGACGTGCTGCCCGAGCACATCTTCGCCGCGCGGCCCCCCGACGGCTTCCACACGCCCCGCGACGAGCGCTGGGAGCGGTGGGCGGCGCAGGTGCGCGAGCTGGCCGCGCGCCACGCCCACGAGCTGGCGGCGGTGATCGTCGAGCCGGTGGTGCAGGGGGCGGGGGGTATGCGCTTCCACGCGCCCGCCTGCGTGCAGCTCTTGCGCGAGGTGTGCGACCGCCACGGGCTGCTGCTGGTGCTGGATGAGATCGCCACCGGGTTCGGGCGCACCGGCGCGCTGTTCGCATGCGAGCATGCTGGCGTCGGCCCCGACGTGATGTGCGTCGGCAAGGCGCTCACCGGCGGCTACATGACACTGGCGGCGACGCTCTGCACCACGGACGTCGCCGCGGCCGTCTCGCGCGGCGAGGGGGGTGGGCTGATGCACGGCCCCACCTACATGGCCAATCCGCTCGCCTGCGCGGTGGCGTTGGCCTCGCTGGAGCTGCTCGCCGGCGGCGAGTGGCGCGCGCAGGTGGCGGGCATCGAAGCCGGCCTGCGCGCGGGTCTGGCGCCCGCGCGTGCGCTCCCGGGGGTGGCCGACGTGCGCGTGCTGGGCGCGATCGGCGTGGTGCAGCTGGAGCGGGGGGTGGATGTCGCGGCCGCCACGGCCGCCGCGGTCGCGCGCGGGGTGTGGCTGCGACCGTTTCGCGACCTCATCTACACCATGCCCCCCTATGTCATCTCCGACGACGACCTCGCCGCGGTGGCGGGTGCGGTGGTGGAGGCTGCGCGGGGCGGTTGACTCGCCACGGTTACGCGCGCATCTATGCGGAGTTCGCGGACGCCAACCATCGGCGCCACGGCAGCTGTCCCGCGGCCCTCGCCAGTGCGTGGGATTCGGGCGCCTGCACATAGTCGAGAGTCGCCACCTCCACGTCCCCCAGCCGCGCGATCGTCTCGCGGTTGGAGCGCGCCATCGCTGACGGCTGCGCCGGCCAGGGGGTGAGCACCACCGCGCGCACCTGAAGGCCGGCCGCGCGCGCCGCCTCCACAGTGAGCAGCGTGTGGTTGATCGTGCCCAGCCCCGGCGAGGCGGCGATCAGCAGCGCCAGCCCCACACGCACGGCGAAATCGCGCACCGTGAAGCGCTCCGCCAGCGGCACCAGCAACCCGCCCACGCCCTCCACCACCAGTGTGGCGCCCTCCGTGTTCGCGCGGCGCAGCGCCTCCTGGGCGCTCTTCACCACCCGCTCGGGGTCGATCGGCTCGCCCGCCAGCTCGGCGGCCAGGTGGGGCGACACCGCCGGGCCGTAGCGCAGCGGCGCCACCTCCTCGGGGGCCATGCCGGCCATCGCCGCCAGCAGCTCGTGGTCGGGCGGCCACGCGCCGGGTGGCTCCTCGAGGCCGGTCACCGCCGGCTTGTACGCCCTCGCCGGCTGTCCGTCGGCGACGATCGCGGCGAGCAGCGCGGCGCTCACCACGCTCTTGCCCACGCCCGTGCCGGTGCCGGTGACCAGCAGGCCGCCGCCCATGGGTGCCTACCCCGGTCCCTGGCGGCTGGCCGCCGAACGCCCGCTCGGTGGGGGGAGGAGGCGGTGTTGTGTGTTTACTTTCAAGACGCCAACTACTTCATTTTCTAAAGCTGGTTGGCGTCCAATTTCAATGCATTCACGCACGTGCACCCGCCGTGAGCGCCCGTCGCGGCTCCAGCCCCACCGCGCGCGCCGCGTCGCTCAGCACGCGCGCCGCGCGCCGCAGCTCCTGCTCGGAGTGCGTGGCCATCGCGGTGAGTCGCAGCCGCGCCGCGCCGGCCGGCACCGACGGGGCGCGGATGGCCTGCGCGTACACCCGGCGCTCCAGCGCCGCCTCGCACAGTGCCATCGCCTGGCGCTCGTCGCCCACCGGCAGCGGCACGATGTGCATCTCGCTCTCCTGCACATCCCACCCCTCCCGCGCGAGCGCGCCGCGCAGGGTGCGGGCACGCGAGCGCAGCGTGCGCACGCGCTGTGGCTCCTCGCGCAGCAGCGCCAGCGCCGCCTGCGCCCCCGCCACCGCGGGGGGCGCGGGCGCGGTCGAGAAGATCAGCGCGCGCGCGCTGTTGATCAGGTAGCGCACCATCTCCGTGTCTGCGCACACGTACGCGCCGTAGCTGCCCAGCGCCTTGCCCAGGGTGCTCACCAGCACGTCCACCTCGCCCTCCAGCCCCGCCTCCGCCGCCGCGCCGCGCCCGCCTGGCCCGAGCGCGCCGGTGGCGTGGGCCTCGTCCACCAGCAACCGCGCCTCATATCGGCGCGCCAACGCCACGATCTCCGCCAGCGGCGCCACGTCGCCGTCCATCGAAAACACCGAGTCGGTTGCGATCAGCCGTCGCCCGTCGCCGCCGTGGTGGCGCAAACACCACTCCAGATGCTCGGCGTCGAGGTGGCGGTACACGTACACCCGGGCTCGCGCGCAGCGGCAGCCGTCGACGATCGACGCGTGGTTGAGCCGATCCGAGAAGATCGTGTCGCCCGGCCCCGCCAGCGCGCCGATCGCACCGAGGTTGGCGAGGTAGCCGGAGCCGAACAGCACGCACGCCTCGCTGCCCTTGAACGCCGCCAACTGCTCCTCCAGCTCGCCATGGATGCCCATCGTGCCCGACACCAACCGCGATGCGCCGGCGCCCACCCCCCAGCGCAGCGCGGCATCGGCGGCGGCCTCCCGCACCCGCGGGTGGTTGGCGAGGCCGAGGTAGTTGTTGGAGCACAGCAGCAGCACCTCCTCGCCGTCCAGCAACACGCGCTCCCCCTGCGGCCCTGCGATCACGCGCAGCCGACGGCCCAATCCCCGCCGCTCGATCTCCGCCAACCGCTGCTCGATTTCACTCACGAGCGCATGGCGACCTTGCGCTTCGCGCGGTAGCGCAGCTGCGTGGAGGGGTCCCACAGCCTTACGTTCAGATCGACCGGACCGTCCGCGGCCGCGTCCATGTGCTCCTCCACCACGTCGGGCGTCTCCCCCGTCAGCCACCCCGAGCGGTTGTCGGGCCGGGGGTTGGCGCCGTTGTCGGAGTGGCGCGCCACGTTGAGCCCCAACTCCTCGAACATCGCGCGGTCCTCGTGCGGCTCGGCGCCGAGCGTGGTGAGCAAGTTGCCCATCATCACGCCGTTCAGCCCCGCCTTCACCGCCAGCGGCTGCAGCTCGCCGAAGTTCTCCACGCGCCCGCCGCACACGCGGAACAGCGCTTCGGGGAGGATCAGCCGGAAAATCGCGATCCACTTGACCCCCTCCCACGGGTCCATCAGCTCGCGCTCGCCGAACTTCGTGCCGGGCCGCGGGTTGAGCAGGTTGATGGGCACGCTGGTGGGGTCGATGGCCGCCAGCTCGAACGCCATTTCCACCCGCTGCGCGCGGCTCTCGCCGAGGTTGAGGATGCCGCCCACGCACGTCTCCAAGCCGGCCTCGCGCACCGCCCGGATCGTGCGCAGCCGGCCCTCGTAGCGCACCGTGGAGGTCACCTCCTCGTAGTAGCTGGAGGCGGTCTCGACGTTGTGGTGCACGCGCTGGATGCCCGCCTGCTTCAGCGCCTGTGCCCGCTCGGACGACATGTGCCCGATCGAAGCGCATCGCTTGAGGTTGGTGTGCTCGGCCACCAGGCGCGCACCGTCCAAGATCTTGGCGAAGTCGCGCTTGGACAGCCCCTGTCCCTGGGTGACCATGCAGAAGCGGTGGGCCCCCGCCGCCTCCGCAGCACGCGCGTGCTCGAGGATCTGCTCGGGCTCCATCATCGGGTGCATGGGCGTCTCGGCATCGGCGAACCGCGACTGCGCGCAGAAGCCGCAGTCCTCGGCGCAGCCGCCCGACTTGGCGTTCACCAGCGAGCACATGTCGGTGGAGTCGCCGAAGCGTTCCACGCGGGCCTCCCAGGCGCGCTGCACGAGCGCCTCGATCTCGGCATGGTCGTCGATCTCGCCCAGGCGAAGCGCCTCCTCGCGGGTGATGAGCGGTGGCATGTGCGGCGTGACCTTTCGTTGACGATGGCGGTTGGTGCTGCGGACGATACAGCTCTGCAGGCCCCGCCGGTCGCCGGCCCGGCCGGCCGGCAGACGGGATTGCGCGGCGCTTTGTCGCTTTCCGTTCGATTTGTCCGATTTGTTAGGGGCGAGGTAACTCTTGGATGCGGTTTTTTTATCTGTGGGTTGACAGGCCCCTTGCTTACAAACCACAATGGCCTACGCATCAGCCGAATTAATCGAGCGAGGTCCGGTCAAGCGGAGAACGGGGAGGTGGCCCGGTGAGCAGCGTGATGAGCAGCGGAGCGCAGGACGCGGTCTCACCGAGAGTCGGCGGTGGCCTGACGGCCATGCGGCGTGACGGACGCGCGGCGGTCGAGCAGGCCCGCGGTGCGCTGATCCGGCGTCTGCGTGCACGCCAACGGGAGATCGAGGATGCGATCGTCGCTCGCGTCAGCGGCATGTTCGAAGTCCAACCCGGCGAAGACGCCAACTACCAGGCAGGGCTGCGCGAAACGGTCGCCGCCGCCGTCAGTTTGTCGCTGAGCGAGATCGAAGACCCCGACGGCCCGGGCGCCCCGATCCCGTCGGTGGCGATCGCGCAGGCTCGCCGGGCGGCGCGCCGCAACATCAGCGTCGACACGATCATGCTGCGCTACCTGGGCGGCCATCGGGTGCTGGGAGCGTTCGTGATGGATGAGGCTCACCGCTGTGGCCTCTCCTCCAACGGGCCGGCGTTACGCCACCTGCGCACCTCGCAGGAGGCGGTGCTGGAGCGCATGATGACCGCGGTCGCCGACGAGCACAGGCAGGAGCGCGAACGGATCGAGCGCTCGCGCGAGGAGTGTCATGCCGAGCTCGTGCAGCGCCTGCTGGCCGGGGAGCGCCCGGATACGACCGAACTCGACTACGAGCTGGACGGTGCCTGGCATCTGGGCATCATCGCCAGCGGTGCGCGGGCCCACCGGGTCGTGCGCGACCTCGCCGGGGAGCTGCGGCGTCAGCTGTTGGTCGTGTCGACGGAGGAAAGCTCGGTGTGGGCCTGGATTGGCGGGCCACGCCCGCTGGACATGGCGCGCGTTGAACGGATCCTCGTTCCCGCGAAGTGCGGCGAGGCCTCGCTGGTGCTGGGGGAGCCGCAGGAGGGGCTGTCCGGCTGGTGTCTCACCCATCAGGAAGCGCGGGCGGTACTGCTGGTGGCGATGCGTGAGCCGGCGCCGATGACGCGCTTCGCCGCGCACGCGCTGATGGCGCTGGTGCTCCAAAACCAGTCGCTCGCCCGCTCGCTGGTCGGCATCTACCTGCCATCGCTCGGCAGCTCTGTGACGCGCGAGACACTGAGAGCTTACTTTGCGGCTGGCTGCAATGCGGCCACCGCGGCGGCCAAGCTCGCGATCGACCGCCACACGGTCGAACGGCGGCTGCGGGCCGTCGAGACGCGGCTGGGCCGCCAGTTGCGGTTATGCCACGCCGAGCTGGAGGTGGTGCTCCGCTTGGAGGAGCTTGGGGTGGCGGCCGGTGCCGAGCGGCCGCGAGAGCAGGGGGCGACGGTCGAGTAGACCACCGCGCTCGCCGCGAGCCGATGTGGCCCATCGCCGGCGGACCCATATGCCACTTCGGCCCACCACCCGGTTGTTGCCCGGTGATAGACCTTTCAGTCTCCAGCTTCACCCATCAAATAGTCGCTCGTCATCTTGTTGCATTACCCAAAATCCAGCAGCCCCATCGGGCTTTTTCTTCCGCATCCCTACCGCTGACGCTCACACTTTCGGTCGCCGCCCGGGTTGCAATCCTCCTCCAGGTAATTTCACCAATCTGCCAATGTCCGTTCTGTCGCCTTCGCCGCCCCGCGGCGCGCTCGCTCTCTCCAACGATCGCGAGCGGCTGGACGCGGGGTCGTTCAAAGTGTTCTGGGACCCGCAGTGCGAGCTCGACCACCCAACCTGGGTTCAGGCAGGACGCAAGCTCGGTGTGCTCGGGCGGGGGGGCCAGTGGTGGCTGGGAGACTGGCTGCTGTACGGGGGGTTTCGTTGGGGTCAGAAGTACGCCGAAGCCGCTCGCATCACCGGGTACGACGCGGGCAGTCTGCGCAACATGGCCTGGATGGCGTCGCAGTTCCCGCCGCCGCGACGCCGCGCTTCGCTCACCTGGTGCCATCACGCGGCGGTAGCGGGGCTGAGCCTCGCCGAGCAGGAGCGGTGGCTGGACCTGGTGGCGGCCGAGCGGCTGACGGTGGCCGACCTGCGCGCGGCGCTGCGCGCAGAGCGTGCTCACCGCGAGCAGGCTGCACCGGCGCCCGCGGCGCAAGTCTCACACGATTCGCGCGCAGCGGTGGCACCTTCGCACGTCTCGCACGATGCGGTGGCGCAGGTGATCTGCCCGCACTGTGGCGGCGAGGTGCCGCTGCCGCGGGGCACGAGCCGCCCGCTTGGCATCGCTGGGGTTGGGGAGGTCCGGTGACCGGCCGCCGCCGGTCGCCGCGCAGCATCGCAGCGCTCGCCGGCGATGGCCGCTCGCTTGCGCGCCGGCGCCTGCTGTTGGTCGCGCTTACCGCCGCGCTGCTGGCGGCGATGCCGCTCGCGAGCGCGAAAGCGGCCGAGACGGCGAAGCTCACGGTCGGGTTCTCCCCTTACCGGCTTGGCGTCAACTCCGCGTTCACGTTCGCCATCCACGTTGGCTCCACCACGGGCGGCGTTCCATCTGCGGCGACCAGCCTGGCGCTGCGGATGCCCGCCAGCATGGGGCTGTCAGGCAGCCAGCTGGGCCTGTCGGTTTGCGGGCGTGACACCTTGCAGGCCGGCGGCCTGGCGGGCTGTCCACCCGAAGCGGTCATGGGAAGCGGGCAAGCCGTGATGTTGGACGCCGAGGGCTCCGAAGAGATCGAAGTGCCGGTGTCCGTCACGGTGCTGATGGCGCCGTCATCCAACGAAAAAACACGACTCTTCTTCTTCGCCGAAGGCCAGTCCGCGGTAGTCGCGGAACTCCTCTTCGACGGCGTCATGACGGGCGTCAGCAACCCGCTCAGCACACTGATCGGCGTGACGGTCCCGCCCACAGTGGGCGTCCCCGGAACCCCGCCCGCGGCGCTCACCGAAATTACGGTCACGCTGGCCCCGCGCGGGCTGGAGTATGTCAAGTATGTCAACGGCAGGGCGGTGCGCTATCACCCCAGGGGCCTGGCCGTGCCAGCCACCTGTCCGCCCGACGGCTTCCCGTTCGCGGTGAAGCTCGGGTTCGCCGACGGCACCTACACCGAAGCCACCACCAGGCTTGCATGCCCCGATTCGGCTGGGCACAGCCGGGCCGCGGGACACGGCCGGGCACGTGGGCGCGGCCGGGGCGGGAAGTGACGGAATGGTCTTCGCTCGCACAACTGTTGCATTGCGCGCCTGTGTGTCGCGCTCGCTCGGCGTGGGCGCCACGTGCCTCATGCTTCTCACGCTGGGAGCGACGGTTGCACACGCCGAATTGAATCTCTCCACCACGTTTGGCGCTCAGGGCACGGGCGATGGCCAATTCGCCGCTCCGAGCGGGATCGGCGTCGACCAGACCACGCTCGATCCCACGAGCGGAGACGTGTACGTCGCCGACACCGACAACGCGCGTGTGGAGCAGTTTGACGCGGCCGGCACATTTCTCGCCGCGTGGGGCTGGGGCGTCGCCGACGGGAAAAGCGAACTCGAGGTATGCGCCAGCGGCTGCCGCGCCGGCCTCCCCGGCAGTGGCGCCGGTCAGCTCGCTGCTCCCACGAGCATCGCGGTCGACAGCGCGAGCGGCCCCAACCAGGGGGACGTGTACGTGGGCGACAGCGCCAACAGGGTGATCGACGAGTTCAGCCCGTCGGGCGCGTTACTCGGCACGATCACCGGTCCTTCCGCCGGGAACACATTTCAGGCCGTCACCAGCGTGGCGACCGACGGGGAAGGCAACCTGTGGGTCCTTGACGGCGGTGCCAACGTCGTCTACGAGTTCAGCGGCGGCGGCGCGCTGATCAGTCAGTTCAACGACACCTACGGCGAAACGCATGGGATCGCCGCGGACAGCGCCGGCGATGTGTATCTGATCCGCGGCACGGGTCAAACCGAAAAGTGGACCGCCGCCGCGCGCGCCGGCGGCGCCCCGGTGGAGGTGGACAGCAACCAGAGCTCCGGTCTCGGCGTGGATCAAGCCAGCAACGACCTGTACGTCGATCTCGGCTCCAGCATCGATGAGTGGGGCCCGGCCGCCGAATCGCTCGGCAACTTCGGTTCGGGAACGCTTGGGCAGGGCGGGCAGATGGCGTACAACCCCAGCGCCATGCTCGCTGGGGCAGGCGCGCACGGAGCGCTGTATGTGGTCGACGAAGCCGACAGCCGCGTGGCCGTGTTCGTGCCGCCCGCTCCCGCGCCCCCGGCGGTGCTGCCGGGCAGCGAGACCGCGACGGGCGTCACCTCCACCGCCGCGACCCTGGAAGCTACGATCAACGCCAACGGGCTCGACACCAAGTACTTTTTCGAATACGGTCCGACCGCCGCGTACGGCACGCAGATCCCGCTTGCGCCCGGCACCGACATCGGGTCCAACTACGCGTTCAGCAACGTGCAAGTCGCGCTCGCGGGAGTCGCGGCGAGCACCACCTATCACTTCCGGGTGGTGGCGGTCAACTCGTTGGGCACCACCGACGGCCCCGACGCGACGTTCACCACGGCCACGCCGAGTGCGCCGGCGGTGGAAAGCGAGGCGGACGCGAACGTCACATCGGCGGCGGCGGTGCTGCAGGCGTCGGTGAATCCGGAGTTTTCCGACACTCACTACTACTTCGAATACGGACCAACCACGGCCTATGGCTCCACGCTGCCGGCACCGCCCGGTACCGACATCGGCGAATCCGACGCCGCGCAGAGCGCGGAAGTCGCCATCTCCGGGCTGAGCGCCAGCACCACGTATCACTTCCGGGTGGTGGCGGTCAACTCGTTGGGCACCACCGACGGCCCCGACACGACGCTCACCACCGCCCCCCCGGTGAACATCGAAGCGGAGGCAGCCGCCAACGTGACCGCCACGGCCGCCGATCTGACGGCCAAGATCGGTACCGAAGATCTCGCGACCGGCTACCAGTTCGAATACGGCACGACTCCGGCGTACGGTCTGCGGGCGCCGCTGCCCGAAGCGACGCTGGCCGCCGCCACGAGCACGCAGAAGGTGACGGTGCGCGTCGAGAACCTGCAGCCGAACACCACCTACTACTTCCGCCTCGCGGCCACCAACGCGCTCGGCACGGTCACCGCGAGCGCCGCCCAGTTCACCACCTATCCGCCGGGCGAAGCCTTCTCGCTGCCCGACAACAGGGTCTACGAGATGGTGTCGCCGCCCGACAAGAACGGCGGCGACGTCGGCGGCGGCGGCGCGTTCCTGACCCCGTCGCCCAACGCGTTCGGCCAGAGTTCGGAGAGCGGCTCGGCGATCACCTATGCCTCGTCCACCAGCTTCGGCGACGCGCGGGGCGCGGCTCTCACGACGCAATATCTCTCGACGCGCGGTCCGTCCGGCTGGACCACGCACGCCCTCTCACCGCCGGTGGCGGGGGTGGAACACTTTGAATTCGCCGGGCTGGCGCCATTTCACCTCTTCACTCCCGAATTGACGGCATGGGTTTTCTCCTGGAAGCATCCGTCGCTCACACGGGGGGCGCCGCCGGAAGTCGAAAACCTCTATCGCGGCGAAGGGGGCAGCAACGCCTACCAGCTGATCGACGACGGCACGCCCGCCAACGCGGGGGCCGAATCGTACGGTGTGACGGCGATCGGGGCCTCCAGCGATCTGAGCCACGTGGTCTTCGAAGCCCACGAAGCGCTCACGCCCGGCGCGCCGTCGGGCGCCTGGAGCGTGTACGAATGGACGCTCGGCGCTCCCTTGCGGCTCGTCAGCGTGCTGCCCGGCCCCGGCGAAGTGGCGGCGGCGAGCGCATCGGGGCCCGGCGGCGAGGCGAATCCACTGCCCAACTCGATGTCGGCCGACGGCTCGCGGATCTTCTGGATCGACGGCAACAACCAGCTGTATGTGCGCGAAGACGCCACCACCACGGTGAAGCTCAACGCCTCGCAGCGCACGCCCTCGCTCGGCGAAGGGACGGCTCGGTTCATGGCTGCCACGCCGGACGGCTCGAAAGCGTTCTTCATCGACGAAACTGCGCTCACCAACGCTCTCGAAGACAACGGCGGCCTGTATGAATACAGCGTCGCTGATGGTCGCTTGACCGATCTCACCCCCGACGCCGGCGGGGATCCCGGTGTGGAAGGGGTGCTCGGCATCGGCGAAGGGGGCGCGAGCGTGTATTTCGTCGCCAGCGCCAGCCTCACGAGCAACGGCCGCCCCGGCGCGGGACAGCCGAGCCCTGGTGGCGAGAACCTCTACCTGGCGCGCGGCGGCGCGATCACGTTCATCGCCACGCTCAGTTCAGCGGACAGCGACGACTGGACGGACAACTTCGAAGAACGGACGGCGCGGGTGACGGGCGACGGCGGCTATCTCGCGTTCGTATCGCAGACGCCGCTCACCGGCTACGACAACACCGATCTCAACACCGGCGAAGCGGATGCCGAGGTGTTCCTCTACGACGCAGGCGCCGACGAATTGCGGTGCGCGTCGTGCAACCCCAGTGGTGAGCAGCCGATCGGGCCCGCGAGCGTGCCCACGGCGCGCGATACCGGACGCCTCCCGCGCTATCTCTCCGAAGACGGGCAGCGTCTCTTCTTCGACAGCAAGGATGCGCTGCTGCCGGCGGCCAGCAACGGCAAGCAGAACGTCTATGAGTACGAGAACGGCGCCATCCACCTGATCTCCTCGGGCACCAGCGACGAAGACTCCACGCTGGCCGACGCCAGCGCCAACGGCGACGACGTGTTCTTCACCACTCGCTCGCCGCTCGTCCCCGAAGATCAGGACGAGCACTCGGACATGTACGACGCGCGGGTCGACGGCGGCTTTCCCGCTGCCAATTCACCAGCGGAATGCTCGGGCGAAGGGTGCAGGGGTCCAGTGAGCGCTCCGCCGGCACCGGCCACGATCGCCACTGAAGAAGCTCAGAGCGCCGAAGCGCTTCCCGCGCCGCCGGCCGACCCGGCTCCGGCCGGCGGGCAGAAGGCGAAAAAACCGAAAAACCCGAAAAAGTCGACGCACAAGCGCAGCGCCCACAAGCGCAGCGCCCGGCACTCTGCGCGCAAGGCGAAAAGCTCCCGCGGGAGCCACGGCGGGCGCCGAGACGGCCGCGGGCGACGAGCGGTGCGGCACTCCCTGAAGGTCAACCATCCCGCCGCCGCGCGGGAAGGAGGGTCGAGATGATCGGCCGGCGTTCACTGCGGTGGCTGCTCGGCGCGTGCCTGGTCATCGTCGGTTGCGCCTCGATGCCGGCGGCGGCCTCCGCGGCATTTGGCTTGAAGTCGTTTCAGGTGTCCTACCAGCAGCCGCCCGCGAGCACTCCCGAAACCGCCGAAGCGCCCGGCCCGCCCGATTTCCAGGCCGGTTCACACCCCTACCAGGTGACGATCAGCGAGGAATTCAACACCTTCCTCAACTCGGAATTCCAGCTGGAGCCCGAAGGATCGGTCAAGGACATCGACATGCAGCTGCCACCCGGCCTGATCGGCAACGCCAGCGCCGTGCCGCAGTGCCCGATGGTGGTATTCGACGAGAGCGTCCTGCTGCACAACGACTGTCCGTCGGACACGCAGATAGGCGTGATCACGGTGCACTCACCGGTTGTCACCAACACCGAGCCGCTCACGAATCTCGCTCCCGCCCCCGGCCACGCCGCGCAGTTCGGGGCGATGGGGATCGCTCCGGCGGTGGTGAACGCGCAGCTGCGCAGCACGGGCGAATACGCCCTGACGGTGGAACAGCACAACCTGGCTCAGGTGCTGCCGATCACCGGCGTGTCGGTGACGATCTGGGGGGTACCCGCCGATCCCAGCCACAATCCGTTTCGCGGCGAATGCCTTGAAGAAGAAACCGGCACATCGAAAGGAAGCTGCTCGACCGGCGCGCCGGTCGAGCCACTGTTGACGATGCCCAGCTCGTGCGCCGAGCCGCTCACCGCGAACGTCGCGGTGGACTCCTGGGAAGCGCCGGGCGCCTTCCTACGGCAGTCGACGACGGCCGGCCACCTGTCGGGCTGCGAACAGCTCGAATTCGATCCGACCGTCACGGTCCGGCCGGAATCGGCGGACGCCGACTCCCCCACGGGAATGGCGATCGAAGTGGGCATGCCGTACAACAACGACCCCAGCACGCTGGGGTCGGCGAGCTTGCGGGATGTCGAAGTCGCCCTGCCCGCCGGCATCTCGATCAATCCCGCAACGGCCGGCGGGCTCGGCGGCTGTACGCCCGCGCAGGTCGGGCTCGACGAAGAAGGCCCGGCCGACTGCCCCAACGAATCGAGGGCGGGCTCCTTCGAAGTGCAATCGCCGCTGCTTTCGAAGCCCATGCGGGGCGCGATCTACATCGCCCAGCCGCCCGACCCGTTCGACGGCGTGCTCGGCGTCTACCTCGTCGGCGAAGCGGACGGGCTGGAGATCAAGCTGCCCGGCCAGCTTCGCGCGCGATCCAGCGACGGCCAGTTGACGTTCACGCTGAGCGACGCACCGCAGTTGCCGATCACGGCGCTGAACCTCGATCTCTCGGGCGGACCCCGGGCGACACTCGCCACTCCAGCCGCCTGCGGCGTGTTCGAAGCGACCGCTGCGCTGACCTCTTACTCGGCTCCCGAATCCGGTGGGCCGGTCGCTCGCTCCAACAGCTTCGCGATCGACGAAGCATGCGGCGGGCAATTCACGCCCTCGCTCAAAGCGGGCACCACCAGCGCCGTGGCCGGCCACCCGAGCGCCTTCGCGATGGAGCTGACGCGCACCGACGGGCAGCAGTACCTGCAGAACTTCGGCGTCACCCTGCCGCCCGGCCTGCTGGCGAACATCGTCTCCGTTGCGCACTGCGGCGAAAGCGAAGCCGTGACCGGCGCGTGCCCGGCGGCCAGTGAGGTGGGGACGATCACGGTGGGCGACGGGGCGGGCCCGACCCCCAACTACCTCAGCGGCCATGTGTATTTCACCGGACCTTTTCGCGGCGATCCGTACGGCATCGTGATCGTGATGTCGGCGGTGGCCGGTCCGTTCAATCTGGGCACTGTCGTGGTGCGCGGGGGGATCGCGATCGACCTGGCAACGGCCAGCGTGTCGATCTCAGTGGAACCCTTCCCGACGATCCTCGACGGGGTGCCGCTGCGGATCAAGAGCGTCGAGCTGACGACGGTCCCGGGCTTCATGGCCAACCCCACCAACTGTGCCGCGCAACAGGTAACGGCGACGGTGGGCTCGAGGGCCGGCGCGAGTGTCCTGTTGTCGACGCCGTTTCAGGTTGTCGGCTGCGCGAGCCTCGCGTTCACGCCGACGCTCGCCGCCACCACGGAAGCGCCCGCCTCGAGGACGGATGGCGTCGGGCTCAAACTGGCGATCGCCTACCCCGCCGAAACGCAGGCGAACCTCGGCAAGGTCGTCGTGGAACTGCCCCGTCAGGTGCGTGCCCGCCTCAGCACCATCCAACAGACCTGCAACGCCGGGCGGTTCGCGCAGGGCCCGGCTCAGTGTCCGGCGAGCGCGGTGGTGGGGAGCGCTCGGGTGACGACCAAGATCCTTCCCAGCCCCCTCGCCGGGAACATCTACCTCGTGAGCGGCGCAGGGCTGTTGCCGCATCTGGAGATGATGCTGGCGGGTGACGGCATCACGTATCAGCTGGCCGGCCAGTTCTCGATCTCCAAGCATGGCGTCACCACCGCCCTATTCGAAGGGCTGCCCGACGTGCCGCTCTCCTCGGTCTTGATCAACCTTCCTCGCGGCCCCCACTCGGTACTCGGCGCCAACACCGACCTCTGCAAGCATCCCGTCACGGTCGGCTATTCGTTCACGGCACAAGCTGGAGCGCATCTCCATCACACGACCAAGCTTGCCGTCGCCAGCGGGTGCTCGGCCGGCCGCGCGCACGACAAGCGCGCAGCGCCCCGCGGTGGTGCCCGCAAGCACGCCCATGGCGGGTCCGCCGTGCGCCGCGGGCGCTGAGGTGGCGAGCACGTCGCCGGCAAGCGCGCCGCCAGACGTCGTGCCCAACCGCATTTGTCACGACGTCATGACATCGACGCGGCGTGAGGGTCGCGCGCCGGTGGGTGCGCAACGACCGTTGGGTCGGGTCGCTCCTGCGCCTGTCCGCAGGCCGCGGCGTCCGATGCCGGGCGGACGACGGCCGCAACGGAGGTGCGAGTATCAGCGCAATCAAACTCAAGGAGGTCTGTTGTGAGTCTCAAGAACATGTCAAGCGCAGCTCGCGGGCGCCGCCTGGCTCTCGGTGCAGTCGCATGCGCAGGCGCCGTGGGCGCCGCGTCGATCGGTGTCGCCGCGTCTCCCGCGCGCGCGGCCCATGACCGGCAACCCGCCGCCGCGGCGGCTGCGCCCAAGCCCGAGCAGCTCAACCAGACGATGGTGCTGAACGTCTCCAATATTCAGGGAAACACGATCACCGCCAACGGCCAGGAGGTGACCGGCCAGATCAGCGGCGTCATGTCTTTCAGCCTGACACTGCGCAATGGCTCGCAGGCGCTGTCGCACTTCAGCATCTACAACAACGGCCACATGGGTAAAGGGCACCGCAAGGGCACAGTGCAGGGCAACAGCACCGGCAACTACCACGTGTCGGGTGCGCAGTCATACTTCACCGGGCGGATCTTGAGCGTCCGCGGCACCGAAGAACTCGCGGGCGCCCGGAACTTCGGGATCACCGTGTCGGGCACGTTGAATCGCCGAACCTACAAGCTCACTGTCAACCTGAAGGGCAAGTACGTCGAATGACTGAATGCGCCGACGCGGGCGCTCGGCTCAGCCGACGCGTTCGGGCGCGGGCTGCTGGCCCACCGGCTGCGTCACCGGTGGCTGCTGGGCCGTGACGGTGGCCTCCCACGGCAGCGACCGGCGCGTAAGCCGGCGATGCAGCTTGCGCAGCGGCGCGGGCGCCCACCAGTTGGCCTCGCCCAGCAGGCGCATCAGTGCCGGCACCAGCAGAGCCCGCACGATGGTTGCGTCGATCAGCACTGCGGTCACCACGCTCAGTGACAGCTCACGGGCGTTGGGCAGGCGGGAGGTGACCAGCGAGCCGATCGCCACGCACAGCAGCAGCGCCGCGGTGGTGGTGATCCGCCCGGTGCGCTCCAAGCCGAGCGCGATCGCCTGCTCGTTGCTGGCACCGCCCTCGTGGATCTCGCGGATGCGGTCGATCAGGAATACCCCGTAGTCGGTGGAGAGGCCCCATGCGATCGCAATCAGCAGCACCGGCTGGATGACGGCGATCGAGCCGAGGGTCGAGGAAGACCCCAGCACCGCGTGCAGATCGCCGTCCTGGAACACCAGCACCAACACCCCGAGCGCGGCCGCGACCGTGAGCGTGTTCATCAGCACCGTCTTGGGTGGCAGCACCACCGAGCCGGTGAGCAGGAACACGGCGAGGCCGGTGGTGAGCGTGACGACGAGCAACACCAGCAGCAGGTTGCTGCTCATTGTCGCCTTCATGTCGAGGTAGCTGGCGGCGGGCCCGCCGACCTTGCGCTCGAACGGCACCGGCAGGTCGCGGATGCGCCTCACCAGTTGCTGCGCCTGAGCACCGGAAGCTTCACCCTCGGGTGCGACGTACATCACCGCCACATGCCGTTTGTAGTGCTGAAAGGACGTGTGCGCGGCCTCGCCCGGAAGACGTTCCAGCGCCTGGCGATAGTGGCTGAGCTGGCTGCTGGTGGCGTGGGCGGTCACCACCTCGATCACGTGTTCGGGGTCGAGCTTGAACTTGGCTTGCAGCGTGTCGCTGACCTGGCGCGTGCTGGTGGAGGTCGGCAGCGCCGAGGCCGAGCCGATCGCGGCGAACTTGATGCCCAGCAGCGGCGCGGCGAGGATCAGCAACAGCGCGCTCGCGCACGTCGCAACGATCACCGGCCGCCGCATCACAGCGGTGGCCAGCCGGTACCAACGGCCGGCCAGCACCGGCCTGGCGATGGTGCTGGCCGAGCGCTGCAACCAACTCGGCGAGAGCGCGTTGACGCGCGGGCCCAGCACCAACAGCAGCGCCGGCAGGATGGTGAGTGCGGCGAGGGCCACCAGCAGCGCTGTCAGCATCCCGCCGAGGCCCATCGAGTAGAAAACCTGTTGGGGCAGCACCAGCAGCGAGGCCATTGCCACAATCACCGTTGACGCGCTGAACAACACCGTGCGACCGGCGGTGGCCATCGCGCGGATGACGGCCGCGTGCACGTCGGGGTTTCTGGCCAACTCCTCGCGGAAGCGCGAGACGATCAGCAGGCTGTAGTCGATCGCCAGCCCGAGACCGAGCAACGTGATGATGCCGATTGCCAGGCCGGAGATCGGGAGAAAGTATGTGGTCGCGCGCAGGCCGGCTTGCGTGAGCGCAATCGCCGTGGCGCCCAGCACCACCGGCAGCAATGCCGCGACCAGCCCGCGGAAGAACCAGATCGCGAGCAGCAGCAGCAGCGGGAACGAGAGCATCTCTGCGTGGCGCAAATCCTGTTCGAGCACTTCGTTGGACTGCGGGGCGCCGATGTCGGCGCCGCCGAGCTTCAGCCCGGGCCAGTGGTGCAGGCGATTGGCCAGCCGGGTCGCGTCCTGGGAGTGGGCCAGTTCTGAGCCCGGGCGGAAGCGCACGGTGAGATAATTGAGCGTTTGGTTGCGGGAGATGACCGCGCTGCCGACGTCAAGCGCGCTCTGCGCTTCGCCCACGTCGGGGTCACGTTCGATCGCTGCCTGGAGCTTGTGGACCTTGAACCCGCGCGCCAGCCCTTCCATGAGCGCGGCCGTCGATTTCTTGGGGTGGTGGCCAGGCGGCCCCAGGTTGAGCAGCGCGATCATGCCCGGCGGCGACTCGTAGCCGGTGCCGTGCGCGACGAGTGCGTCGGCCTGCGTGCTTTCGGAGCTCGGGTTGGTGATTCCCAGCGGGCTCAGGTGATTGATCAGCCCTGCGCCGAACAGGGCTGCGGCCGCCACCACGACGGCGGCCGCAGCCAGGAGTATCCGGGCGCGCCGGGGAGTGAGAGCAGCCGCAAGACTGGGCACCAAACCGAGGATAGTGGGACGGGGGAGGGCGCGTCAAACCGGGCTGGGCAGTTCGTCGCGCATGGGACAACCTGGTGCATCGATGATGCCCCGGTATGCCACATAGGCATGTGAAAGCCCTCCCAAAGTCGCCTCCGAGGTTTAAGATCTCGTGGGGCGGTAAAAGGATTCACCTTTTGTGCCGCGCATCTCGAAATCTTTAATACGCGGACGCTGCTCGTCGGGGGAGCTGGTTGACGTGACAAAAATTGGGCTGGCGGTTCGACGCCTGACACGTGGGTGTGATTGCCATCGGCGCCACGGCGGGGAGGGTGGTCGATAAACTCGGATGAGCAGGCGCTGGAATCTGAGGCGACCGACCCTCGCCCGTGAGCGGACGAGGGAAAGCTCGCAGGCGACCGCGGCCGGTGAGGCGATCGCGGTCATCGGCATCGCGTGCCGGGCGCCGGGCGCACCCGACGTGGCTGCTTTCTGGCGCCTGCTGCGCGAGGGAGTGGAGGCCGTCGCGGAGATGCCGGCGCAGCGGCGCACACTCGCCGCGGACGCGCAGGCGGTGGCCGCGCGAGGCGGCTTTCTGGAAGATGTCGAGCTATTCGACGCGGCTTTCTTTGGCATCTCCCCGCGCGAGGCGGACGCGATGGATCCGCAGCAGCGCCTGATGCTCGAGCTCGGCTGGGAGGCACTCGAAGATGCCAGCGTGCTCCCCGCGCGGTTGCGCGGTGGCCAGACAGGGGTGTTCGTGGGCGCCATCGCCAGCGACTACGCCGACCTGCTGCACGCCCGGGGCGAGCAAGCAGTCACGCGTCACGCACTGACCGGACTGCACCGAAGCGTGATCGCCAACCGCATCTCCTACGCCCTCGGCCTGCGCGGGCCCAGCCTCACCGTGGATACCGGCCAATCGGCATCACTGGTCGCCGTGCACCTTGCCTGTGAGAGCCTGCGCCGCGGGGAGTCGGAGCTGGCGCTCGCGGGCGGCGTGCAGTTGAACCTGTCGCCGCACAGCTACGTGGTGGCGTCTCGCTTCGAAGGATTGTCGCCCGACGGCCGTTGTTTCACCTTCGACGCCCGCGCCAACGGCTACGTCCGGGGCGAGGGCGGCGCCGTCATCCTGCTCAAGCCGCTGGCGGACGCACGTAGAGACGGCGATCGCGTGTACTGCGTGATCCGCGGCGGCGCGGTCAACAACGACGGTGGCGGCGACGGCCTGACGGCGCCAAGCCCGCACGCGCAGGAGCAGGTTCTCCAGCTCGCCTGTCGCCGCGCGGATGTGGACCCGGCGGATGTGCAGTACGTCGAGTTGCACGGTACGGGGACAAGGCTTGGCGACCGCGTCGAGGCGGCGGCGCTCGGCGCCGCGCTGGGAGCCGGCCGACCGGCGCGCGAGCCGCTGCTGGTCGGCTCGGTGAAGACCAACATCGGGCATCTCGAGGCGGCCGCCGGCGTCCTCGGGCTGATCAAGGCGGCGCTCGCCATCCACCACCGCGAGATCCCGCCGAGCCTCAACTTCCAGACGCCCAGCCCCGACATTCCACTCGACGAGCTGCGGCTCAGCGTGCAGCGCCAGCTCGGTGCGTGGCCGCGCGCGGAGGGGCCGCTGCTCGCGGGTGTCAGCGCGTTTGGCGTTGGGGGAACCAACTGCCACCTGCTCCTGGCCGAGCCCCCCTCGCCGGAGCAGGCGCCGGCCGAGTCGCACTCGCCCAACGCGAGCACCGACGTGGCGACGCGCTCACGCCCGGTCGCGCACGCCGCGGGTGAGCCGCTCGGGAGCGGCACGCTCGCCTGGGTGCTCTCCGCACGCGGCGACTCCGCGCTGCGGACTCGCGCACAGCAGCTCGAGCGCCACCTCGAGCTCGAGCGCGAGCTGGGCGCGGTCGACGTCGGCCATACGCTCGCCGTCGGCCGCACCGCGTTCGAAAGCCGAGCGGTGATCGTCGGCGAGACGCGCGAGGAGCTGATCGCGGGCCTGGGGCGGCTGGCCCGCGTCGAGCCGGCGGCCAACGTGATCGAGGGTTCGGCGTCCGGTAGCGGAGAGGGCGGCGCCGTGTTCGTGTTCCCCGGCCAGGGCTCACAGTGGCAGGGCATGGCGTCGGGCCTGCTGGAGCGCTCGCCGGTGTTCGCCGAGCGGATCCACGCCTGCGCGCAGGAGCTGGCGGAGTACGTCGACTGGTCGCTGCTGGACGTGCTCGCGGGAGCAAGCCATGCGCCCACGCTCGACCGGCTCGATGTCGTCCAGCCGGTTCTGTTCGCGGTCATGGTTGGCCTGGTCGAGCTGTGGCGCGCCTGCGGGGTGCAGCCGGTCGCGGTGGTGGGCCACTCGCAGGGAGAGATCGCCGCTGCGCACGTCGCCGGCGGGCTTTCCTTGCGGGACGCCGTTCGCGTGGTGGTGCTGCGCAGTCGCGCATTGAACGCGTTGGTGGGAAAGGGCGGCGTCGTGTCGATCGCGGCGCCCGTCGCATGGGTGTCCGAGCGCCTGGAGCGATGGGACGGAAGGATCTCGCTCGGAGGGCTCAACGGTCCCCGCTCGGTCGGCGTGGTCGGCGACCACGACGCGCTCTCCGAGCTGATCGCGCTCTGCAAGAGCGAGGGCGTACGTGCGCGCGCTGTGCCGGCAACGGTGGCGTCGCACTCGCCGCAGGTCGACCCGCTGCGCGACGAGCTGTTGGGAGTGCTCGCCGACATCGCCCCGCGATCGGGCGAGGTGCCCTTCTACTCGACCGTCACCGGTGGGCTGCTCGACACGGCCGAGCTGACCAACGAGTACTGGTATCGCAACACCCGCCAGCCGATCCTGTTCGAGCCGGTAGTCCGCACCCTGCTCGCGGACGCGCCAGCGGCGTTCGTCGAGGTCAGCCCGCACCCGGTCCTGACCACCGGTGTGCAGGAAATCCTCGACGAGCGCGACGATGCTCGCGCGGACGCCGGCGCGCGCCGGCGAACCGCCGCGCTGGGGACGCTCGTTCGCAACCAGGGCGACGAGCGGCGATTCGCGTGCGCGCTCGCCGAAGCCTGGGTCGCGGGGGTGCCCGTCGATTGGGGCGCGGTCAACGCGCGGGCGGGGGCACGCCGCCTGCGGCTGCCGACCTACCCGTTCCAGCGCACCAGCCACTGGCTGGCGCCGGTCGCGGTTGAGGAGACGGCGGGCGCCGGCGCACGTACCGGGGAGCAGCGTCAGGCCGACCCAGGGGAAGCTCGGGCCGCTGAGGAGGGCCGGGCCGCTGGGGAGGGCCGGGCCGCTGGGGAGGGCCGGGCCGCTGGCGAGGCTCGGGCGGCAAACGACGAGCACAGGGGCGGGATCTCGATCGCCGACTCGCCCTTGGCGGGGCGCCTGGCGGGCGCCCCGGCCGCCGAGCACGGCACCATCGCACTCGAAGCGGTGTGCGCCCATGTGGCGGCGGTGCTGGGACACGACTCGCCGTCGCAGGTCGAGAGCTGGCGGGCGTTCAGGGAGCTGGGGGTGGACTCCCGTGGCACGCTCGCGATTCGCAACCGCCTGCAAGGGCTCACGCACCTGAGCCTGCCCGCTTCGCTGCTGTTCGACCATCCCACGCCCGAAGCGCTCGCCGCACACCTGCTGGCGGAGCTGTCGGGCGAGCCGGCGCAGCGCCCAAGCCTGTCCGCCGCCGCGCCGAAGCTCGACGAGCCGATCGCGATCGTCGGGATGGGGTGCCGCTACCCGGGCGGGATCGCCTCACCCGACGAGCTCTGGGAGCTGGTGCTCGCGGGTCGCGACGCGATCGGCGAGTTTCCCCGCGATCGCGGCTGGGATGTGGAGCGCGCCCGCGATCCCGACCCCGGTCGGCCGAGCTCGAGCTACAGCCGCAACGGAGGCTTCCTCCACGACGCCGCGCGGTTCGACGCCGACTTCTTTGGCCTCAGCCCGCGGGAGTCGTTGGCGATGGACCCCCAACAGCGCCTGCTGCTGGAAGTGGCGTGGGAGGCGCTGGAACGTGCCGGCGTCGATCCGATCGCGCTGCGCGGGAGCAGGACCGGCGTGTTTGCCGGCTCGATGTACCACGACTATGGCGCCGCCCTGGCCGTGTCGCGGTCGGAGGGACTGGCGGGTTACGCGCTGACCGGCGGCGCGGGAAGCGTCGTGTCGGGGCGGATCGCCTACACGCTTGGGCTGGAGGGGCCGGCGGTCACCGTCGACACGGCGTGCTCGTCCTCGCTCGTCGCGCTGCACCTGGCGTGCCAAGCGCTGCGCTGCGGCGAATGCGACCTGGCGCTAGCCGGAGGCGTGACGGTGATGAGCACGCCGGAGGTGTTCGCGAGCTTCAGCGCTCAGGGCGGTCTTGCCCCCGACGGCCGCTGCAAGCCGTTCGCGGAGGCAGCCGACGGGACCGGCTGGTCGGAGGGCGTGGGCGTCCTGCTGCTGGAGCGGGTTGCCGACGCCCGCCGGCTGAATCATCCCGTGCTCGCGGTGGTGCGCGGCAGCGCGGTCAACCAGGACGGCGCCAGCAACGGGCTGACGGCCCCCAACGGGCCCTCGCAGGAGCGGGTGATCGCCGAGGCGCTCGCGAATGCCGGGCTCTCGCCCGCCCAGGTTGGCGCGGTGGAGGCGCACGGCACCGGCACCACGCTTGGCGATCCGATCGAGGCGCAGGCGCTGCTGGCAGCCTACGGCCGGGAGCGCGATCGGCCGTTGTGGCTGGGCTCGATCAAGTCCAACATCGGTCACACGCAGGCCGCCGCCGGCATGGCGGGCGTGATCAAGATGGTGATGGCGATGCGCCATCGCGTGCTGCCGCGCACGCTGCACGTGGACCGGCCCTCCACCAAGGTCGACTGGTCGGTGGGATCGGTCTCACTGCTGCTGGAGCAAACCCCCTGGGAAGACGGGCGCGAGCTGCGGCGCGCAGGCGTGTCGTCGTTCGGCATCAGCGGTACCAACGCCCACGTGGTCCTCGAGGAGCCGCCCGCCGTTGCCGCTTCCGCCGGTGAGGTGTCTGCCGTTGCCCCACCCGCCGTTGCCCCGTCCGCCGCGCCTGCGCGGGCGGGCGTGCCGGAGGTGAGGCCGTGGGTGCTGTCGGCGCGAGGGGCCGCCGCCGTATGTGCTCAAGCCGCGCGGCTGCAGCAGCACCTCGCCGCCCACCCCCGGGTCACGCTCGACGACGTCGGGCTCTCGCTCGCGACCCGCCCCATGCTGGAGGATCGTGCCGTGCTGGTGGGGGAGGGAAGGGACGAGCTGCTGGCCGGGCTCGGCGCGCTGGCGCGCAACGAGGACGCGGCGGCGGGGGTTCTGCGCGGCACGTCCGGTCGCGGCGGCACGGGCAAGCTCGCGTTCCTGTTCACCGGCCAGGGCTCCCAGCGCATGGGGATGGGGCGGGAATGCTATGCGGCGTTCCCGGTCTTTCGCGCGGCGTTCGACGAGGCCTGCGCGCAACTGGAGGAGCATCTCGGGGAGTGCTCGCTGCACGAGGTCGTCTTCGGAGCGGACGCCGACGATCGGCGTGGCCCGTCCGTGGCGAGCGGCGAGGGGGGCGGCCGGCTGCTGGACGCGACCGCCTTCACGCAGGCAGGGCTGTTCGCGCTCGAGGTCGCGCTGTACAGGCTCTTGCAGGCGTGGCGGCTGCAGCCCGATCTTTTGATCGGCCACTCGGTCGGGGAGCTCGCCGCCGCGCACGTGGCGGGTGTCTTCTCGCTTGCCGATGCGTGCCGGCTGGTGGCGGCGCGGGGAAGGCTGATGGGAGCACTCCCCGCCGGCGGGGCGATGGTCGCGCTGCGGGCGCCGGAGGCGGAGGTCCGCGACTCGCTCGACGCGCTCGCCGGCGGCGCCGAGCGCGTGGCGCTGGCGGCGGTGAACGCGCCGGGCTCGGTGGTGGTATCGGGCGAGGAGGAGGCGGTGCACGGGCTGGAGGCGATCTGGCGGGAGCGTGGCGTCAAGACCAAGCGCCTGCGGGTGTCCCACGCATTTCATTCGCCGCTGATGGAGCCGATGCTCGAGCGCTTCGGCGAAGTCGCGGCGGCGATCGACTACGGCGAGCCGCAGGTCCCGGTGATCTCCAACCTCACCGGTGAGCTCGCACGCGGGGAGGAGCTGCGCAGCCCCGACTACTGGGTGCGTCACGTGCGCGAAACCGTTCGCTTCGCGGACGGCGTGCGGTGCATGGTGGGCCACGGAGTCGACAGTTTCCTCGAGCTCGGTCCGGATGGCGCGCTGAGCGCGATGGTGCGGGAATGCACGGACGGCGCCGGCACGGCTGAGCAGGCCAGCGCGGCTGAGCAGGCCGGCGAGGGCAGCCCGGTCAACGTGACTCCCACGCTGCGCAAAGGTGTCGCCGAGTCGCGTTCGCTGTTCGCGGCGATCGCGTCGCTGTGGGTGAAGGGCAAGGATGTGGATTGGGCGGGCGTGTTCGCCGACTCGCCCGCAAGGCGTGTGGAGCTGCCGGCCTACGCCTTCCAGCGCCGGCGCTACTGGCTTGCCGACCAGCTCGGCGCGGGGGGAGCGGGGGCGGCCGCCGGTGTCGGCGGCGGCGGGCACCCGCTGCTGGGAGCGGCCGTGCCGTTTGCGGAGGACGGCAGGCTGGTGCTCACCGGGCGTCTGTCTGCGCAGACGCCCGGCTGGCTTGCCGACCACGTGGTGGCGGGCGCGACCGTCGTGCCGGGCGCCGCGTTCGTCGAGGCCGTGCTGCACGTTGCCGGCCGGCTGGGGTGCGAGCTCCTCGATGAGCTCGTCATCGAGTCGCCACTGGTGCTCTCCGAGCACGAGGTCGTGCAGTTGCAGCTGTCCGTGGAGTCTCCCGACGAGCACGGCAGCCGCAGGGTGAAGATCTACGCGCGGGCAGACGACGGCGACGGTGACGCCGACGGGGAGGATGGCGCCTGGACCCGCCACGCCACCGGCGTGCTAGCTCGGGCGCAGACGTCCTCGCCCGAGGTCGAAGGTTGGCGGGAGCGGGCGGCCTCGCTCGCCGGCGGCTCCTGGCCGCCGCCGGCGGCCGTCCCGGTGGACGTCGACGATCTCTACGGCGAGATGGCCGCGCTCGGCTTCGAATATGGGCCGGCGTTTGCCTGCGTGAGAGGCGCCTGGCGCCTCGGCGAGGAGTTGCTCTGCGAGGTCGCGCTGGGAGAGTCAGAGCAGGCGCAGGCCGGTGGCTACGGTGTGCACCCCGTCCTGTTGGACGCCGCGATGCAGGGCATGGTGGCGCAGCTCAACGGCGGTGCCGGCATGAGCGCGGGCGACGGCGGCGGCTTGCGCCTGCCGTTTGCGTTCAGCGGTGTGCGGTTGCACGGCGGCGGCGCCGCGGCGTTGCGCGTGAGCCTCTCTCCCGCCGCCGCCGAGGCCGTGTCGATGGTGGCGTGCGACGAGCGCGGGGCGCTCGTCGCGTCGATGCGATCGTTGACCTTCAAGGCGGCGGCCGACCCGCAGCTGGCTCGGGCTGGCCGCCGCGCCGCGCGGTCGCTGTTCGAGATGGAGTGGACGGAGCTGGCGATCGGGTCCGGGCAGGAGCGCCCGCCGGCAGAGACGTGGGCCGTGGTGGGCTCGCAGGCGCAGGCGCAGGCTCTCGCCGAGGCTCTGGGTTCAGGCCAGGCGTGCCAACCGCACGGAGATCTCGACTCGCTGCGCGAGGTGATCGATCGCGAGGGCACCGCGCCCGGTGTGGTGCTGGCGAGCTGCGACATCGCGGCGGCCCACAGCTCGCGGACGCTTGGCATCCCGCGGGTTGCGGACGAGCTTGCCCGGCACGCGCTGGAGCTCTTGCAGGCGTGGCTGGCGGATGAGCGCCTCTCCGGGTCTCGCCTCGTGTTGATCACCAGAGGCGCGGTGAGCGTCCACGCACAGGAGAGTCGTTCGGCGCCGGCGCAGGCGCCGCTCTGGGGCTTGGTGCGTGCCGCCCAATCGGAGCACCCGGGGCGGTTCGTGCTGGTCGATGTGGACGGACAGGACGCCTCATGGGCGGCCCTGCCGGCGGCGCTGAGCGCCGGCGAGTCGCAGCTCGCGCTGCGCGCGGGAAGCGTGTTCGCTCCCCGGCTGCGACGGTCGTCCGGTTCGGAGCTGCTCACCGCGCCCGACGGCGCGCGGGCGTGGCGCCTCGACACACGCGCGGGGGGAGCGCAGGGGGGTCTCGCGCTGGTGCCCGCGCCCGAGATGCGGGCGCCGCTCGGAGCGGGGCAGGTGCGAGTGGGGGTGCGCGCGGGCGGCTTGAACTTCCGCGACGTGCTGCTGGCCCTCGGCATGTATCCGGAGGAGGCGAGGATCGGCAGCGAGGGGGCGGGCGTCGTGCTGGAGCTGGGCCCCGGTGTTGGCGATATCGCCGTGGGCGATCGGGTGATGGGGATGTTTCCTGGCTTCGGCCCCGTCGCGGTCGCCGATCGCCAGCTGCTGGCGCGACTGCCCGAGGGGTGGTCGTTTGCGCAGGGCGCGTCCGTTCCGGCCGCGTTCTTGACGGCCTGCTACGCGCTCGTCGATCTGGCGGCGCTGAAGCCGGGCGAGAAGGTGTTGGTGCACGCCGGCGCCGGCGGGGTGGGAATGGCCGCCGTGCAGCTGGCCGGCCATTTGGGCGCCGAGGTGTTCGCGACGGCGAGCCCGTCGAAGTGGGCGACCCTGCGTGAGCTGGGATTGGACGACGCGCACATCGCGTCCTCCCGCTCACCCGAGTTCAGGGAGCGCTTCCTGGAGGCGACCGCCGGTCGCGGGGTGCAGGTGGTGTTGGACTCGCTCGCGGGGGAGCTCGTGGACGCCTCGCTCGACCTGCTCGCGGAGGGCGGCCGCTTCATCGAGATGGGCAAGACCGACGTCCGCGATCCGGGCGTGATCGCCGTGACGCATCCGGGCGTGATGTACCGGGCGTTCGACCTGATGGAGGCGGGCGGCGAGCGCATCCGCGCGATGCTCGACGAGCTGCTCGATCTCTTCGGCCGCGGCGCGCTGCGGCCGCTGCCGGTGGCGGTCTGGGACGTGCGCCGTGCGCCGGAGGCATTTGGCCATATGACCCAGGCGCGTCACACGGGGAAGATCGTGCTGAGTATCGCCCCCGCCATGGATCCCGCCGGCACGGTGCTGATCACCGGTGGGACCGGTGCGCTGGGAGCGCTCACCGCCCGGCATCTCGTTGCTCGGCAGGGCGTGAGCCATCTGCTGCTGGTAAGCCGGCGCGGCGCCGAAGTCGAGGGCGCCGCGGAGCTGCGCTCGGAGCTTGAGTCCCTGGGAGCGGACGTCCGCATCGAGGCTTGCGACGTGAGCGATCGCGACGCGCTCGCCAGCCTGCTGGCTGCGATTCCCGCAGAGTGCCCGCTCACGGGGGTGGTGCACACGGCGGGCGTGCTCGACGACGGCGTGGTCGAGGCGCTGACGGCCGAGCGCCTGCGGACGGTGCTTGCGGCCAAGGCGCACGCGGCGTGGCACCTGCACGAGCTCACCGAGCATCTCGACCTGTCGCTGTTCGTGCTGTTCTCCTCGGCGGCCGGCGTGCTCGGCAACCCCGGCCAGGGCAACTACGCGGCCGCCAACGCCTTCCTGGACGCGCTGGCGGCCCACCGCCGCGCGCGAGGCCTGCCGGGGGTATCGCTGGCGTGGGGGCTGTGGAGCCAGCCGGGGGGAATGGGGGCGGGCTTGAGCGACACCGACATCGCGCGGATGGCGCGTTCGGGCATGATCGCGCTGTCCGCGGAGGAGGGCCTGGAGCTGCTCGACCGCGCGCTGGTGCTCGACACGGCCATGGTTTTGCCGATGCGCCTGGACACGGGCGCACTGCGTGCGCGGGTGCGCGACGGCTCGGCGTCCCCCATGCTGCGCGGCCTGCTCGGCCCCGGGAGGCGGGTGCCGAGCAGCGGCGGGGACTCGCTTGTGGAGCTCATGGCGCTGCCGGCCGGCGAGCGCGAGAACGCGATGCTGGACGCGGTGCGCGCGGAGGTCGCACGCGCGCTGGGGCACTCCTCGCCCGCGGCGATAGCGAGCGATCGTCCGCTTCAGGAGATGGGCTTCGACTCGCTGATGGCGGTGGAGCTGCGCAACCGCCTCGCGGCCGGGAGCGGGCTGGGCCTGCCGACGACGCTCGTGTTCGATCATCCCACTCCGCAAGCCCTCGCCGACTTTTTGGTGGGCGAGATCGGCGGCGTTCGCGCGGACGCGGGCGCGAGCGGCCGCACGTCGGCGCCCGCCTCGGCGCCTGCCCTCGATGACCCGATCGCGGTGGTGGGAATGAGCTGCCGGCTCCCTGGTGGTGTGCATTCCCCCGCGGATCTGTGGAGGCTGCTGGAGAGCGGCGCCGACGCGATATCACCGTTTCCCGCCGATCGCGGTTGGAGCCTGGATACCCTCCACAGCCCCGATCCCGAGGCGGCGGGCACATGCTCGGCGCGCGAGGGCGGCTTCCTCGAGGACGCGTGGGGGTTTGACGCCGACTTCTTCGCGATCAGTCCGCGCGAGGCGTTGGCGATGGACCCTCACCAACGGCTGCTGCTGGAAGCCTGCTGGGAGGCGCTCGAAGGCGCCGGGATCGACCCGCTCGCGCTGCGCGGCACGCAGACCGGCATCTTCGCCGGCGTCAGCGCCCTGGACTTCGGCGCCGGCCTGTGGGCGGCACCGCGGGGGCGGGAGAGCCTCGCCGGCTACTGGTTGACCGGCAGCGCCGGCAGCATGGTCTCCGGCCGCATCTCATACGTGCTGGGAGTAGAGGGGCCATCGGTCTCGGTCGACACCGCCTGCTCCTCCTCGCTGGTGTCGCTGCACCTGGCAAGCCAGGCGCTGCGCAACCGCGAATGCTCGCTCGCCCTCGCCGGCGGGGTGACGGTGCTCGACACTCCGGGGCTGTTCGTGCAGTTCAGCGCGCAGCGCGGCCTCGCCGCAGACGGGCGCTGCAAGTCCTTTGCCGATGCGGCCGACGGCGTCGGTTGGAGCGAGGGTGTGGGCGTGGTGGTGCTGGAGCGCCTGTCGGACGCCCGCCGGCATGGGCACGAGGTCTTGGCGCTCGTGCGCGGCAGCGCGGTCAACCAGGACGGCGCGAGCAATGGGCTGACGGCGCCCAATGGGCCCTCCCAGCAGCGTGTCATCGAGCACGCTCTCGCGCGGGCGGGCCTGTCGGCGAACGAGATCGACGCGGTCGAGGCGCACGGCACCGGCACGACGCTCGGCGATCCGATCGAGGCGGGCGCGCTGCTGGCCACCTACGGGCGCGAACGCGCGCCCGAGCGTCCCCTGTGGCTGGGGTCGATCAAGTCCAACATCGGGCACTCCGTCGCCGCGGCCGGCGTGTCGGGCGTCATCAAGATGGTGCTTGCGCTGCGCCACGGCGTGTTGCCGCGAACGCTGCACGTCGATCGGCCGTCGCGCAACGTCGATTGGTCCGCAGGGCAGGTTGCGCTGCTCACCGAATCGCAGCCGTGGTCGCGCAACGGCGCCCCGCGCCGGGCCGGGGTGTCGTCGTTCGGGATTAGCGGCACCAATGCGCACGCGATCATCGAGGAAGCGCCCCTCCCGCAGTCGCCGTCGGCGCAGGTCTCCCCGTCCTCGCAGGAGACCTCGACGGCGGGGGCGGCGGTGGCCGGTCCGATTCCCTGGGTGCTCTCCGCGCGTGGCGCCGACGCCCTGGGCGCGCAGGCCGGGCGGCTGGAGGGGTTCTTGGCGCAGGACGCGCAGCTGGCGGTGAGGGATGTGGCGTTCTCGCTCGCCAAGCGCCCGGCGCTGGCCGACCGCGCCGTGGTGCTGGGCGACAGCCGGGGCGAGCTGCTGGCGGGACTGCGGGCGCTGGTAAACGGCGAAGCGGCGGCGGGAGTGCTACGCGGCGCCGGCGAGCGCGCCGGCGCGGAGAAGCTGGCGTTTTTGTTTACGGGTCAGGGTGCGCAGCGGGTGGGTATGGGTCGGGAGTGCTATCGGGCATTTCCGGTGTTTCGGGCTGCGTTCGACGAGGCGTGTGCTCATCTTGACGAGGCGTTGGGGGTGTCGCTGCGTGAGGTCGTGTTCGAGGGTGGGGCCGATGTGTCCGGTGGGGGAGGTGGTGCCGGCGCGGCGTTGTTGGATGGGACCGCTTGGGCGCAGCCGGGGTTGTTTGCGTTGGAGGTGGCGTTGTTTCGGCTGGTGGAGGCGTGGGGCGTGCGCCCGGAGTATTTGGTCGGGCATTCTGTCGGGGAGTTGGCGGCGGCGTGCGTGGCCGGGGTGTTTTCGTTGGGGGATGCGTGTCGGTTGGTGGCGGCTCGTGGGAGGCTGATGGGTGGGTTGCCCGTGGGCGGGGCGATGGTGTCGGTGCAGGCGTCGGAGGGGGATGTGCTTGCCAGTTTGGAAGGGTTGGAGGGTGTGTGTTTGGCGGCGGTGAATGGGCCGGTGTCGGTGGTGGTGTCGGGTGATGAGGATGTGGTGCTCGAGGTTGAGGGGGTGTGGCGGGGGCGGGGTGTGAAGACCAAGCGTTTGCGGGTTTCACACGCGTTTCACTCGCATCGTATGGATGGGATGTTGGAGGGGTTCGCGGAGGTTGCCGGGAGTTTGTCGTTTGGTGAGCCGCGGATTCCGATTGTGTCGAATGTGACGGGTGAGTTGGTGTCGGCTGAGGAGGTGTGCTCGCCGGAGTATTGGGTTGCGCATGTGCGTGAGCCGGTGCGGTTTTTTGATGGGGTGCGCTGGTTGGGGGAGCGGGGCGTGGGGAGGTTCTTGGAGTTGGGGCCGGATGGGGTGCTCAGTGCGATGGTGGGGGAGTGCTTGGCGCGAGAGGTGGGCGAGGGGCCGGTTGTGGCGTTGCCCGTGTTGCGTGGGGATCGTTCTGAGGCGGCGTGCTTGTTGGGTGCGTTGGCTGAAGTGTGGGTGCGTGGTGTGGGTGTGGATTGGGCGGCGGCGCTTGCGGGGTCGGGTGCGCGGCGGGTTGCGTTGCCGACTTATGCGTTTCAGCGTGAGCGTTACTGGATGCCGTTTGAGGCTGGTGGTGGGAATGTGGCGTCGGTTGGCCTGGGGGCCGCGGGTCATCCGCTGCTGGGTGCGGAGGTTGCGCTGGCTGATGGCGGGGGCTGCCTGTTTACGGGTCGGTTGTCGCAGGACGATCCGGGGTGGCTCGCGGATCATGTGGTGTTGGGTGCGTGTGTGGTGCCGGGTGTGGTGTTCATGGAGCTTGCGCTGTTTGCCGGAGGCGAGCTTGGATGCGAGTTGCTGGAAGAGCTTGTGATCGAGTCGCCGTTGGTGTTGGAGGAGCGTGGTGATGTGCAGTTGCAGGTCGCTCTCGGCGAGCCCGATGAGGGTGGTCGTCGGGAGCTGGGGATTTATTCCCGGGTGGTGGGTGACTCTGGCGATGGGGCTCAGCGTTCGTGGACGCGTCACGCGAGCGGTGTGCTGGTTGCGGGCGAGGCGATGGATCGGGCCGCCGCCGAGGACGAGCGCCAGGCGGCGCTGCTGGCTGCCGGGAGCTGGCCCCCGGAGGGCGCCCAGCCGATCGAGATCGACGACTTCTACAACCATGTGGCGGGGCTGGGCTTCGATTACGGTCCCGCGTTCTTCGGCGTGGGCAGCGTGTGGCGCCGGAGCGAGGAGCTGTTTACCGAGGTGTCGTTGCCGGGGGCGGAGCACGCACCGGCGAGCCGGTTTGGCCTGCATCCGGCGCTGTTCGACGCGGTGCTGCAGGGCTCATTGTGGAGGGACATGTCCCGTGAGCGCTCCGACGGCGACGCCGACGGCCTGCGGCTGCCTTTCTCCTTCGGCAATGCCAGGTTGTACCGGGCCGGCGCGTCAACGGTGCGTGTGCGGTTGGTGCGGGCCGGCGGTGGTGTGTCGGTGGTGGGGGTGGGTGCCGATGGCGGGTTGGTGGTCGGGCTGGGGAGCTTGGCGATGCGGCCGGTCGCGCGTGAGCAGCTTGTGGGTGTGGGTGGTGGGGCGTCGTTGTTTGGTGTGGATTGGGTTGAGGTGCCCGGCGGCGGGCGCATTGAGGAGGGTGTGGGGGCTGGCGTTGAGGTGCTTGGTGGCCTGGAGGAGTTGGAGGGGTTGGTTGACGGCCGCGGTGTGGTGCCCGGGGCGGTGTTCGTGGATTGCACGCGGTTGGGTGGCGCAGGCGATGGCGACGTTGTCGGATCGGTGCGTGGCGTGGTGGGTGGCGTGTTGAAGTTGGTGCGGGCGTGGGTTGGCGATGAGCGGTTTGCGGGGGCGCGGTTGGTGTTGGTGACAGAGGGTGCGGTTGTTGTTGGTGGGGCTGCTGCTGTTGATGGTGTGTCGGGCCTGGTGCAGTCGCCGGTGTGGGGTTTGGTGCGATCTGCGCAGTTGGAGCATCCGGGTCGGTTGGTGTTGGTGGATGTCGATGGCGAGGAGGCGTCTTGGGCGGCGTTGGCTGGGGTGGTGGACGGCGATGAGTGGCAGTTGGCGGTTCGGAGCGGGCGGGTGTTGGCGCCGCGGCTGGTGCGGTCGGACGCTTTGAGCGCGGGCGCCGACGCTGGCGGGGTTGAGGGCGTGGGCGGTTTGGGCGGGACGGTGTTGGTGACCGGTGGTACGGGTGGTTTGGGTGGCGTGGTGGCGCGGCACCTGGTGGAGCGTGGGGTGCGGGACTTGCTGTTGGTGAGTCGGCGGGGGCGTGAGGCTGCGGGTGTGGGTGAGCTCGAGGCGGAGCTGGTGGGGTTGGGCGCGAGGGTGCGGATTGAGGCGTGTGATGTCGGTGACCGGGGGCAGCTCGAGGGGTTGATCGGCGCACTGGACGGGGCGCTGTGTGGGGTGGTGCACGCGGCGGGGGTGCTTGACGATGGTGTGATCGAGGGGCTGTCGGGTGAGCGCGTCGATCGTGTGTTCGCGCCGAAGGTGGACGGGGCGTGGTATTTGCACGAGTTGACTGAGCATCTGGATCTCTCGATGTTTGTGTTGTTTTCGTCGGCGACGGGGACATTCGGCAGCGCGGGGCAGGGCAACTATGCGGCGGCGAACGCGTTTTTGGATGGGTTGGCGTGTTATCGGCGGGCGCGGGGCCTGGTGGCGACGTCGGTGGCGTGGGGGTTGTGGGCGCGTGCGGAGGGGATGGGTGGTGGGCTGGGTGCAGCCGATCGTGCGCGGATGGAGCGCGGGGGGGTCCGGGCCCTGTCGGAGCGGGAAGGTCTTGAGTTGTTTGACGCGGCGGCGGGCGCTGGTGGTGGGGCGGTGGCGCTGGCGGTGCGGCTTGATATGGCGGGGTTGCGCGCGCAGGCGGAGGGTGGGGTGTTGCCGCGTTTGTTCAGCGGCTTGGTGCGTGTGCGGGCGCAGCCGCGGCGTGAGCGGGCGGAGTCTTCGTCGTTGGCGCGGCGCTTGGCTGGGGTGGGTGAGGATGAGCGGCAGGGCGTTGTGCTGGAGATCGTGCTGGCGGAGATCGCGAGGGCGTTGGGGCATGCGTCGTCGGCGGCGATTGGCAGACGGCAGGCGTTCAGCGAGTTGGGGCTTGATTCGCTGGCGGCACTGGAGTTGCGCAACCGGTTGAACGAGGTCACCGGGCTGCGGCTGCCTGCGACTTTGGTGTTTGACTATCCCAACCCGGAGCTGCTCGCCGGGTACCTGCTGGGTGAGGTTTCCGACTCGCAGATCGCGACTGCGACCGCGACCGTTTCGGTGGTGGGCAGCGATGAGCCGATCGCGATCGTCGGGATCGGATGCCGGTTTCCCGGTGGGGTGCGTTCTCCTGAGGATTTGTGGGAGTTGGTGGCGTCCGGTACCGATGCGATCTCGCCGTTCCCGAATGACCGCGACTGGGACTTGGAGCGTCTTTACCATCCCGAACCCGGCCGTCCGGGGACCTGTTACGCGCGCGAGGGCGGGTTCATCTACGACGTTGGAGATTTCGACGCGGCGTTCTTTGGCATCAGTCCGCGCGAGGCGCTCGCGATGGACCCCGCGCAGCGACTGCTGCTGGAAGTGTCATGGGAGGCATTTGAAGACGCCGGGATCGACCCGGCCACCCAGCGCGGCAGCCGCACCGGCGTATTCGCCGGACACTCCCCGGGGGATTTCGGTGCACGTTTGTGGTCTGCGCAGGAGGGTCTTGAGAGTCTCGCGGGCTACTGGCTGACCGGAACGACTGGGAGTGTGGTGTCGGGCCGTGTGGCGTATGCGTTTGGCTTTGAGGGCCCGGCGGTGTCGGTGGATACCGCATGCTCGTCAGGGTCGATGGCGCTGCATCTTGCGTGTGGGGCGCTGCGGGCGGGGGAGTGCTCGCTGGCGTTGGCGGGCGGCGTGACGGTGCTGGTTACGCCGGGGTTGTTTGCGCAGTTCAGCGTGCAGCGCGGTCTTGCGCGGGACGGGCGGTGCAAGTCGTTTGCCGACGCCGCGGATGGGGTGGGCTGGGGTGAGGGCGGGGGGATGCTGCTGTTGGAGCGCCTGTCCGATGCCCGCCGCCACGGTCACCAGATATTGGGAGTGGTGCGGGGCAGCGCCGTCAACCAGGATGGCGCGAGCAACGGCCTGTCGGCTCCGAACGGTCCCTCCCAGCAGCGCGTGATCGCACAGGCGCTGGCCAACGCCAAGCTCACGCCGGCGCAGGTGGACGCCGTGGAGGCGCACGGCACCGGCACGACCCTCGGCGACCCGATCGAGGCGCAGGCGCTGCTGGTCGCCTACAGTCGCGACCGCGACCGCCCCCTGTGGCTGGGGTCGATCAAGTCGAACATCGGGCACACCGGAGCCGCCGCCGGCGTCGCCGGCGTGATCAAGATGGTGATGGCGATGCGCCACGGCGCGCTGCCCAAGACGCTGCACATAGACCAACGCACCACAAAGGTCGACTGGTCGACCGGCAACGTCGCCCTGCTGACACAGGAAGTGCCCTGGCAGCCCAACGGCCAACCACGGCGGGCGGGCGTGTCCTCGTTCGGCGTCAGCGGCACCAACGTGCACGTGGTGCTCGAGGAGGCGCCACCCACCGATGCCGGTGCGCCCACGGCCGATGGTGGTGGTTGTGTGGCCGGCGGGGTGGTGCCGTGGGTGTTGTCGGGTCGGGGCGAGGCTGCGCTGCTCGATCAGGCTGGGCGTCTGAAGGAGCTGGTTGGCGCGCGGGGACTGGACGTGGTCGACGTCGGCGGCTCGCTGGTGAAACGCGCGCTGCTCGAGCATCGTGCGGTGGTGCTGGGTGCCGATGCCGGGGAGTTGCTGGGCGGTTTGGATCTGCTGGCGAGTGGGGCTTTTGGCCATGGCGTGGCGCGGGGCGTGGCATCTGGTGTCGATGGCGGCCTGGCGTTTGTGTTCACCGGCCAGGGCGCCCAGCGCGCGGATATGGGTGAGGAGTTGTACGGGGCGTTTGAGGTGTTCAGGGGTGCGCTGGACGAGGTGTGCGCGGGGTTTGACACTCGCTTGGGACGTCCGCTGCTCGAGGTGATGTTCACGGGCGGGGATGAGGATGGCGGCGGCCGTGGCGAGGGGTTGTTGGATCGGACGTTGTTCGCGCAGGCGGGGTTGTTTGCGTTGGAGGTCGCTTTGTTCGCGCTACTGGAGAGCTGGGGCGTGAGCCCCGATTTCCTGATGGGGCATTCGATTGGCGAGCTGGCGGCTGCGCATGTGGCGGGTGTGTTTACGTTGCAGGACGCGTGCGCGCTGGTGGCCGCACGCGGGCGGTTGATGGGGGCGTTGCCCGAAGGCGGCGCGATGGTCGCGATCGGGTCCTCTGAGCGGGAGGTGGCGGGCTCGCTGGAGGGGTTGGAGGGTCGCGTGTCGCTGGCGGCCGTGAACGGTCCTCGCTCGGTGGTGATTTCCGGCGATCAGGACGCCGTGCTGGACGTGGCGAGCGTGTGGGGCGAGCGCGGGATCAAGACCAAGCGTCTGCGCGTGTCCCATGCGTTTCACTCGCCGCGGATGGATGCGATGCTCGAGGAGTTCGCGGAGGTCGCGTCCGGGCTTTCGTTTGCCGCGCCGCGGCTGCCGATCGTGTCGAACCTCACCGGCGCGCCGGTCGCGGATGAGCGCATCTGCTCGCCCGGCTACTGGGTGGAGCACGTGCGCCGGCCCGTGCGCTTCATGGACGGCGTGCGGTGGCTGCGAGCACAGGGGGTGAGCAGCTTCCTGGAGCTGGGCCCCGACGGAGTGCTCAGCGCGATTGTGGACGACTGCCTGAGCGAGCGGCCCGGCGAAGCGCATGACGCCGACCCGTCCGCGCGGGGGACCGGCCCTGCCGAGGGGCGTGGCGCCGACGCGGTCGTCGCGGTCTCGCTTCTGCGCGGCGAGCGACCCGAAGCTCACGCATCGCTGACGGCGTTGGCCAAGCTGTGGGTCAACGGCACGACCGTCGACTGGGCCGCGCTCTTCAATGGCTCCGGCGCAAAGCGCGTCGCGCTGCCGACGTATGCCTTCCAGCGCGAACGCTACTGGCTACCCGCCAGAGCGGCGGCCGGAGACGGTCTCGTCGGTGTCGGACAGGCGGTGGTTGGGCACCCCTTGCTGGGCGCGATGGTGGGGTCGGCCGATGGAGACAGGTGGCTGTTCAGCGGGCGTGTCTCCACCGCGAGTCATCCGTGGCTTTGCGATCACGCGGTGCTCGGCCGTGTGCTGCTCCCCGGCACGGCGTTCCTCGAGTTGGCGTTGTGCGCCGGCGGGTGTGTCGGGTGCGGCGCCGTGCGGGAGCTGACGTTGGAGGCGCCGCTGGTGCTCTGCGCAGACGAGGAGATCCTGCTGCAGGTGGTGGTGGGCATCGGCGAGAAGCCACGGGAGCGACCCGTCGCCATCTATTCCCGCCCGGGAAGTCCGGTTGGCGACGACGGTTGGCGCGGCGAGGGGGGGGAGGGGTGGACGCGTCACGCCAGCGGCGTGCTGGCTGCGGCGGGCACCGTGTTGAACGGTCGGGCGACGGCCATGCGGGAGCGGGCGAAGTTGTTGCAGAGCGACGTCTGGCCCCCGCGCGATGCGCAGGCGATCGAGCTCGACGGTCTTTACGATGCGTTGGCTGCGCGTGGATTCGAATACGGCCCCGCCTTTCAGGGTCTGCGAGCCGCGTGGCGGCACGGCGATGAGCTGTTCGCGGAGATTGCCTGCGTTTCGGGAGCGGAAGGCGAGGGTCGGCAGGCGGGGGATTTCGGCGTGCACCCGGCGCTGCTGGATGCCGCGTTGCACGTCGGCTTGAGCGTCTTGGCGAATGACGGCAACGGCTGCAACGGGGCGCCCGGCGATGGCTCGGCGCGTCTGCCGTTCTCGTTCAACGGGGTGGAGCTTCACGCTCGGGAGGCCTCCTCGCTGCGCGTATCCCTGTCGCTCGCCGACGACGGTGGGGAGCTGTCGCTGCTCGCCGCCGACGGCGACGGCGGACTGGTGGCCTCGATCGGGTCGCTGGTGACGCGCGAGGTGTCGACGGCCCAGTTGGACGTCGCCGCTCGCACTCAGCCTCACGACGCGCTGCTGACGCTCGTGTGGAGAGAGCTGCCGGCCGCAGCCGCAAGCCGACCCGCCGCCGCCGTGCGCGAGGACGCCGTTGCGGTGGTGGGACGCAGGGACTCGTTGCTGGTGGGATCGCTGGAGAGAGCCGGGACGAAGGTTGAGGTCTTCAGCGGCGTCGCCGCCCTGGGGGAGGCGCTGAACGGCGATCGCGAGATTCCCGGGATGGTGCTGTGGGATGGCGGCCCCGAGCAGATGGCCGGGCCGGCGGCGCCCGCGGCCGGCATCGACGATCGCGGCGACCTCGACATGCCGCTCGCGGCGCGGCGAAGCGTCGAATCGGCGTTGACGGCGCTGCAGGCGTGGCTCGCAGATCGGCGTTTTGCGAGCTCTCGCCTGGTGCTGGTGACATGCGAGCGCCCCGATGTCGGCGGTGGCGCCGCTGATGCGGGTGAATATGCGGGTGCCGGTGCCGCCAAGCTCGATGGTGGCGGCGTGGTGGGCTTGGTGCGCTCGGCGCAGGCGGAGCATCCCGGGCGATTTGCGCTGGTCGATATCGACGGCGATGAGTCCTCCTGGGGTGTGTTGGGGGATGCGTTGGAGCGCGGCGAGCCGCAGGTGCTGGTGCGCGGCGGAAGCGTGTCGGTGCCGCGTCTGGCACGGGCCGGCGCGGGGGATGGCTTGACGGTGCCGCAAGCCGACGAGGGGTGGCGTTTGGAGGTCGGCGATGGCGGCACATTCGAGGGGCTGGAGCTCGTGCCGGTATCCGTGCCTGCCGGCGCGTCGCATTCCGCGTCGGGCGGCGCGCTGGCCAGGGGTGAGGTGCGTATCGGTGTGCGCGCGCTGGGATTGAACTTCCGCGACGTGTTGATCGCGTTGGGGATGTATCCGGGCGAGGCCGTCATGGGAGGTGAGGGTGCCGGGGTGGTGCTGGAGGTTGGCCCTGGCGTGGAGGGCTTGACGGTTGGCGAGCGGGTGATGGGGCTGTGCCCGGGGTTTGGCTCGGTGGCTGTCGTGGACAGTCGTCTGGTGGCGAAAGTGCCCGACGGATGGTCGTTTGCGCGGGCAGCCTCGATCCCCACGGTGTTCCTCACAGCCTTCTATGGGCTGGTCGATCTGGCCGGGTTGCGGCCGGGTGAGCGGGTGTTGGTGCACGCGGGGGCCGGTGGGGTGGGCATGGCCGCCATCCAGCTGGCGCGGCATTTGGGCGCTGAGGTGTTCGCCACGGCGAGCCCGTCGAAGTGGGGGGCGTTGCAATCGCTGGGGTTGGATGACGCCCATATCGCCTCCTCGCGTTCGCTCGAGTTCGTGAAGCGCTTTCGCGCGGCGACCGGCGGGCGCGGGGTCGACGTGGTGCTGAACTCGCTCGCGGGCGAGTTTGTCGATGGGTCGCTCGAATTGTTGAACGAGAGTGGCCGGTTTGTTGAGATGGGCAAGACGGATGTGCGCGCGCCGGGCGAGGTCGCCGCGGCGCACCCGGGAGTGGCGTACCGGGCGTTCGATCTGAGCGAGGCGGGAACCGAGCGGCTCGGTGAGATGCTCGGGGAGCTGCTCGCGCTGTTCCAGACGGGGGCGCTGCGGCCGGTCCCGGTCAGGGCATGGGATATCCGCCGTGCGCCGGAGGCGTTTCGCTTCATGAGCCAGGCGCGCCATGTGGGCAAGAACGTGCTGATGCTGCCGCAGAGCGCGATCGACCCGCAGGGCACGGTGTTGATCACCGGTGGCACCGGCGGCTTGGGAGCGTTGCTCGCGCGCCATCTGGTGGCCCGACACGGTGTGCGGCACCTCCTGCTCGCCAGCCGTCGCGGCGAGGACGCCGAGGGCGCGGCTCAGCTGCGCGGCGAGCTCGAGGCGCTGGGAGCGGATGTGAGGATCGCGGCGTGCGACGTGTCTGAGCGTGAAAGCGTGCGCGCGCTGCTGGAGTCGATTGAGCCCGAGCATCCGTTGCGAGCGGTACTGCACGCCGCGGGCGTGCTCGACGACGCCGTGATCGGCTCGCTGAGCGCCCGGAGCATCCAAGAGGTGATGGCTGCCAAGGCCGACGCGGCATGGCACCTGCACGAGCTCACCCAACACCAAGACCTGCGGGCGTTCATATTGTTCTCTTCGGCGGCAGGTGTGCTGGGTAGCCCGGGCCAGGGCAATTACGCTGCCGCCAATTCGCTTCTGGACGCGCTCGCCGTCTATCGCGATGCCCGGGGGCTACCGGCGATATCGCTTGCGTGGGGCCTGTGGGACCCGGCCGTCGGCGGCATGGCGCAGGGTATGAGCGAAACAGACATCTCGCGCATGGCGCGCGCAGGCGTGCGGATGATCACCCGAGAGCACGGCCTCGAGCTGTTCGACGCGGCGCTCCAGGTGGGCGAGCCGCTCACGCTGCCATTGCCGCTCGACCTGCGTGCGCTGCGTGCACAGGCACGGGCCGGCACGCTTCCAGCGCTGTTCAGCGAGCTGGTGAGCATATCCACACCTCGCCAGGCGGACGAGCGCACCGAGGTATCCCTCACCCGACGCCTTGCGGCCATACCCGAGGACCAGCGCGAAAACACGGTATTCGAGCTGGTCAACGCCCAGGTGGCCGCCGTCCTGGGACATTCCACCGCAGAGACGATCGACGATCAGCTCACCTTCAAAGAGCTCGGCTTCGACTCACTCACCGCTGTCGAGCTGCGCAATCGCCTCAACAGCGCAACCCAGCTGCAGCTGCCCACCACCCTGGTATTCGACTATCCGACGGTTGGCGCGGTGGCGCGGCACGTGCTGAGCGAGGTTGCGACGGAGCAAACGGTGGTGCCGGGAGACGCCGAGCTCGATCGGCTGGAGCAGGTGCTCCCGTCGATCGCGTCCGATGGGGGCGAGCGGGCCAGGATCGAAGGCAGGTTGGAGTCGCTTCTGGCCGGTGTGCGGCGGCTCGGGCGGGATGACGGGGTTGCGGCTGCCGGCGATGAGATCCACACGGCCACCGACGATGAACTCTTCCGGTATCTGGACGAAAAAGCATATACGTCGCGCGAGACGCGCCTCGTGAGTCGATCTGAGGGAGGGCCCGACGATGAGTGACAGTGAGCGGTTGCGCGGTTACTTGAAGCGGGCGACCCTCGATCTCCAAGACGCTCACGAGCGCCTGCGCGAGGTGGAACACCAGGCGCGTGAGCCGATTGCGATCGTGGGCATGAGCTGCAGATATCCGGGTGGGGTGGGCTCGCCCGGAGATCTCTGGCGGCTGGTTGCGCAGGGTGTGGATGCGACCTCCTCGTTCCCCGCCGACCGTGGCTGGGATCTCGAGGCGCTCTACGATCCCGACCCCGATCACCCGGGCACGACGTACACGCGGCAGGGGGGGTTTCTCCACGACGCCGCTGGGTTTGACGCGCGATTCTTCGGGATCGGCTCCCGCGAGGCGCTGGCGATGGATCCGCAGCAGCGGCTGCTTCTGGAAGGAGCTTGGGAGGCGCTCGAAGATGGCGGGATCGACCCCGTGTCGCTGCGGGGCAGCCGCACCGGCGTGTTCGCCGGAATCATCTCGGCCAACTACGGGGCTGGCATCTCCGGGCCCGCCCCGGCAGAGCTGGAAGGGTTCCGCCTGACGGGCGGCACCGACAGCGTGGCGTCCGGCCGGGTGGCGTTCACCTTTGGCCTCGAGGGTCCCGCGGTGTCGGTCGATACGGCTTGCTCATCGTCGCTGGTGGCGGTGCACCTGGCGTGTCAGGCGTTGCGGGGAGGCGAGTGCTCTCTCGCGTTGGCGGGAGGCGTGACCGTGCTGGCGACCCCGGGGCTGTTCGTCGAGTTCAGCCGTCAGCGCGGCCTCGCGCCGGATGGGCGGTGCAAGTCGTATGCGAGCGCGGCGGACGGCACCGGCTTCTCGGAGGGTATGGGGATGCTGCTGCTGGAGCGGCTGTCGGATGCTGAGCGCAACGGCCATCGCGTGCTGGCAGTGGTGCGCGGCAGCGCCGTAAACCAGGATGGGGCGTCGAACGGGCTGACCGCGCCCAACGGTCCCTCCCAGCAGCGCGTGATCCTCCAGGCGCTGGCGAATGCCGGGCTCTCGCCCGGTCAGGTCGATGCGGTGGAGGGTCATGGCACTGGCACGACTCTGGGGGATCCGATCGAGGCGCAGGCGTTGATCGCCACCTACGGCCAGGGGCGGCCCGCGAGTCGGCCGCTGTGGCTGGGGTCGATCAAGTCCAACATCGGTCACTCCTCGGCTGCCGCGGGCGTGGCGGGTGTGATCAAGATGGTGATGGCGTTGCGCAACGGCGTGTTGCCGAGGACTCTCCATGTGGATGCGCCATCCGCCAACGTGGAGTGGGACGCCGGCGCGGTTGCGCTGCTCGACGAGGAGAGGCCTTGGCCGGCGGGCGAGGAGCCACGTCGTGCGGGAGTGTCGTCGTTCGGCATCAGCGGCACCAACGCCCATGTGCTGGTGGAGGAGGCTGCTCCGGAGGCAGATCGCGCGTCGCGCGTCAACGGCCCGGGACCGCGCGGACCCCGGCAGGCCGCGGGCCTCGCGGACGGCGGCGCTCTCGCGGGCGTGGACAGTGTCGCGGGCGGCCCGGTGCCGTGGGTGCTCGCGGCCAAGAACCAGGCGGCGCTGCGTGGGCAGGCCGCGCGCCTGCTGGAGCATGTCGAGGGCGACGCGGCGCTGGGGCTGCTCGACGTCGGACGCTCGCTGACCGACCGCTCGCTCTTCGCGCATCGCGCCGTCGTGCTGGGCGATAGCCGGGACGAGTTGCTGGCGGGCCTGGGAGCGCTGGCACGGGGCGAGGTGCCGCCGGGCGTGCTGCGCGGTCCCGGCGATCGGGACGGCGCCGAGAAGGTGGCGTTCCTCTTCACCGGCCAGGGCGCCCAGCGGGTGGGTATGGGGCGCGAGTGCTACGAGGCGTTTCCGGTGTTCCGTGCCGCGTTCGACGAAGTGTGTGCTCAGCTGGATGAGCGATTGGGGTGCTCGCTGAGCGAGCTTGTGTTCGCGGGAGGGATGAATGCGCCGGCGAACGGCGGCGGGGACGCGAACGGTGGCAGTGACGCGAACGGTTCCGGCTTCACGGCGCTGGACCGGACAACCTACGCGCAGCCGGGATTGTTTGCGTTGGAGGTTGCGCTGTATCGGCTGCTGGAGGAGTGGGGAGTGCGCCCCGACTTTCTGATTGGGCACTCGGTCGGGGAGCTGGCCGCCGCGCACGTGGCGGGGGTGTTGTCGTTGGCGGATGCGTGTCGATTGGTGGCGGCGCGTGGGAAGTTGATGGGTGAGTTGCCCGGGGGCGGGGCGATGGTGTCGGTGCGGGCGTCGGAGGAGGATGTGCTTGGGACTCTGGAGGAGTTCGCGGGCAGCGTGACGTTGGCGGCGGTGAATGGGCCGGCGTCGGTGGTGATATCTGGTGAAGAGGACGCGGTGCTCGAGGTTGAGGAGGTGTGGCGGGCACGGGGTGTGAAGACGAAGCGTTTGCGGGTGAGTCATGCGTTTCACTCGCACCTGATGGACGGCATGCTCGACGAGTTCGCCGAGGTCGCGCGAAGCTTGTCGTTTTCTGACCCGCGCATTCCGATCGTGTCGAACGTGACGGGTGAGTTGGTATCGGCTGAGGCAATTTGCTCGGCGGAGTATTGGGTCGGGCATGTGCGTGAGCCAGTGCGGTTCTGCGACGGGGTGCGCTGGCTGGGGGGGCAGGGGGTCGGGAGTTTCCTGGAGTTGGGCCCGGACGGGGTGCTCAGTGCGATGACCCGGGAGTCTTTGGGGGAGGATGAGTCGGTTGTGGCGGTGCCGGTGCTGCGCGGCGAGCGCCCAGAGGCGAGGTGTCTGTTGAGCGCGTTGGCTGAGGTGTGGGTGCGCGGCGTGGGCGTGGGTTGGGCGAGGGCTTTCGAGGGAGCCGGCGCGCGGCTGGTGTCGCTGCCGACCTATGCGTTTCAGCGCGAGCGTTACTGGCTTGCGTGGAGCGGTGGGGGCGCCGGCGGTGTGACATCGGCCGGCCTGGATGTGGCTGAGCATCCGCTGTTGAGCGCGGAGGTCGCGCTGGCGGATGGCGGGGGGTGCCTGTTTACGGGCCGGCTCTCGCGGCGTGAGCCGGCGTGGCTGGCGGATCATGTGGTGTTGGGCGCGTGTGTTGTGCCGGGTGTGGCGTTTGTGGAGCTTGCGTTGTATGCGGGTGGCGAGCTTGGTTGCGGGTTGCTGGAGGAGCTCGTGATGGAGTCGCCGCTGGTGTTGGGCGAGCAGGGCGGCGTGCAGGTGCAGGTTGCTCTCGGTGAGCCTGACGAAACCGGTCGCCGCGAGGTGAAGATTTACTCACGGGCGCTGGCCGGTGCGGACGAGGGGTCTCAGGCGGCGTGGACGCGTCACGCCAGCGGGGTGCTGGCCGCCGGCGAGGCGGCAGACCGGGTGGCGGCCGAGGACGAGCGCCGGGCCGCGCTGCTGGCCGGCGAGAGCTGGCCCCCGGAGGGTGCCCAGCCGATCGACATCGGCGACTTCTACACCCACATAGCGGAAACAGGCTTGAGCTACGGGCCGACCTTTCTCGGAGTGAGCGCCGCGTGGCGCCGCGGTGAGGAGCTTTACGCGGAGTTGTCGCTCCTCGATCGGGAGCACCCCCACGCGGCCGACTACCGGATGCACCCGGCGCTGTTCGACGCCGCCGTGCAGGCGATCATCGTGGGTCTCACCACGAGTGGCGTGGGACTGAAGGCCGAGGACGAGCGGGTGCATCTGCCGTTCTCGTTCTCGGGCGCGAGGATTTACGACACGGGAGCCACTGCCCTTCGCGTGCGTTTGGCGCGGGCCGGGGGCGGTATGTCGCTGGTGGGGATCGACGGCGACGGTGGCTTGGTGGTGGGGTTGGGCTCGTTGGCTGTGCGGCCGGTGTCGCGCGAGCAGCTTGTGAGCGCCGGTGGTGGCTTGACGTCGTTGTTTGGCGTCGACTGGGTGGAGGTGGACGGCGGCGGTGTCGCGCAGGACGCAACAGATGGTGTGCCGGTGTTTGGCGGTTTGGGGGAGTTGGAGGCACTGGTGGATGGCGGTGGGGTTGCGCCCGGTGCGGTGTGTGTGGATTGTGCGCGGTTGGGTGGGGGCGATGATGATGTTGTGAAGTCGGCGCGCGGGGTTGTTCGGGATGTGTTGGGTTTGGCGCAGGCGTGGGTTGGCGATGAGCGGTTTGCGGGTTCGCGGCTGGTGTTGGTGACTGAGGGCGCGATCGCGGCCGGCGGCGATGAGGATGGTGGTGTGTCAGGTTTGACGCAGGCGCCGGTGTGGGGTTTGGTGCGTTGCGCGCAGCTGGAGCATCCGGGTCGTTTTGCATTGGTGGATGTGGATGGCGAGGAGGCGTCGTGGGCGGCGTTGAGCGGGGCGGTGGGCGGCGATGAGCCGCAGTTGGCGATCCGGGGTGGGCGGGTGCTGGCGCCGAGGCTTGCGCGGTCGGGTGCTGCGGGTGAGGCGCCTGAGCCGAGCTTGGACGGGACCGTATTGGTTACAGGTGGTACAGGCGACCTGGGCGCCCTGGTGGCGAAACATTTGGTGGTGGAGCGCGGCGTCCGCGACTTGCTGTTGGTGAGTCGGCGGGGGCGTGAGGCCGACGGCGCGGCGGAGCTGGTGGCGGAGCTGGTCGGGTTGGGTGCGCGGGTGCGGATCGAGGGATGCGATGTGGGAGATCGGGAGCAGCTCGAGCGGTTGCTAGCCGGGGTGGAGGGTGGGCTTTGCGGTGTGGTGCATGCGGCCGGGGTGCTTGACGATGGGGTGGTTGAGTCGTTGACGGAGGAGCGTGTCGATCATGTGTTTGCGCCCAAGCTCGACGGGGCGTGGCATTTGCACGAGTTGACCGAGCATCTGGATCTGTCGATGTTCGTGTTGTTCTCCTCGGCAACGGCTACGTTTGGCAGTGCGGGCCAGGGCAACTACGCCGCCGCGAACGCGTTCTTGGATGCGCTTGCTTGCCATCGGCGGATGCGGGGTCTGGCCGGCAATTCGCTGGCGTGGGGATTGTGGGCGCGCGCGGAGGGCATGGGTGGCGACCTGGGCGAGGCCGATCTCGCGCGGATGTCGCGCTCAGGGATCGGCGCCTTGTCTGAGCGTGAAGGCCTCGAGCTGTTTGACGCGGCAGTGGGTGCCGGCCGGCGGGCGGTGGCGCTTGCCGTGCGCGTTGATACGGCCGCCTTGCGTGCTCAGGCTGAGGTTGGGGCGATGCCGCGTCTGTTCAGCGATTTGGTGCGTGTCCGCGCGCGCCCGGCGGCAGTGCGAGCGGCGTCCTCGTCGTTGGCGCGTCGTTTGGCCGGCATGTCCGAGGTTGAGCGCCAGGACGTTGTGCTGGAGATGGTGCTGGCGGAGATAGCGACCGCGTTGGGGCACGCGTCGCCGGCGGCGGTGGGCAGGCAGCAGGCGTTCAGTGAGCTGGGGCTCGATTCGTTGTCGGCGCTGGAGTTGCGCAACCGGCTGAACGACACCACCGGGTTGCGCCTGCCCGCGACCCTGATCTTCGACTATCCCACCCCGGAGGCGCTCGCGGAATACCTGCTGGCCGAGGTCTCCGGCACGCAGGTCGCGGCCGCGACCACCGCCGTGGCGGTTGCAAATAGCGACGAGCCGATCGCGATCATCGGCATCGGCTGCCGCTTTCCCGGCGGCACGCGCTCCGCGGATGACCTTTGGGAGTTGGTGGCTGCCGGCACCGACGCGATCTCTCCGTTCCCGGACGACCGCGGCTGGGATCTGGAGCGCTTCTACCATCCCGAACCCGGCCATCCCGGCACCAGCTACGCGCGCGAGGGGGGGTTCATCTACGACGTGGGCGACTTCGACGCGGAGTTCTTCGGCATCAGCCCACGCGAGGCGCTCGCGATGGACCCCGCGCAGCGGCTGATGCTGGAAGTGACGTGGGAGGCGTTTGAGGACGCGGGAGTCGATCCTGCCAGTTTGCGCGGCAGCCGAACCGGCGTATTCGCGGGACACACGCCGGGAGACTTCGGCGCCCGCCTGTGGTCTGCGCCGGAGGGTCTGGAGAATCTTGCGGCCTACTGGCTGACGGGCACGATCGGGAGCGTCGTGTCGGGCCGCGTGGCGTATGCCTTCGGACTGGAGGGCCCGGCGGTGTCGGTGGATACCGCATGCTCCTCGGCGTCGGTGGCGCTGCACCTGGCCTGTGGGGCGCTGCGGGGGGGCGAGTGCTCCCTGGCGTTGGCGGGCGGCGTGACGGTGTTTGACACGCCCGGGTTGTTCGCGCAGTTCAGCATGCAGCGGGGTCTCGCAAGAGATGGGCGGTGCAAGTCGTTTGCCGACTCCGCGGATGGCGTGGGTTGGGGCGAGGGCGGGGGGATACTGCTGCTGGAGCGCCTCTCCGACGCTCGTCGCAACGGACGCCGGATTTTGGGAGTGGTGCGGAGCAGCGCCGTCAATCAGGATGGCGCGAGCAACGGCCTGTCGGCCCCGAACGGTCCCTCCCAGCAGCGGGTGATCGCCCAGGCACTGGCCAACGGCGGTCTTGCGCCCGGGCAGGTGGACGTCGTGGAGGCGCACGGCACGGGCACGACGCTTGGCGACCCGATCGAGGCGCAGGCGCTGCTGTCCGTCTATGGTCGCGATCGGGATCGGCCGCTGTGGCTGGGATCGATCAAGTCGAACATCGGTCACACTGGCGCCGCCGCTGGAGTGGCCGGTGTGATCAAGATGGTGATGGCGATGCGGCATGGGGTGCTGCCGAGGACCCTGCACGTGGATGAACCGTCGAGCAAGGTGGATTGGTCGGCGGGTGAGGTGGAGTTGTTGACCGAGCGGGTGCCGTGGGAGCGCAACGGCGAGCCTCGCCGGGCGGGGGTTTCGTCGTTTGGGGTGAGTGGTACCAATGCGCATGTGATTCTCGAGGAGGCGCCGGTCGATGCCGGCGTGGGAGCGAGGAGTGCGGTGCGTGGTGGTGGTCCGGTTGTGGTGGTTGGTGGGGACGGGGATCGGAATGGTGGTGGTGTTGGCGGTGTGTGGCCGTTTGTGTTGTCAGCGCGAGGTGGGGAGGCCTTGCGAGCTCAGGCTGGGTGTTTGCGCGAGCGTTTGATTGGCGATCCCGAGCTTGGGCTGGGGGATGTGAGTTTTTCGCTGCTGTCTCGTCCTGTGCTCGAGCATCGGGCGGTGGTGTTGGCCGGTGGGCGTGAGGGTTTGTTGGCGGGCTTGTCCGCATTGACTGCAGGGGAGTCGGTGGTGGGCGATGAGTTTGGGGTGGTTGGGGGCGTGGCTGACGGTGTGGGTGGGAGTGGCGTGGTTTTTGTGTTTCCGGGTCAGGGTTCGCAGTGGCGGGGCATGGCGCTTGAGTTGTTGGGGTGCTCGCCCGTGTTTGAGCGGCATATGCGTGCGTGTGGGGAGGCGCTTGGGGAGTTTGTGGATTGGTCGCTCGAGGATGTGTTGCGGGGTGTGGATGGGGCTCCGGGGCTCGACCGCGTGGATGTGGTGCAGCCGGCATTGTTTGCGGTAATGGTGTCGTTGGCCGGTTTGTGGCGCGCGTTTGGTGTGCATCCGCGTGTGGTGCTCGGTCATTCGCAGGGGGAGATCGCCGCAGCGCATGTCGCCGGTGGGCTTTCGCTGCAGGACGCTGCGCGGATTGTGGCCTTGCGCAGTCGGGCGCTGGTTGGCTTGGCGGGCAAGGGTGGGATGGTTTCGGTGGCGGCGCCGGTCGGCGAGCTCGAAGAGCGCCTGCGGCGTTGGGAGGATCGAATTGGGGTGGCGGCGGTGAACGGGCCGTCGTCGGTGGTGGTGTCGGGCGGTGCTGGAGAGCTCGAGGAGTTTCTCGCCGCGTGCGAGGCCGAGGGTGTGCGGGCGCGCGCGATTCCGGTCGATTATGCGGCGCATTCGGTGCAAGTGGAGAAGATTCGTGAGGAGTTGCTGGCGGGGTGTGCGGGCATCGAGCCGCGCGCGGGCGATGTGCCGTTCTTTTCCACTGTGACCGGTGGGCCGATTGACACCGGGAAGCTCGATGGCGAGTACTGGTATCGCAATCTGCGTGAGCCTGTTCGGTTTGCGGGGGCGTCGCGGGTGTTGTTGGGGGATGGGTGTCGGGTGTTTGTTGAGGTGAGTCCGCATCCGGTGTTGACGATGAGTGTGCAGGATGGTGTTGAGGAGGAGTTGGGGGATGGTGGTGGTGGTGTGGTGGTGGTTGGGTCGTTGCGTCGTGAGCAGGGTGGCGTTGGACGGTTTTTGGGTTCGGTGTCTGAGTTGTGGGTTCGTGGTGTTGGGGTTGATTGGGGTGGGTTGTTTGAGGGTGTGGGGGTGGA
>DATMLP010000046.1:0-165945 GCA_035570415.1 Solirubrobacteraceae bacterium | reverse complement strand
CGGCCGGCAACTCGCTTCATCGGGACGATCTGGGCGTTGCCACCGACTCGCGATACCGAGATGCCGACGTTGATCGCCGGGCGCACGCCCGAGTTGAACAGCTTGGGCTCCAGGAAGATCTGGCCGTCGGTGATCGAGATCACGTTGGTGGGGATGTAGGCCGAGACGTCGCCGGCCTGCGTCTCGATCACCGGCAGGGCGGTCATCGAACCGGCGCCGAGGTCGTCGTTGAGCTTGACGGCACGCTCGAGTAGGCGCGAGTGCAGGTAGAAGACGTCGCCGGGGTAGGCCTCGCGTCCCGGCGGGCGGCGCAGCAGCAGCGACATCTGCCGGTAGGCGTAGGCGTGCTTGGTGAGGTCGTCGTACACGCACAGCGCGTGGCGGCCGGAGTAGAGGAAGTGCTCGCCCATCGCACAGCCTGCGTAGGGCGCCATGAACTTGATCGGCGCCGCCTCGTCGGCAGGGGCGGCGACGATGATGGTGTTCTCCAGCGCGTTGTGTTCGTCGAGCGTCTGCGCGAGCGCCACCACCGTGGCCATGCGCTGGCCGATCGCCACGTACACCGACACGATGCCGGTGTCCTTGTTGTTGATGATCGCGTCGATCGCGATCGCGGTCTTGCCGGTTTGGCGGTCGCCGATGATCAGCTCGCGCTGGCCGCGGCCGATCGGGATCATCGCGTCGATCGCCTTCAGCCCGGTCTGCATCGGTTCCTTCACCGGCTGGCGCTGCACCACGCCGGGCGCCTTGAACTCGGCCGGGCGAGTCTCGGTGGTCGCGATGTCGCCCTTGCCGTCCAGCGGCCGGCCGAGCGGGTCGACGATCCGCCCGAGCAACGCGTCGCCGACGGGGATCTCGAGCAGTTTGCCGGTGCGCTTGACGGTGTCGCCCTCGGAGATGTGCTCCCACTCGCCGAACAGCACCGTGCCGACGTTGTCGGACTCGAGGTTGAGCGCGAGCCCGGTGACGCCATGAGGCAGCTCCAGCATCTCGAACGACATGCAGTTCTCCAAGCCGTGCAGGCGGGCGATGCCGTCGGCCACCGACAGCACGGTGCCGACCTCGGTCAGCTCGGCGGCACCCGCATCCAGGCCGGCGATGCGGCTCTTGAGGATGCTCGTTATCTCATCTGGATTTATCTGCATGGCGGTTCGCGATGGCTCCTTGTCAATTCGTTGGCGATTCGCTCAGGCGGCGGACGCCACCTGCCTGCGCAGCTGCTCCAGGCGGCTGCGGATCGATGCGTCGAGGATCGAGTTGCCCACCCGGATGACGATCCCGCCGATGATGTCGGGATCGACGCGCGCGGCCAGCTGCACTTTGCGCCCGGCGCGCTCGCCGATCGCCTTGCCAAGACTCTCGGTGGTGGCCGAATCCAGCGCGATCGCGCTGGTGATCTCCACCGGCAGCATCTTGTTCTCCTCCTCCCACAGCCGCTCGTACTGGCGGCGGATGTGGAAGATCACGGGCATGCGGTGGTTTTCGATGAGGAGGTTGAGGAAGTTCAGCAGCACCTGGTCGGCGCCGTCCAGCAGCTTGGCCAGCGCCGCCTGCTTCTCCTTGGTGGAGAAGTAGGGCGAGAAGAAGAACACCGCCAGTTCGCGGTGCTCGCGCAGCGCGTCGGCCAGCTGTGCCAGCTGTTCGCGCAACACGTCGAGCTTCCCCTGCTCGCGGGCAACCGCGAACAGCGAGCGGGCGTAAACCTGGGCCAGCTCCTCCATCAGCGCGTCCCCCCGTAATCGCAAGCGGCGATCGGCGATGTGAGCACAAGCGAGCGCATCGCGTCAGTTCTGGCTGCCCGAGATCGCGGAGAAGTCCAGTTCGCCGAGCGCCTCCTCCACCAGCCGCTTCTGGTCGGCCTCGGTGAGCGACTTGCGGGTGACCTTCTCGGTGGCCATGATCGTCAGGTCGGCGACCTCGCGGCGGATGTCGTCGAGCGCCCGCTTGGTGGCCGCTTCGATCTCGCGCTGCGCTTTCTTGGTCGCTTCGGCGATGAGCTGCTGGCCGCGCTCCTTGCCCTCGACCTCGTGCGACTCTGCGGTTTGGCGCGCGCGCTGGACGATCTCTTCGGACTGAGCGCGCGCCTCCTTCAGCCGCTCGCGGTATTCGGCGAGCACCTCGTCGGCTTCGGTGCGCGTGTGCTCGGCGGCGTCGATGTCCCCTTCGATCTTCTTGGCGCGCGCGTCGAGTGCTTGACCTATCAAAGGGAACACCCACTTGCGCAGGATGGCCAGCGAGATGGCGAACACCACGATCGTCCAGACCATGAGCCCCACGTTGGGGCTGATCAGGAACGAGCCGCTGGCGAGCGGGTTGTTGGCGGTGAGGTGCATCGTGGCCTACAGGAAGAAGGCGATGAAGCCGCCGACGAGGCCGTAGAAGAAGCACGCCTCGGTGAGCGCGAAGCCGAGCCACTGGTCGCGCTCGACGTCGGCGCGCAGCTCGGGCTGACGGGTCTTGGCCTGGATCGAGGCGTTGAACACCGCTCCGATGCCCGCCCCGGCGCCAGCGGCGCCGCCACCGGCACCAACGCCCAGCGCGATCGCGCGGCCGGCGTCCTGGCTCTGCTTGATGATCGGTTCCACGGCCCCGATCAGTGGGTGGAACACACTGAGAAGGTGGAGAAACTGCATTGCTCGATAGCTCCCTTGTTTGTTAGTGACTCGAGACCGCGCCACCGAGATAGATGGCGGTCAGAATGGCAAAGATGAAGGCTTGCAGGCCGGCGATCAGCACGGCCTCGAAGATGAAGATCGCGATCCCGAACGGCAGCAGGAACCAGGACACGAGTTGCAGACCGACGAGCACTCCCAGCTCGCCGCCCATGAACGCGATCAGCATGTGCCCGGCGAGCAGGTTGGCCCACAACCGCACCGTCAGCGAGATCAGCCGCAGGAAGTTCGAGAGGATCTCGATCGGGTAGATGAGCAGGACGATCGGCCCTTTGACACCGCCCGGCATCAGGCTTTTCACATAACCGATCGGTCCGTGGTGTTTGACCCCCTCGTAAGTGAACAACACGAACACGCTCAGCGCGAGGATCAGCGGAAAGGCGACGTTGGTGTCGGCCGCGTAGATCTGCAGCGATGGGATGTGCGCCCCGAAGATGTTGAAGCTCTCGCCCGAGTCGACGGGCAGCGGGATGTAGCCGATCAGGTTGGAGACGAGGATGAAGATGAAGATCGTGGCGATCAGCGGGAAGTATTTCCCCTCCTGCTCGTGGGTCAGGTTTTCCTGGGAGATGCGGCGGGTGAAGTCGTAGAACGCCTCCACCGCCACCTGCAGGCGCCCCGGGCGCTGTTGCAGGCGCCGGGCGATGTAGAGCATCACCCCGAGCGTGATCCCCACTGTGAGGAGCAGGTAGAGCACGGCCTTGTTGAACGCGATCGGCCCGACGCTGAACCAGGTGTCGAGTTTGAACTCGTCGGTCGGCGAGAAGGCGCCGCTGGCGACGGCCGGAGCCTTGTGCGCAGTGACGCCGAACAAGATCGCGAACAGCACGATCCCGCCCATCCAGACGCCGAGCAGCGCGTAGAAGACCTTCCGCCCCTGGCTCATCCCCTGCTTCTCTGGGGGTGGGGTGGGCGAGGCCTCCCTACCGGGGGACATCCGCGATGCCGCCGCGACCGCGCTCATCGCTCGAAGCCTCCTCGTCCGCTGGCCAAACGTGTGGCGAAAGCCACCGAATATGCCGCGAAGATGGTCAGCGCCGCCGCGAGCCCGTCGGAACGGCCGCCGACGGCACCCGCAACGACGATCGCCCCCGCGAGCAGCCAGATGCGCGCAAACGAATCGGCGATGTCGAGTCCGAGACGGGATCCTGGCTCACGCGCCCGCGCGATCCAGCGGCGGTCGGCGTATGCCAGCCCGCGCTGCACCAACCAGGCGCCGATGCCCAGCAGGAAGCCGAGCGCGGGCGCGCCGAGGATCAGACCCACGGGGAGGGCGATCGCGACGATCACCACATCGAGGTGGCGCAGCAGCTCGATCGGCGATCGAGCTGCCGCCGCGGGAGCGGACGCGGCTCGGCCAGGGGCCATCGGTTGTGGCTCGGGGTTGGGCATGAATGGTTGGGCACCCTACAGACGCAAGAGCCAGCGCGTCCGCTCGCTGCGGACCTCAGCCCCGGCCCTCCTCTGGTCGCCTGTGGCAGCCGCGCGGGAGTGTACCTGATCGGCAACTTCGTAACAAGTTTGTGACAACGGCTACTCGGCTACGCTGCGGCCCGCGCGGGCCGCAGCGCGGTACGGGCGCGCCAGGCCGCTTCGAGCGCGAGGACGAGCGCGTAGGCGAGCGCCGCGGTGGCGACGCCGGCGAGCACGTCGAGCAGGTAGTGGTTGCCGGTGGCGAGCACCGCCACGCAGGTGACGCACGGGTAGACGATCGCCACGGCGCGCAGGAGCCTGACGCGAGCGGAGGCGGACAGCCGCGGGAGGCTTGACGAACCCGCGGGGATCGTCGCCGACATCCGCCACAACGTGAGCGAGCACCAGACCGCCCAGCCCATGTGCAGCGACGGCATCGCCGCGAACTGGTTGGCGACCGTCGAAAGCGGCCCCGTGTGCCAGCCGCCCAGCGCCCCGGTGCTGGCCACCACGTCGCTGAAGCCGCCGCCGGTGAGCAGCCGCGGCGGCGCCGTCGGGTACAGCCAGAAGACGGCGAAGCCGATCGCGTTGATCATCACCAGCGTGTTGCGCAGCGGCCGGTAGATGTCGGCGCGCCGATACCACAGCCAGCCGAGCAGCCCGAGGGTGACGACGAAGTGGGCGTTGTCGTAGTAGTCGGAGAGCAGCAGCCCCAGCGTGTGGTGCTGGGTCAGCCAACGATTGAGCGCGACTTCGGGGTCGAGGCCGAGCGAGCGCTCGAGGTGCAGCAGCCCCCAACCGTGCGCGAGCGCCGCGTGCAAACGCACCGGCGCGAGATTGTTGATCGCGTCGTACACCCAGCACAGCCAGGCGATCACGAGCGCCTCGACCCACAGGGGGCTGCGCCGCGTTTCCATCCGGGCAGCTTAACGTCAGGGTGCCACGGGATCGAGCCCGCGCTCTGCGAGCGTGTCGATCACCCGCGGCAGCGCCGCGACCGTGCGCCGCCAGGAGTCGAAGGCCGAGTAGTCGTCGGCGTCGTGCAGGAGCAGCACCGACCCGGGGCCGGCGCCGCCGGTCAGCAGCGCCGCGATCGACTCGGGCGTGGCGCGCGCCTCCCAGTCGCGGCCCCAGTGGCGCCACAGCAGCGTGCGCCAGCCGCGGCCGCGGCTGAGCGCCAGCGCCGCGGCGTTGGCGACGCCGTAAGGGGGCCGGTAGAGCGCCGGCGAGCGCCCGGCGGCCTCCTCGATGACCGCTTGTGCACGCTCGATGTCGTCGCGCACCTGGCGTGGCGTAAGCCGCAGGAGGTTGCGGTGGCGGTGGCAGTGCAGGCCGACCTCGTGCCCGGCGGCGACGATCTCCGCCGCGAGCGCGGGGTTGCGCAGCACCTGCTCGCCCACCAGGAAGAACGTCGCCCGCGCGTCGGCCTGTGCCAGCACCTCCAGCACCGCCGGCGTCCCCTGTCGGTGGGGCCCGTCGTCGAACGTCAGCGCGTAGCCCTCGCCGGCGGCGGTGCGGTCCTCGATGCCGAGCCGTGCGCCCAGCGTCGCGCCGACCAGGCCGCCCGTGCGCTGCGAGCCGTCGACCGAACGCCGCCCGTTGCCGGCGCCCCTCCCGGGCCGGTCGCTGACGAAGCGTGCGCGCGCTCCCGCCAGCGCCGGCAGCGCATAAGCGGCCGAGCAGGTGAGCGCGGCGGCGCCGACGAATGGAAGCAGCGACCGCCAACCGTCGCCGTCGCCGACCTGCGGCGCACTGACGAGACTGCGATCATCGGAGGCTTGCATGGGTGAACTGATTCTCGGCATCTTGGCGGCCGTGGCGGCGGCGACGTTTTACAGCCTAGGGTTTTCCTACCAGGCGCTGGAGGCCCGCGAGGCGCCCGGCGAGGAGCACCTGCGCCCGGCGCTGGCGCTGCGCCTCTTGAAACGGGCGCGCTGGCTGGGCGGCACGGGGATCTCGATGCTGGGCTGGCCGCTGCAGCTGGTGGCGCTGGCGCTGGCGCCGCTGGTGGTGGTGCAGCCGGCACTGGCGCTGGGGCTGCCGGTGTTGATGGTGATGGGTGAGCGGATGCTGGGCGAGCGCGCCGGCCGGCGCGAGTATTTGGCGGTGGCGACGATCGTGCTGGGCGTGGCGGGCGCCGCGGTGTGCGCGCCGGCGCGCAGCGAAACGCACGCTGGCTGGATGACGCTGGCGGTGGTGCTGGGCGCGCTGGCGCTGGCGAGTTTGCTGCCGTACGCGCTGCTGCGCCTTGGCCGGCCGATGCCGTTCGTGACGATGCTGGGCGCCGGTTTGGCGTTCGGCTGGAGCGGAGTGGCGACGAAGCTGACCTCCGACGACCTGCTGTACGGGTACATCGGCGCGGCGATCGGCTGGGGCCTCGCCACCGCCGGGGCGTCGGCGGTGGCGACGCTCAGCGAGATGAGCTCGCTGCAACGTCGCCCGGCGATCCAGGTCGCCCCGGTGGTGTTCGTGTTCCAGACCGCGATCCCCGTGGCGCTGGCGCCGATCCTGTTCAACGAGAGCTTCGCCGCCACGCCGGCGGGCGGCGTGCCGCTGGCGATCTCGCTGGCGCTGGTGGTGGTCGGCGCCGCCGTGCTGGCCCGCTCGCCGCTGCTGCTGGCGCTGATGGCGCCGGAGCATCGCGGCGCCAACGCCGAGCGGGACACGTCCCACGACGAGCCGCGCTCCGGCGGTGAGCGGACGGAGCCGGCGGGCGCGCCCGCGGAGCCTCAGCGCCCGCCGGTGAGCGCCGAGAGCGACTCGGCCGAGAGCCCCTCGGAGGCGAGCCGCGCGAGCACGGACTCGACGCCGCGCAGCGAGCGGGAGGAGCCGTCGACGGTGACGACCAGGACATCGCCGGCGCGCGCCGGCCGCTGAGCGAAGGGGTGGCGCGCGTCGATCCGCAGGGCGCCTTCCACGGGCGTGCCGCCGGCGGCGCTGGCGAGCAGCAGCTGGCCGACGGTGAGGCGGCCGGCTGGTTCGAGGTAGTAGAAGTGGCGGCGCAACCCCAGCGCCCGCTCCTGCCCGCGCAGCTGCCCGCGAGTGCGCACCCAGTGCAGGAAGCTCGAGTCGGAAGGCAGTTCGGGCAGCAGTTCCTCGCCCTCGGCCCGCAGCGCGGCGATCGTGGCGCGCGAGTGGGCGCCACCATCGGAGAAGGAGATGTGGACGTGCTTGGCGGCGAGCGCCCCGGCGACGCTGGTCACCTCATGGGCGGGCGCCCTCACGATCACGCTGACGTCGGGGCGATCGGTGGGCACGCGGGCGAGCGCGTGCACGTTGAAGATCGCGCGCGCCATCGCGCTGACCTCGTCGGTGGACATCGCCCACACGCCGACGCTGAGCAGCAGCACGAGCTGGGCGCAGAACGAGGCCATCCGCAGCCGCCACAGGGGGATCGGGCTCACGCGCCGCGGCGCTTTGAGCACGACGTCGACGGCGTGGGGGTGCCCGTTGGCTGGCGCCGGCAGGGCGGGCCTGTGGGGCTCGCCAAAGCTCGCCTGCACGTGCTCGCTCAGCTCGCGTGTGTTGTTGGCGAGTCGCAGCAGCGCCAGATCGGCCATCGCGCGCGTGTTGAGGCGGGCGTGACCGACGGGCAGACCGTAGGAGACGACGGGGGTGCCGGTGGCCTTGGCCTCCAGGCAGGTGACGCCGCCGGTGGAGTGCACCAGCGCGTCGGCGGCGGCGAGCAGCTGAGGCATGGCGTCGGTGAAGCCGTAGACGTGCACGCGCGGCTGGTCGGCGAAGGTGGAGGTGAGGCGCCGCTGCAGCTGCTCGTTGCGCCCGGCGAGGCACACGATGCTGGAGATGTCGTGCACGCGGCACAGCTCGTGCACGGCGCCCTCGACGTCGCCGACGCCCCAGCCGCCGCCGGAGACGACAACCATCCGCCCCTCCTCAGGCAGCCCAAGCGCGCGCCGGGATTCAAGGGGGCAGCGCGGGTGCAGGAACTCGGCGGAGATCAGCGGGCGCACCAACTGCGCGCTGCCCTCGCCGGCGATCCGCTCGACCGAGGGGAGCGACTCGTTGTACATCACCAGGTGCATGTCGATCCCCGGCTGCGCCCAGAAGAAGAGGCCGGTGAGGTCGGTGATGGTGGCGACCGTGGGGCAACTCACGACGCCGGTGCGGCGCAGGCGCGCCAGCACGACGGTGACGGCGGGATAGGTGGAGACGACGACGTCGGGTGCGTATTCGGCGATCCGCCGCGCCAGGGGGCGCGCGCCGAACACGCGCAATTGCAGCCGCGTCAGCCAGCGCACGGGCGCGACGTGCTCCAGCAGCCAGTAGAACAGCGTGTAGCTCCACGGGAAGAAGCGCAACTGCACGCGATAGCCGTCCTGCACAATCTGGCGCAGCACCCGCCCCATGGCGGCGAGGCCGTCGATCACCGTCACCTCGGCCGACTCGGGCGAGCTTTCGATCTGCTGCGCCAGCGCGCGCGCGGCCGCCGCGTGGCCCTCGCCGACGTCGGCGGAAAGAATCAAAACCCGGCGCGCGCGGCCTTGGTTGGTCGTGTCGTCGGTGTGTTCCATATCGCCTCGGCTCCCAGCCGGCGCCACAAACGGCGCGCCGCTAAGCGTACAGGGAGAAACGGGGTACTTGCTGGCCCCGTCCCCGCGGAGGCGCCGGAAAAACACAATCTCAATGTTCGCCGGCGCCGGGTGGCGTCCTCTTGCGCCGTCGCGCGCGCCGCCCCTGCGTCCCGGGCTCGTACCCCCCCACGCGAGCCGCGCTCACGCCCCTGCGGTGGTCGCGCTCAGGCCCCAGCGTGGCCCGCGCTCACGCCCCCGCGTGCGCCGCCTTGGCCAGCAGCGCGGTGGCCGCCGGCGTGACGGGCAGCTGGCCCAGCTTGTGCAGTTCCTGCACGAGCACCCAGAAGGCCGGGCGGGGCTTGTCGTGGGCGTCGAGCAGGCCGGAGTCCCACGGTTCGCGGCGCCCCGTGCCGGCCCCCCACTGGTAGAGGTAGACGCGCTTGATTTGGGGGCTGAGCGGAACGAGCCGCTGGAACACGAAGCGCGTGACCTTGGCGGCGTGCGCGGGGGTTTCGGGGAAGCCGTCCGGGTGGTGGCCGTGGCGGGCGACCACGCCTCCCGTCTCGGTGAACCAGATCTGCCCGTGGGTGGCGGCGAGCAGCGCCTTGGTGGAGGCGGCGGAGAGACGGTTGGCGCCGATGTAGTTGTGCAGGCCCCAGATTTCCGGTTCGTGGCCGATTGCGCGGCGCTCGCGGGCGACCCACTCGACCATCCCCGGCACGTCGAGCAGCTCCGCTCCGAGAATGTGACAGGAGGGGCAAGCGGCGCGCAACCGGGTGTAGTAGGCGGCCACCAGCCCGGGGTGGTGGCAGGTGGGCTGCCCGCAGTAGTTGGCCTCGTTCCAGGTGGCGAAGTCGGTGAGCCACGGGTAGCGCGCGCGCAGCGAGCGCACCGCGCCGGCCAGCTGCGCGGCGGAGGGCAGGCGCCGGAAGTGGCCGGGAATCCACGACCGTTCGAAGGCCACCAGCGGCGCCACGCCGTCGAGGTGGGCGCCCCGCAGCCAGGCGAAAAGGGTGTTGCGCTGCTTGGCGTGGGCCAGCACGTCCCAGGAAACGGAGATGCGCGCGTAACGGATGCCGAGCGCGCGGAAGCGGGCGTCGCCGAACATCCACGGGTGCTGCTCGCCGATCCCCACGGCGAGCGGGCTGGGTTGCGTGGCGGCTTCGCCGGGCGTGCCGGCTGGAGCGCTCTGCGTGCCGGCTGGAGGACTCTGCGCGCCGGCCGGAGGACTCTGCGTGCCGGCCGGAGGGGTCTGCGCGCCGGCCGGCGGCGCGTGAGCGAGCGTTGGGAGCGCGACCGCGATGGCCGCCGCCGACAGCGCCAGCGCCAGCGCAAGGACGAGCGCCGGGACGCCCCGGAGGCGTGTGCGCCTCCTCATGAGGCGATCGTCTGAAACTCGCCGGTTTCGAAGTCGTCGGTGACGTCGCGCTCGATCTGCGCGGGCGTGGCTTCGGGGCGCAAACGCCGCAGGCGGATGGCGTCGAGGCGGCGGAACTTGAGGATCTCCAACACGTACACGAGGTAGATGGAGGCTACAGCGACAAACAGCGCGATGGCGCCAATCACGAGCGTCCAGCCGAGGTAGAGGTGGCCTTTGTGGTTGGAGTAGGGGACGAACCGCAACGCCAGCGCGAAGCCGGCGAGCAGCAGCGTCCACCCGTAGAGATAGGCGATCGTGCGCCGCCGCGAGAAGCCGATGCGCGCCATGCGGTGGTGGAAGTGCTCGGCGTCCGACGCGTAGATTGGCCGCCGGTACTTCAGGCGCTTGAGCACGACGAATGTGGTGTCGAGGAACGGCACGGCGAGCAGGATCAGCGGCAGCACGAACGACAGCACCACCTCGGTCTTGACGGCCCCCTCGACCGTGAGGCAGCCCATCAGCAGGCCCAGCAGGTTGGCGCCGCAGTCGCCCATGAACGAGGAGGCGGGCGGGAAGTTGTAGAGCAAAAATCCCAGCGACGCGCCGGCGATGATCGTGGCGAGCACGCCCGGCGCCCACCGCTGCAGGTCGAACGAGATGATCGCGAGCGCGACGGCGATGATCGCGCACACCCCCGCGGCCAGGCCGTCGACGCCGTCGGAGAAGTTGACGACGTTCATCAGCGCCACCAGCCCCACCACCGTGATGGCGCCGCCGGCGTTGGGGAAGTGCAGCGCGCCCACGAACGGCAGCGTGATCAGTTCGACGGCGATGCCGTAGTGCACGACGATCAGCGCAGCAAGGATCTGCCCGACGAGCTTCACCAGCGGCGGCAGGTCCAAGCGGTCGTCGATCGCCCCCACCAGCGTGATGAATGCCGCCGCGATCAGCATCCCGTGCCAGATGCGTTCGTCGGGCAGCCAGATCAGCGCCGCGAGCAGCGTGCCGGCGAAGATCGCCAGGCCCCCGAGCAGCGGCGTGGGCCGCTCGGCGAGCCCCCGCTCGCGCGGCTGGTCGACCGCCCCGACCGCCCGCGCGAGGCGCATGGTGAGCGGCGTCAGCAGCGCGGTCGCGGTGGCGGCCGCCACGAAGGCGTACAACGCGTCGAGCTCGTGCGGAGTCATCGGCCCGCGGACAGGATCGCAGGCGCGGGCGTCAGATGGGGGCGCCGGACGGCGGCCATCCGAGCGCCGCGGCCACCTCGGCCTCCCCCACCGGACCCGCGCGCACAATCCGCCAGCGACCGGCGGCCTCGTAGTCGCCCAGGTCGAGCACGGTGGAGGCCACGCCCGGCAGCGAGCCGCCGTCGAGCACGAGGTCGGCGCCGTCGCGCAGCGCCCGTGGGACTTCCTCCAGTCGCCGGGCCTCGGCGCCGCCGGAGAGGTTGGCACTGGACTGCATCACGGGAACGTCCACCGCGCTCAACGCCGCCAGGCTGTCGGGCAGCCGCGGCACGCGCAGGCCGAGCGTGTCGAGCCCGGCGGGGGCGCCGGACCCCGTCGCGGCGGCGCCTTCCGCCGCGGCCGTCATGCTCCCGGGAGCGCACGCCAGCGGGAAGCGGTGCTCGCGGTTGGGCAGCAGCAGCGTGAACGGCCCCGGCAGCAGCGCCCTCAGCGCGCCCCACTCGCGCTCGCCCAGCTCCGGGAGCGCCGCCAGCGCGGCCTGAAGCGAGAAGAACATCACCGCCGCGGGGCGGTCGGGCGGGCGCCCCTTCAGCTCGTACAGTCGCGCCACCGCCGCGCGGTTGGTGGGGTCGCAGGCGAGCCCGTACACCGTGTCCGCCGGGAACACAGCCACGCCGCCGGCGAGGATGCACTCGCGCAGGCGCCGGGCGTCGGAATCGCCCAGCCGCTCCGCTGCCCGATCTCGCTCGCCGCTCAAGGGCTCTGCCATCCTGCCATTCTGACGCGGCGTCCGGCCCAAACCACGACTGATCGAGACGATGGCTGGGCGCGGCTTAAGCCGGCTTAATGCTGGTCAGGCCCAGCGCGACCACCAGCGCAGCGTCGAGGCGGCGCAGCGTGAAACGGGTCGAGCGCGTCGGCGCCGACCATCACCTACTCGCGCTCCTACACGATGATATGATGAACGTATGAGACGAGCGACGATCAGCCTGCCTGAGGAGCTGGCCTGGGACATCGAGCGCGAGGCGCAGCGGCGACGCGTGTCCGTATCGGAGATCGCACGCGACGCGCTGCGCGAGCACCTCGACAGGCGGACGGCAGGTGGTCTGCCGTTTATCGGCATCGGCCACAGCGGCACGCACGACACCGCTCGGCACGCGGAGGAGATCCTCACCCACGAGTGGGGCGATGCTCGCGGTCGTTGACACCGGACCCCTTTACGCGTCGCTCGACCGCGACGACGCAGACCACAAAGCGTGCGCGGCAGCGCTCAGCCGGCCCGGTCTGCGCATGGTGATCCCGATGCTCGTGATCGCCGAGGTCGCCTACCTAGCTGCGACGCGCCTCGGCGCCAATGTCGAGGCGGCCTTCATTCAGGCGCTGGGCACCCTCGACGTCGACTCGCCCCCTCCGCGGGAGTGGACCCGTATCGCCGAACTCGTCCGCCAGTACGCGGACTTCCCGCTCGGTACCACCGACGCCTCGGTCGTCGCACTCGCCGAGCGGCTCGGCACTCTCAATGTAATCACCCTCGACCGCCGTCACTTCCACGCCGTCAGACCGCTTCACTGCGAAGCACTGCAACTGCTGCCCGAGTAAGGAAGCCGCGCACCCCCAGTCGGCGACGCACTCGCGCAGGCGGTGCGCGTCGGCCCGAATCGAGCACAAACTGATCTGCCCCTGATTTCGTGGAGTCGGTTGATCTGACCCGGTTTTCTTGGAGTCGGCGGTCTGGAGTCAGGCAGTCCGGTTGGTGGTGTTGTGGAGCTTCTCGTATTCGGTTGGGGTCTCGATCTGCTCGACCAAGTCTTCGATCATTTGGGAATGAGTCTATGCGCCCGCTCCTTCCGCGGCCTCCAGGTAGGGCCGGCTTGGGGGGCAGGCCAAGCGGCCGAGCCTGGTCGACACCCCACCCAGATGACAGTCAGCGGTGCGGTCTCGCGCCGCGCCGCGCCGCGCGCGCCGCCTTCCGCGAGAGCGGCGCGCCGTGCTTGTTGGGCGGCGACACCAGTTCCCACTGCCTGCCATCGGGCAGCGCAAGCGTCCCCCCGACCGGCTGTGTGGAGAATGTCCCGTCGACGCCTTCATCCACCCCGCCCGGCGAGCTTGCCACCACGCGATAGTGGTAGAGCGTGCTGGGGCTCAAACCCTGAATGTGCACACTCACCGTCACGCCGGCCGATCCTGAGCCCGCCTGTCCTTCGGGCTCGGGCGCGGTCGAGCCGTACGCGGCGGTGACGCCGTATTCGACCCGGTAGGTGGTTTCGGCGCCCTCCGGGTCGATGGTCGCCTGCAGCGTCACGCTGGTGCCGGCCGCTTCGATCACCGACTCTTCCTCGATCGCCGGCACCGCTCCCAGGGCCGCGGGCGCAGCCCCCGACAGGAGTGCAACCAGTACACACAACAACACGGCCGGCGTCAACACCGACATGCGAGCGACAGTCATCGACAGATCCCTCCTTCAGTACAGCTTGTACAGTTCCCCAGCGTCCCGGGGGACGAGTTTCGCGATAGTGGAGCCACCCCAAACATAAGCGCACGTATCAAACTTGCCTTTCATTCTCTTCATCATTTCACCGAAACTTGCAGGCCACTGGGCGCGCGTAAGCGATACGACGCCAAGTGTCACGCTCCGCTGCTATCTCTTCATCTCGCGCCGGGTGTATCTGTGCTTCCTCTTAGCTCGCTGCTTGTGCTTGGCCTGCTTGGTTTTGGGGCAGCGGGTAACGGTGATCTTGGTGCTTTGGTGGATCTGGACGCCGTTCTGGGCGCCCGGGAACTCGGCCCGCCCGGGAGTGCCTGTCCCGTGTTGGACAGCAGCTCGGTGCTCTCCGACCACACCTGCGAGGTTCCACGCAGCCGACCCCGTCTGAGTGCACACGGAGACACAGCCGTAGGCGTCGTTGACGGCCGTCCCGACCATCCCGAGCACCCGGTGTGCTGGGGCAGGGGCTGCTGGCTTATTTCTTCCTTCCTGTGCCGCGGGCGTTGTTGTGCTTTTGCTTGTGCTTGATGTGCTTGCTTTTCGGGCAGCCGGTGACCGCGATCTTCGTGTTCTGCTTGATCACGAGGCCGTTCTGGCCGGCTATTTCGGTTGGCATCAGTAGTGTGCCCTTGCAGAGGTTCCCGTTCGCGGTCAACGCTGGGTATTCGCGCTGGGGGAGCGTCAGTTCGAAGCTCGAGAACGGCACGTCCGGGACCGCCGCGAACGTCGCGGTCGTGATCCCCGCTTTGCTGATGAACGTTTCCCCGTGCACCTGTACGGTCACGCCGTCCTCACCGACGAGCACCATGATCAGTTCCGGGTACTTCGCGCCGCCGTGGGAGACGAAATACGCCTTCCCCGTCAACGGACCGGACAGCAGCGGCGTGCTGACCTTCACCAAGCCGACCTGTGAGGCGATGGGGCAGCTGGCGGGGTTCTCGGCGAACACCGTTTCCAGGCACGCCTTCTGCAGCGTTTTCAACGGCGAGGGCAGTTGTTTGGGCAACGACACCTTGACCTTCTGAACATTAGCCTCGCTGCCGAGACCGCCTTCATCCGGCAGGTCCAGCGTCACGCTTAGGCTCGCGCCCTGCGTACGCGATGTTTTCGCGCTGGTGGAGACCTTGAACGTCGGCTGGAACGCGAGGCTGCGGCAGGAGCCGACCTGGAATGGACTCGACAGCGGCGCGGTCGCGCCTTCGGCGCTGGTCGCTGTGCCGCTGAACGACGACGCGTCGCAGTTGGTCGGGTTGACCATGAACTGCGGCCGGTCGATCACCGCGTCGATGTCACGCAGATCGGTCGGCACCCCGGCCACGATCTGCGGCAACGGGTCCGTCGTGATCGTCAACTGCGCCATCAGCGGGTCCACTTCGATCTTCGCCCGCGTCACGATCGTACCCAGATTGAACGGGCCCACCACGACCGGCACCACGATCGACAAGCCAAACGGCGCGCCTGCATACGGTCCCGTCAAGTAGATCGGCGCCGGCGGCTCACTCGGCTGCGGCACCACCAGCGGGTAGGGCCCCGGCCCCGCCTCCACGGTGGTATGCCCGATCTGTGACCCTGACGGGCAGTTACCGCTGGCTGCCTGCGGTTCTTCACACAGCGTGATTTTGCTGAGCTCACCAGTCAGGCCCTCCGGCGCCTTGAACTGCAGTCGGGAGATGTGCTGCTGCCCATCGCCACGCGAGAGCAACATTGAGAAGTCTGTGAACCCACCCGCCTGATCGGTCGTCGCACCGGCCGACATCACCGGCGCGAACGGCAACCGCGACACACACGGCGAACCACCAGGGCCGCTGCCGATCGCGAATTCGCTCTCTGGGAAGACATCCGGCGTCGCCGGGGTGCTCCACGGCGTGAAATCCGACGTCGCTGTATACCACCCGCACTGCGGCGGCGTTGTCAACGCGGCCTGCGCGCCACCGCTGAACGCCAGCTTGAACAGCGTGAACGGAAGCTCCGGCGTTTCGGTGAACGTCGTCGTCAAACGACCGGTCTTTTCATCCAAATGCACATCCCCGACGAGCTTCAGGTTCACGCCCTCGCCCGACGCCGCGACCAACAATTTCAAGTTCGGCGGATTGGACTGCAACACATAGACGCTCCCCGTGAGCGGTTTCGCCAGCAACGGCGTCTGAATTTCATCTGTCCCCACACGCGACGCGTTCGGGCACGACGGCACACCTTCTGTCCCCACTGCGTCCCGCGACAGCGGACAGGCTTCCAGGCCCGCCGCCTGCCCCGGGTTGATCGCCATGCCTTCCGGCAACGTCACCGACGTGTTCTTGATATTCGACATCGACAACCCTTCGAAGTCGGTGAGCCCTTCCTGCCGTGCCTTCACTTCCACCGTCAGCCCGGCTGGCGTTTCCGCGTACGTCGTATCTGGCGCCGCGACGATCGCCGGGGAGAAATCGAGATGGCCGCAGCCCGTGAAACCGGTCGGAACACCCGCCTGTTCGTGCGACAGGATGCTCGTTTCATCGTCAGGACCCTGCACCCCGTCGAGCGCCCACGGTTCCATCCCGATCGACACAACCTGCGGACCTTCACACGCAGTCGGCAGCGTCAGGAACGGAGTAAGCCCCGTGACCCCCGGGGCGTCGCATTCCGTCGCTTCCGATTGAACGGTCCGGCCGCACCTCTGGTAGTTGTGGCTCGGATCTCCGGGCGTACCCCAGACGGTGAGTGAGTTGAACGTGAATTTCCCTTGCAGAATGTTGTCGATGTGCTCGGTGATGCCGTAGTCGCTGCCGCTGCGCACGCTGGCGTTCAAGAACACGCCTTTGCCCTCGAACAGGAACGCGAACTCGGCTGGCACGCCGGGCGGCGGAACCATGTTGTATACAGGCAGCTGCGGGGAAATGACGAAGTCTGTTCCGAACGCTTCGATCGGTGGGCGTTCTTCTTCTTCCCAGAAGGGATACAGGGGAAAGGGGCCGCCCTGCACCGAGCGATCGATGCCGATCTGACTGTCGGCGGGACATTTCTCTGAATTCAACTCCGCTCGTGTGCACGCGGGTGCCGCCGTGGGGTTGCCCACCAGCCCCCTCGGGAGGCTGAAGGTGATGTTTCGCATTTCTTCCGTCGGCTGGTCTCCCCCCGTTTCGAAGTCGAAGCTGCTGGATACGAAGTTGTTGAGATAGAACGATGCGGTCAGCGAGTACGGGTGACCGCCGGCCTGGGTGTCGATCGTCCCATCTTCGTTGGAGAACCAGCTGTCCATCCGCGCGAAGCCGCCGGACGGCGACGTCGAGGAGAATTCAATCGGCTCGGTAACATCTGTGGGCTGCTGCGCGCCGCCGCCGGTGACCGTGATTTCGTTGACTCCGGAGCCGGAGGCCCCGGCGGACACTTCGACGGCGATCGCCAGCCACTCCTGTTCCCCGGGCGGAACCGCCGGCAGACCTTCTGCATCATTGGTGCATGTCACCACCGTCCCGACGCTGCATTCCCACTGCTGGCCTTCTTCCTTTGCTTGCACATAGGCCCGGGCCCGGTATCCGGCTTCGGTGGCGGTGACCCCGGCGGGCAGCCGATCGGTGACGGTGAACTGGCCCTTGCTATTGGCCCCACCCACGTTGTAGACGGCCAGCAAGATGTAGCCCCTTGTGCCCGGCTTCAGATGCGAGGGATAGCTGGTGGGCACCACCTCCCAGCCGGCGGCCGCCGTTTCGGCGGATGCCTCGCCCACGGCGGACGCCCCTACGGTGCACGCCATCAGCAACGCGGTGCCCAAACAACACGCCAACCGCCACCAACCCGTACGCGTACGCTGCGTCATCACCGGCCCCTCCCTCGCTCGCCACCTTGTACCCGTGCCCGGCGAACACCGCCGCGCGTGGACTTCACCTTGCCGCCGTGCGAGCCGAGCCCGCGCCGACGACGGCGTTTGGTCTTGTGCTTCGCATTCGCCTTATGCTTCGTCTTCGCCTTGTGCTGTTGCTTCGGCTTGGCCACCGGCGCCGGCGCCGGCGCGAAATTGCCGATGCCGCTGAACGTCTCACTCGCCGGGGTCGCGAACACCGGCGGTGCAAGCGGCGCCCCCTGACAGCCCGTGCCCGTGCATTTCGATTCCGCGGTCGGCGCCTTCACGCCCACACGCGCGTCGTAGAGGTCGTAGAGTTCGTTCTGATCCTGTTCGGAGAGCTGCGCGCGGGTGGCCATGAACACGTCGTCGCCAGTCGTGCTCGTCCCGATCAGGTAGGAGGCGTTCGTGCTCGTTCCGCCCGAAAGCAGCGAGATGCAGCCGGCGGGACGGGTGCAGGTCCCGTTGCCGTCCCGCTCCCACTCGTAGATGTTCTCCCTGCCGTCCGTGGCCTGCGGCACCAGCGGATCGGGGCTGCCGAAGAAGAGCTCGCCGCCATCTTCGGAGATCACCCGCGGCTGGTAGGTGGCCGCTTCGCTGACCGGGATGAAACCCCCCGGCGCCGCCACCGAGGGCCGTTCGCCGCTGGGGTCGCATGACGCGCACGCGAGCCGCCCATCGGCCGCATCGTAAACATACACCTCCTCCACAGCGCTGCCGTTGACTTCGTTGCGGTTGTCGTAACCGGTGAGGCTGGCGCCAGTTCCGAAGACGAGGCCGAGCCCCGACGGCGTGACCTCGGAGGTGCGAAAGCCGATGTCGGGCTCCCACAAGCCGTATTCCCGGCCGCTGTTGCCATAGCTTTCGGCGCCTCCGACCGTGGCGATGAAGGTCACGGTGCCCGCGTGCAGCAGGTACACGTTCGGCTTGCCGGCCGTCGCGCCTCCGGCGAGTTCGGCGTCGGCGACGAAGTAGATGTATCCCAGGTTTTCGCTCGCGCCCAGCAGGCCCTGCAGCTGAGCGCCGGGCGTCAGATCGCTCGTGAGGCGCGTTTCCAGGTCCTCGTCGTAGATGTCGCCGCCCTTGGCGTAGAGCACGTTCGACCCGTCCGCCGCGGCCGTCAGGAAGGTGGCGTGTTCGGCGATCAGCGACGTCGTGGCCGCGTTTTCGCGCACATACAGCGCCCCCGTGTTGTCGTCGGTCCAGAACACCCGCGCCCCGCTCGCGGAGATCGCGTGGCTGAAGCCGCCCGGTTCATAGGCGCCGATCGGGGGCTCGCCGAACGACGCATTCGGTTCGCTGGTCCCGTTGGGCAGCACGTTGACCACCCGTAGCTGGCCTTCAAAGGATTCGTAGAGATTGTTCTCTTCCGAGCCGCCGTCCACGGCGGGGCTCACGAGCGCGTCGTTGGCCTCGAAGTACTGGTGCTTGAAGTCCGCCGAGGCGCCCGCGTAGAATTCGCCGAGCTCGCGGCTGTAGCCTCCACGCGCGGCCGCGCCGAATTCGTTCGGCTCGCGATCGGGCGGCTTGGTGGTGAAGAACGCCAGGTTGCTCCCGTCACTGTCGTTGTGCGCATAGAGGACGTGATATTCGGAGATAGCGCCGGGAGCGAGCGCTTCTTCGGAAACGAGCACGCTCATGGTGAGGTCGGCGGAGAACGACACGAACACTGGCGAGCCGTAGCCGTTCGGTTGGACCGCGTGCTGCGTCCAGGTGCCGCCGGCGTCGCGAGTCGCGAGGTACTGATTGCCCTGATCGTTGCCCTGGCTGCCGTTGCCTCCCGAGGTTGGAGAACCCACGTACGCGACCGCTTCGCCGTCGGCCGCCGCGACCATCGGGCGAGGGGTGACGATAGCTTCTTCGCCTTCGGGCTGATCTCCCGCGGAAACGTAGACTTCCATTTCCGCGCCTTCGGCTGGTGTGACCATTTCGTAGCCACGTTCGTCAGGCAGCCCCAGCGACAGCGGGAACGTCGTCAGCACCTGGTCTTCGCCGGGCGTCGAGCCTTCCTGGTTGGTCGCAACGACGCGGAAGTGGTAGACGGTTTCCGGGCGCAGGTTTTCGACCTGGGCGGTCACGCCGACCGGTGTGCCGCCCGTGCCGAAGGCGGCCGTCGCGGTGGCCGCTTCGTACGGTTCGTCGCTGGTGCCGTATTCGAAGACGTAGCTGCTCGCCAGCCCCTCCGGGTTGAGCTCCGCGTGCAGGTCGACGCTGGTCGAGCCGACACTGGTGAACGACTCGCTCACCACCACGGGCGCGCTCGCGGCGAGCGCCGCGGTCGGCGCGGCGAGCGCCAGCATCAGCGCGCTCAGCGCACAAGCGAACACGAGGAGAACGATCGAACCCCTCCCTACGGAAATCGGCTTCACCATCAGTTCGATCCCTCCTCTGAATGGGCACAAAACACCGTCGTCAACCTCCCCTGGACTCATGCACGCTGATACTCCGCGCGACAAGCTCACCCTGACTCGTCAACCGCCACGCATTCGGCTCACCCTTCGCACGACCACCGCCGGCGTTGGCGAGCAACCCCAGACGCTCCAAACGCCGCAAAAGCTTCGAAACCTGGCCCGGATCCTGGATCCCCGCGAAATCCCCCACCTCACGATTACTCGGCGCTGAACCCCGCCCCGTCAACTCGGCCACGCCCTCCAACACCCGCGAAGTGCGATACGTCAAACGCATCGGCACACTCTCCAACGGGTCAGCCACCGGCAGATCAGGCCACACCGGCCGCCGTGCCATATGAGACGTAATCGCCCGCGGAGCAAGCGCCTCCTGCTCACGCCGCGCCGCCGCCGGCCCCAAATACGGCAGCACGATCATCCCCATCAACTCCCCACACAAATCAGTCAACGGCTGACGCTGGCCCTTCAGCAGCCGCGTATACACAATCCCAAACGCCGCACCCACCAGGCCCTCCGCCGTCAACGCCGAGCACTCCCCACCACGCGCGCGCTCCCCGCGACCCTCATCCACCACCCCCGCCAACCCAGCAAGGATCGCCTCGCGACGCTCCAACACCCGTGGGCCGCCACGCAGCGCCTGCACCACACACACTTTCGCCAACACCGGCTCGCGATCGAAGAACGCAAGAATCCTCCACAGACCCATACGCACCCGCTCACGCCACAAACCCTCCAAGCCCACCGCGGCGAGCTCCCGCTGAAGCGCCCCAAGCGCATCCTCCAGCGCCGCCACCAGGCACGCTTCGCGATCCGGGAACAGCTCATAGAACGTACGCCGCGACACCCGCGCACGAGAAGTGACGTCCGCCACCGAGGTACCCGAGTACCCCAGCTCATCCATGGAGCGAACCGCCGCGGACAAAATCCGCGAACGCTGGATCCCCGCAAAACGCCCCTGCTGGCCGATCTGCGATCGGTCATCGCCCCGCGAACGCGATACTGGAGAACGCCGACGCGTCTGCACGGGCGTCATACCAACCCCCCACAGACCACAAACAGCCCACCCCTGCACAGGGGGTCAACGCAGCCCCTCAGGGCAGGTCGATCAGGGCCCTCAGCCTCAGGCTGCCCAGAACAAGAGAGAGAGAGAGAGAGAGAGATGCGACAGCGCCAAGCTGGCGCATCTAGCAAGACGCCGATCTTCGCGTACAAAGACCCCTGTCACGTTTCTCCCTTTCGAAACCATGCTGAACGCTGCTCCCTCTGAGCCCCTCGATTCGGCCCCTCTCCCAATCAGCGCCCGCAAAGAGCGCTCCACCAAAGGTCAACCACGGGTGCGATCGGCCCAACCCAATCCTCTATGTGTTGACTCGATGAACCAAACTGTGAACGTCGAGACAACACCACTATAACCACACGGGCAACGAGCTGTCAAGTCCCCCGTGCGCGCTGGAGCGCCGCGTGCCACCCGGCCAGCAAACAGGCGCGCTCGCCCTCGGCCATGCGCGGCTCGTAGCGAACGTCGGCGTGCCAGTTGTCGCGGACGTCGGCGAGCGCGAAAACGCCAACGCCCACTCCTGCCAGCAGCGCGGCGCCGCGGGCTGTGGTCTCGGCCAGCGGGGGCACCAGCACGGGGACGCCGAGGATGTCGGCCTGGAACTGCATCAACCAGCGGTTGGCGGTCGCGCCGCCGTCGGCGCGCAGCTCGCTCAGGGAGACGCCCGCGCCCCGCTCCATCGCCCGCACGGCGTCCACCGTCTGGTATGCGATGGCCTCCAGCGCGGCGCGGGCGAGGTGTGCGCGCGTGGAGCCACGGGTGAGGCCCACGATCGTGCCGCGCGCGTGCGGGTCCCAGTGGGGGGAGCCGAGGCCCGTGAGCGCCGGGACGAAGTACACCTGCTCGTTGGAGTCCAGCGTTTGCGCCAGCGATTCGGTCTCTGCCGCGTCGGCGATGACCCCAAGGCCGTCACGCAGCCATTGCACGGCCGCGCCGGTCACGAAGATCGAGGCCTCCAGCGCGTATTCGAGCGCCGCGGCAAGCTGACCGCCGGCGAGGGACGGCGGGAAGCCAGATGCTGACCGGAAGGCGGGGGCCGGTCGCGCGGCACCCTCGGACAAGCCGTCGGGGCCGGCGAGCAGCCCCTCCCCCTCTCCTTCTCCCCTTCCATCATCGATTTGCCACGCCACGGTGCTCAGCAGTCCCGGCGCGGGGGCGGGCGCCACCGGCCCCACGTTGAGCAGCACAAACGAGCCGGTGCCGTACGTGTTCTTGCCCATGCCCGGCGTTGTGCACGCCTGGCCGAAGAGGGCAGCCTGCTGGTCGCCGGCCACGCCCGTCACCGGCACCGCGTGTCCGTGCAGCGCCTCCGGGCGAGTCACCGCAAACATGCCGGCGCTGGCGCGCACCTCCGGCAGCGCGTGCGCGGGGACGCCGAAAAGCGCGAGCAGCTCCGGGTCCCAGCGGCCGGTGGCGAGGTCCAGCAGCATCGTGCGCGACGCGTTGCTCACGTCGGTGAAGTGCTCTCCGGTGAGCTTGTACAGCAGCCACGCATCCACCGTGCCCACCACCGCGCGCCCGTCACGCGCGCGCTCGCGCAAGCCCTCGACGTTGTTCAGCAGCCACTCGATCTTGCTCGCCGAGAAGTACGGGTCCAGCACCAGCCCCGTGCGCGCGCGGATCAACCCCTCGCGGCCCTCCTCGCGCAGCTGCTCGCAGCGCTCCGCCGTGCGGCGGTCCTGCCACACGATCGCGCGGTGCAGCGGCTCGCCCGTCGCCGGGTCCCACACGCACACCGTCTCGCGCTGGCAGGCGATCCCCACCGCGGCCAAACCGCCCGGGCGCACACCGGCGTCGGCCAGCGCCTCCCCCGCCACCGCGTGCGTCAGTGCCCAGATGTCGTTCGCGTCGTGCTCCACCCACCCCGGTCGCGGGAAGTGCTGGGGCAGCTCACGGTGGGCGCGGCCCACGGGCTGTATGCGCTCGTCAAACACGATGCACGTACAGCCCGTGGTGCCCTGGTCGATCGCGAGGATCATGCCACGCGAATGGTATGCTCCTACCATGCAACTGTCAATCGACCGTGCGGGCCGCGTGGTGGTGCCCAAGCGCATCCGCGACGAACTGGGGTTCTCCCCCGACACGCCACTGGAGGCCGAGGTGGTGGACGGGCGACTGGAGCTGTCCGCGTCGCACCCCCCCGCCAAGCTCGTCGAAGGACCAAACGGGCCGATGGTGGCCGCCACCGGCACCCCCGTCACCGACGAACTGGTGCGACGCACGCTCGAAGCGGCGCGCGAGCGACGGTGAAAAAGGCCGCCGACAGCAGCGTCACGATCGCCGCGCTGATGGCCGATCACCCTGACCGAGAGATCGCCGAACACGCCTTGAAGCAGTGCGCCGTGACGATCGCACACACGGCGATCGAGACCTACAGCGTGCTCACGCGGCTTCCGTCGCCCCACCGCCTCACTCGGGCAGACGCGGCGCGGATCGTCGACGCCCGACTTCCGTCGAAATACGTCGTACTCGACGCCGGCGTCCACTCGCAAGCACACACTCGGCTCGCCGCCGCCGGCATCGGAGGAGGATCGACCTACGACGGGCTGATCGCGCTCACCGCGCTCGAGCACAACCTCGAGCTGCTCACCCGAGATGGCCGCGCCGTGCGCTCCTACCGCGCGCTGGGAGTCCGATTCACATTGATCGAATAGGTCCTCCTCACGGCCTCCGGGGCGCTGGAGGAGCCGGTTGTGCGCGCGCTCGACGCTGATCGCGCTCCCCCACCACCACCCGCTCGATCCCGGCGAGGTCGCGCTCGGCGCGGACCGTCGTGAAGCCGGCGGCGCGCAGCAGCTCGCTTACGGGCTCGGCCTGCCCGGCGCCCACCTCCAGCGCGGCGAGGCATATGCGGGGACGGGCGGCCAGTTGGGCCGTCAGGGCGCGGATCGCGTCGAGGCCGTCGGGGCCGGCGAACAGCGCCTCGGGGGGCTCGTGGCGGAGGATCTCCGGGGGCAGCGTGCCGCGCTCGGCGTCGGCCACGTAAGGGGGGTTGGCGAGGAGTGCGTTGTATTCGTCGGGGACGCCCACCAGCAGGTCGGCGTGCAGCCAGGCCACGTCGAGGCCGAGGCGCTCGCCGTTGTCGCGCGCGAGCGCGAGCGCGTCTTCGCTGAGATCGCTGCCCGCCACGCGCAGGTCGGGACGCTCGTGCTTCAGCGCCAATGCCACCGCGCCGCTGCCGGTGGCGAGGTCGAGCACCGCGGCGCCGCGGGGGAGTTTGAGGCCCACCTCCACCAGCAGCTCCGTCTCCGGGCGGGGGATCAGCGCGCGACGGTCCACGTGCAGCTCCAGGTGGCGGAAGCCGCGCACGCCGGTGATGTAGGCGACCGGCTCGCGCTCCACCGCGCGGCGGCGCACGGCGTTCTGGAAGCGCCTCACCGCCTCGCCGGCCACCTCCAGGTCGGGGTCGGTGATGAGACGGGCGCGGTCGGTGCCCAGCACGCGCGCCAGCAGCACTTCGGCGTCCAGCCGCGGCGTTTCCAGGCCCGCCGCGGTGAATGCGGTGATCGCGCCGTCGAGCGCGTCGCGGGCCGAGTTGTGGCCTAGCTTGGGTGGCATCCAGCGGAACTCGTTGGCTTGGCGACGCGGCCGACACGGCGCCTGGTGGGTGGGCGCGTTGTGTTGCTTACTTTTTGGACGCCAACCAGCTTTCGTTTGTGAAGTGGTTGGCGTCTTGAAAAAGGCGCTTCATCCCGCGCCGGCAGACCCTCCATCCCCCACCGGCTGCGCCTCGCCTCCGTCACGCCGCTGTCTGCGCCTCCAGCCCGCGGCGCTTCTCGTCGGATTGCAGCGCCTGCGTGAACTCGTCGAGCTCGCCTTCGAGCACCGCGTCGAGGTTGTGGGTGGTGAGCTTCACGCGGTGATCGGTGACGCGCCGCTCGCCGTAGTTGTACGTGCGGATCTTCTCGGCGCGGTCGCCGGTGCCCACCTGCGCGCGGCGATCGGCCGCCAGCTCGGCCTGCTGCTCGGCCAGCGCCCGCTCGTACAGCCGCGCACGCAGCACCCGCAGCGCCTTCTCGCGGTTTTGCAGCTGCGACTTCTCGTCCTGCATCGCCACCACGATGCCCGACGGCTTGTGGGTGATCCGCACCGCCGAGTCGGTCGTGTTCACCGACTGCCCGCCGGGGCCGGTGGAGCGGTAGACGTCGATCTGCAGGTCGTTGGGGTCGATCTGCACCTCCACCTCCTCGGCCTCCGGCAGCACCGCCACAGTCGCGGTGGAGGTGTGGATGCGGCCCTGTGACTCGGTGGCGGGCACGCGCTGCACACGGTGGGTGCCGCCCTCCCACTTGAACACCGAGTAGGCGCCGGTGGTTCGGTTGGGGGTGGTGGGTGGGGACTTGATCGCCAGCGTGTACTTGCCCTCCCCCACCTCCAGCGGCTCGGCCTGAAAACCGCGGCGCTCGGCGTAGCGGATGAGCATCCGGTAGAGGTCCCCCGCCCACAGCCCCGCCTCGTCACCGCCGGCGCCGCCCTGGATTTCGACGATCACGCTCTTGTCGTCGTTGGGGTCGGGCTCCACCATCGCCAACCGGATCTCCTCCTCCAACTGCTCGATGCGCTCGCGCGCGGCGCGCAGCAACTCACGCAGCTCGGGGTCCTCGCCGTCCTCGGCCAGCAGTTCCTCCGCGCCCGCCGCGTCGTCCTGAGCGCGGCGCCACTCCACGGCCAGCTTCGCCGCCGGCTCCAGCTGGCTGTAGGCGCGGCCGGTGTCCGCATAGCGCGCGCGGTCGCCGATCACCGCCGGGTCGGTGAGCTGCGCGCCCAGCTCCGCGAAACGGGCTTCGATCTGCTCCACCAAATCTTCGATCATCCTCAGAGGAGTCTATGCGGGGCCGCGCGCTCTCCCCGCGCCGGCGCGACCTCGCGGTCAAGCCACAGCTGTACGCCGCACCCGTGGGCCAACCTGCTACCTTCATGTACAGGAGCGCCACCGTCGGGTCGCGGAGCTGCGTCAGAACCTCAGCCGCTGGCTGCGGCGGTGGAACGCGGGAGCGCCTGGTCGTGACCGACCGCAACCGCCCGGTGGCAGAGCTGGGGTTGCCGCCCAGCACCGGGGCCGCGCTCGACCGGCTGATCGCCGAGGGCGAGCGTCGCGACCGCTGCGGCGGGGGCTGCCTGAGCCCCTGCAGCTGGCCGGCGACGCGCACGCGTTCAGCCCGTGCGCTGGACGAGATTCGCGGCGAGCGCTGAGCGTGGCGCTCTTCTACGCCAACTCCTCGGCGCTGGTGAAGCTTGGTGCGCGATGAGCCCGAGAGCCCCGCGCTGCGCGCCTTCCTCGACGACGCCAACGATCCGGGCCTGCCGCTCCAACGGTTGCTGGCGCGAGCCGGCGAACTGTTGGAGGCCCTGGCGATGCTCCCCCTCGACGATGCGATCCTCCTCGCTGCCGGGGCGCTCCAGGAGCCGGTGCTGCGCGCGCTCGACGCAATCCACGTGACTGCCGCCCTCGCGCTCTCCCCGCTCGACGCGTTCGTCAGCTACGACGAACGCCAATGCGCCGCCGCCCTGCTTGCCGGCCTGCGAACCGTGACACCGAGCGACCCTGGCGCGGGATCCGGCGGACAGGATTAGCGATGCGCCGATTTTGGCGCATGATGCGTCGAATGTGACGCATGGTAGGCGCGGCGGCCTACGCCATTGATCCCAACGGCGCGCCATCTTCCAGCGCACCACCGGGGTCAGCTACCTGTTCGCCGGCAGCATCGAGCATTTGATGCGCGCCCTGTTCACGCCCACCCACCGCGCGCTACACCAGTTCGGCGGCTTTCACGATTTGCGCCCAATCAACCGCGACGCGTGGCTGGACGGTCTCGCCGAGCGCTATGCCGCCGACGAGCGCACCGTGCAACCCAGCACCCCGCGCGCTCGAGGGACTACGCGACGCCGCCATCATCGCAAGCCACGGCCGCGGCGACTGGCGCTTCACCAGCCCGCTGCTGCGGCGCTACCTCGCCGAGCTTGGGCGCTACGAGTAGATGCGCCGAAATTGGCGCATGGTGCGCCATATTTGGCGCATACAGCCAAACCATTCTCAGCTGAGCCCGGCGAACGGGTCGCGCACGCGGATTCCCTCGAACCGGCGAAAATCGCGGTCGTGGGTGACGATCGTGCGTCCTCGTCCGGCGCGTACCCACCCTGCACCGTCAAGGACCGTCGACCGGCAAGACCTCGTGGCCGACCACGAACTCGCCACCCGCAGCCCGAGCTACGAAGCATTCTTCGACCGCCAGGTCGCTGAACGGACAGTCCGCACCCGGCGCTCATTCGCTCCTGCTCACAGCCACCGCAGCGCCCTGTTCGATGGTCGCGTTGAGGATCGCGGTGTTGCGCCCCGCTGGAGAGGGCAGGCCAAACTCGGCGTCGATCGCAGGGTCCACAACCGCAGAGAAGCCCCCACCGCAACCCGCGGCCCGCGGGACCGCGAACGCGTTGTCCACCAACGATGTTCCGCGCATGACGAGCATGCTTCCGCCTTTCAGGAAGGTAATGCCCCCCAGAGCGCCCCTCATCGATTTGTTTGGGGGCGGAGGATCGGTCGCGCCCACCGTGAAATTCAAGACGATCGGATCCGCGGAGGAACCGAGATAACATTCCCCGCCCAGGAACGGGTTGCTCAGCTTGAGCTTCAACGGCAACTGCACCGCGACGCCTTTACTCTCGAGTAGGTTTCCGATGTTCAGTTTGATCGTGCTCGCCGGCTGCGCGAGTTCCGGTGTCATCGTGACGCCCGCCGCACCACCGAAGACCCCCGCCAGCCCGCCCGGGAGGCTCAACACGCTCTTCGACAACGTGTCCCCATCTTCCGCGCCGACGAACGTCAATTCCCCCTCTTCCCCTTCTATGTACCCACCCTGCAGCGTCAACGGACTGTCAACCGGCACGACGTCGTGGCCAACCACGAACTCGCCGCCCTCAGCCCGATCGACGAAGCACTCTTCCACCGACAGGTCGCTGAGCGGACAGTCCACGAACGGCACATAACTGCCCGTCGGGTGATGCTCGTTCGCCGACGACGAGGACGCCACACCGAGACACGCCAGCGACGCGAGCAGCGCAATCGTCACGATCTGCCCGCGTCGGGGGATTCGCGCAAGTCTCATCGGACTACACCCCAAGATGAGATCTTCCCCCTTGCTTTCGCTTTGTGCTTGCCTGGTTTTTTGGCCTTGCGCTTCTTCTTCTTGCTTTTTCCCAAGCCCATGGGCTTGGTGATGGCCCCCGCGACTGACGGGAACTGGACGGTCGGGCTCGGGATCAGCGCCGCGGTAGGCGGCTGGACGATCGGCGCGAGCACACCGGGCGTCGTGAACGTCACGTCCTGCCCGTAGCCGGTGCCGTCCTCGTTGCTCGCCACGAGCCGGTAGTGGTAAGTGATGCCCGGAATCAGGTACTGCAGGGTCGCCGAGACGGGTTCGCTGCCGCCGCTACGCCCAGCGTTGCCGAACAACTTCGCCCCGCCGTAGCTCGTGTCGGTCCCGACTTCGAACTCGTAACTGGTCTGCAGCGCCTGCGGCACCACGACCCCCGTCAGCGTCACCGTCGTCTGCGTCACCTCGCCCGCCGGACCCGTCGTGACACCCGGCGGAGTAGCCGCTGCCGTCGTAAACGTCGAAACCGGCCCATCGGTCGTACCCGCCTGGTTCGTCGCCACAACGCGATAGTCGTAGGTCGTGCCCGCCAGCAAACCCGTCAACGGTTCCGGTCCGATTTCCTGGTCCACCGTACCCGCAGACAGCGTGGCCGGAGCCGTTCTGGAGGCGTTTTCGAACGGGTCCGCCACAGTCGGCTCGTATTCGTTTGCCGCCACATATTCGATGTAGTAGCTCGTCGAGGCATTCTCCGGGTTGAGCACGGCGGAGATCTCCGCCGTCGTACGGGTCACCACAGGCGCCGCGAACGCACGGTCGCCGATCAGCGGCCGTTCGATGACGATCGGCTTAAAAACATCGATCTTGTTCGTGGCGACTTCGGCTACGTAGACGACACCTGTCGCATTGTTCACCGCCATGCCACGAACTTCTCGAAGACCTGTGCCGAATACCTGTGCGGGCTTAGTGAATGGTTCCGCGAGCGGCCCAAATTCTTCGAGTCCTTTTTGCCTCGCGACGAGCACGTCGTTCTTGGTGATGAACGAGTTGATCGAGATACCAGACACGAGGCTGTTCGCGTTGGTCGGTAGGAACTGACCAATCTCTGCCCCCGCGCCGCTGAACTTGAATGCTTCACTGGCATAGCCTACGTAGAAGTCACCGTTTGAGTCCACCGCCAAGCCCGGTTCCCCTTCTTCGGTTGGGAGTTCTCCGAGTTCCTTCAGCGCGACACCAGTGTCGCTAAACTCGGAAACGTGAGCTGACCGGTCTATCACCCACACATCTCCCACCCCGTCGACCGTGAGACTAGCAATGACATTGTTGCTTGTTCTTTTGGGCGTTATTGTCCATAGGTATTCTCCGTTTGGGCCGTAAACATTAATCACCCCGCGTTCTGTTCCGACATAGACGTCGCCTTTTGCTGCGTCTCCCGCGTTGTCCACCGCAATGGACCCCCTAAGATATGCGGCACTATAATATGGCTGTTCGATGCTGAATTGTGAGAGGTATTTGCCTTCTGTGTTGAACACCTCTACTTTCTTCGGCGACGCGTATGTCAAGCTTCCGGCATCGATGACGTAAACATCTCCGGTTTCTTCGTTGATGGCGATTTGGCCTGGACCTTCAAACGTTCCTTCACCGGGGCCGGTTCCGCCGAAGGATTCGGTTGCTTCAGCCGGGTAGAGCACGACACTTGCCTGAGCGAGGGTTGTCGTGAGTGTTGAGGCTGCAAGTGCGCAAAGGGTTATTGCGCTTACAAGAATGCTGTTGCGGGTGCACCTCATCACATGCTCCTCCGATTGTCGTGGCGATCGCTCGCGTGGCCCGTGTTGCGTGTTGTGCCGTCTCGCGCGTTCCTGACGCCGCTGGCCCTCCCAGCCTTCTTAGCTTTCTTCTTGGTCTTGGTTTTGGCGCAGCCGGTAAGGGCGATTGGTGTCTTTTGGTGGATCACGGTGCCGTTCTGGGCGACCATTTCGGTTGGCATCACGAGTTTCTTGGTGCAGAGGTTCCCGTAGGCTGTCAGTGCTGAGTAGGGACCCTCGGGGAGGTAGAGCTCGAAGCTTGAGACCGGTACGTCGGGTACCGCGGCGAACGTCGAGCTCGTGATGCCTTGTTTGCTGATGAACGTCGAGCCGACCAGGTTCACTCGCACGCCGTAGCCCTCCAGAACGACGATCAGGCTCGGGAACGCTTCGCCGCCGTGCGAGACGAAGTACGCCGGGCCCGTCAGCTGGACCGGCAGCAGCGGTGTCGTGGCCTTCGCGTAGCCGACGAGAGATGCTGCTGGGCACGCCGCGGGGTCCGCTTCGAACGTCGCGGCCGTGCATGCTTTCTGCAGCGTGGTCAGTCGCGAGGGCAGCGCCCTGGGCAGTTCGACCTTGACCCGCGCGATGTTAGCCTGCCCGCCGTTGGTCGCGAGGATCGGCTGCCCACCGACGTTCGGCTCGACCAGCCGCGCATCAAGGCTCGCACCGTCCGCCCGCGAAGTCTTGCCCGAGGTCGTGACCGAGAACTGCGGGTGGAACCCGAGCGCTGCACAGTTGGTTGCCTGGTAGTGCGTGGAGACCGCTGAGCTCGCGCCGAGCGCGCTGACCATCGTCGCCTGGATCGACATCGGATCGCAGCTTGTCCCATTGAAGATGAATCGTTCGCGGTCCAGCGTCACGTTCACGGCCCGGATATGCAGAGGCACGCCCTGCAGAATCTGCGGCAGCGGTTCGCTTGTGACCGTCAACGCCGCGGTATACGGATCGACGTTCACAGCCGCACGGACGACCACGACACCCAGGTTCAACGGGCCCGCGACCGCAGGCACCACAAACGCCAGGCCGAACGGCGCCCCGTTATAGGAAGCCGTCAAGTACACCTTCCCCGTCACGTAGAACGGGTTTGAGCCGGCCCCGACACCGACCGTGACGCTCCCGATCAGGCTTTCCGGGCCGCACGTCCCCTGCGCCGCCTGCGGTTCGCCGCACAACGCGACATCCGCAAGCGTCCCCAACAGGCCCGGCGGGGTGCTGACCTGCAGGCGGCTCATGTTCTGTTCGCCATCGGAGCGGAAGAACGTCAAGCTGAACGGGCTGAACCCGCCCGCCTGGTTGCTCTGCGTACCCGACACCAACCCCGGCGCGAACGGCTGCGACGATACACACGGCGCGCCACCCGGACCAGCAGCGATCTGAAAGCCCGACGCCGGGGTCGCTGACGCGCCGCCAGACCACGGCGTCATCTCCGTGCTGGTTGTATACGTTCCGCACAACGGTGGGTTCACGAGCGCCGCTCGCGGACCGCCGAAGAAGCTGAGTTTCAATGTATCGAACGGTACCTGCGGATTATGCAAGAACGTCGTCACGAGCTGCCCCGTCGCGACATCCGGTTTAACTTCCCCGGCGAGCTTCACGAGCACCCCAGAGTAGGGGTCTTTCACGACGATGTAGAGCGCCAGCAGCGACCCGAACGGGTTCGACCCGTTCCCCGCCAGGTTACCCTGCTGCGCCAGATAGATACCGCCGACCAACTGGTGTGGCAGCAGCGGTGTCGTGATTTCCACCTGTCCGATCTTCGATGCTTCCGGGCACGTCTGTTCGCTAGCGTCGTGCAACCCGACCTGTTCTTCGCTGCACGCCCCCAACCCGTCTGCCGCGGAGGGATTGACCGCTACCCCGGCGGGCAGTGTCACTGTCGTGTTCTTCAGGTTCGCCTCTGCGAGCCCTTCCGGGTTTTCATAGCTCTGCGGCACCTGCACTTCGACGCTCAACCCACTCGGCGACGACGCCTGCGCCGGTTCCGGCTCAACAACGACCTGCGGACTGAAATCAAGCTTATCGCAACCCGTCATCCCCGGCATCGTCGTTTCATCAGTCTTATACACACCCGGCGCTTCATAAGAATCAACCCTCGCAATGAACCTCAACGGGCCCGTACATGATGTCGGCAAACTCAAAAACGGCTTCAATGGCACCGTCGCGGGACACGAACCACCCCGTTCCAGGCATTCACCGCGCTGCGAGTTGTGCGCCGGGCTCGCCGGCACACCCCACAACGTCAAATCGCCGCTGATCAACGAATAACCCTGCGGAATGCTCGTGAAGAACACGCTCACACCATAGTCACTACCCGTACGAACTCGTGGAATCAACACCACCGGGAACCCAAGTACCGTAAACCCAAACTGAGCCGGATTACCACGCGGCGCCTCCAAATTATACACCGGACCTTCCGTCCTAAGGCCCGAGAGATCGAGTTTGACGATCCCGATCTGACTATCCGCAGGACAGGAGGTGCCAATACCAATACCAAATTTGTTGAACAGGCTCGGCGGGCAGAGCGGTGTTGCACCCGGGTCGCCCACGAGCCCCGGCGGGAGATTCACTTCGATGTCCTTCACATCGCCACCAGAACTGAACACCGTCTGCCTCCCGAGTTCGCCTACACCCGTTGTGGTGTTCACGAGGACATTGGTGGTAAATGCGAATGGGTGTGAGCCGGCTTGGATGTCGGGTGTTCCGTTTTCGTTGGTCGCTGCAGCCGTGAACCCGTTTTCAGCCCAGCCGAACGGCAGTTCGCTCGCCCACGCCGGCGCGGCCACCCCGACCATCAACAGCAGCCCGACCAACACCAAGACCACAGCGACCCTGGACGCCAACCCGAGCGCCCGAACGTGCACCTCCAGTTTACCCTCACGAGCACCTCGATCCAATCGCCGCAGCATCACTTGCCCACCTTTCCAAAGCGCCTACTATGCCGGTTGCTCGCCCCCACACCGGCCTTCTTGCCTTTCTTGGATTTCTTCTTCGCCCTCTTCTTCTTTGGCTTGGCCTTCTTCTTGGCCGATTTCTTCGTGCTGGGTTTCACGGCAGACGGCTGTACCACAGGGTTGCCCGGGCCCGCGAACGTCGCGCTCGGCGGCGCCTGATATATCGCGGGCGCCGGCGCCACTGGCGGCCGACACGCTTCCCCAGAACACGACGCAGGCACTGGCGCGGAAAAACCGCCGTCCACACGCGCATCGTAAATATCCATCGCTTCATCGCCATCCTGCGGCGCAAGCTGCTGATCCGTGAGGAAAAAGACATTGTTCCCATCGGCGCTCGCATCCTCAAACCACGATGCACCAATACCCGTACCACTGGAGATCAAATCAACACAACCCCCCGAACTACGACAACTGCCGACCCCTTCCGGCTCATACTCATACACATTCTGCTTACCATTACTGGCCTGCGGCAAGATCGAATCGTCGCTCGTGAAGAACGATCTGCCATCACTCAACAGGTAGCGCTGCTGCACGGTCGACGACTGCCAGCCGAGCACCTCTGACTCCGCACGGAACGACTCGGGAATTTCCGACCTTCCGACCGGTGGCAGTCCGGTCGGGTTGCACGACACGCAGATCAGCTTACTGGTAGCAGCGTCGTACTCGAACACCTCCATGCACCGCGTTGATTTGTTGTAAAAGCCTCCTTCCACTTGACATGCCTTCGGACTTGCAGGAATGTTGTCATAACCGGTCAACGGCGCGACCGATTGGAAGGCCAGATATTGTCCATTGGGGGATACCCTGGAGGTCTTTTCGTTGAGTCCCTGATTCCAATCACCGTTTTCCACATCATATTCGGCGCCGATCTTGGAAATGAAGGTAGTCTTGCCGTCGTGCCAAAGATAGAGGTTGAACGCATCTACCTGATCTTCTTCAGGGTAAATTAGGGGGGACGCCCCTTCGGCTAGCACGCCACCAGCCACGAAGTAGACATAGGAGCCATCTTCGCTCGCTCCAACCACGCCCTTGACATCTGCCGCTTCCCCAGCGTTGTGATCTACGCTGATATCGGTCAGGGCACCGATGTTCGCGTTATACTGGTAGAGATCCTCGCCACGAAGTTCATCGGACCCGCAATCGGGGAAGAATCGAGCTGTCGATTCGTTCGTCAGTTGCTCACAACTCGTGAAGTAGACCAGCGAACCGTCGGCGCTCGCGGTCCAGTAATGCGCAGGCAGCGGACCGTTGGGGTCGCTGCCGTCTGGCCCACTTCCGTTGGTCTTCTGCGAGACAGAGACTTCCACCGCGCGTGCGCCGTCCGCCGTGATTTCATGCATATAGATCTGGTGGTCGGCGCCACTACCGGTCCAGAACGCACGCGTACCGTTCGTCGAGAGCGCGCGGCCGAAGTTGGAGTGGGGACCAGCCTCACTCTCTTCCGTCATCGCTCCGAAGGCTAGGGATGGCCCTTTGCTGGTGATGCGCTCTGACCCGCCGTCTTCAGTTGCACCGTCCGGGAGTACGTTGACCAGTTCCAGCTTGCCGTTCGACCACTCGTAGAGGTTGACCCTACCCGGCGCTGCACCGGGCGTCAACGCGTCGTTGGCTTCGAAGATCACATGACTGCCATCTTCAGTCATGCCCGCATACTGCGTCTGAAAACCTTCGGTCTTGTCGGCCCGGCCGAGAGGCTGCACCGGTGGCGTGACCGAGGACAGCAGCGTATAGGCGCCATCGCTCTCGTCCTGCAGATATGGGCTGTAGTAACCCGCAGGCGCACCAGCCACCGGCGCCGGCTCATTCGCATCCAGATAACCAAAATCGAGGTTTTCGGTGAACCCCTGAAAAAGACTCCAATCCTCAGCCTCGTTGGTCTCGTCGACGATCCCGCCGGGTAGTGCCTGGCGGGGTGTGATCGCCTTCGTCGACCACCCATCGGGCCCTCGCACCGACATGTACTGCGTCGTCGTCAGCGAGCTTCCCGGGTCGGCTTCGGTGAACGTCGTCTCGGACCCGTATGTGATCGCTTCGCCGTCCGCCGCGGCCTGGTTGGGGCCCGGTTCGGATTCGATCGAGAAGCCGCCGTCGACCTGGCCGCCGTTCTTGTTCGGCGGCGAGACCAGCTCGTAGGCACGGCAGTCCGGGAGGTTCGCGCCCGGCCCGGTGCGGAACACTTCGTTGGGACAACTGCTGCTCGCCCACGCGGGCGCTGTAGCCCCGCACAGCGCGAACAGCAGGCTCGCCGCGGCCGCGGCGAGCGTCGCCGCGAGGATACGGTAACCGAGGCGTTTACGTACTGCTTGGAACATTGGTCATCTCCTCCTCAGGAGTCTGGGAGGGGACGACACCCCTCGGCCGGTGTGCAACGGGTGCGGACCGCGCATCGTCACGCCGCCTCCCGCGTGTGGCTTGAGTGCGCGCGGATGCTCCGCGCGAACTGCTCGCCCCGCGAGGTGAGCGCCCAGGCGTTCGGCTCGCCCTTGGCGTGCCCTCCGCCTGTGTTCGCGAGCAGCCCGACGCGCTCCAGGCGCGCCAGAAGCTTTGAGATCTGACCAGGGTCCGTGACCCCCGCGTAGTCGCCAACCATGCGGTTGCTCGCCCCCGGGTACGCGGCGATGCCCTCCAGCACCCGCGCGGTGCGATACGTCAGGCGCATCGGCACGCTCTCGGCCGGCAGCACGGCCCTCGCGGGGCCGCCGGAGGTGGCCCGCTCGCACGCAGCCGGCGCCGGACGCGCGAGTTCGCGCCGCGCGGCCGCGGGGCCGAGGTAGGGCAGCACGATCATTCCCATCAGCTCGCCCAACAGACCCGTGAGCAGCCGGTGCTGGCCTTTCAGCAAGCGCGCGTACACGATCGCAAACGCCGCGCCGACCAGGCCCTCGGCCGTCAGCGGTGTGCACTCCGCGCCACGCTGACCCTCCAGGCGACCCTCGTCGAGGACGGCCGCCAGGCCCGCGAGGAGCTCTTCGCGACGCTGCAGCACCCCGGGGCCGCCGCGCAACGCCTGCACCACGCAGACCCGCGCCAACACCGGCTCGCGATCGAAGAAAGCGAGAATCGCGGTCAGGCCGCCACGGACCCGCTCACGCCACGACAGACCCGCAAAACCGGCCGCCTCCAACTCCGCGGCGACCATTCCGACGACCTCCTCCAGCACCGCCGTCAGGCACTCTTCACGATCGGCGAACAGCTCGTAAAAGGTGCGCCGCGAGACACTCGCGCGACGGGTGACCTGCCCCACCGTCGTCTGCGCATAGCCGAGCTCGTCGATCGCCGCCGCCGCACCCGCGATCAGACGCCCGCGCTGGATCTCCACCAGCTGGGCGCTCTGCAGATCGCGCTCCACCAGATCCCGCTCGACCCGCAGACCACGCGGGCGCTGCCGCCCGGTCACGCCCGCGACCCCCGATACACGCATGCGCGAGGGCATCACGTCGCCCTCCCCGCGGGATGGGGTTGACAGTTTGGGAGATTTCGGGGTTCGGCGGCTAGCGGGCTAGCCGAAGAGAGAGAGAGAGAGAGAGAGATGCGACAGCGCCAAGCTGGCGCATCTAGCATCGCCCTCCAATGAGGCGACAGGCGTTCCCGCCACGTATATCTCCCTCGAAAGCACGCTCAATCCACTCCTCATCGTCAGAGACGACGGCCCTCTCCCTACCTGCGTTTTCCTTGCGAAGCGCTTGCTGTCAACCGCAAGGCGGCGACCCAAACCCGACCCCTATGTCATCAAAACACCCCGATGGGATGACCTTGACGATGTCAAACGTACACCAGTCGCGTACGCTTGTCAATACCCAACCGGCGCGGCTGCCCTCGACAGACGCCCGCGTTCGGCGCATACGTCAAGAGCGGCAACCGAATCGGGGTGTAATGTGCGAGGTTGAGCGAGGACCGCGCGCCTACGCCACGACCTCGACGCCCACCAGATCGGCGGCGCTCAGCTCGCCCGGCGTCTCGTGCGCCAGCACCGCCTCAAGCGCGGCGATCGCCACCGCCAGCTGGTGCAGGTCGGGCTCGCGGGTGGTGAGCAGCTGCAGCTTCAACCCCGGCCACATCAGCGCGCGCACCCAGCCGCGGGTGCGGTGGCGGCCGGCGTACTTGATGATCTCGAACGAAATACCGGCGATGATCGGCACGCCGAGGATGCGGGTCGCCACCAACCAATACCACGCGGGCAGGCCCAGCGGGGCGAATATGAAGATCGCCACGATCATCACCACCAGCAAGAAGCTGGTGCCGCAGCGGGGGTGAAGGCGCGAGAAGCGCTGCGCGTTGGTGGGCGTCAGCTCCAGCTGCGCCTCGTAGCAGGAGATCGTCTTGTGCTCGGCGCCGTGATACTCGAACACGCGGCGCAGATCTTTCAAACGCGACAGCGCCAGCATGTAGCCGAGGAAGATCCCCGTGCGGATCAAACCCTCCACCAGCCAAAACAGCACCGAGTTGTCGCCCAGGTCGCCCTTGATCAGGCTGGTGATGCCCACGGGGATGAGGAAGAACAAACCGATCGCAAACACCACCGACACCACCACCGTCCCCGCCCACACGGCGGCGGGAATCGCCTGCTCCTCCTCATCCCCCTCCTCCTCCCTTTTTCCATCCGCTCCGTCTCCCGCACCGGCGCCGTCGCCTGCCGGGGCGGGCGGCAGCTGGGCGTTGGCGGACACGCTCAGCGCGCGGAAGCCGATCGCCAGCGACTCGCCCAGCGCGACCACGCCGCGCACGATCGGCAACCGCAGGATGCGGTGGCGGCGCAACGGGGAGCTGAGGGGCTGGGTGGTGACCTCGATCTCGCCCAACGGCTCCTCCGCGGGGTTGAGGCCATTGGTCGCCGCCGGGTGCGATCCGTTGGGGCTCGCGCCGTTGTCGGCGACCGCGCCGTTCGCCGACGTGGCGGCGACGTCCGGCGCCACCGGCTTGCGCACCGCCACCGCCCAGTGGGCGACGCCGCGCATCATCACGCCCTCCAGCACCGCCTGCCCGCCGAGCGGGGCGTCACGCTGGGCGACCAGCTGGCCGTCCGCCGTCGCGCCGGGTCCGGTGTCCGCCGCTGTCCCCACCCCGCCGGCCGCCGTCTGCTCGGGCGCAACGGCGGTGGCCATCGCCTACTCCGACTGTTTCTGGCCGGCCCCGGTGGCGGCCGCTTGCGCCTGGCGCACGCGCGCCTTGGCCACGCGACGCTGGAAGCGCTCCACGCGACCGCCCGTGTCCACCAGCTTCTGGCGGCCGGTGTAGAAGGGGTGGCAGTTGGAGCACACCTCCACGTGCAGCTCCTCGCGCGTGGCGCGCGTGACGAACTCGTTGCCGCACGTGCACCGCACGTGGGCCTGCACGTAGTGGGGATGGATCGAGGTCTTCATGCTTTGGGCATTGTAGCGGTGCTGCCCGCACCGGGCCGGTGGCGTTCGGGCGGCTGGCGGCATACGGGGGTGCGCCGTTTGTCGCGCCTGATCACCTGGCCCCGTTCGTCCAGCCACCGGTAGCGCACAATCGCCCGGTAGAACGCGGGCGCCGGCAGGTCGGTGACGGCCTGTCGCACCTTGTAGATGCTCACGCCCGGTTCGGAATGCTGCCATGCTCCCAGGCCGCCGGAGGTGAGCGTGTGGAAGGTTTCTTCTTCGGGCAGCCGCTGCTGCACCACGATCTGGATCGCCATCTCGTGAGCGCCCGCCACTGTTTCCATCTGGCCCGCAAACGTCACCGAGCGGCCGGTTGGGGTGGCGGCCGTGACGCACTGTTCGACGGTCGCGCTCAGGGTCGGGGTCGCGCCGGGCGCGGCGCCAGCGCCCGTTCCCGAGCCGGTATCGGCGGTGGCCGCGCCGGCTCCCGACAGCGCGGCCACAGCCACCGTGCCGACCACCCCGATGAGCTTCGATCTCAACATCGCTCCCCCGTAACACCCCCGCACGTTGGGGGTTTCGGCAAGGCTAGAGAATCTGGTACAAAGGCCCGTCGCCACCCTCAGGTGTGGTCAAGCGCCCGCCCTTGGCGGTGATGGCGCCGCATTGCACGCAGTTGGTGTAGTTGACGGTCACGTCCACCACGCCGGATGGGTTCCCACCCTCCCCGTCGTCGGGGATCTCGTATACGCCCGCCGGGCACATCCAGCGCCACGTCTCGGCGAGCTCGCGCGGGACGCGTTTTTGGATGCGGATGTGGTTGGGCGCGTCGTCGCGGGTGGCGTTGCCGGTGATGAACACCGAGGAGAGCTTGTCGAAGGTGTATTTGCCGTCGGGCTTGGGGTAGGCGTCCTTGGTGTTGCCGACGAACATCGGCTCGGTGTCGTCGCGGTGCCACTGCTGGCGGCCGGGCGGAACCTTGCCTTTGGACATGATCGACGGGCCCGCCAGCAGGCTGCCGATGAGGAAGCCTTTTTGGAATGCTTGGCGCGTGTTGCGCACCTGGTAGAGCTCGGTGCCGATCGAGGAGCGCTCGACCGCCTCCTCGTAGGAGGAGAGCGGTTGGCCGGTCTTGAGGTTGCGGTAGATGGCCTCCGCGGCGAGCATCCCGGAGCGGATGCAGTGGTGGACGCCCTTCAGAGCCGCCGTATCGACCATCCCGCCGGCGTCGCCGACGAGCACTGCGCCGGGCATCGAGAGCTTCGGCATCGACCAGTAGCCGCCGCCCGGGAGCGCCTTGGCGCCCCAGGCGACGCGCTCTCCGCCGTCGAGGATCCCGCGCACGAGCGGATGCGTCTTGAACGTCTGCAGCAGGTCGTGTGCCGAGGTGGTGGCGTCGCGGTAGTTGAGGTCGACCACGAACCCGATCGAGACCATGTCCTCGCCGGTCTTCTCGTCCTTCATCGGGTACAGCCAGGTGCCGCCGAGCTGACCGTACTTGGCGGCGACCTTCAGCGGCCACGGCTGCACGAACGTGTGGATCACCCGGTCGAGCGGCTTCTTGACCTTCCAGACCTCCTTCACGCCGAGCTCCCACACCTGCGGCTCGCGGCCCTCGGCGAGGTCGAACTCTTTGATCGCGGCGCCGGTGAGGTGTCCCCAGCAGCCCTCCGCGAGCACGGTCGCCTGCGCCTTGATGTCGGTGCCGGGCTCGAAGTTGCCGAGCGGCTCGCCGTCCTTGCCGCGGCCCTTGTCGCCCGAGCGCACGCCGAGCACCTTGCCGTCCTGCACGATCAGCTGCGTGGCTGCCGTCTCGGTGAGGATGTAGGCGCCGGCCTCCTCCGCCACGCGCTGCTGATAGCGCGCGAGCGCAGAGACCGACACCACCTCGTTGCCGTGGTTTTTGAAGTTGGGCACCGCCGGGATCGGGACCGGGAGCTTGGATTTGGGGCCGGTGAGCATGTACACCGACTCCTTCTTCACTTCGCCGAACGCGAAGCCCTCCTGGCGCCACTGCTCGCGGGTCATGTCGGGGAACAGCTCCTGCAGCGCCCCCGGACGCATCACCGCCCCGGATAGGTTGTGACCGCCGCAGGTCTTGGCCTTCTCGACCACCGCCACCGGCACTTCGCCGAGGCGCTCCATCGTCTCGGGATCGTCGCCGAGCAGCTGCAGCAGGCGGTTGGCGCACGCCAGGCCGGCGGTGCCGCCGCCGACGATCGCCACTCCCACCTCGATCAGCTCGTCCTCGGGGTCGAGGCCGCGCTTGACGAATTCCTTCTGGGAGTCCACCGGCGGCGGGTAGGCCGCGGGTACCACCCGCCCGTTGCTGGAGCCGTTGTGCCCCGACATGCTCAACTCCCTTTCTTCGCTTTCACCGCCTCGGTGAGCTTCGGCAGGATCTTGTTGAGATCGCCGACGATGCCGAGGTCGGAGAATTCGAAGATGGGCGCGTTGGAGTCCTTGTTGATGGCGACGATGTTCTCCGATGACTGCATCCCCACCTTGTGCTGGATGGCGCCGGAGATGCCGGCGGCTAGGTACAGCTTCGGGGAAACCGTCTTGCCGGTTTGGCCGATCTGCGCGGCGTAGGGGTACCAGCCGGCATCCACCACGGCGCGCGTGGCCGCCACGGCGGTGTTGCCGCCGAACGCCCCGGCGAGGTCCTCGCACAGCTTGAAGCCCTCCGCCTTGCCGAGGCCGCGTCCGCCGGCGATCAAAATCGAGGCGCCCTCGATGTCGACGTCGGCGCCGCGCTGTTCGCCGCGCACGAGCATTTTCGCCTGGCTGGCGTGCGGGGACAGCTCGAACGAGAGCTGCTCCACCGGCGCGTCGCCGGCGCCGCTGTCCTTGATCTCGAACGCGTTGAGGCGCCCGATGATGATCCCCACGGGCGAGCGATATTTGATCTCGGAGATCGCCGAGTCGCCGAGGATCGGGCGCTCCGCGATCAGCTCGCCGCCCTCGGCGCGCACGCCGGTGACCTCCATCACCACGCCGGCGCCCAGACGCGCGGCGAGGCCGGCGCCGATCTCGAAGCCCAGGAGGCCGCCGCCGAACAGCGCGTACTTGTAGCCACCGTCGGTGATCGCCTTGGCCATCGCGTCCACCAGCGGCTGTGCCAGTCCCTCGGGGCCCTCGGCGACGAGCACCTTCTTGGCGCCGTACTTGCCCAGTGAGGCGGCCAGGTCGTGGGGGACGTTCTCGCCGAGCAGGATCGCGTGCGCCTCGCCGCCGAGCTCGGCGGCGAGCTTGGCGCCCTCGGAGACGGCACCTAGGGAGTTCTTGTTGATCGCGCCTTCGTAGTGCAGCGCGTATACGAGGATGTTTGCCATGTCAGTTCAGATCCTTTCCGCGCTCAGATCAGCTTCCGCTCGTCGAGCCAGGCGACGATTTTTTCCACCGTTTCGCCGGTGTCTTCGTCCTCGATGATCTCGCCGGCAGCCTTGGCGGGCGGCGCCTTGGCGGCGACCCACTGGGCGGCCGAATGCTCGCCTCCCACTTTCGAGGCGTCGATGCCGACGTCGCCGATGCCGACCGTGTCGAGCGGCTTCTTCTTGGCGCCCATGATCGCCTTCAGGGAGGGGTAGCGCGGCTCGTTGATGGCGTCGCCGACGGAGATCACCGCGGGCAGCTGCACCTGGACGGTGTCGTAGCCGTACTCGGCCTGGCGCTCGCACCTGAGCGCGCCGGACTCGACGTCCATCTTGATCACCTGCGTCAGCGACGGCATCCCCAGGTGCTCGGCGACGACCGCCCCGATCGTGTAGCACTCGCCGTCGTCGGACTGCTGGCCGAGCAGCACCAAATCGGGCGACTCGCGCTGGAGCGTCTGCGCGAGCGCGTAGCCGGTGGCCGCCACATCGGAGCCGGCGACCGCCGGGTCGGTCAGGTGCACCGAGCGGTCGGCGCCGAGCGACACGGCCTTGTGCAGCGCGCGCACGGCGCTGTCGGGGCCCATCGTGACGGCGACGATCTCCTCCACCGGCGCCACGCCGCCCTCGCGGATCTGCATGGCGGCCTCGATGGCGTGGGTGTCGTAGGGGTTGAGGTTCTTCTCCCCGCTGCGGTCCATGCGCCCCGTCGAGGGATCGATGCGCTTCTCGACGGCGGCGTCCGGAACCTCCTTGACAAGGACGCAAATCTTCATGCTCTGCCTATCTCCTTGGTGTCTGGGACCCGTACATCGTACCCGTTTTGGCGGTTGACTGACGAGTCAATCAATTTTCAACTGCAACGCTTCCGCGCGCCCGTCCCACGCTCGGCACGCCGCGCGGCGTGCCGAGGCCGACGGAGCGGCTCAATTGTCGACCACTCCGGCGCGGATGAAGTCGACGATCGCCTGCGTGGGGGCGCCGGGCGTGAACACCTCGGCGACGCCCAGCTTCTTCAGCTCGGGGATGTCTTCGGCGGGGATCGTCCCCCCGACGGTGACCAGCACGTCGTCGACGCCCTGCTCGCGCAACAACTCCACCACACGCGGCACCAGCGTCATGTGCGCACCGGAGAGGATCGACAGGCCGACGGCGTCGGCATCCTCCTGGATCACGGTCTCCACGATCTGCTCCGGCGTCTGGTGGAGCCCCGTGTAGATCACCTCCATGCCCGCGTCGCGCAGCGCGCGGGCGATGATCTTCGCGCCGCGGTCGTGGCCGTCGAGGCCGGGCTTGGCGACGACCACGCGGATCTTGCCTTGGGTGGTGGCGGGGCTCATGGCGAGGCGGCGACGAACATTGGTTGGCGTCCAAAAAGTTTCACAACAACACACCCCAGCCGCCGATCGACGACCGCGGTGCCGGGGATTATGCCCGCGCGGCGTCGCGCGCGCCCACGGCACCGCCGCGGATTATGCCCGCGCGGCGTCGCCGGCGGCGGCCCGGTCGCCGTTGCGTGCAACCGCCCGCCCCCGCACGACCCCGCCGAGCCCGGCGAGCGAAAGCCCCGCGGAGAGCGCCACGGCGATCTTCAGCCGGCGGCCGAGCTGGTCGAGCCGCACCACCTCCCACCCCTCCTGGGCGGCGACGCGGGCAAGCTCGGCGTCGGGGTTGACGGCGACCGGGTGCCCGACGGCGCGCAGCATCGGCAGGTCGGACTCGGAGTCGGAGTAGGCATAGGAGGCGGCGAGGTCGATCCCCTCGCGCGCGGCCAGCTCCTGCAGCGAGAGCACCTTGCCGTCGCGGTAGTTGAACGGCCCGGCGGCGCGGCCGGTGTAGTGGCCGTCGCGGACCTCCAAACGCGAGCCGAGGCCGCCGTCGAAGACGAGCACGTGCGCCATCAGCTCGGCCATCTCCTGCGAGGCGGCGGTGACGATGTAAACCGGGCGCCCGGCGTCCTGGTGGGCGTAGGCGCGCTCCAGCATCTGCGGGTACAGGCGCGGCAGCACGCCGGCAAGCACGCGCGGGGACATCCGCTGCAGGTCGCGCACCGCCACGCCGGCCAGCATCTCTCCCACGCGCACGCGCACCGCATCGGCCCAGTTGTCGGTGGAGCCGCGCAACCGGAACCGCAGGTTCTGCCACAGGTCGCCGAGCAGCTGGCGGCGCGAGATCATCCCGGCCTCGTAGGCGGCGCGCGCGAAGAACACACCCGAGGAGCCCGCCATCAGCGTGCGATCGAGGTCGAAAAACGCCGCCGCACGCGGGGCGCCGGCGTTCATTTGGTGCGCATCCGCGCGAGCTGGTCCTCCTACAGGCCGATCGGCGGGGGACGTCGTGTCCCCCGATCGTTGCGATCGCTCCGAAGGGCTGGCGTTCATGCCCCGCCGGTCAGACGCGCACGATCAGCGCGTCGCCCTGCCCGCCGCCGGAGCAGATCGCCGCGCAGCCGAGGCCGCCGCCGCGGCGGCGCAGCTCGAGGATCAGCGAGCCGAGGATGCGCGCGCCGGAGGCGCCGATCGGGTGTCCGAGCGCGACGGCGCCGCCGTTGACGTTGACGCGCTCCTCGTCGATGTTGAGCATCCGGATCGAGTTGAGTGTGACCGACGCGAACGCCTCGTTGATCTCCCACAGGTCGATGTCGGCGGCCTGCAGGCCGGCCTTCTGCAGCGCCTTGGTCGCGGCTGTGGCGGGAGTGCGGGCGAGGTAGGCGAACTCGTCGCCGCTCTGGGCGTGCGCCACCACCTCGGCGAGCGCCTCCTTGCCGTTGACGGAGGCCCACTGCTCGGAGGCGACCACCAGCGCGCCGCCGCCGTCGTTGACGCCGGGCGAGTTGCCCGCGGTGTGCGAACCCTCCTTGCCAACCAGGCCAGGGAGCGCGGCGAGCTTCTCAAGCGATGTGTCCCGGCGCGGACCCTCATCGATCTCCACCACGGTGTCGCCCTTCCTGCCTTTGATCGTGACCGGCACCATCTCTTCGGGCAGCCGCCCCTCGTCGGTGGCGGCGAGCGCCCGTTCGTGCGAGCGCAGCGCCCAGCGGTCGAGGTCGGCGCGTGTGATCTCCAGCTCGTCGGAGACAGCCGTGGCCTCCACGAACATCTGCTTGCCGGAGAAGGGGTTGGTGAGCCCGTCGTGCACCATCGCGTCGAGCGCCGTCACGTCGTTCATGCGAAAGCCGAAGCGGGCGCCGGGAAGCAGGTAGGGCGCCTTCGACATCGACTCCATGCCGCCACCCACGCCGATCTGCACGTCGCCGGCGCGGATCGCCTGGTCGAGCAGCGCGGTGGCGCGCAAACCGGAGGCGCACACCTTGTTGATCGTCTCCGAAGAGACCTCCTTGGGGATCCCGGCTTTGATCTGCGCCTGGCGCGAGGGGATCTGCCCCTGGCCGGCCTGCAGCACCTGGCCCATCACCACGTGTTCGACCTGCTCGGGCTCCACGCCGGAGCGCTCCAGCGCGGCCTCGATCGCGATCGCCCCCAGCTCGGTGGCTTCCAGCGTCGAGAGCCCTCCGCCCATCTTGCCGATCGGCGTACGCGCGGCTCCGAGAATCACGGTCTTGGGCATCTGATCAAGCTCTCCTAGGTCGACGGCGGCGGGCGGACGCCCAGAATGCTAGCGACGTGGATAAGGTACCCGTGGTCATGAACGTGTCAGCGACCACCGACCCTGCGGCGGCAGCCGACGCAGACACCGTGGCGGTGGGGCTGTTCGAGGGCGAGAAGGCCCCCGACGGACTGCCCACCGAGGCCGCGGGGCTGGTCTCCCGCGGCGAGGCGCGCGCCACCCTGAAAGCGCTGGCGGTGGCCCACGACGGCGAGCGGCGCTGGCTGCTGGTGGGCCTGGGCAAGCGCAGGGAGCTGACCGCCGAGCGCGCCCGCGCGGCCGCGGCCGGTACGCACACGCGCGCGCTCGAGCTGACCACCAAAACGCTCTGCTGGCAGGCGCCTGGCGATAACCTGGCGGTGTGCGCGGCGCTGGTGGAGGGCACCGTGCTGGCCGACTACCGCTTCGATCGCCACAAGTCGGCGCCGGGAGAGGAGACGAAGGGCACGGCGCCCAAGCATCTGCAGGCGCTGATCGTCTCCGGCTCGGGCTTGGACGCGCAGGATCTCGAGCGCACCGTCGCGGAGGCGGCGATCGTGAGCGCAGCGGTGAACGCGGCCCGCGACCTGCAGAATCGCCCCGCCAACGACCTCACCCCCACCGCGCTGGCCGAGCACGCGCGCGCGCTGGCGCTCCAGATCGACGGCCTCACCGTGGAGACGGAGGGGCGCGAGGAGATCGTGGGACGCGGCATGGGCGCGTTCGCGGCGGTCGCGCAGGGCTCCGAGCAGGAGCCGGCGCTGATCGTGTTGCGCTACGCGCATCCCCAGGCCAAAGGCCCGCTGCTGGGGCTGGTCGGCAAGGCGGTGACGTTCGACAGCGGCGGCATCTCGCTGAAGCCGGGGGCCAAAATGGCCGAGATGAAGTTCGACATGTCGGGCGGCGCCGCGGTGGTAGAGGCGTTGGCCGCGATCGCCCGCTTGCGGCTGCCGGTGAAGCTGGTGGGCGTGGTGGGCGCCACCGAGAACCTGCCCAGCGGCCGCTCGGTGAAGCCCGGCGACATCGTCACCGCTGCCAACGGCAAAACGATCGAGGTCAACAACACCGACGCCGAGGGGCGGTTGGTGCTGGCCGACTGTTTGCACCACGCCGTGTCGCTGGGCGCCGAACGGGTGATCGACCTGGCGACGCTCACCGGCGCGGTGATCATCGCGCTGGGCTCCACCTACGCGGGGCTGATCGGCAACGACGACGACCTCGCCCAGCGGATCGCGGCGGCGGGCGAGCGCACCGGCGAGATCGTGTGGCGGCTGCCGCTGCACGAGGAGTACGACGAGCTGATCAAGGGCACCTACGGCGACCTCGACAACGCCCCCGAAGGCCGCAAGGCGGGGACGATCGTGGGCGGCGCGTTCCTCTCCAACTTCGTCGGCGACACCCCCTGGGCGCACCTCGACATCGCCGGCTCCGCCTGGGACCTTGGCCGCGCCTACGTCGGCAAGGGCGCCTCGGGGTACGGCGTGCGCCTGCTGGTGGAGCTGGCGCGCTCGTACGCGTAGGCGGTCGCCCCGTCTCCATCGGCGGGCGGCGTGCCGGCGGGGCGGCATGTCGGCGGGCGGCGTGCGGCGTTGTGTGTTTACTTTTTGAACGCCAACCACTACACGACAACATATGTGTTGTCTATCTTTGGTTGGCGTCTGCAATCCGTGAGGCGTAGCGTGCGCTCGGTCGAGAACTGAAAGGATGCCCTCGCCATGGACTTCGACCTCTCCCCCGACCACCAGCTGATCCAGCGCACGGTGCGCGAGTTCGCCGAGGGCGAGGTGGCGCCGGTGGCGGAGGAGCTGGACCGCACCAAGTCGTTCCCCTACGCGATCGTGGCGCAGTTGGCGAAACTCAACCTGATGGGGATCCCGTTCCCAGAGGAGTACGGCGGCGGCGGGGGCGACACGCTGGCGTATGCGCTGGCGGTGGAGGAGCTGGCGCGGGTGGACTCCTCGGTCGCGATCACGCTGTGCGCGCACACTTCGCTGGGCACGCAGCCGATCTACCTGTACGGCAGCGAGGCGCAGAAGCGCGAATGGCTGCCACGGCTGTGCGCGGGGGAGATCCTCGGCGCGTTCGGCCTCACCGAGCCGGAGGCCGGCTCGGACGCCGGCAACACCCGCACGCGCGCGCGTTTGCAGGATGGCGAATGGGTGATCGACGGCGCCAAGCAGTTCATCACCAACGCCGGCACCGACATCTCGGGGGTGGTGTGCATCACCGCCGTCACCGGTGAGCACAACGGCGCCGGCAGTGGCGACGGCAGCACCGCCAAGGAGATCTCCAACCTGCTCGTGCCCCATGGCACGCCCGGGTATGAGCAGGGCGAGCCGTACCGGAAGATGGGCTGGAACGCCTCCGACACGCGCCCGCTCAGCTTCGCCGACTGCCATGTGCCGCAGGACAGCCTGTTGGGGCCACGCGGCCAGGGGTTTAAGCAGTTTTTGCACGTGCTCGACATCGGCCGCATCGGCGTGGCGGCGATGGGCGTGGGTCTCGCTCAGGGCGCGCTGGATCAGGCGCTGGCGTATGCCAAGCAACGCCGCGCGTTCGGCAAGCCGATCGTCAAGTTCCAGGCGATCCAGGGCAAGCTGGCCGACATGTCCACGGAGATCGCCGCCGCCCGCCTGCTGGTGCACAAGGCCGCCCGCGAGAAGGACTCGGGTGCCAACTTCACGCTCACCGCCGCGCAGGCCAAGCTGAAGACCGGCCGTTTGGCGGTGCGCTGCGCCGAGGAGGCGGTGCAGATCCACGGCGGGTATGGCTTCATCGAGGAGTACCCGGTGTGCCGCTTCTACCGCGACGCCAAGATCCTTACGATCGGCGAGGGCACCGACGAGGTGCAGCAGATGGTGATCGCGAGGGCCCTCGGAGCCTGAGGCCCGAGCCGGCGCTGGCCGAAACGGGGATGCGAGCGCCAGCGAGCGTCTCCCGGCTTCGGTCTGCGTCCTCGCTCGCTCGTGTGCAGAAGCACACTTCGCTCCCTGCGTCCTTGATCTGCTTGGCTCTCGGGCCTCAGAACGTGTGTCAGGCCTGCTCGTCGGCGGGGCGCTTGGCCCAGAGGCCGCCCTGGCCGCAATCGCCCACCCTGCTTGGCAGCAGGCGGCGTTTGGTCAGCTTCGGCCTGCCCCACACTAGTGGGCAGGATTCCGGTGCGCGGAGGGCGCGGCAGTGGAACGCACGCCCCGCCAGTTCGCCGGGAACCGGGTGCCAGCGCGGCTGACGCAAACGCCGCGGTTGGGGGTGGCGCGCGCTCATGTCAGCGCCACCGCGATCCGCTCAGCGGTGGCCGCCACTTTGGGTCCCATCTGCGCCAGCAGCTCCTCACGGCTGTACGCCTTGGCGGGGACCGCCAGCTCCACCGCCGCGACGGCGCGGCCGCCCTTGTCGAGCACCGGGGCCGCCACCGCGCGGCGGCCGGCGAGCAGCTCTTCGTCCTCGATCGCCACACCGTCCTGCTCGTCGGTAATCCGCCCGAGCTCGGCGCGCAGCGCCGTCTTGGTGGCGATCGTCTTCGGCCCGCGCTTGGCCAGGCGCAGCTGCGCGATCGCGTTCCGCTGCTCCGCCTCGGGCAGGCGCGCCAACAGCGCCTTGCCCGCGGCGGTGCAGTGGATGGGCAACCGCGTACCCAGCCCGATGCCCTCGTCGACCGCATACTGCCCTTGGCGAGACCCCTGCCAGCGATCGATGTAGGCAACCTCGGCCCCCCCCAGGACCCCCAAGCTCGCGGTGCGGCCGGTGCGCGCACGCAGCTCGCGCAGATGTTCGCGCGCCACCCTGCGCACCACCATCGAGTCGAGCAGCGACAGGCCGAAGTCGGACACGCGCGAGGACAGCCGGTACTTGCGCGACGGTCCCTGCTCCAGATAGCCGAGCGTCACCAGCGTGGTGGCGTAGCGGTGCGTGGTGGAGCGCCCCAGATCGAGTTCCTCGGCCATGTCGGCAATGCCCCTTACAGGGCGCTCGGCGGTGAAGCAGGTGAGCATCGCCAATCCGGCGACCAGCGACGACGAAAACCTGCCGGGATGCTCGGGATCGAGTGGCTTCGACATAGTAGAATTAGTCTGAAAAATGGAGTAGCTGGTGGGGGTAGATTTGATTGATGTGGTCCATGTGCCGCTTGCCGAGTCTGTCGCCCACGCTGCCGACCCCAGTCCTCGAAGCTTCGCCGCTGTCATGTAGCTCAAACACCCGCTTGCGGCGTTCGATGCGGGCTGTTCAACTGCGATCCCGTTGTTCCGTGAAAGGACGGATGCCCCCCGGTAGAACGGATCCGGCGGCATCATCAAACCACACACCACCGGAAAGTCCATGACATCATGGCTGACGCCCCGGCGGTAGAAAAGTCGCAACAAGAATGGTCGCATTGCGAGTAATTAATACGACCCGCCGCCGAGCCGTCCATCACGAACAATACGAAATTTTTCCCTTGTTTTTGACTATTTTGAGACGAATCCGGTCGGCGGCCGCGAGACGCATCCGATCGGCGACCGCTCGAGCAAAGATCGTCGACCTCTCTCGCGCACGCACGATCGGCACGTGACTCGCTGGCGGCCGACGATCGATTTCACGCGATCTGCGCGCGTTCCAACAGCTGGCGCGCACCCATCACCGCCATCGTTGGCGCCGCCAGTCCCCCGATCGCCGCCAGCACCGCACGGCTCGCCGAGATCGCCTCGGCCCTGTGCGCGGCGGGCATCGTCAGGTAGTGCCCCGCCATGCCGGCCAGCAGCAACGCGTGGGAGTCGCCCCCGGGCAGCGTCTGGATCCGCTGCACCGACTCCGTCGCAATCAACCCCAAACGCGCGGCGGCCTCCTCCCGTGAGGCGTAGTAGGCAAGCAGGCTGGGTTGACCCGTGGCACGGTCCTCCTGCTGGTCGACCAAGCTGTCCAGCAGCAGATGGAGCGACCCGACCCACGGGAAGTAGGCCTCCTCGATCGCCGTCGCCTCCGCCGGGGAGACCTCATGGTTGGCCGCGGCGGCGATCAGCGTGTACACACCGAGCGAGGAGCCCGCGGAAGCCGCCGTCTCCCACCATCTGAGATCCGTGCAGTCCGGCGTTTGCGCATGCGCCCAGTGCGCCAGCGCCACGTGATCGCCCTGCGCTTCGTTCAAATTGAGGCTTTGGTAGGACACCATCCGGGTGACGGCTCTGCACACCGAGGCGGCCACCGAGCCATAGGAGGGGAGCTGCCGCAGCGCCGCACGGCAGCTCTCGACGATGCTCCGCAGGTAGCCGCCGTCGTCGCGGTGGGGGTGATAGGCGTAGTAGTCGATGTGCCCGCCCTCCGGATTCAGCGCGTCTCCCAGCACTCTGTGCAGCCGCTCGCCGTTGCGCACCGGGTCCGCGCAGGGATGCTCGGCGAGCGTGTCCACATAGTCGTAGGCGGCTTGGAGCGCCACCTGGGCGCGCACCACGGCGCCACGCTGGGCGTCGGGGACAAAGGCCGCGAACGCCGCCGCGCCGTCCAGGTTCATGCGTTCTCTTTGCAGGTTCGCCACGGCCGCCGCCCGCAACGCCGGATCGGCGATCTCGCTGGCCCGCCGACGCCAGTGGGCGGCCTCGCGTCGCACGCTCGGAAACACCCCCAGCCAGTAGCGCCGGGCGGCGCCGGCGAACGCGCCGACCGCGTGTCTCCCGGCTTCGCCTCCGGCGCGAATCCCCGTTTCGGCCAGCGTTTCGCCTTCGTCTGAACGTGCTCCCACACAGACAGCTTTACGCGCCCGGGGGACGACTCGACGAAACATTTGTCCAAACGGCGTGAACTCTTGACACGCCGCGCCACGCCAAACCTTTGGCCAAAGTCAAGCGGCTTGAGAGTTTCTCACTCCTGCAGTCCCACGTAGGCCGGGACTTTCGCCGCTTTCCAGCCGGGTAGCGCGATCACCGCCATCGCCATCCCGGCGACCAGCACGAACGTCTCGACGATCTGCAGCCCCGCCAACGAAAACGGCGCCGGAAAGCCGGTGGTGAGCTTCAGCCAGCGCCCCGCCAGCGCGTGGCCGTAAATGCCGAGCAGCACACCGTCGACGCAGCCGATGCTCAGCAGGATCAGGCTCTCCAGCAGCAGCGCCCGCCACAGCTGGAGGTAGTCGAAGCCTTGAATCCGCAGCGACGCCAGCTTTGCGCGTCGCTGCCAGATCACCGCCCACAGCGCCGAAGCAACCGACAGCGCCGCCGCGATCAGCAGCAGTGTGGCGATCTCACCGAGCGTGCGCAGCCCCTCGCGCGCACTGGCCTCGCTTTCGGCCGCGCGCTCCCGACCGGTGCGCACCAGCAACCCACGCTGAGCGCCCAGCGCGCGTTCGATCGCCGGTTTGACCGTCGCGGCGTCGACCCGGGGCCGCAGATCGACCTCCAATGCCGACGGTTGGTTGGTTTGCCAGTAGCGGCTGTAGTCGTCGGTGTTCATCGTGATCGCCCCGGGCGGCCACCCCGAGTTGGTGGTGATCGCGGCAACGTGGAATCGCACCGTGCCCGAGGGGGTGGGCAGCCACAAGGGCCCACCCACCCTCACATCGTGTTCGGCGGCAAGCCCGCTGGAGATCGCAATCCAGCCGCCGCGCCGCAGCAGCCGGGTCGCCCGCGCGAGGTTTCCGTTCACCAGCTGGCCGGCTTCCAGCATCGCCGGGTCCTCAGACGGGCGAGCTCGCACCCACAGGCGCCGCGCGCCGACGTCGAGCAGCCCCCCCTGATAGGTGCGCACCGCGGCCACGCCGGGCACGTGCGCGATTCTGCCCACCGCGCCGTTGGGCGCGAAGCTGTTGGTGTTGAAGATGTCGCCCCCGTTCACCACCCAGATGTCGGCCGTGCTGAAGTAGTGCGAAATCGCGCCGTCGATGCCGTGCAGGAGGTCTTCGCGCGCGCCGCCGATCGCCACACTCCCATACACCGCCAGCGCCGCCACACCCGCCAGCGCGATCGAGCGCGTGGCGGTGGAGCGCAGCTCGGTGACGGCGATCACCAGCATGCTGCCGTGCAGACGCTCGCCCACATCGGCGAGCGCGCCAATCGCGAACATGAAGATCGCCGGGATCACGCAGACGGCAACCACCGCCAGCACCACGCCGCCGATGATGGTGAGCTTTGGAACGCTCAGCACCAACACGCTCAGCGCGACCAGCAGCGCCACCCCCACCGCCAACAGCCTCACCACGGGGTCGCTGCCGAAGCCGCCCTCCTCGCGGCTCTCGCGGAACACAGCGTCGGCCGGGCGCCCCGGACGCAGATCGATCAGCGGCGGCAGCGAGGCCAGCAGCGTGGCCAACACGCCCGCGCCGACCGCCAGCAGCACCGTGCCGGCGTGAAGGATCTGCTGAGAGCTCAGCGGAAACGCCACCGCCAGATAGAGCGGGACACGGTGGAACAGCGTGTGCGACAGAACATCGCCCAGCGCTACGCCGACGAGCGACCCGCACAGTCCCAGCGCCAACGCCTGGAAGCCGAGGATCAGCAGCACCTGGCAGGAGTCGAAGCCCTGCATGCGCAGATCGGCGATCAGCCGCCGGCGCTCGGGCACGGTGAGCAGCATGGCGTTGAGCGCCAGCAAAAAGCCCACCATCCCTCCGATCGCGGCAAACAGCGAGGTCGACTGGTTGGTGGGCCGCTCGGCGACGCTCAGCAGGCGCAGTTCTTCATCGGCGGGCCCCACGTTCAGCCGTCCGGCCGCCAAACGCCTCAGCTCGGCGGCGACGCGGCGCCCCTGTCCCGGCAGCGGCTTGACCAGCACCTGGGTGACCCGCCCCTGCCGGCCGCTGAGCTGCTGCGCGAATGGCAGCAGCGAAACCGCCACCGTCCCGTCCCTGGTCGCGTTGCCGAGCGCCCCGGCGAGCACCAGCCGCACCTGCACCGAGCGCGATTGACCGGCGGCGAACACCGTCACCGGCGTGCCCTGGCCGGCGCCGATCGCGCCGGCGACTTCGGCGGGCAGGCCCAGCCCGCCCGCCAGCAGCAGCTCGGAGGAGACCGGTTCCCGCTGTGTGAGGACGCCCAGTCTGGCGATGTTGGGGTCGATGCCGATCAGCTGCACCGCCTCTTTGCCGCGCGGGCCGCGTACGGTCACCTGCTGGCGCAGCAAGCCGGCGGCGGCCTGCACCCCCGGCAGCTGGCGCGCACGGGTGACGAACGCTTCTTCGACGCCCGCGCTGGAGCGGGCCACCAGCTGCACACGCGCGGTGCCGATCAGCCCGTGCAGCAGGTTGCCCGCCGAGCTGGTGAGGCTGGCGTTGGCGACCAGCACACCGAACACCAGCGCCACGCCCACAGCTATCCCACCGCCGGCCAGCAGCTCCTGGGCGGTGTGGCGACGCAGACGCCAAGCGTAGAAGCGCAGCAGCATGCCGACGCGCACGCCGAAGATCGCCGGGTTGAGCGATGAGGAGCTCACACCGCGCTTGCGGCCAGCTCCGCGTCGAGACCCTCGTGGAGATGTCCGTCGCGGAGCGTGTGCACGCGATCGGCAAAAGCCCGTGCCTGCGGATCGTGCGTCACCAGCAGGCCGGGGATCTCACGCTCGCGGCAGAGGTCGCGCAGCAACTCCAGGATCTCCCGACTGCGTTTGGAGTCGAGGCTGCCGGTGGGCTCGTCGGTGAGCAGCAGGCGCGGCTCGCCCGCCAGTGCGCGGGCGATCGCCACCCGCTGACGCTCGCCCATCGAGAGCTTGTCGGGCGTGTGCTCGGCACGCTCCAGCAGCCCCACGCGGTCCAGCCACGGGCGCGTCACTCGCCGCGCCTCGCGCAGCGTCCAGCCGTCGCCGAGCAGCTTCAACGCGGCGTTGTCGAGCGCGGTGGCGCCGGACATGAGGTGAAACGACTGGAACACGAAGCCCACGTCGCGGCGGCGGTAGCGGGCGGACTCCGCGGCGGTCAGCTTGCTGATCTCGCGCCCACCCAGCCACACGCTGCCAGCTTCGGGGTCGAGCAACGCCGCGGCCAGCAGCAGCAGCGTGGTCTTGCCCGAGCCGCTGGGGCCGTACAACGCGACCAGTTCGCCCGGCGCGACCGTCAGCGAAACGCCGTCCACCGCACGCACCACCTCGGTGGCGCTGGCGTAGTGCTTGACGAGTCCGCGCAGCTCCAGGCCCACGCTCACGACCCTGCGCGCTCCAGCCCGCCCGGCTGCCGAGGCGTGTGCCGAGGCGGAAACGGCAGCACGTTGGCCGGCTCGCCGCCGGTTTGCAGCAACTCACCGTATCCGAGCTTCATCAGGATGTCGGCGCCCCGCGTCGCGTCGGAGTCCTCGGAGGCGATCACCAGCGCGGCGCGGCAGCGACGGGCGCTGTCCCGCAGCAGCGCGTACAGCTCTTCGCGGTCGCCGAGGCTCGGCAGGGCGGCGGGCTCGTCCACCAGCAGCAACGAGGGCTCGCGCACAAGCGCGCGCGCCAGCATCACCCGCATGCGCTCGCCGATGCCCAGCGACGCCGCGGGATCGTCGGCGTAGTCGGTGGCCCCGGTGTGATGCAGTGCCTTGCGCGCCCCGCAGCGCGCCTCGCTCATAGTCGCCCCGTCGCTCACCAGCGGCAGCGCCACGATGTCAACCGCGCGCTCCCCCTTCGCCGGGCGCCAGACGTCGCTCGCGAGCAGCCCGATCCGCTCGCGCAGCAGCCGGTCGCGCTGCAGCGTCGACATCTCCCGCAGGTCGCGTCCCTCGAACTCGATCCGTCCCGCGTCGGGCGCCTGGATGCCGGCCGCGAGACGTAGCAGCGTCGACTTGCCCGAGCGCCGCCCGCCGAGCACGCCGACGTGCTCGGCTTGGTGGATCTCGAAGGAGACGCGCTCCAGCACCTCGATCCGGCGTCGGCCGTCGGGGTAGCCCTTGCTGACCTCTTGGAAGCGGAGCAGCGGCGCCCCGTCGACAGCTGCGTGGCGCGGCGCGGGCGGTGCGGCGCTACGCGACGCGCGCCACATGCTCCTCGATCCGCCGGCGCGTGCGTTTGGCCCATTCGATCTCGGTACGCAGCTGGGCATCGGCGGCGTCGCGCACGATGTCCATCACCAGTCCCATCCACGAGCGCACTGGCAGCGGCGGGCCGGCGCTCTGGCGCAACAGCTCCAGGCACTCGCGCTCGTATTGGCGCAGCGCCTGGCGCACCTGCGACTCGTCTTGTTCGCGGGCAGCGGCCACCTTCGCCTGGATCTCCGCGCGCGTGGGCTCACGCGGGGCGCGCGTTTCCAACCACGTGCGCAGCGCCCTGGAGGCCTGCTCGGTGGCACTGTAAACGGTGCGCTGCTGGCGCGGGTTGTCGGGGTCGATCTCGACGGCGCCCGCGATCAGGCCGGCGCGCTCGAGCTGGTCGAGCATGCGGTAGAGGCGCTTGGGGTCGATCGCCCACGAGGGGCCCAGGCGCGCCCCCAGGCGCGCCCCCAGGTCGTAGCCGTGGCCGGGGCGCTCCAGCACCAGCCCGAGGATCGCGCCCTTCAGCGGCGAGGAGCCGCGCATCCACGTCCGGTCGGCGGCGGCGTTGCCGCCGCCGGCCTCGTCGGCCGGATCGTGGTCGCTGGTGATCGGGTGCATCCTGCGCATCTTGCTCCCTGCTTCCTTCCCTGGCGGCGGTCCCTCGCGACCGCTCAATTCGCTCTCTGAACGTTACCGCAAAGCGCTCCCAAGTGCAGCGAATTTAAGAACCTTTCAAATAAAATGACGCCTACGCTGCGGCTTGCGGAGCGACCTGCTGAAGCAGTGCGGAGGCGGCGCTGGCGGGGTCGAGACGGCGCTCCACGACCTCCTGCAGCAGCCGCCGAAACATGGGGTCTTCGCGCAGGTCGTCTTCCAACTGCCGGCGCATCCGCGCGGTGGCGATCGCCAACACCTCGTTGTGCAGGTTGCGCCCGCGGCGCTCCTGCAACTGGCCGGCCTCGAGGATGTGCGCGCGGTGCTGGGCGAGGGCGCCCACCAACTCCGCGATCCCCCGGCCCCGGTTGGCCTCGGTCTTGACGATCGGCACACGCCAGCGTGGGTGGGTGGGACTCTCGTCACCCTCGGGCGAGCGGTCGAGGTTGGCGAGCGACAGCACCGAGCGGATCTCGCGCACCATCGTGTCGGTGAGCGGGTGATCGGCCTTGTTGATGACGATCACGTCGGGGATCTCCATCACGCCCGCCTTCAGCGCCTGGATGGAGTCGCCGGAGCCCGGCATCAGCACCAGCACGATGGTGTCGGCGTGGTCGATGATGTCGATCTCCGCCTGCCCCACCCCCACCGTCTCCACGAACACGTCCTGGCGCCCGGCGGCGTCGAGCAGCAGCGCCGCCTGCAGCGCCGCCTCCGACAGCCCGCCCAGCGCGCCGCGGTTGGCCATCGAGCGGATGAACACGCCGCGGTCGAGGAAGTGCTCGGCGAGGCGGATACGGTCGCCCAGCAGCGCGCCCTGGGTGAACGGCGAGGAGGGGTCGATCGACAGCACGCCCACCGTGCGCCCCGCCTCGCGCCGCGCCTTGGTGAGCGCGCCGATCAGCGTCGACTTGCCGGCCCCCGGCGGCCCGGTGAAGCCGACCACCTCCGCGTGGCCGGTGTGCGGGTAGATCTCGCGCACCAGCTCCCATCCCTCGGGGCGATCGTCCTCCACCAGCGAGATCCCGCGCGCCAGCGCGCGACGGTCGCCGGCGAGCAGCCGTTGGGCCAGAGTGGAAGCCATCCTCGAAGTATCTAGGATGCCCGCTCGTGACACGGCCTCGGGAGTGTGTGCGCACATGGAGGTGGATGCGCGCCAACAACATGGTGAGTCGCCACTACGCGGTGCTGGGCGCACGCTGGCTGTGGCTGAAGCTGCGCTGGCGCGGGCGTCTGCGGATGGACGGCATCTGTTTCGTTTGCCCCAACGTGCAGTTTGAGATCGGCCGCAACGCCACCCTGCACATCGGTCGCTGGACGTGGATCGGGCACGGCAGCAAGCTGCGCGTGCACGAGGGCGAGCTGCGGATCGGCGCCAAGACGGTGATGGGCCAGGAGTGCACGATCTCCGCCTACCAGCACGTGTCGATCGGACGCGAGTGCATCGTGGCCGACCGCGTGATGCTGATCGACTTCGACCACGGCGTGGTGGAGGTGGAGCGCCCGATCCGTTTGCAGGGCATCTACAAGCGCGACGTGCGGGTGGGCAACAACGTGTGGGTGGGCTACGGCGCCTGCATCCTGCGCGGGGTGACGGTGGGCGACAACAGCGTGATCGGCACCAGCGCCGTGGTCACCAGCGACGTGCCCGCCAACGCGGTGGTGGGCGGCGTGCCGGCGCGCGTGATCCGCATGCGCGAGGCGCCGCGGACGTTGCGGTGGGAGTGAGCGGCCGCTGCGCCGGGGATGGGCGGCCGGCGGGCGCGGATCAGCCCGCCTGGCCTTTGGCACCGGCCGGCTCCGTTTTGGAGGCCTCGCCGGGCGAGGTGGCGAACACGCCGATCAGCGCGCCGCCGGCGGCGGCGGCAAGCGCGACCATCGCCTTGGAGAGTTCCTTGGTGGTGGTGGCGTAGTAGGAGCAGCTGCTCGCTTCCGGCGTGCAGGGATGCGCGCGAATCACGCCCAACCCCAGCAGCGTGCCGAGCGCGAGCGCGACGGCGAACAGCAGCAGCGGGATCAGGATGCGCGCTTCGGCGGTGATGGCCTTCACGGCGCCAAACCACCCGGCTTCGCCCTGCGCTGCTTTCGGCGCCGTCTTGGCAGCGGCCGCGTGCGCCGCTTCGTGGACTTCGACGGCGGCTTTCAAACCCGGATCGTCCGGACGGACAAGCAGTTCGTCGTTGGCTTTCTGGAGCGCTTCGTGTTGAAGGTTGACGGCGACCGCCGCCGCTTCGTGTCCCTGGCCGCCTTCGCGTAGGGCAGACGCGCTGGCCATCCCAACCAGCGGTGCTTTCAACTGACGGCGCTGACCCTCCACGTCTTTGAGCGCTTTTTGTGCCCCGGCAATCGCAGCCTGCGCCGCTGCCGCGTGCTCGACTTCTGCGACCTTCTTGCGCGCGGCGTCGACGGCCGCGTTGTGGGTAGCGTAGCCGGCGGCGCGCGGCGTGGATTCCCTGCTGCTGCCCGCCCGCGGCGTGGGGATGAGGATGCCGACCAGCGCGCCGCTGAGCGCGCCGCCGATCGCCCACAGTTCTTTGGGCACCGCATGGCCCAGAGCGGCGATGGTGGAGGCGCCGATCAGCATCGTCACCAGCGCGGTACCGACACCTACGATCGCCAGCCCATACGCCTTGCCGTCCCGATTGATCACGCCGGTGCCTCTCCCGTGCAGCTCATGTGTCGGCAGCTATCCCGTCCAGCGGGACACTTCTATCAGAAAGCGAGGTATACCGCGGGGACGGCCCGCATCCGCCTCACGCCGCGGGGAGGGCACCGCCGGCGTGAACGGCGAGGTTGCGCAGCTCACCGGGGTCGGCGGCGGGGCCGGCCGCCAGCGCCCGCTCGACGCCCGCGCGGTGGGCGGCGAAGCGCTCGCGCGCATATGGAACGGCGAGGCCGCGCGACACCATGAACGCCCAGTCGCTGGACTGCAGCGCCAGCAGCTCGCGCACCGCCGCCTCGCCGGCGCGCGGGCCCGCGCGCAGCACCTGAAGCTCGGCGGCGCGGGTGGCGAAGGCGATGTCGGCCACCGACGGGCCCGACCAGGTGGAGAGATCACCGTCGGCGCCCCACGAGCAGGCCTGCCAGTCGGCCGCGTCGCCGGGAAGGGGCGCCGGCGGGTGGCGTGCAAGCGCGTCGTCGAGACGGGTGAGCGCGACGCCCTGGCGGGTGCACTCCTCCACCACGGCCTCCAACCAAACCAGCCCCTCATACCACCAGTGGCCGAGCAGCTCGGTGTCGAGCGCGCACACGACCAGCCCCCCACCGGGCAGCCCGGCGCCGTCGCGCTCCAGACGCCGAGCGACATGCCCAACGAAGTCGGCGGCGTGGTCGCGCGCGAGCCGCACGGCTTGCGCATGGTGGTAGGCGCTGCCGTCGATCGCCCACGGGTTGTGGTGGTGGATGGTGTGATGGTGGTAGTCGCGGTAGCGGCCGTGCGCGGGGTAGCCGCCGTCGCTCCACACGCGCGCGATCGTGACGCGGTCGATCGGCACCAGCACCACCCCCGAGTCGCCCGCCAGCGGGCGCAGGTGGGCGGGCGCGCCGAGCCCCAACCGCGCGGTCAGCTCCACACACACGGCGCGCACGCCGGCGTCGGCCAGCAGCGGCTCCACACACGCCACATGGGCGCACTCTGGCAGCCAGAAGCCACCCCGCCAATCCGGGCCGAAGCGCGCGCGGTGTGAGCGCACGCCGCTTTCGATCTGCGCGCGCAGGCCGGCGTCGCCGGCGAGCAGCGGCAGCACAGCGTGGGTGGCAGCGGAGGTCCACTGCGCGTGGGGGGCGAACGCGCCCAGCAGATCGCCGCCGCGGCGCCCCAGCGCGGCGAGCGCCCGCTCGTAGTCGCCCCACGCCCGCTCCAGCTCCGCGGCGAGCTCCTGGTACCCGCCGGCGCGCAGACCGCGGGAGTCCTCGGTGTGGGTGTGGCGGCGAACCTCGTCGACGAACCGCGCAAACCGCTCCCCCACGCGGGGGGCCTCCAGCTGGTCGCACAGCACCGGGGTGAGCGACACGGTGAGCGGGGCGCCGCGGTCGAGCAGATCCAGCAGCGGCAGGTAGCAGGTGGCGAGCGCCTCCCACAGCCACTCCTCGCCAAACGGCCACGTGCCGAAGCCCTCCACGTAGGGCATGTGGGTGTGCAGGACGATCGCCAGCTCGCCCCGGGGCGGACGGGCGCCGCGGCCGCCGCTCACGCCCGGCAAACCGCCACGAAGTCGAGCGCCCGGTCGAGGTCGCACTGGCCGCGGGGGCGCAGCGCGAAGTCGCGCACGGAGAGGGCGGGGGTGAACCAGTTGTAGAAGCGTTCGGTGATGCCCAGCCGCGGGTGCAGCGTGTCCCAGCCGAGCGCCAGCGCCCGCTGGTGGACGCGCAGCAAACGGGCGTGGAAGAGGCCGAACAGCGCCACCGAGGGGAAGTGGGCGCGGCAGAGGCGCTCGAACTCGGCGGCGCGGTACTCGTGCACGTGCCACGGGTTGTCCGAGCGCGGCGCGCCCTTGGGCGCCAGCGTGAGCACGTTGGGGGTGGAGAGGTACACCACGCCGCCGCGACCCACCAGCTCGCGGAAGTGGACGAGCGCCGCGCCGGGATCCTGGAGGTGCTCGATGGTTTGCAAAAACACCACCGCGTCGGCGGGCGCGGCGAAGGTTTCGATCAGATCGCGCTCGAAGCGCAGGTTGGGGCGCCGGTAGCGCAGGCGCGCGTGCTGGTGGGCCTCGGGGTTGGCGTCCACGCCGACGACGTGCGCGGCGCCGGCGGCGAGCACGTCGGAGCCGTAGCCCTCGCCGCACGCCATGTCGATCACCCGCAGCCCCGCCGCGCGCGCGGCGATCCAGTGATAGACGACCAGATGGCGCTGGTACCAGTAGTTCTCCTCGGGCACGTCGGGGAGCGTGCGCTCGCCGGTGAGCGCCAGCGGCGGCACCCCGTCGGGTTGGTTGCGCTGCACGTAGAGAGGCACCGACACGCCGCGCGAGTATATGGTGCCGGGACCATGACACCGGCGATGAGCGACGAGGAGATCCGCGACGTCAACACGCGCTACCACGATGTGGCGGCGGGGCATTACGACGCCAAGTGGGGGATCGACTTCGGGAAGATCGGCGCCGAGCAGGTGGGCGCGAAAGTGCGCAAGGCGCTGGGCGCGCGGCCGGGTGGGCTTCCGGTGTACGAGCATACGCTTGAGATCGGTGCTGGAACGGGGTATTTCACGCTGAATCTGATGCGCGAAGGGACAATCGCCAAGGCGACCTGCACCGACATCTCACCGGGGATGCTGGCGACGTTGAAAGCCAACGCGAAGCGGTTGGGGTTGAAAGTGAAGACGGTGCGCGCCGACGCCGAGCAGCTGCCGTTCGAGGACGGCAGCTTCGACCTGGTGTTGGGCCACGCGGTGCTCCATCACATCCCCGACCTGCCGACGGCGTTCGGCGAGATGGCGCGCGTGCTGGCGCCGGGCGGCACGCTGCTGTTCGCAGGGGAGCCGTCGCTGTATGGCGATCGGGTGGCGCGTGTGCCCAAGCGCGTCGCCGGCACGGTGGCGCCGCTTTGGCGGGCGGCGTTGCGTGCGCGGCCGGCGCCCCCGGCCGACGGGGGAGCACCCGACGCGGCGTTGGAGAGCGTGGTGGACGTGCACGCGTTCGCCCCCGGCGAACTGCGAGAGCTGGCGCAGAACGCGGGGCTGGAGCAGGTGCGGGTGAGCGGCGAGGAGCTGGTCGCCAACTGGTTTGGCTGGACCAACCGCACGCTGGAGGCGACCGCCGCGCCGGAGGACGTGCCGTGGGCCTGGCGACAGTACGCCTATCGTGGGTATCTGGTGCTGCAGCAGCTCGACCGTCGCCTGTTGGAGTCGCGGCTGCCGGCGGCGATCTTCTACAACCTGATGCTGTCGGCGCGCAAGCCAAACTGAACGCGCACGCCGCCCCGGCCGACGCTGGTACCAACCTTTACAACTGTCGCGGCGGGCCGTCGCAACGGGGCGGATCGCCGTAAACTCTGACCATGGCAGACGTGGTGTACCGCGACTTTCCGCTGTTTCCGCTGGGCATCGTGGCGCTGCCGACTGAGAACGTGCCGCTGCACATATTCGAGGACCGTTACCGCACGATGATCGACGAGTGTGTGGCGCAGCGGCGCGAGTTTGGGATCTTGTGGATGGCTGAGGACGAGTTGAAGCCGATCGGCTGCGCGTGCACGGTGGAGACGGTGCTGGAGCGGCTGGAGGACGGGCGCATGAACATCCTCGCGCGCGGCACGCGGCCGTTCAGGCTGCTGGAGCGCCAGGACGATCTGCCGTACCCCGCGGGGGTGGTGGAGTTCCTCGACGAGCACGACGAGCCAGTGGACCCCGAAGTGGGGTGTGCCACGCGCAAGCTGTATGCGGAGTTGGTGGAGCAGGCCACCGACAACGTGCTGTCGGAGGAGGAGCTGGGGGCGTTGAACGCCTACCGGATGGCGGCCACCGTGGAGTTTGGCGCCGACGCCAAGCAGGAGCTGCTGGAGCTGCGCTCCGAGAATGCGCGGCTGCAGCTGCTGACGATGCTGTTTCGCGCGGCGATCAAACGGATGGAGCTGGTGGAGCGCGCCCGCGCCCACGCCCGCTCCAACGGCAAGGTGCGGTTCGGGTAGATCGCCGCCGAGCGGCCGCGCTCAGGTGGGCAGGTGGCAGAGCTGCTGCTGCACTTCCAGCACCAGCAGAGCCAGGTGGTGCAGCACCGAGGGCTGGTGGAGGGAGTTGTCGGCGAAGCGCACACTGCCTTCGGAGTCGCGCACGTAGTAGCTGAACACCGAGCCTGGGCGCGCCGGCAGTGAAAGGTGCTTGGCGGAGGGCGAGTCGAGTTCTTCGGCGATGCCGCGCGCCAGGATCAGCTGCGGATCGCTCAACTGGTGGGTGGGGCCGCCGTCGCAGCGCACGGAGCCACCTTCGTTGATCAGCACCGTGAGCGTGTGGCGCGGCGCACCGCCGGTGCGCGTGACCACGAACAGGTCGGGAAGCGTCACGCTCTCGCCGCAGCCGGCCGCCAGTGCCGCCAACAGGAGCATGGCGAGGACGGCCGGCACCGCCGCGGCCGCTCGCACGCCGACACCGCCACCCCGCCGCAGCGAGAGTCGCCGCCCGGCAGCTGCCCCCACTGCCGCGGCCCGTCTCACGCCGTCACCGCCACCCCACCGCGACGGGGATCTCCCGCGCCGAGCAGCTGATCGCCCCGACGCTGCACGGCCTGCACGCCGCCAAAGAAGAGGTTGAGCTCGTGGAAGGCCACCACCTCCCGGCCGGCGGCCTCGAGCGGGCGGGGATCGATCCCCGGCTCGACGTAGACGAGACCGTCCTCGTAGTGCGCGCGGGGGGCGCCCACCGCGTCGGCGGCACTGAGCTGGCGATCGACCACCCCCACTATCGTTTGCAGCAGCGCCGAGCGGATGCGGTTGGAGCCAGCGCTGCCCAACACCAGCTCCACTTCCCCCGCACGGGTGACCACCGAGGGGGCCATCATGCTGGGCATCCGCCGGCCGGGCGGGTGGCGGTGGAAGCCCAACGGGTTGAGGTCTTGCTCGCCCATGATGTTGTTGAGATGAATGCCGGTGCCCGGCACGACCAGGCCGGAGCCCTCACCGTTGGTGCAGGTGACGCTGCACGCGCGGCCTTCGCCGTCGAGCACGGAGATGTGGGTGGTCGCGCCCAAGTGGCTCCCATCGCCACTCGCCCCGGCCGCGCCCCGCCGAGCACGCGCGCCGCCCCCCGCCGCCCCGAGGCGCTCGGCCAGAAACCGCTCCAGGAAGCCCTCCTCGCCCAAGCCCTCGACGAACTCTGGCGTGCGCTCGCCCTGGGCGGCCGCCATCGCCGCCACGATCTCGACGAGCGCGGGCGGGCTGGGCCGGCCGTCGAGCAGGCCGAGCGCGTAGGCCAGCAGCGTGCCCCCCGCCGATGGCGGCGGGTTGGTGAGCACCTCACGGTCGCGATAGCCAACCCGCACGGGCGCGCGCAGCCGCGCCCGGTAGGACGCCAGCGCCTCGCTCGCGATCGAGCCGCCGCGCTCGCCCAGCCACCCGCTCACGGCGGCCGCGATGTCGCCCGCGTAGAACGGCGCCGCGCCCTCGACGCCCAGGCGCTCGAGCGCACCGCCCAGCTCGGGGTTGCGCAATACCTCGCCCTCGCGCAGCACGTGCCCGGCGGGCGCCCACAGTGCGGCGCACTCAGGTGTGGAAAGCAGCAGCTCGGCGAGGATCTCCGCCACGTAGGCCTGTCCCGCGTTGAGTGCCACGCCGGCGCGCGCCAGCTCGGCGGCGGGAGCGGCCAGCTCTCCAAGCGCCACCGTGCCCCAACGCGCGATCGCCTCGCACACTCCCGCCGGCGCCCCGTACACCCCGCAGGAGGCCGGCCCGATGTGGAACACCTGCGCGGCGTCGCCGAACGACACGTCGATCGCGCGCAGCTCGGCGGCCGAGCCGTCGGTGGCACGCGCCGGAGCCTCCACGAAGAAGTCGAGCAGCGCCGGCTCCCAGTCGCCGCCGGCCACCAGCAGGTAGCCCCCCGCCCCCAGGCCCGTCAAGAGGGGCTCGGCCACGAACGACACCAGCATCGCCCCCACCGCCGCATCCACCGCGTTTCCCCCTTCGCGCAGCACGCGGGCGCCGGCCTCGGCCGTGAGGGGGTGGCCGGCCGCAACCACTCCTAGCTCGCCACTGCTCATCCGCGAAGACTAGAGGGGCACACCCGGCGGCACCGCGTGTCAGCGTCTCAAGAGCCGCGCAGATCGACCGTTTGCACCGGGAGCTCCAGCGCGAGGATCTCGGGGTCGCCCGTGTACAACGGGACCTGGTGGCGTTCGGCGCTCGCCACACAGAAGGCGTCGGCGTAGGAGATTCCCCTGGCGGCCTTCAACCGCGCGGCGGCCACAACGAGCGGCCAGTCCGGGGCCTCCACGCGGATCGCACGCCGCACCGCCGCGGTCCGATCGTCGGCGACCGCCAAACCGTGGCACCTCACAAGCGCGTAGTACACCTCGCCGAGGTTGATCGAGGACATCATCATCCCCGCACCCATCAGCGCATGCGCACGCTCCGCGCCCGGCTCGCCCCTGAGCACAGCCATCACGACCCACGCGTCGAGAACCCCCTTCAGCGCCAGCGCTCCAGCTGCCCGCGATCCTCACGTTCGCGCTCGCGTCGTTTCTCCCCCATCAGCGTCCGCAGCGGATCGCTCTCCGCCATCGGCAGCGAACCCCACAGATCATCCGCCGCAGGCGCCTTCCATACGCGGATGCCCGCACCCTCTCGCTCGAAGAGCACCTCGTCCCCCGGTTGAATCCCCAGCTCGCTTCGCAGGGGCTTCGGCAGAACCACCTGGCCCTTGGGTCCCACCTTGTGAGTCATACCCTTAGTAAACCACCCAGACTTCCAATAGGGGCCCCTTATGGGAGCTGACGATGCTAGAATCATGCATCGTGAATGATGGTTCCCAATCGGCAGCGATACGGCGCACAACCGTCACCGCCAGGCGCTCATCGCTCGATACGCTCGAAGCCGAGGCGCGCCGGCGCGGGGTCGCCCTGACCGCGGTGCTCGCCGAAGCGATCGAGGAGAAGGCCAGCGCCCTGCACGCCGCGCGTCGCCCCCGCCTTGGGATCGCCCGCTCCACAGACGGCCGCTCCGCCGCCGAGGTCACCGCGCAGCCGATCGCCCAGCCGCCGTCGTAGATGGCCCTGGTGCTCGATACCGGGCCGCTGCTCGCGGCGCTGGACGCAGCCGACCCCGATCATCACCGCTGCGCCACGCTGATTGGCGAGACCTGTGAGGACCGCGTCATACCGATCCTCGTACTCGCCGAGCTCGACTACTGGTGCCACCAGCGCCTCGGCGTCGACGCCTGGCTCACCTTCCTGGATGACCTGCTGGCCGGCGCCTACCGAGCCGAGTCCCCCACACCGGCCGACCTTACCCGCTGTCGCGCGCTCCAGACGCAATACCGCGAGCACTCGCTGGGAGTGGTCGACGCCAGCGTCCTCGCGCTCGTCGAGCGACTCGGCGAGACCCGGCTGGCCACGCTCGATCACCGACACTTCGCCATGCTGCGCCCCGCACACGCGGACGCACTGCAGCTATTGCCGTAGAGAGCCGATCACCCAGGCACGCCGCTCCCGGTCCACGCCGCGGAAGGCGATCCTCGAAAACAGCCGCATCCGCAACGCCTCCTCGGCGAGCGCCTCCACAACGCGCCCGCGCTCAGCCGCGCGGCATGAACTCGGGCACGTCCAGTTCCGCCATCGCCCCGCTGCGGCGCTCGCGGCGGGGCGCCGCGCCTGCACGTTCGGCGCGCGTCACGCGGGGCTCGCCCTCGGGCTCCTGCAGGCGGCCGCGCAGGGAGCCGCGCGAGGTGCGGCGCTCCTGATCGTAACCGGTCGCCACCACGGTCACCCACACCTGGTCTTCGAGCTTCTCGTCCACCATCGCGCCGAAAATGATGTTGGCGTCGGGGTGGGCGGCCTCGGAGACGGCCTTGGCGGCCTCGTTGACCTCCCACAGCGACAGGTCGCGGCCGCCGGTGATCGACAGCAGGATCGAGCGCGCGCCCTCCATCGAGGTTTCCAGCAGCGGCGACTCCACCGCTTTCATCGCCGCCTCCACCGCGCGGTGCTCGCCGCCGGCGCCCATGCCGATGCCCAGCAGCGCGTTGCCGGCGCTGCTCATGATCGTGCGCACGTCGGCGAAGTCGAGGTTGATCAGGCCGGGGAGGGTGACGAGGTCGGAGATCCCCTGCACGCCCTGGCGCAGCACGTCGTCGGCCACGCGGAACGCGTCCACCATCGAGGTCTGCTTGTCCAGCACGCTCAGCAGGCGGTTGTTGGGCACCACGATCAGCGTGTCCACCTCTTCGGCCAGCGCCTCGATGCCCTGCTCGGCCGCTTCCGCGCGGCGCGAGCCCTCGAAGCCGAACGGCTTGGTGACGATTGCCACCGCCAGCGCCCCCACTTCGCGGGCGATGCGGGCGACGATCGGCGCCGCGCCGGTGCCCGTGCCGCCACCGGCGCCGGCCGTGATGAAGATCATGTCGGAGCCCTTCAGCAGCGCCTTGGCGCGGTCGTAATCCTCCATCGCCGCCGCCTTGCCCAGCTCGGTGTCGGAGCCCGACCCGAGCCCGCGCGTCAGCTCGGCGCCGATGTGCAGGGTGATGTCGGCGGTCGATTGCTGCAGCGACTGCAAATCGGTGTTGATCGCCAGGAACTCCACGCCGGCCACCTCGGCCTCCACCATGCGGTTGACCGCGTTCACGCCGGCGCCGCCCACGCCCACCACGCGGATCACCGGCTGGATCACCGGCTGGCTGCCGCCCATCGGGGGGGAGACCGCGGCACGCGACTCTTCGCGGGCGTACACGTCCACGGGGGGGATCTCGCCGGCAGCGACCTCCGCAGGCTCGCCGGCCTTCGCCCTCCTCGCCGCTCGCGGGGCTTTCTCGCCCGCCTCGCCCGCCGCCCTCCTGGCCTTCGCGGCAGTCTCCTCGCTCGCTGCCGCCCCGGCAGCCGTGGCGGCCTCGGGGCGCTCCATCAAACTGGCGGGGATCTCCGCGGAGAACACATTGCGCAGGCGCTCGCGCGGGCTGGGAACCGATGGCTCCTCCTCGGCGCTTGCCGCCGGCTGCTCGGCGGCGGTGGCGGCGGTTGCCGTAGGCGCGGCCACCTCGGCGGGCTCCACCGGCTGATCGCCCGCCTCGGTGTCGGGGAGCGCCCGCTGGGCCGCCTCAGCTGGCTTCTGGTCGTCCTCGGTCTTGCTGAACAGCGCTGCCAGCGGGCCTTCGCGCATGCTGGCACGTTTACTTTGCGCCATTTGCCACCACCTCCTGCTCGGCGCGGCGCGCCACGATCTCCGGCGTGTCGCCGGTGGGCGCCTCGGTTGGAGCAGCGAGCACCTCGGCGGAAGCGGCAGGCGCCATTGAGCCGTGCGCCAGCACCTCCTGCGCCAGCTGGCGGTACGACTGCGCGGCGACTCCATCCGGCTCGTACTTCAGCACCGACATCCCCTTCACCGGCGCCTCGGCGAAGCGCACCGTCTTGCGGATGCGCGAGGCGAACACGCGGTCGCCGAAGTTCTCCTCGAGGATCTCGATCGCCTCCTTGGCGTGGATCGTGCGCGAGTCCACCAACGTCGGAAGGATACCCTCGATGTCGACGTCGGGATTGAGGTTCTCGCGAATCATCGCCAGCGTGTTCTGCAACTGGATCAAACCGCGCATCGACAAATACTCGCACTGCACGGGGACGATCACCTTGTCGGCCGCCGTCAGCGCGTTGATCGTCAGCAATCCCAGGCTGGGGGGCGTGTCGATGCAGATGAAGTCGTAATCCTCGCGGATCGGCTCGAATGCCTTCTGCAGCGAGCGCTCGCGGCCGATCATGGTCGACATCGCGATCTCCGCGCCCGCCAAATCGATCGAGGCGCAGGCGATGTCCACCTCGCGCCGGCGCACCACCTCGCTGATCGGGGTTTTGTACACCAGCACGTCGTACATCGACTTCTCCAGCGTGTCGGGGTCGATCCCCTGCGACATCGTCAGGTTGCCCTGCGGGTCCATGTCCACGCACAGCACGCGGTGCCCCTCCTCGGCAAACGCGGCAGCGAGGTTGAGGGTCGTGGTTGTCTTGGCCACCCCGCCCTTCTGGTTGGCGAACGCGATGACCTTTGCCCTTGCATTCACGGCGGGCTCCGATGCTCGATTGGTATCCGAAAACGAGGGCCGCGGCTTCCCCGGCCCACTGAAACTTGTCCTCGTCGGTATTCGCACGCGCGTGTGCGATTCCTGCATGGTTACGATCCGCGGCATGTCACCGGCAAGCGCCCCACCCCTCGCGCGGCGGCTGCGCGGGAAGCGCGTGTGCATCTGCGCAGGGCCGGGCGGGGTGGGCAAGACCACCACCGCGGCGGCGTTGGCGCTCGGCCTCGCGCGGCGCGGGCAGCGGGTGGCGGTGGTGACGATCGACCCCGCCAGGCGGTTGGCGAGCGCGCTGGGCATCGACGAGCTGGACGACCTCCCCCGGCGGATCGAGCCGGCGCTGCTGGCGGCGCACGGGATCGAGTGCAAGGGGGAGCTGTGGGCGATGATGCTGGACGCCAAGCGCACGTTCGATGCACTGATCGCCCACATCGCCCCCGACGAGCGCTCGCGCGACGACGTGCTGTCCAACCGCATCTACCAGGAGATCTCCGCCGCGGTGGCCGGCACGCAGGAGTTCAGCGCGATCGCCAAGCTGTACGAACTGCACCGCGAGGGCAACTTCGACACGATCGTGCTCGACACGCCGCCCGCGCGCAACGCGCTCGACTTCCTCGACGCGCCGATGCGCATCGCCCGTTTCCTGGAAGGCCGCTCGGTGCGGATGTTCCTCGCCCCCGGCAACCTCGCCGCGCGTTTGGTGGGCCGCGGCAGCGGGCTGGTGCTGTCGATGTTCTCCCGCTTCACCGGCATCGATCTGATCGGGGAGCTGTCGGAGTTTTTCGGGGCGCTGGCCAACATGCTCGACGGTTTCCGCGAGCGCGCACGCACGATCGACCAGTTGCTGCGCGATCCCGCCACCGCGTTCGTGCTGATCACCTCACCCGAGCCCGAGCCGGCGCGCGAGGCGCTGTTCTTCGCCGAGCAGCTGCGCGCCGCCGGGATGGCGCGGGCGGCGCTGATCGTCAACCGCGTCCACAGCGACGGGCTGGAAGGGCACTCGGAGGCGGAGCTGGGCGCGCTGCTGGCCGGACGGCTGGACGCGCGGTTGGCGGCGCGCGTGGCGCGCAACCTCGCCGACTTCGACGTGCTCTCGCAGCGTGATCGCGCCACCGTCGCGCGACTGTCGGACGCGCTGGAGGATCCCGCGCCGATCCTCGTCCCCCACCTAGACGGGGACGTTCAGGATCTCGGCGGTATCGACCGCGTCGCGCGGTTCCTGTTCGCCTGACAGGCGCCCCGCCCTGATCGGGCCCTTCTGCGTGGCGACCTGCTCCTCCCGTGCGGCAACCTGCATGTCTCGTGCGGCGATCGGCCCCTCCTGCGTGGGTTCGCGCGAGACCAGCAACCCGTCGGCGCACGCCGTTAGGTCGGGGGGCAAGTGGCCGCTCACCACGTCGCGCAGCACCGCGCGCAAGTGGCCCGCCAGCTCGGCCACCAGCGCGTCGCAGCTGTCGTGCTCGATCGCCCGGCCCGCGATCACGTCGCGCTCCAGCGCAATCGCCTTCAGCACTCTCCGCGTCAACGCCGGGCGCTCCTCGGGGGTCGCGCAGAGCGCCGCCAACCGGCCGGGCAGCAGGCCGCCGGCGGAGCCCTCCGGCTCCAGCAGCGCACGCAGCGCCAGCAGGTAGTCGCTCAACGCCTCCAGTTGCGAGTTGCGTTCACACCCCATCTCAAAGCGCGCCAGCGCCCATGCCAACTCGGGGCGCCCGATCGCCGGGGCGCGGGTACCCGCCAGCTCGGGGGCCACGGTGGCAAGTCCGTACAGCGTCTCGATCAGCGCCACCTCGCCGGGGTTGGTGAACGCCGCGTCGTCCAGATGCGCCAGCGCACGGCGCAAACGCTCGCGGTCGAGCACGAACTCGGTGTGCTCCGCAAACACCTCCTCCAGCAGCGTCTTCAACACCACTTTGGCGCGCGCCCCACGGTCGCCCCGCCCGATGCGCACGTCGCGCTGCAACAGATAGCGGTCCAGCCCCTGCAAACACTCCAGCAGCCGTTCCGCCACCGCGCAGCTGGGCAGCGCTGCCAGCTCCGACCAGCGCTCGCGGATGAACACGTCGGTGAGCGGGCGGTAGCAGTACAGCTGCGCGCCCCTCCCGCGCGCCGAGCGCGCCTCCAGCTCGAACGGCACCTCCGCGCCGTCGTCCAGCGCCGCCTGCAGATGGTGGGCAGCCGCCGTTACAAACTCTTCGAGGACTGTCTCGAGCTGGCGGGAGCGCACGAACAACTCACTTCGGCGGGCCTCCCGGCGGTCCTGCTCGGCGCAGAGGGTGTTGCAGGTTGGGGCGACGACGGGTGTTCAGGCGGCGACGAGCGCGGCGTCGGCGCGATCGCCACGATCGGCCTGCTCGCCGCGGTCGCCACAACCCTGCACGATCCAGCGCTCACCGTAGGCGCGCATACCGTCGATGATCGGCAGCAGCGCGTTGCCCTTCTCGGTGAGCGCATACTCCACCCGCGGCGGCACCTCGGAGAAGGTTTGGCGCGCCACGATTCCCTCTTCCTCCAGCGCCCGCAGCCGCAGCGACAATGTGCGCGGGCTAATGCCCTCCAGCGACCGCTCCAGCTCGCAGAAGCGCGAGCGACCCTCCGACAGCTGGCGGATCAGCAGCAGCGTCCACTTGCCGCACACGATCTCCGCCGTGCGGCAAACCGGGCATGTCTCGTCTAGCGCCACGCTTTTACTTTACCAAGTGAAGCAGCGGCTTGCGTCAGCGTCGGTGTCGCATCATGTAGCTTCGACCACTCATCCAACCATTTAACGACAACATATTTGTTGTCGGCCGTTGGTTGGCGCTCAAAATCCGTGGGTACCGAATCCGCGCGATGCCGGCAGTGCCTTGCTCCGCGCGATGCCGGCAGTGCCTTGCTGAGGCACTGCCTTTGCGCTGACGGCCTAGGCAAGCGTCAGCGGCGGCCGGCCGGGCGCCGCAGACGTCGGCTGGCCGCCCCCAGGCTGAGCGCCCGCCGGCTGACCGCCCTGCGCCGCCTGCTCCTGCGCTCGGGCGACATCCTCCATCGTGGTGCCCTTGCGGCCGTCGGCCTGCACCAGCAGCTTGAAGTCGTGCGGGCTGGTCGCCACCCGCAGCGCGTCCTCCTGCGTCACGCGGCCGGCCTGAAGATGCCCGAACAGCGCCTGGTCGAACGTTTGCATGCCGTAGTAGCCGCCCGTTTCGATCACCTCGTGCAGCTTGCCGGTTTGCGCGGGGTCGATGATCATGTCGCGCGCGCGGCCGGTCATCCGCAGGATCTCGCACACCGCCACCCGTCCGCCTTTGGCGCCCGGCACGAGCCGCTGCGAGATCACGCCCTTCACGGTGCCCGCGATCATCGAGCGCGCCTGGGCGTGCTGGTGGGGCGGGAAGAAGTCGAGCATGCGGTTGATCGACTCGGTGGCATCCACCGTGTGGATCGTGGACAGCACCAAATGGCCGGTCTCGGCCGCCGACAGCGCGGTTTGCACAGTCTCGTCGTCGCGCATCTCGCCCACGAGGATCACGTCGGGGTCCTGGCGCAGCACGCGTCGCAGCGCGCGCTTGAACGAGGCCGTGTCCATCCCCACCTCGCGCTGGTTGATCACCGAGCGCTTGTCGCTGTGCACGAACTCGATCGGGTCCTCGATCGTGACGATGTGCTTGCTCGTCGTGCTGTTCATGTGGTCGATCATCGCCGCCAGCGTGGTCGACTTGCCCGAGCCGGTGGTGCCCGTCAGCAGCACGATCCCCCGCTCCTCCTCCGCCAGATCCCGCACCACCGGCGGCAGCATCAGCTCCTCCACCGTGCTGATCTTGTGCGGGATCGCGCGGCACGCCATCGAGATCACGCCGCGCTGACGGAACGCGTTGATGCGGTAGCGCGCGACCCCATTGATTTCGAAGGAGAAGTCGACCTCGTGCTCCTGCGAGAATTCCTGCAGCTTCACCGCGTCGTGCAGCAGGTCGTGCAGCGCGTGTTCGGTGTCCTCGGCGCTCAGCGGCGCCACCTGCTCGTCGGCGGTGAGCACGCCGTCCACCCGGTACAGCGGCGGCGCGTCCACCTTCAGGTGCAGATCCGAGCCGTGGCGTACCACCAGCTCGCGCAGCGCTGCCTGCACGTCGAACATGGGTGTCGCATCGGCACCTCACGCGGGTGCCTTGAGCGCGGTGGTCAGCGACTATGCGACATCGCGCAGCTTCTGCGCCTCAGCGAGGCTTTGCAGCTTCTTCAGCGACTGGTTCTCGATCTGGCGGATGCGCTCGCGGGTGACGTTGAAGGTGCGGCCGACCTCGTCCAGCGTCCGGGGGTGCTCGCCGCCGAGGCCGTAGCGCAGCTCCAGCACCCGCCGTTCGCGGTATGAGAGGTTCTCCAGCGCCTCGCGCAGCGCCTCCTTGGTGAGGATTTCGGCGGCGCGCTCGTAGGGCGACTCGGCGCGCTCGTCGGCGATGAACTGGCCGAACTCCGACTCCTCCTCGTCGCCCACCGGCTTCTCCAGCGACACCGGAGCCTGGGCGGAGCGCTTGATCGAGTCGACCTCTTCGGGGTCGATCCCCGTGACGTCCGCGATCTCCTCGGCGGTCGGTTCACGGCCGAGCTCGGTGACGAGCTTGCGCTCGGCGCGGCCGATCTTGTTGAGCTTCTCCACCACGTGCACCGGGATGCGGATCGTGCGCGCCTTGTCCGCCAGCGCGCGGGCGATCGCCTGGCGGATCCACCAAGTGGCGTACGTGGAGAACTTGAAGCCCTTGCGGTAGTCGAACTTCTCCGCCGCACGCACCAGGCCGAGGGTGCCCTCCTGGATCAGGTCGAGGAAGGGTAGGCCCTGGTTGCGGTAGTTCTTGGCGATCGACACCACCAGACGGAGGTTGGACTCGACCATCTTCTGCTTGGCGTCGAGGTCGCCGCGCTCGATCCGCTTCGCCAGGTCCACCTCCTCCTGGGCGGTGAGCAGCCGCACCTTGCCGATATCCTTGAGGAACAGCTGCAGCGAGTCGGTGGTCATGTCCGGCTTGAGGTCTAGTGCCGCTTTGGCTTTGCGCCGGCCGCGCTTGTCGGGCGCGCGCTCCACCTGCAACGCCGCCGCGGTCGCCGGGTCGATGTCCTCCACCAGCTCGATCTCCGACTTCTCGAGGAAGCCGTGCAGCTCCTCCACGTCCGACTCGTCGAGGTCCAACTCAGAGGTCGCGGTGGAGATCTCCGCGAAGGTCAAAACCCCCACCTGCTGGCCCTTTGCCAACAGGCCCTTGATCTCATCCAGCTCCTGCAGCTCAACTACTGACATCGATTTCCGGCTCCGTTGACCGCTTTTTTCATTGACCCCGCGGGCCGGCCGTCGCCGACGACCCGTGGGCAACCAAGGATCTGCCCATCCGGTCGCGGCTCAGGGCCCCGCCCACCGCAACCGAACATGGACCTTATGCTAACGCGTCGCCGCCGTCTCTCCTTATGCGCGATGATGCCCGCGTGATCGGTCGATGAGCGCGGACGAGCAGCCCGAGGAGGGGCGGACAGGCGCCCATCGAGCGCGGGCGGGCACGCCTGGCCAGGAGCCGGGAGTGCTGAGCAGCCTACCCAGCACCCGCCCGCAACGTCCCAGCGCGCGCCGGGCGGCGGCACGGCAACGCGCGGCGGCCAGGACACTGAGCAAGCCGGCGCAGGTGCGGGTCGAGCCGCCCAAGACGCGGGTCAAACCGGCGCATGCGGAGGTCAAACCAACGGCGGCCAAACCCAAGGCCAAGGCCAAAGCCAAAGCCACCAAGCAGGGCGCTCCTCCTCGGCGTCCGCTCACCACGGCGGCGGCTTCAGCCAAACCTGCGGGCGCCCCGCGGCCCCGGCATGCTCCTGCCGCGCGCACCGCGCCACGCCCAACCAAGTCGACGGAGCCCCCGGTGCCCCGCCAGGGCTTCGAGACCGACGACGCGATCGAGCCGGGGCGTCCGGTGCAGCCGCCCAGCGGCGCCGAGCTGGCGGCCTCGGTGGTGGAGCTGGTTGGCGAGCTGGCGCAGAGCGGACTGTCGGCGGGTGGGCGCGTGCTGAGAGACGCGCTTTCGCGGCTGTCCGGCGGCTGACTCGCGGCAGCCCGCGCAACGTCCGGGCGAGCTATGTATACTTCCGCGCCACGCCGAACCGTCGCGACTCCGGTCGTGGCGGGCGGGGGATCCATTGCGGGTCGAGACGTTTCGACTCGCGGGGGCGAATCGGCCCATCGAGGGCCGTAGCGCCATCAGGCGCGAGCCCGTCAGCTCACCTCGTAGGCGTACGACGACGATTATGCGCACCGCTTTCTTCAAGCACGCCTTCGTGGCGACCGTGATGGCCGCGTCCCTCAGCCTGGCTGTGTCGACCGCGCTGGCGCTGGCCGATGGCTCCCCGTCGGGGGGATCCCCTTCAAGCGAATCCGCTGCAAGCGGCTCCCCGTCGGGCGGGGCGGCGCCGGCGCAGAGCCCGTCCCACAGGCGGGCGATCGCCACCTGGTATGGCCCCGGGCTCTACGGCCACACCACCGCCTGCGGGCAGAAGCTGACGCCGAAGCTGGTGGGGCTCGCCAGCCGCACGCTGCCGTGCGGGACGCTGGTGCAGATCTCCTACCACGGCCACCAGCTCACCGCACCGGTGCTGGATCGCGGGCCGTTCGCCCACAACGGCGCCATGTGGGACCTCACCTCGGGGGCGGCGCGGGCGCTGGAAATCACCGAAACCGTGCGGATCGCCACGCAGGTGGTGGGCAGCCTTCCCAACGGCCCGACGCTCGGCGAACCGTCGCTGGCGAACACTCCCTCGCCGGCCACCGCCTCCGGTCCGCTGGCGGACACGCCGGCGACAGCGCAGCCCGCCGCCACCGGCGGCGCCGCGAGCTAGAGGCCTGGGACGCTAGGCGCGATCCCAGCGCTCTTCGATGTGGCCGAAGTGCCAGACGGCGAGCGCGACCGCCCAGGTCACCAGGAACAGCCCGACGATCACAAAGCCGAGCGAGTTGATGTCGATGCCCTCCAGCCAGCTCCAGAAGGCGCCGGAGAGCTGCAGCCGCTGGGCCAGCAGGCCGCCGAGCTCGACCGTCCCGATGACCAGCGCCACGACCACCGACAAGCCGGTGACGGTGAGGTTGTAGAAGAGCTTCCGGGCAGGCTTCGAAAACGCCCAGCCGTAGGCGAAGTTCATGAACGAGCCGTCGATCGAGTCCATCAGCGACATGCCCGCCGCGAACAGCACCGGCAGGCAGAGGATCGCGTACCACGGCAGGCCGGCGCTCGCGGCCCCGCCGGCGAGCACCAGCAGCGCCACCTCGGTGGCGGTGTCGAAGCCGAGCCCGAACAGGACCCCCACCGGATACATCTGATGCGGCCGGCTGACCGCTTTCGCCGTACGCCCGAAGATGCGGTTCATCAGCCCCCGGCGCTCCAACCGCCGTTCGAGCGTGGCCTCGTCGTAGGTGCCGCGCTGCATCTCGCGCACCACCCCCACGATCCCCACCAACACCACGATGTTGAGCGCCGCGATCAGATACAGGAAGGTGCCCGACACGGTGGTGCCGACCCAGCCGGTGACCTGATGCAGCTGCGAGTGATCGTTCTTGACCGGGCCGCTCAGCGACCTGACGCCGAGCGCCAGCAGCAGCGCCAGCAGGAACACGATCGTGGAGTGCCCCAGCGAGAACCAGAAGCCGACGCTCAGCGGCCGTTTTCCCTCCGCCATCAGCTTGCGCGTGGTGTTGTCGATCGCCGAGATGTGGTCGGCGTCGAAGGCGTGCCTCAAGCCCAGCGTATAGGCGGTCATGCCGGCGCCCACCGTGATCGCCCCCGCACTGGCAAGGCCGTGGCTGGGCGCCACGAACGCGATCAGGGTGACGAAGCCGAGCACGTGCAGCCCTACCACCACCAGCGCCATCGTCACAAGCGTGCGGCGCTGACCGCCGTCAAGCGCACGCAGCGCGGGCAGCACGCCCACACGCCCGCACGCGCGCGCCGTTTCCGACCCGCGCGTCACAGGCGGCTCCCTCCCGGCGACACTGTCCGCAGCTTCGGCGCCCTCACAGGAGACTCCCCCCGGGCGGCACTATCCACAGTTTCGGCGCCAGCTCCATGAGCGTCTCCGGGTCGAGCTCGCCCACCGTGGCGACGCCCTTGCGCTCCATCGTCAGCGCGAGCTCTCGCCATGCGCGCGCGACAGGCGCCACACGTGCCATTGGGCCCCAGCCGACGGTCATCCGCAGCTGATCCGCCTGCATCTTGGCGTCGGACAGCGTGAGTTCGCCGAACCGGCGATTGGCCTCACCGGCGAACACTTGCCGGTTGACGATTTCCTCGAGCTGTGTGGGAGTCGCGGGAGCCATCGCTAGGCCGCCCCGTGGACGGCGGCAATCGCAGCTTGGCCGTAGGAGATCCCACCGTCGTTGGCGGGCAGCAGTTCAGGGACCAGCACCCTCAGGCCTACCCCGTCGAGCTCCATGATGGTCGCCTCCAGGAGCTTGCGATTTTGAAACACGCCCCCGGAGAGCACGACGATCTCCACCCCTTGCGTGGAGGCGGCGCACGTCAGTGCTTCGGCGGTCACATGAGCGATCGTCGCGTGGAAGCGGCTGGCGATCGCGCCCGCCGCGATGCCCGCGCGTAGCTCCCCGACAATTGCGAGTAGCGTCGCGCGGGGGTCGATCGTGAGCCGCTCACACCCGCTCAGCTCGATCGGATAGCGGCCTCGCACGCGTGGATCGCACGCCGCCTCCAGCTCGACCGCGGCCTGGCCCTCGTAGTTGACGCTCGCCCGCAGGCCGCATAGCGCGGCCACCGCGTCGAACAGGCGTCCCATGCTCGTCGTGAGCGGCACGAGTGGATGGGCGACGCTCGGCTGGCTGTGCGCAAGCCGGCACATCTGGCCCCATGCACGCTCCGACACGCCGCCGCGGAGCGTCGCCGGGAGCGGGGGCTCGTCTTCGAGCAGGCACAGCCATGCGCAGGCTATCCGCCACGGCTGTTCGATCGCCTTGGCGCCACCCGGCATCCCGACCGCAAGGAGGCTGCCCACTCGCTGGCAGCCGGCCAGGTCCCCGTAGAGGATCTCTCCGCCCCACAGCGTGCCGTCGGCGCCGTAGCCGCTGCCGTCGAAGATCGCGCCCACCGCCTGCCCTGTCTCGCCGTGCTCGGCCAGGCACGCCGCCAGGTGCGCGTGATGATGCTGCACGCCGATCAGCTCCACCCCATCGCGCTCGAGCGCGTACTTGCTCGACAGATACTCGGGGTGCAGATCGTGGGCGACGATCTCAGGGGACACCGCGAACAGGCCTTCGAAGTGCTCGATCCCCTCGGTGAACGCTCGCAGCGTCTCGTAGTTCTCGAGGTCGCCGATGTGATGACTGACCCACGCGCGCCCGTCTCTGGCCAAGCAGAACGTGCTCTTCAGCTCCCCCCCGCACGCGAGCAGCGGCTGTGCGGCGCCCACCGGCAGCGGCAGGGCGGACGGCACGTAGCCGCGAGATCGCCGCAGGAACCCGGGCCGCGGCCGGCCACCGCCGGCCACCACGCGCACGACGGAGTCGTCGGTGCGCGTGTGGATCGGACGGTCGTGCACCAGGTATAGGTCCGCGATGCCGGCCAGCCGCTCGAGCGCGTCGCCGTCGCGGTAGGCGATCGGCTCGTCCGAGACGTTGCCGCTGGTCATGACCAGCGTCGCGCAGCCGCCCTCGGCGTCGGCGCAGTCGGCGAGCAGCAGATGGTGCAGCGGCGTGTACGGGAGCATCACTCCCAGCTCGGGAGCGCCGGGAGCAACAGCGTCCGCGACGGGCGCGCCCTTGCGTCTCGATGCGAGCACGATCGGCCGCTGCGGGCCGCTCATCAGCGCCCGCTCGCGCTCGCCGCAGGCGATCAACGACGCGGCGCTCGCCGGCGAGCGCGTCATCAACGCGAACGGCTTGTCCTCGCGGTGCTTGCGGGCCCGCAGGGCGGCCACCGCGCGCTCGTCGTCGGCGCGACAGGCGAGGTGGTAGCCGCCGATGCCCTTGATCGCCACGATCGCGCCCGCGCGCAGCGCCGTCGCGGCCAAGGCGATCGCGTCCAACGACGGGGCGTGGTCGGGATACGCGGTGTGGTTGGAGTCCACACCGCGGCCGGAGCACGTGGTGCCGTCGGCGCGCAGCAGCGACAGCGACGGACCGCAACGCGGACAGGCGTTGGGCTGCGCGTGAAAGCGCCTGTCGGTGGGATCGTCGTACTCCGCCTGACAGTCGGCGCACATCCCAAACGCGCGCATCGTCGTCCGCGGGCGGTCGTAGGGGACGCCGATGACGATCGTGAAGCGCGGCCCGCAGTCGGTGCAGTTGATGAACGGGTAGCGGTAGCGGCGGTCGCTCGGATCGTTCAGCTCCCGCAGACAGGCCGCGCAGGTCGCGCTGTCCGGCGTCACCGGCGCGTCCACCTCCCCGCCGTGCGGGCTGGGGAGAATCGCAAAGCGCGTCTCGCCGGTCGGCTCGCAAGCGGTGCTCACCACCCGCTCGAGCACCGCCAGCGGCGGCGCCTCGGGCTCCAGTCGCGCGAGGAACCGCTCCACGTCAGCCCCGTCCCCCTCCACCTCCACCAGCACCCCGCGTGCATCGTTGAGCACATATCCGCTCAAACCGAGCTCGTCCGCAAGCCGGTAGACGAAGGGCCTGAAGCCGACGCCCTGGACCGTGCCGGACACCCGCACCCGGTCGCGGCGCCGCTCGCGGGGCGCGCGCGCCCGAGGTGGCGGGCGCGAGGCGTCGGGTCGGGCCGCCAGCCGACTCACCCCACCAGCTCCCGCAGCGTGTGGTAGGCGCTCGCCTGCGCCTCCTGGATCCTCGGGATGTGCTCCGAGCGGGTGACCACCACGTGATCGGCGAGACGCTCCTCGGCGATGCGCCCACCGTCGTAGCCAACCATCGCGATCGTCGCCAATCGCTGGCGCCGCGCCTGCGCCAGCGATTCGATCACGTTGCGCGAGCTGCCCGACGTGGAGAGCGCCAGCAGCGTGTCGCCGGGCTCGCCGTAGGCGATCACCTGGCGCGCGAAGATCGCCTCGACGCCCACGTCGTTGGCGATCGCGGTCAGGATCCCCGCATCCTCGCTCAGATCGATCGCCGGCCGACACCGTCGCCCGCGCGCGCCGGAGCGGAAGTCGGCGACCACGTCCATCGCATCGGTCGCCGAGCCGCCGTTGCCGAGCGCCAGCAGCTTGCCGCCGCGTTCGAGCCCGGCTCGCAGCCTCGCCGCCGCCTGCGTCAGCGTGGCGCGATTGTCGTTCAACGTCTGGACGCGGAGCGCCCCCACGTCGCGGGCCTTGGCCAGCACCGAGCGACGTACGTCCTCCACCACCGGCTCCAGCTCGCGCTCGCGCTCGTCGAGGAACGGGTAGAGGAAGCTCGCCGCCCCGATCTCGTGCGTGGGCCGCGGATCGCGATCCGCCAGCAGCCCCCGGTGCTCGAAGAAGACGTGCACCAGCTCCCACAGCACGTGATAGAGCGTCTCGATCAGCTCCTGGCGGATGTAGGGGTCTTCAGATGGTGGTGGGAACTCGTACTCCGCGCCGGCATGCGCGCCGGCGATCGTCAGGCAGCTACGGGCGCGCGCGAGCGCCAGGGCATGCGCTGCCTGGCCATCGTCTTCATCCGCGCCGAACGCGATCACGATGTCATCCGCGCGCGCCAGCGGCATCAGCTGCGCGGCGAGCTCGCCGCCGGCCCCGTCCAGCGCGAGCGCCGGCAGCGCGCGCTTGCCGACGATCACGGGGTGCACGAACTCGACCGCCACGTGTCGTGCGTCGGAGCGCGCCGCGGGTGGGCGGCCCACGGCGAGCAGGCGTCCCGCGCGCGCAAAACGCTCGGCCATCAGGTGGCACAGCCGGGCCAGCCGCTCCGCGTGCTCGTCGAAGAAGCGGCTGTTGGCCTCGGTGCGCTCAGCGAGCAATGTGTTCAGGCGCTCGTCCTCACGCTCGTCGGCGGAGAGCGCCGTCTGCGTCACGCGATCGCCTCCTCTCGCAACGCGACGTCCCGCAGCCAATCGCGCCAGGCGCCCACTCCCTCGCCGGTGCGGGCACTGAGAGACATCATCCCGACGCCGGGATGCACCTGATCGATGTTGTAGAGCAATCGCTGCAGGTCAAACTCGAGATGGGGCAGCAGGTCGACCTTGTTGACGATCACCAGCTCGCACGCACGGAACATGAGCGGGTACTTCAGCGGCTTGTCCTCGCCCTCGGTTACCGCGCACACCATCACCCGCACGTCCTCCCCGAGCCGAAACTCCGCCGGGCACACGAGGTTGCCGACGTTCTCGACGATCAGCAGATCGATCTCCGCGAGTGGTATCGACGGCAGCGCCGAGCGCACCATGTTGGCGTCGAGGTGGCACTCGCCGCCGAAGCCCGCATCGGTGTTGATCTGCGTCACCGGAACGTGCATGCTCGCCAGGCGCTCGGCGTCGAGCGAACCCTGCACGTCGCCCTCCAGCACGCCCACACGCACTCCGGGGAGATCGTGGACGACGCGCTCGAGCAGCGTCGTCTTGCCCGCGCCGGGGGCGCTCATGAAGTTGACCACGCGCACGGCGTTGCGGTCGAAATCGGCGCGGTTGGCCGCGGCGATCGTGTTGTTGGCGTCGAGCGCCTCCTCGACGACCCTCACCTTCAAACGGTGCATACCGCCTCCTCCTCCACCTCGATCGATTGGACTTCGAGCTCCCCGCCGCCGGCAACCGCCACCTCGGCGCCGCCGCACGTGGGACAGCGAAACGCCGGGATCTGCACGTCCCACTGCCGCTCGCACACCAGGCAGCGCAGCCGTGCGCCGACGCGCTCCTGCTCGAACTGCGCCCCCTCGCAGAGGGTGCCGCGAGCGACGATCTCGAAGTAGAAGGCGAGCGTCTCCGGCACCACCTGGCGCAACTGCCCCACACGCAACTCGACCCGTGTCACGCGGCGGCCGGCGGCGTGCTTAACGACCGTGTTGAGGATCGCCTCACTCAGCGAAAGCTCGTGCAACGACCTCCACCTCCACCCAGCCGGCAGGCCGGATCGGCCTGCAACTCCCCTACCGTCTCGATCACCAGCTCGACCGCACGCTGGAGCGCGTCCTCGACGCGTGTAGAGAGGCCCAACCCCAGCTCCTCCACCTCGGTGGGCTCGCAGGCGATCACGATCACCAGACCCGGCCAGGCGCCGATCGAGCGGACGAAGCGCAACACCGTCTGCGGGTCCATGCCATGCGGGTTGATCAGCTCCCCGTCCTCGATCGTGCCGCCGACCGACTGCTCGTCGGCTTCCATCACATACAGCGTTCCCGGCTCCCCGCCCTGGCGTGACACGTCGAGAATCACGAGCGCGTCGTAGCCGCGCATTACCTCGTACGCCAGATCGAGCCCGCCGGTACCCGCGTCCATCACAACCATGCCCTCGGGCAGCTCGCGCTGAGCGAGCCGCCGGGCGACCGCGCCACCGAAGCCGTCGTCCCCCAGCCAGTGGTTGCCGACGCCGGCGACGAGTATCTGCCCGGTGCGCTCATCGCCGGCCATCGCCGCACAGCTCCAGCTCGGGGGCGAAGAAGTACAGGTACCGGCCCGTGTCGCGCATCAGATCCTGTCCGGGGTCCCCGTCGATCGTCACGCCGAAGTGGACCTTGCCGTCGTAGTCGGTGAGGATGCGCTCGATCGTGGCGCTGCGGCCTTCCAGCATGCGCGCCTGCAGGTCGGCTTCGCGACCGGGCTTGATCAGCACCGTGGCGCCGCGGCGGAACACGACGCCGTCGACGCTCGCGGCCTCCTCGCCGGCGCGCGGGTCGTGCAGCCCCACCGGCTCCTGCGGAGGCTCCGTGGTGTAGGGGTCGCGCGCAGGCTGCTGTCCCCCGGGCAGCGGGTCGCGCAGGGGCCGAGGGGCATCCCTTGGCCGCGGGTCGCGCAGGGTCACGCGGCCGTGCAGCGCGAGGATGTCCTGCGGAGAGCTTGCGGCGGCGCGGGCGACCATCGCGCTGACCGCTGGATCCTGACGCCCGATCTCCTCGCGCTCGGCGTCGCTGAGCGCGAGGACGTGCAGCAGCAGCGCCTCCTCGATCTCGGTCGAGTCGAACAGCGCGCCACGGCTCTCGGGCGCTATTTGGGGGTGGTCGGGGAGCACGATCGTCGTCCCGATCACGGCGTCGTCGCGCGCGGTCGCCAGCACCGGGAACGTGTTCGTGCTGCCACAAGGGCGCTCCAGCGGCGAGATGAAGTGCCCGCCTCGCACCCGCATCACCGGATGGCTTGAGAGCAGCGAGCGCCGCAGCGCCGCGGCCCGGTCGAGGCCGCTGGAGACGGCCGTCCTGTTCTCGACGCGCAGCAGCGTCTGGTAGCGACGCTCCACCCCCGGACGCTCCACCCCCGGATGTTTCACCCCCGAGCCTGCTTGGAGCTCGCGCGCCGACAGCCCCAGCCAGACGCACAGCGTCAACCCCTCGGCGGTCTGGAGCAGCACCTCGCGCTCCACCGCGCAGCCCGCGAGCGCGCCAACCATCGCACCGGGCAACGCCAGCGTCTCGGCGCGCGCCTGGTGACGCGCTCCCGTGGCGATCAGGCAGCGCAGCTCGGCCTCCAGCACCGCGTCCGGTACGGCCTCCAGCACGCAACGCAGCTCGAGGTGGTCGAAGGTGCTCGGCAACGCCCGCGCATAGGCCGGCGGGTACACGATTCCGAACGGCGTCGGGGTCGCGTTCTTGGTCGCGCCGGGTGTGTAGGGGTAGAGCGCATAGCCCTCGTAGAGCAGCGAGTCCAGCAGCTGCTGGAGCGGCTCAGGCATCGCCGTGCGCCTCGCTCAGTAGCGCCTGCACGCAGGCGTCGATCGTGGGCAGGCCGCGATCGAGCTTGGCGCGCTGGAGCGCTCGGAACGTCTGCACGCCGAGCGCCACCCAGCCGGTGTCGGGGTAGTAGTGCTCGATTGTCTGCCGCCACACCGAAACGGGCATGCGAAAGTCGGTCGACTTCGTCCACGGCACCAGCACCATCTGCAGGCCGCCGTCTGGCCCGCGGTAGTAGACGGTGCCGTTGAAGTGCAGCGCGAGCGGCGCCACGCCGTCGGGGAGCGAGTGCAGGTACTTGGCGGCGGCCAGCTCGAGGTCGTAGTGACAGGCGATCGGCACCGTGATCGTGACGGCGCCGGTGAAGGCGGGCACCACCACGTCCAGTTGCGACCACACGAGGCTGCGCGTGGTCACCGCCCAGCGCTCGGGGGCGCCGAACAGCTCCACCAGGCGCGCGCGGGTGGCCTCGTCGTAGCGGCGACGGGCCGGCTCGATCATCAGCTGGATGGTGAGCGCGATCATGTACACCTGCCGGCCGCTCGGCTCGCGCACCTGCAGGTCGAGCGCGAGCATCGGCGCCGCCGCGTGGCGTACCGGGTGTGCCCCCAGCACCTCGAACTCGGGCTCCGGCACGGGCGGAGCTGACTCGTCGCGGGTCACAAACGGGTACGTGGCGGCGGACCTCACGCCGGCACCGCCTCCCCGCGTAGCCGCTCGAAGAACTCGGCGATTGCGCCCTGCACCCGCGAGCCGCCCGACAGACCCTCCCAGTTGGCCTTCACCATCCCGGTGAGCTCATAGCACCTGTCGATCGGCGCAATCGCGTAGAGCGGCGGGTCGGCGAGCCGGTTGACGACGAGTCCCTCGATGTCCCCCTCCAGCCCCGCAAGCGGCGGGTTGAGCTCGCACATGCGCTGCCAGGACTCGAAGTGCAGCTCGCTCTCGGTCGCCCCACCGGGGCTCGGATACATCGCGACCACGCAGCCGGTCACCGTGGAGCTCATGAAGAACGCGAGGCCGATCGGGATCTGGAAGCTCGCCCACAGGTCGTCGGGCAGGTCGAGGTCGGCCAGCCACAGCGTTCGCGCGCCCGTCGGCCGGTAGTCGCCCTCGCCCGAGCGCATCCCCCAGCAGCTCTCGCAGGCGCACACGATCCGGCGCTCCGCCAGCTGCAGCAGGTGGCGATGATCGGCGGGTATGTCGACGCCGCAGATGTCGCACAGCCCCTCGTGCGCGCCGCCCGTTCGCGTGGCAGGCGAGCGGCTGTCGAGGATCGGCATCGCGCGTCCAGCCGGGCGCGCCGGCGGTTGCGAGCCCATGAGCGGCAGCCCGTTCCCCACCGGGCGCGCCGGCGGTTGCGAGCCCATGAGCGGCAGCTCCACCCCCACCGGGGCGCAACCGCCGGCCGGGATCGGGAGGCCCGCGCCGGCGGCCGCCTGCGGGGTGACGCCCTCGACCTCGAGTCCTTCCAGATCCGGTGCCCGCTCCTCCAGGGCCCCCTTGATGGCCTGCTCGAGCGTGACCGTCGAGGCCGAGCAGTGCGAGCAGCTGCCCTGCAGCCTGATCCTCGCTACGCCTCGCTCGAGCGAGAGCAGCTCCACGTTGCCGCCGTGCGACTCCATGTAAGGGCGCACCTGCTCGAGCGCGGCGCGCACACGCTGCTCGAGCGAGACCGGATGCAGGTCGTGGATCAGCAGCAGCGTCGCCACCAGCGGGTCCTCGGCCAGGCTGGTCGCGATCCGCGCGCCGGCGTCGCCCGCCGCGAAGAGCGACTCGACCACCGCGCGCAGGCCGCCGCCGTACATCTGCGTCACGGCCGCCACCAGCTCCTCCGCGAGCCGGCGCGTGGCGGAGTCCTCGCTTTCCTCCAGACGGCCTTGGAGCTCCTGCACGCGGGCGAGCAGCTGCTCGGGCGCCTCGCGCTCGCCGGCGGCCGTGGCGGTGGCGTGCATCTGACTACGCCAGAGCCGTGGGCGTGTGCATCACCTTGCGCACCCGCCCCTTGCCGGTGTACATGTGCACGCCGCACGGCAGGCACGGGTCGAACGAGCGCACGGTGCGCATGATGTCGACGCCCTTGAACTTGTCCGGGCCGTTCTCCTCGAAGATCGGGGTGTTCTGCACCGCGTCCTCGTAGGGGCCGGGGGTCCCGTACACGTCGCGGGGGCTGGCGTTCCACGGCGTCGGCGGGTACGGCTGGTAGTTGGCGATCTTGCCGTCGCGAATCACCATGTGATGGGAGAGCACGCCGCGCGCGGCCTCGTGGAAGCCGACGCTGACGGCCTCCTGAGGCACGGTGAACTTGTTCCAGCTCTTGGTGCGACCCGCCTGCACCTCCTTCATCGCGCGCTCGAGGTTGTGCAGCGCGATCAGCGCACAATAGGCTTGGTGATAGGTGCGCGCGCGGTCGCGCTCCACCGCGTTGGACTTCTCGGGCACCTTCCACTCGAGCTCCATCTCGGGCAAGTTGGGGGAGCGCGGCAGCACCATCTGCAGCGAGTGACCGGTGGCCTTGGCGTAGCCGAAGTCCACCAGTCCCGCCTTGGCGGTGCACCACTGGCGCGCGAACGGACCGCCACCGGTGTCGCAGCAGACGTGCGTGTCGGTGCGTTTGTCGTAGATCCGCGGCGACACCACCCAGGTGTACTTGTCGGTGAAGTCGCGCTTCTGCGGACGCGGCAGCGTGACCTTGTTCCACGGATGGTGCTTGTCGACCGGGTTGCCCAGCGGGTCACGGCTGACGAACGTCGGCTCGCTGTCCCAGGAGTCGAAGTAGGAGGAGCCGAGCAGGATGCGGATCATCAGGTTGATCTCCACCAGATCGGTGGACACCAGCTCGCCGCCGATCGCCACGCCGGGGGTGATGTAGCGCCGCCGGCCCCAGTCGGTCATGTGGCGGTAGTCGTAGTCGACGTAGTCGGGGTCGTCGAAGGAGCCCCAGTTGACGAGGTTGGTCTCCCGATAGCCCACCATGTCGTAGCCGGGGAGCTCCTGCAAGAAGAAGTCGTAGAGATCGTCGTGCAGCGGCACGCTGCGCTTGACGTAGTCGAAGTAGCGCATCAGCCGCACGTAGTAGTCGGTGCAGGTTTGGTGGGTGATGTCGGCGCTGCAGCCGCCCGGCATGATCGTCGAGGGGTGCGTGTGACGACCGCCGAACAGGCAGTACATCTCGCGCGTGTAGCGCGCCACGTGCAGCGTCTCCAGGTAGAACTCGCCGGTGAACGGGTTGAGCGCCCGCATGATGTCGGCGATCGTCTTGAAGCCGTGGACGTCGCTGCCGGGCGCCGGCGTGCGCTCGGCCTTTGCCAGCAGCGTGGGGTTGGTTTCTTTCACCATCTGCTCGCAGAAGTCGACGTTGGCCATGCAGTCGTTGAAGATCGCGTGATCGAACATGTAGTCGGCGGTCTCGGCGAGGTTGAACGCGAAGTCGCCGAGCTTCGGCGGCTTCACCCCATAGGCCATGTTCTGGTTGAGGCATGAGCACGTGCAGTGGTTGTCGCCGCAGATGCCGCAGATGCGGCTGGTGATGAAGTGCGCGTCGCGCGGGTCGATCCCCTTCATGAAGATGTCGAAGCCGCGGAAGATCATCGAGGTGCTGTAGCACTTGAGCACCTGCTGATTGGTGAAGTCGATCTCGGTGTGAATGCCCAGGCTGCCGACGATCCGCGTGATCGGATCCCACGACATCTCCTTCACCATCACTTTGGTGCGGGTAGGTGTTTCAGTTGCCATCAGTGTCTCCTAGCTTGTGGTTCTTTGCGCCGCGCGATCGGTTGGCGCTCACCACCGCTCACGTAGCCGCCGGTAAGCACCTGGCCGCCCTCACCACCGCTTCGCGTAGCCGCTCGTCAGCACCTGGCCGCGGCGGCGCCAGTCGGGCTCGACGTCGTAGTCGTTTTTGATGTGACGCCGGCGGAAGTAGCGCACCAGCGGGCCATAGGTGTACTTGGTGACGTCCGCAGCCACGTCGCCCCACTTGTCGGGGTCCATGAACGGCATGAACTTGTCGGGGAAGCCCGGCATCGTGCAAGCCATGCAGATGCCGCCGACATTGGGGCAGCCGCCGATGCCGTTGACCCAGCCGCGAACCGGCACGTTGCACTTGACGACAGGGCCCTTGCAGCCGAGCTTCACCAGACAGCGATGATCGGAGCCGTATTCGGTGGCATATTCGCCCTGCTCGGTAAACCCGGCGCGATTGCAACCCTCGCGCACGGTGCGCCCGAACAGCCACTTGGGTCGCAGCGCCTCGTCGAGCTCCGGCGCGGGCGCGAGCCCCGCCAGGTGCAGCGCCAGATACAACAGTACCTCGGTCATGTTGTCGGGCTGGGCGGGGCAGCCGGGAATGCAGACGATCGGCAGGTTGGCCTTCGAGCGCCAGCTCCAGCCGAGATAGTCGGGCACGCCCATCGCGCCGGTGGGGTTGTTCTTCATCGCGGGAATCCCCCCGTAGGTGGCGCACGTCCCCACAGCCACCACCGCCGCCGCCTTCGGGGCGAGACGGTCGAGCCACTCGTTCATCGTGATCGGCTGGCCGTTTTCGGGGTTGACGGCGAAGCCCGTCCAGTGGCCTTCGCCGTTGATCTCCTCGTTGCCGAGCGAGCCCTCGATCACCAGCACGAACGGGTCGAGCTTGCCCTGTTCGGCGTCAAACCACGCCTGCGCGTACTCCTGCCCGACGGCATAGTCGATCACCTGGTTGTGGATGATCACCTTGGGCATCCCCGGAATCGCCTGCAGGACAATGTCCTCGAGGCTGGGATTGGTGGCCGAGGTCATCGCGACCGAGTCGCCCTCGCAGCTCAGGCCGGTGGTCATCCAGAGCACGTGGGCGGTCACCTCCTCGGTTTGCTTGTGCTGCGCGAATGCTGTGATCGCCATCGCTGCTCCTCCTCGTCGTCGTCCTCGGTCGCTCTCTCTATCTCCGTCGCTTCTCGCTATATCTCCCGCCGATCCCGTCTTGCGCTCGTCCATTGCGCCCGTACCGCTCAGCAAATCCGCGGCAGGGGGTCGCCCACCAGTTGGTCCATCACCCGGCGTCCGCCGAAGCTCGTCCGCACCAGCACCATCCCGGGCGGCTCGCCGCGCACCTCGCCGATCTCCGCCGCCGCCTCGCATCCCGGTACCCGACGCAGCGCCGCCAGCGCTTGTGCGGCCCATTCGGGAGCCACGAACGCGAGGAACTTGCCCTCGTTGGCGACATACATGGGGTCGATCCCGAGGATCTCCGCCGCACCCGCCACCGCCGCCTGTACGGGCACGGCGCGCTCGTCGACGATCATCGCCACCGAGGATGCGCGAGCCAGCTCGTTGAGCACCGAGGCCACGCCACCGCGGGTGGCGTCGCGCAGGCAGCGGATCGCGGGGTGGGTTGGCCTCCCGATATCGGGCCTCCCTGCGTCGAGCGGCGGGAGGGCGGACATACCTACGTCGAGCAGCGCGTCCACCGCGGGCCACAGCGAGCGCGTGTCGGACTCGATCGGGGCGTCCAGGTCGAACTCGCCGCGCGCGAGCATGATCGCGGTGCCGTGCTCGCCGATGCTCCCCGACAGCAGGATCCTGTCGCCCGGCCGCAGCGCCGCCGGCGAGAGCGCGGCGCGCGGGTCGCGCTCGCCGACACCGGCGGTGCAGACGTACATCCCGTCGGCGTGGCCGCGTTCCACCACCTTGGTGTCGCCGCACACGATCTGCACGCCGGCCACGCCCGCCGCGCGCGCGATCGCCTCGACCTCGACCTTCAGCTCCTCGGCAGCCAGTCCCTCCTCCAGGATCAGGGCGAGGCTGAGACCCAGCGGGCGGGCGCCCGCCATCGCCAGGTCGTTGACGGTCCCGTTGACCGCCAGCTCGCCGATCGACCCACCCGGGAAGCGCAGCGGCTTGACGACATACGAGTCGGTGGTGAGCGCCAGCGCGGCGTGCTCGGCGGGCAGCGTCCCGGCGTCGGCGAGCGCGTCGAGCGACGCGGACGCGAACGCCGGCAGGAACAGCCCTTCGATCAGGCTCTGCGTCGCCTTGCCGCCGGCTCCGTGAGCCATGTTGATCTGGTGGTCGCGGAACTTGGCGCGCTTGCCGCGTGCCGTTTCGATGATCCCGAGCACCCGCTGCTCGCGCTCGGAGACGGCGGTGGGCTCGGGCATCACACGACCTCCCGCTCGCGCGCGAAGCGACCGAAGTTGTAGTAAGCGGCGCAGGCGCCCTCGGAGGAGACCATGCACGTGCCGATCGGGCGCTCGGGGGTGCAGGCGGTGCCGAACACCTTGCACTCCCACGGCTTGATCACGCCCTTGAGGACCTCGCCGCACTGGCACGCCTTGGGGTCGGCCACGCGCACCCCGGGCACGCCGAAGCGGCGCTCGGCGTCGAGGTCGGCGTACGCCGCCGAGAGCCGCAGGCCACTGTGGGAGATGAAGCCGAGCCCGCGCCACTCGAAGTGGGGGCGCAGCTCGAACACCTCCGCCATCACCTCCAGCGCTCGCAGGTTGCCCCCGTAGGGCACCACGCGGGTGTATTGGTTTTCCACCTCACAGCGACCCTGCTCGAGCTGGCGCAGGATCATCACGATCGCGTGCAGGATGTCGAGCGGCTCGAAGCCGGCGATCACCACCGGCTTGCGGTAGTCGGCGGGGATGAACTCGAACGGCCGGGCACCCACCACGGTGCAGACGTGCCCGGGGCCGATGAAGCCGTCGAGGCGCAGGTCGGGAGACTCGAGCAGCGCGCGCAGCGGCGGGACGATCGTCACGTGGCTGCACATGCAGGAGAAGTTCTCGACGTGCTCGGCGCGCGCGCGCTTCAACGTCAGCGCGGTGGAGGGCGCCGTCGTCTCGAAGCCGATCGCGAAGAACACCACCTCGCGCTCAGGGTGCTGCTTGGCGATCCGCAGGGCGTCGAGCGGCGAGTACACCATGCGGACGTCGGCGCCGGCGGCCTTGGCGTCCAGCAGGCTGCCGTGCGAGCCGGGGATGCGCATCATGTCGCCGAAGCACGTGAAGATCACCTCGTGCTCGCGCGCCAGCGCGATCCCGTCGTCGACGCGTCCCATCGGGATCACGCACACCGGGCACCCGGGGCCGTGCACCAGCTCGACGTTGGCGGGCAGCAGGTCGTTGACGCCGTACTTGTAGATCGAGTGGGTGTGCCCGCCGCACACCTCCATCAGCTTGTAGTGGCGTCCCGGCTCCACCAGCGAGAGGATCTCGGCGGCGAGCGCCCGCCCGAGCTCGGCGTCGCGGAACTCCTCGACGAACCTCATGGCGCACACCAATCGTGCGCCGGGTGCAGCGAGGCGATCGCGGTGCCGGCGTGCACCAGCAGCCGGTCGCCCACCGCGACCGGGGCGACGAGCGCCGTCTCGACCGTCGAGCGGCTGCGATCAGCGCTGGCGCAGAGCGCGAGGCCGCGCCGCGGATCGACCTTCATCACCTCCATCGGAATGCCCTCATCGGCGCACGTGACGCAGTGCGTCGCGTCGCAATCTCCGCTCATTCGATCACGCTCCCCTTCAGCTCCTCCAGCTCGCGCTCGTAGTCGGCGCCCATCCGTTCGAGCAGATCGCGCGTCGCCTGCGCCTCGTGCTCGTCGACCTGGGAGATGGCGAAGCCGACGTGGATCAGAACCCAGTCGCCGCGCTCCACGCCTTGGCCGTCAGCGTCGAGCAGCCCGACGTTCACGTTGCGGCGCACGCCGGCGACGTCAACCTTGGCAAGGCGGTTCTGCTCGTCCACGATCTCCAGGACCTGACCGGGAATCGCCAAGCACATGCAGCGATAGGTACCACCGCCCGTAGCGGCATGTGGGGCGGCAGTAACGCGCATTACGCGCTTGGGTGTGCTCAGGGTTACCGGGTAGGGAAGGTACCCGGATGTTTAAAGGAGGTAGGGTTTGGCGGAGGACGATCTTTGGCGGAGGACGATCGAGAAGGCGTCACGATGCCCAACGAAAGTCGAGCAGGTGCCGAACAGCGATGGCCGCCGCAGCGCAGCGGCATGGATCTTGCTCGGCGACCGCTCCGCTCGGCGCCGCTGTCGGTGTACCTGCTGGACGCCGACGAGGAGCTGGCCGAAGAGTTCGACGTCCGCATGCGTCTGGCGGTCCGCCAGACGGCGACGGCGCGGGTGCTGAGCGCCGAGTGCGGCCGGTGTGACCTGATCGCCTGGCTGCGGTCTGTGGGCATGGGTCCGGGGTTGCTCGTGCTCGACGGGATCATCGCCGTGGAGACGCGCGTGGGCGGCCGCACCGCGATGGAGCTGATCGGCGCCGGGGACCTGCTGCAGCCCCCCGGGGCGGCTCCCGACGAGCTGCTCGAACGCAGCGAAGCGTGGCGCGCGCTCACCCCCGCACGCATCGCGGTGCTCGACGAGGATTTCGCCGATCGCATGCGCCCGTGGCCGGAGATCGGGCGCGCGTTGCTGCGACGGGCCAACCAGCGGATCGTCGAGATCGACATGCTGCGCGCGATCGCCTCACAGCCGCGTCTGGAGGTGCGGCTGGTGCTGCTGCTCTGGCACCTGGCTTCGCGCTGGGGGCGGGTCGAGCCGGACGGCATCCGCGTGTCGCTGCCGCTCACCCACCGCCTGCTGGGCGAGCTGGTGGCCGCCGAGCGGCCGTCGGTGTCGCACGCGCTGACACGCCTGGCGCATGCCCAGCTGGTGGTGGGAGCGCCCGGCGATTGGCATCTGCGCGGCACGCTGGAGCGACACCTCGACTCGCTGATCGAGCGGCCGTTGGCTCGCCAGGCGGGTTGAGCGGATCAGCTCGACCGAGTGACTTCAGAGTTGCTGAAGGCTTGGCGACCTGGACGCGCCAGCGGGTCTGGTAGGATCGGCGGGAGGCGCCTGGGCCGCGCGGCTGCGTGAGCCCGACTGGCCTGGTTTCCTCCCGCAGCCGCCTCGAACCGTGCGTGCGGTTCTCCCGCACACGGCTCTCCGACGTTCTTCTCCACCGGCATTCAGCTCCCCTGACGCCACGACCGGTTGGGCCGGGGCGCGACGATGGTTCCGTTGAGGTCGATCAGGCCCATACGGTCCGGGGATTGGTAGGCAGCGACCCACCATCCGTACCGTGTGCAGCGCTTATGACGCTTGGCGATGAACCCTGCCAAGCGCATCAGCGCGTATCGCATGATCTTGTCGAAGAACTGCGCGGAGTTTCCGTAACGGAAGTAGCCCGCCCAGCCGCGCAAGAACCGGTTGAGATCTTGCACAGGGACCCGCAGCCATGAGCGTGCCGTAATCTCCCGGATACGTTCGCGAGCGTGTCCCATTGCCTGACGTGAGGGCCAGCGCACGAGGAAGCGAGATGCTTTGATATTTTATGAACCAATCAGCCGTTGGAGCCCAACTTCCGAAGAGCTTCGACAAAAGCATTTCGGCATTTGCCCTCGACCTTCCGGAACTGAGTCGTGTTTATATCTACTCCATTTGCATAGAACAATGGACCTTCGCCCGAAGCCCTACCAGCCTTTACGTCAAAGCCGCCTTGGCGTATACACGCTACAAACTCTGCAAGGTGCTTTTGAGTAACCCTGTCACTGACTACGCTCTTGGGCGGGCCCGTGCCTTCAGTGTGAATCTTCTTCACCCCGCATTCCTTTAGGGCCGCCTTGAATCCTCCTGGAGTCATCCCGGGCGGAATTCGGTCCCTTGGCCCGCTTTCGATTTGGATACCTTTATTACGCAGACAAACTGAAAACGCTGCCTCCGTCCGAGGAACACGTGACGTAGTCGCACCTCTATGATCACCCGTAATGCCTCCACACGCCCCGAGCGCGAGCAAAGCTAGCATGGCGCCGCTCGTGGCCACCGTATTCGCAATTACTCTAGATCTCAGCCTAAAGTTCATAACGTCTCTTAGCAAGGCTATCACAGCGTCCGGGATTGAGTCCACACCTGTGGCAGCGCCCTACGCCACTCGGCCTGCCGTGGCCCCGACAGCCCTCGGTGGGCCACTATACCAGAGGCGCCGATTAGTGTTACGCGCAGACAGTACTCCCTCAGGTCTCGAATAGCAATCCACACCTAAAGAACGTTGCGGGTAGTTTCCTTGAAGCACGAAAGCGAGGTTGGTTCATGCGCAAAGAATTTTGCCTGCCAACATGACGTCACCGATGTCTTACCATAAAAGATTTCGAGATGATCGGTGTGCCAAGTAATCGGGTTTTGAATTTCGGTTCTCCAAGTGTATACTGTAAACATACATCGTGCGCCGCGCTCGAGCCCGAGTTCTCCCGCACACTCTTCCAAGCTTTTCCCGATAAAGAGCTCATCCTCGTCTAGCGCGAGGCTAGCGAGGCTTGTAATCGGATCAACATCGAACAGTTGTCCTAGTACCTCGAGGAAGAGATCGACGTCACTACCTACATTTTCGATTTCATCACACAAGTGATAAGCCCGTTCCCTTGTCAGATACACCGTATGAGACGGATCCTCACCGCATGCCCCTTCAGCGCTCTCGCAAGCCCTAATCGCCGCTTCTTCCGCTTCCCTTTCGCGTCCTGCTTCCTTGCCTGGTGCTTCGGCACCGACGCGTTCGGCGCCTTCGAGATTCCAGGGCGATGCGTGGAAGGTGGTGGCCACGCCGCCGGAGCCGTCGGGTAGGCCGGGAGGTGCGACTTCTTCGCTTTGTAGGGGTTTGCTGGTCTGGGGTACGTAGGAGGTGGCGCCCTCGGTGATGACGCCGGATGCGAGGGAGCGTTCGACGCCGGTTGCTCCGAGCCAGGCGTACCTGGGTGGTTCTTTGCCGCTGTTGGGGGCACCGAACTCGGTGCTGTTGTATTTGGAGAGGAGCGCGGTTTCGCCGGTTTTGTCTTTGATGGTGGCGACGACGTCGCCTTCGATGTCGTGCAGCAGCAGCACGGCGGTGTCGCTGGTTTTGCCTTCGCCTTCTTGAGTGGCGGTCAGTGTGCCGTCGATGCCTGGGATGTCGCGTGTCCATTTTTCGGTTTCGCCTGAGCCTTCGCTGCTCCAGGCGATCGCTTCGCCGGCGCCGTCGTAGTGGGTGGTGAGTTTTTTGCTGCCGGTGATTGTTTCGAGTGTGCGTCCGTCGGGGTCGGGGTAGTAGTCGTTGGTGACGCCGTTTTGGGTTTGTGTGGCGACGGCGTTGTCGACGTAGAATGTGCTTTCCAGGGTGTGGCCTTCGGCGTCGGCGGCGGGTAGGTTGGTGATGTTTCCGAGTGGGTCGTAGGTTATGCCGGTGTCGGTCAGTCGGTTGGCTTCGTCGTAGGTGTGTTTTTCGACGGTGCCGCCTTCGGTGGCGCATTCTTTTTTGCTGTTCGGTTCGCGTGTGGTGAGACTGGTGCGGTTTGATTCTTCGTCGTAGGCGTAGATTCGTGTTTTGCAGTATTCGCCGGTGGGTGTTTCGTGTACTTCGGTGAGGCGTGCGAGGGTGTCGTAGGTGTATTCCTCGCTGGCGAGTGTGCTTGTGCGGCTCATCGTTTCGCCGCGGGCCGATGAGGCCTTCGTTTCGCTGTACCACACACCGGCGCTTTTTTCTGTGCAGTTGGAGCTCTTGACGTATTCGAGACTGCTCGCTTCGCCTACTGAGTTGTATGTGTAGTTCGCGCACATCCCGTTCGGGTAGACCTCGCTTGTGAGCTTGCCTTCGGTGTCGTAGCTCGCAGTGAACGACCCGGCGCCGGAGTCTTGCAGTTCTGAGAGCTGCTTGGTGGTTGAGCTGTAGTGGTAGCGCTGGTAGCTTTTGCCCTGGTCGCTGCCATCGGTTACTTCTTCGAGGAGACTGTCATTTTCGGGGCCGGCGTATTTGAATGTGGCGACGTTGCCGCTGGCGTCGGTGTAGCTTTCGATCTGGCCGAGCGTGTTGTACTTGCTTGTGATCGTCTGGCCGGTGGTTGTGGCCTGCTTTTCGAGTGCGCCCGTCGTCGTGTTGTATTCGTTGGTGACCTTCGGCAGCGCCTTGTCCGTTTTTTCGGTGCTGACGTTCGAGGTGACTTCGCTGCTTGCCAGTCGTTCGTTGACACCGGTCGAGTCGGTTTCGTACACGTTCTTTCTGGTTCGGGTTTTTTCGCCCGCTTTTCCGCCGAACGTTTCTTCGATCGTTTCCGGCTGATCCCAGATGTTATACGTGGTGGTCGTGTCCGGCAGTCGCGGTAGGCCGGATGTGCCCGGCTGCTTGGCCGGCAGCGTCTCGCACGCCAGCCCCGCCCATTCGCGGTGTTCCCCGCACGTTTTGTATTCTTTGTTTTCTTCGGCGCCGTAGTAGATGAGCTTTTGGTCGTGCGCGGATTCGCCGCTCAGACCCTCTGGCCCGCGTGTTTCGGTCGGCTGGCCGTTTTCGTTGTAGAGCGTAGTGTGTGTGATTTTCGCGCCTTCGGCCTCTGCCGCAACTGTCACCGACGTCGGCTTACGCAGCTTCCACCCGAGGTTGTTTTGGCCAGAGTATGAGGTCACCGTCGTGCGGGGTTCCACTTCCTGTTCGACGCCGCCTTTGGCGTTGACGATCTCGGTCAATGTCTTTGATTCGGTGAGCAGGTCGAACGTCTGGTTGGCGAAGGATTCTTTGTCGGGGCCTTCGGCGGGGACTTTCTCGTCGTAGAAGTACCTCACGTGGCTGCGCGCGTAGGGCGCTTTTTCCTGTTCTTTGCCGGCCATGTACTTCACGGCATGGGCTGGGCCTTCGGTTTCGCAGAGCCGGGTACCGGGTTCGTAGCTTTCGCGTTCTTCGTCAAATTCCGATTCTTTGCTGCACTTTGGTTTGGATTCGCTGTTGTATGTGTTGAAGGTGCTCAGCAGGCTCGCCACTTCGGCTGATTTTTCGCCAGCTTCGAGCGCGGTGGCGCGGTTATCTGGCGACAGCGTGCGCCCGACGTCGTTGTATTCGTTGTATTCCGCTGTCGAGATCGAGCCGTATTTACCGGTACTGGGGGTGGCGGTGTTCACCACTCGCCCCTGCTTGTCCATGTAGTAGATGGCTGCACGGCTGTAGCCAGATGCCGGCCAGCCCTGGGGGGAGTCGGGCGGCGAAATCGCGGTGGCTTCGTCTGGAGCCTCTTCGGCCTTCTGTCCCCACTTGGCGACTTCGCTCGCGCTCATGTTGTGCGGTGCCCCTTCGCCGCTGACCGGAACATTGTAGTCGAGCGTGGTGACAGAGTTCCCGTTGCTCGCCGGCGCCGCCGCCGGCGGCAGAGGCAGACTTGTGGTTTCCGGAACCCAGCGCTCGATTCGATCGTCGCCGCTGTCAACCACGTATAGTTCATTCCACTTGTCGACTGCTATACCGATCGGGTCATTGAACTGTTCTTCTCCTGAACCGGCGCTGCCGTAGCTCCCCAGATAAACACCGTTGGACGTGAACTCCTCCAGACGGTCGTTGCCGCTGTCGACGACCCAAACGTCACCATCGGAATCCACCACGATTCCCTTTGGTTCTTTGAACTGTCCGGGACCGGTGCCTTCGCTTCCGAACTGGCTCACGTATTCGCCAAAAAAAGCCTTCAGCTTCTGTACGCGATCGTTACCAGTATCGGTGACGAAGATGTCCCCACCTAGTTCTTCTCCCGTTGCCGCCACATCATCTGGCGCTTTAAACTGCCCGTTTCCGCTGCCAAGTTTACCGAAAGTCCCAACTTCACTGCCGTTCTGACGCCAAAGTATGGAGTTTGCGCCAGTGTCCGCAAGGTACTGGTAGGCCTGTTCCTCGTTTGCCCCGATGTCGGCCATACCGCCTATTTCCCCCGCCGCTTTGTACGAGAAGCCAGCTTCGTAACGTCCGGGGAACTGGTACGTGAGGAATTTTTTTTCGCCGGGATCAACAACCCAGAACCTATCTCCGCTTCCTGGCGCAGTCGCCGCAATTCCCGTGGGACCGTGGATATGTTCGCTTTCGCCGAATTCTCCTTCGTTGCCACCGCTCAGGCCAAGCGCCAGAATGCGGTTGTTGCCCGTATCGCTCACAAGCACACTGCGGTCGTACTCACCCCCGATAGCATCCCAGGAAGGGGAGTTGAACTGTTCCCGCCCTGTACCTTTCGAGCCGAACGCTTCGGAATACTTCGGAAATACCCGCGGGGGTACCATGCTGCTCGAAGTGCTTGCCGCGACCGTCGAACCCGCCGCGTTGGTCGCCGTCACCAGCACCACAAGCTCGTGATTCTCATCACTCTCGCGAGGCGTATAGCTCGGGTTCACGGCGCCTGGTATCGGCGTGCATTCCGTGCCGGAGCTGTTGCAGTCCTCCCACTGGTAGCCGTAGGCGAGCGCACCATGCGTCCACGTACCGCTGGTGACGCTGAGTTCGAGCCCAGCCGTGGGCGTAGTCGTCGACAGTTTCGGCGCTTCGCTCTCGACGGGTGCTACACCTTCACCAGAAGCCGTTGATGCCTTCGGTCGCGAGACCGAGAGCAAACGGCCCATGCTCGCATCCTGTTCGGTCGTGCCGTAGCGCATCAGCCAAGGCTGCTGTCCGGGCGGCGTCAGCGCCGTCACGTGGCCTTCGCCGTCATAGCCATAAGTCGTCTTCAATTCGTGAGGGGCCAGACGCGGATCCCACTCAGCCCGCAACCTACCCTGTTTGTCGTAGGCATATTCCGCAACCGGGATCGCGGTTGCCGTCATTTTTTTCGTGGCAGGATTATACCCTTCGTAGGAGACTCGTATCAGCCGCCCTTCGTATTCGCCCCATTCAGCTGGGCCTTCGCCGATTTCGCTCTTCGTTTTAGTTGCGTACGCGAACTTCAGCGCGCGACAACCCGGTTCCATTTTTGGCGCACACGACACTTTCGCGGGCATCTCCGTCAGCGCTTCGCTAGGTCTCGTGATCTTTTTACCCGCCACTTCGACCGTTTCATACGTATACGTCACGGCTTCCGCTGGCACCGCCCCTTCCTGCTTGGTCGGAACCCACTCTTTAGCAACACTCGACTGCGTAAAGGTCGTGGATGTGTTTTCCGCAGCATCCTTCAAGACGTAAGCGACAGCTTCTTTTTTCGCGTTTTCTTCGAGCGTCAGCGTGAGATTCGAGTCGCCCGGTGGCGCGTCATACTTCCCCGTAAGTTTACCTTCACTGTAGGCGGCAGAGAAGACGGTTTGGCTGCCGGTCGCGCTCGTCACGAGCACGCTCTTATCGGGCATTTCCACAAGGGACTCCTGGCCACCGACGCTTACACTCCACTGCGGCCCGAGCGAACCCCCTTCACCGGCCGTCACGTCCCGCGAACTGTACACCCGCGATACCGACAACCCGCCGCCCTGCGACACATCGGTAGCACTCAATGCGAAGTCACCAGACTCCAGGTCCACAGAGCCAGGGCCCATCGGCACAGGCGTCGAATGGCGAATCGTGATCGATTCCTCTTCCCTTGCTTCGCTACCAGCGTTGTCCTTCGCGACCACAATGATCGTCTGGTGGCCGGCGCCGAGTTCCGCCCCACTGATCTCGAATTTCGCGCTGGCGGTACATTCACCCTTCGCGACCGAGCACGTGCCTTCATGTTCGTGAAGCGCTTTCAGAGACGTCGATTTGCCATCGACTTCCACGTACAATTCGATCGACTTTATCCCCGAACTGGGAATGCTGGTGCCTTCGCCATCAGTCGCATAGGCTGTGAGTTCATACGTTTTTTCCGCCAGTTCGTTGCCATAAGGTATGCCCGCCACGTAGATGTTACGCGGCTTGCTCGTATCCACTTTGACCGTCGCCGTACCTTCCGTTTCCAGCGACTCCGTTTCGTGCGACGCATCACCAAAAGCCTCTTCCGCGCGATAGCGAATTTTGTCTTCGCCGTTCGGAAGATGGGGGTTGAGCGTCCAATATTCTTTCTGTTCCTGTGCGCACTGCACACCTTTACACAAACCTTCGTTCAGATAGCTGTGTTCGGCACCCTGCACGGCTTCCCATTTACCCGGCGCGCTTTCGTATTCAAGACGCGTAGCCGAAACCCCGACCCCTTTGTCATGGGCTTCGAACTCGATCGCACCTTCGAATTCGCTGAGCCACCCTCCGCCATCCATGACGTTGGCGCGTTTCTCTTTTACTTTTTCTTTCTTTTCGTTCTCTACTTCGAATTCGAGTTTTGGGCTGGTGGTGTTGTAACCGGTCGTGGAATGCGTATGTTCCGACTCCGCGATGTACACCGTACCGGAACCTATCGCATCGGAGAACGAGTATTTACTCGTCGGTTTGCCCACAACCGACTGCTGGAAATGCACAGCATTTTCTTTGTGCCCAGACCCAGGGACACAAGAGCCTTTACCTTTCGGGCACAACGCTTCAGGAAGAGGCTGCTTTGAGTATTCCACCGGACCACTGGCTTCACTCGAAAGCAGCTCTTTATATTCAGTGATCCCGCCTTTTTCTTCCTTGACATTCCCATACTGCAATTCGGCGATACTTTCGATGCGATCTTCCTTGTTGCTTCCTTCTGTTTCGCCCTCAAACTCGTAGATTTCCGATTCCCCCTGCGTCTGATCCACCCAGAACGCCTCTTCTGTTTCTTGATATTCATGCACCCCGTAGGTCTTCAGCTTCCCGCCTTCCACCGAGTGACCAAAGTTGTTGCTGGGTTCTTTTTTGCCTTTGCCGTTACCCGTATAGAATTCCCAATTCGAGTGGCTGTCGATTCCTTCGGTGCCTTCTTCGCCTTTGACATCGGGGTCAACGACGATCGGGTCCTCATATTCCCCCGGCCCATCCCCGACAGACAGCTTCAAGACATCGCCTCCAACGGACATCGACACCGGCACCGCAGTACCCACCGCATCGTGCGCACCGGGGCAACCGATCGTCGCGATCGTCGTGCCTTCCTTGACGACTTCCACCGCCCCCGACCCGTCACTCGCCGCCAGCAACCTGGCGCCCGCAGGCAACCCCACCCGGTAGTACAGCTGGCTTGGACTGTCCATGGAACGCAACACACTATCCTCCTCGAACCCGCCCGTCGTCGGCTTGACGACCGTGTCCGTATCGGTCTGAGTGTTCGCATACAGCACGCTCGCCCCTTCCAGCGTCCCTTCCCCGCCTACCGGCGCCCCCGAAGAAGACACCGGCGTCAACGACACACCCGTGACGGCCAGCGACACACCAGCGCTCAACTGCCTGGGGATATGCGCCCCGACGACCGGTACCTTCGGCTCAAAGCCACCGCCGACTTCGCTCAACCCCAGATCGACCGGCACATGCCCACCGCCAGACGTTTCCAGCGCAATCGGCTGAAGCGATTCAAGCACCGCACTCCTGCCATCAGGCAACGAGATCTGCGCGGCATAGTCCGTCAACATGCCGGCCATGCTCTCGCCTGCCGGCAGCTTGGGCGGCCCACCCGCTGGTTCATCGATCAGCGCTGGAAACGCTTCACGATCGACACCGGCCGCCTGACCGGCACTCAGCCCCTCCCACTTCGTTTCCGATTCTCGGCGGGCCACAGCCGCTTCCGGGTTCGCCAGTTGGGCCGCTTCGGCGTTGCTCGCAGCTTCCCCACCTAGCAACGGCTGCGCTTCGGACACCACCAGCCGGCTCCCAAGCGGCGCACCCACGGCTTCCGCCGACGTGGCAGGTCCCTCCGCGCCTGCCGTCCCGGCAGCTAACGCCAAACCCACCAGCGCACACGCGACGCTCCTCCAGACTGATCCGACCCGCACACCACTCATTCCCGCTCCTATCGATGATCGATCCCACGCCCGACCGCAGCCTTGCCGAGAAACAACACGCTACGAATAAACTGATCGGGGAAGGCTAATGGGTTCCAGCTCTACCACACAACCAATGTTTCTCACTACAAGAACAACCTCGCATATCTCAAAGCACTCCATATAGCTGGACACCGGCGTCGGCGTCCGCAAGCGTTTGCTGCCCTTGTAGAGACCGATTCGCGCCGCCGACCATGCTGGTGCATTTTCATTGCCGGGGCGTCCGGCCCATAGGAATTTGTTCCGGCCGGGGTGTTACCTGTTCCTTCTGGAACAAATCTGCTCCTGATGGACCGATACGGTCATGGATTCCGGCCGGTCTGAAGGTCGAGTGGCCGAACTCGCGTGTGCTTACCGCGGCTGGCGAGGACGACGCGCAATCCGGCGCGTGGGGCTACGATCACGGCGCGCCAGCGTGCGCGCCCGATGCGGCTGCGCGCGGGGAGCACCGTTCGCGTGGCGAGCGTTGCGCGAAGGATTGTGCGCAGCTCGACGGTGGCGAGGCGATGCCCGGGGCAGCGCTTGCGTCCACCGCCCCAGGGAAACCACGTGTGAGGCGCCGGCGGGTTTTGCAGGAAGCGCTCGGGCTGGAACTCGCGTGGGTTGTGGTGCAGCTGAGGGTCGTGGTGTACGAGGTGGATGCACGCGAGCAGTTGCGCCGGCGGGTGGTAGGCCCGTCCGCCGATTTCGATCGGATGGACGACGGCACGGGGGATCGCGAATAGGAACACGGGTCGGTGGCGCAGAATCTCGTGAACGGTTGCCGTCAGGTACGCGTCCCCGGTGCCGTTGTCGAGCTCATCGATGAGGCGTTCGCGTACGCGGGGGTTGTGCGCGAGCAGTTGGAAGGCCCATGCCAGCGTGGCAGCCGTGGTCTCGTGCCCGGCGAGGATCACCGACATCGCGTCGTTGCGTATCAGCCTATCGGGCGGCGGCGACCCGTCGGGCGTACGTGCCGCGAGCAGCATGTCCAGCACGCAGCCATGCGTTCCCGGACGCCCACGGCGGCTGCGGATGATGTCGAGCATCACGGCGTCGGCGCGTGCGCGCTCGGTTGCGAATCCTCGCCATGTGTGGCGCCATCCCGGGAGGTGACGAAGCTTCGGCTCGGTGACCACGAAGCTCTCGGTCACGTCCAACATCTTGAGTATGTGTGCATGTAGGTCTTGCAGCGCTGGCTCGCACTCCCCGAACACCACGAAGAGTGCAACCCTGAGCGTCAGGTCGCGCAGATAGCGGTGTATCGGAATCGGCGTATCGAGCGGCCACTGCGCGATTTCTCGCTGCACGAGTGCCTCGATTGCCGCCGTGTGAGCCTGCACTGCGGCGTGGGTGAAGGCGGCCGTGATCGTTTTGCGTCGCCGCATGTGCTCGTCCTCGTCGCAGAGCATGAACGACGTGTCGCCGACAATCGGCGCGATCGTGGCTGCGCCGGCGCCTGGGTGCAGCACTCTTGGGGAGGCGTTCAGCGTTTCTTGCACCTCCTGTGGGTTTGACAGGAATACCACCGGCGGTTTGCCGACGGGGTAGATCGTGAAGCGCTCACCGTAACGGGCACGGCAAAACTCGAAATAGGCGAGCGGCATCCAGCGACAGGCCAGCGTTTGCAGCACTGCCGGGATCGGCGGCGTCGGCGGCAATTCGTACCGGCGGCGGATCGACGGCGTTTTGAGCCTGGTGGGCATCCTGGTCTCCTTGTCGGTCGGGGTCAGCTGGAGCGTTGGGCGTAAGCGACGCGCCAGAGCCGCAGGATCGGGAGCAGCGCTTTGGTGAGCGAGCCGCCGGCGCTCATGAGTGTCGCGCGTGTTGTGCGCATCTGCACGGTGCGCGCGCTGTCCTTCGAGAGGTACATCGCCACCATGCAGGCGATCACGAGCGTGTGCCGCTCGCTATGCGGCAGCGACCGCGTCGCGCGCAGGCTACGGCGGATCAGCTGGGCTATGCGACGCGTGGCCACTTCCGGATCGCCGTAGTAGGAGACGTAAACGTGGCCGCCGCTCGCCATGTCCTGCTCCTGGTCGACGTAGCTGTCGAGCATCGTCGCGACCGCCGATGCCCACGGGAAGTACGCGTCGCAGGTCTGCGCGATCGTGGTCGAGGTGGGCTGCGGTCCAGCCGCGAGCGCCAGCAGCGCGTAGATCGCAAGCCCGGCGCCGGCGGCGCCCGTCAGCTCAAACCAGCTGGCGTCAACGACGTCGGGGAACTCCCGGGCTGCCCACGCCCGAAGCGTGTCTCTGCGCAGCATCGGGTCGGGGTCGTGGTTGACCGCTTGTACGCTGGCGCGTGTTGCCTCGCGTAGCAGCAGCCGCCGGACCTGCTGGATGGCGGACAGCTCGACGGAGTGTCCGCGGCACGCACAGACCAACGCCCCGACATAGCCGCCATCGTCGCGGGCAGGCCTGTGTCGGTGGTAGTCGGCGGCCAGCCGGCGGGGGTCAAGGGCGTCTTGGAGCGCCAGGTGCAGTTGCGCGCCGTCGAGGCGCTCGCCGGTGTCTGCGTGCTCGCTGGCGTCGTCCAGGAAATCCCACATCACCTGGAATGTGACGAGTAGGCGCAGCAGCGCCATGCTGCGAGCCGGGGCGAGGGTCCAGAACAGCGCGGCGCCGTAGGTGTTGCCGCGCTTGCACCGGAGCGCCCGCAGCGCGTCGCCGCGAGTCAGGCAGTCGGGGATCGCACCAGCGCGTTCCCGCCACACCCGCGTCTGGCGCGTGGACTCCGGCAATCCCCAGATGAGCTCGCGTACGACCGCGGCGGCGAGCGCGCGGAGCTGGCGCGCCGTCAGCGGCGCCGGGTCGATGGTGTGCTCGGGCGCGCCAACTCGTGCAGCGTTAGTACGCCGGACTGACGGCCCTCGGGGGCACACGCACCACGAGATAACCAGGCACAGCCACGATTGTCACGGCGATCGCGCTCATCAACGCAAAGCTGCTCCCGGCGATCAGCATTTCGACGTTCAGCGACGTCGGAAAGCCGGTGACGCTCGCCAGCGCATGGCTGAGCAGCAGCTGACCGTAGACCCCGAACGCGGCGCCGATCAGGCAGCCCGTGCCGAGCAGCAGCGCGCTCTCGCACAGCAGCCATCGCCACAGCACGTCCCGTCGATAGCCCTGGCACTTGATGAATGCCACCAGCTCGCGCCGCTGCCAGATCATCGCGGCGAGCGCGCCCGTGACGGCGAGAATCGCGGCGATCAGCATCAGCATCCTGATCTGGGTCAGGCGCGACAGCCCCTGCCGAATCAGGGCATAGTGGCGCCCCTGGCGTTCGGCGAATGTTTCTACCGTGAGGGCGCTCTGCGGCCCCAACGCTCGGCGGATCTCGCCTGCGACGACGCGCGCCGAGGCGCCGCGCGCCAGTTGAACCTCGTATGCGCTCGGATCGCTTTCGCCCCATGCCCGCGCGTAGGTCGCGGAGCTGAGGATCACAGCACCCGGTGGCCACCCCAGGTTCGTGCTTACCGCAGCAACGCGCAGTCGCATCGGATGTGCGGCCGGCAGCGTGAACGCATTTCCGACGCGGAGACCGTGTTCGGCGGCCAGCGCCTGGGAGACCACCGCCCAGCCGCCCCGACGGACGCGCAACTCCGCCTGCGCGAGGTCGCTGCTGAGAATCTCGCTCGGCGGGATCGACGTAAGGCTGCTGTTCGCCGGCGCTAGCACCCACAGCCGCCGGTCACCCCAGTCCAGGAAGCTGCCTCGATAAACCCCGATCGCGCCGACCCCGGGAAGCCTGGCAAGTGCCGCCAAGTGCACGGGGCGGAATGGGACGGTCGTCAGCAGACCGGATTCCCCGGCTGGGCTCACCCATACCGCAGCGCCAGCGTCGATCTCGCGTGCGGATGAATCCAGACCCTGTCGGAGGTTCGTCTGTGCACCACCGATCGCGACCGTGCCAAACACGGCGATCGCGCCGGTCGCCGCGATCGCCATCGAGCGAGTACGAGTACGCGGCGTGCGCAACGCCGTCACCGTGAGCACGCTCGCCGCGCCGTCGAGCGCCCGCTGAGCTCGCTCAAACGCGCCGATCACGACGTCGAACAACGGCGGCAGCAGGCATACAAGTGCGGCCACCAGCGACACGCTGCCGAGCGCGGCGCTCTGCGGACGCTCGAACAGGATGATCGTCGTAACCGCAAGGCACGCGACGCCCAGCCCGCTGCGCACAACGAGCCACGAGCGCGCATCCCCGCCACCAGCGCCCTCTCGCCAGCCGCGCCGCGATCCGCCGAGCAGCTCACGCAACGGCCACAGCACACCCACAACGACAGCCGCCAAGCCAGCGGCGCAAGCGAGCGCGAAGCTCTGCCACGTCACGACCCGCTGATTGCCAACAGGGAACGCCGAGGCCAGGTACCCCGGTGTCGCGTGAAAGACACTGATCGACAACACCTCCCCCAACGCGAGCCCCAGAGCGCAGGCCAGCATGCCGAGCACAAATGCGTCGAACAACAGGATCTGGACCGTCATCAGCCGCGTGGCGCCCTGCGGGCGCAGGTCGGCGATCAGCTTGCGCCGCAACGGCACGGTGACGAGCATCGCGTTGAGTGCGAACATGAACCCCACCAGCGCGCTGATCGCCGAGAACAACTCCTCGCTCTGGCTCTGTGGTGCCACCGCGACGCCGAACAGCGTCGAGTCGAACCGGGCCGGCTGCAGGTTCACCCCCGTGGCCGCAGCGAGCCGTGCAAGCTCCGCTCGCACCACTCGCTCATGCCCCGCGCGAGCCTGCACGAACACGCGCGTGATCCTGCCCTCCATGCCCGTCAGCCGCTGCGCGTACGCCAACGGCGCGATCGCAACCGGGCTGTAGAACAGGCCACCTATATCCGACCGTCGCAGCGTCGCACCCATCAGCGTTTCTATAGCTTCTCCACCGACCTGCAGCTTCACCGGCTCGAGCGGCCCGACGTCGATCGCTTCGGCAATCGGTTCCGGCAATGCGATCGCGTGCTGCGCGGCCAATTGCCGGGCCGAGAAGCGCTGCAGCAGCGACCCACCGAAGTGAGCGAACGGCGGACTGGCGCCGATCAGATCCACCGACCGCTGCCCACCCTGCGGTCCGACGACGTTCGCCTGGCGCTCCAGAACCGGTAGCGCGACCTGCACCCCCGGCTGGCGACGCACCTCACCTACCAGCCTTTCACTCGTGCCGCCAGGACCCCTGGCATCCAGCTGATACTGCGTATGCCCGACAACTTCGCCGGTCAGCTGAGAGACCGCGTGGGAAAGGCTCGTGCTCGCCACCTGCGACGCGAACAGCAACGCGATCCCGACCGCGATCCCGACAATCGCGAAGCACTCCTGCACAAGCACCGCCCGCGCACGCAGCCGCGCGCGATACAACCACAGGAGATCCAGCAGACCCATCATCATGCCCGCCCACCCCGCCCGGCCAGCGGTAGACGCATCCCCACCTACCACCCCAAACGGAGCGTCGGCGGCGACACCAAACGACCCAACCAGCTCCACATGGGCGCGGCCACTAACCGGCGCCGTGTGAGCCCCCGCCATGGGTGGCGGCAGGGCGGAGCTCGATGATCTCGGCGGGTGCGCGGGTCTGATCGGAAAGCAACTTCAGCCGGCCACGATCGAACTCCCACACCCGATCCGCCACCAACGCCACTTCCCCATCACACACGCTCAACAACACCCCACATCCCAACTCACCCACCAGCGAACGCAACAGATCGCTCGCCTCCATCGTCGCCCGCATACTCAACCGATCCAACAACCCATCCACCACCATCAACCGCGGGCCACCAACAATCCCCCGCGCGAACCCCACCAACACCCGCTCCCAATCCGACAAGTCATCCCACCGCCTACCAGCCACCCCCACAAGCCCAACCCGCGCAAGCGCCCGCTCCGCCGCCGACCGCGCCCCCCGCCGACCACGCCCACCACCCACCACCAACGACAACCCCACAAAATCCCGCAAATCCCAATCCAACCCAGGACCCTCACGATCCGTCCACGCAATCTCCCCCCGCAACAACCGCGAACGCTCCAAATCAGAACATTGCGCCAAATCCCGACCCCCAAACCACACCTCCCCAACATCCGGCCGCTCCAACCCCGCCGCCACCCGCAACAACGTTGAACGCCCCTCCCCCCGCGAACTCACCACCGCCACAACCTCACCCACACCAACACCCACCGACAAACCCGCCAACACACCAACCCGCCCACCCCCACGCGGAAACCCCTTCCACACACCCACCAACGACAGCAACCCATCCGGCTGCGACACACCCGGCGGGCGGGCGTCAGGCCCGGGACGCATCACGGATCTCTTCAAGCCGCTCCCGAAGACGCTGGCGCCGTTTGCCAAGCGCCGCCCAGAAAGCAGCCTCATCGGCGATCAGGGCACATTCGATTTTGGTCTCATAGTCCGCATCGTCGAGCGAGACACGCGAGGTGCGAGCCCTCATCTCACCGGCGTGCGCCATCCCGTACTCACGCGCACAGAGCTCCTCCTCGGCACTCGCCGCCCGAATCAGCACGTCGAGATCCTCGCGAGAGGAGAAAAGCAGCCGCCCCCGCAGCCCGTCGCACCACCGCGGGCCTTTGGCAGGCTCACGCACCCACGCACGGCAGTACGCCGCGCCTTCCGGCGTGGCCTCGAAGCGATCCCGGGAGGTGCCCGCGCCCCCAACCACTTGGCGAACCAGCCCTTTCTCAACGAGACTCGGCAGGTTGTTGTGCACCGCGTTGCGCGAGAACTGCGCATGCTGGAACTGCCTGCTCAACCGAATCGCCAGGTTGCCAACCGTATCCGGCTGCTGGACGACCAACGCAAGCACAGCCCCGATCGGAGACAACTCGCCCCGTGGAAATAGCGATGGCATCCGGCGGGATCATATCCAGATACGGGCTATTCGGAGTGGTCACATCGGCCAACGGGCCGAAACGCGCCGGGTGGACTGTTCGGCGGTGCTCAGCTTCATGATCAGCCGCCTTGTGTCTGCTGGCGAGGGCTGGAAGTCGTGGGCACGGTAGAAGCTCGCGGCCTTCTCATCGACGGCATCGACAACCACGAGACGTCCGCCGGCAGCACGCGCCGCTTCGATGATCATCACCAGAGCCTGCGTCAGCAGCTCGGCACCGATCCCTTGACCCTGCAGACGGGCATCGAGCGCTAGCTTCCCAAGCAAGATTGCAGGTATCCGTGACGGCGCGCCTCGACCTGCGCTTCTGGGAAGCGCGTCGCGCTCGACGAGGTGAGGGGCGAGCGCGAAGTAGCCGACGACCGCCTCCGTGTTGTCCTCGATGAGCAGATACTTGCGAGTTCCCTGCCTTGTGGCACGCCGGGGGTGCTTACGCAGCCAGGCGTTGAGAGCCGCATGCCCGCAATCGAAGCTCTCAAGATCATCGCCGTCGGAAAACGGCTTGACGCGATAGCTCACGCTGGCGCGATTCGGCCTTTCCGCTTCGCCCTGGCAGCAACCCGTGCAAGTCTCGGTGCTTCGTCCGCCTCATCCAGCGATCTGCTTGCGCTGCGTTGAAGTAAGACGCGCCTCGAAGCGCTCTGCCTTAGCCGCGATAACTACGTACTATTGTACGGCATCAGGTGGAGGTGTTCAACGTCCGTGCTCGTCAGCGCTCGACGGTCGTCCCCGCGGCTAGCCTGTGTGCAGACAATGGTTGGCTTGTGGATTTTGCTTGCGCTGGTGAGCGCGCTGCTGCTGGTCGCGCTGCTGATGGGGGCGGCGCGCGAGCTGCTGAGCCGCGATCGGATGCTGGCGAACGCCGCGATCACCAACCTGTGCGACCGCACCACCGTCGACCCCAACAGCGGGGCGATGCGCTCGGTGCAGGCCGCCGACCTGCGGCTCAGCGAGCACGCGTTGGGCGAGTTGTGGTCAGCGGAGCACCTGGAGCGCCTCGCGCGCACCTACTGGCGTTTCCTCACCCGGGTCACGCTCGGGTTGATACGCGTGCGATACACCGAGGGGGAGCGCTTTGTGGTGCTGCTGTTTCGGCCGCTGACGCTGCTCGCGTTCCGCGCCCCCGAATACGAGCTGGATGCCGATCACGGGGTGGTGCGCTGGCGCATCGAGCGAGGTCTGCTGGTGGCCCGGGCGGGACGTGAGAGCGCCGGCCACCTGCAGATCGACGTGCGCCGGCTGCCGGCGGACAGCATCGGCGCTGGTGGCGCCGACGTGGGCGCGGCTGAGGGTATGACCGAGCGTACGGACGGCGCCCGCCTGCACATCGAGGTGGAGGTCGCCAACTTCTACCCGGCGATAGCCTCGGGCATCAGTTTGCGCCTGTACAACGCCACCCAGGCGCGCATCCACGTAATCGTCACGCACGGCTTCCTGCGCTCGCTCGCCCGGCTGGATCTCGCCGAGTCGCGCGTGGGGCGGCTGGCGGTGGCGTGAGTGCGGCGCGGAAGGGACGCGTTGCACAACCAAAAAATCGTACGCCAACCACTTCGCTACATCATTTGTGTTGTCGAGCAGTGGTTGGCGTCGAAAAAGTTCATGCAACAAAAACGGCCGTCCACGCCAGCTTGCTGGCGATCCTCACCACGCTGCTGCCCCCCACCGCAGGCAGGTCACGTGACAGCGCGGCGCCGCCAGCTCCCCGGCAACCGGCCGGCGATTACCCGAACCGCGTGTCGCCGTACAGCGCCCGCAGCTTCGCGCGGTCGTGGCGGGCGCTGACGCGGCGCACGGTGCCGGAGCGGCTGCGCATCACCAGCGATTCGGTGGAGGCGCCGCCGGCGGAGGGGTAGCGCACGCCCTGCAGCACGTCGCCGTCGGTGACGCCGGTGGCGGAGAAGAACACGTCGTCGCCCGCCACCAGATCGTCGCGGTCGAGCACCCGCTGCAAGTCGTACCCGGCCGCCAGCGCCGCGTCGCGCTCCTCCTCGTTGCGCGGCCACAGCCGCCCCAGCAGCTGGCCGCCGAGGCACTTGATGGCCGCCGCCGAGATCACGCCCTCGGGCGTGCCGCCGATGCCCCACAGCAGATCCACCGGCGAGCGCTCGGTGACCGCCAGCAGTGCCGCCGACACGTCGCCGTGGGAGATCAGCCGCACGCGCGCGCCCGCCTCGCGGATCTCCTGCACGCCCTGCTCGTGGCGGGGGCGGTCGAGCACCAGCACCATCACGTCGCCCACCTCGCACTGCTTGCGCTCGGCCACCAGCGCCACCGTCTGCGCCAACGGCCGGTCGAGGTCGAGCAGGTCGGCGATCTCCGGGGAGCCCGCCATCTTCTCCATGTACACGCACGGCCCGGGGTCGAACATGGTGCCGCGGGCCGACAGCGCGATCACCGCCAGCGCGCTCGGCATCCCGTGCGCGGCGAGCGTGGTGCCCTCCAGCGGGTCCACCGCGATGTCCACCTCCGGCGGCGAGCCGTCGCCGATGTGCTCGCCGTTGTAGAGCATCGGCGCCTCGTCCTTCTCGCCCTCGCCGATCACCACCAACCCGTCCATCTGCACTGAGTGCAGCGCGTAGCGCATGCCGTCCACCGCGGCCTGGTCGGCGGCCTCCTTGTCGCCTTTGCCCACCAGCCGCGCGGCCGCGAGCGCCGCCGCCTCGGTGACGCGCACCAGCTCCAGCGCCAAATTGCGGTCGGGACGTTGCTGAGATTGGTTGGCGCTCAAACGATTACGTTGGTGGGGACGCGAATGGGTACTCTCACTGCGGTGGTGCGCGCCAAACCTACACCAGAGGAGGGACGCTCGTGAGTCAGATCGGGTTTGTCGGACTGGGGAAGATGGGCGGCGGCATGTCGCACCGCGTCCTGCGCGATTCCGACCATCAGGTGGTGGTGTACGACCCCGACCGCGACGCCGTGCGCCGAGCGACCGATCACGGTGCCGTGGCCGCCACGTCGCTTGCCGACCTCGTGCGGCGTTTGGATGCACCGCGCACCGTGTGGCTGATGTTGCCCGCCGGCCAGATCACGCAGCGCGCGATCGACCGCCTCGCCAAGCTGCTGTCCCGCGACGACACGATCGTCGACGGCGGCAACACCAAGTGGACCGAAGACAAGGAGCGCGCCGGTGCGCTGAAAAAGCTGGGCATCCACTACGTCGACGTCGGCACCTCCGGAGGCGTGTGGGGGTTGGAAGTGGGCTACTGCATGATGGTGGGCGGCCCCGCACGCGCGGTGACGCGGTTGGCGCCGATTCTCGACGTGCTGGCGCCCCCCACCAACGACGCCTCGCGCGAGGCGATTGGCGGGCGCGGCTGGCTGCACATGGGGCCGGCCGGCGCGGGGCACTTCGTGAAGATGGTGCACAACGGCGTCGAGTACGGCCTCATGCAGGCCTACGCCGAGGGCTTCGATTTGTTTGACAAGTGCGAGTACACGCTCGACAACGCCAAGATCGCCCACCTGTGGGGGCAGGGCAGCGTGGTGCGCTCGTGGCTGTGCGAACTGGCCGCGCGCGCGTTCGAAGCCGACGGCAACGATCTGCACGCGCTGACCGGCTACACCGAGGACTCCGGCGAGGGCCGCTGGACGATCGCGGAGGCCACGGCGCGCGACGTGCCCACGCCGGCGATCACCGCCGCGCTGTACGCACGCCTCACTTCGCGCGGCAACGGCGACTACGCCAACCGCGTGCTGGCGGCACTGCGCAACCAGTTTGGCGGACACGCGGTGCGCAAAGCATGAGCGTCGGGGCCGGTCGATGAGCGCGGTCGAGCAAACCCTCGACAACCCCCTCACCACGGGCCTCGAGCGCCTGCCGGTGGCACCCACGGCGCTGGTGATCTTCGGCGCCACCGGCGATCTCGCGCGGCGCAAGCTGCTGCCGGCGCTGTACAACCTCGCGCACGAGGGGGCGCTGCCGGAGCATTTCCGGCTGGTGGGCGTGTCGCGCAAAGACAAGGAGCACGACGACTACCGCGAGGAGTGCCGGCAGGCGATTCGCTCCTTCTCGCGGCGCACCCCCGACGAGGAGGTGCTGGAGGGGCTGCTGGCGCATGTCAAGTACGTGCCCGGCACGTTCGACGACCCGTCGGTGTACGAGGAGCTGGGGCAGTTGCTCGACCGCTTCGACGACGCGGTCGGCGACCCGCTCAGCCGCGCCTTCTACCTCTCCACCGCGCCCGCCTTTTTCCCGGTGATTGTGGAGGCGCTCGGCCAGCAGGGGCTCAACCGCCGCGAGCAAGCCGATGTGCGAGTGATCATCGAGAAGCCGTTCGGCACGTCGCTGGCGGAGGCCACGGAGCTCAACCGGCGCGTGCTGGAGGTGTTCGACGAGAGCCAGGTGTTCCGCATCGACCACTACCTCGGCAAGGAGACCGTCCAGAACATGCTGGCGTTCCGCTTCGCCAACGGCATGTTTGAGCCGCTGTGGAACCGCAACTACATCGACAACGTGCAGATCACCGCCGCCGAGGACATCGGCATCGGCAGCCGCGCCGGCTACTACGACCACTCCGGGGCGCTGCGCGATTTGATCCAAAACCACATGCTCCAGCTGCTCTGCCACGTGGCGATGGAGCCGCCGGTCAACTTCACCGCCGAAGAGGTGCGCAACGAGAAGGTCAAGGTGCTGCAGGCCATCCACGCTCCCACCGCTGAAGATGTGCGGCAGATGGCCGTGCGCGCACAGTACGGCCCGGGGCACGCCGGCGGGGAGGATGTTGTGGGCTATTTGGAAGAGGAGGGGGTTGCGGAGGGCTCCATCACCGAGACGTTTGCCGCCCTTCGTTTGGAAGTCGACAACTGGCGCTGGGCGGGCGTGCCGTTTTATTTGCGCGCCGGCAAGCGGTTGGCGCGCAAGATCACCGAGATCGCCATCACCCTGAAGCCCGTCCCCCACCTCGCCTTCTCGGCCGAGGGCTCGCTGGGGATCCGCCCCAACCAGCTGATCCTCACGCTGCAGCCCAACGAGGGCGTGTCGCTGCAGCTGGGCGCCAAGATCCCCGGCACGCGAATGATCATCCGCCCGGTCAACATGGAGTTCCTGTACGGCACCTCCTTCCTCTCGCAATCGCCGGAGGCGTACGAGCGGCTGATCACGGACGCGATGCGCGGCGACCCCACGCTGTTTACGCGCAACGACGAGGTGGAGGCGCAGTGGGAGATTTGCGACCCGATCGTCTCCACTTGGGCCTCCACGCCGGGGCCGCTGTCGCAGTACGAGGCGGGGTCGCAGGGGCCCGCGGAGGCTGTCGGCATCCTCTGCGAAGGGCACCGCTGGCGGGCAATCTGATGCCCGTCTCCAGCGACGCCGTTTGGAGCGCGCGCGACACCACGCCCGATGCGATCGAAGCGGCGCTGCGCGAACTGCTGACGGCGCGTCACGCCGAAAACGGCGGGTACGCGCCGGCGCGGGTGCTCAACATGATCGTGTTCGTCGATCATGCGTGGAGCGGGGAGATCGCCAATCGGCTGCGCGGCGTCGGCCGCTACCACGCTTCGCGGCTGGTGGTGCTCTCCTACGAGCCCTCCCGCCGGCGCATCGACGCGCGCGCCACCGTCGCCTCCGAAGGCGACCCGGGGCCGGGCGAGCTGAGCTTGCTGCGCGAGACGGTGATCGTCGAAATCGGCGACCCCCACCTCGACGACCTGCTGACGATCGCCGACCCGCTGGTCGTCAGCGACCTGCTGACGCTGCTGTGGTCGCCCCACGGCCACCACCACGCGCTGGGCGAGCTGCTGCCGCTGGCGCAGGCGGTGCTGGTCGACTCCGTCGACGAGCCCGACGCGCGTGAGGCGATCGCGCGGGCGCAGGCGCTGGCGCGCGACGCCTACGTGGTGGACCTCGCATGGCTGCGCTCCACGCCCTGGCGCGAGCGGCTGGCGAGCACCTTCGACCCGCCCCCGATGCGCCGCCAGCTGCGCACGCTCACCTCGCTCTCCATCCGCCACCACCCCGACTCGGCGATCGCCGCGATGCTGCTGATCGGCTGGCTGGCCTCGAGGTTGGGCTGGGAGCTCAGCCCGCTGGTGGCCCACCACGGCGTGCTCTCCGGCAAGGCCCACGGGCGCCGGCAGGACATCGCGTTGCACCTTGTTCCCTCGCCCGAGCAGCAGGTGCGCGGGCTCGCCGGCCTCGAGCTGGAGACCGCCTCCGGCCTGCACCTGCGCCTCGACCGCGGCCCCGGCGGCCTGCACGCCCGCCGGCGCTGGTCGACCACCGGCTCCGCCGGCGGTGGGGCCGACCGGTCGCGCGGGCAGGAGCAGGAGTGGACGATGCTGGGCGCCTCGCGCGGCGAGGCCGGCATCCTCGGCGAGGGCATCCGCCAAGCGCTGCTGCGCGACCCCACCTACGCCCCCGCGCTGGCCGCGGCGGAGCAGATCGTGCCATGACCCACGTCGGCTGCTGGGACGGGCCGCGGATGTTGTTGTTCTTTTTGGACGCCAACCAACTTGGTGCGCGGGGGATCGTGCGGTGACGCGCGTCAGCACCTTCCCCGATCTTCAGGCGGCGGCCGAGCACACGGGGGCCGAGATCGCGGGGGCGCTGCGCGAGGCGCTGGAGCGGCGCGGGGTCGCCCATCTGGCACTCTCCGGCGGCAACTCGCCGCGGCCGGCGTATGAAGCGTTGGCCGGCCTGCTGGACGACTGGAGCGCCGTGCGTCTGTGGTACTGCGACGAGCGCTGCGTGCCGCCCGACGATCCCGAGAGCACCCACCGGCTGGTGCGGGAAACCCTGCTCGCCCCGATCGCCGCGCTCGGGCGAACGCCGCCACGCGAGCACCGCGTGCAGGGCGAGCTGGAGCCGGAGCAGGCAGCACACGAGTACGAGCGGGAACTGCGTGCCGCGGTGGCATCCGACGATGGCAACGGGCCGCCCATTCTTGACGTCGCCCTACTGGGCATCGGCGAGGATGGCCACACCGCCTCGCTGTTCCCCGGCCATCCCCAGGTGACCGACGACAGCGACGCGCTGTGTTTGCCGGTGCGCGACTCCCCCAAGCCGCCGCCCGAGCGGGTCACGCTCACGCTCCCCGTGCTGCGCGCCGCCCGCCGCGCGCTGCTGCTGGTGGCGGGTGCCGGCAAGGCCGACGCACTGGCGGCGATGCTGCGGGGGCCCGACCCTCGCGTACCCGCCAGCCTGGTGGCGAGCGAGCGCCTGCACGTGCTCGCCGACATGGCCGCGGTGGGACGGTTCAGATAACGGGTAGTGCCGTGTCCCGCGGGCGGGCACGCTAAGGTCCTAGCTTGACGCGCCCGGACCCCATGGCCCGCATCGCTTCCCAACCCACCGCCGCGCCCACCGCCGCGCACGTTGAGACGCTCGCCCGAATATTGGCGGCGCTGGATGAGGCCCGTCGCGGCACCCACCGGCTGGTGGCCCACCTCGCCGACAGCCAGCTGGAGCAGCCCCACTCTCCGATCATGAGCCCGCTGGCGTGGGACCTCGCGCACATCGCCGCCTACGAGGATCTGTGGCTGGCCCACCGCCACGCCGGCCTGCCGCTGCTGCGCCCGGAGCTGGCGGAGCTGTACGACGCGTTCGAGACGCCCCGCGCGCGCCGCACCGAAGTGCCGTTGCTGAACGCGCCCGACGCGCGCCGCTACATGGAGGAGGTACGCGGGCGCGCGGTGGCGGCACTCGCCGAGGTGGGTGTCGGCGACGGCACACTGGCCGAGCTGGTGGTGCGCCACGAGCTGCAGCACAACGAGACCATGCGCCAAACGCTGGCGCTCGCCAATCTGCTGCCGCCCGAGGAGCCCACGCTCCGGCCGCTGCCCGGCGAGGAGGGATGGCTGACGTTGGCCGCCGGCGCGTTCACGATGGGCGCCGGTCCCGACGGCTTCGCCTACGACAACGAGCGCCCCCGCCACCTGGCGCGTACCGGCGCTTTTCAGATCGCGCGCCGCCCCGTCACCAACGCCAGCTGGCTGCATTTCAGCGAGGGCGGCGGGTATGAGCGGCGCGAGTGGTGGTCGGACGAGGGGTGGGCGTGGAAACAGGAGTACGACATCACCCACCATCCCGCCGTGGCAGCCGCCCGGGCAGCCACCCGGGCGGGCGGACGGGCGGACACGCTCGATGCCCCCGTCTGCCATGTCAGCTGGTTCGAGGCCGACGCCTTCGCACGCGCGCACCGCGCACGACTGCCGACGGAGGCGGAGTGGGAGCGGGCGGCGACCTCGGATCAGGGACTTGAGGGCGTCGGACAGGTGTGGGAATGGACCTCCTCCCACTTCCACGGCTACCCCGGATTCGTCGCCCACCCCTACCGCGAGTACTCGGAGGTGTTTTTCGGCGACGACTACCTCGTGTTGCGCGGCGGCTCCTGGGCCACCCACCCCCGCGTGGCCAGCCTCACGTTCCGCAACTGGGACTACCCGCTGCGCCGCCAGATCTTCGCGGGCGTGCGGCTGGCAAGGGATGTGGCGTGATGGGACCTGTCGGCGAGTCCACACGCAGGCAGCGGAGCGCGGGGCACGCGGGCAACGGCAACAACCCCGGTAACGGCGACACCACCGGCAACGGAGACAACCTCGGCAACGACGGCGCGCGTGGCAGCGGCGACGTACGTGGCAACGGCGACGCCCCGGCGAACGGCAGCGCCGCCCAGCCCGACATCCAAATCGACTCCCACCTCGGTGGCCCCGAGCAGCGCACGCTGGCGGAGGACGTGTTGGACGGGTTGACGCGGCCGTTCAAGGAACTTCCCCCCAAGCACTTCTACGACGCGCGCGGCGCCGAGCTGTTCGACCGCATATGCGAGCTGCCCGAGTACTACCCCACGCGCACCGAGCGCCACATCCTCGACGCCGAGGCCGGCGAGATCGCCAAGCTCACCGGCGCGGTGGAGCTGGTGGAGCTGGGCTCGGGCACCGCCGCCAAGACGCGGGTGCTGCTTGACGCGCTGTACGAGGCCGGCACGCTGGAGCGCTACGTGCCGCTGGATGTCACCGAGAGCATGGTGCGCGATTGCGCCGAGGAGCTCACGCTGGAGTACCCCGGCTTGCAGGTGCACGGTGTGATCGGCGACTTCGAGCGCCACCTCGACCGCGTCCCGCGCGCCGAAGGGCCGCGCTTGGTGGTGTTTCTCGGCGGCACCATCGGCAACTTCCCACCCGGCAGCCGCCGCCGCTTTTTGCGCCAGATCGCCGAGCTGCTCGGCCCGGGCGACCACCTGCTGATGGGCACCGACCTCGTCAAGGACGCCACCGTGCTGGAAGCGGCCTACGACGACGCACAGGGTGTCACCGCCGAGTTCAACCGCAACCTCCTGCACGTGCTCAACCGCGAGCTCGACGCCGACTTCGACCCGCGCAACTTCGATCACGTGGCGTTGTTCGACGATCGCCACGAGTGGGTGGAGATGCGGTTGCGCGCGCGGCGCGATCACACCGTCACGGTGTCGGCGCTGGAGCTCGACGTGCACTTCGACGCCGGCGAGGAGATGCGCACCGAGATCTCCGCCAAGTTCACCCGCCCGCGCCTGGAGGGCGATCTCGATGCGGCCGGGCTGCGGTTGGTGCGGTGGCTGACCGATCCCGACGACATGTTTGCGCTCACGCTCTCACAACGCCGTCGCTGACTGCGATCGATGAGCGCAGCGATCGCACAGGTCCTGCTGGGAGTCGTCTCCGACGGGCTGTTCACGTTGCTCGTCGCCCCGCTGCCGAGTGGGCGGCGCGCCCACAAGGCGATCCGCGACGCGATCGGGCAGTCGCTCGAGCAGATCAAGCTGCCAGACGGGGAGGTTGACGAGGAGCGCCTGCGCGCACTGCTGCAGTCGGCCGAGGTGGCCGCCCTGGTACGCCAGATCTTTGCCGCCGATGCGCTGGGACGTCGCGACGCGCTGTCGGGCAGTCGCGAGCTGTTTGGTCGTCTGTGCCTTGCGTATGGCGTCGGCGGCGGCGGCCAGGCGGAGCTGCCCGACGGCGTGTCTGACCGCGTGTTTGATGCGATCCTCGCCACCAGCGCGGCAGCACTGGCGGCGCTGGCGAGCACCAGCAGCCGGCGCACCCCCGCCGCGCACGAGGCGCTGGAGTCGCTGCGCCACAACCTCGTGATGGACGCGCTGAGCGGCGTGGAGCGGATGCTGGAGCTGCTGAGCGCGTCACCCGCGGGGCCGCCGCTGGACGCGATTCGCGACTTCGCCGAGGACCATCGCAGCCAGACCGTGGCGCGCACCGGTTTGATCGAGCCCCCCAGCTTCGACGTCATCCGGGCAGTGCCGATCGACGAGCTGTACGTGAGCCCGCTGTTGGAACAGGAGGGCGCCAAGGGCGACCGTCCTGCGCGGCTCGGCATTGGCGAGCTCGTGGCCCGCCTGCACCGCACCGTGGTGCTCGGCGATCCCGGTGGCGGCAAGTCGACGCTGGCGCGCAAGCTTTGCCACGACATCGCGCTCGATCGGCGCACGGGAGGGCTGATCCCACCCGGCACCGTGCCGGTGCTGGTGGTGCTCAGGGATTACGGCGCAACCAAGCGCGCCCGTGCCATCTCGGTGCGCGATTTCGTGGAGGAGCGGGCGCACACCGACCTGCAGCTGGACGTGCCCGAGGGAGCGATGGAGTATCTGCTGCGCGCCAGCCGGGTGGTGATGGTGTTCGACGGACTGGACGAGCTGTTGGATACCTCCTACCGCGGCGAAGTCACCGCCGACATCGAGAGCTTCGCCAACCTCTACCCGACCACGCCGATGCTGGTCACCTCGCGACGCGTGGGCTATGCCGAGGCGCCGCTCGACCCAACGCGGTTTCAAACCGTGGCGCTTGGCGGCTTCATCGACGCACAGGTGGGTGGGTATGCGCGCAAATGGTTTGCCTCGGTTCCGGGCGGAGCCGTGCGCCCGCTGGATGCCGAGGTGTCGGATTTCATCGCCGACAGTGAGGATGTGAGCGACCTGCGCTCCAACCCTTTGATGCTGGCGCTGATGTGCAATCTCTATCGGGGCGCCGGCTATATCCCGCGCAACCGGCCCGAGGTGTACGAGCGGTGTGCGGTGATGCTTTTTGAGCGCTGGGATCGCGGCCGTCGGATCAAAGTGCCGCTCGACTTCGAACGCCATTTGCGTCCGGCGCTCCAAAACATTGCACACTGGATCTACTCGCGCCCCGACGAGCAGTCCGGGGTCCCTGAGCGTGTGCTGATCCAGCAGGCTGCCGCGTTCCTGCAACGCAAGCGCTTCCCCGACGAAGATGAGGCCCGGGCCGAGGCACGCCGTTTTGTCGAGTTCTGCCGCGGCCGGGCATGGGTGTTCACCGACACCGGCACCACCGCGAGTGGCGAGTCACTCTACGGATTCACTCATCGAACGTTCTTGGAGTTTTTCACCGCGGAGCATCTGGTGCGGACCTGCCGCACCCCCGATGCGCTCGCCGCGGAGCTGCTGCCGCATGTCGCCCGTGCCGAGTGGGAGATCGTGGCACAACTTGCGTTTCAGTTGTACGACGACAATGTCGACGGAGGCGCGGACGAGTTGCTGAGCGCGCTGCTGGAGGCCGCCACCGCGGCCGATGAGGCGGACCGCGTCCGACTCCTGGAGTTTGCCAGCCGATCGCTGAAGTTTTTGGTTCCCGAGCCGGCGACGCTGTCACGCTTGACCACGCGGATCGCCTCGTGGATGCTGGAAGAGTGCGACAGCGCCGGCGACGAGCAGCCGATCGCCGGCCGACATGCGTTTTATGCGTTGATGTCCACCCACTGGGAGAACCGGGCGACCGTCGCCGAGGCGCTGCAAAGAACCGTTGTGGACGCGGCGCGCGCGCAGACCGTCACGCCGAAGGCGCTACTGGAGGTGGGGCTGCACATGGACCGCTGCCTGCCCGAAAATTGCCCGGAGGAGCTCAACCAGTTTTGGAAAAACGCCGCCGTCGCCACCGCCCACGCGATCAGCGCCACCATCCAAGCCGCCGCCCGCTCTGATGCGAATGCCGCCTGCGACGCCGTTTCGTTTGCGTTGCTTTCGCCTGCGCAGCTCACCCCCCATCATCCGCCGGAAGTATTTTTCGCAACGCGCGAGTTGCGTCTCTACCCAGGGCGATTCCGGCCTGACATCGCCACTCTGCTGCTGCGCGCAGCCAACGGGCCGGCCACGTATTCGATAGAACTCGATCCCGCGATCGTGGGCGATTATCTCGGCGAGCTGGGATCGGCACTCGATGCCACGGAGCCTCCTTGGCTTACAACCCATATGCGGTCCAGGGGCACCAAATACCTCGCCGAGGGCGCCCGCGACGTGCTTGGCGGCGTCACGGGAGACACCGCGTTCGGCTTGATCGCCGCCCTGGGCGCGGCACTGGAGAAGTCCAGCGAACGGTCTCCGGCGCTCGCCGCGCTCGACGCGTCGCCGCTGCCGTGGGCGGCACAGCTGGCTCCCCTCGCAAGACGGCGGTTCGGGCGGGCCGAGTTGGACGTCGAGGAGGCGATCGCACAGCTGAAAATGAGCGCCCGCGCGCAGGTGCTGGCAACCGAATGGGCGATGGGCGACGCGTCGTTTGTCCGGTACACGGGCTCCGAGTACCCAAGCGGCGGCGGCGGCAGCGAAGAAGAAGAGGAGTGGGAGGAGGAGGAGATGGAGGAGATGGAGTGGGAGGAGGATTTTCCCGAGGAGACGCCGGACGACATTTTGGAGAGCCATCGTGCTGACGGGCCGGCCATCGGATAAGCTGCCGATCGCATGCACATCGACGGCAGCTCAGCGATCGTCGTCGGTGGCGCTTCCGGCCTTGGCGCCGCCACAGTGCGCCGTCTGCACGCGTCCGGCGGGACGGTGACGATCGCCGACGTCAACGCCGAGAAGGGCCAGGAGCTGGCGTCGGAACTGGGAGCGGAGTTCGTGGCGTGCGACGTGCGCGAGGAGCAGCAGGTGCAGGCGGCCGTCCAGCGCGCCGCCGCCGCCGAGGGCGGGCTGCGAATCGCCGTCTGTTGCGCCGGGACCGGGTGGGCACAGAAGGTGGCCGGCTCCAAGGGTCCCCACCCGCTGCTGCCGTTTGAGACCATCATCCAGATCAACCTGATCGGCACCTTCAACGTGCTGCGCTTCGCAGCTGCCGCGATGGTCGCCAACGAGCCGCTTGGCGACGACGCGGAGCGGGGCGTGTGCGTCAACACTGCATCGATCGCCGCCTACGACGGCCAGATCGGCCAGATCGCCTACTCGGCGTCCAAGGGAGGCGTGGTCGGCATGACGCTCCCTGCCGCCCGCGACCTCGCGCGGTACGGCATCCGTGTGTGCACGATCGCACCGGGCCTGTTCGACACGCCGCTGCTCGCGGCGCTGCCCGAGGAGGCGCGGCAGAAGCTGGGAGCCGGCGTCCCCTACCCGCCGCGGCTCGGCGACCCCGACGAGTACGGCCAGTTGGCCTGCCACATCGTGGAGAACCGGATGCTCAACGGCGAGACGATCCGGCTGGACGGCGCGCTGCGGATGCCGCCGCGTTAAAGAGCAGACGTCCGTCTGAACTGTTGACTGCAGTGGCTAAAATGAGGCCATGAGCATCCATCCTCAAACCCTGCTCGAGCCCGGCCACGAGGCCGAGTGGGCAGCGTTGAACGAGGAAAAGCGCCGAGCTCTCACCCCACCCGCCGACACGCCCATCAGCGAGTTGCTGCGGCGCGGGCAGCATCTTTCGGCTCAAGCCGCAAAACTGCTGCGGGCGGTCGAACGGGCAAATGGCGCCCCTCGATCCTGAACTCGACGTCGCAGTTACCGCCATGGTTGCCGAGGACGCCCGCTTTGTGGTAGTGGGTGGCTTTTCCGTAATCGCCAACCGCTTCATCCGCGCAACGGAGGATGTCGATTTCCTGGTCCCCGACGACGCCGACAACGACAGACGCGTACTCGCCGCCCTCATCAAGCTTGGCGGCGTACGACTACGCGACGATGCTCCGCTCGAGGAGAAGCACCTGCTTGGCCAGACACATCTACGTGCGAAGACACGCGCCGGAGTGATCGACATCATGCGCGGGGGCCTACCTCCGCTCGACTATGAGACGGTCGAGGAGCGCGCTATGCCAGCAGACAATGACGGCGTCCGATTCTTGGTCGCCGGTCTGAGCAGTATCGTCGGGTTCAAGCGTCTGGCCGGTCGTCCCCGCGACCGAAATGATCTGATTGGCCTGGAGGAGATACACGGCGAGCTCCCGACCGACCCAATCCCCGGTCTCGACATCTGAACGTCGGCCCGGCGTCCGCGCTCTGTCGTATACCCAGCAGGGCTCGGACGTCGGGCCGCCCGCAGCTTCTCCGCAGCGGCGGGGCTTAGCCTCGCCTCAGCTCACCCGCTCCACCAGCATCGCCATTCCCATGCCGCCGGCGACGCACATCGACTCGATGCCGTAGGTGCCGTCGAGCGTCTGCAGGTCGTTGATCAGCGTGGTCATGATCCGGGCGCCGGTCATGCCGAAGGGATGGCCGAGGGCGATGGCGCCACCGAACGGGTTGAGCTTGTCGTCGGAGATGCCCAGCTCCTCTTTGCAGGGGACGATCTGCGCGGCGAACGCCTCGTTGATCTCTACCACGTCGATGTCGCTCATCGACATGCCCGTGTTCTTCAGCAACTGCTGGATCGCGGGGATCGGTCCGAGGCCCATCACCTCGGGGCGGATCGCCACCACTGTGGAGGCGAGAATCTTCACTTTCGGCTTCAGCCCCAGCTCGGATGCGCGCTCCTCGGAGGTGACCAAGAGCGCCGCCGCGCCGTCGTTGAGCGGGCAGGCGTTGCCTGCCGTCACGGTGCCGTCCGGTTTGAACGCCGGCCTCAGCGACGCCAGCTTCTCCAGCGTCGTGCCGGGGCGCGGGCCGTCGTCCTTCCTGACAACCTGCTCGGGGATCTCGATCTCGTTGCCTTCGCGGTCGGTGTCTTTGTGCGCCGGCGCCGTCACCGGGACGATCTCCACGTCGTAGTGGCCCGACTCCTGCGCCGCCACCGCGCGCGTCTGGGAGACCAGCGCCCACTCGTCCTGCGCCTCGCGGCTGACTTTCTTTTCCGCCGCCACGTTCTCGGCGGTGAGGCCCATCGGGATGTAGACGTTGTACAGCGACCCCTCCGAGCCGTCCAGCTTGGGGTGGAATTGGAACTCACCGCCCTGCGTGGCGCGTGAGACCGCCTCCACGCCGCAGGCGATGTAGGTGTCGCCCTCGCCCGCCTTGATCGCGTGGAACGCCATCCGCGTGGTCTGCAGCGAGGAGGCACAGAAGCGGTTGACGGTCGTGCCGGGCACGTGGTAGTCGATGCCCGCCAGCAGCGACGCGTTGCGCCCGATGTTGTAGCCCGACTCGCCCTCGGCGAAGCCGCACCCCATCATCACGTCCACGATCGAGCTCGACTCCAGCTGCGGGTTGCGCTCCAGGATCGCCTTCAACGGAATCGACGCCAGGTCGTCGGCGCGCACCGATTTGAGCGAGCCCTTCACCGCCCGTCCGATCGGCGTGCGTATGGCGTCAACGATTACGGCGTCAGGCATCTGTGGCTCTCCTTGTGGTCGTGGTCCCGCCGGTGCGCAGCCGTTCCCCCCCGGCGGGAGCATCCTACGCGATCCGCCTCACCAGCGGACCAAACCCAGCCGGCAAAGCGCGGTCCGCCCCTCCGAGACGGCCCCGCCTCGGCCCGGCCTCACGGACCTTCACAGATCCAGCCGCGAGACCCCCAGCTCGTCGAACCCCACATGGTGTGCCAACTCGTGGCGCACCGTTCTCACAACCTGCTCGCGCAGCAGCTCGGGGTCGTGGCCGAAGTCGCGCCGCAGCGTGTCCCTGAAGATCACGATGCGGTCGTGGGCCGGGGCCCCCAACAGCCGCTCGCGCATCTGGTCGCCCTGGTAGAGACCATACGCACCCGCCTGGCGGCCTTTGTCGGAGATCACCACGGCCACGTGGCGCAGCGCATTGCGCAGCAGGTCGGGCAGTTCGTCCAGCGCGTCGCGCACCAGCTCTTCGAAGTCGTCGTCGTCCAGCGGGTCGAGCGCCATGAACTCGCGTTCGTTGGGGTCCACCGCCAGCCCTTCGCGACCGAGATCCTCGACGCGCCGCACGATCTTGTCGAACTCCTCCTCCGACTCGGGGTCGTGCCAGTTGGCCATGCGCACCGCGACGAACGCGATCGCCGTCGTCAGCAGCGCCACCGCCGCGATCCCGAGGATCAAGTCCTCCACCGCACGCACCGCTCCCTGCGTGCTGAAGCCCTCCCCAACCACGATCACCACCAGGCCCAGCGCCAGCGCGATCAGCGCCGCCAGCCCGATCTTCCTCAGCTGGGGGGGCGCTCCGGGAGGCTTGGATGGGCGCATCGCCGTGTGTGGGCTACCGCCGGCCCACCCATGCGACGTACTCGAGAGGTGGGGGTACGCCGGCGCTTTCCAAGCACGTGCTCATTTGAGCGTACGGGCGATCACGAGCCGCTGAATCTCGTTGGTGCCCTCGTAGATCTGGGTGATCTTCGCGTCTCGCATCATGCGCTCCACCGGGTACTCCTTCACATAACCGTAGCCGCCCAGCACCTGCACCGCCTCGACGGTCACCGCCATCGCCGTGTCGGAGCAAAACACCTTGGCCATCGACGAGTACTTCGCGCGCTGCGGATCGCCACGATCGGCCATCGCGCACGCCTTGTACAGAAGCTCGCGCGCGGCGGCCGTGCGTGTTTCCATATCGGCCAGCTTGAACTGGATCGCCTGGTGGTCGATGATCGGCTGGCCGAACTGCACGCGCTCGCGGGCGTATCCCACCGCGTAGTCGGTCGCCCCCTGCGCGATCCCCACCGCCTGCGCCGCCGCGCCCAAGCGCGTACGCTCGAGCGTTCCGAGCGCCACACGCAGACCCCTGCCAACCTCGCCGATCACGTTCTCCTGGGGCACCCGCACATCCTCGAAGATCGGCTGACCGGTGGGCGAGGCACGGATGCCGAGCTTGTGCTCCAGCTTGCCCACGCTGAAACCCGGCCGGTCGGCCTCCACGACGAACGCCGTGATCCGCCGGGTGTCGCGGTCGGTGACGGCGAAACAGATGTAGAAGTCGGCCACGCCGAGGTTGCTGATCCAGTTCTTGGTGCCGTTGATCACCCACTCGTCGCCGTCTTTCACGGCCGTGGTTTTCATCCCCGCAGGGTCCGACCCGGCCTCGGGCTCGGACAGCGCAAACGCCGGCGACCACTCGCCGCTGGCGCACTTCGGCAGGAAGCGCTCCTTCAGCTCGTCGCTGCCAAACAGCTGGATCGGCAGCGTGCCCAGCTCCTGCACCATCAGTATCAGCGCACACGCCGCGTCCACCTTGGCGATCTCCTCCACCGCCATGTTCAGCATCAGCGTGCCGGTGCCGGTGCCCCCGTACTCGACGGGGAACGGCAGCCCCAGCACGTCCTGCTCGGCCAGCAGCTTGCGGATGTCCCACGGGTATTCGGCCCGCTCGTCGATCTCCGCCGCGCGCGGCGCGATCTTCTCGCGGGCGATCTGGCCGATCGTGGCGCAGAAGTCGAGGTGCTCCTGGGGGATGGTGTAGATGTCGCTGACGGCCTCCACGACGTGGATGCTAGTGGCCCGGAGCGCACGGCGGCGCGCTCGTCGCGCAAACCAGGCTACGCTCACTTTGATGAGTCCCAGCGCCACCGATCGATCCGCCGAGTTGAGCGTCGATCCGGCGACCGTGGAGCAGTGGATCGCCGCAGGCTCCGCGTCACCCGCTACGCAGGCGCAGGTGGTGGACGTACGCGAACCCTACGAGCGGGAGGCCGGGCACATCGCCGGCAGCCTCCACGTCGAGCTCGTGCGGCTGCCCGCGCACGAGCAGGAGATCGACCGCGCGCGCCCGGTCGTTTTCTACTGCCGCGTGGGCGCCCGCTCGCTGATGGCCGCACAGGCGTTCCGCGCCGCGGGCTTCGACGCCTACACGATGGACGGCGGGCTGCTCCGCTGGGCGCGGGAGGGCCGCGCGCTCTCGCCCGAAGATGGGCACGTCGCCGAGCACTGACACTCGCTGCCCCAGCCAACCAACTGCACGATCGCCCACAACCCCCAAGGAGAGCCAATGGAGGCATCGGAGTACCCCAACGTGACCGTCGGCGAGGGCTATGCCGTCGGCGACCTCGACGCGCTGGGCGAGGGCCACGGCTTTCGCAAGGTGCGCAAGGGCCTTGGCGTCACCGCATTCGGCGTCAACGCAATCGTGATGCCCTCCGGCTACCAGACCGGACGCCACTACCACGACGTCCAGGAGGAGCTGTACTTCGTGCACCGCGGCACCATCGAGATGGAGTTCGGCGACGGCACCGTGCACCGGCTGGAGGAGGGCGGCTTCGCACGCGTCGATGCCGCCACGGTGCGCCGCGTGTGCAACGTGGGCGACGGCGACGCCATCTATCTGTGCGCCGGTGGCAAAGACGGCTATGTCGGGCGCGACGGGCGCCTGCCGGAGGGTGAAGCGCGCGTCAGTGCGGTCGACGGCCCTCCCGGCGCGGCCGGCGCGGGGCCGATCTCGGGTGCCGGACAGGCAAGCGCGTCTTAAGCGTCGGCGTCGCGCCGCTGGGCAGCCCTCTGACGCTCGGGCCCGCCGAGCGGCGATTGTTGTCCAAAATGGACGCCAACCACTACTCGACAACTCAAATGATGTGACGAAGTGGTTGGCGTCCACAAAATAGACACGTCACCGCCGCCGGCCCCGCCGCCGCCGAGCACCGCTCAGTCCAGTAGCCCGCGCACGTATAGCTGATGTTCTTGCCCCAGCGTGGTCGTGGTGGGGCGGATGCCGAGCGCGTTGTCCATCGCGGTCGCCAGCGGCATCCAGGTGAGCAGCAGAAACGCGCCAAACGTCAGCGCCGTGGCGCGCAGCACGCGCGAGCGCGACAGCGCCGCCAGCGGCAACACCCACAGCACGTACCACGGCAGCACCCAGCCGAGCGTCAGCAACAGCGCCATCGACGCCCAGCCCGAGGCGGTCACCGCGTCGCGGCGGCGCCACGCGTATACGCAGCAGCCCGCCACCGCCACCACTAGCGTCGCGCTCAGCACGCCGCGCAACGTTTCGGTGATGCCGCCCTGCCCCAGCACCAGACCCAGCAGGTTGGGCAACCCCATCGGGACCACCAGTCTCCCCTGCGCGCCGAGGTCGGGGAGGTGTACGCCGAACGCGGCCACCGTCGCGGCGCCCAGCACCAGCCCGCCCAGTACCAGCCCGAGCACCAGTTGCGCCAGTCGTCGCGGCGTTCGCACCAGCCCCACCAGCACCACCGGCAGTAGGATCGCCGCCGACGCCTTCAGAGCGATCGCCGCCGCCAGCGCCGCGCCCGCGCCCAGTTCGAGTGGCGCCAGCGCCAGCAGACAGTCACGCCAGCGCTTCCCGAGCGATCGATCGCCATCCAGTGCGCCCGCCAGTTCCGGCGAGATCCCGGGCGCGCCCGCGCGCAGCAGCAGATAGAAGGCCAGCGTGATGCAAAACATCATGAAAAAGTCATTGTGGTCGCCCCCCAACCCCCACACGAGGATCAGCGGGTTGAGGCCCACCAGTACGATCGCGGCTACCGGGTCACGGCCCAGCAGCCGCGCGCAGCGCCACACCAGCAGCAGCGTCCCCAGTGAAAGCACCATCAAGATGGCCTTGAACGTCCACAGCGAGCCCGCCAGCCCGAGCGGCACCACCGCGTAGGTGATCAGCGTAAACAGCGGCCCGTAGGGGGTGATCAGCTGATGCCAGTTACTGAGCGAGTAGCTGGGATCGCTGTGGGGCCCCAGCGCCGGGATCGTGGTGTAGGGGTTGAGGCCGTGCAGCATCCCCATGCGCCCGTAGTTGATGTAGTTGAACACGTCCGTCAGCGACAGCGGCGGCGACAGCAGCAGAATCGCGTGCACCGCCACGATCGTCACGATCGCTGCGCGCGCGCGCAGCAGCGGCACATACCGCAGGCCCACCAGGTAGGCCACATACATGCTCACCAGCGCCCCCGTCAGCAACGCCTTGACGGTGGAGGGATTGCGCGTAAACCACGGCCACAGTCCTCCCAGCGGGCCGGCCAGCCAGCGGGGGAAGAAGCCGTAGTGCGAGGGCGAGGAGAGGAAGCTCGGGCGGTCGGCGGCCGCCAGCACGATCAGCAGCACGCACACGCCGATCCACACCAGCACAGCCGCGCCGATGGCTGTCTCTTTGCGCGTGCGCTCGCGGCTGCCCTCGCCTTCCCTCTCCCGCTGCCGCGAATGGCTTTCGCCACTGGGCGACGGCGTGCCTTTGCGGCCGCCCTTGAGCGGCTGCTCCAGCCCGGAGTCGCGCAGCGGGAATGTGGTCGCGTCGGTCGACATACCAGAGGGGGCCCGGCGACGACCGGACCCCCGAAGGTTAGTGCTTCCGCACCGCTTCCAATTCGTGTGACCGACCCCGCCGCCGAGCTTTCCGGCGACGGAGCCGACCTGACGGATGGCTCGCCGTTTCTGGCAAAGACTCAGCCAGCTATGTGTGCTTAAGCTGGCCGAAGCGGGCACACGCACCAAAGGTGCGCGCGTCACCCGGCTTCGGCGAGCGACGCGCCGCCAGGGCGACGAGATGCCGCCAGGCTAAATCGAGCTGACGTTGACGGCCTTGGGGCCCTTGTCGCCCTGCTCCGCGTCGTAGGACACCTTGGAGCCCTCCTGGAGCGAGCGATAGCCCTCGCCGTTGATTCCGGTGTGGTGGACGAACAGGTCCTTGTCGCCGTCGTCCGGCGTGATGAACCCGAATCCCTTGTCGTCGCTGAACCACTTCACTGTGCCAGTTGGCATGTGACATCCTCCACAATTCGTGCTTGCTGCCGCGCGGAGGATGCTGCGAAGAGCCTCGACCTGCGAGCGCCTGCACTGCTTTTATGCCGGCTCTATCCGGCCCAACGGCCACGACGGTAGCACGTACAGAGGCGTTTGTGTTCTCGAATTGTTGACTCGCCCATGACCCCCGATTGCAGCCCCTCACTCCTCGTCCCCTTCCTTCCCCCCGGCTCCAACCCGCGTGTGACCGCCGCGCAGGCTGTGGAGCGCATGCGGTTGTGGGATCCGGCGAGCGGCCACGATGCCGCCGGGGAGAGCGCTGCGGACGGTGAGCGCTTCGCCGCCCCCGGCTCGCGCAAGGCAACGGGGACGTCCGCGCCGTCGCGCCCGCGCGTGTTCCTCAACATGGCCTCCACCGCCGACGGACGCGCCGCCCTGGGGGGGCGCTCGGGAGGGATCGGCAACCGCGCCGACCGTGAGCTGTTCCGCGCGCTGCGCACCGCCGTCGACGCCGTGATGGTCGGCGCCGGCACCGCGCGCACGGAGCGCTACCGCGGCCTGGTGCGCGACGAGGAGCGCCGGCGGCTGCGACGTGCGCGGGGGCTGAGCGAGGAACCGCTCGCCTGCATCGTCTCCGCCAGGTTGGCGCTCTGCGCCGCGGAGGTTCCGTTGCTCGCCGACCCCGCCGCACGGGTGGTGGTGCTGACGCCGTCCGCCGGTGGGGTAGTGCGCGACGCCGACGCCCAGGCCGTCGAGTACGTGCGCGCCGCCCGCGACGGTGCGCTCGATCTACCGGCGGCGCTCGCCGAGCTGCGCGCGCGCTGGGGCGTGCGCACCGTGCTGTGCGAGGGGGGTCCGCATCTCAATGGCGATCTGTTGCGCGCGGGCGTGGTGGACGAGGTGTTTCTCTCGTTCGCGCCCAAGCTGGGCGGTGGGGATGAGGCGCAGCTGCGGATTGTCTGCGGACCGGAGCTCGACCCGCCCGTGGAGCTCCAGCTTTGCGACGCGCTCGAGAGCGAAGGGCTGCTTCTGCTGCGCTATCGCGTCTCGCGCTGAGCACCACCGCCGCCGACACCCCCATCGCCGGCACCCGTACCGCCGGTGTCGGCGCCGACGGGCGCCCGCACTCCGCCATCGGTGTGGACGGCCACGTTCAACACCACGCTGTTCGGCACCAGCGTGGGGCCGGTCTCGGTCATCAGCGTCGTGTACATCAAGCCCAGCGAGCTGACCACGCCCTCGATCTGGCCCGCCAGAGGGCCGCCCTGGAGGCGGATGCGATCGCCCACGCGGAACGGGCCGGCGCTCAGCAGCACCGTACCGGCGATCAGATTGCCGAGCGTCTGCTGGGCCGCGAGGCCGAGGATCACCGCGGTGAAGGCGCCGCCCACCGCCAGCGTGCGCGGGTCCACGCCCGCCACCAGCAACGCCGCCAGCAGCGCCACCGCGACGGTGATCAAACGGATGATGAAACCCACCGTGCCCGCCGTCGCGGGGTCCAGCCGACGGAACAGCGACGGGCGCATCGCCCGGCCGGCGTCGCGCGCGATCGCCCAGCCGAGGATCAGCAGCGCCACCACCGTGGCCACCTGCGCCACCGTGCTCGCTTCCGAGGACAGCTTCCCGAAGATCGCCTCGCGGTTGTCGTACACCACCACGATCGCCACGAACAGCGGCACCAGCAGCAGCGCCTCCACGCGCGCCCGGCGCGCCACTCCCGCGTCGATTTCGTGCAGCAGCCCCACCTCGCGCCACGCCTGGCTGCGGGTCTCGAACATGCGCGGAGGCGTTTTCGGCAGCGGTGGCGTGCGCGGCATCGACCTCATCAGGGTACCCGGGGCGCCGCGGGCCCACGCGGGGCCGAGCGTCGCACGGGCCGGCGGGCCCGAACGAGCGCCCTCCCCTCCCGCTCACGCCACGAACGCCACCGTGCAGATCGCCCCGAACGCGATGCAATAGATACCGAACGGCGACAGCCGGTTGGTTTGGAAGAAGCGCAGCAAAAACTTTACCGCCAAAAACGTGGTGACTACGGCGCAGAGGCCGGCGACCAGCGCCGGGCCGCGCACGCCGTTGCCCGCCGAGCCCAGCAGTTCCGGCAGCTTCAGCGCGGCCGCCGCGAGGATCACGGGGGTGGCCAGCAGAAACGAGTAGCGCGCCGCGTCCTCGTTTGAGAGCCCCGCCACCAGGCCGCCCCCCATCGCGAAGCCCGAGCGCGAGATGCCCGGGATCAGCGCAGCCGCCTGCGAGGTGCCCACCGCGATCGCCTGCCGCCAGCTCAGCTTGGCGATGCTCGCGTCGGAGTCGCCGAGATAGTCGCCCGGCCGCGGGGGGCGCTTGCGCAGCTGCTCGAAAACCAGCAGCGCCACGCCGTTGACGATCAGGAAGATCGCGGCGATCGTGGCCGACGCGAACAGTTTGCGCAGCGGTTCCTCCAGCACCAAGCCGAGGATGCCCGCCGGGATCGTGCCCACCACCAGCAGCCACCCCAACCGCGCATACACGTCATCCTCGCGGATCTTGCGCATCCGCAGCGAGCGCAGGATGCCGCCGACGATCTTGATCCAATCGCGGATGAAAAACAGCAGCAGCGTCAGCGCCGTCGCGAAGTGGGTGGCCACCAGGAACGTCAAAAAGTATTTGTCGTTCTGGTGGATGTTCCAGCCAAACAGGCGCGGGAGCACCACCGCGTGCCCGAGGCTCGAGATCGGGAACGGCTCGGCCACGCCCTGCGTGAGGCCGAGGATCACCGCCTGGAAGTAGGAGATCGGGTGGTGCATCTGGCGCGCGGAGGAGCTTAATGCGTGTGGCGGCGGCGTGGAGCGCCCGGGCAGGGCTGAGCACACATCGGCAAGCCCGGTGCCCGGCCGCGCACCGGCGCGATGCGGGCTGTGCACCGGCGGGACGCGGGCTGTGCACCGGCGGGACGCGGGCCGTGCACCGGCGCGACGCGGCAGCGTCACACGTCGGACGAATGGGATGCTCGCGCGCGAGCATCATTCGTGTTACCTTAGGTAATATGAATGTGCGGCGACAGGCTCCTCGGGATTGGTTGGTGTCCACAACGAACCAACCTCAACGCAACCAACCACTCCACGACAACATAAAACGCGTCACCATCTGGTTCGCGTGGCAAAAAGACAACAACAACATCACCCGTGCCAACCACCTGCGACTGGTTGGCGTCCCAAAAGAACAACATCGCCACCCATCACCCGATGCATAATGTGCTATAAATCTAGTACAGTAGATCGGCTGAGGGTTCCACTGGAGGGGGAGCTGTGACGACCAGAGCTTGGACCTGTGCCAGTCGCGCGATCGCAATCGGGCTCGCCCGCACCCTCCCGATCGCGTTCACGATCTGCGCGGCGTTGGTAGCGCCCGCGCGGGCAGAGGCCTCCGGCGCGGCGTCCACCACCGCCGCGCCGGGGCCATTTTCTGCCGCGCTCGTCGTCGCCACACCGGAACCGACCTCCGCGACAATCGCCCCCTCGCTCTCCTCCAACCGCCCGGGCACACGGGGAGCGCTGACGCTCGAGGTTCACTACGCCGGCGGCGAACACGGCGTGCCGGCGCCGGTGCGCCGCTCGACGATGAGCCTGCCGGCCGGTCTCACCTTCGACGTCCCCAGCCTGCGCAGCTGCAGTCCGACGGTGCTGCGCAATCGGGGTCCTTCGGCGTGCCCACCGCAGTCGCTGGTCGGCCGTGGCCGCGCGCTCGGTGAGGCGCTGACGGGCTCCGAAGTGGTGGTTGAGGAAGCAACCGTGTGGGCGTTTATCGGCCCTCCGACCGGCAACAACCCGACGATCGAGCTGGTGGGAGAAGGCACGACGCCGGTGCCCGTCCAGGTAGTCGTCATCGGCACGGTCGTGCCGGCGCGCCCGCCCTACGGCGAACAGATCGTGATCCCGATCCCGCCGATCCCCTCGCTGCCCGGAGGCTCGGAAGCCTCGCTGGTCGACTTCACGCTGACGCTCGGCACCGCCGCCGCGCACCCGCCGCCCAGCGCCAACACGATCGTCCTGCCGCCGCGCTGCCCAGACGGCGGCTACCCGTTCGCGGCGGCGTTCACCTACGCCAGCGGCGCCACCGGCGCCACCGCGGCGAAGGTGCCCTGCCCGGCGCGTGCCGGCCGGTCTCGGGGGCACAGTGGCGCTCGCCGCCACCGAAACCGCAGCGACCGCGACGCCCGCGGCGACCGCAGGAAGGACTCCGAGTGAGATGCTCGAGCTGCGCGAGCTCGTCAAGCACTATCCCGCCGTCGGCGGCGAGCCGGTGCGCGCGGTGGACGGCGTGTCGCTGCGCGTGCAGCCGGGCGAGATGGTCGCGCTGTACGGGCCGAGCGGCTCGGGTAAGACAACGCTGCTGCTGATGATCGCCGCGCTGCTGGCGCCCACGGCCGGCAGCGTGTTGATCGGCGGGCGGGACCTGCGCACGCTCTCCGAGCGCGAGGCCTCGCGCTTTCGCCTCACCGAACTGGGGTTCGTGCGCCAGAACTTCGACCTGCTGCCGGGCGTGAGCGCACTCGACAACGCGGTGCTGAAGCTGCTGAAGACTCACCGCTGGCGCGAAGCGCAGCGCGAGGTGACGCCGCTGCTGGAGCGACTGGGGCTGGGCGAGCGGCTGCGCCACCGCGCCGAGACGCTCTCGATGGGCGAGCGCCAGCGGGTGATGATCGCCCGCGCGCTCTCCACCCAGCCGCGCCTGCTGCTCGCCGACGAGCCCACCGGCAGCCTCGACACGCAGCGCGGGCGCGAAGTGCTCGAACTGCTGCGCGCGCTGTGCCGCGAGCGCCAGGTCGCGATCGTGCTCGTCAGCCACGACCCGGCGGCGGCCGAGTACGCCGACCGCGTACTGGCGCTGCGCGACGGCCAGCTCTGCGACTATGCCGCGGCGCCGCCGCCGTCCTTCGCAGGCGTGGGCGCACAGCCCCGCGACGGCAACGGGACCACGGCACCCGGCATCGCGGCCAACTTCGAGCATGTAGGCCCATGAAACCGGCCAACGTGGCCCGCCTCTACGGGGTGCGGCTGCGCGCCCGGCTGGCACAGGAGTGCCTGGCGGTGGTGGGGATCGCCGCCGGCGTGGCGCTGCTGTTCGCCTCGCAGGTTTCCAGCGCGAGCTTGCAGAGCTCGGTGGCGGCGCTGACGCGCGGGATCGCCGGCAGCGCGACGCTGCAGCTGGTGGTCCGCGGGCCGCAGGGCCTCCCCGCGAGCACGCTGGCGCGGGTGCGCGCGATCCCCGGCGTGCGCACGGCGGCGCCGCTGCTGGAAGTCGACGCCAACGCGTCGGGCCCGCGCGGCAGTACCTCGGTCGAGTTGGTCGGCGCCGACGGCAGCCTCGCGAAGCTGGGCGGCGCACTCGTGCGCCACACCCGGCTGACGCCCTTCGGAGGCTTCGGCGCAGTGGTGCTGCCAGCACCGCTGGCCAACGCGCTGGGCGTGACCAAGTTCGGCCAAGAAGCCCGCTTTCAGATCGGCGGGCGCACCAGCGCGGCGCCGCTCTACGAACAGCTGCACGCCCGCCAGATCGGTACGCTGATCGACACGCCGGTCGCGCTCGCGCCGCTCTCCTACGCGCAGGAATTGGCGGGCATGCGCGCCCGCGTCAGCCGCATCCTCGTGCGCCCCGCCCCCGGTGCGCAAGCATCGGTGCGCGCGGCGCTGACACGCCTGGCGGGCAGCCACCTGAATGTCGAGCCGGTCGGCTACGAGCAGACGCTGTTCGAAAAGGCCGCCGCCGCCAGCAACCAGTCGACCGCGCTGTTCGCCGCCGTCAGCGCGCTGGTCGGCTTCCTGTTCGCGTTCAACGCGGTGCTGTTCACCGCGCCGCAGCGCCGGCGGCTAATCGCCGACCTTCGCCGCGAAGGGTACGGCGCGCCGACCGTGGCGGCCGTGCTGCTGCTGGACGCGCTCGCACTCGGCGCGCTGGCGTGCGCGTTGGGGCTGGCGCTCGGGCAGGAGCTGTCGATCCACCTGTTCCACTCCAACCCCGCCTTCCTCTCGCTGGCGTTTGCGCTCGGCAGCGCGCGCACCGTCGGCTGGCAGAGCATCGCGTTCGCGGTAGGCGGCGGCATGCTGGCGGCGGCGCTCGCGGTGCTGATCCCGCTGCGGACCCCGCGCACGGTCCGCACCGTCCCCCTGCTGGCGTCCAGCCTCACCGCCGCGGCGTGCCTGGCCGGAGCGAGCGCGATCCTGCTGGCGGCGCCCGACGCGGCGCTGCCGGGAATGGTGCTGACGGTTGCCGCGCTGCTGCTGGCGCTGCCGCTCGCGCTGGGCGCGGCGCTGGCGCTGGTGGGACGCGCGGCGGGCAGGGTGCGCAGCCCGGTGGCGCACGTCGCGGCCATGGAGCTGCGCGCGGCCGGCGCGCGAGCGCTGGCGATCGCGGCGACCGGCGCGGTGGCGGTGTTCGGCAGCGTGGCGATCGACGGCGCGCACGGCGACCTGCTCGCCGGACTGGAAGGCGCCTCGCGCGAGCTGAACGCCTCCACCGCCGTGTGGGTGGCACCGACGGGCGGCTACGACCTTCTGCACACCGCTCCGTTCGCGCCCACGCTGCGCACCCGTTTGGCGCGCCTGCCGGGGGTGCGCGCGGTGGCGCTGTACCGCAGTGACCTGCTCGACTACGGCACGCGGCGCGTGCTGGCGCTGGCGCCCCCGCCCGCGGCGCTCGCGCCGCTGCTGGCCGGGCAGCTGGTGGAAGGCAACCCCCGCCGGGCCGCAGCCCGCCTGCGCGCGGGAGGATGGGCGGTCGTGTCGCGGGCGCTGGCGGCCGAACACCACCTACGGATGGGCGATCCGTTCACGCTGCCCACACCCACCCCGCGCCGGTTGCGCGTGGCGGCGCTGGCAACCAACCTCGGCTGGGAGCCGGGCGCGATCGTGCTGGGCGGCAACGAGTACACGCGCGCGTGGGGTAGCAACAACGCCACCGCCTACAGCGTCACGCTCGCCCCCAACACCACGCCCGCCGCCGGCGTGCGCGAGATCGAACGGGCACTCGGTCCCTCCTCGCGCTCGGGCTGGGCGGTGCAGACGGCAGAACAGCACGCCGCCGCGCAGAGCGCGCTCAGCCGCCGGGCGCTGGCTCGCCTCACCCAGATCGCCGCGCTGATCCCGATCGCGGCGGCGCTGGCGATGGTGGCGGCGATCGGCGCGCTGGTGTGGGAGCGCCGCCCGCGACTGGCGAAGCTGAAGCTCGAGGGTCTCGCGCGCGGGGAACTGTGGCGGACGATCCTGCTGGAGTGTGCGCTGCTGCTGGGCGTCGGCTTCGGCGCCGGCGCGCTGTTCGGCCTCTACGGCCAGCGGCTGGCCGACCGCGCGCTGGGGCAGGCGATCAACTTCCCGGTGGCGCACGCGGCCGGTGCCCCGGCCGGCCTCGTGAGCCTTGCGCTGGTGGCGGCCGCCGCGCTGCTGACGATCGCGCTACCTGGCTACCTCGCCACCGACGTGCCCGCGGCGTTGGCGTTGCAGGAGTGAGCGCGTTGAGCGCACTCTCCTGGCCAGCTAGCGTCCCCTTCCCCGAATCTCCGGAAGGCGAGATGACCGACATCGACAAACGCCCCTACAAGCAGGTGGCGCGCGCGCAGGCGCAGCAGCGCACGCGCCAGGCGCTGATCCACGCCGCGATGGAAGAGTTCACGCGGGGGGGCTGGGAGCAGGTCTCGCTGCAAACGCTCGCCGCACGCGCACACGTGACCAAGCAGACACTGCTGCGTCACTTCGGCAGCAAGGAGGGGCTGTTGATGCAGGCGCTCGCGAGCAGCGCCGCGGAGATGTACGAGCAGCGCTGGAGCGCGCGGCCGGGCGATGTGAAGGGCGCGGTGGACAACGTGCTCGACCACTACGACGCGTGGGGCGAGCGCTCGCTGCGGGTGGGCGCGTGGCTCGACAACGGCAACCCGGCGCTCGCGGGCATATCGCGAATGGCCCGCAAACTCCACTACGACTGGGTCGACTTCGCATTCGGACCCCAGATGGAACGTTGCCGCGAGGAGGAGCGCACCCGCGTGCGCGCGGCGCTGATCGCGCTGTGCGACGTGCACACGTGGTGGCTGCTCAGCCACGACCTCGGGTTCGCACGCGCGGCGGTGAGCGCCACACTCACCACCGCGATCGAGCGGCTGCTGGGAGAGCGCCCCCGTTGAGGATCCTCGTCTACACCTCACCCGCGCGCGGCCATCTCTTCCCGGCAGTGCCGATCGTGCAGGAGCTGCAACGGCGCGGCCACGCCGTGACGCTGCGCACGCTGGCCTCGCAGGTCGAGCTGCTGCGCGCGCTGGGGATCGACGCCGAGCCGATCTCCTCGCGCGTGGAAGCGATCGAACTCGACGACCACCGCGCCCGCTCGGTGCCGGCGAAGGCGAAACGGGCGCTGGCGACGTTCTTGGCGCGCGCCACCCCCGAGGCGCCCGACCTCGCCGAGGCGATCGCGGCGCACGACCCGCAGTTGCTGCTGATCGACGTCAACTGCTGGGGAGCGGCGACGGTGGCGGAGGCGTCGGGCCTCCCGTGGGCGATGTACGCCCCCTATGTCCTGCCGGTCCCCTCCCGCGACCTGCCGCCGTTCGGCCCGGGGTTGGCCCCCGCGCGCGGCCGGATGCACCGCGCCCGCGACGCGTTGCTGCGCACCGTCGGCAGGGTCGTGCTGGAGCGCCAGGCGATCCCTCCCCTGCGCGCCCTGCGTGAGCGCCACGGCCTCGGCCCGCTGCAGCACTGGAGCGAGCTGTTCGAACGCCCCGGCCTGATGCTGGCGCTGACGGCCGAGGGCTTCGAATACCCGCGCAGCGACTGGCCGGCCAACGTCCGCCTGGTGGGACCAATCAACTGGAGCCCGCCCCAGCCGCCTCCGCCATGGCTGCAGGAGCTGCGCGACCCGCTGGTGCTGGTCACCTGCTCGACCGAGCGCCAGCGCGACCGCCGCCTGGTGCGCGTGGCGCTACAGGCGCTGCCGCCGGCGGGCATGTCGGTGCTGGCCACCACAGCCGCCCACGACCCGGCGCAGTTCGAGTCGCCCCCCGGCAGCCGTGTAACGCGCTTCGTCTCCCACGACCCCGTGCTCGCCCGCGCCGCCTGCGTGGTGTGCCACGGCGGCATGGGCATCACCCAGAAGGCGCTCAGCGCCGAGGTCCCCGTCGTGGTCGTCCCCTTCGGCCGCGACCAGCTGGAGACCGCCCGCCGCGTCGAGCTGGCGGGGGCGGGGGTGCGGCTCTCGCCCAAGAACCTCACGCCCGCGCGCCTCGCCGCCGCGGTCCGCGAGGCGCGCGACTGCCGCCCCGGCGCGCAGCGCGTCAGCCGCGCCTACGCCGCCGCCGGCGGGGCCGTGGCGGCGGCCGACGCGCTGGAGGGGTTGGGGGGGTGAACGAAGGCAGATTACTTCTTCTTCGAGTGCTTCTTGGCCTTCTTGTGCGGTTTGGGTTTGGTTTTCTTGTGCGCCGCCGTGCCCGCGGTCGGGCATTCGGTCACGCCCACCGGGGTGTTCACCTCGATCGGGTTGCCCCCGTCCTGCGCGACGATTTCCGTCGGCATCACCAAGCTCGTGGGCTCGCTCTCCTTCACGCTCCTGGTCACGGTCTTGTGCCCTCGCTTGGTCTTTACCAAGACCTTCTTCTTGACGGTCACGGTCTTGGTCGGAGCGCAGAGGTCCCCGAGACCGGTCAGCGCGCTGTAGGGGCCGCCGGGAAGCGTGGCTTCCGCGGAGGTGAACGGGACGTCCGGGACTGTGCTGAATGTACTCGTGGTGACCCCCGACGGACTGATCAGAGTCGAGCCGACAAGGATCACTTTCACCCCATAGCCCTGCAGCACGATCTCGAGGCTGGGCCACGCTTCCCCGCCGTGGGAGACGAAGTACATCGGCCCTTCGATCGCGACCGGGAGGATCGGCGTCAAGACACGCATGTGTCCCACCACCGACGCCGACGGGCACCCCGCCGGGTTCGATTCAAACTGCGCGGCCGTACACGCTTTCTGCAACGTCGGCAACCTCGAAGGCAGCTGCGTCGGCAGAGCGATCTTGAACCGCTTCAGGTCGGCCTGCTGACCCTGCACCGCCGGTTTAGAGATCCTCAACCTAAAGCTCGTCCCGTCGACGCGACTGACATTCCCACCGACCGACGCTTCCACCGTCGGTTCGAATTTGAGGTCGGAACAGTTCGTGACCTGAAACGGACGACTGAACGAGGCGCTCATCCCTTCCGCGCTCTGCAACGCCCCTTCGATATGCACGGGTTCGCAGCTGGTCGGGTTGAACGTGAACCCCTGGCGGTCGACCACCGCCTGCACCAGGCGCAGCTGCAACGGGATCCCATCCAGAATCGTCGGAAACGCATTCGTCTTGACCGTCAACGCCGCCGTCGAAGGGTTCACTTCGACCTTCGCCCGCACCACAACCGTGCCTTTACCGGTCGAACCCGCGAGGGTGTAGGGGCCAGCGACCGCGGGTACGACGATTGAGAGGCCGTAGGGTGCGCCATTGTAGGATTCGGTCAGGAAGATCTTGCCGCCTTCCACGAGGAACGGGTCGGCACCAGGGCCGGTCTCGACATCGGTATGCCCGATCAGGCTCCCTTCGGAGCATTCCCCCGTTTCCGCCTGCGCATTCGCGCACAACGGAACATTCGCGAGCGTACCCAACAGACCAGGTGGAGTTTTCACTTCCAGGCCGCTCAAATACTGGTCCTCATCTGAGCGCGAGAACGACACATCCAGCGGCGAGTACGCGCCGGCCTGCAGGTTCGTCGGCCCGACGTGGATACTCGGGTTGAACTGCGGAGCGAAGCAGTTCTGCTTGATTTCGAACTGATAGCTCGGCGATACTTCACCGAGGACACCCTGTTCCTCCGACCACGGCGTCAACACACCGTTTGCGGTGACCTTCCCGCAGGTGCGGGGGTTCGCGAGGACCGCCCTAGGTCCGCCTTCCAGGACGAACCGGAAGTGGCTGACCGGCAACGGCGGTGTTTCCTTGAAAACCGTGGTGATCTGACCCGTGGTCTGGTTGATCAGCGCGTGACCTTCCAGCTTGACGATGACCCCCGATTCCCCTTCACCGACGAGTTGGATGAACAGGCGCACCATTTCGCCGTCTTCGGCGTCGTGCGGCGTGCATGGGTCGCAGTTGGGTGTGCCAAGGAACACCTGGCCCTTCAACGGCACTTCCAGATCGGGGCTCTGCGCTTCCACTTCCCCAACCCTCGCTTCACGCGGACATTCAGCTTCCCCAGCCGGCTCCTGAGAAGGGTGATCCGAACCGAAAAACTCCTGGGTGCTGCACGCTTTCAGCCCCCATGCGGCTGACGGGTTGACTACCACGCCTTCGGGCAACGTCAAGCTCGCATCCCGCATACTCGACGTCGTCAGCACACCCGGTTCGTTGTGCTGCGGCAACCCCAGATCGAACGAGTAGCCAGCCGGCGCGCCCGCTTCCAAAGTGTCCGGCAGGAACGTGAACGCCGCTTCAAAAGGCACCAGATCGCAACCCGTGAGCGATTCGCCCGTCACGGTCTCCGAGCGGTAGACGCCCTGTTCTTCCCACGGATCGGTTTCGAACGTCGTGCTCAGCGGTGCCCCGCACCGCTGCGGGCTCGTCATCAACGGCACCGGCGTCTGATTGCCTTCCACCCCACCAAACGTGCCACCGTTCGGCAGCGAGCCTTTTCCTGACGCGCCAATCAACGCCGATTCGTCCATGCCGCGACCGACGTGTTCCTGCGGCACGCCCCAGACCGTCACCGACGTCGTGAAGTTGTGCAGCGTATCCGCGAGGCTCGGCGCCGTCACCCGCACATTATCCATACCGTCGCTCAGCACACTCGTGTCCAAGCGAATCGGCGTCGCCTCAATCGCGAACGCGAACGCCGCCGGCTCACCAGGCGAAGGCGCGATGTTATACACCGGCTCGACATAAGAGCTGGTTCCCTGTCCTTCGCGGAACAGGGTCACCGTCGCTATACCGACGATCGTGTCCGCCGGGCATTCCTCCGGACGTTCCGCGGTGGCCTGCACTCGCCCCATCGTGCAGCGTGGCAGGCCCACGGTGCTGCCGACCAAGCCCGGCGGCGCATCGAAGCGAACGTCCTTTACATCTCCGGAAACCGTGTTATACGCTGAGGTGTCAAGCGAATACTGGGTCGTGAAGTCCGGGTGCGCCCCCGCCTGCGAACTCGACAACGCAGACACGACGCTCCCCGGCACGGGACCAAACGGCGCCGGCGACGTTCCCACCGCAAACGCCGAGCGCACGCTCACCAAGCCCGTGCCACCGCCGGACACGCTCGCTTCATCGACACTGCCCGCTCCGCTCGCGGGCGGCCTCACCGCGACCGTCACGATCAACTGGTCACCCGTATCTACCGGAGCGGACGTCGTGCAACTCACCGACACGGTGGAACACGACAGGCCTTCCGTGCGCCCATCTTCGAACCCGCCGCCGGAGCGGTACGCGTCGACACCGCTGATCTTGATCGCCTGCACATTCGCGGGCAGCACATCCGCCACGGTGATCGCGCCGCCGTCGGTCGCCGCGCCGCCGACGTTCGTCGCGGTCACGACGATCGCGCCCCACGGCCTGCCAGCTGTCGTCTGGGTGACAGTCGCTTCCTGTTCGCATTTCGTGCCGGTCGCGCCCGTGCAGCTCAGGTACATTTTCGAATACTCCGTGCTGATTTCCTGTACGTGCCGGCCAGCCATTTCACCGGTGAAAACGATCGTGTAGGGTTCGGTGCCTTCTTCGTCGCCCGGACCGCCGCTGACCTCCACGTTATGCGGACCGTACAGTTCTTCAAGCCCCGCCTGCACTTCGGAGGCTTTCGCGTCCCACTTGAACAGCTTGTAGGCAAACCCAGCCGCTTCCGGATCGATCAGTACGAACTGCCCGGCCGTCGCGCTCACCTTCAGGCTCTGCACCTCGTCGACCCCCGCGCTCGCGTTCATCACCGTCGGATCCGACACCGCGGTAATCGCCCACCTCGGCGCTTCAGCGCCAAACGCCGACACCGGCACCACCAATGCGCACAACGACACGACAGCGGCAACACCAGTGCCCGCCAACCACCCGCGGACACGACCCACACACGCGATTCCCCGCATCATCACTTACCCCTCCTGCCGCTTGTAACCTGACCCTTACCGTAGCGCGAGGAACCATGCGCCCTATGCCTGCTCCGCCTACCCTGTTTCCGTTTCGCTTTCTTCTTCGTCGTTTTCACTTTCGGTTTGGTCGTGACCGCCGACTTCACTTCCGCCGCCAGGTTGCCGGGGCCGGAGAACGTTTCGCTCGGCGGCACGCCCAACAGCGACGGCACACTCGGCGGACCCTGACAGACCGCGCCCTTGCACGGCGTTTCCGACGGCGGCGCCGTATCACCCGGCCGCGGCACCCGCGCGTCATACATATCAGCGGAACCATCGGTATCCTGCGCCACCAGCCCAGCGCTGGTCACAAAGAACACATCATTCCCCGATTCACTGTTATCCACATAATACGATTCTTCGCTACTTGTGCCCGAGGAGATCAGATAGACGTGCCCTTTCTCCCACTCGTACACGTCACGCTTGCCGTTCGTCGCCTGCGCCACCAACTGATTGGGCGTATCGAAGAACACACGTTCCCCATCAGCCGACATACCCCGCGCTTCGATCGTCGTCTCCGGCGTACCCGACTCACCGTTTTCGTGCTGCCATTCTTCAGTGGACCCTTCCGTCTGGCGGCTCGTGGCGCCGATCGAAGCGTCACCGAACGGCGTCACACCGGAAGGGCCACAGGAGAGACAGGACAGCCTGCCTTCGGCGACGTCATAGCGGAACACCTCCCTCGGCTGAAGACATCTCCCTGCCTTGTCGCAGCTGAAGCCGCCATCGTTGAACCCGGGGATCCGCGCATTGGTGAGGGACACGAACACGTTCCCGTCGCCGCTCACGAAAGCGCGGTCGATCCGCGCCGGGACACCGGGTCGCAGGCCACTGCCTTCCACCACGAATGTGGATGGCAGTTCCGCGACATCCGTCGCCACGCCGGTCGCGCGCCGCCACACCTTGAGCTCCTGCAGCCCCGTCGTCGGTTCGACAGTTTCGACGAACATGAGATCCGAGCCGTTCGGAGCGACCGACACGATCGACCCGTGAACTTCCGGCAGGTACGTCAGCCCACCGGTTTCGACGTCGTAGTCGTACTCCTTGGGCCCGGCGTGACCCGCTGCTTCGGCAGCCTTCGTCAGAAAGTCTTCGCTGGCGAAGAACACCTGCGACCCGTCCGAGGACGCAAACGCAAACGTCCCGCTCTGGTCGCCGAGCGCATTCGCACCTTCCGCTACGCCCGCCACAGCCGGTTCACCCTGATGGCCGAGAAGCGCTGAGCCCGAGACAAGCGCCACCTTGTGCCCGCCACCCGGCAGCGCTTCACGCAGATACAACTCGGGCGGTTCGCTCGTGCACTTCGGGTTGCCGGCACAGAAAGCCGGGTCTGACGCGACTGTGGAGATCGGATCGGGGCTGACGAAAAGGGCGCGCCTGCCTTCGTCCGAGAGCCAGTTGTCCTGGAGGTCGGCCTGATCGTCAGACTCGCGGCTGCTGCCGCCAGCGTTGCCCCCCGGAAGATCGGCGGGGATCGCCCCGAATGGGCTGAGCTTTCCGCCGGGCAGTTCGCCTGCCTCTTCCAGCGTGCCGTGGTTCCACGCGTAGAAGCCCCATGGCTCGACTTCGCCACTCCCCCCGTTGCTGAGACCGTCACCGATATGCGCTTCACGTTCCCTGTCCTCCGGCAGCAGCGTGCCCGAGTAGGCGAAGTACACTTCGCCGAGATCGGGCGAGGCGCCCGCGACTACATAGTTTTCCTCGGAGACCCCGCCCAGCGCCGGCACCGGGTCATCGACCTGCGGCTTGCCGAGCCACAACGGTTCAACCAACGGGCTTTCAGCCAGAAAGATATTGGCCGAGCCCTGCCGATCTTCCTTCGTAAATGCGCTGGTGCCCCCGGCGAAGACGAACTGCTTGAAGTCCGCAGACGGAACCAGCGTCGTCGGCCCGGTGTAGATTTCAACCGGTGTCGTCGGCCGCGGCTCGACCTGGCTCGTGCTCCACCCCACACCCGGGGTGCGCCGCGAGACGAACTCCGACTGGGTGCTGAACGTCGAGGTCCCCATCGCGCCGCTCGCCATAAACGCCACCGCTTCGCCGCCCGCTTCGCCGATCCCAAACTTGAACTTCGCGAACGGCGCGAGCGTGTTCCCGTTCTTGTACGGCGGCGTCACCAGTTCATAGACGCGACCGTCCGGCAGGCTGCTCTGCGCCGGCGCGAAGGTTGCTACGGTCTCCTCGGAGCCGTATGTCGTGCCCGCATTCGTGGTGACCACGAAGCGGTAGTGATATTCGCTTTCCGGCTGCAGCCCTTCGAGCAGAACGGTCTCCGGGACTTCGGTCGTGGCTGCAAGCTGCAGCGTCGCGGAGACGGAGCCGTAGGACGCTTCGCGCCCATATTCGACGTAGTAGCTGCCCGACAGGAAATGAGGGTTCACCACCGCGGCGAGATCGGCGCTGTTGCTGCCGTCCGGCGTCGGATAGGTCGAGCCGATCGTCGGCGCCGGCGCACCGGCCAAGCCTTCGGTCGGTGCGCTGCCATAGATCAGCACCTTGTTCGCGCCCGAGTTGTTCTCCGTATCGGAGGCATAGAGGGTGCCGTGCCTGCCGAGCGCGATGCCGGTCGATTCTTCGAGCAGGCCGGACTTCGATTCCGAGATGAGCGAGTATGGAGCCGAGGCTTCGTACTGTCTGATCACGTGGTTGCTGTCTCCTGACACCACGTACAGGTCGCCGCCGACGGGATCGACGGCGAGTGCTTCGGGGTGCCCGTCTTCGCTTTCGTATTCGTGCAGTTCTGTGCCTGCTTGGTCGAACTCGTGGACACCGGATCCTTCGTGAGCGCGGAGGAAGACATCGCCGCTCACATTGACCGCCAGGGCGGTCGGGATGCCAAACCCCGAAAGCTTGATCTGAGTCTGATATTCCCCTTGTTCGTTGAACTCCTGTACGCGGTTTTCATCCCCGACGTACACCGTCCCGCTCGATCCGACGGCGATGAAGGTGCCGGCGATGGAGAACCTCCACCGGTGGAACTTGCCTTCGCCTTCTTCGTTTTCAGAGGCGGTTTCGCCCGCCTGGCATTTTTCGCCGGCCTTGCAGATGTTCGTCCCGTTTTCGTTGACGTTGCCGCCGAACATCAGCTCGAACTTGCCTTCGGCATCGAACTTGTCAATGCGGTGGTTGGAGAAGTCGGTGACGTAGACCGCGCCGCTGGTCGGGTCGACGGCGACGCCGACCGGGGCGTTGAAGTCGCCCGCGCCGCTCCCTTCGACGCCGGCCCGGCATTCTTCACCGGCCTTGCAAACATCGGCGCCGTCCTTGTTGACATCGTCGCCGAACATCAAGATGAAGTTCCCGGCCGCGCCGAACTTCTCCACCCGCTGATTTTCCTCGTCGGCCACGTACACATCGCCCGCCGAGGAGTCGCTCGAGTTATCCACGGCGACGCCGCGCGGGACTTTGAACTGGCCGGCGCCGGCGCCTTCTCCACCGAAGGAGCCGAGAAACGGCAGGACGCCTGCCGCCCCGGCCGCGCCAACCGCCAAGACGAGACCGCCCGCCAGCGCCGCACACAACGCAACCGCCACAACCAAACCCTTGCGCATGCTCACTACCCCTCCCGTTCGATGTGTACGTTCATGACGGCGCATCGCTGCGACGTCCTCCTCTCCAATGGGATCCCTGATACGCAGACGCGACCCTCTCGCGAGAACCTCCGCTCCCTCTGCTCGCCATCGGAAGCCTCTCCGTGCTCCGACCTGCAATGCCGTGCTTCGACGCTCATGCGGTCTCCGGCTGTCGCGGGGCGTGCATGCGGATGTGGCCGGTGACGATCTGGCCCTTGGCGGTCAGTGACCACTCGTTGGGCTCCCCCTGGGCGTGCCCGCCACCCCGGTTCTTCAGCAGCCCCAGGCGCTCCAGGCGACGCAACAGCTTTGACACCTGGCCGGGGTCGCCGATCCCAGCCAGGTCGGCGACCTGACGGTTGCTCGCCCCGGGATGCTCACCAGCTGCTTCCAGCACCCGCGCGGTGCGGTAGGTGAGACGCATCGCCACGCCCTGCAACGGGTCGGCCGCGCTCGCGGACGGAGAGCGCTCACCAGCGTCCTCGAAGATCGGCGCGCTCGGCGCGGGCCGGGCCTGCTCGCGCCTAGCCGCGGCCGGCCCCAGATAGGGCAGCAGGATCAACCCCAGCAACTCCCCCAGCAGCCCACTCACGGGCTCCCCACCCTCGGCCAGACGCGTGTAGAGGATCATGTAGGCCGCGCCCACCAAACCCTCGGACATCAGCCGCGTGCACTCCCCACCGCGCCCGCCCTCAAAGCGCCCCGCGTCCACGACCGCCGCCAGCCCCGAAAGCGTCCGCTCACGCTGCGCACGGACCGCGGCGCCACCGCCGAGCCCGTGCACGACGCACACCCGCGCCAACACCGGCTCACGATCCAAAAACGACAGGATCGCCCACAACCCCGCACGCAGCCGCTCCCGCCACGCAAAACGCGCCAGGTCGGCCCGCTCCAACTCAAGCGCCACACGCGCGACCGCGTCGTCCAACACCGCCACCAAACACTCTTCGCGGTTGGCGAACAGTTCATAGAACGTGCGCCGCGACACCTGCGAGCGCGCGACGATGCCAGCGACCGAGGTATCGGCATAACCAAGTTCGTCGATCGCGCGCACAGTCGCAGCGAGAATCCGCACGCGCTGAATCGCCGCGACCCTCGAACGCGCCACCCCCAGCCCCGTCAGCCGCCGCCTCGAGAGCTCCGACTCCGACGCCACCGCCCGAACCGAAACCCGGCCAGGACGGCGCACCACCGCCCGCGCCGCCGGGCGCACAGCCGAAGACTCGGAGACCTCCGAGGCACGACGGCGCGGCGCACGCGCGGCCATCACAACCGCCCCCCAGCGGACGGCCCGATCCCGCCCCGTGCGATCCGACCTGCGCGGGTGCTTAGAAGCGGCGGATGGGCGGCCTTGGTGCTAGAAGCCCAAGACGAAGAGAGAGAGAGAGAGAGAGAGATGCGACAGCCCCTGGCTGGCGCATCTAGACTCAGCCCTCAAACGAGGTGCGGCGACTCCCGGCACGTATCCCTCTCTACAAAACACGCTGAAACCCAACTCCCTCATACCGTCGCGAACCCGGTCCTCTCCCCTGCCATAGCATCCTGCTCGCGCTAGACGGTCAACCACACGATGCGGCCGACCCAACCCGATCCTCTATGTTCAATCCCAATGCTCAGCCCACCCGCAAGGTATGACCTAGGCGACAAGCAGCGTACACCGTCCACACCCCCTTGTCAATACCCAAGCGCGCTCGCCGAGTCGACGGCGGAGTAAGACGAGCACCCGAGTTCGTTTTCGACACGAGGCTGGGCGTGCCCGACGCGAACGAGGTGCCGAGGGTGAGAGCCCCAGTGACGCGCGATACGCCACGTCGGCGTCATTGTAGTATGCACGTATGACACGCACAACCCTGTCGCTGCCCGACGACCTCGCCGAAGCGCTCGCCCGCGAGGCTCGCCGCCGCTCCACCTCGGCCTCCGCGATCGCTCGCGAAGCGATCGCCAAGCATCTGCGACTAGCCCCTGGCGAGCCGCGCCCGGTGCCATTCGCCGCGCTCGGGCACAGCGGCCACCACACCACCGGACGCGACATGGAGGAGTTGCTCGCGCGCGAGTGGGATGAGCACGCTCGCGGTCGTTGACGCCGGCCCGCTGTATGCGGCGGCGGACGCCGACGACGACGATCACACGGCGTCGCTGGCGACTCTTCAGCGCACCGACCTGAGGCTTGTGGTCGCCGCGCTGGCGATCGCCGAGGCCACCTACTTCGTCGGGCGCCACCTCGGCCCCACGGCGGAGCGCGACTTCCTGCGCGGCCTCGCCGAGCTCGACATCGAGGGCCCCGCCCCCGGTGATTTCGACCGCATGGCAGAGCTGGTCGAGCAGTACAGCGACTTACCCCTCGGCGGCACCGATGCCTCCGTCGTCGCGCTGGCCGAGCGCCTCCGCGCCCCGGCGATCGTCACGCTCGACCACCGTCACTTCGCCGCGATCCGCCCAAAGCACCGCGAGGCGTTTGCACTGCTGCCGTAAGGCCACCGGCCGCCTATGGTTCACGCAAGCTGTGCCGGCCGGCAGCCGGCGCCAACGCGCTCGCACCGGGGAGCTATTCTCCCCGCCATCGTGGCAAGGCGAACTCCAAGGGAGGATCTTTGTGGCTGAGGTCGAGGCGCACATCACCGGCACCGTGTGGAAAATCGAATGCGAGGTCGGCGATCAGATCGAGGAGGGCGACACCGTGGCGATCCTCGAGTCGATGAAGATGGAGATGCCGGTCGAGGCCGAGGACTCCGGCACCGTCACCGAGATCCTTTGCGACGAGGGCCAGGCGGTCAACGAGGGCGACACGCTGGTCGTGCTGGAGTAGCTTCCTCGCCGCTCCAGACTGCGCCCTCCTCGCCCTTCCAGGCCGCCCTGCGGCACAGTCGCCGAGCCGGCCCGGCGACGATGGGGCCGGCGGCGCGCCAATCCGACCACTACGCTACGCCCATGTCCACCGCCGCGCCAGGGCGCGATCTCGCCGACGGAAAGCTGCTGGTCGACCGGCCGGCCGCCGGCGTGGTGCGACTGACGATCTCCAACCCCGACAAGCGCAACGCCCTCGACCACCCGATCCTCGACGCGATCACCGCCACGCTCGGCGAGCTGGCCGACACGACCGGAGAGACACGCTGCGTGGTGGTCACCGGTGCCGGCGGCGTGTTTTCGGCCGGCTACGACATCGGCGAGATCCCCGACACCGAGTTCCAGCAGCGCGCGGAGGCGCTGGTGGCGCACCCCTTCACCGCGGCGATCGACGCGCTGCAAGCCTTCCCCTGGCCAACCGTGGCGGCGCTCCCGGGGCACACGATCGGCGGCGGCTTGGAGCTGGCGCTGGCGTGCGACCTGCGCGTGGCGCGCGAGGGGATCAAGCTGGGCATGCCACCCGCCAAGCTGGGACTGGTGTACTCGCACACCGGCCTGCGGCGGTTCATCGACGCGATCGGCGCGGCTCGCACGCGCGAGCTGTTCCTGCTGGGCAGCTACATCGACGTCCCGACCGCGCTGCTGTGGGGCCTCGTCAACCGGGTCGTCCCGGCAGCACGGCTGGAGGCGGTCACGCTGGAGCTGGCCGGCCAGCTGGCCGGCAACGCGCCGCTATCGCAGCTCGGCAACAAGCGCGTGATCGCGGCGCTGTTGAGCGCGGAGGGAAGCCTCGACGACGACGTCGAGCAGGAGCTGATCGAGCTGCGGCGCGCCTCCTTCGAGTCGCGCGACCTGCGCGAGGGGATGAGCGCGTTCACCGAGAAACGCGCCCCCCGCTGGCGGGGCGAATAAGCTCCGCCGGCGCCACGCCGGCAGCCGCGCCTCGCGCCGCGGTGAGCGCCCACGCCAGCGCGCTCACCTTGTCGAGCGTCTCCTGGTGCTCCTCGGCCGGCGTCGAGTCGCTGGTGACAGCGCCGCCGGCGTGAAACGAGAGCGCGCTGCCGCGCTTGACGATCGTGCGGATCGCGATGCTGAGGTCCAGCCGGCCGCGGTAGTCGATATAGCCGATCGCGCCTGCATACACCCCGCGCCGCGACTCCTCCATCGCGGCGATCAATCGCATCGCCGCCACCTTCGGCGCACCCGTCATCGAGGCGCCCGGGAAGGCGGCCCGCAGCAGCTCCACCGGCGTGACGTCCGGGCGCAGCCTCCCGCACACGGTGGACACCAGCTGGAACACCGACGGGTGGCGCTCCACCGCGCGTAATCTCGGTACGGTAATGGTGCCAAACTCACATACGCGGCCGAGATCGTTGCGGGCGACGTCGACGATCATCGTGTTCTCCGCGCAGTCCTTGGACGATCCCGCCAGGGCGCCCGCCAGCTCCCGGTCCTCCCGCGCGTAACGCCCGCGGGGGCGGGTGCCCTTGATCGGGCGTGTCTGCACCCGTCGCTCCCCGTCCACGCGCAGGAACCGCTCGGGCGAGCTGGAGAGCACCTCCAGCTCCGGGTAGCGCAGGTAGGCGCCCATCGGCGCCGGGTTGATGGCGCGCAGCGCGTCGTACAACTCGACGCCCGCCCCCTCCCACACCGCGTCGAAGCGCTGTGTCAGACACAGCTCGAACACGTCCCCGGCGAAAATGCGCTCACGTGCGCGCGCCACCAGCTCGAGGTAGCGCCCGCGCGGGGTGACGGCGTCGACGCCATGCCGCCCGAGGTCCTCCCACCGCAGCCGGCGTCCCGCAATCGCCTCGTCGTGCGGCGGGCGGCGGCTCGCGAGCGCGGCGTTGTGCGGCGGCCGGCCCCCCGGGCGGCGTCGCGGTGCCCCCGCCGGCGCACACACCACGCGGGCCTCGCGCAGCAGCGCATCGCACTCCGCGCGGCACGCGGCCACCGTGTTCCCCCAGCCGTTGGCGAGGATCCAGCTGCGGCCCGCCAGCTCGTCGGTCACCACCGCCAGATCGCAGAACAGCAGGTGGCAATCGGCCGCCCCCAGATCGCCCGCCGCGCCTGGCGCCACGGCCTCGATCTCGTGCAGCAGCTCGTAGGCGAAGAAGCCCACCGCCCCGCCTCCGTACACCGGGGGGGCGGCGCCCTCCGCGCGCCACGTGACCGGGGGCGCGGAAAACAGCGCCAGCGTGCGCTCCAGCTCGTCCAGCACCGGCCCCTCCAGCGGCCGGGCGGCGCCCGGCGGTCCCGCCCGAGCGCGACCGTCCTTGGCGATGAACTCCCAGCGCGGGCGCCAGGCGAGGATCGAGTGGCGCCCCAGCTCGCGCGGGCCGCCGGCGCTGTCCAGCAGAAACAGGAACGCCTCCCCCTCGAGCTGCCGGGCGGCGGTCCAGCAGTCGATGCGCACGGGCTGCTCCTCACACAGCGACAGCCGCCGCGGGGCCGGCCCGGTCAATCGCCTCCTCCGGCCGTTCGATCGCGTGCGTAAAGGCGATGCATGGTGGCGAACACGCCGGTCGCGCCCTGCCGGCGCAGCGCGGCGCCGTCGATGCCGGCGAGCGCCCGCAGACCCTGTACCGCGTTGGTGACGAACGCCTCCTGGGAGCTCATCAGCACCCCCACCGACAGCGGCGCCTCCACCGCCGGCAGCCCGTGCGCACGCGCCAGCTCCAGCACCCTGGCGCGCGTCACGCCCGGCAAACAGTGGCGCACAGGGGGCGTAAGCAGCCGGCCGTCCACCACCGCGAACACGTTGGACGACACGCCCTCCAGCACATTGCCGCGCGCCGACACATACAAACCCTCCGCGGCCCCACCCGCCTGCACCCGCCGCCTGGACACGACCGCCGACTGCCAGCTGGTGCTCTTCGCCGCCATCCGCGGGCCGCGCGCCCGCGGCAGCAGAGCCGCGGCGATGGCGCCGCCGGCGGGGACCGGCGGCGGCGCGGGCAGCGCGGCGACCACCACCGTGGGTGGGCCGTCCGGGGGCACCAGCCCCACGCCGCCCGTCCCGCGTGTGAGCGTGATCCGCACATACGCCTCCGGCAGCGCCGCGCGCCGCACCGTGCGCAGCACCTGGGAGCGGATCTCCTCGGCGGACGGCAGGTGGGCGAACTGCAGCCGCGCCGCCGCCTCCAGCAGCCGCCGCAGGTGGCGCTCCAGCAGGTAGGGCGCACCACCGCTGGCCCGCAGCGACTCGAACAGGCCGTCGCCCAGCAGAAAACCGGCGTCGAGCGCCGACACGAAGGCCCGGTCGGGCTGGCATAAGCGACCGTTGACACAGATGCATCCGGCTGCCGCGCGTGGCGTTCCGTCCTGCGCTGGCCGCGGCCCGTCCTGCGCACGCCGCGATCCCGCACCCCTGTGCCGCGCCGCCGCCGCGCCCGCCATCGCCGCGCCCCTCACCGCGCCGGCGCGATCGCCGCGAGCACCAGCCCGTCGCGCACCAGCCACCGCCCCTCGAGGGTTGGCGGACCGCCGCCGGGCTGCGGCCACGGCTTCAGCAGCCGCGCCCGGAACACGCGCGCCGGCGGGTCGAAGGTGAGCACCGCGTCCTCGAACCCCAGCCAGCACCCAGCCAGCGGAAACCACACCTTGTACACGGTCTCCTTGGCGCAAAACAGCAGCCGGTCCCAATGGACCTGCGGCTCGGCGTCGGCCAGCGCGGCCAGCCGCGGGCGCTCCTCGGCGCGGGCGATCTGACCGAGCACCCCGTCGGGCAGCGGCGCGTGGGGCTCGGCGTCGATGCCCACGCCCATCACCTCGCTGGCCCGCGCCACCGCACACGCACGGTAGCCGGCGCAGTGGGTGATGCTGCCCACGACCCCCGCCGGCCACAACGGCTGCCCGCGATCGCCATTGGCGATCGCGCACGGCGCGATGCCCAGCCGCGCGAGCGCCTGCCGCGCGAGCGCCCGGGCGGTGGTGAACTCGAGCCGGCGCTTCTCCACCGACCGCCCCACCGCCGCCAGCTCATCGGGGAACAGCTCGACCTCCAAATCCTCCCGGGTGTCCTCCGCGAAGACCGCGGCTGACAGGATCTCCTCGATCACGGCGCACCCCCCTCGTCACCCAGCACCGGCCGCGGGGCCGCCCGCCGCGCACCGCCCCAGCGGCGCCACTCGCGCGGGTAGCCCAGCGAGACCTCGATGAAGCGCACGCCGTCGCACCACGTCACGCGGGGGATGTGCAGATGGCCGTACACCACCGCCGCCGCCCCGTAGCGCACGTGCCAGTCGGCGGTGCGCACCGTCCCGCACCACTGCGCAAACTCCGGGTGGCGCAACACCAGCGTGGGGTGGCGCGTGAGCGGGAAGTGGTTGACCAGCACCGTCGGTACGCCCGGGGGACGGGCCGCCAGCCGCGCTTCGCTCTCACGCACCCGCGCGTCGCACCACGCCTCCCTGGTGGGGTAGGGGTCGGGGTGCAGCACCATCTCGTCGCTGCACACCACTCCGGCGGCGTGCGCGCGCGCCAGCGCCTGCTCCTTGGTGGGGGCCACGTTGCGTCCGAACGAGTAGTCGTACAACACGAACAGCGGCGCCACCGTCACCGGCCCGCCGGGGCCGTCCCACAGCGGGTAGGGATCCTCGGGCGTGAGCACCGAAAGCCGCCGGCACACCGCCACCAGATGGCGGTAGCGCGCCTCGCCGCGCAGCGGCAGCGGATCGCCGGGGACGCTCCACAGGTCGTGGTTGCCCGGCACCCACACCACCGTGGCAAACCGCTCCCGCAACACGCCCAGCGCCCACTCGAGCTCGGTGCTCAACTCGCTGACGTCGCCGCACACGAGCAGCCAGTCCTCCCGCGAGCGCCCGCGCAGCTCTTCCACGATGCGGCGGTTCTCGGGATGGGCCACGTGCAGGTCGCTGATCGCCAGCAGGCTGGGGCCGCCCTGTCGACCCATGTCAGCCGGCGCGATCAGCCGTCTGCGGTACGTTCGCCCACACCCACATCGGTGGCCGATCTTACTGTCTCACCGTCCAACCGGCCCGGTCATCGCCCTCCCGCTCAGGCCAACTCGCGGAACAGCCGCAGCCGCTCCTCGCCGATCTGCTCGCGCCTGACGGGGTCTTCGATGCCGAGACCCTCCCGCTCGGCGAGGCACAGCACGCCGATCTTGCCGACGTGGCGGTTGAGCTGCACTTCGCGTGCCGCCTCCCCCACCTGCTCCAGCGGGTATACGCGGGAGAGCGCCGGTACGATCGAGCCGCGCGCCAGCAAGCGCGTGGCCTCGGCTGCCTCCTGCGCGTTGGCGCCGTGGCTGCCGATGATCCGCTTCAGCTTCATCCACAGGTAGCGGTTGTCGAAGGTGTGGTGGTAGCCGGAGCTGGAGCCGCACGTCACCACCGCGCCGCCGCGGCGCAATACGTAGAGCGAGTCGGCGAACGTCTCGCGCCCGATGTAGTCGAAAACGACGTGGGGATCCTCGCCGACCGCCGCGCGGATCGCACCGCCCAGCCGTTTGCCGCGCTCGCGCGGCGGCAAGTCGTCGAGACCCAGCTCGTCGCGGCGCAGCACCACCTCGCAGCCCACTCGTTCCAGCAGCTCTGCGCGCGCCTGCGAGCTCACCACGCCGATCGGGATGCCGCCGCCGTTGGCGACGAGCTGCACCGCGTAGCTGCCGAGGCCGCCCGCGGCCCCCCATATCAGCACGATGTCGCCCTGCTTGAACTGCACCGCGCGCTGGCTCACCAGCATCCGGTAGGCGGTCACCAGGCACAGCGAGTTGCATGCCGCCTCCTCCCAACTCAAATGCGCCGGCTTTGGCAGCAGCTGGCTGGCTTTGACGATCGCCAGGTCGGCGAGACCGCCGAAGTTGGTCTCGAACCCCCACGCCAGCTGGCTCTCGGCGAGCATGCCGTCGACCTGTGCGATCGGCTCCTGCTCATTGAGCCACAGCGGCGCCACCACCACTCGGTGGCCGGGGCGCCAGTGGCGCACGCCGGCCCCCACGCGCACAACGATTCCGGCGGCGTCGGAACCGATCGCGTGGGTCGGCAGATCGTGACGGGCATCCCACCCGCCGCCGCGCGCGAGCGCTTGCAGGAAGCGGAACGTGGGGATCGGCTCGAACATCGCCGACCACACGGTGTTGTAGTTGACGGCGCTCGCCATCACCGCCACCAGCGCCTCGTCAGGGGCCAGTTCCGGAAGTGGGACCTCGCCGACCCTGATCGAGCGGCGCACGTCCTTGTCGGCCACGCCCTCGAACAGGCCCGCGTCCTCGCGCGCGAGGTGGGCGGCCCGGTAGCTGGACGGCAGCTCGCCGTCCAGTGCGCGCTCGAGGAAGCTCCCGACCGTACAGACCGCCTCGACTTGACTCATGGTGCCTCTCCTCCCGCCGGTTGAAGCCGCCCGGCGATCCGGGCAAGGCCCGCCGAGCCGTGCGATTCCGCGTTGAAAGAACCGCGCCCGCTTGAAGAAATTCCTTTTCTGGGGAATCCTTTTGCGAGGACGCGCATCTTATGGGCGTACCATCGATACCGCCAACAATCGGGAGGACCCTCACATGGTCATCGTCTACGTCGTCGTCGCCGCCGTGCTCGTCTGTGGCTGTGTCACGCTTACCAAACGGCGCCGTTCTCGCAGCCGTGGCTGATTGGCCCACCGAGCAGATCGTCAATGCGGCGCAACAGGGGGATCCGCGTGCGCTCACGACGCTGGTGTCGGGCTCGCACGCGCACGTACAGCGTTTCGCCCACACGCTCTGCTCGACGCCCGAGGATGCCGAGGATGCCGCCCAGGAGGCGCTCATCGTCCTGTTCCGCAAGATCGGGACGCTGCGCACCACCGCGGCGCTGGCATCGTGGATGTTCTCGATAGTTCGCAACGAGTGCGTCCGCCGCTCGCGCCTGCGCCTCACCAGGCCCACCCCGCGGCCAACCAGCGAGCCTTCCGCCGAAGACGCCACGCTCGCCCGCCTGGAAATGGAGCGGATCGTCGAGGCACTCGCCGCGCTGCCCATCGAGCAGCGCGCGGTGCTCGTCTTGCGCGACATCCAAGGTCTGTCGGGCGCCGCGACCGCCGAGGCGCTTGGTCTCAGCCGCGCCGCGATGAAGTCGCGCCTGCATCGCGGGCGGGGCGCCATGCGCGCGCGCCTGACGGCGCCACGCCACACTGTCCCTCACCCCAACCACGTCACCGCCCACCACGGAGGTTGCTATGAAGATTCGCAATCCTGACGCCACGCTCACACCGACTCACGCGACGCACGCCTCCGAGTCGGGCGGGTCGCCTGCGCCGTTCGGTCGCCAGCTCGCAAAGGGAGTGATCGGCTTCGGCCTGATCGCCTCGGGGGTGGCGCTGACGCCCGTCGCCGGCCCCGCCGCGCTCCTGCTGGGCGTCCCCGGCTTCGCCGCGCTCGGCGGCTGCCCCACGTGTTGGATGTACGACATGGCCGAGACCGTCTCCGCGGGGCGGCTGAAGCGCACATGCACCGACGAGGGCTGCCAGCTGCACACCGCTTCACACTCGCCGTCCTCGAATTGAGCGCCGGGGAGCTTGCGCGGCTGGCTGGCCCACGCAGCGCTCGCTGAGCCCGAATCCACGGATCACGGGCTTGGCATTCGGGCTCACGCCGATTCTTGACATACGCCTCGTCGGCGGCGAGGATCGACGCGCGTCTGCGGCACGATGCCTCGGCCGCGGCGCCAGCCGCCATGAGCTCAGACCTATCACGCACAGAGAGCGAGGGAAGAGTCGCGGTCATCGGGGCCGGCTCGTCCGGGATGGCCGCCTGCCAGGCTTTGCGGGAGCGAGGCCTCGCATTCGACTGTTTCGAGAAAGGCTCAGACGTCGGGGGCCTGTGGCGGTATGAAAACGACAACGGCCTCGCGTCCGCGTACGCCTCGCTGCACGTCAACACCTCACGCAAGACGGCGCAGTACTCCAGTTACGCGATGCCGGACGACTACCCCGACTTTCCGCACCACACTCAGATGCTCGCCTACCTCCAGGAGTATGCCGAGCACTTCTCGCTCCGCGAGCACATCCGCTTTTGCACGGAGGTCACCGCCATCCGGCAGGTGGGTGGCGACGGGTGGGAGGTTGAGTGGCGCGAGGCCGACGGCGCGGTGCACACCGATCGCTACGCGGGGGTGCTGGTGGCCAGCGGACACCATTGGTGCCCGCGGAATCCCGAGCCGCTCCCGGGGAGCTTCGGTGGACTGGAGATCCACTCGCACTTCTATCGAACGGCACGTGACTTCGAGGGCATGAACGTGCTCGTGGTGGGCCTCGGCGACTCCGCCGTGGACATCGCGTCCGACACCTCGCGGGTCTCGAAGATGACGTTCCTCACCGCGCGGCGGGGTGCCTGGATCCTGCCCAAATATTTCGGCGGCCAACCGCTGGGCGAGGTGGCGCTCAGGCTGATGTCACGCTCGCCGATCTCCGGCGAGGTGGCCGGCGGCCCGCTGTTCAAGCTCACCACCTCCGTCTTCTCGCGCTTGAACACCCTGCAACTGGGGCGCCCCGAGGCGCACGGCCTGCCAAAGCCCGACCACAAGTTCGGCGCCGACATCGCCGCGGTCGCGTCCGATTTCTATACGCGCATCGGCCACGGTCGTGTCACTCCGAAGCCGTGGATCTCACGCACCGAGGGAAAGCAGGTGTTCTTCAACGACGGCTCGGCGGAGGAGATCGACGTCATCGTCTATTGCACCGGCTACAAGATTGCCCTGCCCTTTCTCCCGCGGGCGGTCGTCGACGCCGACGGTACGGTGCCGCTCTACAAACGGGTCGTGCATCCCGAGCTGCCGGGCCTGTACTTCGTCGGCCTGATCGATGTGGCGGGACCCTTGAATCCGCTCGCCGAGCTCCAGGCGCAATGGATCGCCGACCTGCTCGAAGGCAAGGTTCGGCTGCCGTCGAGCGCCCGGATGCGGCAGGCCATCGCCCGTGAAGATCGCAGGCGGCAGAAGCGCTTCGGCGCACGCGGGCGACACGCCATCTACGTCGACTACGCGCCCTACCACCTGGCCTTGCGGCGGGAGCGTCGGCGCCGTCGCGGCCGCGACGGCGCCTCCGAGCAACTCCTCGCGCAACCCGTGCATGCGGATCGTGCGGGCGAGCGCCTGCCGACTTGAGGCGCTGAGCACTCGCCCACACGGTCTGTCAGGGTCGATCGCGGCGACTCTCACTCCTCCCAGCGAAAGCCGGTGGCCGTGGGGCTCGGCGCGATTGGGCTCGCCGCCAGTCCATCGGCGGGCACCGGGTCGTTGTAACCGGCCGGAGCGATGTCGTTGGGCGTTTGGGGGTGAAACAATGAGGCCAGATACTGCGCCTGCCCGCGCCCGGGGCCGAGCTCGAACATGCCGCCGGCATACACGTTGATGCCTCGGTCGGCACAAAAGTCGTACGCGTCGAACAGCGCCCGCAGCGAGCCGAAGCGCGAGGGCTTGATGTTGATCATATGGGGCGCAAACTCCAACAGTTCGATGTCGGCGATCGAACGGCTGGGGGTGTCCCAGGTGATCCGATCGCGATACGGCGCGAGCGCCGCGTCGGCCTCGGGTGTGTTGAGGTTGGGGTCCTCCAACCACGCATCGGGCAGCGCCTCCGCGACCCGCCGATACAGAGCGGGGTCGGCGGGAAGCGCGTCGCCGAGATCCGGAGTGAAACCCTTGAAATCGACCGTGTCGACCGCGTCCAGCTCGGCGAGCTCGCCGAGCAGTCGATCGTCCCACGAAGGCGACACGTCCAGCTTCAGGCGCAGATCGGGGTAGCGGGCCAGCAGCGCGTGCAGCCCGTTGGTTTGGGCCGGCTCGCCGAGGGTGGCCGAAAGGACGAACGTCATCGGTTGCGGTTGCACGTCGAGCACCTCGTGCAGCGCGCGGCCGGCTTGGCGCAATGCCAGATCGAGCGCCGCCGAGTGAAACGCCCAGCGCCGCCACCCGCGGTAGGCCTTGAACAGCGGCTCCACCGTGAACAGATCCAGGCCGTCGATGTGGTCGCCAAGTTCGGCCAGGGTCCACATTCCAGCCAAGTCGGGGGCGCCGGCGCGTTGGAAGGCGAGCTGGTCGTTGGGAAAGACGATCACGTCCTCTCCCACTCCTTCCTCGCCTCCCCCGAGCAGGCGTACGACGGTTGTCATCCTCTCGGCTTGCACATCGCCCAGTAGAACGCTCTTCGTCAACCCCTGCAGGCTGCAGGTCTCGATCTCGACGGGCAGGTCGGCCAGCTTCGCAAATGCAGACATATCGCTCCTCGTTTTCCTCGTGACAGCGGTCGGTGTGGTGAGTTCTGGTTGTGGTTTCAGTTGGATTTCGCGTGCACCCTGGAATCGGACTCCAGCTCGATTGCCTCATGCGCCGCGGCATCGGGCTCCAGCGCCCCGGCTTCAGGTGAAAGCCAGTAGCGGCGTCGCTGGAAGGCGTAGGTGGGAAGCCGCGTGAAGCCGCGGCGTTCGCGGGGAAAGAGCGGCTGCCAGTCGACGGTCGCCCCCTGAACGTAGGACCGGACCAGGGAGTCCAGGAACTCCCCGGCCCGCTGCCCGCCGGAGCCCATGCCGGCGATCACTTCCGCTGCGCTCACGGTGCGCGCGTCCGCGAGCGTTGTGCCTTGCCGTGTCACACAATGCTCGGCCTGCCTGCCCCGCGCCACCGCGCGCAGGCCCGCCAGCAGCTCCTCGCGATCCGCCGCGACGATCGCCACGCGCACGGGCAGATGCGCGCGATGCAGAGCAAGCGTGGCAGCCACGTCGAGCAACTCGATCTCCGGGCGCGCCGTCAGATGCCCGCGCAGACGCTCAGCCTGCGCGGCCAGCGCCTCGATGTTCTTGGCGGAGATCATGACCGGCACGCTCGGCATCTCGTGCGTGTCTCCGGGGACCTCGGGCGTAGAAGCCGGCGGAGCCTCCTCGAGGATTGCGTGAGCGTTGGTCCCGCTCATTCCGAACGATGAGACGCCGGCGCGGCGGGGACGGTCGCCGGCGGGCCAGCTCACGGGCGAGCGGAGCAGCGCCACGTTCCCCTCGGACCAGTTCACATACGGAGAGGGCTCCTCCGCGTGCAGGGTCTGGGGAAGGAGTCCGTTGTGCATCGCCATCACCATCTTGATCACTCCCGCGACGCCGGAGGCAAGCTGGGTGTGGCCGATGTTGGACTTGATCGTTCCCAGTCGCAGGGGACCGTCGGGGCGTTCCCGCCCGTAGGTGGAGATGATCGCCTGAGCCTCGATCGGATCCCCCAGGGGGGTGCCCGTGCTATGGGCCTCCACAACATCCACATCCGCGATCGACAGGCCCGCCCGCGACAGGGCCTGGCGGATCACCTGTTCCTGCGCTGAGGTGCTGTGCGTCGTGAGGCCGTTGGAGGCCCCGTCCTGATTTACCGCCGACCCGCGCAGCAGGCCCAGCACTGGATGACCGTGCGTGCGGGCGTCGGAGAGGCGCTCCAGCAACAGCAGACCGACACCCTCGGCGAAGCCCATGCCGTCCGCGCCGGCGGCGAACGACTTGCAACGCCCGTCCGGTGCGAGCCCTCGCACGCGGGAGACGCCGATGAATGGCATGGGCGTGGACAGCACTGTCACCCCGCCCGCCAACGCGAGCGAGCACTCGCGCGCACGCAGAGCCTGGCTTGCGAGGTGGATGGCGACGAGCGAGGATGAGCAGGCTGTATCGAGGCTGACCGCCGGCCCCTCGAAGCCGAAGGTGTAGGCGATGCGGCCCGCGATGACGCTCGTGGCGCTACCCGTTATGCGCAGGTGCTCGAGCTCGGGCAGGCGCACGTCCAGGCCGTAGTCCGAAAAGGCCGCCCCGGTGAACACACCCGTTTGGCTGCCCCTCAGCGCTTCGGGATCGATCCCAGCGTCCTCACAGGCCTCCCAGGTGCATTCGAGCAGCAGTCGCTGTTGCGGGTCCATCGTCAAAGCCTCGTCCGGACCGATCCCAAAGAAGTCGGCGTCGAAGCCGGCGACATCGTCGAGAAAGCCGCCATGCCTCACGTAGCTCCTGCCCGGCAGAGCCGGATCTGGATCGAAGATGCCCTCCACGTCCCAGCCGCGATCGGTGGGAAACGGGCCGATCGCGTCGCGGCCACTCGCAGCCAACTCCCACAGCTCCTCGGGGCAGGAGACGCCGCCCGGATAGCGGCAACTGATGCCGACGATCGCGATCGGCTCGCTGTCGCGCTCCTCCAGCGCGCGCAGCCGCGCACGCGTTTGTTGAAGCTCGATCATGACGCGCTTCAAATGGGGGAGGAGCTCACTTTGATCGGTCACGGCGTTGACGTCTCCGAAAGGTCGAGGTGAAGCAGCTCCAGGATCTCCTCGGCCGATGCCGCCTCGATCATCTCGGCTGTCACGACGTCGTGACGTGCCCCATCGTCGGCGATCCTCGCCAACAGCGCGCGCAAGCGCCCACCGATGCGCTCGCGCTCGGGGCCGTCGCCCGCGTCGGCGGCGAGCATCGTCTCCAGCTTGTCGATCTCCTCGTCGATGCTTTTCCCGCTCCCAGCGTCGGTGGTCGCCTTGGCCAGCAGAAACTTCGCCACCGCGGCCGGGGTGGGATGGTCGAATACGAGCGTGGCGGGGAGCTGCAAGCCGGTCGCCTGGCTCAAACGGTTTCTGAATTCGAGGGCGCCAAGCGAGTCAAAGCCAGCCTCTTTGAACGGTCGATGCAGGTCGACCGCCGCGGAACTCGCGTGGTTGAGGATGCCCGCGACATGGTCTCTGACGAGATCCGACGCGATCGTGTCCCACTCGGATTGCGGAGCCTTGGCGAGCCTGCTCGCCAACGAAACTCGCATCGCCGAGGCTCCATGCGAGGAGTCTCGCACCAGGCCACTCAAGAACGCCGGAAGCACCCCCGCTCTCGCTGCGGCGCGCAATGCCGCCGTGTCCCAACGCGCCGCGAGCAGCCGCGCACGATCGGCGCCCCGAGCCAGGTCGAGGAGCGCGAGCCCCTGCTCCGGGGAGAGAGGCAGCAGCCCTCGACGCTGCATGCCCGCTCGCGCGGGCACGTCGAACTCGCCCGTCCCCTCCGCGAGAGGATTCCATTCACCCAAAGCCAGCGCGACACCCGGCATGCCCCGAGCGCGGCGAGCGGCCAGCAGCGCATCCACAAAGCCATCGAAAGCCGCATGGCCGCCCCGCCCGGCGACGCCCATGGCAGCCGTGACGGAGGAGAGGACGATCAACTCCGCCTGCCCCACGAGCTCGTGCAGGCTCATGGTCGCGCCTACCTCCGGGAGCAGCACGCCGGACAGGCGCTCCGCGTTCAACGACTCGATCACGCCTTCCGCGAGCAGGCCGGTGGTGTGAATCACCATGCCCAGCGGATGCTCCTCCGGGATCGACATCAGCAACTCCTCGAGCTGTCCCCGCTGCGACACATCGCAGGCGACGTGGCGCACCTCACAACCAAGCTCACCCAGGTCCGAGCGGCGCGCCTCGAGCCCCTCCGCGGGCGGGGCCGAGCGGCTGGCAAGCACCACGTGCCGCACACCATGCGCGCCAGCCAGGTGCCGCGCGAGCGCCAAACCGAGCCCGTGGTCGTCGTCCCCGGTGATGAGCACCGTGCACCGAGCGTCGAGCGAGACCGGTGGACGCAGGGCTTCCGCCGGGAGGCGAGCGAGTCGTGGCGCAAACAGCGAACCCTCGCGCACCGCCAGCTCCGGCTCGTCGCTCGCGAGGGCGCCGTACAGCGAGTTCGGAGAGGCCTCTCCACCGTCGAAGTCGATCACCCCGAAACGGCCGGGATGCTCTGACTGAGCCGCGCGCATGAGGCCAGCCAGCATGGCCTCAATCAGGCGGGGGGCCGGCGCGTCGTCGCCCACAACACTGACCGCACGTTCTGTCAGCAGCACCAGCTTGGCCCCGGCGAGCGGCTGTGAGGCGATCCATGCCTGCAGCAGCGCGAGCGCGCGCGCCGTCGCCGCATGAACGCTCTCGGCCAGCTCATCGGGGTTGGCCGAGACGGATGCAGCATCGGTCTCGTGGGCGATCGCGCCACCGGCCAGCGCGCTGGCCCTGATCAGCACGACCTCAGGGCACGCGGCGCCCGCCGCGATCGCCTCTTCGAGGGCCCCCAGGCTCGTATGACGCTCCGTCTCGATTCCCAGCGGCTCGACCTCCACGCCTCCGTCGAGCTGCGCCACCGGCAACGGTGGGTCCTCGACGGGTGCGCTACGAAGCGCCACCCACCGCAGCTCGTGGAGCGCGTTGTCGCCCACCGAGCCGATCGCCCACAGCTGAGCGCGATCGATCGCTCGCAGCCGAAGCTCCTCGACCGAGAGCATCGGGATGCCGTCCTCGTAGGCAACGGCCAAACTCAGCACATCTGCCTCTCGGCCACCGCCGATGCGCACACGCAGCACACCCTCGCCGCGTCCCAGCAGGCGCACGCCCGAAAATGTCGACGGCACCCTCAGCTCACCGATCTGTTCGTGATCGCCAGCCTGTCCGTCGTCCGACGCACCGGCGTGCCGGTCGCCCAGCTCATTGAAAGCCGAGATGCTCAGCACCGCGTCGAGCGATGCCGGGTGGAAGGCAAATCCATTTGCACCCGCCGCGTGCGGCGCTGCCTGCTCCACTTCGGCGTACAGCTCGTCCCCCACCCGCCATGCGGCGCGCACACCCTGGAACGCGGGTCCACGGTCATAGCCGGCGTCCGTCAGGCGCTCGTGGAGCAGCTCTGGATCGAGTGCCTGTGCGCCCGCGGGGGGCCATGCATCGCCCACCACTCCCGCAAACCGCTCTCTCCATTGCACGCCGTCGCTCTCGACGAGCGGCGTTTCGCCGTTTTCGCCAAGCGTGCCCTCCGCATGGCAAACCCACCTCTCTTCCTGCAGCTCGCCCGCTGCGACGCCCTGCGGGCGAGAGTAGATCCCCAGCGAGCACTTACCCTGCGCATCGGGCTCGGACACGGAGATCTGCAGCTGCACGGCATGCCCTTCCCCGAGCGCAAGAGGGCGCTCGACGGTGAGCTCCTCGACCACGTTCGCGCCGACCCGCTCCGCCGCGGCGAGCGCCAACTCGAGAAAGCCGGCAGCCGGCATGAGCGCGTGGCCCGCCATCGCGTGATCTCTCAACCACGGATGGGATTCGAGCGAGAAGCATCCGCTGAACAGCCAGCCCCGCCCGCCAGCCATCGGGATGGCGGCGCCAAGCAACGGATGATCGGCGGCGGACAGGCCGATCGAGGCGGGATCGCCGCCGCCGGGCGCGTGGGTCAACCAGTAGCGCTCGCGTTGGAAGGCGTAGGTGGGAAGCCCGATCCGGCGTGCGTCGGAGCCGGCGAACAGCCCCGGCCAATCGACGCCCACACCGTGCGTCCACACCTCGGCCACAGACGTCAGGAAGCGTTGGGGACCACCCTCCTTGCGGCGCAGCGAGCCCACCACGACGGCCTCCCGCGGGTCCTCGAGCGCCTCCTCCACCGTTTCCTGGGTGGCCATCGTCAGCACCGGGTGGGGACTGACCTCGATGAACGCCCGCTTGCCATCATCCAGCAGCGCGCGGACCGCCTGTTCGTAAAGCACGGCCTGGCGCGCGTTGCGGTACCAGTACTCCGCGTTCAGCTGGGCGGTGTCGAGCAGCCCTCCCGTCACACTGGAGTAAAAGGGCACCTCGCCCGCACGAGGATCGATTGGCGCGAGCGCCTCCATCAGCTCCTCGCGAAGAACCTCCACCGGGGGCGAATGGGTGGCCCCAGTCGCCCCCGGCACCAACCGCATTCTCACGCCCTCGATCTCCAACTCCGCCCGCAGCTCCTCCAGCGCCTGCCGATCGCCCGCCAACCCCACCAGGGAGGGCCCGTTGACGGCCGACACTGTGACCCGATCGCCCCACCTTTCCAGGCGCGGTCGCAGCGCCTTCACTCCGAGCGCGACCGAGGCCATCGTTTCAGTCTCATTTACGATCTTGAGCAGTGCACGGCTGCGCAGCGCCACCACGCGCGCCGCGTCCTCGAGCGACAGCCCACCGGCCACGTACGCCGCCGCGATCTCACCCTGGGAGTGACCCACCACAGCCGCCACACGCACACCGACAGCCCGCCACAACGTCGCCAGCGACACCACAATCGCAAACAGCACGGGCTGCAGGACGTCAATCCGGCCGAGGAGGTTCGAATCGTCCTGCGCTCCGCGCAGCACATCCTCCAGCGACCAATCGACATACGCTGACAGCGCCTCGCCACAGGCGCGCATCTGCTCGGCGAACACGGGCGAGCAGTCGAGCAACGCGAGCGCCATGCCCGGCCACTGCGAGCCCTGGCCGGGGAACAGGAACACGGCGCCGGCGCCGTCCGTCGCCGCCACGCCGCGCACCACCGAATCCTGTTGTGCGGTGCTCGCGCCCTTCGCCAGGGCGGAGAGCCCGGCCAGCATCCCGTCGCGCTCCCCGTTCAACAGCACGCAGCGATGCTCGAAGGCGGGGCGGGTCGCCAGCGAGAAGCCCACATCCGTCATCCGGGGCTCCGGCTTGCCGTCCACGTGTTCGCGCAGACGCTCAGCCTGGGCGTGCAAGGCGCTTTCGTCGCGAGCGGAGAGCACCCACGGCAACGCACTCGCCGCGAGAGCATCGCTCGCAAACGGTGCGCCGGCGGCGCTCCCGACGGCCGTGAGCGCACCATCGGGAGCATCGGTCCCCGCGGACCGGTCGGTCGCCGACGGTGCCTCCTCGAGAATCACATGTGCATTGGTGCCGCTGACACCGAATGACGACACCGCCGCCCGGCGCGGCTCGGGACCCGGCTCCCACGACCTCTCCTGCGTCAGCACCGACACCGCGCCGGACGACCAGTCCACGTTGGTCGAAGGCTGATCGACATGCAGCGTCTTCGGCAGCGTGCCGTGGCGCATCGCCATCACCATCTTGATCACTCCGGCCACTCCCGCCGCAGCCTGCGTATGACCGATGTTCGACTTGATCGAGCCCAGCCACAACGGACGACCCTCGACGCGCCCCTGCCCATAGGCGGCGATCAACGCCTGCGCCTCGATCGGATCGCCGAGCATCGTGCCGGTACCGTGCGCCTCCACCGCATCCACGTGAGCGGGCTGGAGCTTCGCGCTGGCAAGGGCCTGCGCGATCACTCGCTGCTGGGCAGGACCATTCGGCGCACTCAGGCCATTCGACGCGCCGTCCTGATTGACGGCGCTCCCCCGCAGCAACCCCAACACCTCGTGGCCGTTGCGCCGTGCGTCAGAGAGGCGCTCCAACACCAGCATTCCCACACCCTCCCCAAACCCCGTCCCATCCGCGGCGGCGGCAAACGACTTGCAGCGCCCGTCGGCCGACAGAACGCGCGCGCGGCAAAACTCGCTGAACGCCTGCGGCCTGGAAAGCACCGTGACGCCGCCCGCGAGCGCCAGCGTGCACTCGCCACCATGGAGCGCCTGACACGCCAGGTGCAGCGCCACCAGCGACGACGAGCACGCGGTGTCCACCGACATCGCGGGGCCCTCGAGACCGAGGGTGTAGGCAATCCGCCCGGATGCCACGCTGTTCGTCACACCCGTCGCCAGGTAGCCTTCCAACTCCACGTCGTCGCGGAAGCTGCCCATGCCGTAGCCCGAAGATATGATGCCCACGAAGACCCCGGCGGGGCTTCCGTTCAGCGCTCTGGGGCTGATGCCCGCGCTTTCGAGGGCTTCCCATGCGTTTTCGAGCAGCAGTCGTTGTTGGGGGTCCATTGCGAGTGCCTCGCGGGGGCCGATGCCGAAGAACGCGGCATCGAATTGATCGGCGTCGTAGAGGAATCCGCCGTGGCGTGTGTAGCTGGTGCCGGGGTGGTCGGGGTCCGGGTTGTAGAGGTTGTCGAGGTCCCAGCCGCGGTTCGTGGGGAACTCGCTGATCGCGTCTCGGCCTTCGCTTACGAGTTGCCATAGTTGCTCGGGGGAGCGCACCCCACCCGGGTAGCGGCAGCTCATGCCGATGATTGCTATGGGCTCGTCTGGTGTGGTGGTGGTGTGGTGGTGGATGGTTGGGTTTGTTTGTGTGCCGGTGAGTTGGTTGAGTAGGTGGGTTGCGACGGTGTGGGGGGTGGGGTAGTCGAAGACGAGTGTGGCGGGTAGGCGTAGTCCTGTTGCGGTGTTTAGGCGGTTGCGTAGCTC
>DATMLP010000045.1:0-42338 GCA_035570415.1 Solirubrobacteraceae bacterium | reverse complement strand
CAAGGCAGGGCAAGACAGGCAAGGCGAGGCAAGACAGGCAAGGCGAGGTAAGGCGGGGCAGGCAAGACAGGCAGGGCGAGACAGGCAAGGCGAGGCACGAGGCAAGGCAGGGCAAGACAGGCAAGGCGAGGCACGACGGGCAGGGCAGGGCGCGAGGCAAGACAGGCGAGGCAGGCGAGGCAGGCGAGGCTACGCCATCATGCCCGGCCGGACACACGGCGTGTCAGGCTTGCCGGCCGCACCTGGCCAAAGGTCGTCTGCTTTTCCTTATCGAGCCTTTGAGGCGCTCAACGCCAGGGCCGGGTTCGCGCGTGGCCTGAGCGGCCGTGGTCGTCGCCAGCCGCTCATGACGACCCCAGGCTGCGCAAGACTCCCGGCTGGAGATCGCCCGCCTCAAAGGCTCGATAAGAAAAAGCCGCGTCATCTGGCACGCCGCGGCCGGCAAGCCCGGCCAGCAGCCACCACTCGGCAAGGCGTGATGGCGTAGCTAACCGCAGGCCACGCCTCTAACAGCAAGCCATCTCCCCAACCACAGGCCACGCCTCTAACAGCAAGCCATCCCCCCAACCGCTAGCCACGTCCCCAACACCACGCCGCGCTCAACAACACTCCACGCCTCAACAACACCAGGCCACGAGCCTCACACCACGCCACGCCCCAACAACACGCCATCTCCCCAACCGCCAGCCACGCCTCCAACAAAACAACCCATCCCCCAACAGCAAACCCCGCCCCCAGGCCCGGGCTGTCCCCTCAGGGTGTAAGTACGACCTTGCCGATGTTGCGCCGCTCGGTGATCATCCGCTGCGCCTCGCCGGCCTGCTCGAAGCTGAAGGCGCCCGCCACCACCGGTTGGATCGTGCCGTCGTCCATCAGCTCGCGCAGGGGCACGATCCATGGTGCGAGCGTGCCGCGGTCCTTCCACAGGCTGTACATGTTCAGCCCGATCACTGCCTTCGATTCGGAGATCTGTTTGATCAGGCTGAAGCGCGGCATGCGCAGCACCGTGCCGAGCCCCGACACCAGGTTGCGCTTCTCCCCCGAGACGGCGGCCGACACGCCGAACGCGACCACGCGCCCGCCGGCACGCACCATGTTGTAGCTGCGCCGCAAACTCTTGCCGCCGATCGCGTCCATGACCAGGTCGAACTTCGGCAAACCCTTCTCCCAGCCGGGCTTGGTGTAGTCGAGCGGATGGTCGACGCCCAGCTCCGCGATCCGCGCGTGCTTGCCGGGGGACGCGGTGCCGTACACCTCGGCGCCCAGTTTCTTTGCCAGCTGGGTCGCCGCGATCCCCACGCCACCGCCGGCGGAGTGAATCAGCACCCGCTCGCCGGGCTGCACGTTTCCATAACCGATCAACCCCGCCCAGGCGGTGCCGTAGTTGACCGGCAGGGCCGCGCCCTGCTCGAAGGTGAGCCGGTCGGGGAGCGCCACCACGTCGGACGCGGGCACCACCACCTGCGATGCGTATCCGCCGAATTTCGTGCCCGCCAGTACCCGCTGGCCGACGCTCAGATCCTCCGTCCCCTCCCCCAGCTCGACGATTGTGCCGGCCACCTCGTAGCCCACCACGCACGGCGGCTTGGGAGCGTCCGGGTAGATGCCCATGCGCGCCATCACGTCGGCGAAGTTGATGCCGGCGGCCGCCACGTCGATCCGCACCTCGCCCCTGCCGAGCGGCGGGTCGGGGCGCTCGCGCACCTGGAGCACCTCGGGCCCGCCGTGCTTGGTGATCTCCACAACCCGCATCCGGCGTCAGACTATCCGATCTCATAACAGAGCTACGAGTACTGAGGGCCGAGGGCCAAGCGGATCAAGGACGCAGTGAGCGAAGTGTGCGGACGCACACGAGCGATCGAGGACGCCGAGCCCGCGCCGGCCATCGGCCCTCAGGGCAGCACGACCGCCCACCCGTCGACAAACCCCTCGGAGGCGACGATCTCCTCGACTACCGCGCGCGGCACTGGGGCGTCGGTGGTGACGACCATCGCGGCCAGGCGCCGGTCCTCGCCGGCCGCCTGGGAGCCCCCGTCGGGGGTGTGTCCGACCGCGGCCGAGGAGATGTTGATGCCGTGGCGGCCGACGATCGTGCCGACGCGGCCGATCATCCCCGGCAGGTCGGCGTAGCGGAAGACGGTGACGTTGGGCTCCAGCTCCACCGTCAGACGCCGGTTTTGCACCTCGACGAGGTGCGGCACCCGCTGCGGGCCGATCCCCGTGCCGGCGACGGCCACACGTTTGTCGCCGGCGATCACGGTGACGCGGATCAGCTCGTTGTAGTCCTGCGCCTCGCTCACACGCTTCTCCTCGACCACGATTCCGCGTTCTTCGGCCATGGTGGGCGCATTGACGAAGTTGACCTGCTCCTCGGTGTGGCCTTGCAGCGCGCCGCGGATCACCGCGAGCGTCAACAGGCGGGTGTCGAAGTCGGCGATGCGGCCCATGAACGCGGCCTCGATCCGCTCGACCGAGCTGCCCTCGGCGAGCGCCATCGCGAGGCGCCCGAGGCGCCCGGCGAGCGGCAGGAAGGGGCCGAGCATCGCCATGTCCTCGGCGGCGATCGCGGGAATGTTGACCGCCGTTGACACCACGCCGCCGGTGAGCGCGGCCACGACCTGCTCGGCGCTCTGAAAGCCGGCGCGGTCGGTGGCCTCCGCCGTGGAAGCGCCGAGGTGGGGCGTGGCGATCACCTTGGGATAGGCGAACAGGGGGTTGTCGGTCATCGGCTCGCTGGGGAACACGTCGAGCGCGGCGCCGCCCACCTTGCCGGAGTCGAGCGCCTCTTTGAGCGCCGCTTCGTCGATCAGCCCGCCGCGCGCCACGTTGAGGATCCGCACGCCGTCGCGCATCTGCGCGAACGCCGCGGCGTTCAGCCAGTTCTTGGTGTCGTCGGTCTTCGGCAGGTGGATCGTGATGAAGTCGGCCTGCGCGTAGATCTCCTCGCTGTTGTCGGCCTTCTCCACCCCCAGCTCGCGGTAGCGCTCGGCCGACACGAACGGGTCGAACGCGATCACGCGCATCTGAAAGCCCTTCGCGCGCGCGGCCACCAGCTGGCCGATCCGCCCGAAGCCGACGATCCCGAGCGTCTTCTCGTACAGCTCCACACCGGAGAATTTCGAGCGCTCCCACTTGCCCGCTGTCAGCGAAGCGTACGCCTGGGGGATGTTGCGCGCCAGCGCCAGCAGCAGCGCCATCGTGTGCTCGGCGGCGGTCACCACGTTGGATTGGGGCGCGTTGGCGACCACGATCCCGCGCTTGGTGGCGGCCTCCACGTCGACGTTGTCCACCCCCACGCCGGCGCGGCCGACCGCGCGCAGGTTGGTGGCCTTCTCGATCAGCTCAGCGGTGAGCTTCGTCGCCGAGCGGATCAGGATGCCGTGGTATTCGCCGATCCGTTGCGCCAGCTGCTCGTCGTCCCAGTCGACGCCGAGGTCGACGTCGAAGTGCTGGCGCAGCAGCGCCACCCCCGAGTCGCCGATCTTCTCCTTCACCAGCACCTTCAGGCGCTCGCCGTTCGCGCCGGCCCCAGCGGTCGCGGCAGGTGTGGCGTGCTCAGAAGCCTGCTCCGCGGCGTTCATGACGCGCTCCTCTCCACAACCCACTCGATACACGCGGTGAGGGCCCGCACGTCGTCGGGCTCGACCGCCGGGAACATGCCGATCCGCAGCTGGTTGCGGCCCAACTTGCGGTAGGGCTCGGTGTCCACGATCCCGTTGGCGCGCAGCGTCTTGGCGACCGCGGCGGCATCCACCGACTCCTCGAAGTCGATCGTGCCCACCACCAGCGAGCGGTTGGCGGGGCTGGTCACGAACGGCGTCGTGTAGGACGTGCGCTCGGCCCACTCGTACAGGTGCGAGGAGGACTCGCGGGTGCGCGCCACGCACCAATCGAGGCCGCCGCCGTCGAGCATCCAGCGGATCTGGTCGGCCAGCAGGAACAGCGTCGCCACCGCTGGCGTGTTGTAGGTCTGGTCCTTGACCGAGTTCTCCAGAGCCGTGGTGAGCGAGAGGGACTGTGGGATCCAGCGCGGGGACGCCGGCGCCTCGTCGCTTGCGAGCTTCGCGATCCGTTCCTGCGCGGCGGGGCTCAGCAGCGCCACCCACAGCCCGCCGTCGGCCGCGAAGCTCTTCTGCGGCGCGAAGTAGTAGGCGTCGGCCTGCGCCACGTCGACGGGAAGCCCCCCCGCGCCCGAGGTCGCGTCGATCAGCACCAGCGGGCCACTCGCCGCCGCGGACCCGGATCCGGCCACCGCCGACCCGGCGTCACCCGAGGCAAGGTCGGCGGTTGGCCGCACCACCGGCACCATCACGCCGGTGGACGTCTCGTTATGTGCCCACGCCACCGCGTCGGCGCCGGCCGCCACGGGATCGGCTTGCGCCGGGTCGGGTGCGTCGCCGGGCTCGGCCTTCACGACCTCCGGCTCACGCAGAAACGGCGCCTCGCGCGCGACCGAGGCGAACTTCTGCGAGAACTCGCCGTAGGCGAGGTGCAACGATCGGCGCGCGATCAGCCCGCAGGCGGCGGCGTCCCAGAAGGCGGTGGCGCCGCCGTTGCCGAGCGCCACCTCGTACCCGTCGGGGGCTTTGAACAGCTCCTTCAGTCCCGCGCGGATCTCGCCGACGAGCGCCTTCACCGGCTGCTGGCGGTGGGAGGTGCCCATCGGCGCCTCGGCGAGGAGCCGTGCGAGCGCCTCCGGACGGACCTTCGAGGGCCCGCAGCCGAAGCGTCCGTCCGCCGGCTTCAACTCGGGGGGGATCGTCAACTGCGCTGCGCTCGTGCTCGTCATGGGCTCCTCGCTTTGGCCTTCGCGTTTTACAGAGGGTGCCCAGGCGCGCGGCGTGCTGCTCCTGCTCGTGTCGCTCCCCGGTGGTCGCTTCCACCTAGCTGCTGCGCCAGTCGCGACGGGCGCGAGTTTAGCGAACCGGCGCGGCCGTCGGGAGCGATGCCACTGCTCGGACCGCAAACTTTGGGCGGCAGCGCTGTGCGTGTTGTTGTATTTACTTTTTGGACGCCAACCAGCGCACAACAACATATGTGCTGTCGAGCTTTGGTTGGCGTTCGTGTGGTGAGACGATCAGAACGAGGGGTCGATCCAGCTCATGTGCGAGCGCAGCTCTTTGCCCACCGCTTCGATCTGCGTGTGTGCCTGTTCGTCGCGCATCCGCTTGAAGTTCTCCTGGCCGGCGCGGTTCTCGGCGATCCACTCGCGCGCGAAATCGCCGGACTGGATCTCACCGAGGATCTTGCGCATCGCCGCGCGCGTCTCCTCGGTGATGACGCGTTTGCCGCGCGTGTAGTCGCCGTACTCGGCGGTGTTGGAGATCGAATAGCGCATGCCCGCGAGGCCCTTCTCGTACATGAGGTCGACGATCAGCTTGACCTCGTGCAGGCACTCGAAGTAGGCCATCTCGGGGTCGTAGCCGGCCTGCACGAGCGTCTCGAAGCCGGCCTGCACGAGCTCGGAGACCCCGCCGCAGAGGACGGCCTGCTCGCCGAACAGGTCTGTCTCCGTCTCGTCCTTGAAGGTCGTCTCGATGACGCCGCCGCGGGTGCAGCCGATCCCCTTGGCGTAGGCGAGCGCGAGCGCGCGGGCGTTGCCGGTGGCGTCTTGGGCGACGGCGACCAGGCCGGGGACGCCGCTGCCTTCCAGGAACTGGCGGCGCACGAGGTGGCCGGGACCCTTGGGCGCGACCATCGCCACGTCGACGCCCGCCGGCGGCGCGACCTCGCCGTAGTGGATCGAGAAACCGTGGCCGAACAGCAGCATGTTGCCGGGCGCGATCCCGTCGGCGATCTCCGCCTCCCACACCTCGCGGTGCAGCTCGTCGGGCAGCAGGATCATCACGAGGTCGCCGCGGGAGGCCGCCTCGACGACGCTCAGCACCTCCAACCCCTGCTCGCGCGCTTTGGCCACCGAGGGCGAGTCCTCGCGCAGGCCGACCACCACCTGCACGCCGGAGTCTTTGAGGTTGAGCGCGTGGGCGTGGCCCTGGGAGCCGTAGCCGATGATCGCGACGGTCTTGTCGTCGAGGAGGGAGAGGTTGGCGTCGTCGTCGTAGAGCATGGGCGGCAGGCTATCCGAAACTATCCGAAAGCCACCGCCACGAGCGAGCGGCCGGGGATCTCCAGGCGGCCGTCGGCGGTCGCGTAGAGAGCCGTGCGCGCGGCGAGGCCGGCGCGGATCTCCTCGATCTCGGAGACGGGCCGGGCGAGCACGATGTCGTGCAGTTCGCGCGAAAGGTCGAGCATGGTCTCCCAGAAAGACTCGAACGAGGGGTGGCGCTGGACGACGTCGATCGCCTCGATCGTGGCGTCGGTGAAGCCGGCCTGCTCCAGCAGCGCCGCCAGCCGCCCGCTGTCGCCGAGCGCGAACGGGCCGGGCACGTGCTCTGCCTCCCCAGCCGCCGACGGGGGCTGCGCGAGCCCCCGCTCCAGCAGCTCCAAGCGCGGCAAGAGCCCCCACGGGTTGACGGCGGGCGCGTCCCACACGGCGAGCGCCAGCCGCCCGCCCGGCCGCAGCACGCGGCGCGTCTCGATCAGCGCGGCGAGCGGGTCGGCCATCAGCATGTAGCCCCAGCGGCACAGCACCGCGTCGACGCTCGCCACCGGCAGATCGAGCCATTCGGCGTTCCACACCTGGAACTCGATGTTGGTGAGATCCAATTCCACCGCGCGCCGGCGGGCCCCCTCGAGCATCGCTTCGGCCTGATCGGAGAGGATTACGCCGCCGGTGGGGGCCACCAGTTCGGCCGCCAGGAACCCGACCTCCCCCAGGCCGGCCGCCAACTCCAGGATCCGCTGGCCGGGCTGCGGCTCGACCGCCTCCACGAGCCAGTGCGCGACCGGCGCCCCCAACTCTCTGACGGCCTCCTGGCGGCGCACCCAGCCGCTGGCCGCCTCCTCCCACAGCGCCGCCCCGCGGCGACGATGCTCCTCGGCGGCGGCGGCGACCCGCGAGGCGCCGGGGTGCGCCTCGGACGATCCCTCCCTACTCATGTGTGAGCTCCCTGCGCAGCAGCTTGCCCGAGCGCGTGCGCGGCAGCGGGCCCTCCACCAACGCGATCTCCTTGGGCACCTTGTAGGGGGCCAGCCGCGCGGCGCAGTGGCGGCGCAACTCCTCGACCGATCGGGGGTCGGCCAGCAGTTGCGCGCCGGGCCGCGCCACCACCAGCGCGGTGACCGCCTCGCCCCAGCGCTCGTCGGCGCGAGCGAGGGCGGCGGCCTCGAGCACGCCCGGGTGCTCCTCGAGCGCGGCCTCCACCTCCGTGGGCGCCACGTTCTCACCTCCGCTGACGATCGTGTCGGCCTTGCGTCCGGTCACCACCAGACCTCCCTCGGCTGTCAATGTACCTAAATCCCCGGTTCGCAACCAGCCGTCGGCGCCGGCCGCGCCCCGGGCCACGGTTGGGCCGCAGACCTCGATCTCGCCGTCGGCGGCCGTCCGCACCCGCGTGCAGAACAGCGGCGGGCCCGCCGTGGGGGGTCCGCCGGGGGTATCCACGGCACGCGCCGCCACGGCGAGCGGCAGGGTCGTGACCTGCGAGCAGGCCTCCGTCAGACCGTAGGTGAGGCTCACCGGCACCCCAGCGTCGTGTGCGCGCGCGAGCAGCGCCGCCGGGACCGGGCCGCCGCCGGTGAGCGCGCAGCGCAGCGCCGACGGGCTTTCCAAGCCGGCATCGAGCAGGCGCGCGAGCGTGGTGGCGACCAGCGAGACGAGCGTGACGGCCTCCCCGGGCGGCGCCGTGAGGGCGCGCAGCGTCAGCTCCGTGTCGAAACGCTCGTGCACGACGGCGGTGGTGCCGTAGATCGCGCTGCGCAGCAAGATCGACAGGCCGCCGACGTGCGACAGCGGCAGGTTGCACAGCCACCGCTCGTCGGGGTCGAGGCCCAGCGCAACCGCCGACCCGAGCGCGCTCCACAGGAAGTTGCCGTACGTCAGCTCCACCGGCTTGGGTGCGGAGGTGGTGCCCGACGTGTGGATCACCGCCGCCACCGCGTCGAGGTTGTGTGCATTCTTTTTGGACGCCAACCAACTGCCCGACGGGACGTGGGGCACCGCCGGCAGCGGCTCCTCGACGACAACCGCGGCCCCGTCGAGGATCGCCGCCCGCTCGCGCGGGCCGAGGCGCGGGTCGACCGGCACGGCGACGGCGCCGAGCAGCAGACAGGCGTGCAGCGCACAGGCGAAGTCGAGGCCGGCGGGGAGCGCGATCGCCACGCGCTCCCCGGGCGCCGCCCCGCGCGCGGCGAGATGGTCGGCGCCGGCGCGGGCCAGGGCGAGCAGCTCCGCATAGGTGCAGGAGCGCGCCGGGTGCTTGCCGTTCCCCGGGACCGCGACCGCGAGCGCGTGGGGGCGCGTGGCCGCCGCCCGCTGAAGCCATGCCGTCACCGCCATCCCGACAAGGCTAGCCGCAGCCGGGCATTCGCTTGACCTCGCCGGCTGGGCCAACCCGTTGGGGAGGCGCAAGCTAGCCTTCGCGCATGCCAACCACATGGACCGCCTCAGGCGAATACACCGACATCCGTTACGAGAAGTCATCCGACGGGGGGATCGCGAAGATCACGATCGACCGCCCGGAGGTGCGCAACGCCTTCCGCCCGCTGACCGTGATCGAGATCTCGCGCGCGCTGACGCAGGCGCACGAGGATCTGGAGGTGGGCGCGATCGTGCTCACCGGGGAGGGGCCGCTGGCGTTTTGCGCCGGCGGCGACCAACGCGTGCGCGGCGACTCCGGCTACCTCGCCGAGGATGCGGCCGGTAATCCGGATCCCACCCGCCCGGGCCGCTTTCACGTAACCGACCTGCACGTGCAGATCCGCCGGTTGCCGAAGCCGGTGGTGGCGATGGTGGCCGGGTATGCGATCGGCGGCGGCCACGTGCTGCATCTGGTGTGCGATCTGACGATCGCCGCCGAGAACGCCCGCTTCGGCCAGGTGGGCCCGCGCGTGGGCTCCTTCGACGGCGGCTTCGGCGCAGGGCTGCTGGCCAACCAGGTGGGTCCGAAGAAGGCGAAGGAGATCTGGTTTCTGTGCCGCCAGTACACCGCTCCGGAGGCTCTGGAGATGGGGTTGGTGAACACGGTGGTGCCATTGGAGCGGCTGGAGGAGGAGACGGTGGCGTGGTGCCGGGAGATGCTGGCTCTCTCCCCGTTTGCGCTGCGCCTGTTGAAGGCGTCGTTCAACGCCGCCGAAGACGGTCTCGCCGGCGTGCAGCAGCTGGCGCACGACGCCAACCTCCTGTTTTACGGCAGCGAGGAGGCGCAGGAGGGCCGCGATGCCTACCGCGAGAAGCGCGCCCCCGACTTCTCGCGCTTCCCCCGGAGGGCGTGAGCGAGTGTCGGCGATCGCCGCCCACCGCGAGGCCAGCGCGGTGCGGATCTGGGTGATGGCGGCGCGCGTGCGCACGCTGCCGGCGGCGATCGCCCCGGTGCTGGTGGGCACGTCGCTGGCGCTCGGCGACGGCAGCTTCCGCGCGCTGGCGTTCGTGGCGGCGCTGCTGGGGGCGGTGTTCATCCAGGTGGGCACCAATTTGTCCAACGACTACTCCGACGCGCGCCGCGGTGCCGACACCGAGGATCGGTTGGGGCCGGTGCGGGTGACCGCCGGCGGGTTGGTGCCCCCGCGCCAGGTGCTGATCGCCACGTATGTGACGTTCGGGCTGTCGATCCTGTGCGGCGCGTACCTGATCTCCGTCGCCGGCTGGGGCCTGCTGGCGGTCGGGGCGGCGTCGATCCTTGCCGGCGTGCTTTACACCGGCGGCCCCCGCCCGTACGGCTACGAAGGGCTGGGCGAGCTGTTCGTGTTTCTCTTTTTCGGGATCGTGGCGGTGGCCGGCTCGTACTACGTGCAGGTGCAGCACCTCCCCTGGCAGGCATTCGCGTGCGCGGTGCCGGTGGGTTTGCTGGCGAGCGCGATCCTCGTGGTGAACAACGTGCGCGACATCGACACCGACCGCCGTGCCGGCAAGCGCACGCTCGCCGTGCGCCTCGGCCGGGCGCGCACGCGCCAGCTGTACACGGCGATGCTGGCGATCGCGTTCCTCGCCGCCCCGCTGCCGTGGCCGCTGGGCTCGATGACCGCGTGGCTGTTGCTCCCCTGGGCGGCGATTCCGCTGGCGGTGTCGCTCACGCGCACCGTGCGCACCCGCCTGGACGGCCCCGCGCTGAACGGCGCGCTGGCACGCACGGGCCTGTTGCAGCTGCTGTTCTGTCTGCTGTTTGCGGCGGGGATTCTCGCCAGTGGAGGGATTGGGGGATGAGGGGTGGGGTTGCTGAGTGGTGTTGTCCAACCGGAGCCCAACCAGCTTGAGGCGCGCGGGCGGACGGTCGGTCGGATGCAGCTGACCGTCGCCGAGCGGACGCTGCGTCTGCGCACCCCGTTCGCCACCTCCTACGGAACGGTGAACGAGCGCACGCTGCTGACGGTGACGCTCGCCGACGCCGACGGCCTCTGCGGGTACGGCGAAGCGGCGCCGTTGGAGCCTTACGACGGCGTCAGCCTCGCCCGCGTGCACGCAGCGCTGGAGGCTTACCGGCCGGTGCTGATGCAGTCGGCGGCCGCCACCGGGGCGCAGCTGATCGAGGCGTGCCGGCGCGTCGCGGACCTGCCCCAGGCGCTGGCGGCGATCGACCTCGCGCTGTGGGACCGCGCCGGGCGCCGCGCCGGCAGGCCGGTGGCGGCGCTGCTCACCGACGCGCCAGCGAGCGAGGTGACCGTGAACGCCACCGTGGCCGCCACCGACCGCGCTGCGGCCGCCGAGCAGGCCGCGCGGGCAGCGGCGGCCGGGTATGAGTGCGTGAAGGTGAAGGTGGGCGTCGGTGACGATGCCGGGCGCCTGGCGGCGGTGCGAGCCGCGGTGGGCCCGCATGTGGCGCTGCGCGTGGACGCCAACGGCGCGTGGGACGTGGAGCAGGCGGTGAGCGCGATCGAAGCGCTGCACCCGGTTGGCTTGGAGCTGGTGGAGGAGCCCACGCACGGCTTGCGGGCGGTGCGCGAGGTGCGCGAGCGCGTGGCCGCGCGCGTGGCGATCGACGAGACCGCGGCCGAGCACGGCGCGCTGGGGGCAGGCGTGGCCGACGCGGTGTGTTTGAAGATCTCCCGCTGCGGCGGCATCGCCGGCTTGCTGGCCGCCGCCGCGCTGGTGCGCGCGTCGGGCGCCGAGGTGTACCTCGCCTCCACGCTCGACGGCCCGCTGGGCATCGCCGCCGCTGTGCACGCCGCTGCCGCTTTGGCCTCGCGCGGCCCGCTGCCACCGTGCGGCCTGGCCACGCTCGGCCTGTTCGAGGACCTCGACGACCCGCTGACGGTGCGGACCGGGCGAATCGCGGTGCCGTCGGCCCCCGGACTCGGGGTGGAGCCACTTCAGAGTGACAGCGCCTGAGCGACCGCGGCGGGATTCTCCAGCGGCAGCCCGTGGCCGCCGGGCGCCACCACGAGACGGCCGGCGGGCAGCAGCTCCGCCATCCGCCGGCCGAGCGCGCAAAACTTCTCGTCGCGCTCGCCCACCAGCACCGTCACCGGCATCGACAGCTCCTTCAGGCGGTGCCACAGTGGCTGCATCTCCCCCAGACTGAGGCCGCGCATCGCGGCGGCCAGCGCGTCGGGGCGGTTGCGGCGCTGGTCGGCGCGGGCCAGCGCGCCGACCTCCGGGGGGTCGGCGGCGAACAGCGGCTGGGTTCGCCAGCGCTCGATGAACTCCTCGTAGGGCTTCTGTTGGAGGTCGTCAGCCAGCACCAGATCGGCACGGCGCCGCGCTTCGCGCTCGGCGCCGTCTTCGATGCCGGGGTTGACGCCGATCAACACCAGTCGCTCGACTCGCTCGGGCGCCGCCAGCGCCACGTGCAACGCCACGCGACCGCCAAGCGAGTAGCCGCACAGCGCGAAGCCGGGAGGGCTGGCGGCCAGCACCTGCTCGACGCAGCCCCCAAACGAGATCGGCCGCAACGCGTCGGCGGCGGCGCCGTGGCCGGAGAGGTCGAGCGCCAGCGGGCGGTACCGTTCACGCTCGAGTAGCCCCACCACGCCGTCCCAGGCGCGGTGTGTGCCGCCGAAGCCGTGCAACAAAACGACGTTTTCGCTCACATCGCGATCCTATGGCCACCGCCACCGACACCCACCTGCTGCTGCGCGCGTTCGTGGACGAGCTGGCGCGGTGCGGGCTGCGCGACGCCTGCACATCGCCCGGTTCGCGCTGCACACCGCTGGTATTGAGCCTCGCGAGCGAGCCGCGGGTACGCTGCCACTCGCACATCGACGAGCGCTGCTCCGGCTTCTTCGCGCTGGGGCTCGCCAAGGCCACCGGCCTACCGGCGGCGGTCACGTGCACCTCCGGCACCGCCGTCGCCGAGCTGCTGCCGGCCGCGATCGAGGCGCACGAGGCAGGCGTGCCGCTGCTGATCCTCACGGCCGACCGACCACCGGAGCTCCGCGAGAACGGCGCGGGACAGACGATCGACCAGGTGAAGTTGTACGGCACTGCGGCTAAGTGGTTTTTCGAGGTGGGTACGCACGCCCTCGACATCCCCGACATGGGCGGTGACGCGGCGATGTCAGAAGAGGCGGAGGCGAGGATGCACTGGATGCGCACGCTTGCCTGCCGTGCCTACTGGCGCACACTGGAAGGCCGGCCGGGCGTGGTGCACCTCAACTTCGCGCTGCGCGAGCCGCTGGTGAGCAGCGAGGACATCGAGCTGCCGGCCGACCCCACCGGCAGGCCGGACGGCCGCCCGCTCGTGACCTGCTCGCCGGCGCGGCTGTCAGCGCCCGACGATGCGCGGTCGCTCGCCGGTGCGCTCGCCGCGCACCCTCGGGGGGTGGTGGTGGCGGGACGGCACGAGCGCCACACCCCGCTCGGCGAGGCCGCCTCGGCGTTCTGCGCCGCCACCGGCTGGCCGCTGCTGGCCGATCCGCTTTCGGGCGCGCGCCGCGGTCCGGCGGCGGTGGCGCACTACGACGTGCTGTTGCGCCACCCCGCGTTCGCCGCCGGCGCCACGCCCGACATCGTGGTGCGCGTCGGCGACCTGCCCACCTCCAAGCCGCTGCGTGCCTGGTTGGCCGGCATGTCCCACGTCCCGCAGGCGGCGCTCGACCACGAGGACGGCTGGCAGGACCCCGACGCGGTGCTGTGCCGGCGCTTCGCACTGGAGCCCGCGGCGGCGCTGCGGGCGCTCGCCGACGCCGCGTCCGCGGGTGAGGTTGCGCCGCGGGCCGACCCCGATTGGCTGGCGGGCTGGCGCAGCGCCGACGAGCGCGCCGCCGAGGCGCTGCTGGGGGTGATCGGCGCCGGCGGCCTCAGCGAGCCGGCGGTGGCTGCCGAGCTGGGCGTGCTGCTGGGAGCCGAGGCCACGCTGTTCGTGGCCTCCTCGATGCCGGTGCGCGAGATCGAGAGCTTCTGGCCGGTGCGGGACGACCCGCCGCGCGTGCTGTGCAACCGCGGCGCCAACGGCATCGACGGCACCGTCTCCAGCGCCTTCGGCGCGGCCGCCGCCGGCGAGGGCCCGGTGGTGCTGCTGATCGGCGACGTCGCGCTCGCCCACGACATCGGTGGCCTGCTGGCCGCGCGGCGACTGGAGTTGGAGCTGACGATCGTGCTGATCGACAACGGCGGCGGCGGCATCTTCGACTTCCTCCCGGTCGCGCAATCGCCGATGGCGCGGAGGGGCGCGGAATCGCCGATGGCGCGGGGAGGCACGGACTGCGGCCAGCGGAGCACCGGCGGCGACCCGGCGGAGGAAGACCTCTACACCCGCCACATCGCCACCCCCACCGGCCTCGACTTCGCGCAGGCCGCGCGGCTGTATGGGCTGGAGCACGAGACGGTTGCCGACGTGCCGGCTTTCCGGGTCGCCATCGAGCGCGCGCTCACGCAGCGCCCGCGCCGCGCCGGGATCATCGAAGTGCGCACCGACCGGGCAGAGAACGTGGTGCTGCACCGGCGCGCGTGGGAGGCAGTCGCCCAAACGCTCGACGGTGCCTGATCGCGGCAATGCGATGGCGGGCGACGCCTACACTGCAAGCCATGATCTCCACAGCATCGCCTCACACCAACCACCGCGCCTCCCACCAGCTTCGGCGCCCAGCCGCGTTCGCGCTTGCCGCGGTGGCAGTCGCCGTAAACGCCGTGCCCGGCACCGCTGGCGCCGCACCCCGCGCCCGCCCGGGGGCGCCCGCGATCCTCATCAACGCCTACACCCTCAAGCCCAAGGTCCAGCGGACGGTCGGCTTCAACGGCTACGCCACCTATACGTTCAGCGCCAAGCCCAAACGGGCAATCAAGAGCGCCAGCGCTCGCATCGTCGGCGCCCGGGCGCACGCCGTCAAAATCACCGGCAAAAGCATCTCGCGCAACCGCAAACGCTTCACCGTCAAGCTCATCTTCCCCGGCGAGCAAGGCAATCCGGGCAAGCTGGTGGTAAGGCTCGCCACGGTCGGCGCCTGAGCCGGAAGGCCTACCCCGCGGAGTATTGTCGAGCTGCGCGGACAGAGCCGTCGCAGGCCGTCGGTAGTCTCGGTCGCATGGCATATGCGCAACGGCAAGCAGTCGGCGGCGAGGCAAAGGCGTCTTCGTCGGCTAACCAGGAGTACGGTGCCGTCTTCACTCGACGCTGGGTTGTCGAGCTGGTTTTGGATCTTGTAGGGTACGTCGACAGACGCGACTTGGCCGCGATGCGAGCCGTTGAGCCGGCATGTGGCGACGGCGCGTTCCTCGGCCCGATGGTCGAGCGATTGTCGCGCTCATGCCGCCGGCATGGAAGACAGATCGGCGAGGCGGCCGGCGCCATCCGCGCGTGCGACCTACAGCCCGCGCACGTTGCGCAGAGCCGCCGCGTGGCCGAGGAGCGGCTTCTGGCTGACCGCTGGGGCATCGGCGACGCGCGGGAGCTTGTAAGCGGCTGGGTGGCTCGTGAGGACTTCCTATTGGGGCCCCGTGAGGTCGGCACCGCAGATTTCGTAATCGGCAACCCACCCTACATCCGGCTGGAGGCAGTTCCGGCTGCGCGCAGCAGGGCCTACCGCCGTGTGTGCCGGACGATGGCGGGGCGATCGGATGTGTATGTCGGCTTCTTCGAGGTCGGTTTGAACGCGCTGCGCCCCAGCGGCGCACTTGGTTTCATCTGCGCCGATCGTTGGATGCGCAACCAGTATGGGCAACGTTTGCGCGGAATGGTTGCCGACAGGTTTGCCGTCGAGACGGTGATCGAGATGCACGACGTCGATGCATTCGAGGAGGAGGTGAGCGCTTATCCGTCGATCACGATCCTCCGTCGTCAGGCGCAACGACACGCGGTCGTCGCCACGGCGCACAAGAGCTTCGACGAGCACGCGGCTCGCCGTGTTCGCATCTGGGCGAGCCGCAAGAACGGTGCCAAGCTGAGCGATCCGGGGTTTGAGGCGGCGCGTCTGCCGGCCTGGTTTGAAGGCATGTCGTCCTGGCCAACGGGCACTCCGGAGCGGCTCGCGCTCGTGGCCGGCCTGGAGCGCAGGTTGCCTGCGCTGGAGGACGGCGCGACCGGCACACGTGTCGGCATCGGTGTCGCGACCGGCGCCGACCGCGTTTTTGTGATCAGCAACCCGACGCTGGTCGAGCGTGATCGACTACTGCCGCTGGCCATGGCGCGCGACACACTGAGCGGTCAGCTGCTCTGGTCCGGAACTTATCTCGTAAATCCGTGGGACGGTGACACCGGAGCGCTCGTATCGCTCGACGTCTACCCGCGTTTGCGCGACTACTTCAAGGCCAATGCCATGGCACTTCGCGCCCGCAATGTGGCTGGTCGACGGCCACAGCAGTGGTATCGCACGATCGATCGGGTAAGTCACTCGCTCATCACGATGCCCAAGCTGCTGATCCCAGACATCAAGGCGGCGATTCATCCGGTGCTCGACCAGGGCGGTACATACCCCCACCACAATCTCTACTGGGTGGTGAGCAAGCGATGGAACCCCGAGGTGCTCGGGGGACTGCTTCTCTCTGGCGTCGCGCAGATGTTCATCGAAAGCTATGCAGTACGAATGCGCGGGGGATACCTGCGCTTTCAAGCGCAGTATCTGCGACGGATTCGTGTACCCCTCACCGACTCGATCACCAGCCGCACCCGCCGACAGCTTGAGCTCGCATTCGCCACCCGGGATGTCGAGCGAGCCACAGCAGCCGCACTCGACGCCTACGGATTGAAAGAACTTCCGCGGTAGGAGCGAGCGGCGCGAGCGCGAACTACTCCTGCAGAATGGATCAGGAGGCATTCGAGGCCGCCGTTCGCCGGTCCTGGGCGGTGCGTGAGAGTCAAGCTCAAAAACAGCGCGAAAGCGGGCGGGTGGACGCCGGCCGACGCGGAGCGGTTACCGGTGGAGCGCACATGGATGCCATGGCGCAGCTGATGGAGTCGATCTTCATCGATGCGGGTTTTGCTCCATCCAGCGTCAGCCGCGAATCCTCCATCGAGTTGCCCGGCTATTTTCGACCGGAGAAGAAATGGGACCTGGTGGTCGTCCACGGCGACACCCTGGCGGCGGCAATCGAGTTCAAGAGCCAGGTCGGTCCTTCATTTGGCAACAACTACAACAACCGCAGCGAGGAGGCCATCGGCAGCGCCATTGACATCCGCCACGCGTATGAGGAGGGTCTATTCGGCCAAGTGCACCCGTGGCTGGGTTACCTCTTCCTGCTTGAGGAGGCACCCGGCTCCACCAGGCCGGTCCAAGTCAAACAGCCGTTTTTCGCGGTGGATCCAGTCTTCATCGGCGCCTCCTACAAGCAGCGCTATGAGATCCTCTGCCGCCGACTCGTCTACGGCGGCCTATATGACGCGGCGTGTTTCGTCACCGCCTCAGCCGACCCCTTATCGCCCATCCATGAGCCCTCGCCAGACTTGAGCTTCAGCGCCTTTGCCGCCGCCATCCGCGAGCGAGCGGCAGCACTGCTCGCGATCGAGTGACCGATGCCACCCTACCCCGCGAGTAGAGGCAGCAGCGCCGCCAGCTTCACCTCGGTCTCGGCCAGCTCCGCGGCGGGATCGGAGTCGCGCACGACGCCGACGCCGGCGTAGCAGCGGGCGACGCGGTCGCGCAAGAGCGCGCAGCGCAGCGCGACGCAAAACTCACCGTCGCCGGTGGCGTCGGCCCAGCCCACCGGGCCGGCGTACCAGCCGCGGTCGAGGCCCTCCAACGCGGGGATCAGCGGGCGCGCGGTGGCGAGCGGCTCGCCGCCCACGGCGGGCGTGGGGTGCATCAGCTCCAGCAGCTCGATCACGTCCAGCGGCTGCGCCAGCTGCGCGCGGATCGGCGTGGCCAGGTGCTGGATGTTGGCCACCTTCACCAGCGTGGGGTCAGGCGGGGCGGCGGTCCACAGCGCGTGCTGGCGCAGCGTGCGCTCGATCCGGCGAATCACGATCGCGTGCTCCTCGCGGTCCTTCTCGGAGTGCATCAGCTGCGCGCCGAGATGGTCGTCGACGGCGGGGTCGGCGCTGCGGCGCATCGATCCGGCCAGCGCCAGCGTGCTGACGCGGTGTCCCTCGCGGCGCACCAGCAGCTCCGGGCTGGCCGCCACGAACGCGGCGTCGTCGCGGCCCACGCAGAACACCGTGCACGAAGGGAAGCCCTCGCGCAACACTCCAAACAGCGCGGCGGGGTCGAAGTTGGAAGCCCCCCCGCTCGCGTGCACCTGCACCTCGCGCGCCAACACCACCTTCTCCAGCCGGCCCGCGCGGATCAGCTCGACCGCCCGCGCCACCGCCGCTTCGTAGTGCTCGGGGGGCATGGCGCTGGCGACCCGATAGCGCCCGGCGGGTGCCGGATCAAGCAGCGGCAGCGGCCGTTCGCGCAGCTCCCCCACGCGGCGCTCCAACCGCGCCAGCAACTCCTGCGCGGTGTCGTCGGGCGCGGCCAGCGCGCACACCATCATGCGGACGTGGTCACGCCCGTCGGTCGGGGAACGGCGGCGGGTGAGCGCCACCTCGGGCACCACCAGCGAGGCCGGCGCGAATCCGCTCCAGGTCGGGTCCTCACCACCGGCGGGGGCGAACGCGAAGCCGCCCAACGCCACCGGCCCGGCGCCGGCGGCAGCGAGGTCGGAGGACTCCTCCGGGGGGTCGCCCACGGCCGCCGCGGCCAGCGCGCGCCAGCGATCGGCCACCGTGGCAAACCGCTCCTTGCCGGCGGCCGTCAGGTGGACGACCTCGCCGAGCGCCGCCAGCACGCGCGCTCCGCGCTCGGGCTGCTCTAACAGAAACCACGGCTCTCCGGGGCGCCGCGAGGCGGCCACCACAGCGCTGGGGTCAATGCCCGCCGGCAGCGCCAGCGTCAGCGCCGCCAGCGTCTCGCGGCCGCTGCGGCGAGCACGCTTGACCGCAAGCTGCAGCCGTGCGCTCAGCCGCTCGCGGTCGACGTTGGCGAGGAGGAACGGGGCGAAAGGGGAATCCGCCCGTGCGCTGGGAGGTGTATCCGTTGAAATGCGGGCCATGCGGGAGTGGCTACCAGTCTGAGCCTAGTACAAGCGCTTCCCGTGTCCCCGCCCGGGCACGCTCCCCTGAGGGTCGGGGAGCAAGCAGATCAAGGACGCAGGGAGCGAAGTGTGCTCCGCACACGAGCGACCGAGGACGCAGATATGCGCCGCTCCCCGACCCTCAGGTCTCGCTGCGTCCCCTGGCAATCGCTATCTCGCCGGTGCGCATCATCTCGATCAAACCGAACGGGCGCACCATGTCCTCGAACGCCTGGATCTTTTCGGTGGTGCCGGTGATCTCGACGATGATCGAGCGCTTGGTGACGTCCACCACCTTGCCGCGGAAGATCTCGGTGATCTGCATCAGCTCGCCGCGCTGGGCGCCGTCGGCGGCGACCTTGAACATCGCCAGCTCGCGCGACACCGTGTCGCCGGGGTCGAGGTCGCGGATCTTCAGCACGTTCACCAGCTTGTGCAGCTGCTTGGTGACCTGGTCGATCGGGTGCAGCGCGCCGTCCACCGTGAGCGTCACGCGCGACACGCGCTCGTCGTCGGTGGGGCCCACTGTGAGCGTGTCGATGTTGAAGCCGCGGCGCGCAAACAGCCCGGCGATGCGGGTCAGCACGCCGGACTTGTTTTCCACAAGGATCGACAGCACGTGCTTGCGCCCCGTGCGCAGGTTGCCGGAGACTTCCAGCTCGGCGAGGCTCAGCGGGGCCTTGGTGGCGGGCTCTCCCATCGCCGCGCTCACCCCACCATCTCCCGCGCAGCCTGGCCGGCGGGGATCATCGGGAAGGTGTTCTCCTCGCGAGTCACGCGCACGTCCACCACCACCGGGCCCTCGGTGGCGATCGCGCGCTTGATGTCGTCCACCAGCGTGTGCTTGTCCTCGAAGCGCATCCCCGTAGCGCCGTACGCCTCGGCCAGCTTGACGAAATCGGGGTATTTGCCCATGTCCACGTGCGAATAGCGGCCGTCCCAAAACAGCTCCTGCCACTGGCGCACCATGCCGAGGTAGCCGTTGTTCATGATGAACACCTTGATCGGGATCTGCTCCTGCGCGCAGGTGGCCAGCTCCTGAGCGTTCATCTGCACCGAGCCGTCGCCCGCCACACAGCACACCAGGCGGTCGGGGCAGCCCACGGCGGCGCCCATCGCGGCCGGCAGCCCGAAACCCATCGTGCCCAGGCCGCCCGAGTTGATCCAGCGACGCGGCGCCGGGAAGTCGTAGTACTGGGCCGTCCACATCTGGTGCTGGCCGACGTCGCTGGAGATGATGGCCTCGCCGCCGGTGGCCTCGTGCAGCGCCTGGATCAGGTACTGGGGCTTGATCTCGGCGTCGGTGGAGTCCTCGTAGCGCAGCGGGTACTGCTTGCGCCACCCTTCGATCCGCTCCCACCACTCCTCCAGGCGCGCCGGGTTGGGCTCCAGGGCGCGGTACTCCACCGCCAGCTTGCCCAGCACATGGCGGGCGTCGCCCACGATCGGGATGTGGGCCGGAACGTTCTTGGAGATCTCCGCCGGGTCCACGTCGATGTGGATGAACTTGGCGCGCGGGGCGAACTCCGACAGCTTGCCGGTGATGCGGTCGTCGAAGCGGGCGCCCACCGCGCAGATCAGATCGGCCTCGTCCATCGCGTAGTTGGCGGCGCGCGTGCCGTGCATGCCGAGCATCCCCAGCCACTGCGGGTTGGGCTGCCCGTCACCGGCGCCGGCGCCGTCGGGTCCGATCCGCGCCGGGAAGGCCCCGAGGCCCATCAGCGTGCAGGTGACCGGGAAGCGGTCGCTGGCGGCCAGCTCGATCAGCTCGGCGGAGGCGTTGGCGTTGACCACACCGCCGCCGGCGTAGATCACCGGGCGCTGCGCCGCCGCCAGCGCCTTGGCGGCCTGGCGGATCTGCTTCTGGTTGCCCTCCAGCGTCGGCTGGTAGCCCGGCAAACGCACGTCGGTGACCGGCTCGTAGGCGATCTCCGCGCGCGACAGATCCTGGGGGATGTCCACCAGCACCGGGCCGGGGCGGCCGCTGGAGGCGATGTGGAAGGCCTCGTGGATCGCGCGCGGGATCTCCAGCGGGTGCTGGATCATGAACGAGTGCTTCACCACCGGCATCGTGATGCCGATCGTGTCGGCCTCCTGGAAGCCGTCGGTGCCCAGCAGCTCGGTACGCACCTGGCCGGTGATGAACACCACCGGCACCGAGTCCATCATCGCGTCGCAGATCGGCGTGATCAAGTTGGTGGCGCCGGGGCCGGAGGTGGCGAACGCCACGCCCACTTTGCCGCTCGCCTTCGCATACCCCTCGGCGGCGTGCCCGCCGCCGGCCTCGTGGCGGACGAGGATGTGGCGGATGCCGGCGTCGACGAACGCGTCGTAGGTGGGCAGGTTGGCGCCGCCCGGCAAACCGAACACCACCTCCACGCCCTCCGCCTTGAGGCATTCCATCAATGCGTCAACCGCGCGCATATCCGCCTTACCGCCTTTCCACTGCACTCGAACGGGCCAAAAAGGGAGTGTACCAGCGGGTTTTCAGCCTTCTGCGGAGCGCCGCCCGGTTGGCATCCGAAAAGTTGATGCGACCGCCGCGAGGCGGTGTGTACCGCCGGCCGTCAGGAGGACCCAATTGCGATCCCGATCGACAAGGCAATGACGCCGCCGACGGTGACCACCAGCAGCGACGAGCGCAGGGAGACGTGCAGGAAGCGTTTGCGCACCCATGCGATCGCAAACAACTCGAAGGCGACCACGCACCCGGCGACGATCAGCGCGCGGTGAACATCGCTGATCAAAAACGGCAGCGTGTGGAAAATGCCGCCCAGTGTGGTCATGCCGCCGGTGATCATGCCGCGCACCACCGCCGAGCCACGACCGGTCTCCTCGCCGGTGTCTGACAGCGCCTCCGACCAGCCCATGCTGACGCCGGCGCCGAGCGCGGTGGAGAAGCCCACCACCAGCGCCACGTGCGAGTTGGCCGAGATCGCCGCCGCGAAAATCGGTGGCAGCGAGGAGACGGTCCCATCGATCATCCCCACCAGCGCCGGCTGCACCACGCGCAGCACGAAGTCGCGCTCGTCGGGAAAACCGGCGCGGTGGATCAGACGCGCGATCAGCGAATCGTGCGCGGGTACCGAGGGAGCCTTGGCGCTCATCCCCAAGCTTTATAGAGCGTGCCGCGGTTCGGGATCCCTAATGGGCTGGCCTAACCCGGGCGCGCACGCCGGGCCGCGACGCGGGTCGCGCGGCGGCTCACGCCGTGGAGGGAGGCTTCCACGATTCCGGGGCGATCACCGTCTCCGGAAACTCGAGCTCGGCGCCGCAGCGTGTGCAGAGCGCGTCGTAGATCTTGGTCACGCGCCCGCATTGGGGGCAGCGGCGGCGCAGCTCGTTGCTCTCCATCCGATACGCGATCGCCGCCAGCAGGCCGAACAGGGGGATGGCGCCGGAGATCAGAAACCACAGCACAAACGAGCTGCCCTTCACGCGGCCGACGATCCCGCCAGCAAAAGCGAAGCCCAGGGCGATCGCCACGTAGCCCATGAGCGACCCCGCCTCAGAGAAGGACGCGCAGGGCCCAGATGAGGGCGACGATCGCGAGGATCGCCAACAGCGGCCCCACGACGACCAGCGCAATGCCGATCACGATCTTCAGCAGCACATAGCCGGCCAACAGCACGATCAACCCGGCCACCACCGTGCGGCCCAGCGAGCGCGACGACGACTGTGCAGGTGGCTGGCTCATGCGATCAAGTAGATCGTAGCGCGTGGCGAGTGGGCAATAGGCGATACGGCCGGGCGGGGGCTCCTGCCCCGGCCCGGCCGCACGCGGCCTGCTCCGCCAATCCCGCGGTAGAGGGGAACCGCGGGGGCGAGATCTCGGGACCGCCCGCCGCCCTTTGACCACATGCGGGGCCGGGCGATCCTGAGGCTTGGTTGTTGGCTATCCGAACGAGCGAAGGCGCCCGAACTCGCCCACGATGCGCGCCGTGGCGAGATCGGTACCGTCGAGCGGGAGTGAACGCCCTCCCCGCCCGATGCCGGCCAGGCGATAGCGCCTTACCGCTGGCCTCTGGGCGGGGTGAGCAGGGCTCCCAGGGTCGCCCTCCGGCAGTAGAAGAAACCGCCGGCCGGACGACGATTGGGTTGGGCGTGGAGGGTTCATGGTCAGCATATTGCCCGCCGGCGGCCGTTTTGCCTTTGGCCCGCAGTCCAAGATGTGGATGGGAGCGGTGTGGCGGTTGCGCGCGAGCGCTCAGAGCCCGAGCTGCTCGTGCACCAGCCGCGTCACCGCGCCGCCGTCGGCGCGGCCCTTGGTGGCACGCATCACATGGCCCACGATCGGACCGATCGCCTTGGCGCTGCCGTCGCGCATGTTGGCCGCCGCCTCGGGGTGGGCGGCGATCGCCGCGGCCACGGCCACGGCCAGCTCCTCGCCGCCTCCCATCGCCTCGAGGCCCTCGGCCGCCACGATCTCCCGCGGCTCGCCGCCTTCGGCCACGAGGCGGTCGAGCACCTGCCGGCCGGCACCGACGCTGATCCGTTTGGCGGCCACCAGCCCCACCAACGTCGCCAGCGCAGCGGGCCCCACACGCGAGCGCGAAGGATCTCCGACCGCCGTGTCGCTGCGCTCGCTGCCCCTCCCCTCCTCCTCCTCATCGCCGCCCGTCCCCTGCCCGGCCGGCGCCTGTGCCACCAGCCGCGCCAGCAGGTCGCCGGTCACCCAGTTGGCCAGCATCTGCGCGGGAGGCGCCGGGTCGCCGGCGGCACTCAGCGCCGCCTCGAAATAGTCGCCCAGCTCGGGGCGGAACGCCAGCAGATGGGCGCTGTCGGCGGACAGGCCCACCGCGTCGCGCAATCGCTCTTCGCGCGCCGCCGGCAGCTCCGGCAGCGCCGCGCTCGCCGCCTGGAGCATCGCCGCCTCGATCGCCACCGGCACCAGGTCGGGCTCGGGGAAGTAGCGGTAGTCGTGCGCCTCCTCCTTGCTGCGCAGTGAGGTGATGCGCTCACTGGCGGGGTCGAAGTGCAGCGTCTCCTGTTCCACGCGGCCGCCTTCGCGGAGGATCCGCTCCTGGCGGGCCACCTCGGCGCGGATGCCGCGTTCGATGAAGCGGAACGAGTTCATGTTCTTCAGCTCCGTCTTCACGCCCAGCTGCTCGCTGCCGGCGGGTCGCAGCGAGATGTTGGCGTCGCAGCGCAACGACCCCTCCTCCATGTTCACGTCGCTCACGCCCAGCTGGCGCATCGTCGTGCGCAGCAGCCGCAGCCACTCGCCCGCCTGATCGGCGGAGCGCAGATCGGGCTCGGTCACGATCTCCGCCAGCGGCGTGCCGCCGCGGTTGAAGTCGACGATGCTCGCATCCGAGCCGTGGATCCGTCCGGACGCGCCGATGTGCACCAGCTTGGCGGCGTCGTCCTCCAAATGCACGCGGTGGATGCGCACCTCCCCCAAGCGCCCGCCGCGGCACAGCGGCGAGTCGTACTGGGAGATCTGGTACCCCTTCGGTAGGTCGGGATAGAAGTAGTTCTTGCGATGGAAAATCGAGCGCGGCGCCAGCTCGCAGCCGAGCGCGAGGCCGATCATCAAGCCGAAGTGCACCGCGCGCGCGTTGGCCACCGGCAGCGCGCCCGGCAAGCCGAGGCACACCGGGCAGGTGCGGGTGTTCGGCGGCTCGCCGAAGCCCAGCTCGCAGCCGCAAAACATCTTCGTCACAGTGGCCAGCTGGATGTGGATCTCCAGGCCGATCACCGGCTCGTACTCAGACACGTGCAGGGCTCCCGTCGAAGTCGAGCGCCTGCTCCAGCGCGTACGCGGCGTCCAGCAAACGGTTCTCGCTGAACACCCTGCCGGCGATCTGCAGCCCCACCGGCAGCTGTGGCCCGTCGCCATCGGAGGCCAACCCGCAGGGAATCGAGATCGCGGGGATGCCCGCCAGCGACATCGGCACGGTGCAGAAGTCGCTGATGTACATCGACCACGGGTCGCCCGTGCGCTCGCCCAAACCGAACGCCACCGTCGGCGAGGTGGGCGTCACGATGAAGTCCACCTCCTCCCACGCCGCGTCGAAGTCGGCCACGATCTTCGTGCGCACGCGCTGCGCGCACCCGTAATACGCGTCGTAGTAACCGGCCGACAAAGCGTACGTGCCGAGCATGATCCGCCGCTTCACCTCCGCGCCGAAGCCGTCGTGGCGGGTGCGCGTGTACATGTCCAGCAGGTCCTCCGCGTCGGCCGCGCGCAACCCATAGCGCACGCCGTCGAAGCGGGCGAGGTTGGAGGACGCCTCGGCCGGCGCCAGCACGTAGTAGGCCGACAGCGCGTGCGGCGCGTGCGGCAGCCGCACCTCGCACAGCTCCGCGCCCAGCCCCTGCGCACGCGCGAGCGCGGCCCGGAACGCGTCGCGCACGCCCGGCTGGATGCCCTCGCCGGTGAGCTCCGCCGGCACGCCGAGGCGCACGCCGTCCAGGCGCTCGGCGCTCGGCGGCGCGATCGGCCCGGGGAACGCCAGCGAGGTGGCGTCTCGCTCGTCCTGGCCCACCATGTGCGCCAGCAACAGCGCCGCGTCGGTGACGTCGCGCGTCAGCGGACCCGCCTGGTCGAGCGAGGAGGCGAACGCGATCATGCCGTACCTCGACACCGCGCCGTAGGTCGGTTTCAGCCCGACGATCCCGCACAGCGCCGCCGGCTGGCGGATCGATCCTCCCGTGTCGGTGCCCAGCGCCCACGGGGCCAATCCGGCGGCGACGGCCGCGGCGCTGCCGCCGGAGGAGCCGCCCGGCACGCGCGTGCGGTCCCACGGGTTGAGCACCGGCCCGTACGCGGAGTTCTCGTTGGAGGAGCCCATCGCAAACTCGTCCTGGTTGGTCTTGCCCAGCAGCGGCGCACCCGCCGCCGCCAATTGCGCCACCGCGGTGGCGGTGTACGGCGGGCGATAGCCCTCGAGGATCCGCGAGCCCGACTGCGAGGGGACGCCCTCGGTGCAAAACAGATCCTTCACCGCCAGCGGCAGGCCGCGCAGCGGCGCCGCGCGCTCGGCGCTGTGGGGTGACTCCTCGGCCACCCACGTAAAGCAGTTGAGCCCATCCTCGCCATCGTCTCGGTCGATGGCCGCGCGTGCGCGGTAGGCGTCGAACAACTCCGCCGCCGACAGTTCCCCGGCCTCGATCTGTGCGATCGCGCCCGCCGCGGTCAGGTCGAGCACGCCGGCCACGCTACGCCTGCGGGCTGGGGACGAGGAAACCGTCGTCCTGCACCGCCGGCGCCTGCGCCAGCGCAACCTCGCGCGGCAAACACGGGCGCGGCTCGTCGGGGCGCAAACGGCCCACCACCTCCACCACGTGTGAGGTGGGCGGCACGCCGTCGAGGTCGAGCTCGCCGATCTTGGCGATGTGGTCCAGCACGCCCGACAGCTCGCGCGCCATCGCCTCCACCTCCTCATCGGCGAGCTTCAGCCGCGCCAAACGCGCCACGTGCAGTACCTCGTCGCGGTCGATCACGGCGGGGATTCTATGCGCCCGCGGGCGGCGCCTCGCGCGGCGGCGTGGCGTCGGGCGGGTACAGGCCGGTGCGTTCGTCGCGCATCGACTGCCAGCTGCCGACCGCCACCAGCAGCGCGCCAGCGAGTGCCAGCCATGCGCCGGAGCACACTTCGGTGGCGTGGTCGGGGCGCTCCAAGAGGCGCACCACCGCCGCGATCACCGCGACGATCCCCAACAGCGTGCTCCACACGGCGGCTGCCACCGGGATTGCCGTGGTGCGCTCGGTGACGGTGGCGATCGCCAGCGCGATCGCGCCCGCCGCCGCCAGGATCAGCAGCACCACCGCCACGCCGAACGTGTCCCACGCGGTCAGCTTGCCTCCGTTGTCATACCACGGCAGCACCAGCGACACGATCAAGCAGATCGCCCCCGCCAGCGCGATCAGCTCGCCGGAGCGCAGCCGGCGCAGGCTCATCGTCCCACCTCCTCCACCTCGGACCGCCGTCGCGCGGCGTCCAGGGTGTTGCGCAGCAGCAGCGCGATCGTCATCGGCCCCACGCCGCCCGGCACCGGTGTGATCGCCGCGGCGAGCGGCGCCACCGCGTCGAAGTCCACATCGCCCACCAGTCCACTCTTGTTGCCGGCCTCCTCGGGCGTGAGGCGGTTGATGCCCACGTCGATCACCACCGCGCCCGGCTTCACCCACTCGGCGCCGACCATCCGCGATCGGCCGATCGCGGCGACCAGCAAATCGGCGCGGGCGCACACCGCCGGCAGCTCGCGGGTGCGGGAGTGGCAGACCGTGACGGTCGCGTTGGCGCCCAGCAGCAGCTGCGCCATCGGCTTGCCAAACAGGTTGGAGCGGCCGATCACCACCGCCTCCGCGCCCTCCAACCAGCCGGGCTCCCGCCCGGGGATGCTTGCCAGCAGCTCCATCACGCCCAGCGGCGTGCACGGGCGCAAACCGGGGCGCCCCAGCGACAGCAAACCGGCGTTCACCGGGGTGAGACCGTCCACGTCCTTGCCGGGGTCGATCAACCCGGTGAGCGTGGGGCCGTCGAGGTGTGCCGGCACGGGCAGCTGCAGCAGCACCCCGTCCACCGCGTCGTCGGCGTTCAGCTCACCCAGCAGTGCCGCGACCTGCTCGTGCGAGGCGTCGACCGGTAGGCGCCGATCGAACGGCGTCATCCCCACCTCCGCGCACGCGCGCTGCTTGCCGCCCACATACACCGCGGAGCCCGGATCCTCGCCCACCAGCACGGTCGCAAGGCCGGGCGCACGGCCGGTGCGGGCGGTGAACACGTCCACCTCCTCGGCGACCCGCGCGCGCACCCGCGCGGCGATCTGCTTGCCGTCGATAGTCGTGGCGCTCACCGCCGAGATGCTAGTGATGCGAGGGTCGCCACGCGGCCCGCAAGGGCGGGGTGGGCCGCTCGGCTCAGCGGCGCGACACCGGCGCCAGCTCCGACATCAGCTTGCGCTCGCTGCCGTCGCGGGCGAAGCGCACCACGATCACGCCGTGCGGCTCCACGCCGGTGACCACGCCCTCGCCGAAGGAGGCGTGGGTGACGTCCTCGCCCAGCCGGAACGGCTCGCCGCCGTCGAACGCGGCACCAGCGGCGGAACCGGCCGAACGGGCGACGCGGATAGCACCGTCCCTCCCATTCCACTGCTCCGCGGCGGCGCTCGCGCGGGCGGCCGTCTCCCAGCCGCCGCCCACGCCCACCAGCGCGCGGTTGGAGCGCGCCGCCGACGGCCAGCCCGGCGCACCGCCGCGCGCGGCGCTGGCGACCACCACCTGCGCCTGCTCGGATTCGGTGAGCTCCGCAGGGATCTCGTCGAGGAAGCGGCTGGGCAGGCCGTACGCCTGCGAGCCAAACACCACGCGGCGGCGGGCGTGGGTGAGATAGAGCTTGCGCATCGCGCGGGTCACGCCCACGTAGAAGAGACGCCGCTCCTCCTCCAAACCGCCCTCGTCGAGCGCGCGCGAATGCGGGAACACGCCGTCCTCCATACCGACGACGAACACCGTGGGGTACTCCAAACCCTTGGCGTTGTGCAGCGTCATCAGCGTCACCAACCCCTCCTCCTCGCTTCTGCGGGAGTCGGCGTCGGCCACCAGCGCGATCTGCTGCAAGAACACGTCGAGCGCCGCCTGGCCGGCCTCGGCTGAAGCGTCGTACTCGCGGCCCACCGACACCAGCTCCTCAAGGTTCTCGATGCGGCCCTGCGCCTCGATCGTGCGCTCAGCCTCCAACGCATCGATGTAGCCGGTCTGCGACAGCACCGCCTCCAGCAGCTCGCCCACAGGGACGTTGCGCTCCACACGCGCGCGCAGCTCGCCCATCGTGTCCATGAAGCGGCGCAGCGCCTTCACCGCGGCGGCGCCCAGGCCGGCGACCTGCTCGGGGTCGGCCGCCGCCTCCCACACCGACACGCCGAGCGTGGCGGAGTGCGCGACGATCCGCCGCAACGAGGTTTGGCCAAGCCCGCGCCGGGGCGAGTTGGCCACGCGCGTGAAGCTCACCACGTCATACGGGTTGGCCAGCCACGACAGGTAGGCGATCGCGTCCTTGATCTCGGCGCGCTCGTAAAACTTGGTGCCGCCGATCACCTGGTAGGCGATCTCGCGCCGCACCAGCGTGTCCTCCAGCACACGCGACATCGCGTTGGTGCGGTACAGCACCGCGATCTCCGCGCGCGAGGCGCCCTCGTCGATCAGCCGTTCGATTTCGCCCACCACGAAACGCGCCTCGGCGTGCTCGTCCTCGAGCTCGCGCACCTGGATCGGCTCCCCCGTGCCCAGCTCGCTCCACAGGCGCTTGGAGATGCCGCCGCGGTTGTTGGCGATCACCGCGTTGGCCGCCTTCAGGATCGTCTCGGTGGAGCGGTAGTTCTGCTCCAGCTTCACCACGCGGGCGTCGGGGAAGTCGTCCTGGAAATCGAGGATGTTGCGGATGTCGGCGTTGCGAAAGCCGTAAATCGACTGGGCGTCGTCGCCCACCACCGCGAGGTTGCGGTGCCCCGGGATGTGGACGCGCTCACCGCGCTGGGGCGCCTGGCGGCCGCCCCCCACCAGCAGCTGCAGGAAGCGGTACTGGGCGTGGTTGGTGTCCTGGTACTCGTCCACCAGCACATGGCGAAAGCTCTCGCTGTAGCGCTCGCGCACCTCCCCGTACAGCTCCAGCAGATTGACCGTGCGGAACAGCAGGTCGTCGAAGTCCATCGCGTTCATCCGCATCAGATCGCGCTCATACAGCGTGTACACCTCGCCCACCAGCTCCTCGAACTGCGAGCCCACCGCCTGGCTGTAGGTGGCCGCGTCCCGCAGCTTGTTCTTGGCCGAGGAGATCTGGTTGTGGATCGCCGCGGGCGTGTAGCGCTTGGGGTCCACGCCCACCTCGTCCATGCAGCGCTTGGTCAACCGCCGCGCATCGGCCTGGTCGTAGATCGTGAACTGGCGCGTGTACCCGAGGCGCTCGGCCTCGGCGCGCAAAATCCGCGCACACGCGGCGTGGAAGGTCATCAACCACATCCCGCGCGTGCTGTGCCCCAGCAGCCGCTCCACGCGCTCGCGCATCTCCTGGGCGGCCTTGTTGGTGAACGTGATCGCCAAAATCTCGCCCGCCTGCGCCTGGTCGGTGTAGATCAGGAAGGCGAGGCGGTGGGTGAGCACGCGCGTCTTGCCCGAGCCGGCGCCGGCGAGGATCAACAGCGGCCCCTCGCCGTGCGTAACGGCCTCGCGCTGGGGCTCGTTCAGGCCCTCCAGCAGCTCTTGGACGTGCTCGGCGTGGGGGTTCTCGTGTTCGGCGTGGGGGTCCGCAAGCATTGCTTTCAGCATAGTTGCGGGGTCGGCGGGGAGCGTGGGCGGGCACGGTGCCCGACGCACGTCGCGGCGGAGTCGATGGCGGCGGCGGAGTCGATGGGCGGGTTGTGTGTATTGACTTTTTAGGCTCTAACCAACCCGCGCCGGGCGGCCAGCTGAGACCTGGCTAACGTGTCGGCCATGCCGCTGCTCGACGAGGTTCGCGCCGAGTGTGCGCAGATCGCCGCGCAGGCGCGCTCGGTGCGGATCGACACCGACGCGCTCGCCGACGACGAACTGCTCACGCGACTCGTGACCGTCGCGCCCGGCGAGCCGGAGGCCTCGCTCGACCCGGTCCGCCACTACCTGGAGGGGGAGCCGGCCGACGTGGCCGACTACCTGCTGGCGCTCGACGCCATCAATTTCGGCTCCGGCTGGTTTCCCGGGCTTCACAAGCGCCTCGACCGCGGCGAGCCCGTGAGCGGCTACTTCACGGTGTCGTGGAGCCTCGCCGACCACGTGCGCGCGCACCCCCGCGGCGAGGGCCCGGCGCTGGGCGCGGCGTGGCTGCGCACGGTGGACACCCCCACGATCGCCGCGATCCTCGAGCAGCCGACCGACATCGAGCTGATGAGCCTCTACGCGCAGGCGCTGCGCCAGCTGGGGCGCTTCCTGGGCGAGCGCCGCGCGCTCGATCTCGTGGCGCAGTGCGGCGGCTCGGCCGAGCGGCTGGCACAGGCGCTGGCGCGCGGGATGGCGATGTGGGACGACCGCCACTTCTACAAGCGCGCGCAGATCCTCGCCGCCGATCTCGCGCTGGCGGGCGTGGCCACCTTCGAGGACCTCGACCGGCTGACGATCTTCGCCGACAACCTCGTCCCGCACGTGCTGCGTTGCGAGGGGGTGCTGGTGTACGACGACGCGCTTGCCGCGCGGATCGACGCCGGCGAGGTCCTGCCGCCGGGCGGCCCCGAGCGCGAGATACGCGCCTGCGCGCTGCACGCCTGCGAGCAGATCTCCGCGCGCACCGGCGTGGCCGCGCGAGTGCTCGACAACCGCCTGTGGAACCGCGGGCAGCGGCCCGAGTACAAGGCACGCCCGCGGCACCGCTGCCGGTGCGTGTACTACTGAGTTGGGACGCCTCCCTCGGCGAGGCGCCTCGGTCATGCCGGCGCCCCACCCGGCTACTTCTTTCTACTCCTCGGGTTCTTCGATTTATTGGGCTTCACGTATGCTTTCACCACCAGCTTGCCGCTCGTGGTCGCGCTCTGGTTGGCGCCCCCGTGCGATTCCAAGGCGACGGTGAACGTCAACCGATGGTGACCCTTCAGCAGCTTCAGCACCGAGCCTGCAAGCGCGAAGGTGACCGTGGTGGAGGCACCCGCCGCCGCGTTGAACGCCGCACCTCCGGCGGCGACCGTCACGGGCAGACCCTGAGCCCGCGCCGCGACCGCCAAGCCGGATGCGGTGGCGGGCAACGCCAGCTTCACCGTGCCGGCGCACACAGCCCCGCCGGCGGGGCACGCCACCTTCAGCGACACGCGGCCACCGCGGCTGGCGGTGACGGTGGTCGAGCGAAGCGCTGCCGCGGCGAACGTCGGCGCAGCCGGCACGGCCGCGGGCACGACGACGATAGTTGCGGTGCTGGTGGCTGAGTCGCCGGGCGCCGCTGTCGCGGTCACGGCGACGCTGTAGGTGCCGGGGGCTGTGAAGGTGTGTGTCACCGTGTCCCCACTCGCGGTCGCGCTATCCCCAAATGCCCACGTGACGGCGGGATCGGGAAAGACGGCGTCGACGGGCGCCGCCGAGAAGGTCACCGGCGACCCCGCGGTCGCTCTGGCAGGAATCGAGACGTTGCCCAGCGCGGCGCCCACGGAGTCGAGCAAGCCAACTTCGGCAGTCACTTCCGATCCCTGTGCGATGAAGCCGAACGCACCGTCGCCGTCTTCGCTGATCGCCACGTTGAGCGGTCCACCACCCACGACCTGTCCGACGGGAGACATCTGCTGGCTTGCCCCGAACGCTCCCCCGGCCGGGCGGAACACGGCGGCGGCGTCCAGGCCGAAAAGCGTCGCGTAGCCGACCAGCGTGTCGCCGGCGGCATCCTCGGCGACGCTGGGATACCACCCTTCGAAGGCGAGACCTCTGGCCACGGAGAACACGCCCGCCTTGGTGCCGGTGGCGTATTCCACGACGAAGTGGGCGGTCCACACCACGGTCGCTTCGCCCTGGCCGTCGAGCGCCACCTGCGGTTGTTTGGCTTCGGTCACGTCGCCGGTCAGGTTGGCCGGTTTGCCGAAGCTCCCGCCGGCGGGACGAGTCGCGGCCTGGATCACCTCGCTCACACCCGGGCTGACCCAGGCGACGGCGGTGTCGCCCGCGGCGTTCATCGCCACGGCCGGTTCCATCGGGTTGCCGCTGGAGCTCGCCAGTTCCACGGGCGCCGTGAAGGCGCCGGTCGCTGCCGGGCGCGTGGCCGCTTCGACGATCTCTTCGGCGCCGTCGAATCGTTCCCACACGACCGTCGCATCCCCGGCGGCGTCGATCGCGACCTCGGGATGCATCGTGTTTCCGCTCTTGGTGGGGAGGCTCACCGCCGCGCCGAAGTGGCCTCCGGCGGGACGGAACGACGCCTGCACGACGTTTTCGGTCCCGTTTTCGCGTGTCCACGCGACGATCGCGTCACCCCGTTCGTCCACCGCGATGGCGGGCGACACCGCGTTCTCGCCGGGAGCCGACAGTTTTTGGGGAGCCGACACCGCCGCGCCCGACACAGTGGTGGCTTCGATGATGTAGTTGGCTCCGGCGGCCGGCCACGCCGCGACCGCTTCCCCGGCGCCGTCCACGCCGACAACGGGAGCTCTGGTTTCGCTCCCGGGCGGGGACAATGTGAGCGCAGCGGAGTAGCTCCCGCCAGCGGGACGCGTAACGACCTGGGCCGCGAGCTTTCCGGAGACGAAGCTGGCCCACGCCATCGCCACGTCGCCGTGCGCTCCCATCGCGACATCCTGCTGCTCGCTGCCGGCTCCCAGCGGACTCGCCGCGCTCCACGTCGGGACCGCGCCCGCGGCGACGGGCGCCCCCAGCGCCACTGCTGCGCCGATTGCCGCTACCGCTCCGATTCGCCCGCGCACCGTGCCCCCTTTCGTTGCTCGTCCACCACGCCGCGAGCGCCACTCGCTTCGGCACCATGGGTATCGGCACGCGCACCCCAAATCTGAGCGCGGAAAGCGGCTTGCGTGCAGCGAAGCCGCAAGCTCACGCTACCCCCCGGCCGGGTTGGGCCCCTTCACCGACCGCAGCGGCCTGACCGTGGCGGGCGGCGGCTCGATGCGACCGCCCGACAGCTCGCTCACCGCGCGCTCCAGCGCCCCGATGCGACTGGAGAGGCCCTGCAGCGCCTCGGCAATCGGGTCGGGCAGGTGGATCCAGTCGGCGTCGGGGCCCTCGGGGCGGCGGCCCTCGATCCGCACCGGGTGGCCAGGGTTGCCCACCACCGTGGAGTTGGGTGGGACGTCGGTTATGACCACCGTGTTGGCGCCGATCTTCGCGCCGTGGCCCACCGTGATCGGACCGAGCAGCTTGGCGCCGGAGCCGATTGTGACGTTGTCCTCCACCGTCGGGTGGCGCTTGCCGGTGGCGAAGCCGGTGCCGCCCAGCGTCACGCCCTGGTAGAGCGTCACGTCGTCGCCGATCGTCGCCGTCTCCCCCACCACCACGCCGGCGCCGTGGTCGATGAACAGGCCCTTGCCGATCTGCGCCGCCGGGTGGATCTCGATGCCCGTGAGCGTGCGCGTCAGCATCGCCAGCGTGCGCGGCATCAGCGGCACGCCCGCCTCGTGCAGCGCGTGCGCCACGCGATGCGACAGCAGCGCTTGGATGCCCGGCCAGGTGGCCACGATCTCCGCGGGGCCCACCCCGCGTGCGGCGGGATCGCGCTCGCGCGTCGCCGCCACATCGCGGCGCAGCTCCTTGACGACCCCCGCGAAGGTGCCCAGCCCGCGCATGCCCACAGGGTAGCGGCGGGGTGGCGGCATCTCGCGTTCCGCCGGGCATCTGAACTTCTATGACCTGCTAGCATTGACGTCAATGAGTTCGATGACGAGGAATCAAGCAAAGCGAGAGCTGATGCCATGGCGACGTTGACCGTTCGTGGACTCGACGACGCAACCAAGACCAGGCTACGGGTAAGTGCGGCCCGGCACGGGCGTTCGATGGAGGCCGAGGTGCGTGCCATCCTCGAAGACGCGTTGCCCCCCGAGTCATCTTCGGGCGGCCTCGGCAGTCGCATTCACGCCCGGTTCGCGGCGATTGGCGGGGTGGAACTCGATCTGCCCACCCGACGTGAGCTGCCGCGTGCGGCGGACCTGCACGCGTGATCGTCCTCGACACCAACGTCCTTTCCGAGTTCATCCGTCGTGATCCTGACGAGGATGTGCTGCGGTGGATGGACTCGCTCGACGCAGCCACGGTTGCCACAACCGCCATCACGACCGCAGAGCTGCTGTATGGGATTGCCCGCCTGCCGCCGGGGCGACGCAAGGATCTGCTGGGCGAGGCGGCACATCGGCTGATCGAGGACGACCTCGCGGGGCGCGTCGAGCCATTCGACGCAGCCTCCGCGGCTCATTACGCCGAGCTGGTCAGCGACCGGGAGCGAGCCGGTCGTCCCATTGGCCTCGCGGACGGGCAGATAGCGGCGATCTGCCGCAATCTCGGGGCGACGCTCGCCACGCGGAACACCAGTGACTTCGAAAGCACGGGAATCGATCTGATCGACCCCTGGCAATCGTAGTGCGCGCGAGCATGGCTCAACGCCAGGCCACCTGCAGGCTGGTCGGCGTTCTACTCCGGCGCGAAAAACGCCTGCGACACATACCGCTCGCCAGAGTCGGGCACGATCGCCACGATCCGGCTGCCCTTTGAGTCCTCGCGCGCGGAGATCTGCAGCGCCGCCCACAGCGCCGCGCCGCCGGAGATGCCCGCCAGCAGGCCGGTGCGGCGCGCACAGCGCCAGGCGGTGTGGATCGCGTCGTCGTCGCTCACCGCGATCACCTCGTCCAGCAACTCGCGCTCCAGCACCGGCGGCACGAAACCGGCGCCGATCCCCTGGATGCGGTGCGGGCCCGGGCAGCCGCCCGACAGCACCGCCGAGCCCCGCGGCTCCACCGCCGCGATCCGCAGGTTGGGGTTGCGCTCGCGCAGGTACCCGCCGGCGCCGGTGATCGTGCCGCCAGTACCCACGCCCGCCACCAGCACGTCGGGGGCGCCCTCCAGCGCGCGCTCGATCTCAGGGCCGGTGGTGCGCCGGTGCGCCTGCGGGTTGGCGGGGTTGGAGAACTGGTCGGGCAGCCACACGTCGTCTTTGCGCGCCAGCTCCTGCGCCGCCGCCACCGCCTCGCTCATCCCCCCCAGCGACTCGGTGATCCGCACCCGCGCCCCATACAGCTTCAGCAGGCTCTCGCGCTCACGGCTCATGCCCTGGGGCAGCGTCAGCACCAACTCGTAGCCCTTCGCCGCGCACACCATCGCCAGCGCGATCCCGGTGTTGCCGCTGGTCGCCTCCACGATCGTCGTGCGCCCCGGCTCGATCCGGCCCTCCGCCTCAGCCGCCTCGATCATCGCCACGCCGATCCGGTCCTTCACGCTGCCCCCGGGGTTGCGCGCCTCGATCTTGCCGTACAGCTCCACCCCGTCCTCGCGCTGGCGCTCCTCCAGCAGCCCCGGGAGCGCCACCAGCGGCGTCTCGCCGACAAGCTCCGCAATGTTGATCGGGATTCGGGGCATGCCCGCACGACAATAGTGAGCCGCCAGCGGAGGTGCGCGAGCGGCGTTGCGTATGCTCACCGCCTGTCTGTCTGTGCGACGCATCGTCAGGCTGTGGTCGGGCGATGCCGTCGGCACTCAGATGTGGTAAATGCTCGCGCCGGCCTCGCGCGCCTCGCGCTCGATCACGTCGGCGATCGTCGTGCTCGCCAGCACCTCGCGCGCGGCGGCGGCCGCGTCGGCGAACACGCCCTCGGAGTCGCGACCCAGCGGGCCGTCCAGCAGCTCCACCACCTCCAGCACGCTCACCGTGGCGGGGTCGCGGGCGAAGCTGTAGCCGCCCTTCACCCCCCGCTGCGAGCGCAAAATGCCGGCGCGGCGCAACACCGCGAACAGTTGCTCGAGGAACTGCACCGGCATCTCGCGGCGGCGCGCCAGCTCGCCGATCGGCACCGGCCCGGCGCCCGCGCTGCGACCCAGCTCGGCCAGCGCCGTCACCGCGTAGGGAGACTTGCTCGTGATCGAGATCATCGCGCCGTCACGCACGCGATGCTAAGGGTTCAGCCAGCGCAACAGCGCCTGCTCGACGCGAGGTCGGCGGCGGCCCGCCGACGCGGTGGATCTACAACCAACCCCGCTCGGTGGCGATCAGCACGGCCTGCGCGCGATCGACCGCGCCCAGCTTGCCGTAGATGTTGTGCAGGTGCGTGCGCACCGTGCTGGTGGACAGCGTCAGCTCATGGGCGATCTGCTTGTACACCTTGCCTTCGGCGAGGCGCTGCAACACGCCCAGCTCGCGGCCCGACAGCGGACAGGGGTCGACGTGGCGCTGACGCTGGTGGTTGGCGTTGGGCAGCTCGTACATCACCCGCCGCAACTCCTCCGGGCCGAGGCCGACGGCGCGCGCGGTGCGCAGCATCTCCGCCGGCGACACGGGGGCGCCCTGCGTGTAGTGGGCCAGCATGTCGGCGAGGCGCACGAACGCTGCCTCGCCGGCGGCCTCCTGGCTGTGGTGGCGTTCGATCACGCTGGCGATCGACACCGGCAGGCCCCAGCGGCGTGCCAGCACGCCGCCCACCAGCGCGTGGTCGACGCCCAGCTCGCGGCGCTCCTGGTGGATGCGCTGCTCGGGGGTCTGCGCGCCCTGGTGCACCTGCGATGGATACCCCGGGTAGGCGTGCACCAGTACCAGCTTGCCGATGTCGTGCAGCAAACTGGTGACCGTAAGGCGGTCACGGTTCTCGTACCCCACCTCCGCCGCCACGCGGTCGGCTGCGTGCTGCGTGGCCAGCGCGTGCAGGCGGAAGCGCTCCGGCGCCGCATCCCACACGCTGGCGCGCTCGAAGAAGTCGAACGTGCGCACGCGTGCCGCCAGCGCCTGCACAGTCTGCGCCGAAAGCACCTCCACAGCGCCCACCACCGTGTCCACGCGCCCGCGCGCGCCCTGCGCCTGGTTGGCCATCCGCAGCACCGCGGTCACCAGCGCCACGTCCGACTCCACCGCGCTCACCACGTCGGCGGTGGCCACGTGGTCCTTGGACATCACCGCCAGCAGGCGCTTGCGCGACTCCGCCAACGCCGGAAACGCCTCCAGAGCTTCGAACGCCTGCGTCAGACGCCGGCCGTGCCCCTCGTTCTGCGGACGGCCGTTCGCCGCCGATTCGGTGCTCGCCCCTGGCCGTTCCTTGGCCGCGACTCGCTGTGTGGTGGCTGTTGCCTGCATGCTCCTGCGCACCTACCTCGATTTTTATCGCTCGCCGCTCAATCCTTTGAGCAGCCGGTCAGGAGACCTATCGGCACACGTGGACATTCGGTTGAGGCATTCAGCCGCAGGGCTTTCCCGGTCATCGGCCGCGCGGCGGGAATCTCAAGCGAGGTGTGCTTTGTTGTATTTACTTTTTGGGCTCCAACCAGTTGAGCACCACGTCGATGCGCTGCAGCGTCTCCTCACGGCCCAGCAGCGCCACGGTCTCGAAGATGCCGGGCGAGATCGTGGTGCCGCTTACGGCGACGCGCAGCGGCTGATAGACGTCGCGCGGCTTCAGCTCGAGCCGCTTCTGCACGTCGAGCAGCGCGCTCTCAACGGCCGGCTGGTCGAAGGCGGGCAGCTGTTGCAGCTCGGCGCGCGCCTCGGCCAGCGTGCGCCTGCCTTTCTCGTCCAGCCAGCGCTGCCCCGCCTTCTCTTCGATCGCCGCGGGCGGCTCGAAGAACAGCCCGGCCAGAGGCCAGAATTCCGCGAGCACCTGGATCTTCTCCTGGCTGATCTCGGCTGCGCGTCGCAGCCGCTCGAAGTCCAGATCGCGGGCCTGCGCCGGGCCCTCCAGCTCGACGAACCCCGCGATCCGCCGCGCCAGCTCCGCCGGAGGCAGCTCGCGAACGTAGACGCCGTTCATCCACCGCAGCTTGGCCTCGTCGAACTGGGCGGGATTGCGACTGACGCGCTGAAGCGCGAAGCGCTCCACCAGCTGCTCGGTGGCGAGGATCGTGGTGTCGTCGCCGGAACCCCACCCCAGCAGCGCCAGGTAGTTGCGCACCGCCTCCGGCAGGTAGCCCGCCGTGCGCAGCTCCTGCACCGAGGCGGCGCCGTGACGCTTGGAGAGCTTCTTGCCGTCGGGGCCGTGCAGCAGCGGCAGGTGCGCATACAGAGGCAGCGCGGCCTCGGGCGCGATCCCGGCCGCTTTGGCCGCCTCCAGCACCAGCAGCTGCTTGGGGGTGTTGGAGAGGTGGTCATCGCCGCGCACCACGTGCGTGATGCCGGCGTCCAAATCGTCCACCGCGACCGCGAAGTTGTACAGCACCGAGCCGTCGCTGCGGGCGATCACCGGGTCATCGAGGTGGATGTGCTCGAAGCGGGTGTCGCCGCGAATCACGTCGTGCACCACCGTGGCCCCCTCCTCAGGCACCCGCAGGCGCACGGCGCCCTCTTTCTGATCCCCAGCCTGCTGGCCGATCTTCGATCGGTCGCCGCGGAAGCCGCGCTCGGCGCCGTGACGGCGCTTGTACTCCTTCACGTCCTCCGCCGTGGCGGTCGAGCGATAGGCGTGGCCGTCGGCCAGCAGCCGCTCCAGCACCTCGCGGTGGCGCTCGGCGCGTTCGGTCTGGAAGATCGGCCCCTCGTCCCAGTCGAGCTCCAGCCACTCCAGCGCGTCGAGGATCTGCCGCACGTTCTCGGGCGTCGAGCGCTCGCGGTCGGTGTCCTCGATGCGCAGTACCAGCGCGCCGCCGGTGCCGCGCGCCAGCAGCCAGTTGAACAGCGCGGTGCGCGCACCGCCGATGTGCAGCGCCCCCGTGGGCGATGGCGCGAAGCGAACCCTCATAGGATGCGCGCCATGCTAATCGTCATCGACCCCGCGCCGTCGCCATGCTGATCGGAGCCCACGTCTCGCCGGCCGGCGGCCTGCCCAAAGCGGTCGAGCGGGGCGTGGAGCGCGGCTGCCGCGCGATCCAGATCTTCAACCAGTCGCCGCGCATGTGGCGACCCACCACCTACCGCGAGGAGGACATCGCCGCCTTCCGCGAGGCGCTGGCCGCCAGCGACGTCGACGCTGTGCTGATCCACGCCGTCTACCTGCTCAACTGCGCCAGCGAGGACCCCGACATCCGCGCCAAATCGCTGACCTCGCTCATCCACTCGCTGCGGGTGGGGGCGCAGATCGGCGCCAGCGGCGTAGTGTTGCACCCGGGCTCGGCCAAGACCGGGCACGTCGGTGAGGCGATCGTGCGCGCTGGCGCCACGATCGCCGAGGCGCTGGCCGAGAGCGAGGGCTGTCCGTTGCACCTGGAGAACACCGCCGGGGGCGGCGGCACGCTGGGGCGCTCGGTGGACGAGCTGGCGGCGCTGATCGACGCCGCGACCGATCAAAGATCGGCCAGCGGCGAGCGACTGGGGGTGTGCCTTGACTCCTGCCATCTGTTCGCCTCCGGCTACGACATCCGCACGCCCGCCGGCCTCGACGCGCTGCTGGGGGAGGTCGCCGCAAAGATCGGCCTGGAGCGCTTGGGCTCGCTGCATCTCAACGACTCGCAGGGCGCGCTCGGCTCCTGCCGCGACCGGCACGCCAACCTCGGGCAGGGCGAACTGGGCGAGCGCGGCTGCGCCACGTTCCTCGGGGCCGCGGCGTTCGACGAGCTGCCGTGCGTGCTCGAGACGCCCGGTCCGGGCGGCCACGGCGGCCCGACGGGCGAGGAGGTCGCGCTGGCGATGGCGCTGCGCAAGCGGGGTGTGCAAGCGCGGAAGCGCCGCAAAGCGCCCAAATAAACGGCATGCAGTCCTGAGGGTCGTGGGCCAAGCACGCCAAGGACGCAAGGAGCGTGGCGTGCTGTAGCACGCGAGCAACCGAGGACGCCGGCGGGCGCCGCGCCCACGACGCTCAGGCCACCGCGAGACAGGCTGGCGCCAGCACCTGCTCCAGCTCGGCGCGCAGCGTCGGCGTGGGCTGCACGCGGTAGGCCTCACCGAGGCGCAGGTGGCGCGGGCCGGCGGTGGTCGTCATCTCCAGCACCACCGCGGCGGAGCCGGGGTAGTTGCCGATCACGTGTTTGAGCTCGTCGATCGCGCCGCCCGGCAGCTTGGCGGTGTCGATCCGCAGGCGCACCGGCTGCGCCGGCGTCGCCGCGCGCGCGGAGGCGGCGCGGGCCTGCGCCAGCTCCTCCTCGTCGGGGGCGAACTCCTCGGCGGACTGCACCACCAGGCAGGTCTTGCCAGCTTCCTTGTGGTCGACGCGCCCGCGCACCAGCAGCACCCGGTCGACCGCGAGCGCAGCCTCGTGCTCGGCGAGCGCCTTGCCGAACACCAGCATCTCCACCGAGCCCTCGAGGTCGTCGAGCGTGGCGAACATCATGTGGTCGCCGTTGCGGGTGCGGATGCGCTTTGACTCGGTGACGATCCCCCCGACCGTCACCCAATCCTTGTCGCGCTTGTCGGCGAGCGCCGCCAGCGTGCAGTCGGCACGGGCACGCAGCGCCTCGCGCAGCGGCTTGAGCGGGTGGGCGGAGACGAACAGGCCGATCGCCTCCTTCTCGGCCGCCAACAGCTCCGGCTGGTCGAACTCCTCGGGCGGGATCGGCGGGTGCAGCGGCGCCGCGAACGCCAGCCCCGCGGCGGGTTTCGGGGCGCCGGCGGGCGCCTCTTCCTGCAAGTCGAAGATCGACCCCTGGCCGATCTGCGCGTCCTGCTGGACTTTCTGGCCTTTGGCCTGGGCCTGCTCCAGCACTGCGAGCATTCCCTTGCGGGAGGCTCTGGTGGAGCCGAACGCGCCACACTTGATCAGCGCGTCGAGCGCCTTCTTGTTGACGGTGCGGTTGTCCACTCGCTCGCAGAAATCCCACAGCGAGGTGAACTCACCGTCCTCCGCGCGCGCCCGCTTGATCGCCTCCACCGCCTGATATCCCACGCCCTTGACCGCGTCCAGACCGAAGCGGATGTTGCCGACGGCGCCCACGCTGGCCGGCGTTCCGCGCTCGCCGGCACGTGCGGTGGCGTCAACCCCGACCGCCTCGACGGTGAACTCGTGGTCGGAGAGGTTGACGTCCGGCGGCAAAATCTCGATCCCCATCTCCTCGCAGCGCGCCACGAAGAACGGCACCTTGTCCTTGGTGGACATCACCGAGGAGATCAGCGCCGCCATGTACTCGGCGGTGTAGTTGGCCTTCAGCCAGGCGGTGCGGTAGGCGATCAGCCCGTAACAGGCGGCGTGGCTCTTGTTGAACGAGTAGTCGGCCGACTTTTCGTTGGTCTGCCAGAGGAACTCGATCACCTCCGCCTTGGTGCCCGACGCCTTGCAGCCGGCGACGAACTCCGGCTTGAGCGCCGCCATCGCCGCGCGGTTCTTCTTGCCGATCGCCTTGCGCAGGTCGTCGGCCTTGGCGCCTGAGAAGCCGGCGAGCTCCTTGGAGATCTGCATCGCCTGCTCCTGGTAGAGGATCACGCCCTTGGACGGCTCGAGGATCGCCCGCAGACGCTCGTCGGGGTAGGAGATCGCATCGGGGCGGTGCTTGCCCTTGGCATACACGGGAATCTGGTCCATCGCGCCCGGCCGGTAGAGCGCGTTGAGCGCGACGAGGTCGTTGAACTCGTCGGGACGCACCTTCTTGAGCGCCTCGCGCATGCCCTCCGACTCGAACTGGAACACGCCGATCGAGTCACCGCGCGCCAGCATCTCGTAGGTGCACGCATCGTCCAACGGCACCTCGCTCCAGTCCGGACGCGTTCCGGTGGAGCGTTCGATGATGTCGAGCGCGTCCTCGATCACGTCGAGGTTGCGCAGACCGAGGAAATCCATCTTCAACAGGCCGATCTCCTCGATCGGCTTCATCGAGAACTGCGTGACCGTGCGGAACATGCGCTCGCCGCGCTCGTCGGTGCCGGCGTCAGCCAGCTGCAGCGGCACGATGTCGGTGAGCGGGCGGTCAGCGATCACCACCGCGGCAGCGTGGATCGAGGAGTTGCGCACGATCCCCTCCAAACCCTTGGCGACGTCCACGATGCGACGCGCCTCCGGCTCCTCGTCATACGCCTTGCGCAGCGGTTCGCCGGACTTCAGGCAGTCCTCGAACGACGGGGCCCGCCCCATGATCGGGTCGGGGATCAGCTTCGCCAGGCGGTCGCCGGTGCCGTAGTCGAAGCCGAGCACGCGGGCGGCGTCGCGCGTGGCGGCGCGCGGGAACATCTTGCCGAACGTGACGATCTGCGCGACCGACTCGCGACCATACTTCTCGGTCACGTAGCGCATCACGCGCTCACGCCCGCGCACGGAGAAGTCGATGTCGATGTCCGGCATCGAGACGCGCTCAGGGTTGAGGAAGCGCTCGAACAGCAAGTCGTACTCAAGCGGGTCGAGGTCCGTGATCGCCAGG
>DATMLP010000044.1:0-34642 GCA_035570415.1 Solirubrobacteraceae bacterium | reverse complement strand
TCCCACAACCAGTCCGGCATCCGCCAGCCATCGTCGCGATCAACCAAACCCATCTCCAACCCCCTATGTCCGATCAATAGATCGACCCAGGAATTCGCCAGAGCCAGGCCAGAATCCTCCCTATGGGGATAAGCCCTTAGCGGTTTCGAGTTGCCGCCGAGCCCGATCGCGGTTGCCCAGATAGAAGTGGCATTCGTTCCCGCAGCCGACGAGCCCGGTCGCGTCGTGCCCCTTGGAGGATTCGATCGCGGCGCGCTTTTCGCGTTCGAATTCGCCCCGCAACCGCTCCACGTTTTCCCGGACGCTCGCGAGGCCGTTTTCCCGGCGTTCGATCTCCTGCTGCCCCCGAGCCGCCGGGCTGTCGGAGCTCGACGCGAACTCCTTCTCTTCCTTGGCGTGTTCGCCCTGCTGCTGACGCCTGATCTGCTTGTGGAACACGGCCGCGTTCAGCTGCTCGGTGACCACGAGCGCCATCAGCACCGCCAGAATCACGCGTGCGGCAATCAGGCTCTTGCGTACCGGGCGAACCGGATTGGAGTGAGCCTCCAGGAGCGCGCTGAGCGCCTTCTTCCCCTCTCCCTCCGGGACGCCGATATGCGCGAGGTTGGCGTTGGTAGTTCCGAGAATCCCACGATCGAAGCTGACCACGCCGCTCGCCACCAGCAGAGCGCCGCCCAGACACGCGACTATGGACCCCGACACGATGCCTTGCCCGAACGCGAACGTGCCGACAGCGGCGTACACGAAATAGAAGCCGAGCGCGCTCGCGATGCGCATCCACCGCGACCGGTCGGCATGGCAGGCGATGTCGCGCGGATCGCAGTTGGCCCAGCGGTAGAAAACGCGTCGCATCCGCGAGCTCGGCAGCGGCGGGCCGAATCGAGCATGGAGTTCGTGCGGCGGCTGCGTCCCGTCCGGATCTTCAAATGGCCGTCCCGGCCCTGTGTTAGCGTCGTCCCTCAATCTACCCCTCCCCAAAAAAGGTGTGGATTGACAAGCAGAGGAGGGTCGATCTCACGAGGATCGACCCTCCCGCACTTTCATCGTCGAAATCTCTTGCGATTTGCGATCCGGGCCTCCGAGCATCGTGGCCCGACCCGGATTCCGACCTCTCCGTTCATCCAGCTCCCCGACAACCTCGCCCCGACCCCGACCCGACCCCGACCCCGATTCTGACCCCGATTCCGGGCGGCGCGACCAGGACGCATCCTCCCAGACTCCGGGCGCCATTCCCAGATCGCGAGGCAACGATCACGCCCGCGTGTCGGGCGTGATCGATTGCGTCGAAGTTTCGACAATTCGCGGCGTATTCGTGCGCTATATGATCGCGCCCGTGCAAGAAGCCGATAACCACCTGGACACAATTGACGAGAGGCTCCTGCGAGAGCTAGCCGAGGATGCCCGTATGAGCGCGGTGGAGCTCGGCCAAAAGGTCGGACTGTCCGACTCGGCGGTGCGCCGGCGTCTGAAACGGCTCCAGCAGGACCACATCCTCAAGTACACGATCGTGCGTAACCGCAAGCGGACCTTCGCCGAAGCCTACGTCGAGCTGATCTTCGAGGCCAAAACGGATGTGCTCGCGTTCGTGACGAGAGTCGTCGGCCTGCCCGAGGTCCGCGAGGCCGCCCAGATCGCAGGGCGGCCGGACGCCCTGCTGCGAGTGCGGGCCGAGAGCAACGACCGCATCGGCGTGCTTGTCAACGAAATCCGCGACTTCCCGGAGGTCTCCAACACCAAGACCCTGGCCGTGCTGCATCGCGAGCGGCACATCTGGGGCGCGCGCAGTGCGATCTAGCTCGCGACCGCCTCGGCGGCGCGCCCGGTAGACGGCGACACCACCGTACCTGGAGTCCTCGGTCGATGCCCCCAGGCGACGTGCCCTCGTTTCCCGGCGAGCTCCCTTCGGGAACGCTGCTCGACGGACGCTACGAGATAGCGCACACGCTGGGCCGCGGAGGGTTCGCCTTCACCTACAAGGCCCACGACCGGCGCACCGGGGAAACGGTCGCGATCAAGGAGGTCTTCCCGACGAACTGCAAGCGCACGGGACGGAAGGTCGAACCGCTCACCCCGGAGGCCGCCGAGGTGCTCGAGCACAGCCCCAGGTGGCTGCACAACGAGGCCGCGCGGCTTCGTGAATTCAACGCTCCGAGCATCGTCAAAGTGCGCGCGACGTTCGAGGAGCACGAGACCGTTTACGCGGTGATGGAGTTCATCGACGGGGACAACCTGGAGCAGGAGGCGAGAGCCGCCGGCGGCCGGCTCTCGCCGTCGCAGGCAACCAGCCGCCTACGGAGGATCCTGCACGCGCTGAAAGTGGTGCACGACAAAAACGTCCTGCACCGAGACCTCAAGCCCAGCAACGTGATGCGCGCGACCGACGGGCGCATCGTGCTGATCGACTTCGGAGCAGCCCGAGAGGACAACCCCTCCTCGCACGCGGCATCGACGATGATGTACACCCCCGGCTACGCAGCCCCGGAGCAGCGAACGCCGGGCACACGCAAGACGTTCGCGACCGACCTGTTCGCCGTCGGGGCGATCGGGTTTCGCCTGCTCACCGGCGAACCCCCGGTGGGCGCTCACACGCATGATCGAGACATGAAGGCCCTGATCGACGCGGGCCACTCGGCGCTGGTCCGGACGATCGGCTGGGCCTTGGAGCACGACTCCGGTCACCGCCCCAGGAACGCGGCGATGATGCTCGACGCGCTCGACGGCATCAAGCGCGCGGGACGCGGCATCTTCGACGGTCCGCGACGGCGCATACCCCGACCGCCATCCCCGCGACCGCCGCGCCCCGTCCCGAAACCACGGCGCGACCCGTGGTTCCCGAGACGCAAGCCCGAGGAACTGAGCGGCGAGGCGCGCCGCCTCGCGGCCGGAGCACGGTGGCCGGTAGCCCTACTGGCGGCCACACCCGCTTTGATCCTGCCGTTCCTGACGGGCGTCGTATACCTCGCGGCGATCGCGCTGCTCGTGATTCTGAGCGCCCTGCGCAACGAGCTTCGAGCGCTCGGCAACCGGCGACTGACCAGCGCGAGCGCCCTGTTCCTCCTGCCGCGGCTGGTGAGGCGACTGCTCGGATTGCTGGTCGCCGGCGTGTTCCTGCTGGGCCTCGGACTGCTCTTCATCGCCGTGCTGGCCGGGATCGGAGCGGCAATCGCCGCGGCATATTCGGCGGTGGATGTGCTCCTGCACGGCCAGCAGCTGGACCATGCCTCGTTCATGCCCGGCTTCCGCCTGGCGCTCCCGCGGACGATCGTGTCGGTGCCCGTCGTGCTGCTGCTCGCCTCGCGCATGAACGGCGAGAGAGCGCTGGTCGGGCGCGTCGCGACAGCCGCGGCCGGCGTGACGGAGGCATCCGTCGCAACGCTGTGGGTGCTCGGCGTGGGGGTACCGACGCTGGTGGTACTGCTCGCCTCGTGTCACACGTGGGCGCCGTTCGGCGATTACGAGCAGGCACTCCTGTGGATCGAGGCGCACGTGCCGCTCGTCGCCGACGTCGACAACGCGATCGCACGCGTCAGCATCGAAAGCCAGATCCACGAAGCCGTCGACTGCTCCAGCGCAACCCGGCACTACGGCTACGAAATCGACCACGTCGGCAAACGATCGTTCCTCGTGAGCGTGGATCTCGACCATCGCGCAGTCGAGCAACTGGCGCAAGAACACGCGACCGCCGAAGCGGGCAACGCGGAAGGCCAGGTCGCGATCGCGGCAGAGGTGCTGGGGCGCCTGGACGCGACGCTGTCTGCGCGCGTGCGTGCGATCACGCTCGTCGAGGGCAACGTGGCCAATCGATCGAGCGGAAACGTGTCGCTCTCACGTCAGGTGCTGAAGATGGTGCTGCCACGGCCATATGGCCCCGTCACGAACGGCACCGCCGCGGGGGCGCTGGCGGCAACGAGCGTGCTGTACGCCGACCCGACGCTCCGGGCGGCGGCGCAGCGCCTGGACGAAGAACGACAGCGCGTCTCTGCGCTCGGCCTCTGCGGCTAGACGACGGCTCGCCCGCCGACCGGCCGGCGGGCGACAACGGTTTGCTCGTCGTACGCAAACCGCGCCGCGATGGAGCCGCCGAACGAGACCATGTCGCCATCGCAGAGCGTGTACAAGCCGTCGGTGTCGCGCCCGCCGACCCGTGTGCCGTTGCGAGAGCCGAGGTCTTCGAGCTTGGCGACCCCGCGCTGGACGCGGACACGTGCATGGTGGCGGGACACGCGGCTGTCGGACAGCCGTATGTCGCAGCTGTCGTCGCGACCGATCGTCATTCCGTCGCGCAGTGCGACGGTGTGCCCATCGACCCACAGTAGCGCCGTGCGCCCACGCAATGCCGCTGCCGCCCGCGTGTTCATGACCTCGGTCGCGTCCTCGATCCCTCCGGCCGGCCAGCGCCTGGGCTCGCTGCGACCCCCGCGTGCGCGCCTGAGCTCACGGGCGAGCCCTTCCAAGCGTTCCGCCGTCCACGCCCGCACGGGCGGAACGTAGCGCACGATCAGCACGACGAGCACAGCCAAAACGATCAGTTTCAACACGGGAGCCTCCAGTCGGTCGTTACCGCAACGAGTATGGCCGCGCTCGCCCCGCTTGAACACCGGTGCCGCTACCGGTTCGACCCGCTCGGCCGCTCCCAAACCCCGATCCCGAGCTGGATCGCACGGTTGGCCAGACGCAGCCTCATGCCCTCGCCAGGCAGAACGCCAAGAGCTTCGGCGGCTCCGCGCAGGTGCTCGCCCAGCGTCGAAGGCACGATCCCCAGCCCCGCGCAGAGATCCGCCCTGCTGGCCGGCTCGGGGCGACCGCGCTGGGTCATCGGCTCGCACAGCCACCACAGGACCTCGAGCCGGCGCCTGGGCAGGTCGGCGAGCGTCACGCCCTCGCCATCGCGCACGGCGACCGTCGCTTCGCCGTTCATCGGCAGGCGAATGAGCACCCACTCGACGCCACACCGAAGCGCGCTTCCATCCTTCAGGCGAACCCGGCGGTGGACCCTCACCCCGTTCAGGAAAGTGCCGTTGAGCGAGCCGCTGTCGTTGACGTAGACGTCGGCGGGCGAGGCGACCTCGATGACCGCGTGCGACGACGACACCGTCCGGTCGCGCAGCCGAACCGTCGCGGTTCCCGCCCGCCCGATCAGATGCGGCTCAACGGAGACCTCGAGCGACACCATCTTCAGCTCATCTGAGGACCGCCACACCGCTACCGGCAAGCCTTCCCGCACCTTGGCGTCGACACGACGTTGATCGAAGCGCGCGAGGTCGAGCATCAGATCGAGAGGAGCTCCGCCAGGGTGCGGCCGCTGAGCACTGAGCCGGGTTGATCGGCGACCGCGTCCGAACCCGGCCGCGCGTGCTCGTCGCGGCGCTTGATCAGCAGCCACTGCGCCTTCGGCGCGGGCGGACCGGTGCGCTGCAGCGCGAAGCCGCCGTGCAGCTTGCGACCGTGCAGCACGAACACGGCGTGACCGCGCTCCAGCGCCTGCGGCCACGGCACACGCCCACCCTGCTCGTAGGCGCCGCGGTCCCACACGATCACCCCTCCCCCATCGGTCGCCCCCTCGAAGTCGTTGTGCGCAAGCTCGTGGTCGGGCACCTGCACCGCCAACCGCTTGACGGCCGGGTCGAGCGAAGGTCCCTTGGGCACCGCCCACGAGCGCATCGCCCCATCGACCTCCAACCGCAGATCGAAGTGGTGAGCCTGCGCCTGGTGCTCCTGCACGACGAACACCCCCGCGCTGACGCCGCGCACGGCGAACTGCTCGTGGCCCTCCACCGCCACCGGGTCGATCGCCACCCGCTCCACCCCCGCCGCCCTCGGACCTTCGCGCAGGAACGCCGCCAGCCGCTCCACCGCGTCCCCCGATCCCTCCGCGTGCACGTGGACGTCGCCGTCGTCACCGTTGCGCACCCACCCCTTGATCCCCATATCCCTTGCCCGCGCCACGGTGGCGGCGCGGAACCCCACGCCCTGCACGGTGCCGTGCACGGTGGCGCGGATCGCGGTGCTGGTGGTGTCCTGTCGGTCGCCTGAGGGCATCGCCACACGACGTATACCGCAGCTCGGCCCGGGCGGCACACATGAGAAGGGGCCGCCGTTCGGCGGTTTCCCAAACTCGTCTGCGGTGTTGCTCGGAGCGTGCCGACATCCCCGGGTGGCACACTGAGCGGCACATGTGCCGCTGGCTCGCCTACACCGGCTCCCCGATCACGCTCTCCAAGGCGCTGTACGCGCCGGCGCACTCGTTGATCGACCAGAGCCTGCACGCCCGCCTCGGCGCGGAGCCGACCAACGGCGACGGGTTTGGGATCGGCTGGTATGACGCCACGCCGCAGCCTGGCGTGTTTCGCAGCATCGAGCCGGCGTGGAACGACCGCAACCTGCACGAGCTGGCCAACCACGTGGAGTCGGCGCACTTTTTCGCCCACGTGCGCGCCGCGATCGGCTCACCGGTGCAGCAAACCAACTGCCACCCCTTCCGCCACGAGCGCTGGTTGTGGATGCACAACGGGCTGATCGCCGAGTTCGCCACGCTCAAGCGCGAGCTGGCGTTTGCGGTGGAGCCTTCGCTCTACCCGGCAATCGAGGGCGGCACCGACTCGGAGGTGCTGTTCCATCTGGCGCTCACCTTCGGCCTCACCGACGATCCTCCCACCGCGGTGGCACGCGCAATCGGGTTGGTGGAGGCTACGGCTCGCGCGCACGGTGTGGAGCACCCGTTCCAGGGCACGCTCGCCACCACCGACGGCGAGCGCATGTGGGTGTTCCGCTACTCAAGTGTTCACAACTCGCGTTCGCTGTACTACACCGCCGACATACCCACCCTGCGGGCGCTCTACCCCAAGGCGCACATCCTCCAGGAGCTGTCGCCCGACGCGCGGCTGGTGGTGTCGGAGCCGATCGGCGACCTGCCGGGCGCTTGGCGGGAGATGCCCGAGTCAAGCTACGCCGTGATCGCCGCCGGGCGCGACGACGTGTTTCCGTTCGCGCCCGCGCCCCCGGGATAGCCAAACCAGGCCCGACCATTGGCGCCGCACCCAACAAGACAGTGGCGTCGGCCGGGCACTCGACCCGTTTGCGCTGCCGAGTAGCGGGTAACCCCAGCAGGATGAGTCCGGCTGGCACGGAGCCCGCGACTAGACAGCGACGCGGTGGCATTCGCCACGAGCGCAACGGCGTCAAGGCGCGCCACGCGGTTGACGAGGCCACCTCACGCGACCTTTTCGTCGCCTGGCAGCGCCACGGCGACCAGCGTGCACGCGAGCAGCTGATCGAGCGCTACACGCCTCTCGCCCGAAGCTTGGCGCGGCGCTACATGCGCAGCTCGGAGCCGCTGGAGGACCTCATGCAGATCGCTTCGCTGGGGCTTCTGCGAGCCGTGGATCGCTACGACGCCGATCGCGGGCATCCGTTCCCGGTGTTCGCCGTGCCCACGATCCTCGGGGAACTGCGCCGGCACTTCCGCGATGCGGGGTGGGCGGTGCACGTGCCGCGGGCTGCCAAAGAGCGGGCTCGCGAAGTCCGCGACGCCGCCGAGCTGTTGCTCAGCGCGCATGGCCGTAGCCCCACCGTCAACCAACTCGCGGAGTATTTGGAGCTCAACGTGGAGCAGGTGCTGGATGGGATGGCGGCCATGGAGGCATACGAAACCTGCTCGCTGGATGCGCCACGGCTAAGCGAGGATGGAACGGGTCGCAGTTATGCGGAAACCATCGGCGACGACGACGAGCGTTTCGAGCTGGTCGAGTGCGATATGACGCTGCGCACCGCGCTCGCGGAGATTTCGCCGCGCGATCAGGCGATTTTGCGAATGCGGTTCGTGGAGGACCTCACGCAGTCGCAGATCGCGAGGCGGGCGGGAATCTCGCAGATGCAGGTGTCCCGGCTGCTGCGACAGTCGCTGGAGCGACTCAAGCTGCTGACACAGACCGTCGCCGACGCGCCATAGTCAACCGCGCCGCCGTCGTGGTCTACGCTGGTCGTCGATCGCCCTGCGGAAAGCGGGTGTCGGATTGATCGCGATGAACGCATCGGTGACCGCCGCACATCTTCGGCTGGAACTGTCCAGCAGAGCCGACAACGTGCCGCTCGTGCGCCAGGTGCTGGCCGGCGTGGCCGATGTGACCAGCCTGCCGTCCGCGGATTTGAGCGACATCGGAACGGCCACGACCGAGGCGTGCAACAACGTTGCGATGCACGCCTACGCCGGCGGCGAAGGGCCCCTGGAGGTGGAGTTGCTGGTCGACGGTTCATCGATGGCCGTCACCGTGCGCGACCGCGGCGTCGGCCTGGCGATCGGCCTCCCTCGGTCCGGCTTCCCACCCGACGTCGACGGCGAGCTCAGCGGGATCGGCGTGCTCGCCATTCTGGCGCTGGCGAGGAGCGTGAGGTGGAGCGCGCCCGACGGCGGCGGCACCGCTGTGGAGATGGCTTTCTCCACCGGCCTGCCAACCTCTGCGGAGGCCAGCTCCATCCGCCGCTCCTTGGCACCCCTGGCGATCGCGCCCGCACAGCTCGCCGACACGGTCGAGGTGGAGATGGCGCCGCTCGCGGTGGCCCGCGGCGTGCTGCCGCGGCTGCTGCGTGCTGTCGCAACGCGCGCCCACTTCTCGATCGACAGGCACAGCGACGCGCAACGGGTCGGCACGGCCCTGCTGGCGGACGATTCGATCTGGGACGCGGCGGGCGGCGTCCAGGCCCGTCTGGCGGTGGTGGACAGCGCAACGCTTGAAGTCGCGATCGGCCCACTCGACGCCCACGAGGCCCGGCGGACCGCCGATGCGGCGCGCGCGGTTGACTCGGGGCTCGATACTTCCATAATGCCTTTCAGTCGCGGGGAGCGACTCGTCGTGCGCATGGGGCGCGCGCGACCGTAAACAAGCCAGGACGACGAAGGGGCCATGTTCGTAGAGATCGGCACTGAAGCCGCACCACCTCACGGCGGTTGCTGGCGCCGACAGACATCCGCACGACGACATCGCGCTCGTCGGCCTCCGACTGGCGGGCACCAGCGCTGGGATAAGATCGAACGAAGGATGAGCGCCTACGAGCAGCTGCGGATCGCCACGCGACGGGGGACCGATCGTCTGATTTTCGAGCTGGACGGGGAATTGGACATGGTCACATCGCCGCGGCTGCAGGATGCCGTGAGCGGGGCCGATCTCGAGGGAGCGAATGCGGTCGTGATCGACCTGCGGGGCGTCAGCTTCATGGACTCCACCGGCCTGAAAGCGATCTTCGCGGCGCGCACCGCGGTGCAGGAGCAGGGCCGCCAGTTCGCTATCACCCCCGGATCGCCACAGGTGCAGCGTCTACTCACGCTCACGGGCCTCGATGAGCATCTACACACGATCGACACGCCCGACGCGGCCACCACGTAGCGTCTCAGCACCCACCGCAGTCGATCGTCGACCGAAGCGAGCCGTCGTACGCCGAGGCCGGGGCCAGATCGTTTAGGGTGGCGGGGAGTCGCGTCGTGACATCCGATCAGGCCACAGCAGACCCCGGGGAGCACCCGTGGGAGCACCCGCGGCCGGTTGCCGTGTCGGACCCGCCGCCGCGCTTCGACGAGTGGCGTATGGAGCTGCATGGGCGCCGCGTGGTCTACCGGATCGCCGGCAGCGGCCCGCCGGTGGTGCTGATCCACGGCATGCTCAACTCCTCCAGCCACTGGCGCGCAGTGGCGCTCAACCTCGCGCGCCAGCACACCGTGATCGCGCCGGATCTGATCGGCCACGGCGACTCCACGGCGCCGCGCGGCGATTACTCGCTGGGGGCGCACGCCGCCAGCATCCGCGACCTGCTGGCCGCATTGGATATCGAACGCGCGAGCATCGTCGGGCACTCGCTCGGGGGCGGCGTGGCGATGCAGTTCTTCTACCAGTTCCCCCAGCGCACCGCGCGATTGGTGCTGGTGTCCTCAGGCGGCCTCGGCCACGAGGTCAGCCCGGTGCTGCGCACCGCCGCACTGCCCGGCATGTCGGGGCTGCTGGCGCTGACGATCAACCGGCGGCCGCTCCGCTGGTTGAGCGACGCCGGACAGCGCCTGAGCCGGCGCGAGGTGCGCGTGGGTGTGTACGTGCAGGCGCTGGCGCGGGCGTTGCGCCCGTTGGAGAACGCCGAAGCGCGCCACGCCTTCCTGCAGACGCTGCGCGCCGTGATCGACGTCCACGGCCAGCGGGTCGGCGCGACCGACCGCCTGTACCTGCTGGAGTCGATGCCGACACTGATCGTGTGGGGCGAGCGCGACAACACGATCCCGCTACTGCATGGACGCCGGGCGCACGCGGCGATCCCCAACAGCCGCCTGCACACGCTACCCCGCGCCGCGCACTTTCCCCATCTCGAAGACCCCGACGCGCTCGCTGAGGCGCTGCGCGAGTTCATCGCCCACACCCGCCCCGCCGCGCTCGACGACGCCGACTGGGGCGCAATGCTCACTAGGCGCTCGGCTCCCCGGCGCGTCGGCGACGCCGCCGCGTAGCGCCGGGAAACCTTCTCCGCTCAAGCGCGTACGACGATGCCGCGGGTGAGCGTCACCGCCGCGCCGTGTTGGGGGGTGAGCGTGATCTTCACCGTCAACGCCAGATGCCGGCGGCGGCGCAGCGCGGCTTTGCCTTTGGCGTTGAGGGGCACCGAGAAGGACACGCCGCCCGCCTTCAACGACGAGCGCACCAACCGCCCCACGCGCACCCGCCGCGAGTGCCCCGCCCTGGCTGGCGAGACGCCGGTGGCGAACAGGCCGACTTCCAGCCGCCCGCCGGAGCCGGCCTGGGACACCTCGATCGACCCGTGCACCGTCGATCCGTGCTGGCTGACGGCGAGCTCGAGCGCCCTGGCTCCTCCTTCCAAAGGCGATCCGTGGCCGGATTCGCTCGGCGGCGTGGGGGTGGTCGTCGTGGGGGTGGTCGGTGTCGTGGTGGGGGTCGTCGTGGAGGGAGTGGTGCCGGCGGTGGCGCTTTCCACGACAATTTCGTATTTGGTGTAGTTGTCGTATCCGTCGTTGAAGAGCGTCGAGCTTTCGAACTTGTAGGTACCAGGCTGTTCGAACTTGCACGTGCCTTCCCATTTGGTCGCGGCGCTTGCAGGCACGCCGGAGCAGGCTGGCGCGGAGCCCGTCCACGAGACGGTCGCGGCGGTGCTTGTGTTGTCGAGGAACTCGACCGTCCCACCCGTGGCGATCGTGACCTTGCTCGCGGGCGCCGGTTTCGCTCCCGAGCCGGGGGCTGCCCAACACGGCCAGTCGGGCTCGACGCAGTTTTCGTTGACTTCGAGCTTCGCTTCCGACGGGCCGGCGGCGAGGGCGGGCAGCACGGCCACCGCCGCTCCCACCAGCGCGGTGAGGGCGAGGAGCAGAAGCGTGCGTGGTTTCATCGTGCGCGACCTCATCGGAGAACCAGGCTCCGTGTGAGGGTCACCGCCGCGCCGTGTACGGGGGTGAGCACGATCTTCACGACCAGCGTCAGCCTGTGATGTCGCCGCAGCGCGCGCTTAGCCGCGGCGTCGAGCGAAACCGTGAACGACGCCTTGCCGGCGGGCGCCGAGGAGCGGACCAGCCGCCCGACGCGGGAGCCGCCAGGCCGTTTGGCCTTGGTTGGCAGGCCACCCCGGGCGAGCAATTCGACTTGCAGCCGTGCGCCGCCGTCGGCGGCGGGGATCTGCACCGTGCCGTGCACGGCGCTACCGTGCTGAGCGTTCGCCAGCGCGAGCGTCGCGAGCGGGTGGTTCCCGGCCAGCGAGGAAGATGGTTCCATCGAGCCGGGCGTCGTGGTCGTATAGGCGGCGCCGCCCGCGGCCGCCCCGCCGGAGGATTGGGTGGAGGTCGTGGCCGTCGGCGTCGTGGTTGTCGGCGTGGTTGTGGTTGGCGTGGTCGTGGTGGGAGTGGTTGTGGTTGGCGTGGTTGTGGTTGGCGTAGTCGTCGTGGGAGTGGTGGTCGGTGTCGTGGTGGGGGTTGTGCCGGTGGTGGCGCTTTCCACGACGATTTCGTATTTGGTGTAGTTGTCGTATCCGTCGTTGAAGAGCGTCGAGCTTTCGAACCTGTACGTCCCGGGCTGTTCGAACTCGCACGTACCTTCCCAGTCGGTTGAGGCGCTCGCGGGGATGCCGGAGCACATCGGCGCAGAGCTCGTCCACGAGACGGTCGCCGCGGTATTGGCGTTGTCGACGAACTTGACCGTGCCACCCGGGGCGACCGTGACCCTGCTCGCGGGCGCCGGTTTCGCCCCCGAGCCGGGGACTGCCCAACACGGCCAGTCGGGCTCGACGCAGTTTTCGTTGACTTCGAGCTTCGCTTCGGACGAGCCGGCGGCGAGCGCGGGAACGATCGCCACGGCCGCTCCGAGCACGGCTGCCACGGGTAGGTAACGCTTACGCAGCTTCACAATCTCAGCCCACCTCTCCATCGAGTACCCAGTCGGTCCCGCGTGCTCGCGGATGAAGCCGATGCACGCCCTACCCACCCAAGACTCCGGCGCGGCGCGATCCTTCCCGGCGCCGGCGCCCGGGAAGGTTGGCGACGTGGTGGCGTCTCTGGTAGAAGCACAGTCACGCGCCCGAGCACCCAACCTTCGGAGGAACGATGAAGCGAACCTACGTTTTCCTGGCCGTCGCCCTGGCAACCGCGGCGAGCGCCGCGACAGTCGCCAGCGCACAAAGGAACCCCCCATCCGCGCACGCCAGCCGCGCCGCAACGGTGCAGCTGCGCCATACGTCTATCGGCAGCATCCTCGTCAGCAGCTCGGGCCGCACGCTGTACGAGTTCACGCGGGACCGCGGCCACAAGAACAGCTGCGCGGCGATCAGGGAATGCTCAGCTGTGTGGCCGTCGCTGAAGGCGAGCGGCAAGCCGACGGCCGGGTCGGGTGTGAAGGCTTCGCTTCTGTCTTCCACCAGCGGCCATCAGGTCACCTATGCCGGCCACCCGCTCTACACCTACAGTGGCGACAGCGGCCCGGGGGAAACCTCCTACGTCGGCGCAAAGCAGTTCGGCGGCGCGTGGTACGCGATCGACGCCTCTGGGGGCGCTGTCAAGTAGGCGTTGGCGCGGCCTGCCCGGCTTACCCCTCCAACCGCGCGGCCATGGCCATGGCGCGAGCGGCGCTGCTCGACCCTGACGCTGGGCAGCGTCGCGCAATCGGTGCGCTGTAGGGTTGCCGGGGTGCCGGCCGACTGCTCCCCACCGTCCCGCGATCCGCCGCCCGGTCGGGCGCCCATGTGGCGCCTGCGTTCGCTGCTCTCGCCCGACCGGGATGCGCGGGATCTGCGCGCGCTCTACTACCGCCACTTCGGCGATCGCCGAAAGGAGCGCCAGTTGTTTTCGACCGGCGCGTTCTTTGCGACTTTCGCCACCGTGCGCGGCATCACGCATGCGATCCGCGCCGAACGGGGGCCCTTCCGGAACATCACCCCGGGTGGCCGGCACATCCACCACATGACGTTCGGGATCGCCGGCCTGCTGACGGTCGGTTACCTGTGGATGCTCGAGATCGGGACCCGTGAGGAGCGACGCTCCTCACGGGTGACCGCCACCGTGTACGGAGCGGGCGCAGCGCTGACGCTCGACGAGTTCGCGCTGTGGTTGAACCTCGAAGACGACTACTGGACCAAGCAGGGCCGCGAGAGCATCGACGCGGTCGCGCTGTTCGGATCGCTGCTGGTGCTCAGCGTCCTCGGTGGGGGCTTCTTCAAAGATCTGTTGGGCGCCCCGGGGGCGGGAGCGAGGGCGTTGTGATGAGGTCGAACACCCCTTTGGAGCGCTGCTCGCCACGGGATCCGCGCAGTTGTGCCGCATCCCCAGAAACCGCTCATAGCGACGCTGCTCGTCATCGACCGACGTAACAGATCTCTGAGCTCGCAGCGCGCGCTGGCCAGGTCTCGCGGGTGATGCGGAGGATGACGGCGGTCGTGCCGAGGCCGATGATGGGATCGAGGATCGGCGTGGCCCGCACACCGCGACCGTGCAGCCGGCGACAGCGCGGCCCTGGCATAAGCTGGCGCTCAGCTTGGCTCGGATGCGAGCTTTGCCTGCTGAACGCCGGTGGAGATTCGCACGATGTCCCACGCGAGCCCCACTCGCTCGAGGCCGTCGATCAGCCATCCACCCGGATCCAGCTGCCAGCGGGTGAGACCGTGGTGTGCGGAGGTCGGGAACGCGTGGTGGTTGTTGTGCCACGCCTCACCGAAGGTTGGTAGTGCAAGCCATGCGAGGTTGCGCGAGTAATCTCCGGTGACGAAGCGCCGCCGCCCGAAGAAGTGACACAGAGAGTTGATCGAGAAGGTCGCGTGGTGCAGGAACACGATCCGAACGGCTCCTCCCCACAGCATGCCGGTCAGGCCGCCCACCACCGACCCGGTCAGTGCGACTCCTAGCCCGAAGGGGAAGGCGAGCCCGAGAACCACCCACAGCAGGAAGGTACGATCGACCACGCGGATCATGGGGTCGGCGAGTAGATCCTTGGCGTAACGCTCGGCGCTCGCGCGATCGGCGCCGCGGAACATCCAGCCGACGTGAGCGTGGTAGAGACCCCTGAGAGCGCCTCGCCAGCCGACGCCGTGATCGGTGTGGGGACTGTGAGGATCGCCGGCAAGGTCGCTGAAGCGGTGGTGCTTGCGATGGGTCGATACCCACTCGATCAGCGGCCCCTCGACCGCCGCAGATCCGAGCACGGCAAACAGCGCGCGCAGCGGGCGACTGGTCTTGAAGCTGCGGTGGGTGAACAGGCGGTGGAAGCCGACGGTTATCCCCACTCCGGTGACGATGTAGCTGATCGCGAGGACAACCAGGTCCTGCCAACGCAGAGCACCGCCCCACGCCAGCCAAATCGCAAGGCCCAAGAAAACGACCGGTACGATGGTTACGACGATGTTGGCGAGGCGATCGACCGCCTCGTGCTCGATGACGACGGCGTCGTCGCTGAGCGGTTGCCGCGACACGGCTGTCTCCAAAAGGACACGCGTCTGCCGACCTCGACGGCCGACAGACGCGAAAGAGCCTAAACGGCTTGGACGTTGACGGCCTTGGGGCCTTTCTCGCCAGCCTCCGCCTCGTATGTGACCTTGGCGCCCTCGGCGAGCGACCGATAGCCCTCACCGACGATCGCGGTGTGATGAACGAACAGGTCCTTGGACTGGTCGTCGGGCGTTATGAACCCGAATCCCTTGTCGTCGCTGAACCACTTGACGGTTCCGGTAGCCATTGCATTTTCCTCCTGCGTTGATAGTGCTGCGAACGCGGAGATGCTTTGAGCAAAGCTACGCGCTGGCACTGCGACGTTGGGCGCTAGTCGCCCAACCCGATGGCCCCAACGGTAGCAGATCAGCGCTTGAACTGGAGGCGGACCGTGACGTGGGGGCGCGTGTGCTTGCGCTTCATCTGAGCGAGCACCTTCTTGCCCGCCTTGTCGAGATGGAGGTGCAGCATCACCGGTCCCGCGCTCTTGAGCTTGATGTTCGCCTTGGCGATGACGGTCTTCTTCGGCTTGGACTTCCCCCTTTCTTTCGCTTCCTCCTCTTTGGCTTCTTTTCCGCAGGCGTGGATGACGACGTGACTCATCCAGAATTCGCCGGCTTCGAACGAACCATTCTCGCCGACGTTGCCGTCGGGCAGGATGCTGAGCATCGGCACTTTGTCGTGCGCCACATAGCCACCCTCGGCCTGGGCGTATTCGAGCACTGCCGGAGCCCGACACATCCCAGCCACTACTGTCTGCGGGTGCGATTGGTCGAGCTGGACAGAATCACCGACGGCCACTGGCAGCAGGTGCTCGCCGGAGAGCACAAGCCGTGGGGCGGCGTCGGCGAAACGCTGCAATGGCGAGAGAAGAGCCACAACCTCGGCCTATGCGACAACGCCGGAAACCTCGTGGCGCTCGCCGGACTCGTCCTCGCCGAGGTGCGGGTGGCCGACGCGCCGCTCCAGGTAGCTGGGATCGGCGGGGTGATCGTCACTCGCTCCGCGCGCGGGCGCGGTTTTGTGCGCTTGCTGATCGAGCGGCTGCTCCCGATCGGTCATGCACTTGGAGTCGAGCGGGCCATGCTTTTCTGCATGCCGGCAAACATCGGCCTGTACGCGAAGTTTGGGTTCCAACCGATCGAGCAGCCGGTCTGGGTGGCGCAGCCCGGAGGCGTGATTGAGATGCCGCTGGGCGCCATGTGGAAGCCGCTCACCCCCGCGGCCAACTGGCCCAAGGGCAAGATTGAGTTGCTGGGTGAGCCGTTCTGATGTGCGATCGGTCAGTGGATGTGTGCGTGACCTGTCCGAGGGTGTCCGCGAGGGCCTCGATGCGGGGCAGATGCCGGCGGGTCAAGCTCTCCCCCGGAGAGCGCACGGAAACGGTCACACCCCCTGGAGCGCGTCGTGACTGACGAGGGGGACGTGGGGCTGGTGCTGGCGGGCGGTGGCGCGCGCGGAGCGTATGAGCTCGGCGTGCTGTCGGTGCTGCTGCCCTTCCTGGAGGAGCGAGGCGAGCGTCCCCGCGTGCTCGTGGGCACGAGCGTCGGCGCGATCAACGCCGCGGGTATCGCGGCGACCAGCCACCTGCCCGCCAGCCAGGCGGTCTCGCAGGAGCTCGCGCGCTGGCGCGAAGTCGACCGCGGGGCAGTGATCCGGCCCGTCCTCACCAGCCTGCCGATCAAGCTGGCACGCTACGCGGGCGAGGTGCTCTCACTGCCGGGAGTGCGCTTGACCGGCCTGCTCGACCCCTCGCCGCTGCGGCGCAATCTGGGTCGCTGGATCGACTGGTCACAGCTGCACGAGAACCTCGCCGGCGGGCCGGTGCGCCGCCTGGCGGTGGTCGCCACCGCCGCCCGCACGGGTCGCGCGGTCGCGTTCGTCGAGGGCGAGAACGGCCCGGCGCTGCCGAGCTCCCATGTCATCGACTACGTGCCGGCGAGAATCCAACAGGAGCACGTAAGCGCCTCGGCGGCGATCCCGATCCTGTTCCCGCCCGTGCGCCTGGACGAGCCGGCGGCAGCGCGCGGCTGGTACATCGACGGCGCGACCCGCCTGAACACGCCGATCAAGCCCGCGCTCGACCTCGGCGCCACGCGACTCGTCGTGATCGGCACCGGATCGATCGTCGCGGAGCCCGAAGATCCCGGCCGTCACGACGCGTCGCCCTCCCCCGACCTCGGCTCGAGCGCGATGCACCTGCTGCAGGGCGCGCTCGCCGACCCGCTGATCGAGGACCTGCGCAAGCTCGCCGAGATCAACACCTACTCCACCGGCCAGGAGAGCTCACCGGCGGCCAGGCGCCGCCGCCGCGCGCACGGCCGGCCACCCTACCGCTGTGTCCCCTACATGTTCATCGCGCCACGCACCCCGGGCGCGATCGCGAAGCTCGCAAACGACGTGTTCCACTCCCGCTACGGCGGGATCAAGGGCGTACGCTCTCCCGACCTGGCGGTGCTCGGGCGTCTGCTCGGTGGCCACAACCACGCCCACGGCGAGCTGCTCAGCTACCTGCTGTTCGACCACGAGTTCATCGACGGGCTGATCGGCATGGGCAAACGCGACGCCAACGCCTGGCTGAGCGCCGCCCCCGGCCCGGACGAACCGTGGCAGACCGAACCGCTCGACGCCTTCACTCAAACCGGACGGCCAAGCTGACCTCTCAGCCGCGGGGTGGAGATGTAGCGGCCGGGGTGCTGGAGCGCATAAGCGCGGCAGGCGTGCGCGATCGCGCGCAGCGCGTCCGCGCGGAACGGCCGAAGAGCGGCGTCGCGCGGCGCGGCGGCCAGCTCGTTGACGCTGTGGATGGACAGCCCCCGGAGCAGGCCGGCGTGCCCGTCGACGTGGTTGTAGAGCTGGTCGCCGCGCGTGCGTGAGCGCGATCCGGAAGATCGGCGCATCGAGGCGCTTGGCGGCGGCGAGGATCGGCTTCCCCGATCGGTGCCGCCACATTCGTTTGGCGTAGGCTGTCGCACGGTGAAACTGCCGCCGTTTCCGATTCCGCCCGCCGTCATGCGAAGCGCACTGACAGTGCGCCTCGGGATGTTCGAACTGGCCGACCGGATCGCGCCGCCAGAGGGGGCTCTATGGGACCTCGTGGCCGGGCAGCAGCGAACCAAGCTCGCGGGCCTGCTCGTGACCTCGGGACTCGCGGATGCGTTGGGCGAGCGCCGGCGCGACGCGCGTGATCTCGCCAGAGAGCTGGGGCTCTCCGAGGATGTGACGCGGCGTGTCCTTGGCGCCGCCGCGGCGTCCCGCCTGGTGCGCATCGACCGCGAAGGTGGAGCGCGCCTCGCGCGGCTTGGTGCGCCGCTGCGTAGCGACCATCCGCAATCGATCGCGGCATGGGCGGCCTACCAGGCGACGCGCTCTTGCGGCCTCGCCCACGCGGAGCTCGAAAACCAGTTGCGCGAGGGCGCCGAGCCGTCGGGCCGACGGCGAGCGTTTGGCATGTCGATATGGGAGTACTTTGGCGAGCACCAGGACGAAGGGGCTCGCTTCGGCGAGGCCATGCGGCAATTGACGACGATCGATGTCGGCGCGCTCGCGCGCGCGTATCCGTGGCCGCGCAAAGGCGTGATCTGCGACGTTGCCGGCGGGATCGGCACGCTGCTTGCAGCGATCCTGAAGCGCCGCCGGGGCGCGCGCGGCATCTTGCTCGATTCCCCCGACGTGCTGGCGGAGGCCGAGCATTTCCTGCGCTCGCAAGACGTCGCCAACCGGGTCGAGCGACGAGCAGGCGACCTCTTCGGCGAGCTGGACGCACGGGCTGACGTTTACATACTCAAGTGGATCCTCCACGATTGGAGCGACGACGCCTGCCGCGAGATCCTGCGCCGGCTGCGGGCGACGATGCCGGCGGGCGCGAAGGTCGTCGTGATCGATCAGCACCTCGAGCCCAATCGCCCCAGCCCGCTCAGCTCGATGACGGACCTCCTGATGCTCGTGGAGTGCGAGGGCGGCCGCGAGCGGTCGCCCGAGGAGGTGTATGGGCTGATGCGCGACGCCGACATCCAGCCCGGCCGCGTGCGCCACGCCGGCCTGCAGATGGTCGTCGAGGGCGTGGCGCGGTAGCGCGTCGCACACTGCCGAAGCGCCCTCCGATCGTGCCTACGGGATCGACTCCGGCTTTCGCGACCCCTCCGGTAACTCGATCCGGCTCACCCAGGTACGGGAGCTGTCTGTGGTCTAAGCCACACGCGGATGCGACGGGCCGGTAGGCTGCGGACGTGGCGCCCGAGCTCGTCCTGCACGTCCTGCCGCCGTCGCACCCCTGCATGACGGCGACTGCGGCGCTGCGCCTGAAGGGCTTGGAGTACGAGCGCGTCGAGTTCGCGCCGGGCCCGCACGTCGAGCAGATGCGCGCGATCTACGGCGAGGAGCGCCACACGGTCCCGGGCATGCTGGTTGACGGCGAGCCGGTGCACGGCTCGCGGGCGATTCTGGCGCGGCTGGAGGAATTGGTGCCCGAGCCGGTGCTCTATCCCAGCGACGCGGTTCGCGGGGCGGAGCGCTGGGGCGACGAGGAACTGCAGGATCTCGGCCGGCGGCTGCCGTGGGGGGCGCTGCACTTCCGCCCGGAGGCGGTGGGCACCTTCGGTGGCGTCGGCCCGCTGGACGGCGCGGGCACCGATTTCGCGATCCGCCTGGTACGCGGAACGTGGAAGTACCACGGCATCTCGGCGGCGCGGCTGCAGGAGGACCTCGCGGGCCTTCCGGAGAAGCTCGCGCACGTCGAGACGCTCGCGGCCGACGGCGTGATCGGCGGCGCGCAGCCCAACGCGGCGGACCTGCAGATCGGCGCGACGTTGCGCGTGCTGCTGACCCTCGGCGATCTATGCCCGCTGCTGACGGGCAGCGCCGGCGAGCGAATCGCGCTGGAGTGCTTCCCGGAGTACCACGGGGAGGTGCCGGCCGGCGCCTTCCCGGCCGGCTGGACGCCGGCGGCCTGAGCGCCGTCGCGGTCTCGGCGGTCCCGCACACCGAGCGCGCCCACGCGTGGGCGTGATCTTCACCGCGATCCAAGGGTTCGGAAAGGCCGACGCGACCCGAGCCTCACATCGGTCCTGCGTCTCGTTCGCGGGCTGAGGTGCCGCCGCGGGCATTGGTCGAAGACGACGTCGATAGCGCCGCACTCGGAGCCCGACCGGGATGCTCTCGCGCCTCACCCGGTGCCAATCCCCGCATCTGAACGGACCGCAAAATGGACCGCAAGGCACTCTCTGCGGTCCCTCTGCGTCCCGATCACGGACCGTCCCAGCGTGCTTCCCGGCTCTCCAATCCGGCGCGGTTGCGCCCTCCGACGTCGCGAATGCGCTCACGGACCTTCTCGGTAGACATGATCCGCAGATCGCCATCCGCAAGCTCCTCCACGAGCACCGACGAACCCGGGGCATAGCCGCGGGCCTCGAACTCCCGCGGGATCGAGATGACGTTGCTGTTGCCGACGCGACGGACCTTAACGACCTTCATGGGATCAGTATATACACGGATAGCCGAAGCGGGAAAGATCCCGCAAACGACTAGCCGGGAGCGTGAGTTCTGGGTGGGCGTTCATCGCGATTAGAGCCGATGAGCCCGTTCCAGACGGGCGCTCGTGGCCAGCCCGCCGCGGCGCGCGGCGAGCATTCTCGATATCTTGAGCATATGGATACTCCAGATATCGCAGTGGATCACGAGGTCCTTGTGATCGGCGCCGGCTTCTCGGGCATAGGGGCGGCGATCAAGCTCGACCAGGCGGGCTTCCACGACTTCGTAGTGCTCGAGGCTGGGGACGGTGTCGGGGGCGCCTGGCACTGGAACACCTATCCAGGGATCGCAGTTGACATCCCGTCGTTCAGCTATCAGTTCTCCTTCGAGAGGCGGAGCGACTGGTCGCGCGTATATGCGCCAGGCAAGGAGCTCAAGGGCTATGCTGAGCATTGCGTCGACAAGTACGGCGTGCGCGACCGCATCCGACTGAACACCAAGGTGGTCGGGGCGAGGTTCGACGAGGACGCGCACGCGTGGCACATCGAGACGGCAAACGGCGAGCAGGTCACGGCGCGATTCGTGATCGGCGCGACGGGGGTGTTCAGCCAGCCCAAACCGCCTGAGATTCCCGGCATCGAGGCCTTCGCCGGCACGACCATGCACACAGCGCGCTGGGATCACTCCGTCGACCTGCGCGGTAGGCGCGTCGGCGTGATCGGCACCGGCGCCTCGGCGATCCAGATCATCCCCGCGATCGCGCCGGAGGTCGCACGTGTCACGGTCTTTCAACGCACTCCGATCTGGTGCCTGCCCAAGCTCGACGCGCCGATGAGCCCGCTCGCCCGCCGGGTGCTCCGCTGGGTACCCGGCGCCGAGCTCGCCGCCCGCTGGGCCAGCCAGGCCTTCGTCGAGCTCACCTTCGTGCTCGCCGCGCACTTCGCCGGCATCTTCCCGAGCCTGACTGCGCGCGGCGAAGGCTCCGCGCGCAGGATGCTGCGCGAGGTCAGGGACCCCGTCGTGCGCGAGAAGCTCACGCCGCAATACTCGCTCGGGTGCAAGCGCCCGAGCTTCTCCAACGAGTACATCCCCACCTTCAACCGGGACAACGTGCTGCTCGAGACCGCCGCCATCGAGGCGATCACTCCGACGGGTGTTCGCACCGCCGAGGGGGTCGAGCATCCCGTTGACGTGCTGGTCCTCGCCACAGGATTCAAGGTGTTCGAGTCGGGGAACATACCGGCGTTTGAGATGTTCGGGACAGGTGGCGTTCATCTGGAGGAGTGGTGGGATGCCAACCGACTGCAGGCCTACGAGGGCGTGAGCGTGCCCGGCTTTCCGAACTCCTTTTCGATCCTCGGTCCCTACGGCTTCAACGGCCAGTCCTACTTCGGACTGATCGAGACCCAGATGCGCCACATCGTGCGTTGCCTAAAGCGCGCACGACGCGATGGTGCGACGCGGGTGGAGATCACGCCCGAGGCCAACCGCCGCTACTTCGAGTCGATGCTCGGGCGCCGGCACAACCAGGTCTTCTTCCGGGGTTCGTGTGGCAACGCCAACAGCTACTACTTCGACAGGCACGGCGACGCACCGTTTCGACCCAGTCTCACGCTGGAGGCGGCCTGGCGCAGCGCCCGCTTCGACCTCGACGACTACGCGTTCGCCCCGTGACCCGCCTCACGCGTGCACAATCGCAGGCACGAACGCGTGCGTTGATCGTCGACTCGGCCACCAGCCTGTTTCTGCGCAACGGCTTCCAGATCACCTCACTCGAGCAGATCGGCGAGGAGGCTGGCTTCACCCGCGGTGCGGTCTATTCCAACTTCCCCAGCAAGACCGCTATGGGGATCGCCGTGATCGATGAGCTCTACGAGCGCACGGCGCGGGACCTCCAGGACGCACTGGATGCGACCCTCGACCTCGATGAGTGGTTTGACGCGCTCGCCGCGTGGGCCGAGGGGACGATAGGCCAGCCGGAGTGGACGCGTTTGGAGATAGAGCTCGCGGCCTTCAGCGCCCACGACGAGAGCTACCGGGCCTCTATTGCCGCCCGCTACGCGCGAATTCGCGAGGGTTGGGCCGCGCTGATCAGTTCCCGGCTCGGCGAGGACTTCCCGATCGACGCTCAGGCGCTGAGCATGATCGTCCTCGCACTCGGGCTCGGGACCGGTGTTCAGCGCGCCGTCGATCCGGACCTACCTGGATCGGGTTGGGTGGAACTGCTGCGCGCGCTCGACAGATCGACTGTCCAGAGTGCCGCATGAAGGCCGTCAGCTGCAGGGACGGACAGCTGGAAGTCGTCGAGCGACCGATACCTTCACCCGAGAGGGGGCAGGTGCTGATCGACGTGCTGCGCTGTGGCATCTGCGGATCTGATCTTCACGCTCGTCACCACTGCGATGAGATGGCAGCCGTGGCTCGCGAGACGGGCTATGAGGACTTCATGCGCTCCGACCAAGACGTCGTGATGGGCCACGAGTTCTGCGGTGAGATGGTCGAGCATGGCCTCGGCTGCCGCAAGGCGGTCCCTACGGGGACAACGGTCGTCGCCGTGCCGCTGCTTCGCACCCGAGGGGCCATTCACGCCATCGGCCTGTCGACGGCGGCCCCCGGCGCCTATGCCGAGCAGATGCTCGTGCAGGAGTCTCTGACGGTTCCCGTGCCCAATGGCCTCGCACCTGAAGTCGCCGTGCTCACGGAGCCAATGGCTGTCGCCTGGCACGCCGTGCGGCGAGCTGAGCTCAAGAAGCGCACCGTCGCGATCGTCATCGGCTGCGGGCCGATCGGGCTGTCGGTGATCTGCATGCTGAAGGCCAGTGGCGTGCGCACCGTCATCGGGAGCGACTTCTCGGCGGGACGCCGTGCGCTGGCCGAGGCGTGCGGCGCCGACATCGTCGTCGACCCCGCTCACGAATCGCCACATGCCTCGGCTGAGAAGCATGGGCACCTGGTCACGGTTCCGGCTGCGCTCGACCTCGCTGTCGGCGCGATGGACAAAATGCAACGCGTGCCGGTCCCATGGCACCACCTCTGGCGCGCGGCCGAAGCGCTCGGCCTGGCCACCCCCAAGAGTCCGGTGATCTTCGAGTGCGTCGGCGTGCCCGGGGTGATCGACCAGATCATCGCGAGCGCGCCGCTGTTCTCGCGCGTCGTCGTGGTCGGCGTGTGTATGGGTGCAGACCGGCTCAGGCCGGCGATGGCGATCAATAAGGAGATCGACCTACGCTTCGTCCTTGGTTACACGCCGATCGAGTTCCGCGACACGCTGCACATGCTCGCCGAGGGAAAGGTCAATGCCGGCCCACTGGTCACGGGCGTGGTGGGGCTCGAGGGCGTTGGCAGCGCCTTCGAGTCGCTCGGCGATCCCGAGGGACACGCGAAGATCCTGGTCGACCCTAAGAGCAGCCTAGTCGCGCCTTAGATGTAAGTCCTGAGTAGGGGCGCGACGGGCGATTGTGTGCACCAGGGAGTGGGAGCCAGAGCCGTTGCTGCGAGGGGTTGCTGCACGCGTATGCCGTGACTGGGTGATTTGGGCGTACTTCGCTGCCGCTCCTGCCGCTGCCGCTGGATCTAGGGACACTACATGTCGGACACGTGATTTTGGCCCAATCGCCCGTGTTCGTGCGAACTCGTCCTGCTTGAACTTATCGGGGCGGCCGGATTCGAACCGGCGATCTCGGCTCCCCAAAAGCCGCGCGTTACCAGGCTTCGCTACGCCCCGGGACTTCCGACGTCAAGGATTCTAACGCCACTCGTCTCGCAGAAGGTTCATCCACGCCCGCGTTAGGGCGCGGAACAGCGTGTCGTTGACGACGGTGCTCAGGACGCCATGGCGGGAGCGCCAGACGCGACCGGTCAAGTGATTGCTGTTGGACTTACGCAAGAGCTTGATCGTGTCAAGAACCTCGAAGTTGGCCATCCCTTCCCGATCGGCCTCCTCCCGCGACAACCGGCACTTCCGCTGTATGGCCATGTTCCCTTGCGGCGCACGACCTCCGGCCAAACACCCCCCGGGCCGGATCCTGGGATCGGGAGGTCACGCACCCAGTAGTAGATCGTGCTCCTGGACAGAGCAAGCCGCTCGGCGAGCAGGTCGACGGTGAGCTGCCGCTCCCAGCGGCCCCTGCCCGCTGCTAAGGTCCGGCCCCGCCATGCCCGATATCGAGCCCCTGCGCGCTTTGCACTACGACCTCTCCGTGGTGGGCCCCCTCGCCGACGTGGTCGCACCGCCATACGACGTGATCGACGCGGCGCAGCGCGAAGCGCTGCTGGCCCGTTCCCCTTTCAACGTCGTGGCCGTCGACCTCCCCCGTCCCCCCGCCGCCGGCAAGGGCGGCGCCGACGGCAGCGAGGAGGCCACCGACCGCGATGCAGCCGCGGGCAGCCCTCCCGACCCCTACCGCGCGGCCGGCGAGCTGTTCGACAGCTGGCAGCTCCAAAGCGCGGTGGTGCGCGACTCCACGCCCGCCGTTTGGGCTCACACCCAGGGCTACACCGGCCCCGACGGCGTGACCCAGACCCGGCGCGGGTTTTTCTGCCGCGTGCGCGTCGAGGAGTATGGCCCCGGCCGGGTGCGCCCCCACGAGCGCACACACCCCGGGCCGAAGGAGGACCGGCTGCGGCTGACGCGGGCGACGCGGGCCAACATGTCGCCGATCTTCTCGCTCTACTCCGACCCCGCCGGCGCCGCGTGGGCGGCGCTGGAGCCGTTCACGGCGCAGCCGCCGTGGGGCGAAACAACCGACGGCGAGGGCACCGTGCACCGCCTGTGGCGGGTGACCGACGAAACCGCTGTCGCGGCGGTGCAGGCGGCAGCCGGCGGCTCGGAGCTGCTGATCGCCGACGGCCACCACCGCTATGAGACCGCACGGGCGTACGCCGAGGAGGTGGGCGGCGAGGGCGATCACCGCTACGTGCTGATGTGTTTGGTGGCGCTGGAGGACCCCGGCCTCACCGTGTTTCCCACCCACCGCCTGGTGCGTGGCCTGGACGACGCCCGCCGCGAGGCGCTGGCGCAGGCACTGGCCCGCGACTTCGACGCCACCGCGGTGCCGCTGGCGCAGCTGGCGCCGCCGCCCGGCGAAGGTGTGCTGCAGCTGGGCTACATCGACTCCCGCACGCGGCGCCCGCTGCGGCTGACGCTGAAGAGCCAGTCGATCGCCGACACCGCCCTGCCCGGCTTCTCGGCGGCCTACCGGCAGCTCGACGCCGGCGTGCTGGAGGCGCTGCTGCTGAAGGGCGCGCTGGGACTCACCGACGACGACATCTCCCACCTGCACGACTTCCGCTACGCCCGCACCGCCGAGGAGGCCGCTGGACTGGTGGAGCGCGGCGAGTACGACGTGGCTTTCCTGCTGCGCCCCACGCCCGTCAGCCAGGTGGCAGACGTGGCGGGCGCCGGCGAGAACATGCCGCCGAAGTCGACATTCTTCTATCCCAAGCTGCTCACCGGTCTGCTGTTCAACCCTCTCTAAAGCCATGCCTTGCAGCTTTGAAAAAGCGCCTTACACAACTACCATCTGTGGAAGGGGTGGAGCCGGATGACGCACATACGGACCGGAAAGGCATAAGGGTGAAGGCGATGAGGGCAACAGCGAAGCGCACAGATGGCATGTTCAAGCACACCGTGCGGGTGCGCCACCACGAGTGGACGATCGACGAGGAGACCGAATCTGGCGGCGGCGACACCGGGCCCGACCCGCAGGAGCTGCTGGCGGCCAGTTTGGCGTCGTGCACGGCGATCACGATGGAGATGTACGCCGCCCGCAAGGGCTGGGAGATCGGCGAGGTGGAGGTGGCGGTGGAGTACACGCCCGCCGAGCGCGGCTGCCCCACCCGCTTCGAGATGGTGTTGCGCCTGCCCGAAGACCTGCCGCAGGAGCAGGTGGAGCGCCTGCGGGTGATCGCGGCCAAGTGCCCGGTGCACCGCACGCTGGACGGCGAGGTGATGTTCGAGGAACGGCTGGAGCGGATCGCGCCGCTGCAGCGGGCGTCGAGCGCGGCCGCGTAGGCTACGCTCAACCGCTCTGTCCGAGTCCACCGATCAGGTCGTGGCGGCCGTACTGGTGCCGCTGTATGTCGCCCTCGACGGCGAGCCGCACACGGTGCTGACCCGCCGGCGCGCCGACCTGCGCCGCCACGCCGGCGAGATCTCCTTCCCTGGGGGGCGACGCGACCCGGAGGACGCGAGCCTGCGCGACACGGCGCTGCGCGAGGCGCAGGAGGAGATTGGGTTGGCGCGCGACGCGGTGAGCGTGGTGGACGAGCTGTCGCCGATCTCCACGTTCGTCACCGGCTACCTGATCCACCCGTTCGTGGGGCTGATCCCCGCGTCGCAGCCGTGGCAGCTGTCGCCGCGCGAGGTGGACGCCGTGCTGGAGCTGCCGCTGCGCGCCCTGCGCGCCGGCAGGACGCGCACGCGGATGGAACGCCGCGGGATCTCGTTTGAGACCGACGCGTATGTCGTCGGCGAGCACCTCATCTGGGGCGCCACCGCGCGGATCCTCGACAACCTCTACGAGAACCTGGACGCGATCCCGCCGCCGGCTCAGCCGACCGGTTCGGGCACGATGCGGATGTACGGCCGCGGCTCCTCCCACCCGTCGGGATAGATCTCTTTCGCCTGGTCGTTGGAGACGGAGCCGGCGATGATCACCTTCTCGCCCCGTTTCCAGTTGACGGGCGTGGCGACTTTGTGCTTGGCGGTGAGCTGCAGCGAGTCGATCACGCGCAGCACCTCGTCGAAATTGCGCCCGGTGGTCATCGGGTAGACGAGGATCAGCTTGACCGTCTTGTCGGGGGCGATCACGAACACGTTGCGCACCGTCTGGTTGTCGGCCGGCGTGCGCGCGGCCGGATCGCCGGAAACACCCCCTGGCAGCATCCCGTAAAGCTTGGACACGTTGTAGTCGCCGTCACCGATGATCGGGTAGTTGGGGGCCGCGCCCTGCGTGGCCTCGATGTCGGCGGCCCACGCGGAGTGCTTGTCGATCGGGTCTACCGACAGACCGATGATCTTCACGTCGCGGCGGTCGAACTCGGGCTTGGCTTTGGCCATGTAGCCGAGCTCGGTGGTGCAAACGGGCGTGAAATCCTTTGGGTGCGAGAACAGCACCGCCCAGGAATCGCCGATCCAGTCGTGGAATTTGATGTGACCCTCGGTGGTGTCGGCCTCGAAGTCTGGGGCCACGTCGCCTATTTGCAGCGCCATCTGCTGTGCTCCTTTTCTCGAACTAGCCCTCGTGGCTTGCCAGGAGAGACAGGAATCCCACTCTCTTGCTCGCCACTCTCAGAAATCCTGATCGGCTTAAGGGTGATTACTCCAGGATAGCGTGTCCGGGACGGGCGCCGGGGGCGAGGAGCCGAGCAGCGAGTCCACCGTCGCGCGCGCCCGCTCCAGCCATCCGGGAAGCTCGCGCGGGTCTGATCGCAGGATCGCCAGCGGCATCGCGTTGGCGCCGGCCACCTCCGCGGCGATCCGCTCACCGGCCGCAAGCGTCGCTTCGGCAACCGTCCCCGCCGCCTCGTAGAGCACGCCGCGCACGGTGGTGTCGATGGCGCTCTCCAAAAACGCGCGCAACCGCGCGCCGTGCAGCTCGCGCAACTGCTCGTCGGGGCCGGACGCCGTGCCGAGCAGCCAGCAGGCGATCGTCACGCCCTCCAGCGCGCCGCGCAGCGTGCCCAGCCGGTTGGGGTCGCCGATCAGGCACTCCGCGCCCACCGCCTCGATCCGTGCACGACGACCCTCAGCGCGAGTGACGATCCGCGCGGCGTGAGCTTCCCCCACGGCCTCCTCGGCGAGTTGCTCGCCGCGGCAGCCGCCCCCGACGATCAGCAGTCGCGCCACCGCGGGAGCCTATCCCGCCGCCGGCGGGGGCGCCCATCTCCTCGCCGGGGGTCGATTGGGCGCCGCGACCTTCCTGGCCACGGCGCCCCTTGGGGAGTGCGTCTGAGGATGGGTGCCGCGGCCTTCATGGCCGCGGCACCCTGTGAGGAGACCGGCACAGAGCTTCGGCTTCCTGCCGACACTCGCTCGAGCGCCACCGGAGAGGTATGGGTAGCGGCGCTCGAGCAAGCTCCGGCATGGAGGCGACTCAGCTTCGGTGGACTCTCCCCTGCCTGTCCCCCTCGTCGATCCCTGCCATCCTCCGTATGAAAACATAAAATGAGATCCCTGTCAAGGGGGATATGTCAAGATCAGTTTTTTTGCGTAGAACACCACCGGCGGGCCGGGCTCCAATACCATCCGGCGCCGATGGCTGAGACCGCTGACGTGGTGAGCATGGAGAAGGTCGTGGCGCTGTGCAAGCGCCGCGGCTTCATCTTCCCCTCCTCGGAGATCTACGGAGGGGTGGGCTCCACCTACGACTTCGGCCACTACGGGGTGCTGCTGAAGGGCAACGTCAAGAGCGAGTGGTGGCGGGCGATGCTGCAGGAGCGCGACGACATCGTGGCGCTGGACTCGGCGATCCTCCAGCACCCGCGCGTGTGGGAGGCCTCAGGCCACCTCGCCGGCTTCACCGACCCGCTGGTGGACTGCCGCGCCTGCGGCCAGCGCTTCCGCGCCGACCACCTGGGTGAGCTGGCGTGCGGGCGCAAACCCTCCAAGCACCCCGGCGAAACCGCGGAGTGCGACCTCACCGACGCGCGCGACTTCAATTTGATGTTCGAGACCACCATCGGCCCCGTGAAGGAGTCGGGCGCCACCGCCTATCTGCGCCCGGAGACGGCACAGGGGATCTTCATCAACTTCAAGAACGTGCTGCAGTTCTCGCGCAAGCGGCCGCCGTTCGGGATCGCCCAGGTGGGCAAGTCGTTCCGCAACGAGATCACCCCCGGCAACTTCATCTTCCGCACGCGCGAGTTTGAGCAGATGGAGATGGAGTACTTCGTCCCCCCAGCCGAGGCGCAGCGGTGGTTTGAGCACTGGTTGGGCGAGCGGATGCGGTGGTATCTGCAGCTCGGCATCCGCCCCGACCACCTGCGGCTGCGCGCGCACGACCCCGACGAGCTGTCGCACTACTCCTCGGGTACCAGCGACGTTGAGTATTTGTTCCCCATCGGCTGGTCGGAGCTGGAGGGGATCGCCAACCGCGGCGATTTCGACCTCACCCAGCACGCCAAGCACTCGGGTGAGAAGCTGGAGTACTTCGACCAGGCCACCGGTGAACGGTATGTGCCGCACGTGATCGAGCCGGCCGCCGGCGCCGACCGCGCGACGCTGGCGTTCATGGTGGACGCGTACGACGAGGAAGTGGTGGAGCGCGAGGGCACGGGCGCGGGCGAGCGGCGCACGGTGTTGCGGCTGCACCCGCGCCTGGCGCCGGTGAAGGTGGCGGTGCTGCCGCTGGTGAACAAGGACGGCCAGCCGCAGCGCGCGCGCGAGGTGTACCGCGCGGTGCGCGAGCTGGTGCAGGCCGAGTACGACGAGGGCGGCGCGATCGGCAAGCGCTACCGCCGCCAGGACGAGATCGGCACTCCCTACTGTGTGACGATCGACCACGACACGCTCGCCGAGAACACCGTGACGGTGCGCGACCGCGACTCGCTGGCGCAGGAGCGCCTGCCGATCGAGGGGCTTGCGCGGGAGCTTCAGCGGCGGGTGCAGTCGCCATGGACGTCGCCGAAGCTGTCCTGCGATGGGAGCTGAGGGCGGCTGGACACCCTTGCGGGCGATGATCGAAAAAGCACACTCTGTCATGCAATTGCTGTACGCACTTCGAAAAGTGGATATACAACCGCACGCCCACCATCGGCGGCCCGGATAGGAGCGACATGGACTTCGATTTGACCGACGAGCAGCAGCTCATCAAGCAGACCGCGCGCGAATTCACCGACAAGGAGATCGTGGAGCGGGCTCGCGAAAACGCGCGCAACCACCACTTCGACCTCGATCTCGTCAAGAAGATCGCCGAGCAGGGCTATTTGGGGGCCATCGTTCCGCGCGAGTACGGAGGAGCAGGACTGCAGTACATCGATTACGGCTTGGTTGTTGAGGAGATTGGGAGGGGCTGCTCGTCCATCCGCACTGTGATCTCAGTACAAACATCGCTGGTGTGCTCGGCGATCCTCAAGTGGGGCACCGAGGAGCAGAAGCGCCACTACCTGCCGAAGCTGTGCTCGGGCGAGTGGCTGGGCTGTTTCGGCCTCACCGAGCCCGACACCGGCTCCGACGCCGCCAACCAGCGCACCCGCGCGCGCAAGACCGACTCGGGCTGGGTGATCAACGGCGCGAAGATGTGGATCTCGATGGGCAACTACGCCAAGCTGGCGCTGATCTTCGCCCAGACCGATCCAGAGAAGGGCCATCGCGGCCTCGCGTGCTTCCTGGTGGACACCGACCAGCCCGGCTACAAACCGCAGACGATCGAGCACAAGATGGGGCTGCACGCCTCCGACACCGCGTCGATCGCGCTGGAAGACGTGGAGGTGCCGGAGGACGGCGTGCTGGGCGAGGTGGGCGACGGCTTCAAAGTGGCGATGTCGGCCCTGGACTCCGGGCGCTACTCGGTGGCGGCCGGCTGCGTGGGCATCTGCCAGGGGTGCGTGGAGGAGTCGGTGAAGTACGCCAAGGAGCGCCAGCAGTTCAACCGCCCGATCGCCAGCTTCCAGCTGGTACAGGCGATGATCGCCGACATGGCCGTCAAAACCGAGGCCTCGCGGATGCTGGTGTGGCGCGCCGGCTTCCTCAAGGACAACGGCCGCCCCAACACCACCGAGACCTCGATCGCCAAGCTGCACGCCACCGAGGCGGCGGTGGAGTGCGCCAACACGGCGATTCAGGTGCACGGCGGCGCCGGCTACGTGGACGACCACCCGGTGGAGCGCTACTTCCGCGACGTGCGCGTCACCACCCTGTACGAGGGCACCTCGCAGATCCAGAAACTGATCATCGGGCGCTCGCTGACGGGCGTCAACGCGCTCGTGCCGTCGTGAAGACGCACGGCCTCATATCGGCCGCCGAGCGCGGCTGGGACGCATGAGCACGGGGGCACAGCCGGCGAAGGTGATCGGCGTGATCGGTGCCGGCACGATGGGGTCGGGCATCGCGCAGCTCGCCTGCCGCGCCGGCGCGCGCACGCTGCTGCACGACCCGATCCCCGAGGCGCTGCAACGGGGCATCGTGCGCGCGCGCGGCGGACTCACCAAGGAAGCGGAGAAAGGCCGGCTCACAGCGGAGCAGGCAGCTGCCGCGAGCGCACGGCTGGAGGCGGTGGACGGGTTGGAGGCGCTGGCGCCGTGCGAGCTTGTGATCGAGGCGGCGCCGGAGCTGCCGGAGCTCAAGCGCGAGCTGTATGGGCGTTTGTCGGAGATCGTGAGCGACGAGTGCGTGCTCGCCACCAACACCTCCTCCCTGCCCGTCACGGGAATCGCGGCGGCCGCCACGCACCCCGAGCGGGTGGTGGGGATGCACTTCTTCAACCCCGCGCCGCTGATGCGCCTGGTGGAGGTGATCGCCGGGATCCGCTCCGGCGAGCAGGCGCTGGCGCTCGCCGACGCCACCGGGCGGGCGATGGGCAAGACGGTGATCCGCGCCGCCGACGGGCCCGGCTTTCTCGTCAACCGCTGCAACCGCCCGTTCGGCTTGGAAGCGCTGCGGCTACTCGGCGAGCGCGTGGCCGACGTGGCCACGATCGACCGCATCGTGCGGCTCGGCGGCGGCTTTCGCATGGGCCCGTTCGAGCTCAGCGACCTCGTCGGCGTCGACACCGGCTTCGATGTGTCGCGCTCCTTCTATGAGCTCTCCTTCGGCGAGCCCCGCTGGCGCCCCTCCCCAATCCAGGCGCGGATGGTGGCCGCCGGCCTGCACGGGCGCAAGACCGGGCACGGCTACTACGACTACTCCGGCGACGGCCCCCACCGGCCCGCCGACCCCGACCCGCCACCGCGCACCGCGGGCGCGATCGTCGAGGGGGACGGTCCGTTGGCCGATGCGCTGCGGGAGATCGCCGGCGACGGGCCGGCGATGGGACGCGAGACCGCCGGCGGTGGGCCGGCGGTAGCGAACGAGATCGCCGACACAGGCCCCACCGTGAGCGACTCCGCGGGGGCGGCGCCGCGAATCGCCGTCTCCGGCCTCGGCGGCACCGTCGCGGGCGAGCCGTTCCACGCGCTCGTACCGCTCTCGCTCGTCGAGGTGACCGGCGACACCGGCGAGCGGGCGTTTGCGGCGCTTGGCCTGCACGCCGCGCGCGTCGCCCCCTCCCCCGGCGGCGTGCTGCCGCGGATGGTGTGCCAGGTGATCAACGAGTGCGCGTTCGCGCTCGGCGAAGGCGTGGGCAGCGCCGAGGACATCGATGCCGGTATGACACTCGGCATGAACTACCCCCGCGGCCCACTCTCGTGGGGACGCGAACTCGGCTTCGAGAACGTGCTCGGGGCACTCGACCAGTTGTGGATCGCCTACCGCGAGGAGCGCTTCCGCCCCGCCCCGGCGCTGCGCCGGCTCGCTGAATGATTGGTTGGCGGCCGAAAATCTAAGTTCTTTTTGCGGCCCCAACCAACCGCTCGCGGCGTTGCATCCCACGCGCGAGGCCTACCGCGGCCAGGGCTGTATGTCCGCGCCCCGATCTGACCTCGTTGATTAGACCGAATATGTACGAAAATGGTACTTGTGGCTCGTTCGTTTGCAGTAGGCTCCCGCCACTGTCAACGTCTGGCGCCACCGTCAACGTCTGGTCAGCATACTCAAATTATATGTAAACGGGGGCTGATGCTCCCTGCGGGCTTACCGCACACGGCTGTGGTCTGGGGTTGTAGGGCTCGGGCCGTTGATCGCAGCGCGCGGCGAGATAGCCGTTGGCTGCCACTATCGAGGATCAGGAGACCGAAGACATGGACTTGCTTGCGAGGCGTGCGCCAAGCTCGGCGCTGAGGACCATCTTGACGGTCGCATTGATCACCGCCGTGGCGACTCTGGCGATCGCCGTCGCGGGCGCTGGCACTGCCCGGGCGGCCGGGGGGTGCACCGATTCGTGGAAGGCGCCAGTCAACGGTGATTGGAGCGAAGCGGCGAAGTGGAGCACCGGCTCCGTTCCCTCGACGTCGGCCGAAGTGTGCATCACGGTGGCCGGTACGTACACGGTCACCGCCGAGAGCTCCTCGAGCTCGCTGGAAGTGAAGTCGTTGACGGTTGGCTCGGAAAGCGGCGGCGCGACACTGTCGCTGCGCAGTCTTGGCTGCACTACCACAACAAACTTCCGAGCCACCACCAACATCGCGACCACTGCGCTGGGCACGATTCAGCTCACAAACGCCAACGGCAGCTGCAGCGAAGCGGAGGACGTCAACCTCAACTGGGGCGGGACGTTCGCAAACGCCGGGAAAATCACGGTCGCGGCGGGGACCGCCGGCGGTACGCGCGAGCTCGATGGCGCCCTGACGAACACCGGCAAAATCTCGATCGGCGTCAGCACGTCGTCGAACTCGACTCTCGAAAACAAGGGCTCGATCACCATCGCCAACGAAGCGGTTCTGTCGTCGTCGAGCAGCACAGTCACGAACGGCACGGGCGGTTCGGTGACCGACACCGGCACCGGTGCGCTGGAAGTTGATAGTGGAACCCTCAACCAGGGGGCTGGAGCGACAGGCAAAGCGGATCTGTTCGACTCGACACTGAATCTACTTGGCGGTGGCGCCGGCACGTTTGCCTTCGAAGGCAGCAACAGCCTCTTGGGCAACATATCGGCGGCCCAATCGGTTGTGGTTCAAGGCGACGGCTGCTTCAGCGGTTCCACCGTGACCGCGCCTGCCGGGTTCACGAACGCCGGCTCGATCGAACTCACGAACGTCGAAGAGGTCTGCGCGGAATCGGAGCCCGCACGGCTGGAATGGTCGGGGACGCTCACGAACACCGGTAAAATCACCTCGAACCTCGGCGCGGCGGGCGGCTCCCGGGCGCTGTACGGCAATCTCACCAACAGCGGCGCCGTGAATATCGAAAGCGACACGTCGTTCGGCGGGTCAGGCGCGTTGTTCACCAACAAAAAAACGGTGACGGTCGCCGATGAAGCGTTGTTCTTCACCACCGGTGGCCAGACGTTCACCGATGCCACCGGCGGCTCCGTGGCGACGACTTCGGGCGGCTCGTTGGACTTCGCGGATACGACCTTCAACGTCGGCCCGGGCTCTCCCGGTTCGGCGCCGGTGCTGCTGGAAAACAGCTCGAAGCTGAACTTGACCGGCGCAACGGCTTCCGGGACATTCGTGTTCCGCGGCGCCGGC
>DATMLP010000043.1:0-144798 GCA_035570415.1 Solirubrobacteraceae bacterium | reverse complement strand
GGAGAAGGTGAGGGGGTTGTCACCAACATAGCTGTAGGGTTCGCCAGTGAGTGCGACCCAGGGGTCACGGGTGAGGAACTGCGCCGTGGACGGATCGTAGGTCCTGGCACGCATGTAGATCAGGCCGGTGTCGCTGCTGGTGTATTGGTCGTCGTACCCGAGCGGGGTGGTCGTGGCCCCTTCGCACGTCGGGGTTCCATAGGCGGCATAGCTGCATTTGCCTGTGACGGTCCCGGTTGAGCCGGTCAGTAGCCGTGTGGAGCCAGCCTGGTCGTGATGGAGGTAGGTGACGGTGCTGGTGGTGTTGTTGATTTGCTCGACAATCTTTTCCCCACCACCACCCCGCGCGCCGATGCAACACAACTTCGGCGTGTGCAGGGCTTTCCGGCACTCCGACCCCCGACGCGAGCGCCGGCCGGCGGGTTGAAGGCCCCGGCGCGATTCTGAGCGCTCGCAGCGATCCCGGCCGCGGCGACTCAGGCGGCTAAGGGAAGATGCCGGATGGCCGGCGCGTTCGAGCGTGGCGAGCATCAGCGCGGACGATAGAGCCCGCGGCGGCGAGGAGAGCGCGCGCTGGACCGATGGGCGTGGCTCTATGCCGCGGCTCGCTCTCGTTCGCGGTGGTAGGAGGCGCGCTTGGCGCAGTCATCCGAGCAGTACCGCGCGTTGCGGTGGCGGTCGGCCGCGACCTCCTCGCCGCAGTTCTCGCACGCGCGTTCCGGTAGTGGCGTCCCGCCGGGCATCACGAGTTCGAGCACCGCGCGTTCCGCGCCCGTGGACTCGCGTCGCTCCCACGCCGCGCGCCACGTCTCGACCATGCCGGCGAGAACGTCCCGCCACTCCTCCCGTTCCCACTGCACGGTGTCCACCACTGCTGCGAGCGCCACGGGCCACGCCTCATCGAAGCTCACACCCTCGCGCCGCGCGGCGGCGAGCCGTTCCCTGAGCACAACCGGAGGGCGCGGTCGCACTCCGCGCCCGCTCTCGCCGGGCATCAGATCGACACCAGCCCAAGCGCGTCGAGCGTCCGCGCGCAGAGCGACGCCTGGATCGTCTCGTCGTCGCTCACCGTCACGACGCCCTCGGCTGCTAGATCCTCGATCGCGGCCTCGACGCCCTCCCGCGGGAGGTCCGATAGCTGGCGTTCAAGCTCGGCCCGCGTCCACTGCTCGGGGTGGTCATCGCGGAGCACCTGCAGGACGATCGCGCGCTTGATCGTCCACGCTTCGGGGTCGATCGTCGTCGGCTGCTGCTGACTGGTCATCTTCGGTTCCTCCTTGTGGTTGGAGGCCCGGGAGGACTGCTCAGGCAAGGAAGCCACGCCACCGGCCTGCTGGTAGCTTGGCTGGCGTGCCGGGAGTTGACGCTCTCGGTGCCATGCGGGCGGCCGTTTCAGCGGCGCGCCCGCACTTTCGTTTGGAGCACCATAACATGATAAATCGTGGATAGCAAGTCATCCACGAGAAAACATCTAGACTGTCGGGCTAGTGATATGCAACGCTTTATTTATGCCCCGTCACGCATCGAGTGATCCCGTGCTTGGAGGGGTGCTGCGCCGGCTGCGCGAGGAGCGCGGTCTCTCCCAGGAAGCCCTCGCCTTCCACGCGGGCATGACCGCCGGCACGCTGGCCCGGCTAGAGCTCGGCCAGTCCGATCCATCGTGGTCCACGATCTGCGCCGTCGCCAAGGCCCTCGACGTGCGCCTGCGCGAGATCGTCACCGCCATCGAAGAACAGCAAGAACACTGAACCGAGGCATCCCCGCGGCGCCGCTTTCGCTGCGCTCCGCGTCGCCGCACACAGTTGCACCCAGCGGTGCGCGGCCCATCCTCAGCGCCGCCGCTGGCTTTCTCCGCCGGCGCCTGCTGGGCCTCGAAAAGTCTGCACAGACTAGATGCACGGGACCGTGCGGACCCTCGGCAGGGCCAACTCGTTGGCCGGTTTGCCGCGCTCACGGTCAAGTACCCATAGAGGGCCACTCCAGGCCCAGGTCAACGATCGGAGGTTCCCTGATGAGCAGTCGAATCAAGATCACGCTCCCCGAGCAGATCGCCGAGCAGTTGGAGGAGCTGGCCGCTGCCGAGGGTGAGCCGGTCGCGCGTGTCACCGCGCGGCTGGTCCGTGAGCGTCTTTCCCGTCCCACGGTTGGCGACCCTCGGGTGCTGTCGATCGAGAGCCCGGCGCGGCCGGCGTGGCTTGAGCCATATGGCGGCAGCCGCGAGTGGCGCCAGCGCATGTGGGGCGCGATCGTCGCCTTGTATGGCCGCTATCCCGACGAGCTGCGCGGGCTGAAGCAGGGTTGGTGGGAGGACACGGCGCAGGTCGAGACGTTGTGCGCGCTGGTCGCGTGGCGCGACGCCCTCGACGATGGTGGCTCGGACCCGCGGGAGGAGCTGGACTTCCAGCTCAACATCGCTGAGTTCGGCCGGCGCCTGGCCCAAGAAGGCGGCGGCGTCACGAAGGCATGGACACCAGGGGCGCCCCCGGACGAGTGGGCCTGACGAGCGCCGGGGGGAATGTTGGGCGGCTTCGCCGCGGTGATCGCGCGCCCAGTCGCTGCGCGACTCCCCCCGGGCGCGCTCGTGCGCACAACCCAACCTCCAACCCCGTGCACACAGGAGGGGGCGTGAGGGCCTTCGCGGGGCTCAGGGGCGCTTGCGGCGGCCTGGCCGGCGCAGGTCTCTTGGGCTTCGGCGTCCAGGGCCTTGCGCAGCTCCTCGGCGCCGTTGTCCACCGCGCCGGGCGGCGGGGTGCTCGCGGGCCGCAGGACCGCCCCGCCACCCTGGCCGTGGTGGCGGGGTTGGTTTGAGGCGCCGGGGTGCGTCGCGGCGTGCACCGCCGCGAGCGTGCGCAGCGAGACCTGGGTATAGACCTGGGTGCTCGTGATGTTGGCGTGCCCGAGCATCTGCTGGATGTAACGGATATCCGCGCCGCCGTCGAGCATCACCGTCGCCATCGTGTGCCGGAAGATGTGACACGCGCCCGGCTTGCCGACCTGGCGCACGTAGTCACCCATGAGCGCGGTCAGGGTTTGCAGGCCAAGCGCGACACCCTCGACGGCGAGGAACAGCGTCCCGTCGTCGGGCTCGATCGCCAACCCCGGACGCGCGTCGGCGAGGTAGCGAGCGCACCACGCCGCTGCCCTGGCACCCGTGGGGATCATGCGGTCCTTGCGGCCCTTGCCCTCGCGCACCGTCAGCGTCCGGCGCTCGGTGTCCAGCTCGAAGATCGACAAGCCCGCCAGCTCAGCGCGACGGATACCCGTCGCGTAAAGCAGCTCCATCATCGCCCGGTCGCGCAGCCCGAGCGGGGTGGACAGGTCGGGGAGCGCGAGCACCCGCTCGGCCTCCTCGGCGCTCAGCACGCCGCGAGGTAGGCGCTGCTCGGTGCGCGGCAGCTCGATCTCTGACGCCGGGTTGTAGAGGATGCGGTTCGTGCGCGTAAGCCAGCGGAAGAACCCCCGGATCGGCAACAACCGCTGCGCTTGAGTGCGAAACGACAGCGGCTGCCCGTTGCCCTTGCGGACATAGAAGATCGCGCGCTGGTAGGCATCGAGCATCGGCTTGGTCACTTCACGCGGCCGCGTCACACCGCGCTCGATCAGCCAGTCCGCGAGCAGCGCGAGTGCCGTGCGCTGGTTCTTCAGGGACGTGGGCGCGTAGCCGCGGATCGCCAGGTGCTCGCAGAACTCCACCACCATGATCGGGAAGCCCTGGCCGTCCTCGGGATCACCGGGGATCACCCTCGGCGTGTGCTCGCCACGACGCCCCATGTCAGCCTGCCGCGACGGCCTTGAGCGCGGGCCGACCACGCCCCGACCGGCCCCCGACCGGGGGGCGACCGCCCCCCGACCGATCCACTTTTGACCCCGACCGATTCTCACCGGACCCCGACCGATCGGGGTCGTAGCCATGCCCCTCGCCAGCCGTGTGCGCGTCCAGCTCGCCGGGGTCGATCAGGCCCGGCAGCCGCGCCTCGCCCTCGCCGGCACCGTTCCAGGCCAGCTCATAGACGTGCGCGCCGTGCTGGCCGCGGTGGCACCACAGAAGCTCAAGCGAGGCGAGCCGCCCGAGATGGACCTTGAGCTGGGTGTCGCCCCAGCCGAGCGCTTCGCGCAGCTCGCGGCGGGTGAAGCGAACACGCTCCCGGACCGTGCCCTGCTCGACGGCCTGGCGATCGACATGCGCCTCGATCAGCGAGAGCAGCCGGCGGGTGCCGGGCGGCAGCTCATCAAGCGAACGCCCCAGGACTGCGTGCGCGAGCTGGTTGGCCAACAGAATGTCCTCCCTGGTCGCCTCGATGTAGGTCAACGTGCCGCCGTCCGCCGTGGCCGCCGTGCGGCGTGGCCGCTGGTGCTGGTGAAGCAGCGCGACCGCGCGGATCAGCGTCAGATACTTCATGTGATCCCGCCGGGTGCGCGTGCGCGCATCCGAGAACGTCAGCGCCCGCGCGAACGGGTTAACGACCGCGAGCGGTTCCAGGAGGCGCTGCGCGTCCTGGTGGAGCTTCACCACCGCCTGGCGCTCGTGCTCGGCCAGCAGCCCACCCAGCGTCTCGCGCTCGCGCTGACGCTCATGGATCGCCCTGGTCTGCTCGCGCTCCTCATCCACGCTCAGGACAACACAGCGGTTCAACAGCTCCTCGTCAACGTCGATCGTCGTCGTGGTCAGCATGATCGCCACCGGCCCGCGCACCGTGTAGGTGTGCGTCACCAGCCGCCCCGTCTGCCCATCCTTGCCCGTCGAGGCGATCCGCAGCTCACCCTCGGACTGCAGGAGCTTCAGCGCGTAGGCCGCACGCTCGGCGCCCTCCTCCTCAGCCACCGCCAACACCTTGTGCTGCAAATCCGACTCGCCCATATAGAACAAGCTCTGGCCCGTCATCGCCGAGAACGACACCCGCTCCTCCTCCGGCACCATCGACAACACCGCCTCCTGCAACGCCGACTTGCCCGCCGCCGACGTGCTCTGCACGATCACCGCCAACGGCCGATCCAGCTTCCGCGACACCGCCGCGAGATAGCCGATCAAACAGTTCTCCTGCTCGCCGACCACCCCCACCCGCTCGAAGTCAGCCACGATCCGCCCGACCAGGCCGGGGTCTTTGAGCAGGCCCAGCGCCCGCTCGCGCTCTTGCTCTGAAAGCTGGACCTCGGGCTCCCGCGGCGCCTGCGCCTCACGCACCGCCCGCTCCGCGTGCTCCTCGCACGTCAAGAGCACCCGGCCCAGGTCACGTGCGACCAGCTCCTCAGCGACGCCCAGCTCCTCGCCCGCCTGGCGCGCGAACACACCACGCGCCCGCGCCGAATACAGATCAAGCGAATCGACATGGAAAACCTCACCACGCCGCGGATGGCTCCTGGCGACAAGCACATTCACCCTCAGCAGCTCAAAGCTCGACGCCTTGCCAAGCCCACGGATACGCCAGCGACGATCCTCAATCTCCACCCGCAGCTCCCCCTCGGCTTCCAGCTTCACCACCGGCTGCGCGCCCGGCGGCGCCGGCACCGGCGAAGACGGCGGCGGCGATGAGGGCGCGGCAGCTTTGGCGGCTGAGGAAAGATCAGCGTCACGGCCGCGCTCGCCCTCGGTGTCGCCCTGCTGCTCGAGCTGCGCTCGAGCGCCATCGTGCTCGGGCTCGACAGGTGCCGGCGCCGGCCGCGCGGCCGGCTCGCCCGCGCCGATCCAGACCGCCTCCCGCAAAAGCTGCGCGAGCGCACCGGCCGGCTCCTCGACACTCGTGGCGAAGCTGTTGGCGTCCTGGCCGGCAGGGAACAGCACCCGGAAGCACTCGACCCCCTCGGCGCCGAGCCGCTTTGAGAGCGTGTCGGCGCCGCGGTCGCCTGCCTCGTCACGATCGAACGCGATCAACACCCGCTCCACGCCCGCATCCTTCAGCGCCGTGTGCAGCTCGTCGGTGAACCCATCGGCGCCGAACGCCGCGGTGACGTGCCGCAGCCCGTGGCGCCAGAACGTCAGCGCGTCGATCAGCGACTCACACACCACCAGCTCGCCACCCGCCGCGGCGAGGGCCTTCGCGTTGAACACGCCGCGGCGCGGGCCGGGCAGGTAGAGGTGGCGCGAGGAGCCCCGGTGGTTCAGGTCATCGCGCAGCTTGCGCCCGTAGAGCTGCACGACCTCGCCGTTCACGTCACCCACCGGGATCACCAGCGACCCCGACAAGTGCTCATGCCCGGTCGCACGGAACACGCCCAGCTCCTGCAGCTTGCCGCGCAGCTCCGCGCCCGGCTTGCGGTTTTTCGCCGGCAGCCGGTAGCCGAGCGTCCGGTTGGCATAGCCCAGCCGGAACTCCTCGATCAGCCCCGACTCGTCAAGGCCGCGGCGCTCAAGCACCCCAAGCGCCTCCGGGGATTCCTTGAGCGTCTGCGCGTAGAAGCCGACCACCCGCTCCAACAGCTCGCGCTCGCCCGCGCCGATCGGCAAAGGGGAGGGCAGCTTCGCAACCGTCGAGCGCGTCGAGCGCCGCCCGTTCAGCGCCGAGGGCGCGACCCCATCGCGCAGCAGCTCGACCGCGTGACGGAACGACACGCCCTCCGCGCGCATCACCCAATCGATCACCGACCCGCCCGCCTGACACGCGCCCATGCAATGCCACAAGTTCTTCTCAGGCGAGACCACCAGCGAGCCCGTGCGCTCCTCATGGAACGGACACAGCCCAACCAGGTCTTTGCCCTGCTGGCGCAGCTCCACGCCCGCCAGCTCGACCAGCCGCTGCAAGGAGACCTCCTCCTTCAGCCGCTCGATGACCTTCTCCGGGATGCGCGCCACCCTGGACCCCTCAGATAAAGATTTCGCTTGCCACTTCTGACCGGAGCATATGCCATAACATACCTATCATGGCGATCTGACGTGACAAATCTGGCTGGCAAAGAGCAGGACATTGGCCCAGAATGGGTGTCAAACGACGACCCAACGGACCACTCCATGCCCCTAGCCGACCGCATCAAGCAACTCCGCACCGAAGCCGGGCTCTCCCAGGCCGAGCTAGCCGAGCTAGTCGGCGGCTCAGACGCCCGCCAGATCAGCCGCTACGAGCACGGCCGCATCACGCCCTCCCTCGACGTGGCCGTGCGCCTCGCGCAAGCGCTCAACGTCTCCCTCGACTACCTGGCGATCGACAACGTCCCACGCCGCCCCCTGCACGTCGCCGACCACGGCCTCGCCGAACGCCTCGGCCAACTCGCCGAGCTAGACCCCGACGACCGCCAAAGCCTTCTCCGCGTCCTCGACGCCTTCCTCACCCGCAAGCGCCTCCACGCCCTCACCGCCACCGACATACGCTGAACGACGGTCGGACGCGAGGGGCGAGGGCGGGCGGTTAGCTGTGCTTACCGTCCCTGTCCTTTGGTCTGACCTTGATGAGTTTTGACACAGGTCCAGCGCACATCAGCGCCACCCACACGCACAAGATGACGATTCCCGACGTGCCTCCCCAGCCATTACCGCCATGTACGCCGGGTTGTTCTGCGTTAACTGAGAAGGCCGCGATCCCAATTCCCACCCCGATCAGCACCGCGAGGCCGCCGATTGACCGCGCAGCTCGCTCACTCATTCCTCGCGCTCGCGGTGCGCTGGAGCCTCTAATCAACCAGAACAGACCTTGACCGAAGATGAGAACGGCGAGGACGCTCGCACCGACTTCCCAAACGTGCTGAGCCATAAAGGCGAGGACCATTATTCAGACCTCGGACTCACCGCTAGAAGGGAAAGACTTCTGTGTAAGAACCACCAACCCCAGCCTCGGCCCCAATGCCGGCTGAAACACCCGCTGTACCACCAGCCACAACGCCGCACGAGCCTTGGCCGACGAACCCGCCTGCGTAGCCACCGAATCCAGCTTGCGCGCTACCCCCAGCCGTAGCAAACGGCCCACCGTATTCCTCCGGCGTTTGAGCGTTGCTCCCACCTACCCCCAGGTGAACATTTGCGCCCAGGCCAGGACCACGAGAAGCCCCGCCGGAAACCGCCACGCCTTCGCCATGAGGCGTATTGACGTAGCACACGTTCCCTTCCACGCTAAAGAACCCAAGACTCACCGTGCCACCCACGCAAACCTGGAAGGCCCGGCCGGTGGGATCACCAAAGTTCAGCGGGTTGTCGCCCGCGTAAGTGTAGGGCGCCCGCGTGAGCCACACGAGCGGGTCGACGCTGAGGAACTGAGCGGTCTTCGGGTCGTACTCACGCGCCCGCAGATAGATCAGCCCCGTGTCGGAGCTGGTGTACTGGCCGTCGTACCCGAGCGGCGTCGTCGCCGTCCCGGTCGAGCCCGTCAGTTCGCCATACGGGCCGTAGGTGAAGGTCGCTTCCGTTTTGCCTGTGGACCCCGTGAGCAACCGTGTGGAGCCAGCCTGGTCGTGATGGAGGTAGGTGACGGTGCTGGTGGTGTTGTTGATTTGCTCGATTGGGAAGTCTCCAGGACCATAAATGTAGCTGTTGGTGCCGTCGCTGAGGAGCAGCGGGAGTTCTTCGCTCATGTCCCATGCATCGTAGCTCGTTGAGCCCGAGATTGTCTGCGAGATGCGCAGCCCTTCGCCGTTGTATTCGTAGGTGTCTTTGATTTCGGGAGTTTCGCCTTCTTTGGGTCGTTCGACGGAGGTCAGCTCGCCGACTTGGTCGTATCCGTACGTGGTGGCGGGTTCAGCCGATGGTTTTGTTTTGGTGCGGTCGCCGAGTTCGTCGTAGGCGTAGGTTGCGCTGGTGCCTTTTTCGAGCTCGTCGCCTTCGTTGTAAGTGTTTTCGGTTGAGCCTTCTTTGGTGGGGTTGTTGGCGGCGTCGTATTTGTATTCGGTGCTGCCGGATTTTGTAAGCCGGTTGTTTTCATCGTAGGTGTCTTCGGTGATTTCGGCGCCGGGTAGTCCTTTGGTGGTGGTTTTTTTGACTTGTCCGTCACCGTCGCGAGTGTACATGAGCGACGCGAGCGTTTCGGTGCTTTTGACCATTTTGACTTCGCTCATGCGATCGGCATTGTTGTAAGTGTATTTGTCTTCGTCTTTAGTTTCGCTCGGAAACGCCGTTGTGATGAGGTCCGAGTTCCCGTTGTAGGTAAATTTGGTTGTGTGTTCCAACCAATCAGTGATCTTTTCCAGACGACCATCTTTGTCGAATGTGCGTGTGACGGCTTTGCCGCTGGGGTAGGTGATCTTCGTCTGGTCGTTGGCAAGGTTATATTCAGATTTAGCTACTTCTTTATGACCGTTTTCGCTTTCGGTCATTCGATCGAGCTGGTCATAGGTGTAGGTTGTCGTGCCCGTCCCGTCGGTTATCTTTGTGCGCTCGCCGTCTTTGTTGTATTCGCATTTGATCGTGGCTGGCGCGCCACTCGAATAATTGATTTCAGTGAGACGGTTGGCTGGATCGTAGGCGTAGGTCGTGGTCCGTTTCGCGGGGTCGATGAGTTTGACAAGGTTGCCTGCCGCATCGTATTCCTTGATGGTTTTCTTTCCGAGCGGGTTGACGACTTCTTCGACCTCCTCCAAGGCATTACGCACATATTTAGTAACATGTTTGTTGCCATCAGACTGGCTCTGGACCTGTCCCATCGAGTCGTATTCCGTTTCGGTGACCGCTTTGTTGGGTTCTTCGGTCTTCCTCAACTCGTTATCGGCATCGTATGTATATTTTGTGGTATGCGAGTTGCCGTCAGTCGTCGTTGCGATGTCTCCATCACCGTCATATGCGTATTTGATTGTGTGTCCAAGAGGATCGGTGATCTTCACCGGGCGACCCTGTGCATCCCGTTCGGTTTTGGTCGTGAATTCACTCGCTTTCGCGCCTGAGACATTTCCTCGAGGGCTGACTTCTGCAATCTCTTGTGAGTCTTCGTTATATTCCCAAGTGCGCTTGTTCCCTATCGGGTCGATTTCTGCGGTGCGGTCTCCGTAGGAGTCGTATTCATATTTCCAAGTTTGTTCCAGCGGATTGGTCATACTTTCAACATCGCCATAAGTGTTGTATTTATATGTTGTCTTCTGCGTCAGTCCTCCTGGTGCGGGGCGTTCGATCACTTCGGGGTTGCCGTGGGCTTCGCGTTTGATCGTGGTCGTCTCGCCATCTGGCGTGGTGATCGTTGCAACGTCGTGCGTGCTATCGTACGTCCATTTTGTTTCGTCGCCGTCGGCGTTCTTTTCGCTTGTGCGGTCACCAGCAGAGTCATAACCGTATTCGATCTTGTGTTTGTTAGGGTCAGTTACACCTATCAGCTCGCCGGATCCGTTATATTCGTAAGTAGTCGTAGCCGCAATCGATGTTCCCGCGGCATGCGTAACACTCGTGACAGCCCCAGCGTTATTGAACTCCTCAACCGTTTCAGAACCGTTAGGTTCGGTGATCACCGTTTCTGTACCCGAGCCCGTAGGGCTATATTTCCATTTCCGTACGAGTTCCAAGGGATCCGTCTGGGATGTGACCTGGCCACCCGAGTATTCGATTGTAGTCGTATTACCACGCCCATCCGTCTCCGACGTCATCTCATGATGAGCATTGTATTTAAACTGCCACCGGAGGCTAGATTCCCCGGGCTGGGTAACGCTCATCAAATCACCTGATTCGTAGGTATATTTGACAGTATGCCCCATCGGGTCTTTGACGCTTTCGACCTCACCTTTAGCATTATAAGAAAAGGTGAATTTCCTCCCAGATGAATCACTAACCGATTCTATCTTATTTTCAGAGTTGCGGTTTATGGTCGTTGTGTTACCATTACGATCTGTTTCGCTTACCACTCCTCCGCCGGCATTAAAAACTAGCTTCGCCTGATCCGGCAACGTATAAATGTAGGTACCTGATTCGCCGAGGACTAGGGTTGCCTGGGTCAGCGGGTCAAGAGGACTCAAAGTGCTTTCCGACGGTTTCTGGCTAAATACTACCGCACTCCCATTATCCTGATAGACGACAACACTACACACAATATAGATTTTACCTTTACATAATTTCGTGAGGTGAGTGCTGTAGGGTCCAGCCCATCCGAAGCCAAACTGTCCGTGTTCGGTCTGTCGGGCAGCTAGCCGAGAGTTATACGTACGCGTCACGTTCAACGGTAGGCCACGGCCGCCCACCGACATGTCTGTCTGTGTCACTACCTCATTGCCCGTCGCACAGTTTATCGGTTTTCCAGTGAGACACATACGCCTTTGGGGCTGTCCTGGGTTAGCTTCTCCATATTCTTCGGCTTCTATCGCTCCTTCTTCTTCAAACGTCAGCGGACGAATAACCGTAACAGCACCAACCGAAATTGACCCTCCGACAGTCGTAGCCAACCCTTCGAGAAATTTTTTGTGAGGCGGTTCAGGTTCTTCCGAGTATTCTTTTGTCGTGTAGCCAGCCATGTTGATCGTTACGAATTCAAGAGGGTAGGTCGTTCCTTTGTCGCATGGATGCGCTTTGGTCGCGACGAATCGTACCGACGACGGCGCTGTTTCGGTCGAAAACCAAGAGCGACCTTGCCCGCACGCAGACACGGAAAACCGAGCATAGGCTTCCGATCCAGCCGCGCCTGAGGACATAATACCATCAAATTCGATCGCAGAAATGATTTCTTCGCTTGGTGTCCACCGCCATTCCGCGAACCCCCCGAGAATTTCATTTTCCAATGGTTCACCTGTTTCAGGGTTTGTAGTGGTATGCTCAAAGGGAACTGAGACCGATGGCATAGTAAGCGCCAACGGTGGACCACTTTGGGAGAACATGCCGAGATCACCTTTGCATGGGCCGTGGCTGCCTTCGCCTTCGCAAAAAATGGTCGGACGACTATCCGTTTCGAAGTAAAAGTTCCACCCTTCGGTACTTTCGGTAATTGATTCCACCACTTCTGGATCAACCAGGAGCGGATAAGCCAAATCGAGATGACGATGAGCGACCGTGAGCAAGAGTTCATCCCCAACGACTACCATGTCAACCGGCACGGCAGTACCCTGGGCATCGCGCGCACTGGGTGCCGGTATACGAGCCAAAAGCACACCATTCCTCGAGACGAACGCGCCCCCCGCGACCTGCCGGAGCACCGCGCCCGCAGGCAACGTCACTCGATAGCGAAGCCGTTCAGGACTAAGGCGCGATCGCAGGACCACAGCTAGCTCTGCACCAGCAAGCTTAGGTGCGACCACCGCATCCGTATCAGGCCTAACATTCCCAAAGAAGGCATCTTGCCCGTGCATGACGCTCCCCGCCACATTGGTGCCCAGCAGCGCTACGCGCAAACCGTCGTGGCCGACCGCCACGCCACCATCAGAATCTCGTGCTATCGATACCGCCACCAGGGGGTTGGCTGGCGCGAGCCCACCGCCACTGGCCTTCAAACGGAGATCGACCGGACGCTTCTCGCCCGAAACAGATACTGCACGCAGGGGTGCAGTTGACGTCTCCACCTGCAAACCTTGCGAAGTTCTCACAAGCGCACGATATTCGCTCAAATAGCGCACAACTCGGCCGTCGCGTTCAATCGACGCAGCCGGATTCGCGCTTATACCGGCTAGCACCGAGCCAAAGTCACTTGCTAGTAGCTGCCGCGCGGGACTCGCCGCCAACCCATGAAACGCCATCCGCGACGAGACTCGCTGAGCCTTCGATTGCGGACTCTCAAGCCACCGTCGCCGCCGAGCCGCCTGAGCCGCCATTCTCCGCCGATCGCTCTGAGCGAATCCGCGTCGCTGGACCGAAAGCCTTCGCGTCCGAGTAGCACTGAAGGAGCCCGCTACCACTTTGGTGGAGTTGGCCTCTGAGCCAGCGATAGCAAGCGCCCCGACAAGCATCGCGAGCACTATCGAGACTATCGCAAGGCGCCGCGACAAGACGGCGCGAGATATCGAGCCCGTGGCGTATCGCCCCTCGACTGCGAGATGAGTGGTTCGCGTACCCTCGTCCGCCCGCATGCGACCTCCCTCATCATAGTGATTGACGACCATGCGGAACACCCTAAACATCCGAACCAGCCCAGGTCAATAGTGGTTTTAATTTCCCCCGCTATTTGCGAGATTTCTGTCATCGATGAGGCAGGTAAGGGGAATGATTCGGGCAAGGCGAAGACTAGACCAACGCAGACCCCAAGTGTGGGTAGGCTGGCCTACCCACACTTCTACTCTCGCGGCCCCCCTCGGGTGGTTGACGTGGATGATCATCGGCGCCTGGTTGGCGCCGGGAGTGATTACGACGGCCCAACCTGTGGTTAGGCGCTTGATGCGGTCGGGGTGGATCTGGAACTCGTGGCCGCGCCAGCGCGAGCCGCGGCCACTCGGACCGGCGAGCAAGAGGCCCTCCTCGGTCTGCTCGGTGCTGACCCATACGGGTTTGGTGCCGGCGATCGTCGATCCCGAACAGCAGCAGGCTCGCGGAGAAACCGAGCAGCGCCCGTGGGCGCGCAGCGCGAGCGCGAGCGGCGCGCACGCGGGTCAGACACCTCAGGACGCGCAACGGCGACCACGAGGTCGATCTGATCGTGGAGCGCCGCGACGGGCGCATCCTCGCGATCGAGGTCAAGCTGGCGGCCGTCCCCGTCGACCGCGACGTCCGCCACCTTCACTGGCTCGCTCGACAGATCGGCAGCGACCTGCTCGACGCGATGGTGATCACCACGGGACCCTACGCCTATCGCCGGCTGGACGGACGGAATCGCTGTCGTTCCGGCCGCGTTGCTCGGGCCCTGACACCATCCCGCGGTTGGCCCCCACCTCAGCCCAGCAGTTAAACGGTCGTACTCGGCCAACTGCAGCGGCCACAACGTCTACCCTGCAACCAACTCGTCACACTCCTGACACAAACGCCGCTTTCGCGACACACACACCGGACTAATGTCGCCTGTTGTGTGCACCACCTCCGACTCTCCCTCCCCGCAGTCGGCATCGAGCGGCGCGGGAGCACATGCCGACGGCGTGCGCCCGCCCGGCGACGCTGCCGCCCCGGCCGCCCCCCACCGCGAGGACACCCGCCGCGCGCTCGGCCAGCTCGGCGAGCGCCTCGCCGCCGAGCACCTCGAACGTCTCGGCTTCGCGATCGTCGCGCGCAACTCCCGCACCCGCCACGGCGAGATCGATCTGGTCGCTTTCGATGGGCACACGCTTTGTTTTGTCGAGGTCAAGACCCGCCGCGCCCACCGGCGCTGGCGACTGAGCCCAGAGGAACAGCCGCTGGCCTGGCTGCGCACCAGCCAGCGCGCACGCCTGCGTCGTCTCGCCTCCGCGTGGCTGTACAGCGAGTCCCGCGACCGCCCCACCGCCCACACGATCCGTTTCGACGCCGTCGGCGTGATCGTCGACGAGGCCGACCGGCTGGCGTGCCTCGACCACGTGGAAGGAGCGTGGTAGGCCCCGATGGGCGCCGCGACATGCGTGACGGCTCCCGCTCAGGCCGCGAAGCGTTGCGTGGCGCGGGCACGTGCCCTGGCCGCCTCGATCTCGCGGTCTTTGCGCGGAGCCGTTGTCACCAGTGCGTCGAGCAGCTCGGCGGAGGCCGCCGCCACAGCGTCCACTGCGCGCTCAAACGCGACAGCGTTGGCCTGCGAAGGCTTCGCGAAACCGCTGACCTTGCGCACGTACTGCAAGGCGGCCGCACGTACCTCCTCATCGCTCGCGGGGGGCTCGAAGTTGTAGAGCGTTCTGATGTTCCTGCACATAGAGCGATCGTAGCCGCCGAGGCCACCGCGCGCGTGACGGTCGTGCCGGCCTGCCCCGCTACAGCGCCAGCTGCTGATACGCGAGCGACTGGAACGAGAGTCGATGCAGCGGCGAGACGCCGCGATCAATGATCGCCTCGCGGTGGGCGGGTGTGGAGTAGCCGACGTGCTCGGCGAAGCTCCACCCCGGGTAGAGCGTGTCGGCGTGGCACATGTAGCGGTCGCGGGCGACCTTGGCGACGATCGAGGCGGCGGCGATCGCGGCGCTGGTGGCGTCGCCGTCGACGATCGCCCGCTGCGGCCGTCCGAAGTCGGGCACCGAGAAGCCGTCCACCAAACAGGCGACCTCGCCGCGCACCCCGTCGGTGACCCCCCTCAGCGCGTCACGCAGCGCGGCGAGGTTGGTTTTGTGCAGGCCGCGTCCGTCGATGCCGCGCACACAGCGCGACACCACCGTGACCCGCGCCGCACTGCGCAGCACCAGCGGGTAGAGCTCCTCGCGCGCCTCGGCGGTGTGCTGCTTGGAGTCGTTGAGCGCCGCCAGCGCGCGCACGTCGGCGGTGGGAAGCGTGTGGTAGTCGAACAACACCGCCGCCGCCACCAGCGGTCCTGCCAGACAGCCGCGACCGGCCTCGTCGGCGCCCGCGACCAGCCGCACACCGAGGCGCCGGTCGAAGGCGAACAGCCGTCGCCCGCTGGGGCTGCGGCGCGCGCGGCGGCGGTCTCTAGAGCGTCCCGATCCGGTCGGGGGGCCAGTAGGTGAAGAAGGCCCCCCCGATGATCCACGATGTGGGTACGGGTCCCCAGAACCTGCTGTCGTCGGATTCGCCACGGTTGTCTCCCATCATGAACCAATGGCCGGCCGGAATCTTGATGGGGGTGAGGAAGTCGCACTCGCGCACCCCCCCGCATTCTTTGATGTAGGGGTCGTGCTCGCGCTTGCCGTTGACGATCGCGTGGCCTTCCTTGACGTAGATCGTGTCTCCCGGCCCGGCTACCACGCGCTTGATGAAGTTTTCGCTGGACTCTTGGGGGTTGGTCTGGTCGCAGGGGGCGCCGCCCGGGCTGACTTCGTAGTGGGTGGGGCCGCAGCGCTGTTCTTTGGCGCCCACCGGGGGATGGAACACCACGACCTCGCCCACGTGCGGCCCGTTGATGGTCATGCCGAGGCGGTTGACCAGCACCCGCTGGCCGATCGCCAGCGTGGGCTCCATCGAGCCGGAGGGGATCTTGTAGGGCTTGACCAGGAAGCGTTGGATGCCGAGCGCCAGCAGCACCGCGATGACGATGATCGCCACCAGCTCAAACAGCGAGCCGGCGGTCGATTTGGCCTTCTTGGCGCCTTTGCCGGAGTTGTTGGAGGTTATGGGGCCGCCGGGCGTGCCCGGGCTCGCCAGGCCCGACCCGCCTGCTCCCCGCTTGGTGGAGCGGACGCTCATACGGCCCTCTCAGCGACGATGCTCACGCCGGGCCTCGGTGCCGGCGCTCACGCCGGAGCGTCGCCGGCGGACTGCTCGCCGGCCTCGGGGGAATCGGGCTCGTCGGCTACGGCCGACGGTGTGTCCGACGCCCCCGCCTGCTGCTTCGCATCGGCGGTCGGTGCGTCGGACTCCCCCCCGGGCACCTCTCCTGCCGCCGGCCCATCCACGGCTGACGGCTGCTCCTCGATCGCACTCTCCGGCTGGTGCAGAAGCCCCGGCTCGACAATCTCCTCGGGACCGGTGTACCGACGCTCGCGCACGCGCGCCCGCTTGCCCACGCGGTCGCGCAGGTAGTAGAGCTTCGCGCGCCGCACATCGCCGCGCGCTGCCAGCTCGATCCGCTCGATCTTGGGCGAGTGCAGCGGAAACATGCGCTCCACGCCAACGCCAAACGACTGCTTGCGGACCGTGAACGTCTCCCGTACGCCGTGCCCCTGGCGCTTGATGACGACCCCCTCGAACACCTGGATGCGCCGACGGGTGCCCTCGATCACCTGGAAGTGCACCTTCACGCGGTCGCCGGGCGCGAAGTCGGGTACGCGCCGCAACTGGGCACGTTCGAGGTTGTCGATTACGGTGCTCATGGCAATTTGGAGGGTGCAGGTGCGCGCAGCCGACTGCGTGGCCGGCGCGGTGAGCAATGGTAGCGGACGGGCGCCTGCGCGCGCTCCGCTCAGCCCCGTTCGTGGCTGCGCTCCAGCCGCCACTGCGCGATGCGCTGGTGATGACCGGACAGCAGCACCTCGGGCACCTGCCAGCCGCGGTGGTCGGCGGGACGCGTGTAGTGGGGATACTCGGGGTGGCCTTCCAGCGCCTCGCTGAACGACTCCTCGACGGCCGAGTGGGCGTCGCCGAGAGCGCCGGGCAGCTTGCGCAGCACCGCGTCGCACACCACCATCGCGGCCGGCTCCCCGCCGGAGAGCACGTAGCGTCCGATCGACAGCTCCTCGGTGGCGAAGTGCTCGACGATGCGCTGGTCGAAGCCCTCGTAGCGGCCGCACAGCAGCGTCAGCGACTCCTCCGCGGCCAGCTCGCTGACGTAGGCGTCGTCCAGCAGCCGCCCGCCGGGCGTCAGCGCGATCACCCGCCGGCGCTCGCGCAACTCCACCGGATCGACGCCGTAGCGGGCGCGCAGCGCCGCCTCCATGACGTCCACACGCAACACCATCCCGGCGCCGCCGCCGAACGGCGTGTCGTCGACCTGGCCGGCGCCGAGCGGCGTGTGGGCGCGAATGTCGACGCACTCCAACCGGCTGCCGGCGGCGAGCACGTTGTGGACGTGGCGCTGAGTCGCAAACCACTCAAACCACTCGGGGAACAACGTGAAGACATCGATCTCCACTCAGCGACCCTCCCCTGGGAATTCAAGGTTCACGTCGATCTCCACTCAGCGACCCTCCCCCAGGAATTCGAGGCTCACGTCGATCACGCGTGCGGCGACGTCCACATTGCGAATGGCGTCTCTGACCATCGGCACCAGCAGCTCGCCTCCGTGCTCGCGCCGTACCTGGAGCACCTCGCAGGAGGGCAGCGCCAGCAGCGCGCTGACGGTGCCGATCGGGCGCGCGCCGTCGCGCACGGCGCAGCCCTCCAGCTGGTGCGCCCACCACTCCCCCTCGCCGAGCGCGGGCGCCTCGGCGCGCGCCACCGTCAGCGGCTCGCCGCGCAGCGCCTCCGCGGCGGTGCGATCGCCGACACCTTCCAACCGCACGATCGGGCGCTGGTGGACGCCGGCGCGACGGACGATCGTGCGCACGACCCCTGCCACCGTCACCTCACCGCCCTCCGTCAGCAGTGGCGGGTTGGGGTCGGTGACGTAGAAGCTGCCGTCCAGGCCGTGCGCGCGGCCTACCCGGCCGGCCTGCAGCGACGCGGATCGGCGGCGCACCGCCGCCTCCTCACCATGAGGCACGGCGCTGCTGTCAGTCGACGATGTCGATGACGACACGGCGCTTGTCCTCCGCCGCCGCGGCCTTCACCACGGTGCGCAGCGCCTGCGCGGTGCGGCCGCCTTTGCCGATCACCTTGCCGTAGTCGTCGCGCGCCACCGCCAGCTCCAGCACGATTGTGCCGTCGTCCTCGTCGAAGCGCTCCACCGACACCTCCTCAGGCTGGTCGACCAGCCCCTGGACGATGTAGGTGAGCAGCTCCCTGACGTGTTGCACCGGCACCGAACGACCCGCGTGTCAGTTGCCGATTCCCTGCGTGCGCAGCAGCTTGCGGACGGTGTCCGACGGCTGCGCGCCGCGCGCCAGCCAGTTGCGGGCGCGCTCCTCGTTGATCGTGATCGTGGAGGGGTTGGTTTGGGGGTTGTAGTGGCCGATCGTCTCGATCACGCGCCCGTCGCGGGGAGAGCGCTGGTCAGCGACGACAACTCGCCAGATCGGGTCCTTTCTGCCGCCCACTCGCGTGAGCCTGAGCCTTACCGCCACGTGATGACGCCTCTCATAGTTGTTTTGCAATCGAATCTCCGCAAAGCGAATGTTGAAGCTTAGCCCAAGGCGCCGCCAGGCCGGGCGTGCGCCCGCCGCGGGCTCACCGCGCCTGGCGCATGAGCGCGCCGATGTCGGGCATTTTGCCGCGGCCCACCTGGCGCATCACCTTGCGCATCTGCCCGAACTGCTTCACCAGCTGGCTGACCTGCTGCACGCTGGTGCCCGAGCCGCGCGCGATCCGCAGCCGGCGCGAGCCCTTGATCAGCTCGGGGCGGCGGCGCTCTTCGGGGGTCATGGCGAGGATGATCGCCTGCAGTCGGTCCAGCTCGCGTTCGTCCATTTTGAGGTTGCGCAGCTGCTGGCCGCCGAGGCCGGGGATCATCCCCAGCACGTTCGACAGCGGCCCCATCCGCCGCAGCGCCTTCAGCTGATCGAGGAAGTCGTCGAGGCCGAACTCGTTGCGGCGCAGCTTGCGCTGCAGCTCGATCGCCTCGCTTTCGTCGAACTGGCGCTCGGCGTGCTCGATCAGGCTGAGCACGTCGCCCATCCCGAGAATCCGCTGCGCCATACGGTCGGGGTGGAAGCGCTCGAACTGCTCGATGCGCTCGCCGGTGGAGGCGAACAGGATCGGCTGTCCGGTGACCGCCTTCACCGACAGGGCGGCGCCGCCGCGGGCGTCGCCGTCGAGCTTGCTCATCACCACGCCGTCGAAGTCGACCGCGGCGGCGAACTGCTCGGCGACATTGACGGCGTCCTGACCGGTCATGGCGTCCACCACCAGCAGGGTGTCGTCGGGGGCGACGGCGGCGTGGATGCGCACCAGCTCCTGCATCAGCTGCTCGTCCACGTGCAGCCGCCCGGCGGTATCGACGATCAGCACGTCCTTGCCCTCTTCGCGTGCGCGCCGCAGCGCCCAGGCGGCGATCTCCACCGGGTCGGGCTCGGTGCCCCGCTCATATACGGTGGCGCCGGCGCGCGTGCCCATCTTCACGAGCTGCTCCACGGCCGCCGGGCGGTAGGTGTCGCAGGCGGCGAGCGCCACCGCTGAGTTGTGGTGCTCGTGCAGGTGGCGCGCCAGCTTGGCGGCGGCGGTGGTCTTGCCCGAGCCCTGCAACCCCGCAAGCAGGATCACGGTGGGCGGGCTGGAGGCGAAGCGCAGCTCGGCCGATTCGCCGCCCATCAGCTCGGTGAGCTGTTCGGCGACGATCTTCACCACCTGCTGGCCGGGGTTGAGGCTGCCGACGATCTCCGCGCCCATGCAGCGCTCCTTCACCTCCGCCGTGAACTGGCGCACCACCTTGAAATTGACGTCGGCCTCCAGCAGCGCCAAGCGGATCTCCCGCAGCGCGCGGTCGATGTCCTGCTCGGTGAGCGTGCCCCGCTGGCGGACCTCCGAGAGCGTGGCTTGCAGCTTTTCGGCGAGCGAGTCGAACATGGTCAGCGCATTCTCGCAGCAGCGCGCCGCCGTTCACGGCGGCCGAATCGCGATTGCGTCGGCGAGCGCTGGAGGGCGCTCAGTCCTTCTCGCTCCCAGAGCCCTCCTGGGCTCGACGCGCCAGCGCCTCGCCGATGCCCCCGAACGCTTGGGCGAACTCGGATGGCACGACGAACACCTTGTTGGCGTCCCCTTCGGCCAGCTGGGGGAGCATCTGCAGGTATTCGTAGCTGAGCAGGTCGCGGGTGGGACGGCCCTCGTGGATCGCTTTGAAGACCGTGTCGATCGCCTTCGCTTCGCCCTCCGCGCGCAGGATCGCAGCCTGGCGGGCACCCTCCGCGGTGAGCACCGCCGCCTGCTGCTCGCCCTCCGCCGTGAGGATCTGCGCCTGCTTCTCGCCTTCGGCGGTGAGGATCGCCGCGCGGCGATCACGCTCGGCGCGCATCTGCTTCTCCATTGCCGAGCGGATGTCCGCGGGCGGGTCGACCGACTTGATCTCCACGCGGTTGATGCGGATGCCCCACTTGCCGGTGGCCTCGTCCAGCACCGTGCGCAGCTCGGTGTTGACGTTCTCGCGGGCGGTGAGGGTCGCCTCGAGCGTGAGCCCGCCGATCACGTTGCGCAGCGTGGTGACCGTCAGCTGCTCGATCGCCTGCAGCGGGTTGGCGACTTCATAGGTCGCCGAGCGGGGATCGGTGATCGTGAAGTACAGGACCGTCTCGATCGCCACGACCACGTTGTCCTCGGAGATCACGGACTGGGGAGCGAAGTTGACCACCTGCTCGCGGAGATCCACCAGCGGCTTCACGCGATCCACGAACGGCGTGACGATCGCAAGGCCCGGCTCCAGCGTACGGCTGTAGCGGCCGAGGCGCTCGACCACGCCGGCGCGCGCCTGGGGGATCACGCGGATCGTGCGCGCCGCCATCACCAGCGCGAACAGCACCACCACGACGACGACTATCAGAGCGACCATCGGCAATTTTCCTTTCTTGACTCCATCCAATCAGCCTATCTTCCTCGCTGTACGCGACTGAGGCGGTTGTGGGTCGAGGGATGCAAGGACGCAGACCGAAGCAGGGGGACACGCGCCTGCGGCGCTGGCCGACTCGGGGATGCGAGCGGAGCGAGTGTCCCCCGAATCGGTTCCCTTTTCGGCCAGCGAAGCGCCCACGCCCGCCTCAGTGCATCACCAGCGCGGTGGCGCCGCGTATCTCGACCACCTGCACGTGCTCGCCCACCGGGATCACCTCGTCGTCTTGGTAGCTGCGCGCGGTCCACACCTCGCCGCCGATCCTTACACAGCCGACGCCCTCGTCGTTGGCGATCCGCTCCAGCACGAGCGCGTCGCGCCCCACCAGCGCCGCCGCGCCGGTACGGATCCGCGGCGGCAGCTCGCGGTGGCGCTGGGCCAGCGGGCGCAGCGTGAGCAGCACCAGCAGCGACATCGCCAGGAACACGATCGCCGCTACCGGCAGGCCGACACCAACGAGGCTGACGAGCGCCGCCACCAGCGCGCCGATCGCGAACGGGGCGAGGAAGAACCCGCCGGTGTGCATCTCGCCCGCACCCAGCACGCAGGCTGCCACGACCCACACGATCCAAGCGTCCATGAGTCCGATTATCGCACCGCGCCAGGCCGCGGCCCGTGCACTACTGCGCAATCAGCGCGCGCGCGAACTCCTCGGGGTCGAACGGCCGCAGATCCTCCAGCGACTCGCCGACGCCGATCAGCTTCACCGGGATCGACAGCTCGCGCGCGATCGCAACCGCGATGCCGCCGCGGGCGGTGCCGTCGAGCTTGGTGAGCACGATGCCGTCGACGTCGACCGTTTCGGCGAAGATGCGCGCTTGGCGCAGCCCGTTTTGCCCGGTGGTGGCATCCACCGTGAGCAGCGTCTCGTGCGGCGCCCCCTCCAGCTGGCGGGCAATCACGCGGCGCACCTTGGTGAGCTCGCCCATCAGGTCGTCCTGCGTGTGCAGACGCCCGGCGGTGTCGACGATCACCACGTCCAGCCCCTCGCTGCGCGCCCGCGCGAGCGCCTCGAACGCGACGGCGCCGGGGTCGGAGCCTTCCGCGCCTGTGACGGTCTCGCAGCCGGCGCGCTGCGCCCACCCCTGAAGCTGCTCGGTGGCGGCGGCGCGGAATGTGTCGGCGGCGGCCAGCAGCACGGTGCGCTGCTGCTCCTCGCGCAAATGCCACGCGAGCTTGCCGATCGTGGTGGTCTTGCCGGTGCCGTTGACCCCCACCATCAGGATGACGGTGGGTTGCGCGCGGATGTCGATGCGCCCCTCCCCCACGCGCGCGGTGTCTGCCAGCAGCGCGATCAGCCGCTCCGACAGCGCCTCCCCGCCGCTGAGCCCGCCCTCCAGCGCCTCTCCTTCGAGCGTCTGCACGACGGCTGCGGTGGCGGGAGCGCCGACGTCGGCCATGATCAGCGCCTCCTCCAGCCGTTCCCAGGTGTGCTCGTCGAGCTCCTGGAAGAGCGTCGCCTGGATCTCGCTGCCGAGCGCCTGGCGGGTCTTGGAGAGGCTCTCGCGCAGGCGGCGGAAGATGCCACGGCGCGCGCCACCCTCGCCGGCGCCGCCGTCGGCGCTGTGCTCGCCGGTGATGAAGAGGTCGCTCCAGTCGCGCGGCACGGGGCGCGGGACGATAGCAACGGCAGCGAGCGCCCAGCCGGCGTCTATGCCACTTCGGCCAGGTCGGCGGCGACCGGCGGCGACTCCACCGCCACGGCCGGTGCCTCCACTGCTGCCGGCACCTCCGCCGCGGGGGGCAGCCGCCGCGAGAGCACCTTGGACACGCCGTTGCCGGCCATCGACACGCCGTAAAGCCAGTCGGCGGCCTCCATGGTGCGCTTTTGGTGGGTGATGACGATGAACTGGGCGCGGCCGGCGTAGCGGCGCAGCAGCGAGAGGAAGCGTTCGAGGTTGAGGTCGTCGAGCGCGGCCTCGACCTCGTCGAGGATGTAGAAGGGGCAGGGGCGAGCGAGGAACACGGAGAACAGGAAGGCGAGCGCGGTCATCGACTTCTCGCCGCCCGACAGCAGCGAGAGGCGCTTGGCGGACTTGCCGGCGGGGGTGATCTCGATCTCGACGCCAAGCAGCTCCTCGTCGGGGTCGCCACCATCCTCAGAGGCGTCGCCGCCGTGCGCCCCCTCCTCCAGCTCGGCGGCGTTTTCGTCGGCGCCGCCGGCCGCGGGTTGGCCGTCCTGCGCCTCCTCGTCGCCGGGGCCGCCGAGCGTTTGCCCGCCTAGCACCGGCCGCGGCGCGAGCGCGTCTTTCACCAGCCGCAACTGGCCGCCGCCGCCTGGGAAGAGATCGCGCGCCAGCTCCTCGAAGTTGCGCGCGGCCGCCTCGAAGGTGGCGCGGAAGGTGTCGTGGATTTGGCGGTCGGTGTCGCGGATCAGCGTGCGCAGCTCGCGCAACGCCGTCTCCAGGTCGCCGCGGCGGGTCTCCAGCTCCTCGACGTGGGCGAGCGCCTCGGCGTACTCCTCTTTGGCGAGCGGGTTGACGGGGCCGAGCTGCTCGCGCCGGCGACGCAACCGCTCGACGCGCGCGGTGAGCGCCGCCACCTCCTGCTCCTCGAGCGGCTCGACGTTTTCGTCCAGCTGCTCCATGGGGGCCACGAGCTCGATCTCGGCTTCGGCGTCGGCGACCTCCTCCGTAACCTCGCCCCCCTCCGCGTCTTCTGCCGCATCCGCGGACTCGCCATCGCCGGCGGTGGGCGGCGAGAGCTGCTGGCGCACCGTGCGCAGCTCCAGCGCCGCCTCCTCGGCGTGGTCGCGCAGGCGCTGCGCGGCGACCTCGGCGGCGGTGACCGCCTCGCCGTGGGTGCGCAGGCGCGTCTGGATGTCGGCCTCACGGGCGGCGCAGTCGCGCAGCTCGGTGGCCATCTGCTCGCCGGCGGCGCGGTGGCTGTCGAGCTCGGTTTGCAACTCGGCGGCACGCGCCGCGATGGCCTCCCCGGCGGTGGCGAGCGCCGCGGCGAGCCGCTCGGCGAGCGGCGCCAGCGCGCTGTCGGCGGCGTGTTGGGCGCGCAGGCGCTCCAGCCGCTGAAGGCGCTCGGCGTGTTCGCGGGCGAGGCGCTCGGCGGCGCGCCGTTCGGCCGCCAGCTCGCCCTCCAGCTGGGCGCGGCGCACGGCCAGCGGCCCCTGCTCGGGGGCGGCGCGGCGCTGCTGGACCAACCAGTCGGCGTGGCGTTGCTGCTCAAGCGCGTGGGCGTGGTCGCGCGCCGTCTCGCGCAGCGCGCCGTCGGCCTCTTCACGCGCGCGATCGGCCTCCTGCGCGCGCTCCTGCGCATGCTGGGCGGCGGCACGCGCGGCGTGCTCGTCGGCTGCCGCGCGCTCGACGGCGGCGATCAGCTGCTGGCGCTCGTTGCGGCGTGCCAGCACCCGCTCGGAGCCGCCCTCGGCGATCTGGCGCACCTCGCCGGTGGCGGCAAACCAGACACGCCCGCCGGGCGTGACGGCGACACCGGCGAAGTCAGGGGGTAGCTGCTCCAGGCGCTCCAGCACCCAGGCGTCGGCGAGCAGCCGCGAGGCGAGCGCCAGCACCTCCGGCGGGCCGTCCACGAGCTCCAGCAGCGGCCTTGCGCCTGGTGTGGGAGGGGAGGAGGAGGGGGAGGGGGCTGCATGGCCGGTGGACACTGCATCCCCAAACGGCGCGGGCTTGGCGAGCAGGGCGGTGGCGCCGTCGGGGCCGGACTGGTCGAGCAGTGCGGCGGCGTGCGCGAGGTCGGGCACGAGCACGGCGTCAAGACGCGCCCCCAGCGCGGCGGCGAGCGCCAGCTCGTAGCCGGGCTGCACCCGCAGCGCCTCGCTGAGCGCCAGCGGAGTGTCGCCGTCCACGCCACCGACGCTGGTGGGCGTCGCAAAAGAAGCACCGCCAACACCCGCCGCCGCCTTGCGCAGGGCGCCCGCCAGCGGCGCGGAGTGGTGGCGCAGGAACTGGTTGACGGCCGCCAGCTCCGAGCCGACGCGCGCGGCCTCGCGGCGGGCGGTTTCGACGGCGCGCTCGCGCTCGCGCAGCGCCTCGCGGGCCTGCTCGGCCTGCTCGTCGGCCTCCCCCCGGGCATCGCGCGCGTCGGCGAGCGCGGCGTCGAGCTCGGCGACCTCGGCGGCGGCCTGCTCGCGTTGAACCTCCAGCTCGGCGAGCTCCTCCTGGAGCTGCTGCTCGCGCTGGCTGTCGAGCTCCACCAACCGCCGCTCCAGCTCCTCGATCCGCTGCGCGCCCTCCAGGGTGTGCCGGTCGCCCTCGCCATCGGCCGAGCTGGCTTGGAGCGCTTCCAGTTCGCGCTCGCCGCGCGCGATCCGCTGGCCCAGCGCGGCGGTGGTGGCGGCGGCCTGCTCGTGGCGCAGCTGCAGCCGCTCGGTGGCGGCACCGGCGTGGAGCGCACGGCGGGAGAGCTGGTCGTGGCGCTCGGAGCGCTCGGCGAGCGCCCGCTCGGCCAGGGTGCGCCGCTCGACGACCTCCTGCAGCCCCGCTTCGATGTCGGCGCGCGCGGCACGTGCGGTTTGCGCCCGCTCCTCCGCGTCGGCCAGCTCCAGGCGCCGCGCCCGCAACGCCTCGCGGGCCAGCGCGAGACGCGCTTCGAGCGTCTGCTGTTCCAAACGCGCGTGCAGCTCGGCGGCCTCGGCCTGGCGCTTGAGCGGACGCAGGCGCGAGCGCGCCTCACGCTCCACGTCGAGCACGCGATCGAGGTTGTCTTGCGTGCGCTCCAGCTTCAGCTGCGCGCGGCGGCGGCGCTTGCGGTGCTTGCCGAGGCCGGCGGCCTCCTCGATCAACAGGCGCCGGTCGCGCGGCTTGGAGGTGACGATCGACTCGACGCGGCCTTGGGAGATGACCGAGTGGGTCTCCTTGCCGAGGCCCGTGTCGGAGAGCACCTCGATCACGTCCACCAGCCGGCAGCGGGCGCCGTTGAGACGGTATTCGCCCTCGCCGGAGCGGTGCAGCCGCCGTAGGATCGAGATCTCGCTGAGCGGCAGCGCGACGGTGGCGTCGGAGTTGTCGAGCACGATCTCCACCTCGGCGGCGCTGCGCGCCTGCACGCCGCGGCCGCCGCCGAAGATCACGTCCTGCATCGACTGGCCGCGCACCGCCAGCGGCGACTGCTCGCCCATGGCCCACAGCACGGCGTCGGTGATGTTGGACTTGCCGGAGCCGTTGGGCCCCACCACCACCGATACGCCGGGGCCGAAGTCGAGGCGGGTGCGGTCGGGGAAGGACTTGAAGCCCTTGAGGGTGAGCGACTTCAGATGCATCGGGCGACCACCACTACGCCTGCAACCGCTCCACCGCCTCGCGCGCCGCCTGCTGCTCGGCGTGCTTCTTGCTGCGCCCGCTGCCACTGCCCAGCGAGCGATTGGCGACCGAGACGGCCACCTCGAAGGTGCGTTCGTGCGGCGGGCCGTGCTCGGCGGTCACCTCGTAGGTGACGGTCTCCCCGCGCTGCGCCAGCAGCTCCTGGAGCGTGGACTTGAAGTCGACGGGGTTCTCCAGCGCCTGCTCGATCTCGGGGCCAAACGCCTCCACCACGGCCTCGGCGGTGCGCTCGTAGCCGAATTGCAGGTAGCACGCGCCGATCACCGCCTCGATCACCGAAGCCAGCACGCGCTCGGTGGCGCCGAGCTGTATGGCGCTCTCCTGCACGCCCTCCGGCGCCGCCGCGCGCAGCCGCGCCGGCACCGCCAAGCGTTCGGCGACCTCCCGGCAGGAGGGGCCGGATACCGCCTGCGCGCGGATCTTCGTCAAGCGGCCGGCGCCGAACCGCTCGGCCTCCAGGCGCGGGTAGAGGTGGGTGGTGACCGCCAGCCCCAGCACGCTGTCGCCGAGGAACGCCAGCCGCGCATAGGAGTCGCTGCGCCGCTCGCTCCAGGAGGCGTGCGTGAACACCTGTCGCTGCAGCTCCTCGGGAAGCTCGTCCAAGAGCGCGTTCAGCAGCTTCATCCGCGCGCATCAAACCTCGGCGCCGCGAGCCTGGTGGGCGAGCACGAAGTCGACCGCCTGCCCGACCGTCTTGATCTCGACGGCCTGCTCGTCGGAGATCTGCACGCCGCAGGTGTCCTCAAGCTCCTGCACGAGCGTGTAGAGGTCGAGCGAGTCGGCCTCCAGATCCTCCTTGAAGCGGCTCTCCTCGCCGATCTCATCGGGATCGATGTCGAGCTCGTCGGCGAGGTGGTCGCGGATCAGCTCGTATACCTGCTCGCGGGTCACCTCGGGGAGGCTAGCGCCCCGCGCGGATGACGGCGTCGGCGCCCTCCCCGGGCGGGTCTCCGGGGTCAAAGGCCGGCCGGCACCGCCGCCCGCTCATCGCGTACCGCGCAGCGCCCCCGCCCGCTCCAGCGCCGCGTGGGTGCGCCCCACGAGGTCGTCTTGCGCGCCGCGCGCGGCGCGCAAAATCGCCTGCGAAAAGCCGTGACGGGTGAAACTGCCATGCGGCACCACGCCCAGCCGGCGCAGCCCCAGCAGGTACGCGCCGCCCTGCCCCTCCGGGTCGATTTCGTCGCGGAAGGAGCGCAGCGCCGGGCGCAGCAGCGCGCCACCGAGCTTGGCGCGCGGCGAGGACAGCGCGGCGTCGCGGATCGCGCGCAGCATCGTTTGCGACACGCCCTCCACCACCTTCAGCGCCACGTTGCCGGTGAAGCCGTCGGTGACGACCACGTCGGCCGCGCCGCTGGTGAGGTCGCCGCCCTCCACGTTGCCCACCAGCTCGAACGGCGCGCCGCCGGCGGATGCGGCTGCCGCCGCCAGCCGCCCGGCCAGCTGCGCGCCGGCGGCCACCACCAGCGGGCTGCCGCGCGAGGACTCCTCGCCGTTGGACAGCAGCCCCACGCGCGGGCGCTCCAAGCCCAGCACCACCTGTGCCAGCGCGGCGCCCATGAAGGCGAACTGCACGAGGTGCTCCTCGCGCGATTGCGCGTTGGCGCCCACGTCCAGCAGCGTCACCGGATGACCGGGCACCGGCAGCGCCAGCGCCAGCGCCGGGCGGTGGATACCGCGAGCGCGCTTGACGTTGAACAGGCCGGCGGCCAGCGCCGCGCCGGTGCCGCCGGCGCACACCAGCGCCTGCGCGCGGCCGTCGGCCACGGCGCGGGCAGCCTGCACGATCGAGGCGTCCGGGTGGGCACGCGCGGCGCGCGCGGGATCGGGGCTCTTGGCGATCGACAGCGGCGCGTCCACCAGCTCGATCCCGCCGCCCGGCAGCTGCCCCGAGCCCCCCTCGCCCAGCTCCCACGTCGACGCCAGCGCGGGCCCGAGCTCCGAGCGCGGACCGAACAGCAGCACGCGCGCACCCTGGTGCGCAGCGAGCGCAGCGCCCGCAGCCACCTCCCCCGGTCCGAGATCGGCGCCGTTGGCGTCGACCGCGACGACCGGCGGCTCAGTGCTCGTGGTCGTGCTCCTCGTGATGCTCGCCCGGCGTCACCACTTCACGGCCGGCGTAGGTGCCGCACACGGGGCACACCCGGTGGGGACGGCGCGGGGCGTGACAGCGCGGACACGACTGCAGCGCGGGCGCGTCGATGCGGTGCTGCGCACGGCGCTTGGCGGTGCGGCTGTGCGATTGCTTCTGCTTGGGGACGGCCATCGGAGCCGACAGGGTATCAAGACCCCGGATCCGTCCGCCCGCCCGCTCGACCCGGGGCTGGACCGCTGCAACGCGGGGCTCCACGCGGCGGGTGGGCAACCGCCTACTCCAGCTTCAGCTCCCGCAGCTTCGCCCAGCGCGGGTCGGGCGCGCGCTCGTGGTGGTGGTCGGGGTCGGCCTCGTTGAGATCCACCGCGCACACCGGGCACAAGCCGGCGCACTCGGGGCGGCACAGCACCTGCGTGGGGGCGCTCAGCGCGAACGCGTCGCGCGCCCAGGCGGTCAGATCCAGCGTGCCGTCGTCGATGTACGGGCTGGTGAGCTCCTCACCGCCGCCCGGTCGATCGACCTCGCGCGAGTCCACCTCGACCGCCGGCACGGCCGCCGCCAAACAGCGCATGCACGGCCCCGCCAGCGCCGCCGCGAAGCGCAGCCGCAGCGCATATCCGTGGCCGACCATCCGCGAAACGTCGAGCGTCACCGGGGGGCGAGCGGGCTCGGCTGCGTAGGTCTCGCCGCCCAGCGCCAGCGGCTCGATCTGCACCCCCAGCTCCAATCGGCGCCCCTCGCCGGCGCTGAGATGAAGGCTGTCGAGGTCGAACTTGTCGGTGAGGGCGGGCACACCCCCAGGCTAACGCGGCAAGGCGCCTGCCCCTCCGGCCGTGGTCAGTCGCCCCGGAGCGGGCTGGCACGCTCGGGCGTCATGTCCGGATCGGATGCCGGCTCGGCGGTCGTGCTCTGCTCGATCAGCCGCTCGCGCAGGCGGCTCCCGGCGCCCGCCGCCACCGCCCGCGTGGCGCGCGCGTCGCTCAGCTCGACTCCTCGACCGGCGGCGAGGTCGAGCAGCCCCTGGCGCTCGTCGTCTTCGCGGGCGAAACGCAGGAACAGCCAGCCGATCAGCACAATCGTGAGAAACATCTGCTCGATCATCATCGCCGCGCCCGCCAGGTTCTGGTCGGAAAGCGGATTCAGCCCGCGAGCGGCGTCGGTGGTCTTGTAGACCGGGTAGACGATCGTTTGTGCCCAGATCAACGCGTTGCCGAGCACCGCGCCGACCAGCCGGATGCCCACCACATAGCCGACCGGCGCCCAGCCACGAAACCACGCCGGCTTCGGCAGCGGGCCGAGCACCGCCAACCACAGCAGCAACCCAAACCACAGCAAACAGGCGTGCTCCAGCGCGTGCACGAGATCGTGGCGGATCGCCAGCTGATACAGCAGCGGGATGTGCCACACGTACAGGTCCACCCCCCACAGCACAAACGCCGGGATCGGGCTCGCCAGCCGCCGCAGCGGACGTGTGAAGCGGATATGCAACAGCGGCGCGAGCACCGGTCCGGTGAGGCCCAGCACCATCAGCAGCGAGGCGAGGTCGCCGATGATGATGTGCTGGACCATGTGCGCCAGCAGCACTTCGTCGGCGAGGCTGTCGAACGGGGGCAGCTGCACGAAGCACACCGTCAGCGACCCGATCACGAACGAAGCGACCCGCCAACTCTCCACCGGCCGCCCCTCGCGCGCCAGCGTGCGAGCGCGTTTGCCAAACAGCGACAGGTAGACGGCACACGCGAACACCGGCGGCAGGAACTCGCCGAGATGCAGGCTTTCGGCGGTCCCGAGCGGCCCCGCGATCATGCCTGTGAAGGGCACGAGCACCGGCAGCGTCACCACCAGTTGCGCCAGCGCCACCGCCACCAAACCGCGGCGGCCGGGGGCTTCACGCGCATCGCCGCGCCGGCTGCCGGCGACGGCCCGCACCGCATCCAACACCTGCTCGTCGGCGCCCGGCAGCGTTTGCGCCGGGGCCAGCCGCAGTCGCCGGGTCACACGGTGCGCATCGTCCTGCCAGCGCCGACACGAAGCGCACCCTTGCAAGTGCGCATCGAGCTCCTCGCGTGAACACTCCGTCGCCTCGCCGTCCAACGAAGCGGATATCGCCTCACACGCAGAATGGCAGTCCATCTCTTGATAGTCGTAACAGCCGACCCAACGGTTCCCGGCAAAGGATCGCCACGCGACACCAGCTGCCGGGGGTCTCTGGTTAGATATCCCCGCGATGGACGAGGTTACACTCCACGCACACGCGGCGCGACTCGGCGACGAGCACGCGCTCGAAGCGCTCGTGCGAGCGGGCTATCGGGACGTGTGGCGACTGTGTGCCGCCCTGGTCGACCGGCAGTCCGCGGACGACCTCGCACAGGAGACCTTCGTGCGCGCAACGCGCGCCCTGCCGGGCTTCCGCGGACATGCGTCAGCCCGCACCTGGATGCTGGCGATCGCCCGCAACACATGTGTGGATGAGCTGCGCGCGCGCAGCCGCCGCCGCCGGCGCGAGCAGCTGCTCGCCGCCACCGTCGCATCCCAGCCCACCGCGCCCGACGCCTCGGACGAGGTGACGGTCAACGACCTTCTGTCGCTGCTCGACATCGACCGCCGCACCGCTTTCGTCCTCACCCAGATCTTCCGCCTCTCCTACGAGCAAGCCGCTCACGTCTGCGATTGCCCCGTCGGCACGATCCGCTCCCGCGTCGCGAGAGCGCGCAAAGAGCTGATCGCCGCGCTCGACGCCGGGCAGGCAGGCGGCCAAGCGCGTCAACGGGCGCCTGGCGCGCCACACTCGTCAGCCGCCAACGGCGCCTGAAGCCCGCTCTTTCACGCGCCGGCGCCCTTCCCCCGTTCCCGCCACCGCAACGGCTGCGCGCGCAGGCTGGCGCTCCACGCCAACGCCACCAGCGCGGCGCCGGCGGCGAACACCGCCCACGGGAGCATCGCCGAGCCGCCGGTGGTGGCGGCGGCGGGCACCGAAACGGCGCGGCCGAGCGTCAGCGGATGGCCGGCGGCAGCCGCCAGGCGCCGGATGGCCCTCAGCGCGCCGGCGCCCAGCCCAGCATCGGAGCCGGGGGCGCGCAGGTCGTTGAGCGCGGCCCGTTCGGCCTCGCTGGGGCCACTCGACCCGGCGCCGATGGAACCACTGCCGGGGCCACTCGACCCGGCGCCGATGGAACCACGGCCAGGGCCACTCGACCCGGCGCCGGTGGAACCGCTCGAGCCGTTGCCGGTGGCGCCCGCCGACCGGTAGAGGCCGTAGCCGTTGGGCATCGCCACCAGCAGCGTCCCGCGGTAGACCAGCGACAGCTCGTCGCCGAGGAACTCTGCGTAGCTCTGCGGCCGGCGCCACAGTTCGCCCACCGAGCCGAGGTCGGCGGGCGAGGCGATCAGCGCCACCCGCAGCGGGTAGCCGGCGCGCTGAGAGTCGCCGAGCGCCGCCTCCAATTGCGCCTGCCGCGCCGTGGAGAGGCCGGCGTCGGCGGGCAGGAACAGCGACTCGCTCACCAGCACGTCGCTGGCGGGGTCGCCATCGGCGCGTGCTGCGGCGGGAACCCAGGCGGCGCAAAACACGACAAGAACACCGAGCGACGCCGCCGCGGCCGCCCACCACCGCCGCCGGACGGCGGCCACCGTCGGCCACCGCGCCGGCTCGGGATTACGGTGGTGGGGCGCGTCCGCCAACTTCGATGCCAGATTCATCACGATCAAGACGATCAAGAGCGAGCGCCGCGGAGGCGCGCACCGGCAAGTGTAAGTGTCGCCGGAGCGCTGCCCCGCTGCCACTGGTTGGCGTGTCGATCCCAAGCACAACACCCGCCGCGCCGGCCGCCACGCCGAGAGCGCTCGCGGCGCTGCTGGCCGCGGCGGCGCTGCTGTCGGGCTGCGGGGAGACGCCGACGCCCGCCGGGATTCCGCCGGCGCTGCTGCAACAGGCCCGCCCGATCGGCAGCGGCCCGCGCTTTTACCCGCCGCCGGCGCGCTCGGTGAGCGGTCGGTGCGCGCGCACGCTCGGCACGCGCACAGCCGCACACGTGGAGCTGTTTGCCGCCAACCGCGTGGTGATCGTGCCGGCGGGAATCGGCGTGGGCAGGCCGCGGCAGGTGTCGGCCGGCCGGATCGTCGCAGCCCGCTGTTACGGAGCGCTGGTGACGCTGGAACCAACCGGCGTGGTGTTGGCGAGCGCCGGCGCCCACATGACGCTGGCCGACCTGTTCGCCGCCTGGAATCAGGCGCTGTCCGCGCGCCGGCTCGCGTCGTTCGCGGCGCCCGTCGGAGGGCGGGTGGCGGTGTTCGTGGACGGCCGCCGCCGGTGGGGCGCGCCTGGCAGCGTGCCGCTCACCGAGCACGCGGAGATCGTGCTGGAGGTGGGGCCGCACGTGCCGCCGCACAGCTCCTTCACGTTCCCGCCGGGCGTCTGACGGGAACCGGACGAGATCGAGCAGTACCGGGAACCGGGCGAGAGCGAGCAGCGACCAATACACGGTGAGCTACACATGACCTCGATGACCTCGGCGACGGCGGCGATCGACGTGAAGCGAAGCGCCTCCGGTAGGGGCGTGCCGGGAGGCGTCCCAGCGAGAGTCGCGCTGGCGCTGGCGTTGGCGTTGGCGGCGCTGGCGGTGGCGGCGGGCGCGCTGTTGCCGGCACGAGCGCGCGCCGACGGCGATCCTGCCAGCGACGTGCTGCTGACGCAGAGCGTGTTCCTGCCGGCCGACTCGGGGTTGCCCGCCGCGCAGTCCAACCAGCTGCAGGCGCTGGTGCGGGAGGCGGCGAAGGACGGCTACCCGATCAGGGTGGCGGTGATCCCGGAAAGCTACGACCTGGGCTCGGTGACGGCGTTGTGGGACAAGCCGTCGACATACGCGAGCTTCCTCGGCATCGAGCTGTCGCTGACGTACAGAGGCCCGCTGCTGGTGGCGATGCCCGACGGGTGGGGCTTCAACTGGCCGGGGCACCAAACGGGTGCGGCGGATGCGCTGCTGGCCAAGCTCCGGATCGCCCCGGGCGGCGCCGGTTTGCTGGACGCCGTGCAGACGGCGGTGAACAAGCTGGCGGGCAGCGCGGGGGTCGGGCTGGCCGCGACGCGGTCCACAACCCCCCTCTCCTCCCCCTCCTCCTCAGCCGCGAACGGCTCCGCGGCGGCGCCCCAGGGCGGTGGCGACAGCTCTGGGTTTCCGCTGCTGACGCTGGCGATCCTCGCGGGGTCGGCGGCGGCGCTGACGCTGCTTGCGGTCGTTGTGGTGCCCCGCCGGCGCGTCATCGTGAGCCGCCTGCGCCCCACGCGCAGGCGATTGGCGATGCCGGGTTTGGTGCTGGTGTTGGGCGCGCTGGTGCCGGTGCTGATCTTCGCCGGCCCCCACCCGGCGGCCACGATCGCGAGCGGCTCGGAAACGCCGCCGGTGACGTGGGCGTCTGGCAGCCGGCCGGCGCCCAACTTCCGGCTGCGCGACCAGAACGGCCGGCCGGTGTCGATCGCGGCCTTCCACGGCAGGCCGCTGATCGTGACGTTCATCGACCCGCTGTGCCGCGAACTGTGCCCGGTGGCGGCGCAGGAGCTGAGCCACGTCGAGCGCCAGCTGCCGGCGGCGCAGCGGCCGGAGATCATCGCGGTGAGCGTCGACCGATGGGGCAACGCGCGCGCCAATCTGATGCAGGACTTCGGCAAGTGGCATCTGGTGCCGCAGTGGCGCTGGGCGGTGGGCTCACCGGCACAGCTGGCGTCGGTGTGGAACCGCTACCACGCCGAAGTGGATGTCACCACCAAGCGGATCGCGGGCACCACCGTGCACTACATCACGCACTCGGAGATGGCGTATGTGATCGATGGCGGCGACGAGCGGGCGCTGCTGTCGTGGCCATACACGGCGCGCGAGGTGGAACGCACGGTGCGAAGCCTCACGTGACTCGCGAGAGGGGGCGTGCGCGTGGGAGGGGGCGTGCGCGTGGGCGAGGGGGCGTGCGCGTGGGCGAGGGGGCGTGCGCCTGGGCGAGGGGGCGTGTGTATGTATATGAACTTTTTCGCGGCCGTATAGCAATTGCGCACGGTCCGCAAATTTTTGAACATGTTGTGGACGCCTCCTCACACAAGCGCCTGCTCGCGCCCCGGCAGCAGCGGGAAGGAGCGCGCGGCGCGCGAGGGGAGGATGTAGTTGGCGCGGCGCAGCACGAAGATGAAGGCGTTGATGCCGTTGTTGACGGTGGCGGTGATCGCGGGGTTTTGCAGGGGCGCGGAGCTGGCGTTCATGGCGTGGCGGGTGGCGAGGAAGTCGTCGATGGTGCGCTGCAGCGAGACGAAGTGCAGCCCCGCCTGGCCGCCGTCGACGGTGTTGAAGTCGCGCCGCAAAATCAGCGGCCGCCCGCCGCGCCGTGCGCGCGCGGAGGTTTGCGCGTGCCCCACCATCCCGTAGCGGTTGACCGCTTCCTCATACCCCGCCGGATCGGAGGAGGCGTCGGTGGTGAAATGTTCCGCCTGCGCCGGTGCAACCTGCGGCGCGTACATCAGCGCCACCCGCTGACGGCGGTCGAGTTCGGAGTACCAGCTGTCCAGCCGCAACCGCATGTAGCTGACCTGCATGGTGGAGCCTTCGGCGAACTGCCCCTCGGGGATCGTGACGGCATCCTCGCTGGCCTGGTTGCGGCGCAAGCCGGACTTGAAACCCATGAACAGCGGCGCACCGGCCGGCACCGGCCGCCCGGGGGGGATGCCGCCGACGTTTTGGTGCTCCGCCGGCAGGCCGGCGCCGACGAAGCCGGTGCGCGTTTCGCGCCAGCGCAGCGCGCGCGAAACATCGAGCGGCCCGTGGGCGCCCGGCAGCGGCGCGCCGCGCACGAGCGCCGCCTCCACCGCTTCCAACCGCCGCGGGTCCTCGCAGGCAAGGTGCACACAGAGGTGGTAGGTGTCGATCGCGGGCAGCTCGAAGTCCGACAGCGCCTTCGCCGGCGCCAGCGGCGCGGGGATGCGCAGCACGTCGGTGAAGTAGCGCGGCCCCCAGCCGGCGGTGAACAACAGCCCCGACGGCCCCCAGCGAAACGTGCGCTCGAGCGTGCGCAGCGACGCCTCCAGCAGCCGCGCGGCGGCGGGCGGGGGAGCGCCGATCACGTCGAACAGCAGCAGCCGGTCGAAGCGCGGCGGGATCGCGTTCCCATCGGCGTCGCGCGCCAGCGTCGCTTCCCACGCGTGCTGGCGGGCGGGCAGCCCCCGCGGCTGGGCGCCGAGCGCCACCCACGGCAGTGGCCGCGACCCCGTGAGCGCCCGGTCGAGCCCCAGCCCCACGGCGGCGCCCCCGGCGAGCAGCGCACCCGCCCGCAACAGCAAACGCCGGCGTGTGAACGCTCCCCACGAGTCGCTCAAGCGCGCTTCCAGGGGAACGTGAACGTCACCCGGTGGGGGGTCAGCCACACCTTTTCGTATTCGATGTGCCGTGCCGACACGGGCGGGCTGACGAGCAGGCTGAGCGTGTAGGTGCCGGGACCGGGCAGCGTGACGTCGTTGCCGTAGTGGGGGCCCATGTAGCGCGAGATCATCGGCCACTGGCGCTCGTCGAAGATCACCTTGCCGTTCTTCGTGATGGTGGCCCACACCGTGGCGTAGGGGATCGGCACGTCGGTGGAGGCGTCGTTGAGCATCACCATCAAGTGCAGGCTGGCTTTCCCCGGCTTCACCAGCTGCGAGCTGGTGCCGTTGTAGACGACAAACGGCACCGGCGTGGTGGCCATCGCCGTGATCTTCATCCCCTGCCAGGTGGCCGTGCCGAGAATCTGCGTGGGCAGCGGATGGATCCCGTTGGCAGACACGGCCGTGGCGGGGCCGGCCGCCATGTTCATGCCCGGGTTGCCTGCGGAGGCAGAGGAGGAGGAGGAGGAGGGGGAGGGGTTGCTGGCCGATGACGCGCCGTGCTTGTCGGCGGCGGCGCAACCGCCGAGCAGCCCGGCCACGAGCAGCCCGACGACACCGCCGCGGGCCAGGCGCGCGGCCTGCGGCACGGGCGGCTGCCCCGGGGAGACGGGTATCGCGCCGTACCTCCCCTCCGCAGCCGGCTCGCGACCCGCTCGGCGCCTCCGGCCGGAGGCGAGCGGAAGCATCGCCAGCGCCAGCACCACGAACAGCAGGCCGCTGTTGGGGTCGGTCGCTCCCCCTTCGAAGATTCCGCCGAAGCCCTGCCCGAGTGTCCAGTAGAGGAGGTTGAGCACGATCGCGGCCACAATGAAACGGCGCGGGTGCCAGTCGAACGCGACCGCCAACCCGATCGCGGCCGACAGCGCGGCGAGCACCATCGCGATCGGCAGGCCGTTGCCTTTGGCGCCTTCGGCGGCCCACTGCTGCACGGTGCTCAGCCAGCTGATGCCCGACGGCGCCGCTTCGATCGCCCCGCGGGTGGCGTTGGCGCTGCTGTTGGGCTCCAGCAGCCACAGCCACGCCATCACCAACCACAGCGCCGCCCACGCGAGCTTGGCGCCACGCACCCCCAGCAGCCCGCCGGGCCGTCCGTTGGGCCACACCAACAGGCCGACGAGCGCGTACAACAGCACCGCTCCGGGCGCGCCGGTGAGCGGGCTGGCCATGTTCATGAACAGCATCCCAAACGCCTCGCCAAACCACCACACGACCAACGCCCACACAAATGAGACGCACAGCGCCGGCCGGACGGTGGGCCGGTAGAGCAGCCCCAGCCCGATCGCCACCTGGGTGAGCGCAAACAGCGTGTTCCACACCGAGAGGTTGTGCTCGGCTAGGTGCACGCCCCATTCGACGCTGTTGGCTAGCCACCCCGGCTGCCCGGGAGCATTGGCGGTGAGCATTTCGACGAAGCCGTGCGAGTACATGAACGACTGGAACTGCAACCCCCCGTCCAGCAGCCACACCAGCCCCAGCGCCGTTTGCAGCGCGCGGGAAGAGTCGGATGCGAAGTAGCTGGACAGGCGCGCGCGCAGCGAGCCGCCCCGCGCGCTGCTCACGGTCATCGGCACTGCCGCCTCGCTCGGGTAGGTATACATCGACCCATTAGTCGCGCGCACCCTCGCTGCGGTTCCCGACGGGCGACATGGTTGAATCGCCGCATGGCGTGGGGACGCAAATCGGTGGGCGCGTTGAAATCGGTGGGCGCGTTGCTCGCGATCGCAGTTGTGCTGTGCGCGTTGCCTGCCACCGCCGAGGGCCACGGACCTGTGGCGCCGGCCGCAACCAGCTATCTGGCGCGGGTCGGGAAGGCTCCCGGGGGGATCGACGCGAAGGTCGTCGACGGGTATTTGCGGATGTGGCTGCGGGTGCCGCCGCCCGAGACACTCGTGGTGCTGGATTACCGTGGCGCTCCCTACCTGCGTTTTTCGCGCGCGGGGGTGTATGTCAACGAAAGCTCGGTGATGTTCTACCTCAACGAGACACCGGTCGCCGGGGTTCCCCCGGCCGGGCTGAGTCGCTCCACCCCGTCGCGGTGGCGGCAGGTGAGCGCCGGACACGAATACGAGTGGCACGACGGGCGGATCGGCGCGCTGGCCGCAACCGCGCTGGCGCCTGGAGCCTCATACGTGGGGAAATGGAGCGTCTCGGTGCTCCTCGACGGTCATCTGAGCGCGATTGCCGGTGGCTTGTGGCACGCGCAGCGCCCGTCGCTGGTGTGGTTTTGGCTGATCTTCGTGCTGGTCGCCTGTGTGCTCGCGGCGTGGCGGCTGCCCCGACGTGAACTGCATCTGCGCCTGACCCGAGCGCTGGCGATCGTGGTGCTGGTCGCGATCGCCACGGCCGGTGCCGGCCGCGAGCTGCACGGCCGGCCCGATGTCTCGATTGAACAGCTCGTGATCGTCACTGCGGTGCTTGCGTTCGCGGCGTGGGGAGGCGCCCGGGTGCTGCTCGATCGGGCCGGCTTCGTATTCGGTCTGATCACCGGGTTCGTCGCGCTCTGGCTGGGGTTCGAACTGCTCGCGACGCTGCTGCACGGCTTTGTGCTCACCGCCGTGCCACCGTCGGTGGCGCGCTCGGCGACGGTGCTGTGCCTCGGCGGCGGCTTCGGGCTGGTGCTGCTGGCGGCGCGCCAAGCGTTCGAGGAACCCGAGCGTCCATCCCTGGCGGTGCCGTAAACGAGCTGCTCAGTCGCCGCGGCAGCCACCAGCCTCAATCCGCCACAGCAGCCGCCAGCCTCAATCCGCCGCGGCGCTCAGCTCGCGCTTGAGCACCTTGCCGGTGGCGTTGCGCGGCAGGGAGTCCATGAACACCACCTCGCGCGGCACCTTGTAGCGGGCGAGGTTGTGCTTGACGTACTCCTTGATCTCCTCGTCGCTCACCGCATCGCGGTCGCGGGCCACCACGAACGCCTTCAGCCGTTGGCCGAACTGCTCGTCGTCGACGCCGATCACCGCCGCCTCTTCGATCTGCGGGTGCGTCGCCAGCAGGTCCTCCACCTCGCGCGGGAACACGTTCTCGCCGCCGGACACGATCATCTCGTCGTCGCGGCCGTCCACGAACAGGCGCCCGCCGGCGTCGAAGTGGCCCATGTCGCCGGTGCTCATCAGCCCGCCCACGATCTCCTTGCCGCCGCCACCGGTGTAGCCGTCGAACACCATCTCGTTGGCGGCGAAGATCCGCCCCCGCTGCCCCTGTGGCAGCTCGTGGCCGTCGGCGTCGAGGATCTTCACCACCGTTCCCAACGGCGGGCGCCCGGCGGTGCCCGGCGCCGCGCGCAGATCTTCGGGCGTCGCGATCGTCGCCCACGCGACCTCGGTGGAGCCGTACAGGTTGTACAGCACCTCCCCGAACGCATCCATCACCCTGGTCGCCAGCTCGCCGGGCAGCACCGAGCCCGAGGCTGAGATGATCCGCAGCGCCGAGGTGTCGTACCGTTCGCGCGTCTCCGCCGGCAGCTCCATGATCCGCTGCAGCATCACCGGCACGACAGCCAGCGCGCTCGCGCGGTAACGCGCTATATCCGCCAGCGTCTGCTCGGGGTCAAAGCGCCGCCGCAATACCAGCGTGGAGGCCAGCGGCAGCGCCAGCGTGAAGTGGCCGTACCCCCACGAGTGGAACATCGGCGCCGCGATCACCGTCGTCTCGCGCGCCTTCAGCGGGATCTTCGAGAACAGCGCCGCCGCCGGCTCCAGCGAGTCGGGCTGTTTGCGTTTCGCGCCCTTCGGCGTACCGGTGGTGCCCGAGGTGAGGATCACCACACGGCCCGTCTCGGTGGGGGGCTGCAGCGGCGATTGGTCGGTGTGTGCGATCAGCTCCTCCACCCACGGGTCCTCGCGTCCGGCGCCGTCGCCCTGTGGCTCGCGCCAGCTCACGAAGCGCCGCATCCCCTGCGAGCCCTCGTGCACGAGGCCCTCGAACTCCTCGTCGTAGATCAGCGCCACCGGGGCCTCGCGGCGCAGCACATCGGTGATCTGCGGGCCCGCGAACGCCGTGTTCAGGTACAGCACGCTCGCCCCCAGCTTCGCGCAAGCCACGGTCGCCTCGATGTAGCCGCGGTGGTTGCGGCACATCAACGCCACCCCATCCTGTTCGCGCACACCCGCCTCCCGCAGCGCCCGCGCCAGCGCGTTCGTGCGCGCGTCCACCTCCGCGAACGTGAGCGCGCCGCGCTCGTCGACGATCGCCAGGCGCTCCGGATAGCGGATCGCCGAGATCGCGTACGCCGCCGCCGAGCTGGAGCCCCAGCGGCGCAGCGTCGCCAGCGCGCGCACAACTTTGTCCGGCCGTTCCACGGACAAGATGTGCGTGCCCAGCAGCGTGCGGGCAACCTCCAGACGGTGCTCCAGGGACGGGCTCATTCTGCGCGGTGGCGGCCTCAGGAGACCTCGGCCGGCTCGTCCTTGCCCTGCAACCGTTCGCGGCCGCGCCCGACCGCGTTGATGATCTTGGTGAGGTTGACCTCCAGCGTGCTGAGGATCTCATCGGCGTAATCCTCAGCGCCCAGCCGGATCTCGCGCTCGCGGGCACGGGCGTCCTCGATGATGTCCTCGGCGGCGCGCTCGGCCTGCTTGGTGATCTCCTCCTCGCCCACCAGCCGCTCCTGGCGCTCGCGCGCCTCTTTGACGATTTTCTCGGCCTCGCGCTTGGCCTCCGCCAGCATCTCCTGGCGCTCCTTGACGATCCACCGCGCCTGCTTGATCTCCTCGGGGATCGTGGCGCGCATCTGGTCGAGGATGTCGTAGATCTCCTCCTTGTCCACCCGCACCTGGTCGGTGAGCGGCACCGGCTTGGCGTTGTGCACCAAGTCGTCCAGCTTGTCTATCAACACCAGTACATCCATCGAACGCTCACCTCCGCCGCGCCGCCCGCCGTCCCGCTCCATGCGGGCGGCCGCGCAACCTCCAACGCTGCATCCTACCCCCCGAGCACCGCACGGGGAAGCGTCGCCGACGGTTGCGCCTCGCGCTGTGCATCATTTCGTCAGCGGCGCAGCTGTTCCTGCAACCGCGCCGCCACCTCGGCGGGCACGAGATCGTCGATCTTGCCGCCAAACGTGGCCAGCTCCTTGACGCCGCTGGAGGAGAGGAAGCTGTACTGGGGGCTGGCCATCAAATACACCGACTCGATCTCCGGGTCTTGGCGGCGGTTGAGCTGGTGCAGCTCCAGCTCGTACTCGAAGTCGGAGATCGCCCGCAGTCCCTTGACGATCGCCTTGGCCCCCACGCTGCGGGCGAACTCGACCACGAGGTTGCTGAACGGCTCCACGCGCACCCCGGGCAGCTCGGCGGTGGCGCGTTCGATGAAGCCCACCCGCTCTTCCACCGAGAACAGCGTGGCGTTCTTGCGCACCGAGCGTCCCACCACCGCCACCACCACCTGCTCGTACAGGTCGGCGACGCGGCGGATCACGTCGAGGTGGCCGTTGGTGATCGGGTCGTAGGAGCCCGGACAAACGGCGATCGACTTACTGAGGCTCATGGTTGGCGATGGACGGTGATCTCGGTGTCTCCGTAACGCCGCCGCCACTCGATCTCAGACGCGAGCGCCGGCGGCTGTGTGCGCCGGTCGTGCTCCACCACCACGCGCGCGTGCGGCGCCAGCACCAGCGGCAGCGCCGCCTGCAGCTCGCGCCCCCACACACCCGCATGTCGGTAGGGCGGATCGACGAACACGAGATCGTATGCCTCGCGGCGCTCGCGTGCGTTGCGCAGCGCCCGCGCGGCGTCCAGCGCGCGGACCTCGGCCTCCTCGGCGCCCACCCCCAGATCGGCGAGGTTGGCGCGCAGCGCCTCGAGCGCCCGGGGGTCGCGCTCGACCAGCACCGCCCGCGCGGCGCCGCGCGAGAGCGCCTCGATCGCCAGCGCGCCGGTGCCGGCGAACAGGTCCAGCACGACCATGCCCGCCAGCGCCGGAGCCCCGCCGGGAGACGCCGGCGCATCCAGCATCGAGAACAACGCCTCGCGGACGCGATCGGAGGTCGGCCGCGTGGTGCGCCCCCGCGGCGCGCGCAGCCGCCGGCCGCCGTACTTGCCCGCGATCACCCGCACCGTCGCATCATTTCGCAAGGCCACCGCGCTTGCGGCCCAGCCCGCCCTCTCGGGACGGCCTACGCGCGCAGCGGCTCGCGCGCCTCCTCGCCGAGGGCGCGCTCCAACGTCTCGCTCAGCAGCGCGTGCTCGGGGTCGACCAGCTCCGGGTCGGCGGCGTGCAGCCGCTGCGCCCACGCCCGCGCGCGCTCCAGCAGCTCGGCGTCCTGCGGCAGCACCGCCACGCTCGGCTCGGTCGCCCCGTGCTGACGGGTGCCGGCCAGCTCGCCCTCGCCGCGCAGCTGCAGGTCGATCTCCGCCAGCGCGAAGCCGTCGCTGTGCTCGGCCAGCGCCTGCAGCCGTCGCGCGCCGCGCGGGCCGAGCAGCAGGCACACCGAGGGGTGCTCGCCGCGGCCGATCCGCCCGCGCAGCTGGTGCAGCTGCGAGATCCCGTAACGCTCGGCGTTCTCCACCAGCATGACGGTGGCGTTGGGCACGTCGATCCCCACCTCGATCACGGTGGTCGCCACCAGCACGTCCACCGCGCCGGCGGCGAAGCGCGCCATCGCCTCGCGCTTCTGCGCCGGGCGCAGCTGGCCGTGCAACAGCTCCAGACGGAAGTCGCGCAGCTCGCCCGCGCGCAACCGCTCCAGCTCCGCGGTGGCCGCGCGCGCCTGTTGGCCGAAACGGGGATGCTCGCCGGAGGCGAGTGTCTCCCGGCTTCGGTCCTCGGACTCTTCCACCAGCGGGCACACCACGTACGCCTGGCGCCCGGCGCGCAGCTCTTCGCGCATCCGCTCGTACGCGCGTGCCCGCTGGCGCTCGCCGGCGGCGATGTGCGTGGCGATCGGCCGGCGGCCGCGTGGCAGCTCACGCAGGTGCGTCACGTCGAGGTCGCCATACGCGGTGAGCGCCAACGTGCGCGGGATCGGCGTGGCGGTCATGTGCAGCACGTGCGGAGCGAGGCGCCCCGGAGCCGGCGGCGCCGCGACCGGTGCCTCGTCGCCCGCCGCGATCGGCGACCCCTTGCGATCCAGCGCCGCCCGCTGGCGCACGCCGAAGCGGTGCTGCTCGTCCACGACCGCCACCGCCAGCCGGGCGAAGACGACGTCGTCCTCGATCAGCGCGTGCGTGCCCACCACCAGCGGCAGCTCACCCGAGGCGAGCTTGCCGAGCACGTCGGCGCGGCGGCGCGCGGGCGTGGAGCCGGTGAGCAGCGCCGCTGGCAGCAGCGCGTCGGGGACAAGCGCCTGCAACGTGGCGAAATGCTGCTCGGCGAGCGTCTCGGTGGGGGCCATCAGCGCCCCCTGCATGCCGTGCTCCACCGCGCGCAGCAGCGCATACAGCGCCACCACCGTCTTGCCGGAGCCCACCTCGCCCATCAGCAGCCGTTGCATCGGGCGCTCCTGTGCGAGGTCGGCGTCGATCTCGGCCATCGCCCCGGCCTGGGCGGAGGTGGGCGCGAACGGCAGGCCCGCCAGCCAGCGCGCGGTCAGCTCGCGCTCCAGCGCCAGCGCCGCGGCCGCGCCCGAGCCGCGCAGCGCGCGGCGGCGCAACAGCGCCAACTGCATCAGCAACAGCTCCTCGAACGCCAGCCGCGCGCGGCCGGACTCGGCCTCCTCGGCGTCGCGGGGGAAGTGCACGGCGGCCAGCGCGCCGGCCCGGTCGGGCAGCCGCTCGACCGCGCGCAACCGCCCGGGCAGCGGCTCCGCCACGTCGGCGAGCGCCCCGCGGTGGGCGCGCACCAGCGCCGCGATCTGTGTCGAGCTGACGCCCTCGGTCGCCGGGTAATGGGCGACCGCATCGGCCTCCCCCGGAGACCCGAGCTCCTCGCTGAGCGCGTGGCTGACGACGGCGAAGTGGCCGCCCGACCGCGCGCGGCCGTGCAGCAGCAGCCGCGTGCCGGGGCTGTAACGGTCGACCAGCCACGGCTGGTTGAAGAAGGCGGCGCCCATCGCGCCGGTGTCGTCGAACACGGTGGCCTCCACCAGGGGGCGCATCCCGCGCCGGCGCACCGGGCGCGCCGCGATCGACGCGACCTCGACCGCCACCGTGGCCAGCTCGCCGGGGCGCAGCTGGGCGATCGCGCGGGCCTCGCGGTGACCGCGCGGCAGGTGCTCGAGCAGCGCGCCAACCGTGTCGACGCCGAGCGTCCGCAGGCGCTCCGCCGTTTTCTTGGCGGCGGCCGTCTCGAGCGGCTGGCGCAAACGCGAAGGGCGCGGCCAGCGCAGCGGCGCCGCCAGCAACTCGCCGTGGGCAAGCGGCCGCGACGAGGCGAACGCGCGAGGCCGCGCGTGAGCGCGCTTGCTGGCGACGGCAGTCCTCACCCCATCCATGATGCCCGGCGCCACGGACACGCGCGGGCAAGCACTTTGCGGCGCTTCACTCGGACGCCAGCAGCCACCAGTACGCGTGCTGGCCGCCGTGGCGCTGCTCGAGCTCGGCGGCGCCGAGGTCGCCGTCAAGCAGCGCGGCGACCGCCGGAGGATCGAGCGGGGCGCCCTCGCCGGCCAGCACGCTGAGCAGCTCGGCGCCATCGGCCAGCGCCACCAGCACCCGGCGCAGCGTGGCAGCCGGCTCGCCCCACGCGATCACCTCCTCGCCGAGGAAGCCCACGGCCTCGCCCGGGCCGAAGCGCCCGGCCCCGTCGGCGCGCGCCGCCGGGGCGACCGCGCCGATCCGCACCCGCGCCAGCGCCTCGTTCAGCGCCTGCGCGTTCTGCTCCAGCGGCCGCTCCCCCACCAGCTCCACCGCGGCCGCCAGCGCCGCCTGGGGGCTGAGCGCGGGGACAACCATCACCTGCTTGTCCGACAGCTCCGCGGCGCGCTCGGCCGCCATCACCACGTTGGGCGAGCACGGCAGCACCAGCACCTCCTCGCAGGGCACCTCGTGGATCGCCGCCAGCAGCTCGTAGGTCGAGGGGTTGAGCGTGCGCCCACCGTCGAGCGTGTGCACCCCCAGCTGCGCAAACAGCTCGCGCAGGCCGTCGCCGCCCACCACCGCCAAAGCGCCGCAGCGTGCCAGCGCCGGCGCCCCATGGCGAGCGCCGGCTTGCGCCCCCGCAGTCGCGCTTTGAAGCGTGAATGCGCCATCCGCCGCGGCACCCCCACCACCTGGCGCGGGGGCCCCTGACGCAGACGCACCCCCCCCTCCTCCTCCCAACCGTCCATCGCGCTCGGCGATCTGCGCGCGCATGTCGGCGACGTCGAGGTGAGAGACCTCGCCAGCGCCGTCAAACACCGCGGTGGCGCGTTCGGGGTGGTCGGTGTGCAGGTGCACCTTCAGCGTCGCCTCGTCGCCCACCACCAGCACCGAGTCGCCCAATGCCTCCAGCGCCGGCGCAAAGCGCGCCGGCTCCAAATCGCTGCCGGTGACGGCGAAGTTGGTGCAGTAGCGGTAGGTCGAGGAGTGGTGCTCGGGGTGGTGGATGCGCGCCGGCGCGTGGTGGTCCAGCGGCGGCGGCTCATCGCCGCGCAACGCCGCGACCACGCCGGCGAAGATCACCACCAACCCGTACCCGCCGGCGTCCACCACGCCGGCGTCGCGCAGCGCCGCCAGCAGCTCGGGGCCGCGCCTCACCGACTCCTGCCCCGTCGCCACCGCACGCTCCAGCGTGGCGGCGATCGCGCGGTCCTGCAGCTCCGGCGGGGTGTCGGGGTGCAGGCGAGCGCGCTCCGCCTCGCGCTCGCTCTCGGCGGCGATCCGCTCGGCCATCTCACGCGCCACCGTGAGGATCGTGCCCTCCGCCGGGTTGCGCACCGAGCTGTACGCGCGGTCCGCCGCGTTGGCCAGCGCCGCGGCGATCAGCGTGGTGTCGATCAGCTCGCCCGGGCGCGACACCAGCTCCTCGGCGGCGCCGCGGATCAGCTGCGAGAGGATCACGCCGGAGTTGCCGCGCGCCCCCAGCAGCGCCGCACGGGCGACCGACTGCACGATCTCCTCACGCCCGATCTCGTCGATCGTGCGACTCTCGTCGGTCCCCTGCAGGCGGTCCAGCTCCTCCAGCACGGAGCGCAGCGTGAGCGCCATGTTGTCGCCGGTGTCGCCGTCCGCCACCGGGAACACGTTGAGGTCGTTCACCTCCTGGCGACGCGACTCCAGATGCGCCAGCGCGCCGGCGACAGCGGCGCGGAAGCGAAGCAGGTTGGTGTCCGATACGGCGGTCTGCATCATCCCTGTCGCCCGGGCGCGCCGCGGGCTATGCAACAGCTACGCGGCAGGCCCGCCAAGGTTACGCCACCGACCGGCGTGGGGCCTCTCGACCGGCGATGGCGGGCCGGTGGGCGCATGCGCGCGTGAGAATACTTTTTCAAGACGCCAACCACTTCACAAAATGAAGCTGGTTGGAGCCCGAAAAGTTAACAAACACACGCGCCCTCCACCACCGGCGACCCGCGACGCCCCCTCCAGCCGGACGTCCAGCCGACGTCCCAAGGCGGGCTCAGAGCGCCTTGACGACCTTGCCGGCTTTCAGGCAGCGCGTGCACACGTACACGCGCCGCGGCGCCTTGCCCACCAGGATGCGCACCTTCTGCAGGTTGGGCTCAAACCGCCGCCGGGTGGCGACCATCGAGTGGCTGCGGCTGTTGCCGTACGCGGGACCCTTGCCGCAGCTGTGACATACCTTGGCCATTGCGTGCGGGAGTGTAGCGCAGGGCGCTCGCCGCCCTACCGCAGCTCCTCGCGCAACGCGGCCATCCGCAGCACCGCCTCGGCGGCGTGGCGGCCCTGGTCGCGCTTGCCGCCGCCGGCGCGGGCGCGCGCCTGCTCCATCGTCTCGCAGGTCAGCACGCCAAACGCACACGGCACGCCGGTGTCGAGCTGCACCTGCATGATTCCGCGCGCGGCCTCCGCGCAGACGTGGTCGTAGTGGCTGGTCTCACCGCGGATCACCGCGCCGAGACAGGCGACGCCCGCGTAGCGCCCCGAGTCCGCGGCGTAGTGCGCGGCGAGCGGCAGCTCGAAGGCGCCGGGAACCTCGAACACGTCGACATCGGGGTGGCCGGCGTCGAGGAACGCGTTGCGAGCGCTCTGGACGAGCTGCTCGGCGAGCTGCTCGTAGAAGCGCGCCACGGCGATCGCGTAGCGGACCTCGCGGCTCTGCACGCGGGACCCCACCGCCTCGCGGGCCGCGCGGGCGACGGCCTGGACCTCGGCGCGGCTCGGGGTCACCGCTCGCCGCGCTCCTGGCGCTCGTGGCGCTCCTGGCGGCGCTCGTGCGCCTGTTCGCGGTCGTGCTCGCGCTCGGAGTGCAGCAGCTCAGCGTCGAGGTTGAGGCCCTGGTGGTGCAGCGTGTGGCCCATGCGGTGCGCCTTGGTGCGCAGATAGGCGGCGTTGTGCTCGTTGGGCGCCTGCTCGATCGGGATCTGTGCCGACACCGACAGGCCGTAGCCCTCCAGGCCACGGATCTTCTTGGGATTGTTGGTGAGGATGCGGATCGATGAGAGTCCGAGGTCGGCGAGGATCTGCGCGCCGATCCCGTAGTCGCGCAGGTCGGCCGGCAGCCCCAACCGCTCGTTGGCCTCCACCGTGTCGTAGCCGTCCTCCTGCAAACGGTAGGCGCGCAGCTTGTTGAGCAGGCCGATGCCGCGGCCCTCCTGGGCGAGGTACAGCAGCACGCCCTGTCCCTCGCGCTCGATCATCGCCAGCGCCGCCTCCAGCTGCTCGCCGCAGTCGCAGCGCAGCGAGTGGAACACGTCGCCGGTGAGACACTCCGAATGCACCCGCACCAGCACGTCGGGCCGACCGGCGACCTCGCCCTTGACGAGCGCCACGTGGTGCTTGTCGTCCACCAGCGAGCGATAGCCCACCGCCTCGAAGTCGCCGAACGCCGTGGGCAGACGGGTGGTGACGACCCGCTCCACCAGCCGATCGTGGCGCCGCCGGTAGGCGATCAGGTCGGCGATCGTGACCATCTTCAGCCGGTGGCGCTCGCAGTAGCCGACGAGGTCGGGCACGCGCGCCATGGAGCCGTCTTCGTTCATGATCTCGCAGATCACGCCGGCCGGGATCAGCCCCGCCAGGCGCGCCAAATCGACGCTGGCCTCGGTGTGGCCGGTGCGCTCCAGCACGCCGCCGGCCTTCGCCTTCAACGGGTTGACGTGCCCCGGCTGCACGAGATCGTCGGGCTCGGAGGAGGGATCGACCGCGACCTGCATGGTGTGCGCGCGGTCGTGCGCCGACACGCCCGTGGTCACCCCGTTGCGGGCCTCGATCGTGACCGTGAACGGCGTTTGCAGAGCCGACTCGTTCTTGGCGGTCATCAGCTCCAACCCCAGCTCTTCGCAGCGATCGGGGGAAAGCGCCAAGCAGATGAAGCCGCGCGCCTCGGTCGCCATGAAGTTGATCGCCTGGGGCGTGACGAACTGGGCGGCCATCACCAGATCGCCCTCGTTCTCGCGGTTTTCGTCGTCGCACACCACGATCATCCGCCCGCGGCGGATTTCCTCGATCGCCTCCTCGATCGTGGCGAAGAGAATTGCGCCGGGGCGGGCGACCGACGCCGGCTGGGAAGCCTCCAATCCAGTGGAAGAGGCGGTGCTTGTGGTTTTGGGCGTGCTCACGTGTGGCCCTCCATCAGTCGCTGTACGTGCTTGGCGAGGATGTCGACCTCCAGGTTAACTGGCTGCCCAACCAACGTCCGGCCGAGCGTCGTGCGTGCGAGCGTCTCGGGAATCAGCGACACCTCGAAGCCGGAGGGGCGCAGCGCGCTCACGGTGAGGCTGACACCGTCGATCGCGATCGAGCCCTTCTCGACGACCAGCGCCAGCAGCACGGCGGGCGCGTCGATCGCGAGCACACGGGAATCACCCTGCTCGCGCAGTTGGGCAACGGTGCCGACGCCGTCGACGTGTCCCTGCACGATGTGCCCGCCGAGACGGCCGTCGGCGCGCAGCGGCAGCTCCAGGTTGACGGGGTCGCCGGAGGCAAGGCCGCCGAGCGTGGTGCGGGCCAGCGTCTCGGGGATCGCCTGCGCCTCGAACGCCTCGGCCGCGACCCGCGTGGCGCTCAGGCAGACGCCGTCGACCGCGATCGAGTCGCCGAGCGCAAGCTCCGCGGCGAGCGGCGTGCGCACGCGCAGCGTGGCGCCCCCCGCGTCGCGCTCGACGGCGAGCACGGAGCCGAGGTCGGCGATCAGGCCGGTAAACATCCCGCGCCTCTGGCGGCCGCGGGGGCGCTCACCACTCGCGCAGCCGCGCCGACACCAGCAGATCCTCGCCGACGCGGGCGCACTCGAGCGTGAGCGCGCGGACGGCGTCCGCGATCCGCTCGACCCCCTCGCCCTCCATCGGGTCGCGGGCGGTGCGCCCGCCGAACAGCAGCGGCGCGAGGAACAGGCGAATCTCGTCGATCTCGCCGACGTCGAGGAACGCGCCCGCGAGATGGGGGCCGCCCTCCAGCAGCAGCGAGGCCACGCCCAGCTGCCCGAGCTGGTCGAGCGCCGAACGCACGCGCGCCGGCTCGTTTTCGCCGGTCGCCACCACCACCTGCGCGCCGGCCGCCTCCAGCGCGTCGGTGTCGGAGCGGGCCGCGGCTCTGGAGACGACCACGGTGAGCGGGATCTCGGCGGCGGCCGCCAACAGGCGCGAGTCCGAGGGCAGGCGCGCCAGCGAGTCGAACACCACCCGGCGCGGCTGCTCGGAGGGGTCGGCGGGTGTGCCCTCGGGGCGGGCGGTGAGCTGGGGATCGTCGGCGAGCGCGGTGCCGATGCCCACCACCACGGCGTCCACCGAGGCGCGCCAGCGGTGGGCCAGCTCACGCGAGGGCGCGCCGCTGATCCACTGCGAGTCGCCGGCGCGCGTGGCGACCTTGCCATCGAGCGTCATGGCGCTCTTGAACAGCACCCACGGGCGGCCGGTGCGGGCGTACTTGCGAAACGCCTGGTTGAGCAGCCGTGCGCGGGTGGCCAGCTCGCCGTCGGCCACCACCACCTCGACGCCCTCATCGCGCAAAATGCCGAGTCCGCGGCCGGCGGCCTTCTCGGTGGGGTCATCGGAGCCCACCACCACGCGGCCGATGCCGGCCTGCACGATCGCGTCAGTGCAAGGGGGCGTCTTGCCCTCGTGGCAGCAGGGCTCCAGCGAAACATAAAGCGTGGCGCCGGCGAGGTCGGCCATCCCGCACGCCTCGATCGCGTTGACCTCGGCGTGGGCGCCGCCGAAGCGTTCGTGCCACCCCTCCCCCAGCACCTCGCCGTCGCGCGCGATCACCGCGCCGACCACGGGGTTGGGCTTGACCGCCCCCACGTTTTGGCCCGCAAGCTCGATCGCGCGCGCCAAATGTAGGCGGTCGGTGTCGGTGACCGTATTCATCCCGAACGGTCAGGATATCCGGCGCGGGTGCGACAGGATGTCGAAGGTGAAAGGGGTCCACCATGTGCTACAGTGACGCACTATGGCTGCGGTGGGCATCAGGGAGTTGCGCCAGAACCTCTCCCGCTACGTGGAGCGCGTGAAGGAGGGCGAGAGCTTCACGGTGACCGAGCGCGGCCGCGAGGTGGCCCGCCTGGTGCCCTCGGGACCGCCCGACTCGGCGATCGCGCGACTGGTGACCGAGCGCGGCGCCACGCTCGCCCGCGGGGATTTGCTGGAGTCCTACTCGTCCGGACGGGCGCCCGTCCCCGCCGGCGGCCCAGCGAGCGAAGCGGTGCTCGCCGCGCTGCGCGGGGAGCGGCTGTAGCCGGCACGCTTGCGTACCTCGACAGCTCGGCCTACGTCAAGCTGCCGCTGGGGGAGCCCGAGCGCGAGGCGCTGGAGCGCGAGCTGGCGCGCTGGCCGGAGCGCGTGTCGAGCATGCTGCTGCTCACCGAGGCGATCCGCGCGTGTGCGCGATACGGAGAGGTCTACGCCCAGCAGGCGCGGCTCGACCTCGAGCGCCTCTCGCTGGTGCCGATCGACGAGCCCACGCTGCGATGCGCCGCCACGCTGACGCCGGCCTCGCTGCGCTCGCTGGATGCGATCCACCTCGCCACCGCGCTCAGCCTCGGCGAGGACATCGGTGTCGTCATCGCCTACGACGAGCGCCTCCTCGACGCCGCCCGCGAGCGCGGGCTGCCGGTGGCGAGTCCCCGGTAGACCTACCCGCGCCCGCAGCGGCCGCCGCGCAGCCGGTGGATCACGACTTCGGGCCCGGGGCGGGAGTAGGCGAGCGGGTAGTAGTCGAACGACCAGTCGAAGTTGAACGCCGGCGGGTGGGCGCCGGGGGAATAGGGCGAGACACGGTGGACCACTTCGCCGGCGCGCGCCAGCGCGCGGTAGTAGGCGACCGCCAGCGGTGCGCGCCCGGGGTCGGCGAAGGCGCGGCCCGACTCCTGCGAGCCGCCCACCACCCAGCAGTAGCCTTCGCGCTCGTAGTAGCCGATCAGCGACGGCGCCAGCGTGAGCTCGTAGTTTTCGAGGCTCACCGTGTGACCTTCGCCGGTGGTGAGCGCGCCGGACGGTGTGATGCGCGAGTGCAGCGACTCGTACTTCACCCAGCGATCGCCGTCGGGCACGGAGAGCGTGGGATGGCCGACGTCCTGCACCCACTCGTCGGGCACGATCGGCTCGACCACCACCTTGGCGCCGGCCGGCACGTGCGCCACCATCCACACGCGCGCCAGGTTGCGAGTGTCGGCGCGCGACAACACCAGGCCGGAGTGGACGCTGTAGACGATCCCCTGGGCGCACAGCGCGAGCGCGGCAAGGGCGACGAACGCGGGCTGCAAGCGCCCTCCGCGCGCCAACGCACGGGCCAGCGTCAATGCGGCGAAGGCCGCGAGAAGGCAGAGGATCGGGAAGATCGGCAGCAGCCAGCGCCCGAAGTAGCGACCCTCGGAGCCCATGAAAATCAGGAAGAGAACCGGCGCCGGCACCAGCACCCAGCCGAGCTTTGGCTCGCGCCACCAGATCAGCACCGCGCCCGCCAGCGCGGCGATCGCCGGCACCCAGCCGAGGCCCCAGGTGAGCGACCACAGGTAGTAGAGGAAGCCGCCCTCGCGCGGCGCGCCCAGCTTGCCCTGGGCTTCGCCGGAGAGCGAGGACTGGTGGGCAAGGCCCTGCTCGAACGCGTGGAAGTCCAGGAGCGAGTAGGGGTTGGCGATGAGGAAAGCGGCGAGCGCGGCGGCGCCGGCGAGCACGAGGCCGGCCGAAACGGGGATGCGCGCCGGAGGCGCGTGTCCCCCGGCTTCGGTCGCCACTCGCCGCGCGGCGCGCGGCGAGTCGAGATATTGCGCGGCGGCCGCCCCCAGCAGCGGCAAAAGCACGATCCCGGCGGTGTACTTGGTGGCGCAGCCGAGCCCGAGACCCACGCCGGCGATCGCGTAGTCGCGCGCGCGGCCTTTGCGCAGCACACCCGCCGTGCCCACCAGCGACAGCGTCAGCGGCGCCAGCGTGGGGACGTCGTTGAGCGCCAGGTGGGCGTAGAACACCGGCAGGAACGCCACCGCCTCCAGCGCCGCCGCCAGCAGCGCCACGCCGCGGTCCAGCAGGCGCGCGCCGGCCGCGTACAGCAGCCACACCGCCGCCGTGCCCAGCAGCGCCGCACACACGCGCGCCAGCGTGAACACCGCCGCGGGGTCGATGGCGAACGTGTGCGACACGCCCGTGCGCCCTCCCCACCAGAGGGCGAACACGATCCGCAACAGGTCGGTGTAGGCGGGGGGATTGGCGAAATAGTGGGGGTTCCACCCCAGCGTCAGCATCCCGATCGCGCGCGGCACGAAGTGGGCGTCCTCGTCGGAGTTGTACGCATACGGAAGCCCCTGGCGGATACCCCACAGGCGCAAACCCAACGCCACGGCGAGCACCGCCGCGAGCGCGAGCGCCACCAGCCGTCCCCTCCCCCGTCCTCCCTCCTCCGCTCCCGCGCGGTCGAGCGCGCCGTGATCCTCGCGCGCCGGGCCGGTGGTCGCGGTCGGCTCAGCAGTTGCCATACACGGCGTAGTAGCGGCTTGTGTAGATGCGCCGGAAGCCGTGCAGCGGCACCTGGTCGAGCGGGTTGTCGCCCACGTCCACGATCGCCTCCTGGAACACCGCGGCACCCAGCGGGTACACGGCGATGCTGGCGCGCGCGATCCGTTCGCGCAGCGCGGGGTCGTCCGCTTCGGCGTCGGCGCGCGCCTCGCTGCGGGCGACGATGTCGCGCTGGTTGACCGTGCCGAGGATCCAGCGGGCATCGGGGATCAGCTTGTTGTCGGGCAGCGACAGCAGCGGGCAGCGCGCCAGTTCGTCGCGCACCGCCGGGCTGTGCAGCGCCACGGCCAGACCTTCGTGGAAGTCGTTGTGGTAGGCCAGCGTGGTGCGCGCGTTGGTGAGGCTGGTGACCGACACCGCCACCACCGCGCCGTACACCACCAGCGCCGCGCCCGCCGCCATCCATGCGCGGCGCAGCGCCGTGCCGGGGCGCAGCAGCGACCAGCCGCCGATCGCCAGCGCGCAAAACGGCAGCAGCAGCGCCGCCGCGCCCATCATGTAGCGGTCGATCACCGACGCCCCCGCGGCGCCCTCCAGCACATACACGCCCAGCAGCAACAACAACGCCGCCAGCGGCACGCGCGCGCGGCGAGGCGTCAGGTAGAGCGCCAGCAGCGCCCCCGCGATCCCGCCCAGCACGATCGGAAGCTTGTCGATCCTCACCAGATACCGCCACGTGGCGGCCAGCACCGCGGTGAAGCCTTGCGTGCGTTCCAGTTCGGCCGCCAACACCGCCGTGGAGTGCAGCGAGTACAGCGGGTCGCCGGTGACGATCGTGTCCACCGCGATCCACAGCAGGGGAGCGGCGGCCACGAGTGCGGTATAGGTCAGCAGGCGGCGCGAGGAGGGCACGGCACTCGGGCCGGTGCTACCGCCGCTCGCATCCGGACCGCGTCCGCCCGCCCTCCAGCCGCCGGCCTTCCGCGGCGCCACCGCGGGCCACACGCACCACAGCCAGTACACGCCCGCCAGCACCCACGCGTCGGGGCGCAGCAACCCGGCCAGCGCCAACAGCACGAACACCGGCGTGCCGCGCCGGGTACGCTCCACCTCCAGCGCCGTCGCCCACACGATCAGCGCCAGATACGTGAGGTCGAGATAGCCCTGCGCGGCGAGGTTGGCGTCGTACAGCCGCGTCAGCATCAGCAGCGCCGCCAGCACCCCCACCAGCGGGCCGAAGCACAATCGCGTAAGCCGGTACAGGCCGGCGGTGAGCGCCACAAACGAGCCGATCGCGCCCAGCACCATCAGCCGCGCGCCGGTCTGCCCGAAGATCGAGCACAGCGCCCCGAACGCCAGCGCCAGCGGGTGCTCGGTAGGCGCGCGGTAGACGTTGAAGTCGGGCAGATGCAGATGCAGCAGGTCGCGCCCCCACAGCAGCGCGTAGAACGAGTCGTACGTCGGGTATGTGGGGAAGGCGAAGTACCCGGCCAGCGCCATCACGCACAGCAGCGCCAAGCCGGTCCGTGTCCAGGTCGCCTCGGGCACGGCGCGCAGGCGATCCAGGCGCGTTGGTTGGGGCCGTGGGCGGGCGAGCGTGGCGCTCTGCATTGCGATAGAGCTTATGGGCACCGTCTGCGGCACGCCCCCGCCGGGCAGCGCTCCCCCGGCCGTGGCCCGCGCCGCCGACCCGGGTCGCGCGGGGCTGCCGCGCGGGCGCCGGTTGCGGCCCGCGCGGGCCGACGGGATAGGCTGTGAGGCGGTGGAAGGACCCTGCCCGCGATGAAGCTGATCATCCAGATCCCCTGCTGGGACGAGGCCCAGACGCTGCCGCAGACGCTCGCCGAGCTGCCGCGCGAGGTGGACGGGTTCGACACGGTGGAGTGGCTGGTAATCGACGACGGCTCCCGCGACGACACCATCGCGGTGGCGCGGCAACACGGAGTCGACCACCTGGTGGCACTCACCAACCACAAGGGGCTTGCCTCGGCCTTCCAGGCCGGGCTCGACACCTGCTTGAAGCTGGGCGCCGACGTGATCGTCAACACCGACGCCGACAACCAGTACTACGGACCCGACATCGCGCGACTGGTGGCGCCGATCGTGGAGGGCCGCGCCGACATGGTGATCGGCGACCGCGAAGTGACCACGATCGAGCACTTCTCCGGCTTGAAGAAGCTGTTGCAGCGGCTGGGCTCATGGGTGGTGCGCCAGGCGTCCTCCACCTCGGTGCCCGACACCACCTCCGGCTTTCGCGCCTACAACCGCGAGGCGGCGTTGCAGGTGCAGGTGGTGTCCAAATTCACCTACACGCTGGAGACCATCATCCAGGCCGGCAAGCTACTGGTGGCGATCGAGCACGTCCCGATCCGCACCAATCCCAAGACGCGCGAGTCGCGCCTGTTCCCGTCGATGAGCGCCTACGTACGCCGCAACGCCGTGTCGATCTTCCGCATCTACGCGCAGTACGAGCCGCTACGGATCTTCTGGAGCCTCGCCGCGATCATCGGCCTCGCGGCACTCGGCGTCTGGATCCGCTTCCTCGTCGCCTACGCCGAAGGCAGCGGCAAGGGCCATGTGCAGTCGCTGATCCTCGGCGCCGTGCTGTTCATCGCCGCCGTCGTGCTGTGGGCGCTCGGCGTGATCGGCGACCTGCTCGCGGCGCAGCGGGTGCTCTCGCAGCGCACCTTCGAGCGGGTGCGGCGGATCGAGCTGCAGCTGGAGGTGCCACCTTCGCACTATCAGCCGGGTGCGGGGCGCGAAGCCGGCGCTGCGGGCGCGGCCACAGCCGGGGCGGGCGCGGCCACAGCCGGGGTGCAGGCGCCGGACGAGCACAGCAGCCAAACCGGGGAGCGCGAGGCGGTGCGGGCTTGAGCGCCGATGTCACCCTCTCCCGCGACGGGATCGTCACGGGCAACACTTACGACAAGTACGGCTCCACCAACCCGCTGGCGCGGCGGCTGATGACCGGCTTCGAGCGCGACCTCGACCAGCTGCTGGCGCACGCCGACCCCTCCTCCCTGCTGGACGTCGGCTGCGGCGAGGGGGTGCTCGTGCACCGCTGGGCACAGCGCCTGCCCGACCGGCGGATGGTGGGAATCGATCTGGAGGAGGAGTCGATCCAGGCCGGCTGGTCGCAGCGGCAGGCGCCCAACCTCGCATACCGGGTGATGCGCGCCGAGAACCTGCCGTTCGCCGACGGCGAGTTCGACCTCGCCAGCGCGATCGAGGTGCTCGAGCACGTCCCCGATCCGGAGCACACGCTCGCCGAGATGGCGCGCTGCGCGCAGCGCCACCTGCTCGTCTCGGTCCCGCGCGAGCCGCTGTGGCGGGCACTCAACATGGCGCGCGGCGCCTACTGGCGTGAGCTGGGCAACACGCCTGGGCACCTCAACCACTGGTCGCGGCGCTCGTTCGTACGCCTGCTCGCGCGCCACGGGACGGTCGCCGAGGTGCGCTCGCCCTTCCCGTGGACGATGCTGCTTGTCCGCCTCTAGCCCCACCAGCACCTCCGCCTCTGAGCCCGAGGCCGCACCTGCCGGCCCCGAGCCGACCCGCTCCTACGCCAGCGGCGCGCGGATCCTCTCGGTGGGGATCGCCGCCACCGGCCTGCTGACGTTCGCCTACTTCTCGATCGCCTCGCACGTGCTCGGCGAAGACGCCGCGCAGCGCGTCGACGTGCTGTGGTCGGTGATGTTCGTCGTGATCTCGGTGATCTACCGCCCGGTCGAACAGCTACTTTCGCGCACGATCGCCGAGCGCCGAGCGCGGGGGCACGTGGAGCATCCCCTGCGCGTGCCGCTCGCGCTGCAGGGCAGCTTCACGCTGGTCTTCCTCGTGGTGGCGTTGGCGCTTCGCGAACCGCTGATCCATCAGGTGTTCGACGGCTACACCGCGCTCTACTGGGTGCTCCTCGTCGGCACGCTCGCCTACGCCGGCTCCTACTTCGCGCGCGGCTGGCTGGCCGGCCACGAGTACTTCGCGCTGTTCGGGGCGCTCGTGCTGATGGAGTCCACCTCGCGCATCTGCTTCGCGTTGGCGGTCGCGCTGGGGATCGCCTCCGGCCAGACCGCGGTTGCGCTGGGGATCGCGGCGGCGCCGCTGCTCTCGCTGGTGGTCGTGCCGGCGGCGTTCGCGCGGTCGGCGAGCGAGCGGCGAGCGGCACATGTTGTCCTTTCCGGACGCCAACCAAAAGCCGACAACAAATATGTTGTCACGGTGGAGCCTGGGCACGCGGACGCGGTGGAGCCTGGGCACACGGACGCGGTGGAGCCTGCGCACGCGGACGCGGTGGAGCCTGCGCGTGTGGATGTTGTCTTTTCCGATGCCAACCAGCTGGAGGCGCCGTATACCGCCGACGAGGCCGACGCCGCACTCGCCGGGCCGGGCACCCTGGGGGTGCGGGAGGTCATGGCCGCGCACGACGAGCTGTCACTGTCGCGCGGCGGCCGCTTCGCGCTGTGGGTGTCGGGCATCATGCTCTCCGAGCAGACGCTGCTCAACGCGTCGGTGCTGACCGTGGATGCGCTCTCGCCCGATAAGGCGCTGGCGGGGATCGTGTTCAACGTGATGCTGATCGCCCGCGCCCCGCTGCAGCTTTTCCAGGCGATCCAAACCTCGCTGCTGCCCCACCTCACCGGCCTGGAGGCGCGCGAGGGGCACGCCGCGTTCGCCCATGCTATCCGCCTCACGCTGCGAGCGATCGCCGCCTTCGCCGTCGCCGTGGCGCTCGGCCTGCTGGCGATCGGCCCACTGGTGCTCAACCACGCGCTGTTCGGCCAAACCTTCCACTACAACCGCTTCGGTCTCGCGCTGGTGGGCATCGGCATGGGTATGCATCTGGCATCCGGCACGCTCAACCAGGCGGCGCTGGCCCGCGACGGGGCACGAGCAGCGGGACTCTGCTGGCTGGTCGCGGCGGCGGCGTTTCTCGTGTGGATGTTCGTCCCGGCCGTCAGCGAACAGGTGCTGCGCGCGGAGATCGGTTACTGCGCCGCCACCGCGCTGCTGGCGGTGCTGCTGGGGGTGGTGTACCGGCGGGGAGCGCCCGGGGACACAGTCCGCCCTCAGCAACCGTGACCGGGCTCGCTCGAGCCGGGGGCCAGGCAAGCGACCGTGACGCTTGGCGCCCGGTCGACGCGCACCGTGAACAGGAACGACTTGCCAACCCACCCAGCCTTAACGATGCTCACCGAGATGCGCGCGCCCACATCCAGGCGCCGACCCTTGAACAGGCCCGTCAGACTTACCGTCGGACCCTGGCGCGTCAGATGTCTGGGGCACTTCCTGCCGTGGCAGCGCTCGTGGCTTGCAACCGTTGCCGACCGATGCCGGGCGAACGGGCACCCCCGGCCCCTGCAGAAGACCTCGACGTAGGCGCCTTTGGGAATTGCATGCGCAGTCAGCGACTCGACGATCGTGTATCGGCGCGTCCACCCGAAGCTCCAGGTCATGCTCGCTTCGATCCGCGGCAGCGAGGGCGCAGCGTTCGCCGCGGTGGTGAACGTCTCATCCTCACCGTAGCTCGTGCCACCCGCGTTGCTCGCGACGATCCTGAAGTGGTAGGTGGTGCTGGTGTTGAGCCCGACCAGCGCGCCGGATACCCCGATGGGGTTCTCGCCCGTCTGCCCGGAGGCCGAGCACGGCGTCACGGAGCCATAGGAGGATGACGTGCCGTATTCGAAGCGACAGACGCCCAACTCTCCACCGTTGGGGTTCACCGTCGCGTTCAGCGTCGCGTAGCTCGATCCCACCGACGATGCCACTCCCGTGACGTCTGCTGGGGGATTTGGCAAAGTCTGAAACGTCTGGTCGCCACCGTAGCTCGTGCCCCCCGTGTCGGTGGCCACAACCCTGAAGTGGTAAGTGGTGTTCACGGTCAGCGCCGCGATCGACGCTGACACAGCGACCGGATTGCTGCTCGAACCCGGTTGCGGCACGCAGGGCGCGGTCGATCCGTACGCCGTGGTGGCGCCGTATTCAAATCGACATTCGCTGGTTTCCCCGCCGTTGGGGTTGACGGTGGCGCTGATCGTCGCGGCGCTCTGTGTAATCGCTGTCGCCACGCCGGCCGACGCCGCTGGAGGATTCACGAACGCCCACGTCGCTCCAGTGGTGCCGTCGTGGGGGCCGCCGATCAGCGCCGTGTTCCCGTCAGCGGACAGCGCCACGCTGGCGCCGAAGACGCCTTTGCCGCTCTCTTCGGCGCCCGTGAGCTTTTCGCCCTGCTGAGTCCAGGTCGAGCCCGAGCGCGTGAACACCCACGCCGCCCCGACGGTGAGATTGTCGGCGAGCCCGCCAATCAGCGCCAAGTTGCCATCGGCGGACAGTGCCACGCTGTTGCCAAAGACGGAGGTGAAACTCTCCCCGCCGGCGGTGAGCTTTTCGCCCTGCTGGGTCCAGGTCGAGCCGGCGCGCGTGAATACCCACGCCGCCCCGGTGTCATCGTCGTCGTAGCCACCGCCGACGAGCGCCGTGTCGCCGTCGGACGACAGCGCGACGGCTTCCCCAAAGCGCGCAGCGGAGTTCTCCCCATGCATACCGGTGAGCGCTTCGCCCTGCTGGGTCCAGGTCGAGCCGGCGCGCGTGAACACCCAGGCTGCGCCCCAGCCCGTGCCAAGCCCTCTGCTGTTATCTTCGGGGCCGCCGATCAGCGCGGTATTGCCGTCAGCGGAGAGCGCCACGCTCCCGCCGAAGTAGCGTTCGCCACTCGCCCCGGCGCCGACGAGCTTTTCGCCCTGCTCAGTCCAGGTCGAGCCCGAGCGCGTAAACACCCAGGCTGCGCCGACGCTGGAGTTGTCGACGGGGCCGCCTATGAGCGCGGTCTTGCCGTCGGCGGACAACGCCACGCTTCTACCGAATTCACTGTCGCCGCTCTCCCCGCCGCCGGTGAGCTTTTCGCCTGCCTGAGTCCACGTCGAACCCGACCGGATGAAGATCCACGCCGCCCCGGCTCCGTTGTCGTCCTCGCCACCTCCGATCAGCGCGATATTGCCATCGGACGAGAGCGCCACGCTTTGGCCGAAGAAGCCTTTGCCGCTCTCCCCGCCGCCGGTGAGCTTTTCGCCTGCCTGAGTCCACGTCGAACCCGACCGCGTGAACACCCAGACCGCACCAACACCGGCGTGATCCCCGGAACCGCTGATCAGCGCCGTGCTGCCGTCAGCGGAAACTGCCACGCTCCCCCCGAAGGAGATGCTGTACCCGCCTTCGCTGATCTCTTCAGCTCCGGTGAGCTTTGCGCCCTGCTGGATGAAGGGGTCGATCCGGATTGGATAGCTCGCGTTGCTGTCGTTCACGATCAGGCGAAGCGCTCCATCGTGGATCCGCATCTGCGCGGGCAGCCGCCGACCCGTGGCGTCCAGCGCGCTGAGCTGGCTGTAGTGGAGCACCGTGGCGCCCGCATGGGTTCTGAACAGGATCTGCGATCCCGCACGCGCGGGGATCAGTGTCCCGCGGCTCTGCAGCACCAGTTCGAGCGGCCCTTCCCCGGACAGCGGGCGCCGGGCGAGCGTGAACTCCTGCTCGAGCCCATAGGGTCCGTTGCGGTAGAACGCGGCGATCGGCCCGTGACGGTAGAGGACTCGGTCCGCCACCGCGGTTGGCGCAACCGCGGGCAGCGCCTGCAGGCGCCCGCCCCGGCCGACCGCGGCGAGAGAGAGGCCAAGCGTTGCTCGGGCAACTTGCAGCGCGGCCCCCGAGGCGGTGAACGTGCCGCGAATGCCACCGCTCCGGGTCAGCAGCGAACCACCGCGGCGTACTGGCCAGAAGCTGCGATCCGAGGCGCCGATGCTCGCCGAGGCGGCCGGCGCAAGACTCGCCGGAATGAGCGTGTGACTCTGCATGCCCGGTCGCGGCACCGGCGGATGGCTGCTCGGCGCCGTGGGCGCAAGGAGCGTGGCCAGCGCGAGCGCGGCGACGCAAGCCAGCAGCGCGCCCACGACCGGCGCCCGGGCTCGACGGCGCGTCGGGCGGCGACCCGCGACGGCCGCCCACGTATCACCGGGCGCCGTATTGAGAGTCTGTGCGTGTGCGTGTGCCAATCCTCGCCCCGTCACCGATGTCGCAACCCGCGCAAACCTACACACCGCCGACCAGTCGAACGTTACAGCTGCGTTACGTCCCCAGCGACCGCGCCACCCCAGCCCCGCTCATGCGACACACGATCTCCATGTGTGGAGTCTCCGGGAACTCACATCGCTCCCACCGAGCGGGCGATCGCGCAGTAGGCCGCGCCCGGCTCGGGGGAGTCGAAGATCGCCGAGCCCGCCACGAACACGGTTGCGCCCGCACGGCGGCACACCAGGGCGGTGCTCGGGTCGATGCCGCCATCCACCTCCAGCGCCGCCGCAGCGCCGCGCGTTCCCGCAACCACCCTCCCCTCCTCCGGGGCTCCACCACCTCCAGCCCTGCTGTCCCCACCGACCCCGCCGTCCAGCAGCGCCCGCAGCCGCGCGATCTTGGCCGGCGAGCGCGCGATGAACGGCTGGCCGCCCCAACCGGGGCTGACGGTCATGCACAGCGCAAGGTCCACCGTGCCCGCCAGCTCAGCAAGCGCCTCGACCGGCGTAGCGGGGTTGATCGCCACGCCCACGCACGCGCCGCCTGCGCGAATCTCCTCAGCGGCGTACTCCGCGTGCGGTGTGGCCTCCGCGTGAAAGGTGACCGAATGAGCGCCGGCGCGCACGAACTCCCCCACCTGGCGCTCGGGGCGCTCGATCATCAGGTGCACGTCCAACATCCCCCCCACCTCCTCGACCTGCTCGCGCAGCGATTCCACCACCACCGGGCCCAGCGTGATCGGCGGCACGAAGTGACCGTCCATCACGTCCACGTGGATCACCCGCGCGCCGGCTGCCAGCACCTCGCCCACCTGCGCGCGCAGCGCCCCGAAGTCGGCCGACAGGATCGAAGGGGCCACGCGCACGCTGCGCAGAAGCTCTCGGGTTGAGTCGCTCATCTCATCCTCGTTGCGGTCTGGTCGGCTTCAGATCCGCATCAACATGCTGTCGCCGCAGCTGTTGCACTTGAGGATCGCCGTCGACGACATCCTTACGATCGTTGAGTGCTCGCCGCAGTTGGGGCACACCGACGCCAGCTCGAAGCGGTGCAGGCAATACACGCAGCGGTAGCGCCCCGGCAGATTGGTGGGGCGCAGCCACGGCTCCGAGCAGTGCGGGCACACCGGCCCGAGATCGGCCGGCGGGGTCTGCTCACGCTCACTGGCCATCGATCGCCTCGCCGATCATCGACTCGCCCGTTCGCGGCGCAGCCGCGCGATGAAGAAGCCCGCCGTGCGGTCGCGGTGGGGCAGCGTCTGCACGCAACCCTCGCGCCCTTGGCCAATCTCCACTCGGCCGCCCCCCATCCGATCGACCCCCGCACAACCGACACTCACTCGATCGGCCGCCAGTCGACAATCGACACTCGCTCGATCGACCGCCGCTCGATCGCACAGCTCCGCACCAAGATCGTCTAGGGCGAACTCGGGATGTGATTCCAAGAAAGCGGATATCTGCTGCTGGTTCTCGATCGCGGAGATGGTGCACGTAGAGTAGACCAGCACACCCCCCGGACGCACCGCTGCAGCGCCGGCTGCAAGGATCGCCGCCTGGATCCGCGCCAGGCGCGCGGGGTCTTCGGGACCGATGCGCCAGCGCAGGTCGGCGCGCGCCTGCAGCGTGCCGAGACCCGAGCAGGGCGGGTCCACCAGCACGCGGTCGTAAGGCGCCGCGTCGGTGAGCGGCCGCGCCGCGTCGCCGACCACCAGACGGGTGCATGCGCCCGCCCGCATCCGCGCGATCGTGCGCTCCAGTTCCACCGCGCGGCGCGGGTTGTGCTCCACCGCCACCACCTCACCCTCCCCGCCCATCAGCGCGGCCAGGTGCGTGGTCTTGCCGCCGGGCGCCGCGCACAGGTCGAGCACGCGCTCGCCGGACCGGGGCGCCAGCGCCCGCGCCGGCAGCATCGCCGCGCGCGACTGCGCCAGCACCGCGCCTTCGCGCCACTGCGGCGAGCCGTGCACGTCCCACGGCCCCTCCAGCACCAGCGCCTCGGGGATCGCGGGATCGCCGTGGACGCCTACCGGCTTGCCCGTCGGCGCCGCACCACCCGCCGCCGCATCACTCGCCGACGCACCATCCGCCGACGCGGCACCAGCCGACGGAACGCCCGCCGACAGCTGCGCCGCAATCTCCGTTGGCTGGGCGACGAGCGTGTTGACGCGTAGCGCCAGCTCCGCCGGCTCGTTGTCGTACGCGAGCAGCGCGCGCGCCTCTTCGGCGCCCAACTCCTCCCACCACATGCGCGCCAACCACTCGGGATGGGAGTGCTTCACCGCCGCGCCCTGCGGCGTCGCGTCGTCGAGCGCCGCCAACAGCCCCTCGCCCTCGCGCGTGGCGCGGCGCAACACCGCGTTCACCAGCCCGTGGCCGCGACCGACCTTCGCCAGCTCCACCGCATCGGCCACCACCGCGTGGTTGGGGGCGCCGGAAAGGAACAACAGCTCGTACAGCCCCAGCCGCAACGCCGCCAGCACCGGCGCGTCGAGGCGCTGCACCGGCCGTTCGGCCAGCCGCTCGATCAGATGGTCGAGCGTGCCGCGGCGCTGCACCGCCCCGTACGACAGGCGCATCGCCAGCGCCCGATCCCGCGCGTCCAGCTCACGCGCCTGCGCGCGCAGCGCGAAGTCGGCGTAGGCCCCCTGCTCGAACACCCGGCGCAGCACCGCATACGCGCACACGCGCGCGCTAGACGGCATGTCCCCGCAGATACGCCCCCGCGTCCATCGGCCGGCCGCCGGGGGGTTGCACCTCCAGCAGCTCCAACGCTCCCTCGCTCGTCCCGTACAGCAACCGTGCCGGTCGCTCGCCGACTCCGACGAGCGCCCCGGTCGGGAGGCCTCCAGCCTCGCCCCCCGTACCCGCCTCCCGCCCCACGCCCACCACGCTCCCCGTACCCCAGGCGTCCTGCGCGACCCTCGCCCGCAACACCCCCACCAGCGACCCGTCGGCCCGCGTCAGGCGGGCGCCAATGTGCGGATGCAGCGCGCGCACCCTGCGCTCCAGCTCGATCGCGGGACGCGCGGGGTCGAGCAGCCGATCCTCGGCGATGATCTTCTCGGCGTACGTCACGCCCTCCTCCGGCTGCTCCTCGAAACGCGGCGGCTGTCCCTGCTGCCAACGGTCGAGCACGCCCACCAGCAGATCGCCCCCCAAGCGTTGCAAACGCTCAGCCACCGAGCCGTAGGTGTCGTGCGGCCGGATCTCCTCCTGCCCCGTCGCGCACACCGGCCCGCTGTCGAGGCCCGCGGTGAGGCGCATGATCGACACGCCCGTGCGCGCGTCGCCAGCCATAATCGCCCGCTCCACCGGCGCCGCGCCGCGCCAGCGCGGCAGCAGCGAAGGGTGCACGTTGAGAGGCACGAACGTGCTCAGCAGCGGCTCCTTGACGAGCGCGCCGAAGGCGCACACCACCAGCACCGCCTCATCTCCGGCCGTATCGCGCACCAGCTCGCATACGGCCGGATCGTTCACCCGCTCCGGCTGCTGCAGCGCGATCTCGAGCTCCCGCGCCGTGTGGGCGACCGGCGGCGAGGACAGCCGGCGGCCCCTGCCGCGCGGGCGGTCGGGGCGGGTGAGCACTAGCGCCGGCCGGTGATCGCTCGCCGCCAAACGCTCCAGAACGGCCGCCGCAAAGTCGGAGGTGCCGAGGAAGACCGTGCGCAACTGCCGTGCCTACGCCGGGGTCGGCTCCTGCGAGCGCTCCGGCGAGCGCTCCGCCGCCTCCCCGGACGCCTCGCCGGGCCCCGCCTCCGCTTCGCGCGCCTGGCGCAGCGCACGCATCGCGTCGCGGCGCGCCTCGCGGGAGATGCGGTCGAGGATCAGCACCCCGTCGAGGTGGTCCATCTCGTGCTGGATCACGCGCGCCGGCAATCCGTCCTCCTCGACCACCACCTCTCTGCCGCGCGGGTCTTGGGCGCGTACTCGCACCGCCACGGCGCGCTCCACCTCGACATGCACGCCGGGGAGGCTGAGGCAGCCCTCCTCCTTGCTCTCGCGCTCCTCGCTCTCCCACTCCAGCACCGGGTTGACCAGCGCACCCAGCGGGTCGTCCTCGTACGCTTTGTACACCAGCACCCGGTGCAGCACCCCCACCTGGGTGGCAGCCAACCCGACGCCGAGTGCAGCGTGCATGAGCTCGCCCATCTGCTCCACCTCCGTGCGCAGCCGCTCGTCGAAGCGCTCCACCGGCACCGCGGTGGCGCGCAGCACCGGGTCGCCCAGCTTGCGCACGTGCGCCAGCGCCGCGTCGCGGCGGGCGCGGGTCTCGTCGTCGAGCTCCTCGGCCGGCACGCGCTCCTGCTCGTCCGCCGGCGCGGCGGGCTCCTGTTCGGTTGGGATCCTGCTCTCGGTGTCGGTGCTCATCGGCTCTGCACCGATTCTATTGCGCTCCGCCGCCGCGCCGGCGCCGTCGCGTCCCGCGCTTACTTCTTGTGCCTCTTTCCCCCTCCCTTGCGGCTCCCGTGCCTCTTGCGGGCCTGCGCTTCACACTGGACACGCCTGCGCTTGGTGGGCTGCTTCTTGCAGGCTTTGAGCGCGTTCGCCAGTAGCTGGGCGCGCGTCGGGGATTTTGGTTTGGCGGTTTCTTTCGCCGCGAGCACGCCGCCTTTGGCGACCGATCCTTCGGGATGGTTGGCGGCGGCTTCTGCTTCGCGCTTCTTCTGCAGCGCTTCCGCTTCCCGCTTTATGACGGTCGCTTCTTCGGCCAGCTTTGCGATCTGTTTGACCTCTTCTTCCCGAGTCTTTTCGCGGTTCGCTTCTGCTTCCTGGTGTTTTTCGAGTTCTTCTTCGGCCTGCTTGCGCTTGGCGGCTTCTTCTTTGCGCTTTTCTTCTTCTTCGTGCTCACCAGGCTGCACGGCACCCAGCGCAGCGGTCCGTTCGATCCCCGTGCCACCCGCGTTGGTCGCGAACACCTGACAGAGGATCGAACGTCCGAGGTCGGCTGCGCTCAACACATATGCGGACGAGGATCCTTCTTGGAGCGTTGTGCCAGCGCCGTTGTCGATGAACGCATAGGTGAACGTCGGCGAAGCGCTCCAGACACCCGATTCACAGTTCAGCGTCTGGCCGACCACGGGCACTCCCCGTATCGCCACGCCTCCGCCGCGAGGTGCCCGCGGCGGGCTTTCGTTGTCTTCGAAGACGAAATCCCCGATCTCTGGAGCCGCCAGGTCGACGAAGCCTCCGGTCGCCCCCGGCAGACAAGGTTGGCCGTCGATCACCTGCACCGTGTCGGTGACACCGACAAGCGTGGCCGATGCGCCGGGAAGCGTCAGCGCGCTGCCGCTGTCGCCGAAGCAGAGCGAGCCGTCGGGCGAGCTGGCACACAGGAACAGGGCACTGGCTTCGCCGCCGCATTCGTTGCCTGACCCGAGCGTCATACCGAGCCCGTACAGCCTGCCGTTCGGCCCTTCTTCGGGGTGCTGGGCGCCGAAGCCGGTCAAGTGAACCGCCGTCCCCTCCGATAGCAGCGAGCCGGCCGCGATCGGGGCGATCGCCTGCACGTTCCGATTGAACACGAGCGATCGTTCGAGTTGCAGCACCGCCACATCGTCGGCCTCGGGCAGCGGGGCACTTGGGTCGTAGTAGGGGTGTACGCGCAATCCATCCGCCAGGCTGACCTGTTCGGGCCTGACTTCGATGTTTTCGGTGCCTGCCCCAACCACGATGTCTTCCGGCGGGATCCGTGTCTTCGAGCTGGGGTTGAACACACAGTGGCCAGCCGTCAAGATTTCGGTTTCGTCCAAGATCGAGCCGCCGCAGAGAAGCGCTTCGGTTTCGGAGATGAAAGCGATCACGACGACCTGCCACGGCGCCTGTTCGATCGAAACTCGGCTGCCATCGACAATCGCGGCGTGGGCATCGAGCAAGCCGGCGTGCACGCGCTCGGAGCGCCGCTTCCACAAACGATCTTTGCGTACGTGTATCCGCGTGAAAATCGGCTCCATCGAGCTGTGCGGCCGTGCGTTGGCCACCGCCGTAAATCCGCAAGCGAAGACGGCGACTATCGCAAGCGCAACGAGCAACGCCGACGCAAATCGTCCCTTTTTCATACGCTCGCGCCGACCGGCGCGTGCCTCTACGGTGGCCGCCTGCATGTGGATCCCTTCGGTGGTGTGATGTTTCGCGCCGCGCGCGATGCTACGCCGAGAGCGCGGAACAGTATCAGATAGCCAACTAACGGAGAAGCGATCTATTTCCTTCCCCGGAGGTGGCATGGCGTTTGCGCCACAAGCCCCCTACGCCGAGAGCGTAGGAAAGTATCACATAGTCCAACCGCCGGCTGTCAGCCCCGCACCTGGCGAATCCACCACATGGTCCAACCGCTGGCGGTCAAGCCTGCGCCTGGCGCATTCGCTACTGCGGGTCCACGTCCACGCTGAAGTTCACGCCCGTATGCGCGCGGCCGGCGGCGGCGCGCTGCACCGCCGCGCCCACGCCGCGCACCGCCGCGGGGCGGTCGTGCGCCTTCACCAGCAGCATCCGGCGTTCGCGGCCGCGCAGCCGAAACAGCGTGGCGGGGCCCAGCACGGTGGCCTGGGCGGAAGTCAGCCGCTCCTGCCCCGCGCCCGCACGCAGCGCCTCCCCCACCGCATTCGCGGCCGCCTGCGCGCGTGCCCCCTCCTCGGCGGCGCACACCACCCGGATCAGGTGCGCGTACGGTGGGTAGCGCAGCGCCTCGCGCCGGCGCAGCTCGCCGGCGAGGAAGCCCTCGCTGTCGTGGGCGGCGGCGTGCACGATCGCGCGCGCGTCGGGGTCCAGCGTCTGCACCAGTACGCGCCCCTCCCCGCCGCGCCCGGCCCGGCCGGCAAGCTGCGCGATCAGCGCGAACGTGCGCTCCTCCGCGCGGAAGTCGGGGAAGCGCAGCGTGGCATCGGCGTCCACCACCACGCCCAAACGCACGTCGGGGAAGTCGTGGCCCTTGGCCACCATCTGCGTGCCGATCAGCACGCCCGCGGGTGCGGCCGCGAAACGCCGCAGCAGCGCGCCCACCCCCTCTCCGCGCGTCGTGCCGCCCGCGCCCGCGGGAACCGTGTCGGCGTCGAGGCGGAAGATCGGAAAGCGCTCGCCGTCGCCCAGCGTCGCCTCCAGCTCGTGCTGCAGCCGCTCGGTGCCGGCTCCGTGGCGCGCCACCGCGGTCGAGCCGCACGGGCAGCGCTCCGGCGCCGGCTGGTGATGGTCGCAGTGATGGCAGCGCAGCTGCGCCACCTGCCGGTGCAACACCAGCGCCACATCGCACTGCGGGCAGCTCCACACCTTCCCGCACGCGCGACAGGAGAGGAAGTTGGACCAGCCGCGGCGGTTGAGCAGCACGATCGCCTTGCCGCTCTCGCTCCGCACCTGCGCCAGCGCCTCGACGGTGCGCGGGTGCAGGCCGTGTCGGCACTCGCGCATGTCCAGCAGCTCCACCGGCGGCAGCGGCCGGCCGTCCACACGCCTTGGCAGCCGCACGCGCTCCAGCAGGTGGAGACTCTCCGGCCGGGGGGTGGCGCTGCCCAGCAGCAGCAGCGAGCCCTGCAACTCGGCCCGCTTGGCGGCCACCTCGCGCGCGTCGTAGCGGGGGTCGCCCTCATGCTTGTAGGAGGAGTCGTGCTCCTCGTCCACCACGATCAGCCCCAGCCGCTCGATCGGCGCAAACACCGCCGAGCGCGGCCCCACGCACACGCGTGCCGCGCCGGTGCGCAACCGCCGCCACTCCTCGCGGCGCTGCGCCGGGGTGAGACCCGAGTGCAGCACCGCCACGGTCTCACCGAAGCGCGCCACGAAGCGGCCGACGATCTGCGGGGTGAGCGCGATCTCGGGCACCAGCACGATCACCCCATGCCCGCCCTCCAGCGTGCGGGCGGCGGCGCGCAGGTACACCTCGGTCTTGCCCGAGCCGGTGATCCCGTGCAGCAGCAGCCGCTCGGGTCGCGCCGGGGTGCAGGCAAGCGCACGCTCGACCGCCGCCAGCGCCCGGCGCTGATCGTCGGTGAGCGGCGGCGGCTCGGCGTGGAGCTCGCCGACCGGCGCGTGTGACGGGCGCGCCACCGCCCGCGCGGGGGGCGCTTTGCGCCTGCGCCGGCCGGCGCCGAGCGCGGCCGCGGTACGGCTGGTGGCACCCGCCGGCAGCACCAGCCGCAGCGCGCGCGCCACCGTGGAGCAGTACTCCTGCGCCAGCCACTCCGCCAGCGCCACCAGGTCCACCGGTACGCCGAGCTCCAGCGCGCGCAGCGGCTCCAGCAGCTTCTCCTCGGCCACCTCGCTGCGCTCGGCCAGCGCCGTCACCACCCCCAGCACCTGGCGGCGCCCAAACGGCACCACCAGCATCGAGCCCACGCCCACCGCGCCGCCCTCGAGGTCGGGCGGCAGGCGGTAGTCGAACGGACCGCGCAGCGCGCGTGCGGTCGTCAACGGCTCTACCTGGGCGATCTCCTTTGGCTGGTTGGGCGGGATTCAACCACCCTAAAGGGCGCGCCGGACCGGTTTCAGACCTGCGCCGCGGCCGCCAGACCGGCCGCCTCGCGCAGCTGCTCGGCCTTGTCGGTGCGCTCCCACGTGAAGTCGTGGTCGTCGCGGCCGAAATGGCCGTAGGCGGCGGTCTTCTGGTAGATCGGGCGGTGCAACCGCAGCTCCTCGCGGAAGGAGCCGGGGCGCAGGTCGAAGTGCTCGCCCACCAGTTCCAAAATCCGCGCGCGGTCGATCTTCTCGGTGCCGAACGTCTCCACCATCACCGACACCGGGTGCGCCACGCCGATCGCGTATGCCACCTGCACCTCGGCGCGGTCGGCGAGACCGGCGGCCACGAGGTTCTTGGCGACCCACCGCACCGCGTACGCCGCCGAGCGATCCACCTTCGAGGGGTCCTTGCCCGAGAAGGCGCCGCCACCGTGACGCGCCATCCCGCCGTAGGTGTCGACGATGATCTTGCGGCCCGTCAGCCCACAGTCGCCCATCGGCCCGCCGATCACGAAGCGGCCGGTGGGGTTGACGAGGAAGTTGCGCAGCAACGTCTTCTCCTCGTACAGCTCCACCGGCAGCACCGGGCGCACCACGTGCTCGAACAGGTCGGGCTTGATCAGCGTCTCCGCGTCGATCCCGTCGGAGTGCTGGGTGGAGATCAAGAGCTTCTCCACGGCGGCCGGCCGGCCGCCCTCGTAGCGCACCGTCACCTGGGTCTTGCCGTCGGGACGCAGGTAGGGCAGCAGACCTGCCTTGCGCACCTCCGCCAAGCGCTTGGAGAGCTTGTGCGCCAGCAGGATCGGCAGCGGCATCAGCTCCTCGGTCTCGTTGGTGGCGTACCCGAACATCATCCCCTGGTCGCCCGCTCCGGCCACGTCGAGCTTGTCGTCGTCGAGCGGGTCGTGGCGGGTCTCGTACGCCGCGTCGACGCCCTGGGCGATGTCGGGCGACTGGCGGTCGATCGCGTTGATCACCGCGCACGTGTCGCAGTCGAAGCCGTACGCCGCGTCGTCGTAGCCGATCCCGCGCACCGTCTCGCGCGCGATCTCCTGGATGTCGACGTAGGTGTCGGTGGTGATCTCGCCCGACACCACGATCAGGCCGGTGTTGACGAGCGTCTCGCACGCCACGCGACCGTACGGGTCCTCGCGCAGCACGGCGTCGAGCACGCCGTCGGAGATCTGGTCGGCGATCTTGTCGGGGTGGCCCTCGGTCACCGACTCGCTGGTGAACAGGAAGCTTCTGTTTTCGGATGCGCTGGTCATAGGCGGCGAAGTGTATCGGCGATCACGCGGCACGACGGCGACGGCCGGCGGCGCCCCCGGCCCGCTGGCCGCGCTCGACGAAGTCGATGATCAGCGGCACGCCATCCATGTTGTAGCGGGCGCGCAGCCGGTTCTCCAGGAAGTAGGCATAGTCGCGCGTGACGCGCTCGCGCGAGTTGACCTGGATCGCAAAGCGCGGCGGGCGCTCGCCGATTTGGGTCATGTAGATCGGCTTCAGCCGGTGCTGCGAGGAGCCGCGGCGGGTGCCGACCGGCGGCTGGCGCGCCTGGACGGCTTCGGCGAGGAAGCGGTTGAGCTCCGGTGTGGGGATGCGCGCCGCCATCCGATCGCCCAGCGCCAGCGTCTCGGTGAGCAGGCGCGCGGAGTGGCGGCCGGTGGCGGCGCTGGCCGTCAGCACGCGGGGGCGCAGCCGCAGCCGTTCGGCCACCCGGCCCCGCTCGTATCGCAGGCGCTCCTCGCGCGGGCGCTCGGAGTCGTCGATCAGGTCCCACTTGTTGAGCACCAGCGCCGTGGCGCAGCCGGCCTTCATCGCCAGCTCGGCGATCCGCAGGTCCTGGGCGGTGACCCCGTCGGTTGCGTCGCACACCACGAGCGCCACGTCGGCGCGCTCGGCGGCGCGGCGGGAGCGCAGCGCGGTGTAGTACTCCACCGCATCGTCCACCTTCGCCTGGCGGCGCATCCCGGCGGTGTCGATGAGCGTCAGGCTGCGTCCCTCCACCAGCAGCGGCGTGTCGATCGCATCGCGGGTGGTGCCGGCTCGGTCGGACACGATCACCCGCTCCTCGCCGAGAAAGCGGTTGACCAGCGACGACTTGCCGACGTTGGGGCGGCCGATCAGCGCCAGGCGCAGGGTGTCCTGCGCCGGCTGGAGCTCTGAGGCCGGCAGCAGCGCCACGATCCGGTCGAGCAGATCGCCGGAGCCGAGGCCCTGGGCGGCCGACACCGCCAGCGGCTCGCCGAGGCCGAGGCGGTGAAACTCGCTCGCCAGCGGCAGGTCGCGCACGCCGTCGCACTTGTTGGCGGCCACCACACTGGGCAGCGGCGCGCGGCGCAGCAGATCGGCCAGCTCCTCGTCGCCGGGGCGCACGCCCGCCTGCGCGTCCACCACCAGCACCGCCACCTGCGCCTCGGCGAGTCCCGCCTGCGCCTGCTGGCGGATCGAGCCGGCCAGCGGGTCCTCGTCGCGGAAGTCGACGCCGCCGGTGTCGATCAGCACGAACGTGCGCCCGTTCCACTCGCACTCCACCTCGTTGCGGTCGCGCGTAACCCCCGGGCGCTCGTGCACCACCGCCGCGCGCGTGCCGCTCAGGCGGTTGACCAGCGACGACTTGCCCACGTTGGGGTAGCCCACTATGGCGACCTTCAGCATTTTGGGGTCAGCTCTCTTCGGAACTCTCTGACGGGGGGAAGGATGGACCGGCGGATGTGGGTGGGTGTGTGTATGTACGTACTTTTCGGACGCCAACCATTCATTTTGTGAAGTGGTTGGCGCGCGTTTTTATTGCATCGACGCGCCCGAGTCTCGACCCAGTATGCCCACCACGCGCTCCACCACCTGCGCGACGGTCAGCCCGGTGGTGTCGATCGTCACCGCGCCCGGCGCCGGCCGGAGCGTGCTGCGGCCGTGGGTGGAGTCGCGCTCGTCGCGTGCGCGCAGTTCCTCGGCGACCTGTCGCTGGCCGATCTCCGATCGGTCGCCTCCGCTTTCGGCCGCCCGCCGCCGCGCCCGCTCGTCGGGGTCGGCCGTGAGGAACACCTTCAGCTCCGCGTCGGGGGCGACCGCGGCGGCGATGTCGCGCCCCTCCGCCACCCAATCGCCCGCTGCCACCAGCCGGCGCTGAGCGGCGACCAGGACGTCCCGAACCGCCTGGTCGCAGGCCACGTGCGAGGCCTGCTCGGAGACCGCCGACGCGCGGATCTCCTCGGTGACGTCGCGCCCGTCGAGCAGCACCCGCTCCCCCAGCTCGATGCGCGCTCCCAGCGCCAGTTCCGCGGGGGGCTGGTTGGGGTGGGCGAGCGCCAAAAACCCCACGCACCGGTACATGGCGCCGGTGTCGAGGTAGGTGAATCCAAGCGCCCGCGCCACCGCGCGCGCGACCGTGGACTTGCCGGCGCCGGCGGGGCCGTCGATCGCGATCACCATGCGCCCACCGCCACCCGCACCCTCGCCGCGGCCCGCGCCCTCGCAGGCCGGCTCACCGACCCGCCAACCGTTCGAGATCCTCGACAAACCCCGGGTAGGAGACCGCGGCGGCCTCGATCCCGCGCACCTCGACGCCCTCGCGCGAGGCGAGGCCGGCGACGGCTCCGAGCATCGCCAGGCGGTGGTCGCCGTGAGCGTCGAGCGCGCCGCCGCGCAGGCCGCCGGTGCCGGTGACGGCGAAGCCGTCGTCGGTGGCCTCGATCTCGGCGCCGAGGCCGCGCAGGCCGCCAACCACGGTGGCGATCCGGTCGGACTCCTTCAGGCGCAGCTCGTGCGCGCCGCGCACCACCGTCTCCCCTTCGGCGAAGCACCCCAGCAGCGCGATCAGCGGCAGCTCGTCGATCGCCAGCGGCGCCTCCTCGGGACCGACGAACGTGCCCTCGAGCCCACCGGCGGCCACGTCGAGGTCGCTGACGGGCTCCTCCGCCACCAGTTCGCCGCCCTCCCCCTCCAGGTCGCCGAGCACGATCCCCCGCATCCGCATGAGGATGCGCAGGAAGCCGGAGCGCGTCCAGTTGACGCCGACGTCGCGGATCAACAGGCGCGAGCCCCCCACCAGCACCCCGGCGGCGATCATGAAGGCGGCCGAGCTGAGGTCGCCGGGCACGCGCACCCGCTCGAGCACCAGCTCGTCGGTGTTGGTGACGGTGACGGCGCGGCCGTTGCGGTGGATGCGGGCGCCGGCGCGCAGCAGCATCCGCTCGGTGTGGTCGCGGCTGCGCTCGGGCTCGGTGACGGTGGTGGCGCCGTCGGCGGCCAGCGCGGCCAGCAGCACGCACGACTTCACCTGGGCGCTGGCCACCGGGAGCGTGTAGGAGATCGAGTGCAGACGCGCCCCCTCCGCGCGCAGCGGGGGCAAACGTTCCTCGCGCGCCTGCAAATGAGCGCCCATCAGCCGCAGCGGCTCGATCACGCGATCGACGGGGCGGCGGCGGATCGACTCGTCGCCGTCCAGCGTGAACGCGCGCCCCTCCTGCGCGGCCAGCCAGCCGGGCAGCAGGCGCAACAGCGTGCCGGCGTTGCCCACGTCGATCGGCTCGGACGGCTGGCGCGCCTCGCGCAGGCCGGTGCCGCGCACGACCAGCCCGTCGGGGTGCACCTCCACGAGCGCGCCCAGCGCGCGCACGGCCTGCAGCGTGGAGGTGGTGTCGGCCGCGTGCAGGTAGTTGTCGACCCGCGTCGGATAGGAGGCCATCGCCCCGAGCAGCGCGGCGCGGTGCGAGATCGACTTGTCGGCGGGCGGCGTCAGCGCGCCGCTCAGCGGGCCGGAGGGCTCGAAGCGGAGGTTCATTCTGCTCGCAAGCCTACGGGGCGGCGTCGGCGGGAGGCGTGTCGGCCGAGGGCGGGTGGGCGGCCAATATCTGCTCACGCGCGGCGCGGGCACGTTCGTTCCACGCCGCCAGCGCCTCGCCGTCCGCGCGCGTCAACGCCGCCCGCACTTCCCCGAGCGCGCCCGTGGCCTGCTCGATCGCCTCGATCAGCGCGTCTCTGTTGGCAAGGTAGATGTCGGTCCAGATCGCCGTGTTGGCGCCGGCCACGCGGATCGTGTCACGCAGGCTGGGGCCCCCGGTGGGCGGTGCGCCCTCGCGGGTGAACGCCGCCGCGGCCTGCGTGGCGAGCACGTTGGCGAGCACGTGCGGCAGATGCGACACGCACGCCATCAACCGGTCGTGGGCTGAGGCGTCGATCTCGGCGGGGTGCGCGCCGAGCGTCTCGATCACGGTGCGCAGGCGCGCGTATAAGGCGCGGTCGGCGGTGGGCGTCGGCGTGAGGTACCAGGTGGCGCCGTCGAACAGGTCCTCGCGCGCGTGCGCCACCCCCGCGGTCTCGGCGCCGGCGAGCGGGTGGCCGCCGACGAAGCGCGGGTCCTCGCGCGCGCCGGCGAGCGCCAGCTTGGTGGAGCCCACGTCGCTCACGACACAGTCACCGCCGGCCGCTGCCAGAGCCTCGCGGACGGTGCCGGCGAGCACGCCCACCGGGGCGGCGGCGAACACCACCTGCGCGCCCGCCACCGCCGAGGCGACGTCGGGTGCCCGCTCGTCGACCGCGCCCAACTCCAACGCGGCAGCCGCGGCCCGCAGGTTGGGGTCGTAAGCGGATACATATGCGCCCGCGCGTCGCCGGGCCGCGAGGCCGATCGACCCGCCGATCAAGCCGACGCCCAGGATCGCGATCCTCAAGGCGCCGGCTCCCGGCAGGCCGACGGACCGCCCGCGGCCGGCGGGCGGCGGCGGCCCATCACGCGGGGCTGAGCGCCTTGCCCGCCAGCGCGGCGGCGCGCTCGACGGCCGCGGCGTACTCGGCGAACGTGTCGGTGGGCAGCGACTGCGGTCCGTCGCACAGCGCCTCGTCGGGGTCGGGGTGCACCTCGACGATGACCCCGTCGGCACCCGCGGCGGCGGCGGCGAGCGAGAGCGAGAGCACCAGATCGCGCCGGCCGGCGGCGTGCGAGGGGTCGACGATCACCGGCAGGTGCGACAGCTCCTTGAGAATCGGAATCGCCATCAGGTCGAGCGTGGAGCGCCGGTAGGCGTTGTCGAAGCCGCGCACGCCCCGCTCGCACAGCATCACCGCGGGGTTGCCCTCCTTGAGGATGTACTCGGCCGCCATCAGCAGCTCGTCGAGCGGCGCAGACAATCCGCGCTTGAGCAGCGCCGGGCGCCCGGAGCGGCCGATCTCGGTGAGCAGCGTGTAGTTCTGCATGTTGCGCGCGCCGATCTGGATGACGTCGGCGACCTCCAGCACCGCGTCGAGGTCGCGCACGTCCATCAGCTCGGTGACCACCGGCAGTCCCGTTTCGGCCTTGGCCTCGGCGAGCAGTCGCAGCCCCTCCTGCCCGAGACCCTGGAAGGCGTAGGGGGATGTGCGCGGCTTGTAGGCGCCGCCCCGCAGCAGCGTGGCGCCGCCGTCGCGCACGGCGCGCGCGGTGGCGAGCGTCTGCTCGCGCGATTCCACCGTGCAGGGGCCGGCGATCATCGCGAAGTGCTCGCCCCCCACCTTGCGCCCGTCGATCTCCAGCACGGTGCGCTCGCCGTGGCGGAACTGGGCGGAGGCCAGCTTGTAGGGCTTGAGGATCGGCACCACTCTGTCGACTCCGGGCTGGCCCTCCAGCCCGAGGCTCTCCACGGAGGCGTCCTGCTCGACGTCGCCGATCGCGCCGATCACGGTGACGCGCGCGCCGGTGCTCTGGTGGGCGCGCGCGCCGGCTCGCTCGATCTTCTCGACGACCGCCTCGATCTCCTCGTCGGTGGCCGACTCTTTCATCACGATCATCATCTCTTCAGTCCTTTCCGGTGCCCGAATGTTAGGTGTTGGCGGTTGCCGCGGGAGCGCCGCGGGCGGATCGTGAGCGAAGGCGAGACGCGCCCGACGGGATGGCGCTCGGTCGGCGAAGACCCGGTGCGGCCGGAGGGCCCGCTCTCACGACGCGGGCACAGGCCGAAGCGCCTAGCTAAATCGCCAGGCGCAGGCGTAGGAGAACGACCACGCGAGGTGCGCGGCAAGGCTGGTGCCAGATGTAGAGGCCGTCGCGCTCATGGTCGTCTCCGAAGTTTGTAGCAGCTTCACAGCGCCGCGGCAAGCGCATCCAGGAAGATGGCGTTCTCCTCGGGCGTCCCGTAGGTGACGCGCAGCGCCCCCTCGCGCCCGAGCGCGGCGCCGCCGCGGACGAGCACGCCGCGCTCCGACAGCCCCCGCATCACCTCGGTTTCGTTTCTCTCTTCGCCGAGCCAGAACCAGCAGAAGTTGGCTTGCGACTCGGCGGGCTGCAACCCGAGCGCGCGCAGCCGCTCGTCCATCGCGATCCGCTCGGCGATCGTGCGGGTGACGCGGTCGATGACGGCGTCCTGGTGGGCGAGCGCCTCGGTGGCGGCGGCTTGCGCGACCGCGTTGCAGAAAAACGGCTGGCGCACCTGGTCGAGCGCGCGCGGCAGCTCGGGCGAGCCGCACAGCGCGAAGCCGACGCGCAGCCCGCAGAGGCCGTACACCTTGGAGAAAGTGCGTAGCAGCATCAGGTTGGGGTGCGCGGCGAGCAGCTCGATCGAGGCGTCGGGGTCGTCGAGCAGGTTGAACTCGCAGTAGGCCTCGTCGATCGCCACACACACGTGCGGCGGCACCTCGGCGACGAACGCCGCGATCTCGGCGAGCGCCAGCGCGGTGGAGGTGGGGTTGTTGGGGTTGCACACGATCACGAGGCGCGTGGCCACGGTGATCTCGCGCAGCATCGCCGACAGGTCGTGGCGGTCGTGGGCGTCGAGCGCCACTGTGATCGCTCGCGCCCCGGATGCCGCTGAGAGGTGCGGGTAGACCGAGAACGACGGCCACGCATACACCAGCTCGGCGCCCGGCTCCAGCAGCGCCTCGCCGGCCGCCATCAGGATGTCGCAGGAGCCGTTGCCGATCGCGATCTGCTCAGGGGGTACTTCGTAGCGCTCGGACAGGCGCCGGCGCAACGCGCCGCTGGTGGGGTCGGGGTAGCGGTTCAGCGAGGCGAGCGTGCGCTGGATCGCGTCTTGGACCGCGGGCAGCGGCGGCCATGGCGACTCGTTGCTGGCGAGCCGCACCGGCGGCGCGGCGTCCGCGTAGCCGCCGGCCGCCGGATAGCTGGGCAGCCTTTGGACGCGCTGTGAGAACTCGACGGGCACCGCGACATTGTGACGGACGGCGGCGACTGGCCGCCTTCACCGCAGCACGGCGGCGACTTGGCCGCCTTTTTTACTGCGCCGCCTGCAGATCGGCGCGCAGCGAGGCGGCGTCGCGCAGGTAGACGTGCTTGGCCTCGTGCGTATCGTCGGCGTGGTAGTGGATCAGCACCCGGATCACGCGAGGCATCGCCCCCTGCACAGGGATCTCCCGCGCGCACAAGAGCGGCACGCCGTCAAACCCCAGCGAGCGCGCCGCCACGGCGGGGAACTCGGCGTTGAGATCGTCGGTGGCGGTGAAGATGCAGCTGACAACGTCCTGCGGGTGCAGCGCGTTGCGCTCCATGATCGCGCTCATCAGCTCGGTGGTGGCGTCGAGGATCTCGGTGGCGTCGTTGTGCTCGACGGTGACGGCTCCGCGCAAGGCGAACAGGCGCATGGTGGGCGATTGTGTCAGAGCGCGCGGCCGGGATCGCCTCACAGCGCGCAGCCGGGGTCGCCTCACAGCGCGCAGCCGGGCTCGCCTCACAGCGCGCAGCCGGGCTCGCCCGTCGCACCGCTGCCGGCGGTGCGCAGCTTCCGCAGCTCCGCGTCGCTCAGGCGCCGGTGGCCGCCCGGCGGCAGGTCGCCGAGCCGCAGCGGCCCGAAGGCGACGCGCCGCAGCTCCAGCACGGGGTGGCCGACCGCCTCCCACATCCGCCGCACCTGGCGGTTGCGGCCTTCGCGGATGGTGATCTCCAGTCGGTTGCCGCCTCCACCGAGCTGCCGGACCCCGGCCGGTGCGGTGAGACCGTCCTCGAGCGTCACCCCGGATCGCAGCGCGTGCAGCGCCCGCTCGCGCACCGGCCCGCCGCCGACCCGCACGCGGTAGGTGCGCGGCACTTCATGGCGCGGGTGGGTCAGCCGCTGCGCGAGCGCGCCGTCGTTGGTGAGCAGCAGCAACCCGCTGCTGTCGGCGTCGAGGCGACCCACCGGGTACAGCCGCCGGTGCTCGTCGGGAATCAGCTCGAGCACCGTGGGGCGATGGTGGGTGTCGCGCGCGGTGGACAACACCCCGACGGGCTTGTGCACGGCGTACACGACGTGCGGCTCGGGACCCGACAGCGCCCGCCCGTCGACCTCGACGCGGTGATGCTGATCGACGTCGCGCGCGGGATCGCGCACCAGCTCGCCGTCGACGCGCACGCGCCCGGCCGCGATCAGCCTCTCCGCCGCCCGCCGCGAGGCGACGCCGGCGTGGGCGAGGTACTTGGCGAGGCGCATGGCTGCCACCATAGGAGCCCGGCCCCGATCCCCCTCCCCCTCCTCCTCCCCTTTTTTCTCCATCCACAACTCGAAGACATGGACCTGCAACTTCTCGATCAGACGCTGGCCGCCCGCGGCGAGCCGCGGTTCCGCGCCGAGCAGGTGTGGCGGTGGGCGGCGGGCGGCGCGGCGGGGTATGAGGCGATGACCAATTTGCCGCGTGCGCTGCGCGAGGAGCTGGCGCGGGAGGTGCCGTATTCGAGCCTCCAGTGCAGGCGCGAGGCGAAGGCGCGCGACGGCACCGTGAAGGCGCTGTTCGCCACGGACGACGGGCGGCCGCTGGAGGCGGTGCTGATGCGCTACCGGGATCGGGCCGACGGCGGCGTCGGCCGGCGCTCCATCTGTGTGTCGTCGCAGTCGGGGTGTCCGCTGACCTGCACGTTTTGCGCGACCGGCGCGATGAGGTTCGCTCGCAACCTCACGGCCTCGGAGATCCTCGACCAGGCGCTGCACTTCCGCCGGCTGGAGCCGATCGACCACTGCGTGTTCATGGGGATGGGCGAGCCGCTGTTGAACCTGGACGCGGTGCTGGCGGCGTGCGAGCGGCTGCCGGACGTGGGCGTGACGCACCGTCGCACGACGATCTCCACGGTGGGGTGGATCCCGGGCATCGAACGGCTGACCGAGTGCGAGCTGCCGCTGCGGCTGGCGCTGTCGCTGCACGCAGCCGAGGAATCGCTGCGAACGGAGCTGATGCCGGTGAACGAGCGCTACCCGCTGCGCGACGTGCTGGAGGCGTGCCGCGCCCACTACGCGCGCAAGCGGCGAAGGGTGTTCGTGGAGTATGTGATGCTGGCGGGCGTCAACGACCGCTACGAGCAGGCGGTGGCGCTGGCGCGGCTGCTGCGTGGCGGTGGCGAGGGGGAGCGGATGTTCAAGGTGAACCTCATTCCCTTCAACTCCACCGGCGGACGGCCCGCGCCCGACTCGCGCCCCGACGAGGGGGGCACCGGTCCAGCGCCCACCTACCGCGGCTCCGGCCGCGAGGCGATCGCCGCGTTCAAGGCGGCGCTGGAAGCGCACGGCGTGCTGGCCACGGTGCGCCTCACGCGCGGACGCGACATCGACGCGGCGTGCGGACAGCTGGCGGCGCGCGCCGCGTAACCACGTTGGGAACCACCACGGCTGTTAATAGGTCATATTCCGACCTATAATGGGTCGGAATGCGTGATATCAGAGAGCTGTTCCCGACCGACGACCCAGTCAGACCGGGGTTGCTGATCGGCCGCCGAGAGGACGTGCGCGATCTTGCCGCACGTTTGGGAGAGGGCACCCACATGGTGATGGCTGGCCCCAGGCGCACCGGCAAGTCGTCGGTCGGCCTGGCTGCCCTGGCGCGCGTGAGTGCCGCCGGCGTCTACACGGCGCACGTGGACCTGTGGGACCACGAGGATTTGGCCTCGCTGACGCGGACGCTGGCGCAGTCGATCATCGCCAACCGCGGCCCGGTGGCAAAAGCGCTGCGTCGCGCGCGCGAGACGGGCAGAGGGCTGCGTGAGCTGCTGCCCGCCGGCGTGACGGCGTCGCTGCGCACCCATCTCGGCGAGGACGTGGAGCTGGCGTGGAGCACACCCTCCGCCGACCCGGCCGCAACGGCGGGGCTTGGCGCCACGATTCGTTTGGCACAGCGCATCGCCGAGAAGGACGGCAAGCGGGTGGTGCTGTTTTTGGACGAGTTCCAGGACATCGCAGCCGAGCAGCACCGCTTCGGCGATGCCGACGTGCTGACCAAGCAGCTGCGCGCGCAGCTGCAGCGCTCACCGTCGGTGAGTGTGCTGTTTGCGGGCAGCATGGAGCATTTGATGCGCGACCTGTTCGGCCCCACACGCCGGGCGCTCAGCCAGTTCGGCAATTTCCACGCGCTCACCACGATCTCCCCACGCCAGTGGGAGGGCGGGATCGCCGCCCGCTACCGCGACCTCGAAGTGCAGGCGGCCTCGGGCGCGATCGCCGAGATCGTGACGCTCGGCGAGGGGCATCCGCGTACCACGATGCTGATCGCCAGGGAGACGCTGACGGTCGCGCTCGCCCGCAACGGCGACCGCACCGTCGAACACGGCGACGTGCGCGGCGGCCACGAGTTGGCGATGCAGGCCGACCGCCTGCGCCACGAGGAGATCGTGCAGCGGCTGCGCTCCACCGCCCACGCCTACCCGATCGCACTGCGAGTCGCGCGCGGCCAGCGCCCCTACAGCGGGACACCATCTTCCGGCGCCAGGCGCGCGTTGAGCGCGATGGAGCGCGCCGGGATCGCCGAGCACCACAGCCGCGGCGACTGGACGATCCCCGAGCCGCTGCTGCGCAGCTATCTCGCTGCGCGCCTCTGAGGGATCACTGCTCGACCGGCGCCACCGCCGAGGGCCCGCCCTCCGCGCGCGCCTCGCCGGCCCGCAGCAGCCGCTCGCGCAGCTCGGCCTGCTCATCGGGGGTGGGGTCCCACCGGGCGACGTCGGGCAGCTCGCTGAGCGAGCGCAATCCGAACAGCTTGAGGAACTGCGTGCCGGTGCGGTAGAGCACAGCGCCGAACTGCGAGCGCCCGGCCTCCTCGATCAGCCCGCGCTCCAGCAGCGTGGTGGTGGCCGAGTCGGCTGACACGCCGCGGATGCGGGTGATCTCCGGGCGCGACACGGGCTGCAGGTAGGCGACGATCGCCAGTGTCTCGGCCTGCGCGGGTGTGAGCGTGGCGGCGCGCGGACGGTTGTAGAGACGCCGCGCGGCGTCCTCGCAGGCGGGGTCGGTGGCAAGCGCGTAGCCGCCGGCCAGCTCGCGCAGCTGGATGCCGCGTTGCCCGGGGGCGTACTGCTCGACCAGCAGCGCCAGCGCCGCGGCGACCTCCAGCTCGTCGGCCTGCGCGGCGTCTGCCAGCTCGCGGGTGGAGAGCGGGTCGCTGGAGAGGAACAACAGCGCCTCGACGGTGCGCGCCAGCAGCTCGACGTCACCGGCCCCGGACTGCTCGACGCCCTCCAAGAGCTCGACGTCAGCGCCCGTCGGCTGCTCGGCGCCGTCCGCCCACACGACGTCACCGCTCCCCGGCTGCTCGGAGTCGGCCCCGTCCAATCGCTCGTCGTCGCTCACTCCGCCGCTCCCGCGACGGCCGACGGCGGCGAGGCGAGCGCATGGATGTGGATCTCGCCGAAGCACTCGCCCTGCTCCCACGAGGCTTCGCCGCGTTTGTACAGCTCCAGCAGCGCAAACACGGTGATCGCCACGGTCATGCGGTCGGCGTCGCCGACAGCCTCCTCGAAGGAGAAGCGCCCGCGGTGCAGCAGCGCCCGCAGGTGCGACAGCCGCTCGGCGAGCGACACGCGTGGGACGGTGATGTGCCGGAGGTTGATGGCGGGCGCCACCACCAGCAGCCGCCCCAGCGCCTGCCCGAGCAGCGCCGGGTCGAGCGTGCCGTCAGCGGGTGCGGGCGCGGCTCGCAGGAGGTGAGGAGGAGGGGGGGTGCTGCGAAACCGCACCCCCTCCTGCGCCTGCAGGAGTTCGCGCAGGTGCTCGGCGGCGGAGCGATAGCGGCGGGCGTCGAGCATCCGTGCGAGCAGCTCCTCGGCGGCCTCGGCGGGCTCGATGTCGAGCAGCTGCTCGTCGTCGTCGCCCGTGAGCATCAGCCGCGACTTCAGCTCCAGCAGCGCGGCGATCAGCACGATGAACTCGGTGGCGGTCTCGAGGTCGAGCTCGCCGCGCGTTTCGAGGTGGTCGAGGTAGGCCAGCACCACCTCCGCGAGCTGCAGCTCCAGCAGGTCGATCTCTTCGCGCAGCACCAGCGTCAGCAGCAGGTCGAACGGCCCGCTGAACAGGTCGAGGTCGAGGTCGAGCGCGGCGACTGCGGTCATCCCCTCACCGTACCGATCGGGGCTGACGAGGTCAGCCCCGGCGGGGGGCGCCGACGCCCATCCGCTCGCGTACGTCGGCGAGCGTGTCGGCGGCGATCGCGTGGGCCCGCGACGCCCCATCGGCCAGCACCGCCTCCAGGGCGGCCTCGTCGGCGCGCAGGTCGGCGTAGCGCTCGCGCACCGGCGCCAAATAGTCGACCACGGCGGCGGCGACCGCCGCCTTCAGGTCGCCGTACCCGCGCGCATCGGCGAGGTCGGCTTCGACGGCCTCCGGCGCGACCCCGCGCGCGACGGCGAGGATCTCGATCAGGTTGGACACGCCCGGCTTGCCCTCGGCGCGGCGGATCTCGTTGCCGGAGTCGGTGACGGCGCTCCTGATCTTCTTTTCCAGCGCGGGCGGCTCGTCCAGCACGTACACCGTCCCCTGCGGGCTGCCGCCGGTGGTGGACATCTTGCGGGTGGGCTCCTGCAGGTCCATGATCCGCGCGCCCACCGGCGGGATGCGGTGCTCGGGCACGACCAGCACCTCCTCGCCGCCGCCGAAGCGCGCGTTGAAACGGATCGCGATGTCGCGCATCAGCTCGACGTGCTGGCGCTGGTCGTCGCCGACCGGCACGTCGCTGGCGCGGTAGGCGAGCACGTCGGCGGCCATCAGCACCGGGTAGAGGAACAGGCCGGCCGAGACCAGCTCGCGCTGCGCGGCCGACTTGTCCTTGAACTGGTGCATGCGCTGCAGATCGCCGTAGGCGGTGACGCTCGTCAGCAGCCACGTCAGCTCGGCGTGCTCGGGCACGTCGCTCTGGCGGAAGAGGATGCAGCGCGCGGGGTCGAGGCCGGCGGCAATCAGCAGCGCGGTGAGGTCGTACAGGCTGCGGCGCAGCTCCGATGGGTCGTAGGCGACGGTGGTGGCGTGCAGGTCGACGATGCAAAACAGCGCCTCGCCGCGCTCCTGCCCCTCGACGTACTGGCGGATCGCGCCGATGTAATTGCCCAGGTGCTTGGTGCCGGTGGGCTGGATGCCGGAGAAGATGCGCACGTCGGGCACCCTAACCCAGCCGCGGCAGGTTGGTTGGCGTCCAAAAAGTCGATGCGCAACCACGCCCACCGGCGGCCGCGCCGGAGCCGCGGACGATCACGCGGCCAGCGCCTGGCGAATCACCGGCCGCTTGGCGGCGGCCACCTCGTCGAGGCGCCGCACCGGCGTGGTGTGAGGGGCGGTGCGTGCCACCTCCGGGTCTTCAGCCGCCTCGCGCAGGATCGCGGCGATGGCGTCGGCGAACGCGTCGAGCGTCTCGCGTGTCTCGGTCTCGGTGGGCTCCACCATCAGCGCCTCCTCCACCAGCAGCGGGAAGTAGACGGTGGGCGGGTGGAAGCCGAAGTCGAGCAGGCGCTTGGCGAGGTCGAGCGTCTTGATGCCGAGCTCCCGCTTCATGGGGCCGCCGCAGAGCACGAACTCGTGCATGCAGAGATCGCCGTACGCCAGCGGCAGGTAGTCGGCGACGGGTGGGTGGGAACCCCCATCCCGCAGGCGCGCCAGCAGGTAGTTGGCGTTGAGCACCGCTGTCTCGGAGGCGTCGCGCAGCCCCTCGGCGCCGAGCGAGCGGATATAGGCGTAGGCGCGCACGAAACAGCCGTAATTGCCCTGGAAGCCGCGCAACCGGCCGATCGACTTGGCGCCCGGATGGGAGGGCTCGCCGCCCTCGCCGTAGTCGAGGTCGAACACCGGCGCCGGCGCGGCCGGCTCCGCCCCGTTGCCATCCGTGTGCGGACGGACCGCACCGTTGCTGTCCGCAGGCTCGCGCCGGACAACGCCCGGCACCGGCAGATAGGGGGAGATGCGTTCTGACACCGCGATCGGTCCCGAGCCCGGGCCGCCGCCGCCGTGGGGCTGGGTGAACGACTTGTGGAGGTTGAAGTGGACGATGTCGAAGCCCATGTCGCCCGGGCGGGAGTGGCCCATCACGGCGTTGAGGTTGGCGCCGTCGTAGTAGAGGATCGCCCCCACCCCGTGCACGATCGCCGCGATCTCCTCGATGTGAGCATCGAAGATGCCGAGCGTGTTGGGGTTGGTGAGCATCAGACACGCCACGTCGGGGGACGCCTTGGCGCGCAGGTCGTCGAGGTCGATGCCGCCGGCGGGGTTGGTGGCAAGCTTCACCACCTCCAGCCCCGCCATGGTCACCGTGGCGGGATTGGTGCCGTGCGCGGTGTCGGGCGTCAGCACCAACCGCCGTTGCTCGCCCCGATCCTCGTGGTAGGCCCGCGCCAGCAGCACACCCGCCAGCTCGCCGTGCGAGCCGGCCGATGGCTGCAGGCAGACCTGCGGCAGGCCGGCGATCTCCCCGAGCGCACGCTGCAGGTTCCACATCAGCTCCAAAGCCCCCTGCGCGCGCGCGGGATCCTGCAACGGGTGCAGCCGTGCATGGCCGGGCAGCGCCGCGACACGCTCGTGCAGGCGGGGGTTGTGCTTCATCGTGCAGGAGCCGAGCGGGTAGAAGCCGGAGTCGAGGTCGAAGTTGCGCTTGGAGACGCGCACGTAGTGGCGCACGATCTCGGGCTCGGAGAGCTCGGGCAGCCGCGCGGGCGCGGAGCGGCGCAGGCGCGCGGGCAGCAGCCGCTCGGGATCGACGGCGGGCACGTCGAGCGCCGGACACTGAAAGGCACGCCGCCCGGGAGCGCCGCGCTCGAAAACCGTGAGCGTGTCGGTCATGCGGCCACCAGCTGTCGCTCTGCCGCCACGGCCGCCCCCAGCACCTCGGCAAGCCGGTCGATGTCCGCGCGGGAGCGCCGCTCGGTGAGCGCGACCAGCAGCCCGCCGCGGTCCTCCTCGCGCCCGGTGAGCGCGTGCAGGTCGGCCCCGGGGTTGATCCCCTGGGCGGCGCAGCGCTCCCGCACGGCGGCGACGTCGGCGTCGAGGCGCAGCGCGAACTCGCGCACGGCCGGCTGGGAGTGCGCGACCTCGACACCCTCCAGTGCGGCGAGTGTCTCGCGGGCGTAGTGGGTGCGGGCGAGCAGCAGCTCTCCGAGCTCGACGATCCCGCGGCGCCCCAGCCACGTCAGGTAGACGACCCCCGCGAGCGCGTTGAGCGCCTGGGAGGTGCAGATGTTGGAGGTGGCTTTCTCACGGCGGATGTGCTGCTCGCGCGTCTGCAAAGTGAGCACGAAGCCGCGCCGCCCCTCGGCATCCACCGTTTCGCCCGCGATGCGGCCGGGCATCCGCCGCAGGTAGGTATCGCGTGCGGCGAAGAAGCCGAACGAGGGGCCGCCGAAGTCCAGGCGGTTGCCGAGCGACTGGCCCTCGCCGACGGCGACGTCCACGCCGCACTCCCCCGGCGGGGCGAGGATCCCGAGCGTGATCGGGTCGACCTGGGAGACCGTGACGAGCTGCTCGCCGCCGGCGGCCTTTGCGGCGGCGCTGAGCGCGGCGGCGTCCTCGACGGCGCCGTAGAAGTTGGGCTGGGCGAAGATCGCGGCGCAGGTGTCGGCGTCGATTGCCGCGCTCCACGCCTCGAGATCGGTGGCGCCATCGTGCAGCGGCACCTCGACCACGTCCGCGTCGAAGCCGTGCGCGTAGGTGCGCAGCGTCGCGAGCGTGTGCGGGTGCAGTCCCGCGGAGACGACGAAACGGCGGCGTCCGTTGTGCAGCTTGGCCATGTACGCGGCGGAGGCCACCGCCGAGGGCCCCTCGTACACCGAGGCGTTGGACACCGGCAGCGCGGTCAGCTCGCTGATGGCGGTCTGATACTCGAACATCACCTGCAACCCCCCCTGCGAGACCTCCGGTTGGTAGGGGGTGTAGGGGGTGAGGAACTCCGAGCGCTCCATCAGCATGTCGACGAGCGCGGGCACATAGTGGTCGTACATCCCCGCCCCCAGGAAGCACAGCTCCTCTTCGGCGCTGACGTTGCGCGCGGCCAGCTCGCGCAGGTGCGCGTAGACCTCCTGCTCGGGCAGCCCGGCGGGCAGCTCTAAAGCGCGACGCAGCCGCACCGCCTCGGGGATCTGGCGCTCGAACAGCTCTTCCACCGAACCCACGCCGATCGCCGCGAGCATCGCGGCGCGGTCCTCGGGGGTGGTGGCGGTGTAGCGGGTCACCGTTCCCAGCCTAGCCTGCGGCCATGACGCACCTCTCCGGCAGCATCCGAGACGGGATTGCACGGTACGCGCGCGAGAACGGCGCCACAGGCGAGGACCCAGGCGGGTGGGGAGCACCCAGACGCGGGCTCCTACCGCCGCCCGCCCTTGCGGGCCCCGGCTCAGACTGCGCGCCGTCCAACCCGAAACTTTGCGAATTTCAAGAAATGGACGTCAGCCGTCGATGATCGGCTGAGATGAAACCACAGCGCTCGAGCTCCGAAAGCAAGGAGATCCGCGTGCCGCTGCCACCGTCCGCCGTGGTGGGAGAGTCCGGGGAGGATGTCCGCCGGCTCGGCGAAGCGCTGAGGGCGCGCACCGAGGATGTGCTGGAGCGGACCGTCGCGCACACCGCGGGATCCGGCCACGAGGTCGACGCCGTGGTGCAGGGCAGCTTCGAGCGCATCAGCCGCAGCTCCACGATCGCGGTGGCGCGATGGATGGAGGGCGAGGGCATGGCGGTGGCGATCGAGGCCGGCCAGGAAACCTGGGAGATCTTCGGCGAGCTGGCGGCCCACCGCGCGGCGCCCCTGAACGAGGTCACGTGGCGCTGCTTCTGGTGGCGCAACGTGATGGCGGAAGTGTTGCGCGAAAGCGCCGCGCAGCTGGAGGTCTCGACCGAGGCGCTCTCGGAAGCCATGCACATCCTGCAGCTGAGCCTCGAGTTCAGTCTGCTGCGGATGTGCGAGTGTTTTGAGAAGGAGCGCCAGCGCACCGACGAGGAGCTCACGCGGCGCGAGGAGGAGCTTTCCTTCCTGGCCACCCACGACCCGCTGACAGGCCTCCCCAACCGCACGCTGATACTAGACCGCGTCGAGCAGATGCTGGCGCGCTCGCGCCGCAACCAGACGCCGACGGCGGCGCTGTTTGTGGATCTCGACAATTTCAAGAGCATCAACGACACGCTCGGCCACGCCGCCGGCGACGAGCTCCTGCAGGCGGTGGCCGCGAGGCTGGACGGCGTGATCCGCGGAGCCGACACGCTGGGACGCCTCGGCGGCGACGAGTTCGTGGTGATCTCCGAGCACCTCTCGCTGGCGGCCGGACCGGAGCTGATCGCCGAGCGTCTGCTGGAGGCGCTCAAGCACCCATTCAAGCTCGGCGAGGACGGGGAGCATCGCCTGACCGTGACGGCCAGCATCGGGATCGCGGTGGGCGATCGCGTGTCGCCGGACGAACTGCTGCGCGACGCGGACATCGCGATGTATCGCGCCAAGTGGGACGGCAAGAATCGTCATGTGGTGTTCGAGGCCAGCATGCAGGACACGGTGCAGAACCGCATGGAGCTCGAGATGGACCTGCGCGAGGCGCTTCAAAACGGGGAGTTCGTGCTCGCCTATCAGCCCACGCTCGCCCTCAGCGACATGACCCCCAATGGGGTGGAGGCGCTGATCCGCTGGCGGCATCCGGTGCGCGGCCTCGTGCAGCCCAACGATTTCATCCCACTGCTGGAGGAGACGGGGCTGATCACGGAGGTCGGCAGGTGGGTCCTGAAGGAGGCGTGCCGCCAGGGCGCGGCGTGGCGGGCCGAGGGGCATCCGATCAGCATGGCGGTCAACGTATCGGGGCGCCAGCTCGACACCGATCGGCTGATCCTCGACATCGAAGAAGCGCTCTCTCAGAGCGGCCTGGACGCGGGAGCGCTGACGATCGAGATCACCGAGACCACGCTGATGCGCAACATCGAGGAGACCGCCCGCCGGCTCGCCGCGATCAAGCAGCTCGGCGTGCGGATCGCGATCGACGACTTCGGCACCGGCTACTCGTCGCTGGCCCACCTCCAGCGGTTCCCCGTCGATGCGCTGAAGATCGACCGCTCGTTCATATCGGGGCTCAAGAACAACAAGGAGGGCGAAACGCTCATCCACACGCTGGTGCAGCTCGGCAAGGCCCTCTCGATCGAGACCTTCGCCGAGGGCATCGAGCAGCAGCAAGAGCTGGCGCTACTGCAAGGCGAGCAGTGCGACAGCGGACAGGGCTTCCTGTTTGCGCGTCCCCTCGATCCGGCGGAAACCGAGACGTTTCTGCGGGAACTGCGTCAGCAGGCCACTTCTGCGCTGGCGCCGGCGCCACCACGCACCTGAGACGAGCGCCGCGGCCCCCGAGGTGCACCGCGGTCCGAGGAGCGCCGAGTGCCCCCGAGGGCATCCCTCGCAAACGCCCCACCCCACCGTGTGACCGAACGCGCGCCTGCTTGCGGCCGTGGATCTTGACCGTGCCTAAAAGGCCGCGCTCCTCCCGTGCGAGTGCCACCCGGGGCGATTGGCCTTCTTGGCCTTCCCGTCCTTCCTACCTTTATGCCTCTTCTTGTGCGACGCCTTCCTTACCTTGCCGCAGCCAGTGACCGCGATCTTCGTGTCGGTGTTGATCAGCGCCCCGTTCTGCCCCACGAATTCGGTCGGCATCGAGAGGCTCTTGGGCTTGCAGAGATTCCCGAGCGCGGTCAACGCCGAGTACGGGCCAGCCGGCAGGTTCAGTTCGAAGCTGCCAACCGGCACGTCGGGGACCGTCTTGAACGTGCTGGAGGTGACCCCTTGTTTGCTGATGAGGGTCGTCCCTACCAGGTGCACGGTCACGCCGTACCCCTGCAGCACGATGATCAGGCTCGGCCATGCTTCCCCGCCGTGGGAGACAAAGTACGCCGGGCCCGACAGGGGCACCGGCAGCACCGGCGTCGTCGCGGTCGCGTGACCGATCACCGACGCGGCCGGACACGCCGCCGGGTTGGATTCGAACACGCTCGACAGACACGCTTTCTGAAGCGTCGGCAGCCGCGAGGGCAGCCCCTTGGGCAGTTCGACTTTGACCTTGGAGATGTTCGCGTCGTACGGCCCGGCGGGGTAGCTCAACTTCACGTTCAGGCTCGTCCCATCAAGCCGCGAGGACTTCCCCGAGGTGGACGCTTCGAGCTTCGGCTTGAACGCGAGGACCGCGCAGTTGGTCACCTGGTAGGGAATCGACAGAGCCGACGACGCGCCTCCGGCGCTTGTCAGCGTCCCCGTGATCTTCAGCGGGCTGCAGTTCGTCGCGTTGAACGTGAACCCCGGCCGGTTGATATTCACGTTGACGTGCCTGATCTGCAGGGGGATCCCGTCGATGATCGTCGGGATCTTGTACGGGCCTTCGTTGTCGGTCGTGATCGTGAGCGCGGCGGTTTCCTCGTTCACTTCGATCTTCGCGCGGACCACGACATACCCGAGGTTGAACGGCCCCGCCTTCGCGGGATTCACGATCGACAGGCCGAACGGGGCACCCTTGTACGGGCCGGTGATGTAGACCTTGCCGCCCTTCACGGTGTACGGGTCCCCGCCGACACCGACGCTGACGATCGTTTCGCCGATTTCGCTTTCCGGGCCGCACGTCCCCGCATTCGCCTGTTCTTCACCGCACAGCTTCACGTTCGAGAGCGTCCCCGACATCCCCAACGGCATCGTCAGCTGAATGCCCTGCAGGCTCTGTTCGCCGTCTTCGCGGCCCATCGTCACCACAAACGGCGTGAACCCACCCGCCTGATTACTCGTCGTGCCGGCCGTCAACGTCGGGCTGAACGGCAACGGATCCGAGCACGGACTCCCGTTCGGGCCCGAGACGATGTTGAACGTCGAGGAGGATTCGGTCGTCGTGCCTTCCGACCACGGCGTGAACGTCCCCGTCGTCGTATACGCCCCGCACAGCGCCGGCGTCGTCAACGGCGCACGGTCCCCACCGAAGAAGTGCAGTTCGACGTCTTCAAACGGCGTCTGCGGCAGGAACTGCGCCGCGACGTCATTCGCGTACGCCGGGTCGTTCTCGAACACCGGGTCACCTTCGAAATGCGCCGTCAACTGCCCCGTCACCGGGTTCTCCAACACTTCGCCCGCCGCCTTCGCGCGAATCCCCGAGGTCGGGTCGTACGCTTCGATATACATCCCGACCAGCGACCCGAACGGGTTCGTGTCCTGCGTCGCAAGGTACGCCCCACCTTCCAACGGGTTGGGCAACAGCGGCGTCTTGATCTTCACCGTCGCGACCTTCGACGCTTCCGGACAGCCACCCGCTTCACGACTCTGCAACGCGATCTCTTCCATCGAACACGCCAACAGACCATCCGCGGCCGCCGGGTTCAACGCCACGCCTTCGGGCAACGTCACCGACAGGCCCTTCACGTCAGCCTCCGCCAGACCGCTCGCATTCAAGCTCGATTCCTGCGGCACATGCTCATCGACCGTCAACCCCGTCGGCGTGCTCCCCGCCTGCCCATCCGGCGTCACCCTGACACTCGGCGTGAACGGCACCTGGTTACAACCATCCAACCCGGCCGGTTCCCCCAACTGGTTCTGGAACGTGTATTCCTGCGTGGAGCTGAACACACCCTCTTCCTTCCACGAGTCCGCTTCGACGGTCGTGTGCAACGGGCCCGTGCAGGCCGAGGGCAACGTCAGCAGCGGCGGCGGGTTGTGCTGTTCGCTCGCGGCACACGGCGGCTGGCCTCCGAGAAGACCAGGATGGAGGCAGTTCCAGCCGCGAGAGGAGTCGTGGCGGGGATCGCCCGGCACACCCCAGAACGTCACGCTGCTGGAGATGAACGAGACCGTCTGGGTGATGTTCGGGACGGTCACCGTGACCCCGTAATCCCCGCCGGTCCGCACCGAGGTGTCCAGATACACCGGATCGCCCAGTACGAAGAAACCGAAGCGGGCCGGTTCCCCGACCGACGGCACCAACGCAACGAGCGGCACGTTCTGCGTCTGTTGGTGAAATGCAGAGGCTTCGTCCTCTTCTCCGCTCGCGATGTCCACCGACGCGACCCCGACAACCGTGTTGTCCGGGCACGCGTTCTCACCCTCCCCCGCCTGATCCAGGAACTTCGCCAGCGGGCACTGCGGAAACGGGGTTGGATTGCCGATCAACCCGGGCGGCAGATTGAAACGGAGATCCTTGACCATCGCCGGCGGCTTCTCCACATCAGCGCCCTGCTTGATCGCGATGTTGGTCGTCAGCTGAAACGGGTGCGAGCCCGCCTGCGTATCGGGCGTACCGTCCGCGTTTTCGGCCCGCAATTCATAGCCTTCGACGCCAAACGGGGTGCTCCGACCCACGGCGATCAGCCTCGAGGCCGACGCCCCCGGACCGCCACCGGCGACACTCGCTCGTTCCACTTCGCCCGACCGCGCGTCTTCGGAGACATCGACGGCGATCCTGGCTTCGAGAAAACCGTACGCTTCCGACGCGTAGACGGCCGGCACGTTGCAGACGACCTTCCGCGGCTGTACTTCGCAGAAGGCTCTCCCGACCTGCTGGGCGACTTCTTCGTTGATCACCGTTTGGCTGTAGAGCGCGACGCTCTGCGCCGTGAGTCCTTCCGGCAGCGCGTCGCTCAGGACGATCCGCGATTCCGTGCTTTCAGCGTCCCCAAGGTTCTGAGCCCGCACCGTCACTTGCGCTTCCCCACCCGGCGGCAGGACCGCTGGCAAGGACTGAAAGTTGACGTGCCACCACGCCCTGCACCCCGCGCATTCGGGCTGCGCCGACGCCGAAGCCGCAGCGGCCAGCGCCGCCAACGCACACACGGCAAGGAGCAGGAATACGTGCCTCTTGAACATGGTCATGTTCACTTCCTCCCCTTCGCCGACTTCTTGGCCTTGGCTTTCCCGTCCTTCACACATTTGCCCCTCTTATTCCTCCGCGACCCGCCACGGCACTTCACGGGCTTCGCCTTCGGCCCCGGTTTGACGGCCGCTGCCGGCGGCGCGAGATTGCCCGCGCCGGAGAACGTCTCGCTCGCGGGCGACCCGAAGATCGCCGGCTGCGGCGTCGGCGCCGGCTTGCACGCATCGCCCGTCGCGCACGGCGCCGGCGCGAGCGCCTCCGGCGTCGCGCACGGCGCCGCCACCGTGCATTCATGCGCGTCGTACATGTCATAGCTGTCGTCGTAATCCTGCGGCGAGAGCCGCGACGTCGTGATGAAGAAGACGTCGCCGCCACTTTCGCTGGCGTCCATGAACGCCGATTCTTCCGGCGAGGTACCGCCCGAGATCAACCCGACACAGCCACCCGCCGCTTCGCTATAGACCACGCTCGCGCTCTGACCATACCCCGGGCCCCGACAACTCCCGACACCGGCCGGCTCATACTCATACACATCCTCACTCCCATCCACATCGGCCGGCACCAGCGCATCGGAGCTGTTGAAGAACAAACGCCCTTCATTGGAGAGATACCGCGACTGGTAAATCGCCGTACTAACATCTCTAGTCGTCCAACCCGGGATGTCTCCAGCAACCCAGCGACCCCCCCAAAGTTGGGCGTAATCCCAAAGCCGTTCCTCGTAAGATGCGCTCCCGTTCGACCCCACCGGACGCGCGCCGGTCGGGTCGCACGACGCACACACCACACGTCCCGTGTCCGCGTCATACACGAAGACCTCCTCATCGGGTTCCCCGCTCACGGCATCCCGGTTGTCATATCCCGTCAGACTTTCCTCCGACATGAACGCCAGAAACTGGCCATTGGGCGAAACCCTCGACGTCATATCCTGGAGATTCTTGAAACCCGGCCCGCCCCAACTGTGCTGGTCCGCGCCCGACAGCGCCGCGATGAACACCGGCGCCATCCACGCTTTCGCCGCCTCGTCATAGTGGACGACGTAGAGATTGTTGCCCCCCGCTCTCGCGCCGTGCCGGGCGCCTTCACCAAGCACCCCATTCGCCATGAAGTAAACGTACGACCCGTCTTCACTCGCGCCGATCGCATTCCTCACGGCGGCGCTTTCTCCCGGGTTCGCCGCGACCGTCAGATCCGTCAGTCGGCCCGCCAGCCGTTCCCCCGGCCGGCTCGTCACTTCATACACATACAGATCGGGGCTTTCCGCGTTGTCCGGAGCCGTGGAATTGCTCGTCAGCCGAGCGCCACTCGTGAAGAACACTCTCGAATCGTCGCCGCTCGCCGTTTGATAAACGGCTTTGTTGGCTTGTTCAGGCGGCGCCGGAACTTCCTGTGGCGCGTTGATCCACACGCTTTCTTCCTCACCCGGCGTGGTGTCACGCAGGTAGTACCGCGTTTCGGTGTTGCTGGTGGCGGGCTGCCCTTCCCAGACCACGCGCGAGCCATTGCCCGAGATCGCATCCCTGGCGACCGAACCCCCACCGTTGGTGTAGCCCGCTCCGTTATCGCCGAGCCCCGCTACCGTTGGCTTGAGCGCGACTTCGCCGGTCGGCGGAACGCTGACCAGGCGCAGTCGCCCTTCCGACCACTCGTAGAGCCCTTCGGAGGGCGCGCCTTCCAGCAGCGCGACTTTGGCACGAATGACCACATGGCTGAGATCGGGCGATGCTTCGACGAACTCGATCTCGTCGAGTTCGCCGAACTTCACACCCGGCGCCACGTTCGCGGAGGTCACCAGCGCTCTGTATTCCCCACTCGCCATCCGCAGATAGATCGTCTTTTCCGACCCCGGCGGCAACGGCGGCAACGGCGAGGAATCAGGGGGTTCCACCAACCCAACCGAAAGATCGCTCGAGAAAAGCTTGTATTCGGCCGCGTGCCCTGCCAGCACCGGCGACGGTTCGGTTTCGTTGGGCGTCGTGATGTCCTGCGTCTGCCATATCCCCGGCGCCTGCCTGGTGGAGAGAATCTGATCCGGTTCGACCGGCCGGCTGCCCGGCGGATTGACAACGAACGCGCCGTTGGACGTATACGTGATACCGGCACCGTCCGCCGCCGCCTGGATGTCTGAGCCCTGTTCGTTGCCGACCGCGATGATTGCCGCGCCCTGCTTGTTCGGCGGCGAGACCATTTCCCACTCCCGGCCATCCGGCAACGCGATCGCCGTGCCCGCGGCCTGCGTCGCGAACGTCTCATCCGCGCTCATCAATGTGATCGGTTCGCCGGCCGGTTCGCTGACCGCGACGACCCGGTAGTGATAGACCGTGCCCGGCTGAAGCCTCTGCAGATGCACGCTCACCGGCACCGCGGCGGCGCCCGCGCCCACTTCGAAGCCGGGCGCCGCCGGCACAGACGTGCCGTAGGACGCGCTCGTGCCGTACTGGAAGTAGTAGCTCGTCGGCGTCCCGTTGGGATCGATCTGGGCGCGCAGCGTCGCCGAGCTCGACGCCACCTCCGCCACCGACGCCGCCCCGACGAGCGCGGGACCGAGCGTCGTGAACTGCTGCGGAGCTTCCGCGGGGATCACCCCCGTCCCGGGGTTGGTCCCGTTCGCGTTGCTCGCGACCAGATGATAGGTGTACGTCGTATCGATCGAGAGGCCGCTGAGATCGGCGTGCACCGCCACCGGGCTGTCGCCTTCAAGGAGGGCGCCTTCTTCCAGTTCGCACGGAACGGATTTCGTGGCTTCGCCGGCCGCGCTCACTTCGAAGCGGCACGTCGCCACCCCGGCTTCGTCGGGGTCGACCGTGCCTTCGAGCGTCGCGCTGTGAACCTTCACGTTCGCGACCCCATCGGTCGCGACATCCGGGACCACTTCGCCTTCCCCGTACACGAGGAGCCCCCCGTTGCCACCGACGTACACGCGATGCGTCGTCGGATCGACCGCCACAGCTGCCACCAGCAAACCCGAAGGGGGCTCAACTGGCTTCGTGTTCAATTCACCCAGATAGGCGCCTTCCGGGCCGAACTGGTAGACGACCGGCGTCTGCCTGGCCCAAACGTATATGTCGCCGTCGCCCCCGTCCACGGTTACACCCAGACCTTCAAAGTAGGCCGGCGGGTTTCTTTTGGAGATCGGGCCGCCCGGGGTTTCATGGAACTGCAGGACGGGCTTATAGGTATTGAGCGGCCCGGGTTCGAACTCCACCACCTCGCCGAAACTCGCGACAAGCACATCGCCATTCACCTGATCGACAGCCACGAACGCTTCCTGGGCGCCACCCCAACCGAAGTGGTCTTCCGGGTTGGCTTCGGGTTCCGGTCCGGGGATCTGCGTGATGTAGCGCTCACCGCCACCGGCCTTGGGTTCGAACACATCCACCACGCCCTGTTCCGGCGCGGCGACATACACGTCGCCTTTGGTGAGCGGGTTCGACGAGTCGTCAACAGCGAGCGCCGGATTCGGCTCCGAGGCACCGGTGAACCGATTGCCACAAAGGTTACCCCCCTCGAAGCAGCCGAACGACCCGGCCGGCGTGTCCGTCCCCTTCCAGGTATTCTGCAGCGCGCCCGTGGGGCTGAACACAGCCACCACACCATGTTCTCGGCTTTCGGCGCCGCCGACGTACACCTCCGCTTCGCCGGTTGCATGGCCCACCCCGACGCCCTCGTGGAGAAAGCTAAGGGACGGCACTTCGGGAAACTGCGCGATCAGCGCGCCCGTGGCATCGTCGAAGACAGACTGACTCGACCCTCCTTCTCCTCCGCCGTTGAGTCTCGTCGAACCCACGACGTACAGGTCGCCCGAGTCGACGGCCAATCCGGTCGGTTCCGGCGGCGCTTCGGCCATCGACGAGAGGTACTTGTGCACAACCGCCGCCTGGGCCGGGGCGGCGGGAAGCGCCAGCCACCCCGCCAGCGCGCACAACGAAACCAGAGCCACCGTGGTCAACCTGCGAGCACTCATCGAACCATCCCCTCCTCGAGATCGGAGGGGACGACCCCCCACCTATTGCATGAGAACGCGCCCAGCGGCGCGGCAAGACAAGGCAAGCGCCCCACACCTCGGCGGAATCCACGGTTCATGCGCATCACGCGGCCGCTTTCCGATCGAGGGTGACGACGCTCAACCGCTGCGCGACCTGGCGGCCCAGCGGCGTCAGCTGCCACGCGTTGGGCTCACCACTGAGATGCCCACCGCCGGTGTTCACCGCGAGACCGAGACGCTCCAGACGCCGCAAAAGCTTCGAGATCTGACCCGGGTCGGCGATCCCCGCACTGTCCGCCACCGCGCGATTGCTCGCCCCCGGCCGCTCGGCGACGCACTCCAACACCCGCGCCGTACGGTAGGTCAGACGCATCGGGACCTCACCCAACGGGTCCCGCTCGGTGTGCGCGCTCATCCCTCCACGGACTTGTGGCGTCAAGCGCAGCACGGGCGCCGGACGCTGCTGTTCACGGCGCGCCGCCCGCGGCCCCAAATACTGCAGCGCAATCATCCCCATCAACTCATCCAACAAACCCGTCAACGGCCGGCGATCACCACCGCGCAACCGTGCATACACCACGCCGAACGTCCCGCCCACCAGACCTTCCGCTGTCACCAGCGTGCACCCCTCCCCGCGCTCACCCTCCTCGCGACCCTCGTCGAGCACCACCGCCAACCGCGCGAGGATCGCCTCGCGACGCTCCAGCGCCCGCGATCCCCCATGCAGCGCCTGCACCACGCAGATCCGCGCCAGCGCCGGCTCGCGCTCCAGGAACGAGAGAATCGTCCACAACCCGCCACGCACCCGCTCACGCCACGCAAGACGTTCCAGGCCCGCCGCCTCCAGCTCCCGCTCGACCCGCCCGACCACCTCATCCATCAATGCGACCAGACACGCCTCGCGATTGCCGAACAGCTCATAAAACGTCCTACGCGACACCCGCGCGCGCCTGGTGATCCCCTGCACCGAGGTCTGCTCATACCCCAGCTCATCGATCGTCGCCGCCGCCGCCGTCAGCAGCCGCGAGCGCTGCATCTCCTCAACCTGCACCCGCGGCGTATCGCGCGGCAACACCAGCTTCCCCGACTCGCGCTCGAGCCGAGCCTCGATCGGCCGCCCCCGCTCACCCCCACGCAGACGCGCCGCCGTCCTCGCGCCGCTGCGCGTCGAGGACGCCATTCAGCACACCCCCCACACGCGCGCGGGTGAAGCGATCGCCCCGATCGGAGCCGTGCGAGGCCCACCCCCCGCGGGGGAAGAGAATCCGTAGCGCCGAAGCGCCCGACGAGAGGCCTCTTCGGCTAGACCACTAGCCGAAGAGAGAGAGAGAGAGAGAGAGATGCGACAGCGCCAAGCTGGCGCATCTAGCATCACTCCACTGGCGGGACGCGCACATCCCCATCATGAATCTCCCTCTAGAAACCACGCTGAAACAGCTCCCTCATCGTCCCGATCCAGCCCCTCTCCCACTCCTACAACCCTGTGAGCGCTTGACGTCAACCACAAAGCGGCATGACCCCAACCAGACCCTATGTACACCGGCCCCCCAAACGGGGGAGAGCCAGACTGCTGACGCAGCGTAACGCATCGCTGCGCAACTGTCAAGTCCCCAGATGAGCCTACGTACAGTAACGGCTACTTACTATCAATAAGCGAACGCGATCCGCTCCGCAAAGCAAAAACGTGGCGAGTGGAGCACGGGTGCTGGAGTCGGGTTGTGGATGACCCGAATAAGGTGGGCGCGCCGATCGAGCAGTAAGCGCTTTACGCCTCAGCCGAGGCTGGCGAGGTAGGCGGCGGCGTCCAGCAGCTCCTCGCGCTCTCCCGGGTCGGTGAGGCGGATCCGCACCAGCCACCCCTCGCCGTAGGGGTCGTCGTTGAGCTTCTCCGGTTCCTCGGTGAGCGTGTCGTTGACCGCGACGATCTCCCCGGACAGCGGGGCGATCACGTCGGAGACGGCCTTCACCGACTCGACCTCGGCGTAGGGCTCGCCCTGCGCGAGCAGCGTGCCGATGGCGGGGGGCTCGCAGAAGACGATCTCGCCCAGCTGATCCTGCGCGTACCAGGTGATCCCGAGCGTCGCCTCCGGGTGGGCGGGATCGGCCGGGTCGGGGGCGACCCGCGCCCAGTCGTGTTCGGGGTGGTAGAGCAGGTCGGCGGGGTAGCTGGCGTCGGCCATGGCGCTAGCGAGCCTTGCGGCGGTTGGCAAGGAGCGTCGGGGCAGCGGGCCTGCGGTAGTGGGTGTTGGACATCGCGGGTCAGGCGGCCTTTCGGTAGAGCGGCTTGTCGCGGACGGTTGCCCGCCGGATCTTGCCACGAACGTCGATCTCGAGCGGCGCGCCGACGGCGGCGCGCACGGCCGGAACGTAGGCCAGGCCGACGCCGACGCCCAAACAGGGCGAGAGCGTGCCGCTGGTCACCACCCCGCCGCCAACCACGGGGTTGCCCTGCCGCGCGATCCCGGGGCCGTCGATCGCGAACGCCACGAGCCGCTCGGGGGGGCCGGCGGCACGCACGGCGCGCACGGCGGGGGCGCCAATGAAGCCGGTGTCCTCCTTGCAGCACCACCCGAGACCCGCTTCGATCGGGTTGCGCTCGAGCGAAAGGTCGTTGCCGTACAGGTGAAAGCACGCCTCCAGCCGCAGCGTGTCGCGCGCCGCGAGTCCGGCGGGCGTGGCGCCGCGGCGCACCAGCTCGTCCCACACGCGCGGTGCGTCGCCGGGCGCGAGCAGCAGCTCGACGCCGTCCTCGCCGGTGTAGCCGGTGCCGCACACCAGCACCCCCGCCCCCGCCAGCCGGTTGGAGGCGGCGGTGTGGCGCGGCGCCAGCGGGAAGTCGGCCAGCTGCTGCACCAGCTCGCGCGCCTCCGGCCCCTGCACGGCCAGCATCGCGTAGTCGTCGATGCGGTCGCGCACGTCGGCGTCGAAGCCGCCTGCGTGCGTGCGCCACCACTGCAGGTCGCGCACGTGGTTGGCGGCGTTGGTGACGGTCAGGAAGCGATCGGAGGCGAGGCGGTAGGTAAAGAGGTCGTCGAGCACCCCGCCGTCGTCGCGGCACAACAGCGCGTACTGCGCGCCCCCCCCCGGCATCGCCTCCACGTCGTTGGACAGCAGCCGCTGCAGCAGCGCCTGCGCGCCCGGCCCCACCGTTTCGATCTGGCCCATGTGCGACACGTCGAAGATCCCGCACTGCTCGCGCACCGCCATGTGCTCCTCGCGCACGCCGCCGTACTGCACCGGCATCTCCCAGCCTGCGAACTCCACCATCCGCGCACCGGCGGTCACGTGACGGTCGTAGAGGGCGATGCGGCGCATCGCCGCAGGCTAGCGTGGTTGGCGTTTTGCGCCGCGCATGCGCGGCGGAGCCGATGGGCGCATGCGCCGCCAGCACGTCATGTCCGACCTGGTCGGCCCCCCGGCGATGGACCGCCGGGGACCACCCCACGAAGGTCAGGCCACCATGACCGATGCCGCGCCGTCGGAAGCATTTTTCTGTTGTCCGGTAAAGCCGGAAATGCAATCAAGCAAATTGCGTGAGGGGCGGAGTCGCAAAAGGTGAAATCAACGGCACGATTCTCAACGTAGGCGGAGAAGGAGCCAAACTCGAAGCTTTGTGACGAAAGCTCACGCCTGATCGAGACACGCCGACACGCGGGTGGGGCCGCGCGGCGACGCCGGCCCCATTCGCCTCTGTTGCCCGGGGCCGATCGGCATGCTTCTCGGCCATCGCCCAGGCTGACGGGTTGCCGTTCGACCCCGCGCATGCGCGGGGTCGCCATCAGTCGCATGCGACTGATGGATGACGGGTCGCATGCGACCCGTCACGGAACGGCCGCATGCGGCCGTTCCCCCGACGGTGCATGCACCGTCGGGCCAGTCGGCGCATGCGCCGACTGGAAAAGCATGCGCCGGCGGCTCGTCGCGCGTGCGCCAACCGGAACAGCTTCATCGAGCGCAATGCGCCAACGGGCTTACCGCAAAAACGGCGGCACGTCGATCTCCTCGTCAGAGATCTCCAGCGACGAGCGCTCGCGGTCGCCGATCCGCGGGCCGCGGTCGCGGGGGACGGCGCGCTCGCGGCGGCCGCCGCCGCCCGGCCGGTGGTCGAAGCCGGTGCCGATCACGGTGACGCGCACCTCCTCGCCGAGGCTCTCGTCGATCACCGCGCCGAAGATGATGTTGGCGTCGGGGTCGGCCGCCGCCTGGATGATCTCCGCGGCCTCGTTGACCTCGAACAGGCCGAGCTCTTTGCCGCCGGTGATGTTGAGCAGGATGCCGGTGGCGCCCTCCACCGACTCTTCCAAGAGCGGCGAGGAGATCGCCATCTTGGCGGCCTCCGCGCAGCGGTTCTCGCCGCCGGCGCTGCCGATTCCCATCAGCGCGCTGCCGGCGTCGTGCATGATCGTGCGCACGTCGGCGAAGTCGAGGTTGATGAGGCCCGGAATCGTGATCAGGTCGGTGATCCCCTGGATGCCCTGGCGCAGCACGTCGTCGGCCGCTTTGAACGCGTCCAGCATCGACGTGCGGCGCTCCACCACCGCCAGCAGCTTCTCGTTGGGGATCACGATCAGCGTGTCCACCACCTCGCGCAGCTTGGCGATCCCCTCGGTGGCCTGACGTGCGCGCTGGGTGCCCTCGAACTCGAACGGGCGCGTGACCACGCCCACGGTGAGCGCGCCGATCTCGTTCTTGGCGATCTCCGCGATCACCGGCGCCGCGCCGGTGCCCGTGCCGCCCCCCTCGCCCGCCGTGACGAACACCATGTCGGCGCCCTTCAGCGCCTCCTTGATGTCGTCGCGCGACTCCGCCGCGGCGCCCAGCCCCACTTCGGGGTTGGCGCCGGCGCCGAGGCCGTGAGTGGAGACGTGGCCGATGTTGAGCTTGATGTCGGCGTCGCACATCGCCAGCGCCTGCGCGTCGGTGTTGGCGGCGATGAACTCCACGCCGCGCAATCCCGCGTCCACCATGCGGCTGACCGCGTTGGTGCCGCCACCGCCCACGCCCACCACCTTGATCACCGCCAGGTAGCTGCCCACGCCGCTCTCCATGATTTCACTCCGCTCTTTTCTCCGTCCGAAGACTTGAGTAGTGGTTAAGGGTTGCACACCCGCTTCGCCGGGCGAAAGCGGTTTATCACGTTATGCAGCCAACTTCGCCCTGTCAACGGCGACGAGCACTTTTGCAAAATCGCTTGCAGATCGCCCGACTCTCAAGCGGTGCCCGAGAGAGCGCTTTTTGGCTGCCTCAACCTGAGGTAGAGGGTGACTGTTCAGACGTTTGAGCGCTGGTGGGGCCGACCGGGGCCGTGGCGGTGGCGCCGGTCGCGCTCGGTTCGCTCGATGCGGCCCCCGTGGACCCCACGGACGTGGGCAACGCGCCGGCGCTCGTCGGGAGGCCACCCCCGCCGTTGACTGCTTCCGCCAGCGCGCTGGCCAGCGCCGCCGACGTCGGGTCGGAGGCGCTCACCTGGCCGGTGGTGGCGGTCGTGCCCCGCAGCCCACCCGCCGCGCTCGTGCCGGCCGCGGGCCGTTCGGGGGCGAGCACGTCCACGTAGGTGGCGCCCGCCGAGTGGGGGTCGGCCAGCACGCGCGCCGCTGCCAGCCACTTGGCGTGCGGGCGGGTGGCATCCCCGAAGTAGATCTCCACGCCATTCCGCATTTGCACAGTCAGCCCTTCGCCCGCTGGTGGGCTCATGTACACCTTCGCCACCCAACCCAACAGCACGCGCGGGGCGGCGCCCAGCACGCGCAGCTCGGCGCGGGCGGTCGCGTTCTCCACCTGCCCGCCGGGCGGACCGGGGAAGCCGGCGAGCGCGATCGACGGCAGCTGGTTGTGCGCCGCCGCCGGCAGTTCGGGGTGGGTGGGCCCCAATATAGTCCCGTCGCCGGCCACCGCGGTGTGGATGCCGGCGGCGTTCACTTCCGCCACCGGGAGTCGCTCCACCACCTCGATGCGCACGCCGTGGGGGAAGCTGGTGGTGGCGCTCACGCTCTTCACCACGCGGAACGGCGCCACCGCGGCGCGCAGCGCGCCATCGTCGAAGTCCAGCGTGCTCATCCGCCGCGCCGCGCTCCGCAGCGCGGCGTCGACCGGGCCGGCGTCCACACCCTGCACGCCGCTGATTTGCACGCGCTCCACCGACACCAGCGGCGAGTTGCGCAGCCACAGCCAGCCACCGACCAGCAGCGCCACGGCGGCCAGCGCGATCGCGAGTCGCTTGGGCGTGGCCATGCGCGGGAGCGCGACGGGGAGCGAACCAGCGGGCAGCCGAAGCCGCGGGATACGGCCAAGCCGCGGCATCCAGCCAGAGGAGCGGGAACGGGCGGAGGAGCCAGCGGCGGAGGAGCGAGCCACGTTTGGGTCTTCGACCTCGGTGGGCGAACCCCTACCGGCGAAGCCCTACCACGGAAAGCGCACCGGCCCGAGCGTCTGCACCTCGGGCTCCAGCGACACGCCGAAGCGCTCCAGCACGCGGCGGCGGCCCACGGCCATCAACGCCACGATCTCCGCGGTGGTGGCGGCGCCCGTGTTCTCGATGAAGTTGGCGTGCTTGGGGGCGAAGCGGGCGGCCCCCACCGCCAAGCCGTTGCAGCCGGCATCCGACAGCAGCAGGCCCGCCGTGCGGCCGCCGGCGCGACGGCCGTCCTCGGAGTTTTGGTCGGGGTTCTTGAAGGTCGAGCCGAACGTCTTGATTCCCTGCGGCTGGGCCTCGTGACGGCGGGCGCGCAGGTCGGCAAGCGTCGCTTTCACCTGCGCGGGCGGGGCGGGGTCGAGCGCGAACCGGGCGCGCGCCACCACTTCGCCGGGACGCAGGTCGGAGCTGCGGTAGGCGAAGCCAAGATCGGCGGGGACGCGGCGCTTGATGCGGATGCCGCCCCGCTGCTCAGGGTCAGCGCTCACCCGCCGCTCTTCTCCCTCTCGCTTTGACACCGGCTCGCTTCGTTGCACTTCGCGCGCACCAACCACCTCCGCCCACTCCAGCGTCCGCGCCAGCTCGCCGCCGTAGGCGTTGGCGTTCATCCTCACCGCGCCGCCCACCGTGCCGGGGATGTTGACGCCGAACTCGATCCCCGACAGGCCCGCGCGCGCGGCGTGCGCGGCGACAGCCGGCAAGCGGGCACCGCCGCCGCACAGCAGGCCCCGCTCCCCCACCCGCTCAATCGAGCCCAGTTCGCCCTCCAGCTTCACCACCAGGCCAGGCGCACCCGCGTCGGCCACCAGCAGGTTGGAGCCCGAGCCGACCACCGCCACGGCAACGTCGGCTTCGCTCGCCCAACGCAGCAGGTCGAGCAGCTGCGACTCCTCGCCCACACGCGCAAACCACTCCGCGGGGCCGCCCGTGCGCACCGTGGTTAGACGCGCCAAAGAAAACCCGCGCTGCACGAACGGAGGCAGTGGCGGATCGATCGCGTGCGCCGGCGGGTTCATCGATCGCCGCCCGCATGCTCCGCCACGCCGCGCGACAGCGCGTCCACGTCGCCCGCATCCGCCACCAGCCGGCTCGGCAGCGCGTCCGCGTCGGCCGCATCCGCCACCAGGCAGCGCGACAGCGCGTCCACGTCGCCGGCGCCCATCACCAGACAGAGGTCGCCCTCGCCGAGCAGCCCGCGCAGGACGGGGAGCGCGTCGGCGAACGTGGGCAGCCACATCACCGGGCGGCCCGCGGCGGCGTCGGCGGTGGTTTGGGCGATCGTCAAGCCGCTCACACCCGGGTGATCCTCGGCGCGCTCGCGCGCGGGGTAGACGTCGAGCACCGCCGCCGCGTCGGCCAGCGCCAGCGCATCGCCGAACTCGCGCGCCAGCAGCGCCGTGCGCGAGTAAAGATGGGGCTGGAACACCGCCACCAACCGCCGGGGATCGAGCGTGCGCGCGGCGCGCACCGTCGCCGCCACCTCGGTGGGGTGGTGGGCGTAGTCGTCATAAACGCTCGCGCCGGCCGTGGTGACGCCCACCAGCTGAAAGCGGCGCCCCGCCCCGGGGAAGACGGCGAGACCCGCGATCGCCCGCTCCAGATCGGCGCCCGTCAGGCGCGCGGCCTCCAGCGCGGCGGCGGCGTTGAGGGCGTTGTGGGCGCCCGGCACGGCGAGGGTTACGTCGTGCCCACGCCAATGCCAGCGCGAGCCGCCTGCCGTGAGCGCCGGGGCGGGGACGTCGTAGGGGACCACCTCCACCTCCCCGGGGGTCAGCTCGATCAGCTCCGGCCGGTCCCACACCACCACCGCGCGGCGGGCGCGCGCGAGAAACGCGCGGAACGCCTCGCGCAGCTCCGCCAGCGAAGCGAAGCTGGCGTGATGGTCGAGCTCCACGTTGCTCAGCACCGCGATCTCCACCGCCAGCGACAGCATCGAGCGGTCGGACTCGTCGGCCTCCACCACCAGCCACTCGCCCTCGCTCCAATGCGCGTTGGGCAACCCACCGCCCACCGGCGCCCCCACCAGCCAACCGGGGTCGAAGCCGGCGGCACGCAGCGCGTGCACCAGCATCGACGACGTCGTGGTCTTTCCGTGTGTGCCCGCCACCGCGATCGTTCGCCGCAGCGCGCTCAGCTCCCCCAGCAGCTCCGCGCGGGCACGCTCACGCAACCCCCGCTCGCGCGCCGCCCGGCGCTCGGCGTTGTCGGGCGGGACGGCGCTCGAGTACACCACCTCCACGTCCTCGCCGGCCGGCAGATTGGTGGCCGCGTGGCCGATGCTCGCCTCCAGCACCCCATCGGCGCGCAAACGTTCCAGGTAGGGCGAGTCGGCGCGGTCGGAGCCGCTCACCTCTGCGCCCAGCGCGTGCGCGGCGCGCACATACCCGCTCATTCCGGCGCCGCCCACGCCGACGAAGTGCAGGCGCCGGCCGGTCCACGGCTCGCTCACAGAGCCGCCCATCCGTACTGCATACCCTGGTGCCGCCGCCAACCCGGCCGCTGGGCGGCGTGAGTTGGGCCACGGTTCATCCGCGCGCCGCCTGCAGCAGCTCATCCGCGACCGCGTCGGCCGCGTCGGGGCGGGCCAGCCGGCGGGCGGCGGCCGCCATCGCGCGCAGCCGCTGCGGATCGGCCAGCAGCGCGGCGGTCTCGCGCGCCAACCGAGCGGCGCTCAGCTCTGCGTCGGGCACCACCACCGCGGCGCCACCGCGCTCCATCCAGCGCGCGTTGGCGGCCTGGTGGTCGGCGGTGGCGTGCGCATAGGGGACCAGGATCGCCGGCGTGCCGTGAGCCACCACCTCGAACAGCGAGCCGCCCGCGCGGGCCACCACCAAGTCGGCGGCGGCCAGCGCCTGCGCGAACTCGCCGAGGTCCATGTAGTCGCGCAGGTCGTAACCCTGCGGCAGTGGCCGCGCCGAAAGCTCCGGGTGGTCGCGCCGCCCGCACACGTGCACCACATGGAAGGCGGCGCCCGCGTAGGCGTCCAGCGCGGCGAGGTTGATCGAACGGGCGCCCAGCGAGCCGCCGAACACCAGCACGCACGTCTCCCCCGTGGCGATCCCCAGCCGCCGGCGGGCCTCCGCGCGATCCTCATACGGCGGCGGGATCGGGCGGCCGGTGACGCGGTAGCGCGACCCGTTGCGACCGTCGATCGGGAACGCCAAACACACCCGCCGCGCCAGCGGCGCCAGCGCGCGGTTGGCGATCCCGAGGTGGCTGTCGGCCTCGGTCAGCACCAGCGGGATGCCGCGGACGATCGCCGCCAAGCCCACCGGGCCGGAGACGTAACCGCCGCCGCCCATCACCGCGTCGGGGCGCAGCCGGCCGAGCAGCGCACGAGCGCGCACCAGCGCCCTCACCGCCAGCAGCGCCGCCCGCGCGGCGCGCAGCGGGTTGCGGCGGTCCAGCCCCGCGACCGCGATCCGGTGAAACGAGTATCCGGCGGCCGGCACCAGCTCCGCCTCGGCGCGCTCGCCGCCGATGAACGTCACCTCCGCGCCGCGCGCACGCAGCGCGTCAGCCACCGCCAGCGCCGGCACCACGTGCCCGGCGGTCCCTCCGGCGGCGATCGCGATCTTTGGCGGCGTTGCGCTCACCCGCCAATCCTGCCGTTTTACGCGCGCGGGTGTCGCCCACCGCGCGCACGTGGGCGCTGGTGCCGGACGCCACGTTCAGCAGCAGCCCCATCGCCGCCAACATCACGATCAGGCTGGACGACCCGTACGACACGAACGGCAGCGGCACGCCCGTGAGCGGGGCGAGACCCAGCACCGCAAATATGTTGAGCAACGCCTGCGAAAGGATCAGCGAGGTGACACCCACCGCGATCAGCGCGCCGTAGAGGCTGCGCGCGCGCTTGGCCGCGCGCAAGCCGGCGTAGCCGATGAGCCCGTAGAGGAACAGCAGCGCATACACGCCCACCACCCCCAGCTCTTCGGCGATCACCGCGAAGATGAAGTCGGTTTGCGCCTCCGGCAGGTAGAACGCCTTCTGCACCGACTGGCCGGGGCCGACGCCCAACAGACCGCCCGAGCCGATCGCGATCTGGCCCTGCACCGCCTGAAAGCCGCTTTCGGTACGGTGCGCCCAGGGGTCGACGAACGAGGTCAGCCGCTCGCGCGCGTAGGGTCGGGCGAGCGCGTACAGCGCCACCACCGCCAGCACCGTGCCAGCGATGATCGCCAGATTGCGCACCGGGATCCCCGCGGCGACCAGCAGCGCGCAGGTGGTGAACGCGATCACCAGCGCCGTGCCGATGTCGGGCTGGGTGGCGACCAGCAGACAGGCCGCTCCCACCACGCTCAGCAGCGGCCGTGACAGCGCGCGCAGGTCGTGCACCCGCGCCGGCTTGCGCGCCAGCAGCGTGGCCGCGTACAGCATCAGCGCCAGCTTCAGCAGCTCCGAAGGCTGAAACTGGAAGATCCCCGGCCCGATCCAGCGCCGTGCGCCGTTGACGCTGACGCCCACGTGCGGGATGTGCACGGCCGCCACCAGCACAAACGACAGCGCCAGCAGCGGCCCCACGATGCCCTGCACCCGCGCCACGCCGTGGCGGGCCAGGTGGTGCATGAGCGCCAGGCCGAGCGCCCCGAAGATCACGAACTTCACCAGGTAGCCGCTGCCGGTGCTGCTCCCTTCCAGCAGCGCGCTGGCGGAGGAGGAGCTGTACACCATCACCGCGCCGAACGCCAGCAAACAGAGCGTGGCGGTCAGCAGGATGCGGTGCTCCAGCGGCTGCTGTCGTCCGGCTGGCCGCCGCCCGCGGCGCGCACGCGCGCGCTGTTTTTTTTGTGCGCTGGTGTTGGCCGTCCGTGCCGCCGGTGGCATCCAGGCTCACTTCGACGCCTGGATGCGAAAGCCTGCCGGTGGCTACTTCTTCCGCTTCCCGGCGTGTCTGCTGTGCTTGGCGGCTTTGGTGCGGTGATGCTTGGGCTTGTGGTGCTTGCCGTGCTTCGGCTTGGGCTTCGGGATCAGCACCTCACCACCGGGGTGGAACCCGTCGCCGGGCGCCACCGATCCACCGGACGTCGTGCCGGTCGCGGTGGACCCGCCGCCAGACGTCGTGCCCTGGCCAGTGCTCGGCGACGTGGTCTGCCCGCCGGCGCCCGGGCCGGGCGAGGAAGTCGATGTGGAACCGGTGGGCCCCAGCGGACTGGCGCCTTCTTCGAGCGCTTCAAACACGCCGCCGGCGGCGGTCGTCGGCGGGCCGGCGGCGTTTTCGGCCGTCACCGAGAAACCGTATTCCCCTGCTCCCAGCACCACGCCGGCGCTGTTGAGGTCGAGGCTGACGGTCTGTGGCAGCGGCGACCCGTACAATGCCGCACCGCACGGCAGCTTGACGTCCATCAGCAGTTCGCAACCCGAGCCGTGTTTGCTGCATGGCGAGTACCACATCTGGAACGCGTACCTCGTCGGCAAATCCTCGGTGTTGATGGTCGCTTCGAGGATGGCGTCGGTCCTGGTGATGTGCGACACCGACACCGATTCGATCGCCGGTGGCGTGCCTTCGGCGAACGTGGTGAATGTCTTCTCGAAGCCAAACGCTTCGCCGACCTCGTTGCGCGCAACCACGCGATACCCGTAGATCGTTTCGGGGGAAAGCTTCTGGCCGACACTGGCCAGGTCCACGCTCTCCAGCTGCGGCGCGGCCGTACCGCTCGGGATCGTGCCCTTGTACACCAGCTTGCCGCCCGACGCTTCGCAGCCACCGAACAGGTGCAGGAAGCCGCACCATGGCGATTCCAAGAAGAATTCGTAAGTGGTTTCCAAAGCGAAGCCGTCTTCGCCCGTGCCCGGGTCGACCAGCGCTTCCAGCGTGGCGCCGGTCGCGGTGACGCCGGACGCCGACTCGCTTTCGATCGACGGCCTGGGGCCACCGGAGGGGTCGGCCAGCGCCGGGGACGCCACAACAAGCAGCACCAATGCCGCACCCACCGCCGCCAAAGTCAGCCCGCCCGTTGAACGTCGCATCGATCAGACCCCCAGCCGTTCAGCGCCATCAGCCCGTACCTGACGCGATCCTACACGATCCCCGGAAGATATGTGACGCTTTGCACAACCTTTTCACACCATTTTTTCCACCAGCGCCGCGAACCGCGCGCCCCGCGCCTCGAAGTCGGCGAACTGGTCGAAGCTGGCGCAGGCCGGCGAGAGCAGCACCGTCTCGCCCGGCCGCGCCGCCGCGCTCGCCGCCGCCACGGCACGCTCCAGGTCGCCGCATTCGTGCAGGGGCACCGTCGCGCCTTCACGCGCTGTCTCGCCCTCCAGCGCCGCGGCGATCCGGGGGGCGTCTTCGCCGATCGCGTACACCGCGCGGCAGCTCGCCCCGACAGCGGCCCGCAGGGGGGCGAAGTCCTGGCCCTTGCCCTGGCCGCCGAGGATCAGGTGCACGCCGCCCTCGGGGAACGCGCGCAGCGCGACCAGCGTGCTCGCCACGTTGGTGGCCTTCGAGTCGTTGACATACAGCGCCCCATTGCGACTGCCCACCTCCCGTAGACGGTGGGGCACTCCCGCGAACGTGCGCAAGCCCTCACTCACCGCGTCGGGGTCGATCCCGCGGGCGAGACACACCGCCGCGGCCGCCATCGCGTTCTGGTGGTTGTGCTCGCCGCGCAGGCGCGGGTGGGCGATGTCCGGCCGTGGGTCGGCGTCGAAGCACATCCGTCGCACCTCCGGCGGCAGCTCGATCTCGGCGAGTGCCTCCGGGAGCACCGCCACGTCCCCCGCCCGCTGATGGGCGAAGATCCGCAGCTTCGCCCCGCGGTAAGCCTCGAGCGTGCCGTGCCGGTCGAGGTGGTCGGGGGTTATGTTGAGCAGCACCGCCACCTCAGGCGCAAACGCCGGCGCGTCCTCCAGCTGGAACGAGGAGACCTCGCACACCACCGTGGCGCGCGCGTCGATCGTGCCCACCAGGCTGCTCAACGCGGTCCCCACGTTGCCCGCCACCGCCACCGGCAATCCGGCCTGGCGGTGGATGTGGCCGATCAGCTCCACCGTGGTGGTCTTGCCGTTGGTGCCGGTCACCGCGATGAAGTCGTTGGGCAGCAATCGCCACGCCAGCTCCAGCTCGCCCAGCACGGGGATGCCGCGCGCGCGGGCCGCGGCGATGACCGAGGTCTGCGCCGGCACCCCCGGGCTCTTGACCACGGCGCCCGCGCGCTCCAGTTGGGCGAGGCCGTCCTCGCGCAGGTGCAGCTCGATGCCCGGCCCCGCCGGCTCGGCAGCGCCCTCGTGCGCCAGCTCCCGCGCCTGGCGCGGCGCGCCGGCGTCGACGCCGATCACCCGCTCGCCCCGCGCGTGCAACACCCGTGCGGCCGCCACGCCCGAGCGGGCAAGCCCGACGATCAGGTAAGGGCCCGTGGGGATCGGCGGCCGCGGGCGCACCTCACCCAAGGCTCTGCCGGTAGATCGTGAAGCCGATCGCGCAGCAGATCGCGGCGATGATCCAGAAACGCAAAATGATCTTCGTCTCCGACCAGCCGCGCAGCTCGAAGTGGTGGTGGATCGGCGCCATCAAAAACACGCGCTTGTGGCGCAGCTGGAAATAGGCGACCTGGATCAGCACCGACAGCGCCTCGAACACGAAGATGCCGCCCAGCAAAATCAACAGCACCTCCGTCTTGGTCATCACCGCAAAGCCGGCGATCGCGCCGCCCAGGCCCAGCGAGCCGGTGTCGCCCATGAAGATCGTCGCGGGGAACGCGTTGAACCAGAGGAAACCGATACAACCACCCACCAGACAGGCCGCCAGCATCGACAGGTCGTACTGGTTGGACACGTTGTACTCGGAGGTGATGAACGTGATGCCGATGTACGCCAGCAGCACGATCGCCGCGCACCCCGCCGCCAGCCCGTCGAGGCCGTCGGTGAGGTTCACCGCGCTCGTCGTGCCCGCCACCACCAAGTAGATCAGCAGCGGGTAAAACGGGCCGAGGTCCACCGTGTAGTCCACCACGCGCAGCCGCAGCGTGTCCTGCAGGTGCGCCTCGTGGGTCGCCACAAACCACAGCCCCAGCGAGATCGCGATCGTCACCGCCAGCTTCGTGCGGGCGCGCAATCCCAGCGAGCGGCGGCGCACCAGCTTCGTGTAGTCGTCGGCAAACCCCAATATCGCGCACGCCAGCGCCGTGCCGAACACCCCCAGCGCCCGCCATTCGTCGCCGGTGAGGATCAAAAACGGGATCGCCACCGCGAGGAAGACGATGATGCCGCCCATCGTCGGCGTGCCCGCCTTCTCGCGGTGGCCCACCGGCCCCTCCTCGCGGATCTGCTGGCCGAACTCCCGCCGGCGCAGAAACTCGATGAACTTCGGACTGAGGAAGATGCAGATCAGCAGCGCCGCCGTCCCTCCGATCAGGACGCGGCCCATTCAGGCTTCCCCGCCGCTCGATTGCGACGCCACCCGCTCGCCGCCCTGGAGCGTCTGCGCCACCAGCTCCAAACCCACTCCGCGCGAGCCCTTCACCAGCACCACGTCGCCTGCCCGCAGCAGGCCCCGGAGGAGCGTGGCCGCTTCGGCGGCGTCGGACACCGCGCAAGCAGCCCCCTCCCCCTCCTCCTCCCCTTTGCCCATCTCGCGCGCCAGCGGGCCAACCGTCAGCAGCAGCTCCACGCCGCGCGTGCGGGCGTAATCGCCGATCTCGCGGTGCAGCCGACGCTCCTCGCCGCCCAGCTCCAGCATGTCGCCCAACACCGCCACCTTGCGCGCGCCCTCGCCGGCGACCAAATCGTCGAGCGCCGCGCGCATCGACATCGGGTTGGCGTTGTAGCAGTCGTTGATCAGCACAATTCCGTTCGCCAGCGCGATCCGCTCTCCGCGCAGCGCCGAAAACTCCACCTTCAGCTCTCCCTGCGGGGTGACCCCCAGCGCGCGCGCCGCCGCCACCGCGGCCAGCAGGTTGCGCAGGTTATGCGATTGCGCAAACGAAGGCCGCACCGCGATCTCCCGCTCGCTGTCGGAGCGGTCCACGATCTTCACCTCGCCGTCGGGCGCGCACCTCAGCAGTTGCACGTCGCCCCCCTCGCCGAACCTCACCGTGCGCTGGTCGGCGCGCACGTGGGGCTCCAGCAGCGGCTCGCCGGCCGGCACCACCACCGCCGTGTCGCTCGCCATCCCCGCGATCAGCTCCGCCTTCGCGGCCGCCACCGCCTCCAGCGTGCCCAGCTGCTGCAAGTGCACCGGGCCCACGTTCACGATCACGCCCACGTCGGGTCTCGCGATCGCGGTCAGCTCCGCGATCTGACCGGCGCCGCGCATCGCCATCTCCAGCACCAGCGCCTTCGTGCCCGCCGGCGCCCCCAGCACCGTCAGCGGCAGGCCGATCTCGGTGTTGAGGTTCGCGCGGCTCGCCACCGTGGGGCCGCACAGCTGTTCTTCGGCGTCGCGCAGGATCGCCGCGAGGATGTCCTTCGTCGAGGTCTTCCCGGTCGAGCCGGTGATCCCCACCACCTTCGCGCCTTCCTCGCCCAGCGCCTCTCGCCACGCGCTCGCCAGCGCCTGCAGAGCCGCCAGCGGATCGGGGTGGGCGAGCACGGCGCCACCGTGTCGCGCCCGCGCGTGCTCGGGCGCCACCAGCACGCCCCACGCGCCCGCGCGCAGCGCCTGCTCGGCGTATGCGCCGCCGTCGACGCGCTCGCCTCGCAGGCCCACAAACAGATCGCCCGGGCGCGCCTCGCGCGAGTCGATCGTCGCGCGCAGCGGCCCGCCGCCCCGCGTTCGCACCAGGGTCGCCCCGCTTGCGGCCGCGATTTGCTCGGCTTCCCAGCCGGTCACGCCGCCGCCCCCGTCGCCCCCGCGGCCCCCATTGCTCCGGGCGCTCCCGCGCCTCCCGGCGCCGACTCCGCCTGCGCCGCTCCCGCCGCGCGGGGGTGGCGCGTCCGCAGCGCTTCGCGCGCCACGCTCACGTCGTCAAACGGCACCACCCGACCGCCCGCGAATTCCTGACCCTGCTCGTGGCCCTTGCCGGCGATCACCACCACGTCACCGGGAGCGGCGGCTTCGATCGCGCGCTCGATTGCCGCGCGGCGGTCCACCTCGACCAGCGGCTTGGCGGCCCCCGGCGGGCGCGCGCCGGCAACGCCCTTCATGATCTCCTCGACGATCGCCTGCGGCCCCTCCGAGCGGGGGTTGTCGGAGGTGACCACCACCACGTCCGCCAGCCGCGCGGCCACCTCGCCCATCAGCGCGCGCTTGCCCCGGTCGCGGTCGCCGCCGGCGCCGAACACGCAGATCACACGGCCATCGGTCAGCTCGCGGGCGGTCACCAGCACGTTCTCCAGGGAGTCGGGCGTGTGCGCGTAGTCCACCACCACCGCGTACCCCTGTCCCTCCTCCACCGGCTCCATGCGGCCCGGCACGCGCACGCCGCGCTCCAGCGCCGCCAACAGCGTGTCGAGATCTCCCCCCAGCCGATGCACCGCGGCCAGCGCGCCAAGCGCGTTGGCGATGTTGAAGCGGCCCGGCAGCGGCAGCGTCAGCGCGCGCTCGCCCGCGGGCGAGCTCAGTCTTAGGATGCAGCGGCCGCGCTCCAGCCGCACGTCGTGGGCCCGGTAGTCGGCATCGCGCTCGATCGCAAACGTCAGCGCCTGCGGCAACTCGGCCGCGAGGCGCCGGCCGTAGGGGTCATCGAGGTTGATCACGCTCACGCCCGGGGCCCAACCACCGGCGTCCGGCACGAACAGCCGGCGCTTGGCCTGGAAATACTCCTCCATCGTGCCGTGAAAGTCGAGGTGGTCCTGCGTGAGGTTCGTGAAGATCGCCGCCGCCCAGCGCACGCCGTCGGCGCGGCCCAGCGCCAGGGCGTGCGAGGACACCTCCATCGCGCACGCCTCCTCCCCGCCGGCAAGCATCGCGCGGAAGTCACGCTGCAGGTCGATCGCCTCGGGGGTGGTGCGTCCGGCCGGGCGCCGCTCGCCGCCCACGATCGAGGTGACCGTACCCAACAGCCCGCAGCGGTGGCCGCACGCCTCCATCAGCGCCCGCACGAGGAACGCGGTGGTGGTCTTCCCGTTGGTGCCCGTCACCCCCACCACCCGCAGCCGTGCGGTGGGGTCGCCGTAGAAGCGCGCCGCCACCGGGCCCATCGCCGCGCGCGCGCTCGCCACCCGCACCTCCGGCACGCCCAGCGCCAGCGGCCGCTCCACCACCAGGGCCGCCGCGCCGTCCCTCACCGCCTGCGCGGCGTGGTCGTGGCCGTCGCTGTGCTCCCCCACCACGCAGAAAAACAGCGCGTCCGGCGTCACCCGCCGGCTGTCGTAGGCGAGGCTCGCGATCTCCACCGCGGCAGCGTCAGCGGTGAAGCCACCAGCACTCATCAGTTCGGCCGGGATCAGCCCTCCGAGCCTCATCGAACCGGGTCCGCCGGCCTCATCTGCGCACACGTCGCCTCTGCATCGGCTCTGAGTCTAGTTTCGGGCCCCGACGCGGGCCGGCTGAGGCAGTCGTGGGTGTAGGATCCCCGCGGATGAGCGTCCCCGTCTCGTGGAAGTCGATCAAGCCCGGCTGGAAGGTTCTTGCGGCGGACGGCAGCAAGGTTGGCGAGGTCGACGAAGTGACCGGCGACGAGCGCAGCGACATCTTCGACGGCATCTCGATCGCCGTCAACAAGCTCGGACAGCCGCGCTACGCGACCTCCGATCTCGTCGCCGGCGTCGAGCAGGGGATTGTGCGGCTGTCGCTTGACCGCGAGCACGCCGCACAGCTGGGGCAGTACCTGCAGCCGGCTAGCAGCGAGGCGATCGAACCCGACGACCACGGCGGCACGATGGAGCGGATCAAAGCCAAGATCCGCCAGATCGAGGGCGATATCGTCGAGCCCACCCAACGCCACGAGCACCCGTTCAACTTCTGGACACGGCTCGCGCATCTCGTGCATCGACTGCGCGGCAGATAGACCCGAGCGACTCCGCGGTCAGATGGCGACCGGCTCCACGGCGTCGACCGCCACCGAGCCGGCCTTGGCGAACTCCAGCACGCCGTCTTCCAGCGCTCCGCGCCTGAGGCTGAGAATGTCGAGCGCGTAGTTCTGGTACAGCCGCCATGGCGCCCTGGCGCCCTGCTTGGGAAATTTGTCGATCGCGCGCAGCACATAGCCGGAGGAGAAGTCGATGAACGGCAGCTCCCCCACCGTCGGATCGCGCCGCGGCGTGCAACTGGAATATCCGCGCGCCGCCATGTGGTTGAGCAGCCGGCACACGTATTCGCAGGTGAGATCGCACTTCAGCGTCCACGACGCGTTGGTGTACCCAAGCGCGATTGCCAGGTTGGGCACGTCGCTGAGCATCATGCCCTTGTAGGTCATCGTCCGCCCCAGCTCCATCTCGCGCCCGTCCACCGCCAGCTCGATGCCGCCCAGCGCCTGCAGGCTGAGGCCAGTCGCGGTGACGATCACGTCCGCCTCCAGCTCCGCCCCCGAGGACAGCTTGACGCCCCCCTCGGTGAACGTGTCGATCTCGTCGGTCACCACCGACGCGCGCCCGCCCGAGATCGCCCTGAAGAGATCGCCGTCCGGCACCAGACAGAGGCGCTGGTCCCAGGGGTTGTAGCGGGGTTTGAAATGCGTGTCGATGTCATACCCCGCCGGCAGCTGGCGCTCCAAACCGGCGCGCAGCAGCCGCTTCATCAGCTCCGGCCGGCGCCTGCTGAGCTGCACGCTGACCATCGTGCGCAGCACGTTCTTCCAGCGCGTGATCGCGTACGCGGTTTTCGCGGGCAGCGCGCGGCGCAGCGCGTCGGCGATCCGGTCTTCGCCGGGCAGCGACACCACGTAGCTGGGCGAGCGCTGCAGCATCGTCACGTGCGCCGCGCTCCGCGCCATCGCCGGCACCAGCGTCACGGCGGTGGCGCCGCTACCGATCACCACCACGCGCCTGCCGGCGTAGTCGAGGTGCTCAGGCCAGTGCTGCGGATGCACCAGCTCCCCGGAAAAGCGCTCAATGCCCGGGAACCGCGGCGTGTAGCCCCCGTCGTAGCGGTAGTAGCCGCCGCACATCAGCAGGAAGCTGCAGGTCAGCTCGACCGTCTCGGGGGTGTCGCCGCCGCGCTCCACCGTCACGGTCCAGCGCGCCCGCGCGGAGTCCCACTCGGCGCGCACGGCGCGGTGGCGGTAGCGGATCCGCTCCTGTACCCCGTTCTCCCTCGCCGTCTGCTCGACGTAGCGGAGGATCGAGGAGCCATCGGCGATCGCCTTGGCCTCCCGCCACGGCTTGAACGAATAGCCCAGCGTGTACATGTCCGAGTCGGAGCGGATGCCGGGATATTTGAAGAGGTCCCACGTGCCGCCCAGGCGATCGCGCGCCTCGACGATCGCCCAGCTGCGCCCCTGGCAGTTGCGCTGCAGGTGGCACGCCGCGCCGATCCCCGACAGGCCGGCGCCGACGATCAACACATCGAAATGCTCGTTGGAAGGCTCCATCGGCGAGTCAGATTCTAGGCACACCCCCGCGCGGCACGCCTGGCGGACGCCTGCGGCCAATCGCCGCCACTGGCCGCTAATCCATCGCGACGACCGCTCGCTCGGGCGTGGCGACCACCAGCCGCAGAGCGCCATCGAAGCTCTCCAGCTGGCGCAGCTGTCCGTGCTCGGCATCCCACGCGCCCGATCGCAGCGCGCTTTCCAGACGCTCGACGATGCGCTGCTCCACCCCCGCGTCCAGCAACGCCCACACCGATTGGGCGGCTCGCACCTTCGGGTCCAGCAGCGCCTCCGGCCGCCGCCAGAACGCCTCGAAGAAGCCGTCCTCGCAATCGCCCGGAGTAGGGATCCTCTCGACCCGCGTGCGTTCCCCGAGCGCCGCGGCGATCGCCTCCATCGACGGGTAGCGGGGTAGCTCCGCCGCGACGCCCTCGCGGAGGTAGTCGAGCTGCCAGGCCGGCAGCGACCGAAGCTCGAACGTGAACACCACCACCGCTCCGCGCGCCACTCGACGCAACTCCGCCAGGCCGTCGGCGGGGGATTCCCAGTGGTGGATCGTCACGCAAGCCATCGCCGCGTCGAACGTGTCGTCGTCGAACGGCAGCGCCTCGGCGCGCGCGGCCAGTGCGGGCGCCGCGTCCGGCGGGCGCTGGGCGCGCATCGTCGCGCTCGGCTCCACCGCCAGCACCCAGCGGTCGCGCGGCTCGTAGGAGCCGCCGCCGGCACCCACGTTGAGCACCGTGCGCGCGTCACCCAACGCGGCGTGGATGCGCGCGGCGATCCGGGGGTCGGTGCGCCGGTGCTGTGCATATGTGCGCCCGTGAAGCTCGTAATCGACCCGCGCCGCCACTCGCCGAAGCTACCAGCGCACACGGCGTTGGCGAGACGGGCGGCCTACGATGCCCGTGTGCACGGCTCCGACGCGGCGATCGACGGCGACGTGCGGCTGCGCGCGCTGGTTCGCGACATCCCCGACTTCCCGCGGCCGGGGATCATCTTCAAGGACATCACGCCGCTGCTCGCCGACCCCGGCGCGCTGGCGTTGGCGGTGACTGGCCTGGCGCAGCACGCCCGCCCGCTGCGCCCCGACTGCGTGGTGGCCGCCGAGGCGCGCGGCTTCCTGCTCGGGCCGGCGCTCGCGCTGGAGCTGGGCGCCGGCTTCGTGCTGGCACGCAAGCCCGGCAAGCTGCCGTACGAGACGATCAGCGCCGAGTACCTGCTCGAGTATGGCTCCAACCAGCTGGAGCTGCACACCGACGCGATCGGACCCGGCTCGCGGGTGCTGGTGCACGACGACCTGCTCGCCACCGGCGGCACCGCGGCGGCGCTCTGCGAGCTGGTGGAGCAGCTCGGCGGCGAGGTGGTGGGCTGCGGCTTCCTGATCGAGCTGGCCTTCCTGGGCGGGCGCGCGCGATTGGCGCCGCGCGAGGCACACGCGCTGCTCAGGTACGACGGGTGACGGCCGGCGGGGCGTTGACGCGCAACACGCCGCGCAGGAACGCGATGGGGGTTGGCGCACACATGTTTGTGTTTACTTTTTGGATGCCAACCAACTCAAGATCTCATTTTTGTTGTCAAGGTTTGGTTGGCGTCCGAAAATTAATGCACAGTGCGCGCCCAGCCAGCACGAGTGCGCAGATGCGCCTCGCCGCCCTCACGGCGCGCTGAACCCGAGGATCAGCTGCGCGGCCTCGGCAGGCACGTCCAGCTGGGGGCAGTGGCCGATCCCCTCGAGCTGCACCCAATCGGCGTGCGGCAGCCACTCGTCGCGAAAGCGGGTTGCCGCCGACGGCCACTCGAGAACACGGTCGGCGGTACCCCATACGACCCGCACGGGACACTCGATCCGCTCCGCGTCCAGCTGCCAGCCGTTGCGTTCGGAGAGCGCGATCAGCCGATCGAGGCCATCGCAGCTGGCAGCCCCCACCAGCTGGTGGCCGAGCAGCTCGGCAGGGATGTGATCGAAGTTGGTGACCGTGTACTGCGTGGCCTGGCGGCGGCCCTCGGGCGTGGCGAGGATCTGATCGGCGAACGGCGCGGCCTGTTTGAGCAGCGGCTGCATGGTCTTGAAGAACTCGAGCGTCCCGCCGAAGGTGGCATCCTCGGCGGGCCACCCGCCCGCCGGCGCCATCACCACCACACTGCGCGCCCGTCCGCGTGCGGCAAGCTGAAGCGCGACCCACCCGCCGAGTGAGTTGCCGACGATGTCGGCCGTCTGAAAGCCCGCCTCCTCCATCGCGCTCTCCACCGCGTCAACCACCGTGTCGCTGTCCGGCTCGCCCACGATCGTCGGGCCACCGGCGTGGCCGGCAAGCGTCGGCGCCAGCACCTCGCGCTCCCGCTCGAGCGCCGGCAGCACCAGCTCCCACGTGCGCCACGTGTCGGTGACGCCGTGCAAACACACCAGCGGCGGGCCCTCGCCGCCGCGATGGGATGGGGTGAAGGTGGGTGGCATGCGGTGCGGTGGGAACCCTACCGGGGAGGCAACGGAGGAGGAGGAGGAGGAGGAGGAGGAGGAGGAGGAGGGAGGGAGGGAGGGAGGAGGAGCTCAGCTGCTCGGCGGGATGCCGAGGTAGGGAAGCGCGAACGCCATGATCTGACCGAACGCCGGCGCGGCCACGGTGCCGCCGTAGATCGAGCCGCTTTGCGGTTCGTCGACGATCACCGCGCACTCCAGCTGCGGGTTGGACGCCGGCGCGAAGCCCATGAACGACGCCACATAGGCCGTTTCCGAGTACTGGCCGGTCGCCGGGTCGATCTTGCTGGCGGTGCCGGTCTTGCCGGCCAGCTGGTAACCCGGCACCGACACCTCACTGGCGGTGCCGCCGGGCGCCAGCACCCCGCGCAGCATCTGGCGCACCTCGGAGGCGATGCTCGCGGAGATGATGCGGTGCCCGGCGGGCAACTTCGTGGGATGGCCGTTGACGGCCGCCACGATGTGCGGGGTGCGCAGGACGCCGCCGTTGGCGATCGCCGCGTAGGCGGCAGCCATCTGGATCGGCGTCACCAGCTCGCCTTGGCCGATCGGCAGGTTGCCCATCGAGGAGCCCGAATATTCGCTGGGCTCCAGCACTTTCCCCATTTCCTCGCCTGGGAGGTCAACGCCGCTGCGGGCGCCGAAGCCGAACCGGTGCACCCATTCGTTGAACGTGTTTTCGCCCTCCAGTTTGCCGATCGTGATCGCCCCCACGTTGCTCGACTGGGCGAGGATCTGCTCGGTGGTGAGCATCTCTTCGGGGTGTTCCTCGGCATCGTGGATCGTGCGGTCGGCGACCTGAATCTGGTCGGGGATGTCGAATTCGGTGGTGGGCGTGATCAAGCCCCGCTGCAGCGCCCCCGACACCGCCACGACCTTGAACGTGGAGCCCGGTTCGTAGTCGAAACTCACCGCCCGGTTCTCCAGCGCCGCTTCCAGCGTCGCCTTGGAGGCGGGGAGCGCGTCGAGGTTGAGCTGCGGCCAGCTGGCCATCGCCAGGACCGCCCCGGTGTCGGGCCGCAGCACGATCGCGGTGGCGTCTTTGGGGTGGAACACGCTGCCGACCGCGTTCAGCACCGCTTCCACGCGCTGCTGGATGTTGGCGTCCAATGTCAGCGTCAGCTGCGCGCCGGACGCCTCGCGGTGCACGTCGGCGATTGCGATCGGCTGACCGTGCGCGTCGCTCACCACCCGTCGCTGGCCGGCGCTGCCGCGCAGCAGCGCGTTGTCGGCGTATTCCAACCCCGACAGACCGGCGCCTTCGGTGCCGGCCACCCCCAGCACCTGCGCCGCCAGCGTGCCGCGCGGGTAGGTGCGGCGCATCGTCGCGGTCTCGCTCAACCCGGTGATTTCCAGCTCCTGCGCGCGCGCCATCACCGCCTTCGCTCTCGCCGCCGGCAGCGCCCGAGCCAGGTAGACGAAGCCGCTGTGCTGGCTCAGCGCTCGCAACAACGCCGCCTGCGAGTCGCCCAGCAGCGGCGCCAGGTGTTCGGATGCGGCGAGCGGATTCTTCACCAGGTAGGGGTCGGCGGAGATCGTGCCGGCCGGTTCGGAGATCGCCAGCACGGTGCCGTTGCGGTCGGTGATGGTGCCCCGCTGCGCCGGCACCTCTTCGATCGTCACCTGCTGCGAGTTGGCGTCTTTGCGCAGCGCCGCGCCGTGCAGCACACCCAGATACAGCGTGCGGCCCGCGGCGATCGTCAGCAGCCCGAAGAACGCCGCAAACAGCACGCCGATGCGGTTCTGGGCGTGCGCCACGCGGCTCAGCCTCCAGGGGTCGGGGTGCCGCCGCCGGCGTCGCTTGCCGGGGAGGCCGCTTCGCTCGATCCCGCCGGCGCGACGGCGGTGGGCGCGGCCGCTTCGCTCGACCCTCCCGGCGCGACGGCGGTGGGCGCGGCCGTTTCGGTGGATCCCGCCGGTGAGGTGGCGACCCCGGTGGACGCCGCTACTTCTGGGGTGGTTGTCGGCGCCGATTGGGTTTCGGAGGTGGATCCGGCCGTGGCCCGGGTTGTGTTTGCAGGCTGGGTTCCCGCAGCGAGGGTCGCTTCGCCCGCCGGTTCCGTTTCGGAGCCGGCGGCGGGCGGTGTCGTTGTCGTTGTCGTGGCGGGTGTGGTGGGACTTTGCGCCGGTTTGGCCAGCGCCCCGGCCGCCAAACGCACGTCGAGCGAGCCGCGGGTCTTGTCGAAGTGGAGCGCCCCCGGAGATGCAAACACCATCCCTTTGGCGAGCGCCAGTCGTTCGATCCGTTCAGCTGAGGAAAGCGCGGAGTCTTCGCCGGCAAGCACGGCGTTTTCGCGCTGCAACAGCTGCGTGTGCTCCAGCGCCCGGCCGATCCCCACGCCCAGCTTCACGACCCACAGCTGCATCGCCACGATCCCGATCAGCGCAAACGCGATCACCGCGATCCACGTGCGGCCGCCGATCAGGCGGTCGATCAGACGATCGGGGAGACGCAGGTACCCGGGCAGCGGCAGGCGCAGACCGAGCGTCCCGGCCCCCGCGCCCGCCAGTGCGGCTTCACGCTGGCGAGACGTCGCCGGGCCGGAGAGCCTGCGTGGCCGCGACGCCGGACGCGACGCCGGCCGCGGGGCTGTGCGGGGCCCGGCGGAGCGGGCGGAACGGCGCGGAGGACCGAAGTCGGGAGACACGCGCCTGCGGCGCGAATCTCCGTTTCGGCCAGCGGGGGCGGCGACCGGTGGCGGGGTCATGCCGCAGCCTCCACGTCACTGCCGCCGAGCCCGGCGGGTGGGCCTCCGTCAAGCTTGCGCGCCGCCCGCAGCCGCGCCGAGGAGGCGCGCGGGTTGTGCGCCAGCTCGCCGGCCGACGCCACGGTCGCGCGACGCGTGAGCAGGGTCGCTTCGGGCGTGCGCCCGCATACGCACACCGGCAGCTCGGGCGGGCACACGCAGCCCTGCGCGCGCGCAACCAAAAAGCGCTTCACGCGGCGGTCCTCCAGCGAGTGGAAGGAGATCCCCGCCAGCACGCCCCCCGTGCGCAGGAGGTCCCACGCCAGCGGCAACGCGCGGTCGAGCTGGCCGAGCTCGTCGTTGACGGCGATCCGCAGAGCCTGGAAGGTGCGCTTGGCGGGATGCCCGCCGGCAAAGCGCGCCGGCGCTGGGATTGCTGAGTTGACGATCTCCACCAGCTCCTGTGTGGATTCAATCGGCGTTTGCGCGCGGCGGCGCACGATCGCGCGGGCGATCGCGCCGGCGTGGCGCTCTTCGCCCAGCTCGCGCAGCATCCCCGCCAGCCGCCGCTGGTCCCAGGTGGCGAGGATCGTGCGCGCGTCGAGCGACTGCGCGGGGTCCATCCGCATGTCGAGCGGCGCGTCGTAGGAGTAGGAGAAGCCGCGCTCGCGCGTGTCCACCTGCATCGACGACATGCCGAGATCGAAGTAGGCGAGATCGGCGCGCAGCCCCTCATCGGCCAGCAGCTGCAGCGCCTCGGCGTAGCCGCCGCGGATGAACCGCACCGCGCACGGCAGCTCCGCGGCCAGCTCGGCGAAGCGCTCCTCCGCAACCGGGTCGCGGTCGATCGCCACCAGCGTGCCGCCGGGGCCGAGGCGTTCGGCCACCAAACGGGCGTGGCCGCCACCGCCGAACGTGCAGTCGATCGCGGTCTGGCCGGGGCTGGGCTGCGCCACGTCGATCAGCTCCCCTGCCAGCACGGGGATGTGGATGGTGGGCATGTCAAGCAGGATGGTCGACACGTGCCGTTATCTCCGCGACGCCGCCCAGCAGCGTCGGTCGGTGCTCGTTCCAGCGGTGGCGATCCCACAGCTCGAGGCGATCGCCGGCGCCCACCACCACCACGTCCTTGCTCAAGCCCGCGTGCTCGGCGAGGAAGCCGGGCAGCATGATCCGCCCCGCGGCATCCAGCTCGACGTCGTGGGAGCTGCCGTAGAAGAAGCGCTCCAGCTCGCTCAGGCGGGGCGACAGCGGCGGCAGCTCCGCCAGCGCGCGCTCGGTGTAGCGCTCGTACTCCTGCGGGCGCCACACCCCCACGCACGGCTCGAGGTCGACCGGCATCGCCATCACCACGCCCTCCGCCAGCGTCGCCCGGTAGCGCGCCGGGATGGTGAGCCGGTTCTTGGCGTCGAGCGTGTGGTCGTAGGTGCCGCGGAAAGCCACGGGTTGCGCTCCCGGTCGATTACGGCTTCAAAGCCCCTGCGCGCCGCGGGGCGGCCGCGTGGGTCAAGTGGAGCCGAGGTGGAGAGGTGGGAGGAGCCTCTCCACCTCGGCTCGTGCACGGCACCGTACCCCACTTTCTCCCACAATGCAACTCTAGCTGCACATTTTTTCCCACCATGCCTTCCCAACGTCTCTCGGACCAAGCTGCCGACCTCCCCAAGCGAGCCTTCCGACGGGTCGGACACGTATGCTTCGGGCGATGCGTATTGCGCTCGCCACCCCGCTGGCCGCAGCGGCGCTAGCTGCGGTGGCGCTCGGCGGCTGCGGCTCCAGCCCGAGCGGCACCAGCGTCAGCCCGGCGACCGTCACGCCGGCCGCGGCGCCGCTGTATGTGGAAGCGGTGGTGAAGCCGGAAGGCACGCTGAAGAGCGACACGACCGCCGACGCCAGTACGCTCACCGGCCGCCAGCACCCGTTCGAAGGGCTGCTGAAGCTGCTGGCGGGCCCCACCGGCAAGACACCCAACTACGCCAAAGAAGTGGAGCCGTGGCTGGGATCGCGCGCGGGCGCATTCATCAGCGCGGTGTCACTCGCTCAAGCGCAGGGGCTGCTGGGCGAGGAAACACTCACCAAAGCGCTCTCCGAAGGGTTGAGTGGCCTGGAAGCAGCGCTCCTCGGAGAACACGGCCTGCAGGCGCTGCTGGGCTCCGGCTCCGCGCAGGGGGCGCTGGTGCTCGACACCAGCGACGTCGACAAGGCCAAGGAATTCTTGGAAGGCCAGGCCCACAGCGCGGGCGCGCACACGACGAGCTATCGCGGCATCACCTACCAGGTCTCCCCCAGCGGCGTGGCCGAGGGGATCGTGCACAAGTTTGCGGTGATCGGCAGCGAAGCGGGCATGAAGCGCGTGATCGAAACCGCCACCGGCGGGGCGGCGCTGGCGCACGCGAGCAGCTACGCGAAGCTCACCTCCACGGCGGAAGCTGATGCGCTGGCCAACGCCTATTTGAGCCCCGAACAGCTGGCGCACGCGACTGGGAGCGCGGCGAGCAGCGGCGGCAACAGCGGCGCGGGCGCGGAATCGATTTTGCCGCTGCTGGAGGGCGTGCTGGGTAACCCCGGCCAGCTGTACCTCTCGGTGATCCCCGGCGCGCACCAGCTGGCGCTCAACCTCGACACGCTCCCCTCCTCCGCCGCTGGCGTCTCCGGCGGATCGAGCGCCGGCGGGGCACTCAGCGAAGGAGGCGCACAGGTGGTGAGCGGGCTGCCCGGCAGCTCGTGGCTGGCGCTTGGCATCGGCGATCTGGGCGCAACATTCGGCCACGGCGCGCAGGGGCTGGGCGCAATCGGCGGCCTCAGCTCGGCGCTCGACATCGGCGGCATCGACTTCGGCAAGCTGCTGGCGCCGCTCAGCTCCCACTCGCTCAACCTGCAGCACGATCTGCTCAGCTGGGCGGGCGCCACCGGCGTGTATGCGAGCGGCAGCAGCGTGCTGCAGCTACAGGCGGCGCTGGTGATCTCCTCCAAGAACCCCGCCGCATCGCGAGCGGCGGTGGGGCAGTTCGCGCAGGCCTACCGCGAAGCCGGCGGCCAAACTTCGCCGACGAGCGTGCCCGGCACCGAAACGGCGGTGACGGTGAAGCTGCCGAGCTTCCCGCTGGAGCTGACGGTGGCCGTCGGCCAGGGCAAGTTCGTGGCGGGGCTGGGCAGCACCTCGATCAAGGAAGCGCTCAACCCGCAAACCACGCTCGGCGCCTCACCCACCTACACCGGGGCGGAAAGCACGCTGGGGCACGGCATCAAACCCAGCGCGATCATCGAATTCCACACGATCTCGGGGCTGCTGGAATCGCTCGGACTCAACCAGGCACCCGGCTTCTCGGGCTTCGCCTCGGCGATCGCCCCGCTCGGCACGGTCACCGCCGGCGGCGGGGCAGCCCTGGCCGAAGGCGTCAAACGCTCGCGCGTGGTGATCCAGCTGCAAGCCTCCGGCGGCGAAGCGAGCGGCTGAGGGGCCTACCGAGGCTGAGGCTCTGCCCGGGGGAGGTCGTCGGGCTCGGTCTCGATGATCACGCGGCAGGGCCGGCGGCTGAGCAGGTGCAGTGCGGTTGGGCCGATCCGGCGCTCCACGGCGGGGGCATGCAGCGTCGACCAGTAGATCGCATCGGCCTCCACCCGCCGGGCCTCCTCCACCAGCGCCGCGCCGGGGTTGCGCGTGCGGATGACACCGGTGTGGATGCGCAGCCCGGCGCGACGCGCCTGGATACGGGCGCTCTCCAAAGCCGAACGGCCGTGCGCCTCCTGCTCCTCCAAGCCGTCCTCCAGCGGCAGCTCGGGCGGCACCGGCAGCACAAACACGGCGCGGATGACGCCGCCCTTGCCGACCAGCTTGGCGGCGCGGCCGATCGCGGCGGCGCCCACGTCCTCACCGAAGATCGGCACCAGCACCGTGCGGTAGCCGGAGAGGCCGGCGGTGGCGGACAGCGAGGGATGCTGGTCGGGGAGCGCCATCGGCTGCAAGGTATAGAGCACGCGCCTGCAATCTCCCGTGCACCCCACCCACATGGGCAGGAAGTCGGCTTATGATTCCGACGGCCTGGAAGCCAACCGGATTCTTCCGGCACCACGTCATGGATACGACACGCCGCGGAAACTACAACTCTGGCGAGGACTTCGTCCTCGAATACGGTGAGCTGCGCTTCACCTTCAACGAAGACGACTTCGCCGAGCGCTGCGAGCAGGCGGCGCTGAAGCTGGGGTTCGTGGGCGGCCGGCTGGGCGACGACGAGCTGGAAGACCTCGTCAACCTCGCCGTCAACGGCGAGATCCTCGACCCGGCGTCCGCCCTCGGCGAGCACGTCAACGAGTGCTGGGCGGAGCTGGTGGGACCGGCGGAGCGCTCGCTGGTGCACTGGCTGCGCCGTCTGGTGTTCCGCGGCGCGTGGCTCGACCAGCGCGTCAACGAGGGCGAGCTGGGTGTGGCCTTCATCGAGGACACCTGCAGCTTCGCCTACGTGCAGCCCACCGGCACGCGCAACGGCGCGCAAACCGGCGGCGGCGAGCCGATCGAGCTCTCACCCGAGCCCTCGTGGGCGCGGGTGGCCTACCTGCGGTAGCCGCCGCTCGCCCTCCCGCCGGCGCCCGCCCACGGCTCAGCCCGCCACCGCCGACGCACGGGCACGGGTGATCGCGGCGGCGCCGTCGTCGCCCACCAGCAGCTCCGGGCGCACGGTGCCGCTGGCCGCGAGGTTCAGCGCCGGGATGCGCCCGGTGGAGGTGAGCGACACGTCGAGCGCGATCACCGTGCTCTCTCCCCCTAGCGGTGCGGCCGCGGTGGCGATCAGCGTCAGCGAGCCGCCCTCCACCAGCTTGCGGGCGCCGGCGAGGATCCGGCGCGCCACGTGCGGCGGAAGGTGCTGGAGCGTGTCGATCACCACCACCACGTGCCCGCCGCGGGCGGCGACGCGCTTGGCGGTGTCCACCACATGTTCGATCGTCTGCGCCTGCAGCTCCGCGGAGGCGCCCAGATCGAGCGCGGCGGCAGGCGCCACCGGACCCTCGCGCCACACCGCGATCTCCTCGGGACGCACGCCGCTCAGGACCAGCATCACCTCCAAACCGTCGCCACCGGCGCCCGAGGATGCTCCCATCGGGCTCCCATCCCCGTCGCCATCGGCGCCGGAAGACGCTCCCACCGGGCCCTCATCCCCGTCGCCGCCCGTGCCCGAAGACGCTCCCACCGAGCTCCCATCCCCGTCGCCGCCAGTCGAAACCGGGTGAGACGCGCCTGTGGCTTGCATCCCCGTTTCGGCCAGCGCGCCCAGCAGCCGTTTGAGCGTCTCGGTCTTGCCCGCTCGCGCGGCGCCCACGATGCTGACGCGCGAGCCGCGGCCGATCGGCGTCAGCCATTCGATCGCGCTCAGCGTGGGGTCCTGGGGGTCCAGCTCCAGCCGCTCGCAGGGGTAGGTCGCAGCCAGCTCCTCGTAGCGGGTGCCCTCTGCCACCGACTCAGCCGAAGCGCCGTTGATCGTGTCCACGCGCGCCAGCGATGGGTAGCGCTCGGAGGAGCGCGGCGTGCGCACCGGACCGCTCACGCGGTCGCCCGACACCAGTTCGCAACGGCGCACCTGAGCGGCCGAGATGTACACATCCTCGTCGGACGCCTCGGGCGGCGACACACGCAGGAACGCCGAGCCGTTGCCCAGCAGCTCCACCACGCCCTCCACCGTGCGCTGCGCCGTCTCGCGGCCACGGCCGGAGCGGGCTTGCTCGCCCGTCGCTGGGGTCTCGCCGGCCCGGTCGCCCGCGGGCGTCTCGCGGCCGCGGCCACGCCCCTGCCGCGTGCTTCGCCGTGCCGGAGGCGCCTCAGGCTCGCTGCCCCCCTCCCCCTCCCCCTTCTCCTCCTCCTCGACCTCTGCGGCAACTTTGGTCCGGCGTGTGCGTGTGCGCCGCCGGCGCGTCGCCGGCCGCTCCTCCTCGCCCTCCTCGGCGGCGGCCTGTCCGTCGGCGGCCTCTCCGTCGGCGCCCTGCCCGTCGGCGGCCTGCCCGTCGGAGGATGCCTGTCCGTTGGCGGTCTCGGCGCCGGAGCGCGCGAGGATGGCGTCGATCAAGTCGGCCTTGCGCAACCGGCGGAAGCCTTCCAGCCCCAACTGGTTGGCGATCGCGTGCAGATCCGACAGCGGGCTGGCGTCCAGCTCAGAACGCTCAAGTACGGTCATGGTGAGTCCTCTCGTGGATTTTGGGCGGTTGGCGCCCGGCCGCGTTGGACAGCGGTCGGCACCCTATGCGCCTCGCAGCTTAGCCCCAATCGCCGCACCCGGCGTCGGGGCGATGGATCCAGGCTCACGGCACGCGAGGCTGGTGTCTCAATTCCTCGGGTACCGTCAGATCCCTCTCGGGAGCACGCTCACCGCGCAGCGCCGCGCGCACCGCGAGGAAGTCGGCGGCGTCCCGCACGTCGTGCACGCGGAACACATGCGCGCCCGCGTCCACCCCGTGCGCCAGCGCCGCCAGCGTGCCCGCCAGGCGCTCGCGCGGCGCGCGGTGGGTCAGCGCGCCGATGAAGTCCTTGCGCGAAATCGCCATCAGCAACGGCAGCTCCAGCTCGTGCAACCGCTCGGTGTGCGCCAGCAGCGCGATCGTCTGGGTGGGCGTCTTGGCGAAGTCGGGTCCGGGATCCACGATCAGCTGATCGCGCGCCACGCCGGCCTCCAGCGCCACGGCCACGCGCGCACGTAGAAACGCCAGCACCTCCTCCACCACGTCGCCGTACAGATCGGGGTCCTGGCGGCGTTCGCGGGGGGCGGCGGCCGTGTGCATCACCACCAGCGCCGCGCCCGTCTCGGCGCACACCGCCGCCAGCTCGGGGTCGCGCAAGCCGCTCACGTCGTTGACCACCCGCGCGCCCGCCGCGATCGCGGCACGGGCCACGGGCGGCTTGTAGGTGTCGATCGACACCACCGCTCCATCCGACCCGAGCACGGCCACGATCCGCTCGATCAACGGCACCACCCGCGCGATCTCCTCCTCCACCGCCACCGGCGGGCGACCGGTGGTCGCCGACTCGCCGCCCACGTCCACGATCCGCGCGCCCGCCGCCACGTGCGCCTGCGCCAGCCGCACCCGCTCATCCAGGCCGGCATAGCGCCCGCCGTCGCTGAACGAGTCGGGAGACGCGTTCACCACGCCCATCAGCCACGGCTCCTCCAGCGCCAGCACGCGATCGCCGGCGCGCAGGCGATATGCCTTCACGCGGCCTCCAACCAACACGGCTTCACGCGAGCGCCAACCAGTGCGACTTCACGCCACCGCCAACCCCTCGGCGCGCGCCTCATCGGCGAAGCGCGCGCACTCAGCTTGCGCGCGGTCGGCGTCCCAGCCCAGCTCGGTGGCGAGCACATCCGCCACACGCCGCACAGGGGCGGGCACCGGCTCCTCGGCGGCGGGTGCGCCGTCGAGCGCGCGCGCGGCCAGCAGCCACAGGCGGGTGCGGCGCAGCAGCACGTCGCCGATCGTCAGCGCCTGCTCGCGGCGGGCGGCCAGCGCCACCTCGGCGAGCAGATCGGGCAAACCGGGCACGATCGGCTGGGCCAGCTCGCCGCGCTGGGCGGCCAGCGCCAGCACTTCGTGCCCGGCATACCCGTAACGCGCGGCCAGCGCGGCGTACGACTCCTCCGGCACGCCCTCCACGCGCGCCAGCTCGCCCACCGCCACCGGCTGCCCCAGGGGGATCTCGTGGGTGCGGCATGGCGCTTCGCGCGCTTCCCGCTCCACCAGCCGATCCACCGCCAGCTTCGCCATCCGCCGCCAGGTGGTGAGCTTGCCGCCGGTGATCGTGATCATCCCGCTGGACGTCTCATACAACTCGGCCTTGCGTGAAATGTCCACCGACTTCTTGGGGTCGCCCCCGGAGATCAGCGGTCGCACGCCTGCGTACGCGCCGGCCAGCCGGTCGGGGGTGAGGTGGGTGGCGAAGAACGAGTTGACCGCCTCCAGCAGATACTCGACGTCCTCGTTTGAAGGGCGCACGTGGGCGAGATCGCCCTGATAGTCGTTGTCGGTGGTGCCCACCAGCGTGCGCCCCAGCCACGGCAGCGCGAAGATCGAGCGACCCTCGCCGGCCGGCACGATCGCGCCGCCCACCAGCGGCAAATCGGCCGGGTCGAGCGTGATGTGAGTGCCGCGGCTGGGCCGGATGTGGGGCAGCTCGGCCTCGTCGTGGAGCTCCTGCGGGCGCAGCTCGTCGGCCCACACGCCGGTAGCGTTCACCACGTTGGCGGCGCGCACCTCAAACTCGCCCCCGCTTTCGACGTCGACGGCGCGCACGCCGTGCGCACGTCCATCGTCTTCCAGCAATCCCAGCGCCGCCACACGGTTGGCACACACCGCGCCAAAGCGCTCGGCCTCGCCCAGCACGGTCAGCACCAAACGCACGTCGTCGGTTTGACAGTCGTAAAACAAATACCCGCCGGTGGGCTCGCGCGGCCCCAGCGCCGGCAGCAGCTCCAGCACCTCCTCGCCCGAGATCATGCGGTGGCGCGCAGGGCTCCAGCCGCGTTCCCCCTCGTCGGGCGCCGCGGCCGTGCCCGCCGCGCCTTTGCTCGCCCGCCGCGGGCGCAACCGTCCGCGATCGACCGACATCACGTCATACAGATTCAGTCCCACCCCCATCAGCCGATCGGGGCGGGCGCCGTCGAAGGCGGGCACCACCAGCGGCAGCGGGCGCACCAAATGGGGCGCCAGCGCCACCAGCAACTGGCGCTCCAGCAGCGCCTCGCGCACGAGGCCGAGATCGAAGTTCTGCAAATACCGCAGCCCCCCGTGCACCAGCTTGCTGGAGCGGCTGCTCGTGCCAGAGGCATAGTCGGCGCGCTCGATCAGCGCCACCGAATAGCCGCGCGTGGCGGCGTCCAGCGCCACGCCGGCGCCGGTGATGCCGCCGCCGATCACCACCACGTCAAACTCCTCCTCCGCCAGCGCCCGCATCGCCTGGGTTCGCTCGATCACGGTCGCCAGTGTCGCAGAGGGGTCGCGGAGCCGGCGTGGAAGCCGAGGGGCCGCGCGGTGCCAGCGGCCGGCACGGCTATCCTGCGCGGCGGGTATGGCGGTGGAGCCCCAACTTCCCCTCACCGGCGGCTGCGGCTGCGGAGCCGTGCGCTTCGAGGTCACCGCGCCATTGGCGGGCGCCAACTACTGCCACTGCACCCGCTGCCAGCGGCGCAGCGGCACCGCCGCCTCCGCCAACGCCCGCCCCGAGCCCGGCTCGTTCCGGCTGCTGTCCGGCGAGCACAGCCTCCGTGCGTGGCGGCCGCAGGGTGGCTGGGAGAAGTGGTTTTGCGGCGAGTGCGGCTCGGCGGTGTTCAGCCGCAGCCCCGACGATCCGTCGCGCATGAGCATCCGCATGGGCGCGTTCGACGCCGACCCCGGCATTCGCCCCAACGTGCGCCAGTTCGTCGCCTACGCGGCCGTTTGGGAGCCAATCCCCGACGACGGGCTGCGCCGCCACCAAGAGAGCTCCCGCGTCGACTGACGGCCGCCGGACGGCCGCCGGCGAACGGTGCCTGCCGGCGGCACCGTATCCGCCGCCGCCGGCGCGGGCGGGTGCGGGCGAGCCGACGGGGCGGATGACGCGCGGGCTCTGGCCAAACAACCGAACTGGCCTACCTTGCGCAACACCCGCGCGCCGTGTAACGTGCCGGTCGTGGCGGCGGACGCGCGCGTGAAGGTGCTGTCGATCGATGGCGGCGGGATCCGCGGGATCATCCCGGCGGTGATGCTCGCGGAGATCGAGCGGCAAACCGGCCGCCCCGCGTGCGAGCTCTTCGACCTGATCGCCGGCACCTCCACGGGCGGCATCATCGCGCTGGGCGTCACGGTCCCCAACCCCGACGGGAGCGGGCGCCCGCGGTGGCGCGCCCAAGACCTCGTGGGGATGTACGAAGAGGAAGGGCCCAACATCTTCCACCACTCGCTGCTGCACACCGTCGAGACCGTCGACGGGCTGTTCGGGGAGAAATACGACGCCAGCGGCCTGGAAACGGCGCTCGCGCGGTACATGGGCGAAGCGCTCCTGCCGCAGGCGCTCACCAAGGTGCTGATCACCTCCTACGACGTCCAGCGCCACGAACCGTTCTTCTTCAAGAGCTTCGCGCCCGCACCCCACACCGCCGCGGACGTGCCGCGCGAGGGCGTGCCACGGGACACGGGCGTGCCGCCGCAGCCGGCCGACTACCCGATGAAGACGGTTGCCCGCGCCACCTCCGCCGCGCCGACCTACTTCGAGCCCGCCGACGTGCCCGCGGTGGCACCGCCGCCCGACGGGCCACGTGACTACGTACTGGTCGACGGTGGCACGTTCGCCAACAACCCCGCGATGTGCGCCTACGCCGAGACCACCCGCAACCACCCGGGGGCGGAGCAGCTGATCGTCTCGCTGGGCACCGGGCGCCTGACAGAATCGGTCTCCTACGCACAGGCGCGGCAGTGGGGGCTCATCCAGTGGGCACACCCGCTGCTGGACGTGATGATGGACGGCGCCAGCGCCGCGGTCGACTACCAGCTCGACGAGCTGCTCGGGGCCGACCAGGGTCACTACCGCCTGCAAACCGTGCTCCAAGGCGTCAGCGGCAGCCTCGACGACGCCAGCTCCAAAAACATCAAAGGGCTGCGCAAACTCGCCGAACAGTTCCTCGCGCGCAACGCCGCGCGAGTGGAGCAGGTGTGCAAACTCCTGACCTGACAGCCACCCGTGCCGCGGCGGCCGTCGCGGTCGCGCTGCTGCTGGGCACAACCGGCGCCGTAAGCGCGGCGGCGGGCGGACCGGCGCGCGCCGCCGGCGCGCCATCCGCGGCGCAGCGCACGATCGCCGCGCAGCGGCTCACCGTGGGGCCGGGGACGGTGCGACCGGGAACGGTCGTGCCGGCGCGGGACCTGTCGAGCCGCACCTACGTGGATCCGCGCCACGGCTTCGCGCTCGCCGACTACGGCCAGGCCACCTACCCGGCGGCGAGCACCAACGGCGGCCGTACGTGGCACACCAGCGGGCCCGCACTCGTCGTGCATGCCGCACAGGCGCCGCTCGAGGTCGAAGAACTGACGGCCATCAACACCAGCAGGTACTTCGCCACCGGCAACTCCCAGGCGGTCGACGCCACGGCCGACGGCGGGCGCAACTGGTACCGCACGGTGTTCCCGGGCGAGCTGATCGCCGTCGTCTGGCGCGCCACCGGCCTCACCGCCGTCGTCGCCGGCGGCACAGGCGCAACCCCCACCAACTGGGTGTATGTCTCCACCGATGGTGGGAGGCGATGGCGCTACAGGGCGGGGACGTAGCCACAGCTGTCGACGGCCAGCCGTGCTTAGCCAAAGCTCTTCGGCGGCGAGCCCTGCTAAAAGCATCTGATGCGCCAGGGCCCACTCGCCGGTCGATATCGCGCGGTGGCCGCGATGGTGATGCTCGCGCTGATCCCCTACCTCGGGCTGTCCTCCGCGCTGGGCCCGCTGACGCCGATCATCGCCAAGCAGCTGCACATGAGCCTGCAGACGATGAGCCTCAGCTCCGGCTTGGCCAACGCCGCCTACGCAGTCGGCACGGTGCTGGCGGTCCAGTTCGCTCAGCACCTGCCGCAGCGGAGGATGTTGATTGCATATGCCGCCCTGCTCGTGCTCGGGTCGGTGCTGGCGGCGGCGGCCCAGAATCCGGGCATGTACATCGCCGGCCACATCGTGCAGGGCCTCTGCACGAGCCTGCTGCTGATCGCCGCCGTGCCGCCGTTGGCGATCGGCTACCCGGCGGACAAGCTGCGCACCACGGCGATGATCATGAACGTGTGCATCTTCGGGGCGGTCGCGCTCGGCCCGACGATCGGCGGCTGGCAGGCCAACGCAGGCGGCTGGCGGCCGCTGTTCTGGATCGTCGCCGCGATCACCCTGGCGGCGCTGGTGTTGTCCGTGTTGACGTTTGAGGACGCACCGCCCGCGGATCCCGACTCGCCGCGCGATCTCCCGGCGATCGCGCTGGCAGCGGTCGGCTGCTCGGCGGCGTTCTTCGGCGCCTCGCAGCTGCTCACCCACAGCTTCCTCGACGTCGTGACGATCGTGCCGCTGTTGGGCGGCCTGGCGACGATCGTCGTTCTGATCGTCTACCAGTACCGCGCCAAGCGGCCGCTGCTGACGATCCGCCCCATGCTGAGCAGCACGATCCCGGTCGCGGGGATCGTGGTGGCGCTGTTTGCGGCAGCGGCGTCGGTGTCGGCGACCGCGCTCACCATGGCCGCGCTGGCCGGGCATTACAATCCGCTTCACCTGGGGCTGCTCTACCTGCCGGAGGTCGCCGGCGCGGCGATCACCGCGGTCTTGCTCGGCGTGGTGTTCAACAAACGCGCGATCCACTACCTGCCGCTGTTCGGCATGGCGTCGCTGGCGGCCGGGATCGCCGTCTTCCACATCGAAGTGCCGTCGAGCCAGACGCTCACGCTGATCGGCTCGGGGCTGACCGGCATCGGCCTCGGAGCGACCGTCGCGCCCGCGCTGTTCGTGGCCGGCTTCTCGCTGCCCTCCGCCAACCTCCAGCGCGTGTTCGCGATCGTGGAGCTGATGCGCGCGGTGGCGGCGTTCATGATCGCGCCGATCTTCGCTCACTTCGCCGTGACCGTCGGCGGCAGCCTCGACGCGGGCACGGGAATCGCGCTGTGGATCGGCTTCGGGCTGGCGATCGGCGGCGCCGTGATCGGCGTTGTCATCTACGCGCTCGGCGGCGCGCGCCCGCAGACACCGGACATCGATCGCTTTTTGGCGGGCGAGGCGCCCGCGTGGTATTCGCCGCCGCTGCTGGCGCGAGTTCACCCCCGTGTGGCGGCTGGGCGCGCTGTGACGGAAAGCGCGGATTGAGATGGCATCGACTCATACACCCTCCCCGCCCACCGGACCGGTGCTGTTCGCATACGACGGCTGCGACATGGCGACATTCGCGATCGAGCATGCCGGCCTCCAGCTCGCACCCGGGCGCGAGGCGCTGGTGGTGTGCGTTTGGCAGCCGGGCGATGTGGGGTTCGTGCCCACCGGTGGACGGCGCTTGCACGCGGCGCAGGCCACCGAGGTACGGGCGGCCGCCGAAGAAACCGCGGCTCACGGAGCATCGCTGGCACAGCAGGCGGGATTCCGAGCGCAAAGCATGGCGGTCGAAGCGGCCCCCACATGGAAGGGCGTCGTCGCGGTCGCCGACGAGCGCGACGCCAGCCTCATCGTGCTCGGCTCCCACCGCCGCACCGGGCTCGCGGGACATTTGCTCGGCAGCGTCGCCGCCGCCGTGGTGGCGCACTCGACGGCGTCTGTGCTCGTGGTGCACCAGCGAGCGTGACGTCACGCTCTCACGGGACGGCGGGGTAGACGATCTGGTTGGAGCGTCGCCTCGAGGATCAGCACCGTCGCGCACACCAGGGCCCACGCCAGGGCCACCAGCGCCCACAGGCGCTCTTCGAGCCCCTGGTAGCCGGCAAACGAGTCGTGCAGGAAAAACGTGACGATCCCCGCGGCCAGCAGCACGACGGCGCCGCTCCACACCAACCGCGCCAGGCGACTCGGCGACGCCGAGCGGGCAAACGCGAAACCCGTCAGCAGCAGCGACACCTTGATGCCGAGGCTCACCCACTCGTGCGCGTAGTGATGCCAGGAGAGCGCACCGGCCGCTTCGCGTGATTTGCACACGGCGCTGACCGTCGGTGAGCAGTCCATTTGCAACCATCCGACGAGAATCGCGCACACGCCGGCGAGCACGAAAAACAACGACATCGCCAGCGGCCACGGCCGCGTGCGCAGCGACGGCACGATCGCAACCGCGAGCGCGACAAAGCCCAACCCCCAGATCCCGATGAAAATCGTGAAGATCCACGGGTTGGCCGCACCGTGCCGGCCGAGCTCGCTGATGTACTGGCGCACCGGCGAGTAATGGGGTTCCAGAGCACCGGCCAGCACCGATCCGCCGACGAACACAACCTGCGCGACAATCGCCGCCCACGCCAACAGCCACGTCCGGCGGCGCGCCGCATCGGGCAGAAGCGGCCACCCCGCCGGTCTGAGCCAAAGTGCAACGTCGCGCAGCACGGTCCTCTGGAGACTAGCCCAGAGCGGCTCGTGGGTGAACGCTGTGGCAACCCGTCGGTGAACGCTAGAGCGGCTCGTCAGTGAACGCCCTATCGCGTGAGCCACTCCAGGGCCAGCTCCAGCGCCTGCGCCCGGCTGCGCCCGCCGAGATCGGCGCTGATGAAGGGGCCGCCGATGAACAGCGAGAAGGTCAGCAGGCAGCGGGCCTCGACGTCGTCGTCGTCTTCGCAGATGGCTCCAAACAGGGCGCGCATGTAGTCCATTCGCCTGTTGTCGACCTGTCGCAATCGCTCGGCAACGGCGTCCTCGCGCCGCGCCCAGTTGCGGATCGCCAGCTCGATCTTCAACAGCTCGCCACCTGAGGCGGCGCCCAGCGCGAACAGCCGCCTCAACCTCGACCTCGCATCCCCGCCGCCGGCCTCGACGGCCTCGATCACCTCGTCGACCCAGGTGCGCTCCCATGCGTCCAGCATCTCTTCGAGCAGCGACCGGCGGTCTTTGAAGTGCCAATAGAACCCGCCCTTGCTGACGCCCAATGTTTGAGCCAGCGACTCGATCCGGACGGCGTCCGGGCCGCCGGCGGCAAGGGCACGCAGCCCCTCCTCGATCCAGCTGTTGCGAGGCGTGCGGGTCGGGGGCGCCATCGCCCTCTATCGCGTGCGGTTCGGTGTTGACATTCCCGATAATGATGCTAGCATTCATCTATACGCAGCCGTATGGATGGGTTTGGAGATAACCGCACGGTGGAGTTCTTGGTGACAAGCTCGAAACATCCAAGCGCACGCTCAAACACAAACGGGCGAGCGCACCGTGTTGCGGTGTCCGAGACGCCTCCATCCACCGTCACCTCACCGGACTATGGGGACGCCTTCGAGGTCACGAGGAGCCCGACCGACCGACGCTCGGCCGAGCGATGGGCGCGCGACGGCTTCGGAGGACTCCCGTTGGCAGCTCGCCGATCGGTGCTGTTCTTGCATCGCTGGGTGCTCGGCTTTCCCCTCGGGCCTTGGGTGTCTCCCGAGCACGTCTTCGGCTGGCGAATCGTGACGTCTGAACCCGAGCTGCTGCATCTCGAAGCGCGATCAACGCTACTGAACGGTCACATGGTGTGGCGGCTGCACCCCGAACGACTGGTGATGACCACGTTCTTTCAGTATGAAAAGCGCAGGGCGGCACCGGCGGTGTGGGCCGTTCTCGGCAACATTCACCGGGGTGGCGCTCCCTACCTGCTCAACCTGGCGGCGAACGTGCCAGAGGCGAGATGAAACTGCCCAACACAGCGCACACCTCCCGGCCCTGGCGGATTCACGAGATCGTCCCCGACTTTCGGCTCGAGGATGTCTGGGCGCTGCCGACGCCGGGTGCAGCCGATGAGTTTCCGATCTTCGTCGAGGGGTTTGCCTCGGCCGATCCGGCGAAGACCGCATCCCACGCGACGCGGGCGCTGTTGTCGCTGCGGTGGAAGCTCGGCGCCCTGTTCGGCTTGGACGACCAGGTCACGGGAATCGGGTCGAGGGTGACGACGCTTCGCGAGCGGTTGCCCGACGACCTGCGCGCCACGGCCGGGCCGGAATTCGAGGGTCTCCCATTCACTTCGCTCTATCTGACCGACAACGAGTTTGCCGCCGAGATCGCCAACCAAACGATGCACGGCGTCCTGCACTTCGGCTGGGTCCCCGAGCCCAGCGGCGGCTACCGGGGCCAGATGGCGATCTACGTGAGGCCGAACGGCTTGCTGGGGAACGCCTACATGGCCGCGATCAAGCCGTTCCGGTATCTGATCGTCTACCCGCAGATGCTCCAGACGATGGAGCGGCGCTGGCGGGAACGGCCGGACCGTGAATCGCCCGCCTGACAGCGCGAGCGGCGGGGCGGCGGTCCGGGATGCCGGCGGCCGGCGGAGCGGCTATGCAATCAGGCGTCGGATTGCCGCTCTAGACCCGGTCGATGACAATGAGGAGGCGGCTCGGCTCACCTTCGAGGTGCTCTACGGCGACCCGATCGCCGTCCACGCGGCCCTTCTGGCCGGATTCTCGCGCCAGGTCGCCGTCCCCGGCATCGCCCCGCGTCGATCGATTCTTCGATGACTGGACGACACGCTGGTTTCCGCGTCCGGTCAGAGGGCTGGGGCGGCAGATCCTGCTGGCACTGATGGATGAGGAGCTGCGCGCCGTTCTGCACCTGGAGGATCCAAGCCGGAGTGTGCAGCGGCTGGTGCGCGCGTCCGCCCGTGCCTCCCTGCCGCTCACGCTGGTTCGGCCCTGACGACAAATCGGTCCTGGATGAACCACTTCGCGTGAGGACACCTTGAAGTATCGCCCGTATTGTCTTGGCCCGATCGTCACAAATAACAGGGGCGGAATGCTTCTCTTGGTGAGGATCTCTGATTCCCTTGCACCAACCCCCTTAGACCCATGCGTCTCTCAGCAACGCCGCGCTCGTGGCTCTCGTCCCACGAGCCCAGGAACCGGCCGCTTAGATCCCCTAGTAGTTCGATGACATTCGCCTGTGTCCAGGCGTACTCCCGCTAGTAGTAGTCGACGCTGTACTTGCGCGACGTGAACAGTTCGCGCACTGTCCGTGGCTTGCCGTCGATCCGGGTCGACGTCGACCACCGGCTTTCGCTCATGCTTCCCCCTCCCTCTGCGCCGCTCGATCAATGCCGTTCGCCTCACCCAGCCAAAGTCCGCTGCCGACGCGCGCCAGCTCATGCTTTGCTCGCTCGAAGGCCGGCATTGTTCTCTCCACGCGACTCCAGAACGCCTTGGTGTGGTTCGGCTCCTTTATGTGCGTAAGCTCATGAACGATCACGTAGTCCACGAGCATAGGCGGCAGCTGGATCGTCGCCCAGTGAAAGTTCACGCGGTTATGCTTGCCAAGAGAGCCCCAACGGTAGCCTAGGTCTCGCACGTCGAGCGGCCCTGGCGCGACTCCGAGTCGGCGAGCCCACGGCTCCACCCGCCGCGGGAGCCACCGGATCGCTCTCGTGCGGTACCAGTCGATCATCGTGCGTGCCCCCTCGTCGCTCATGGCGATGTCGCGGCGCATGACGAGCCGACCACGTTCGAGCTTCACCGCGGTGGCGTGCCGATCGGCGAGAAGGAGACGGTGCGATCGCCCGAGGTACGTAAAGCCCTCGCCACTCACGAACTCCTTGGTAGGCCGATGCGAGAGCAGTAGATCCTTCTGGGTGAGCTTCTTGTAGACCCACATGCGCTTCTCATGCGCAAATGCAGCCAGTTCGACCTCATCGCAGTCGCGCGGAGCGTTGACTCTTAGGGATCCGTCGCGATCGACAGTGATCCCGATCGAGCGCCGCACGCCGGACCGCTGGACCTCGAAGTCAAGCCCGCCTACGACCAGACGCGGCGGCGCGACCTCCTGGTCAGTGCATGTCGGTGCGCTTGGCCGTACCGTCATGTCGCGCTGACCAGCTTCGAATGATTGGCACGGGCCAGCTCGACCACGCGGTCGGCTAGCTCCGACAACCGGTCCAGCTCGAACAGATCGTGACCGTCCACCTGCTGCCCGTCGAGATGTTGCACCACCCACTTGCGCAGCACGTCCTGCGCATATGCGTTCTGCCAAAACCCAACCACGGCGAGTTCTCGCCTAACGTGCGCAACGAGCGTCACCGTAGCCTCGCGCAACACCGCTGCCTGCGCGGTCGAGAGGGCGGCTGGCGTTGCGTCTTCACCACGCGCGGCTGTTGCCTCCATCTCAAGCTCCTCGCCGAGCAAGCCGTAGAACGGCGCCTCGGTCTGCGGATCCAGACCCGAAGCGTCCACTTGTCGTCCCTTGAGAACGTCATCAACAAGATCAGACAACGCAAGCGCCAGTTGGTCCCACTGTTCCTTCAGCGCCGCCAGAATCTGATCGAGCTTCTCGGAAAGCTTCGCGTAATGCGCTGGGTCCTCATTAAAGTGCTTGCGGATGTGGTACCGCACTGCGTGCTCCATCTCTGAGGCTTTCGCGCGGTCAGACCTCAACCCGGACACCTTGCTGCGGAAATCAGGAGCCGTGATTGAGACCGGCGGGATCTTTTGCTCGACGCCCAGCGCAAGCACGTGCTCGTCGATCAGACTGCGCACCTTCTCTCCGTACAGCGAGACGTCGAACTCATCCGTGTCGCGGTAGCGCCTGCGCGCCTTTACCTGCACTATGCCGAAGAACTTGCCGTCGCGCTGGTGGGGGAGCGCCTCGGGTCGCGGCATCACAACGTCGAGCGACGTCAAGAACTGCTTGAGCGAAACCTCGAATGCTGCACGCAGCGGCTCATCCTCAAGCAACGCGACACACGAGTCAATGTCGTCTTCGTTCTCGAATCTCTCGACGCCCCGCTCGATGAACAGGTTGCGCATGCGCTGCCTGCGGTCTGTCAGCTTCGGCAGCTCATCGGCGATCGCCTGCAACAACCCCTCGAGATCCTCGCTCGAATACGCGGCGAGCGCGTCCTTAAGGTGCTCGCCAACGCCGTAGTAGTCGACGACGAATCCGACGTTCTTGCCGGCTGCGGTCCTGTTGACTCGCGCGATCGCCTGCAGCAGCTCCGCTTCCTTGATGAACCGATCCAGATAGATCACCTGCTCGACCGGTGCGTCGAAGCCCGTCAACAACATCGACTTCACGATTAGGAAGGCAACGTGGTCGGCTTCCCCAGGCTCCCCGTCTCTGGCCTCCGTCAGGGGACGCTTGAACTCATCGATGTGCGCCTTCTGCTTCTGCGGCTCGGACCATTGCAGCCAGTCCGGATCATCGTTGTGACTCCCAGAAATCACGGGCACGAAATCGAGCGCCTTGATCAGTGCCAGGTGGGGGAAGGCCCGCATGAGCCGGGCAGCCTTAGCGGGACGCTCTTCTGCTTGATCGATCGCCTCGGGAGTCGTCAGTTCGGGATCTAGAGCTTCAACGTCGGCAACTAGCTCCTCTCTCGCGCGGATGAACGCGTCCCGGTAGCGTACAGCCGCGAGTCGGCTCGTCGCAACGACCTGGGCCTTGAAGCCATTCGGCATCACGCTGTCGGCGTAGTGCCTCAGCATGTCCCGCGCCTTCGCATTAATCATGTTCGGCGCCTCAAGAACGTTTCCTTTCGTGGCCCAGCACTTCTTGATGGCGTCCAGCTCGGCCTCGGTGCGCTCCGTAAACATGTCCTCAAACACTTCGTCGAGATCTCGACCCTCCGTCACGGCACCACGTGTCGTGCGACCCTCGTACAGGATCGGCACCGTAGCGCCGTCGGCCTGCGACTCGCGGAGCGTGTACGTGTCGATGAACTCGCCAAAGATCTCGTGCGTGCGCTTCTTCGCACCCATCACGATAGGCGTGCCTGTAAAGCCGATGCGCGCACAGTTCGGCAGCGCCTGGAGCAAGTTGGCATGCAGACCACTGGCGTGCGACCGATGCGCCTCATCAACAAGAACGACGATTGCATCGCTTTCATTCAGTAACCCAAAAGCTTCCTTCTCGGCAGACCTGTCGGCAGCTGCGTCCTTCTCGCCCGCAAACTCAGAACTCGTCTCCCGGTACTTTTGGATCATCGCGAACACAAGGCCGGGACCAGGGCGCGCCAACAGCTCCTTGACCTTCGCGACCGATCGCCCAACGTCGACCGACTCGCCGGTCAGCGCGGCCGTGTCACTCAGCTGCCGTTGCAAGTCGGTGCGATCGGTCACCACCACCACCTTGAACCGCCGCACCGACCGCAGCGTCCTCATCTTCCGGATAAGGAAAACCATCGTGAGGCTCTTTCCTGAGCCCTGCGTGTGCCAGACGATCCCGCCTCGGCGGTCAAACTCCCCGTCCTCGGCTCGGGTCGCCCCCGAGGTCAATCGGTCTATCGAGCGTTGCACTGCCCGAAACTGCTGATAGCGGCACGCGATCTTCACGACTCGTCCGCCCACCGGCATGAACAGCGTGAAGTTGCGCACAATGTCGAGCAAGTGCGCCGGCCGCAACACGCCCGCCGCGAGAGTCTCTTGACTCGACAAGCTGGCAATCGGCTTGCCCAGCTCGGCAGCGACTTGCTCACGAGGAACTGGCTCGGTCTCCTTCCACTCTGCAAAGTGATCGCTCGATGACGTAAACGTCCCAACCATCGCCTTGTCGTAGTGCGTCGCAATCACGAGCTGATTCGCATGGAACAGACGCTCGTTGCCCTCGTCGTTGTGGACCTGCCCACGCTGATTGGCGTAACGCTGCAGCTGACCAATCGCTTGTGCTGCAGGATCGGTTACGTAGGGGCTCTTGCACTCAATCACGACGAGCGGAATGCCGTTCACGAACAGCACCACGTCCGGAACGATGAACTTATGCGCCTGGCCGCCGGGCTCATCGACGCGAAACTGGTTCACCGCGAGGAAGTCATTTCGCGTCGGATTCCCCCAGTCGATGTACTGGATCGCTTGGCCCCGTCCAGCGTCGCGATCCTCAAGTCCATCGACGGTGGTGCCAGTCAGGAGTAGCCCTGTCACTTCTTGATTGGCCTCAATCAACTTCAGCGCAGTCGGCCGCAAAAGCGCGGCCTCGGCCTGAGCCACGCGACCCTCATCGAGCCACTCATTGCCGTTGTCATCGAGATTGATGCGTCTTAGAGCGACGTGCAGGCGTCCCGAGAGGATGGTCTCGCGAAAGCTCTCCCGCTCGGTCGCCGCTGGGTCGGTCCTCGAACCCTCCAACAGCGACCATCCCATACCTGCAAGCTGCCGAAGCAAAGGCAACTCAACCTCGGTGTACTCGGTGGGCAGCGCGGGGCTCACACCGAGTCCTCGTCGCCGCTGACCCGAACACGACCCGTGAGCAGATCGTCCATCAGTCCACGCTGGAGAAGCAAGAGCTTTTGAAGTTCGGATGTCTCACGGCGCAGAACAGCGAGGTGCTCGTCGAAGCATTCGCAGATAACGAGCTGCTCATGACGCGAGGGTAGCGGCACTAGGAAGTTGGCCACATCCTGCTTCGTAATGTTCGGGTCCTTTCGCGTGCTCGCCGCTACGGCTTTCCAACGACTTCGCCCGTGCTGGAGAGCTCGAAGAAGAAATAGGGGGAGGGTGTTGTCTCGAATCGATAGGCCGCAGATGGCCTGGTTGGTAGTTGCGGCGGTATCAAGCAGCGCAGTGCGTCCAATCTGCGCCCATCCTCCGTACATGGCCACGAGGACCGTACCTGCGGACAAGAGCGGGCAGCTCGCATGCTTGAGAGCGAGCGGTGTCACGTGCTCCTCGGTATCGACAAGGCGGCCTTCGTTGAGGTCTAGGGTCTTCACCCATGGCACTCCATCGTCTGAGTAGTAGATGAAGCTGGATTGTCTGGGAGGAGTCGAGCCGGAGCGAATCTCGCAGAAATCTTGTAGGCGTGCGATTGCCCATGTTTTCGGGAGTCTTCCAAGCGGCGTTTCGCCGAACTCCCTAGCCTTCGCGAGATCCCGCAACGCGCCGCGGTTGTTGATGCCGCGAGTCATCAAATCATGTAGTAGCCCGCGCTCGACTTGTTGCAACTTCGTGATTAGAGCCTTTTTCGACTGGATGGCAAGGTCGGCCGTGTCGAGTATCCTGGCAATACGCCGCTGCTCCCAGATAGGCGGGCGCGCGACAGGTATCCCAAAGAAATCATCTAGTGCGACGTTGAGTAGCCCGTGGTTGCGGGCGCCCTCCTTCGCAAGTAAGCCGATCGACGCGTCCACACGGCCTGCCGCGAAGTAGTGACGCAGGAAGTCCGGGTCAATCTCTCGCGACGCTGGCCGGAAGCAGATGTACAGCGGCGACACGACCCCGGTTGCATATCGATCGAGGCGACGGATAGCGCCTACGGGGTACCCGTTGGAATAGCTCTTGTTGTAGGCAAAGTCACCCTTTGCGAGAAGCGAGTAAGTCGAGAGATCGCTGCTCGCGACGACGCGCTTGAAATAGTCATCCTGACGGATCAAGCCCTCCTCGGCCGAAATGGTCAAGACGTTCGTCTCCCCGACGGTGTTGCGAGCGCTCACGCGACTACAAAGGCGCCCGAGTGGCGCGGTCGGCCAAGGCGGCTCGAACACATCACCCATAGCCGAGCTCCTGGAGGAAGCCGTAGAGACTTGTACGCGATGCGTCGCGGTGGCCCTCGAGCGCATTGAGTGGGGTTGCGTACTTGTCCCACAAGCTCTCCAAGGCGGCGACGACGCGCTGCCTGTCTCGAACTATGTATGCGTCAAGATGATCGCCCAGTCCCGAGTGCGCAACTGCAAGGACCAACGCTTCCTCTTGACCAGCCGATAGCCCGGCCCGTGCTGCCGCGAGCTTCGAAACAAACTCGTGCTCAACGGCCTTCGCGGCCTTCTTCGCAGCCGTCAACTCTTTCTTGAGCGCGGTGAGCGCGGCCGGCGACAGCGGGCTAGCCTCGTCAGACCCCACTGTGTCATCGTCGCCGTCGTCCGTGGAGGCTGTTGCGGCTTGACGGCAGCATCAAGCTCGACACGCCGAGCTTCCGCATCGCTGATGTCGGTTAGGTATTCCGGAAGCAACACCCGTACAAAGCGATGATCCAATGGGCTACCTCGGGCGCCGTCTTCTTCGAGGCCGGTCGTGATGGTGGTAACCCAACCGTCGATCATCCCGCCGAATCCACCGGCGACCAAGGCACGGAAGTCGAATTGGCTTTCGTCCCACCACCTTGCGATGACACCCGCTACGGCGAAGCGGTCAAGCAGCCCTACCGGCGTTAGCGCCGCGACAAAACCCTCCAGTAGCGCGGCTCGTGCAGCCATCAGGGCTCTTGTCGCAGGCAGCTCGACGAGGAGCTGCGCGTTTGTCTTCCACCAGGATTCAAATGCGTCGTTGAGCTGGTTTTCACGGCGCCGAACCCCAGGATCGCTGTCGACTAGGGGTCGTAGGTCGGCTCTCGCTGTGACGCTGCCCGCGAAGTCGGAGTAGTCGGCGTCGCGATTGACGAAGACGTGGTTCACATCAAGGCCGAGGGCTGCGAACGCGCTCGCCTTGGCGTCGACCTCGCGCCGAGGAATGCCCCCGACCAGATGCGCGCGCACGTCCTGGGGCTCGGGCGGAGGCGCGTTGTCTGCATAACGACGGATGTTGAGACTGAAGTCGTTATCGGCCAACTCCTCACATGTGACGATGGCTGCGTAGCCCGGGATATCGTCGAACGCGTGGTAGGCGGCGACGACCTTTTCCGCATGCTCGGGCAGCAGGTAGTTCTGCGCACGACCGGCGGAAAACTCGTCGTCGGCATTGATGAAGAGGACCTTGCCTCGTCGCTCGGGCGGCTTGGCGCCTTTCGCGCGCAGGACGAGGATGCATGCAGGGATGCCTGTGCCGTAGAAGAGATTCGGCGCCAGACCGATTACGGCATCGAGCAGGTCATCGTCGAGGAACCCCTTGCGAATGTCTCGCTCTGTGCCGCCGCGAAACAAGACCCCATGCGGCATAACAGTCGCGACGGTCCCGTTCGCGCGCAACGCCGTGATCTGGTCCCTGGTTCATGGACTCGGTTTGTGAGAGGGTGGGCGGCATGAATGCGAGGAGCTGTCATGCCGAAGTCGTATGCCCCGGAGTTTCGTCGTCGTGTGGTCGATCTTTGTCGTGCTGGACGTGCGCCTCGG
>DATMLP010000042.1:0-116999 GCA_035570415.1 Solirubrobacteraceae bacterium | reverse complement strand
GGATTTGTCCCTAGTACGAGAGGACCGGGATGAACGCACCTCTGGTGTATCTGTTGTCCTGCCAAGGGCATAGCAGGCTAGCTACGTGTGGATCGGATAACCGCTGAAAGCATCTAAGCGGGAAGCCGGCCTCAAGATGAGCTCTCCCATCCCCTTGAGGGAGTAAGACCCCTGGTAGACCACCAGGTTGATAGGCCGGATCTGGAAGGGCGGTGACGCCTGTAGGAGACCGGTACTAATGGTTCGAGGGCTTGACGGATTTTTTGATCAATGTTGGTACCCGTGTGGCGCTGTGCAGTTTTGAAGGACCGGGAAGGCTGGTGGTCTCTCACCTTTTTCCGGTGGCTTTGGCGAGGGGGAAACACCTCTTCCCATTCCGAACAGAGCAGTTAAGCCCCTCAGCGCCGATGGTACTTGGCTCGCAAGAGCCCGGGAGAGTAGGACGCCGCCGGTTTTTTAGTCACACGGGCCGCCTGCGGGCGGCCCGTCGTGGTCGTGCGGGCGCTCGCACAGCGGCACGATCGTCGGCGTCACGTGACGCTGTCTGGGCGCCCCACCGGATACCCTAGCCCGATGCTCAGCCTCGCCGACGCCTTCGCCCGCATCAGCCCCCACCTGGCGCACCGCCCGGGGAGCGCCCGCGCCACGCAGGCGCATGCGACGATCGTGCGGCTCACCGGCGGACGCATCGGCGGGCGGGCGCTCGGCTCCGACATCCTCGTGCTGCGCACCACCGGGCGACACAGTGGGCAACCGCGCGACGCCCCGCTGCTGTTTTTGGCGCACGGCGAGTCGTTCGTGATCGTCGCCTCCAACGCCGCCTCCACGCGACGGCCCGCCTGGTGGTTCAACCTGCAAGAGCATCCCGACGCCGAGGCGCTGGTGCGTGGGCGCACCCACCCCGTGCGCGCACGTGCCGCCACCAAGGAGGAGCGCACCGAGCTATGGCCGCGACTGGTGGACCTCTACAGCGGGTACGCGCACTACAAGTCGATCGCCACGCGCGAACTGCCCGTGGTGATCCTCGACCCCCGCTGAGCCGAGCCTCGCGGAGCCAGACTGCCGGTCGCTCGCCGCGCCGCGACGGAGCGCGTCGGCGAGAGGCACACCTGCGGCGGGGCTGCCGGTTGGCCTCCCCGCCGCGGTGTCCGCCGACCTCCGAGTAGAGCTCCCCGCAGCGACGCGCGGTGCGCGGGCGCCCACACGGGCTCGCGAGACGCCGCCGCGCGTTCCTCCCGGTCGACCTCCCAGTCGACTGGATCGTCGTCCTCGAGTAGGAGGAACGCGCGGGCCAGCGCAAGCGCATTCCGGGCGCGCTGCTTGAGCTCCGATGTCCGATGTGAACAGAACATGTGTTCGCAGGCTACGGCGCCGGTCAGACGGAAGCCGTGCGAACATACGTGCGTGTGCGTTCGTTGCGATCGATTTGGCTTTGTTGAGCGGGATACAGCGCTTGTGCCTGCAACAAAAGTTGCACTCCGGCACGCTTTCTGTTGTACTCCGGCGTACTTCCTTGGTGACGGGGGCCCCATCAGCGGTACCCTGCCCGGCCCTGCTTTGCTTCACAAAGTAAAGCTGGTTGGCGCGTAAAAAGTAAACACAACAACGCCGCTCCCAGCCTCGCGCCGCATGCGCCGCCGACCGCAGCGAGGAGCCCGGCCTCGCGTGTCCCCAATCGCACGCGACCCGGTTTGCAGGTACCCGGCCGTCGCCCCCGAAATCCACAGCGAGATGGTTGAGGCCGAGCAGGCATCCGATCGGGCCGAGCGGGTCAACGGGGCCCTTCTCTAAGGGCAGGCCGGCGACGAGATGGCTGTTACCCTTGGCACACACCGCCGCGTCGGCCCGATCCTAGGTCGCCGGGGCCGATCGAAGCCCATGGAGAAGTTCGTCATCGAAGGCGGCGTCCCGCTCTCCGGCACGCTCACCCCGGCCGGGAACAAGAACGCGGCGCTGCCGATCCTCGCCGCCTGCGTCCTCACCGAGGACGAGGTGTTGGTGCGCAACGTGCCGCGCATCCGCGACGTGGAGGCGATGGTGGCGATCCTCGAGCAGCTCGGCGTGCGCGCCGCCTGGATTGGCCCCAACGAGCTGTCGCTGTGTGCGGCGGACGTGCACTCCGTGGAGCTGGAGCCGGAGCTGGCCGAGCGGATCCGCGCCTCCTTCCTCCTCGCCGCGCCGCTGCTGGCCCGCTTCCGCCGCGCGGTGATGCCGCCGCCCGGGGGCGATGTGATCGGCCGCCGGCGCCTGGACCCGCACCTGGACGCGTTTCGTGCGATGGGCGCGCGCGTCGACTGCGGCCGCGACATCCTGCTGAGCGCCAACGGCGGTTTGCGCCCGACCGACGTGTTCATGGACGAGCCGTCGGTGATGGCCACCGAGAACGCGCTGATGGCGGCGGCGCTGACGCCCGGACAGACGGTGATCGGCAACGCCGCCTGTGAGCCCCACGTGCAGGACCTCGCGAGGATGCTCGTGAAGATGGGCGCCGACATCCACGGGATCGGCAGCAACCTGCTCACCGTCAACGGCCGCGAGCGGTTGCACGGCTGCGCCCACGAGATCGCACCCGACCACATCGAGATCGGCAGCTTCATCGCGCTCGCCGGCGTCACCGGCGGCGAGCTGCGCGTCAAGGACACCGTCCCCGAGGATTTGCGGATGATCCGCCTCGTGTTCGAACGCCTGGGGCTGCGCACCGAGCTGCACGGCAACGACGTGCTGGTGCCCGGCGGCCAGCGGTTGGTGGTGCAGGCGGACGTGGGCGAGTACAAGAGCAAGATCCAAGACGGCCCCTGGCCGGCCTTCCCCGCCGACCTCACCTCGATCGCGCTGGCGCTCGCCACGCAGGCCGAGGGCTCGATCCTCGTGCACGAGTGGATGTTCGAGAACCGGCTGATCTTCACCGACAAGCTGATTTTGATGGGCGCCGACATCGTTCTCTGCGACCCCCACCGCGCGATCGTCACCGGCCCGCGGCGGCTGAGAGGCGAGCGTGTGGAGTCGCCCGACATCCGCGCCGGCATGGCGATGCTGCTGGCGGCGCTGTGCGCTGACGGGCGCTCGGAAATCGGCAACATCCGCCAGATCGACCGTGGCTACGAGCGGATCGACGAGCGGCTGCGCGAGCTGGGCGCCAACATCGAGCGCGTGGCGGTCGAGCCGCATCCGGCGATCCCCGCCTAGAGGGTGGCGCGGCCGCCGCAGCGGCGAGCGGGGCCCCTCTTTGCCAGACTCACGGGCCATGACCCACCCGATCCCCAGCGGCACCCGCGACGTGCTGCCCGACGAGATGCGCGAGATGCGCGCCATCACCGAGGCGCTGCGGGAGGTGTATGAGCGTCACGGCTACGGCGAGGTGTACACGCCGGCGCTGGAGTACGAGGCGGTGCTGGCCCGCGCCGACAGATTGGGATTCCCACCCACCCTGCCCCCCGCCTACCGGCTGTTCGACGAGAGCGGAGCGCTGCTGGCGCTGCGCTCCGACATGACCGTGCCGATCGCGCGCCTGGCGTCGACCCGCTACGCCCACACGCAGCCGCCGCTGCGGTTTTGCTACTTCGCCCACTGCTACCGCGAGGTGCGCCCACAGCGCGGCCAGCCGCGCGAGCTGTTGCAGGCCGGGATCGAGCTGCTGGGCTCCCCCGCGCCGCAGGGCACCGCGGAGGCGCTCACGGTGTTGTGCCACGCGCTGGACGCCACCGGTTTGGCCGACTACCGCGTGGGCCTCGGCGACGCGTCACTGTTCCCGGCACTGATGGCGGGCGTGGGCGTACGGGACGAACGCCGCGCGGGGCTGCTGGACGCGCTGGTGCGCCGCGACTTCGTCGAGCTGGAGCGTCGCCTGGGCGACGCCGGGCTGCCCGATGCCGACGCGCAGCTGCTGCTTAGCGTCCCCCAGCGCCGCGGCGGCCCGGAGGTGCTGGCCGGGCTCTCGGGCCCCGCCGCCGACGCGGCAGGCGGCTTGCGGATGGTGCACGAGCTGCTCGAGCCGGAGGTCGCCGCACGCGTGATCTTCGACCTCGGGCTGGTGCGCTCGCTGGGCTACTACACCGGCGCCGTGTTCGAGGTGTACGACCCCGCGCTCGGCGCCCCGATCGGCGGCGGCGGGCGCTACGACGAGCTGCTGGGCCGCTTCGGCCGCGGGCTGCCGGCGGTGGGGTTCGCGCTCGGCGTCGACCGGCTGCACATCGCCCTCGCCGGAGAGGAGCGCGGCCGGGGAGCGGGGCTGACGCGATGAGCGAGCGCCTTGTTACACCCGCGTCTCACGCACGCGCACTCCGGCCAGGAGGGCGACGATGAGCGCCGCCATCAACGGTCTCACGATCGCCGTCCCCCGCGGCGCGCTGTTCGACGACACCGTCTCGCTGCTGACGGGCCTCGGCGTGGACACCGGGGAGTTGCGCAGCAACGACCGCAAGCTGCTGTTCGAGGAGATCGGCGTGATCACGATGCGCCCTTCCGATGTCCCCACCTACGTGGAGGCGGGCGCCGCCGACATCGGCATCACCGGCAAGGACGTGCTGGCCGAGCGCGCCATCGGAGGTGCGCCTGCCGCCGGGCGCGAGGTGTACGAGCTGCTGGACCTCGGTTACGGCCGCTGCACGATGGTGCTGGCCTCGATCGCCGGCGAGCCCGATCCCGCGGTGGAGGCGTTGCGCCGCCTGGGGGTGATGCGGGTGGCGACCAAGTACCCGCGCGTGGCCGCCCACCACCTCGAGGAGACCGGCCGCCAGGCGGAGATCGTGGAGGTGAAAGGCTCGGTGGAGCTGGCGCCGCTCACGGGCTTGGTGGAGGCGATCGTCGACCTCACCGCCACCGGTACCACGCTGCGCGAGAACAACCTCCAGATCCGCGAGCAGCTGTTCGAGTGCACCGCCCGGTTGATCGCCAACCCGGTGGCGCACAAGCTGAAGGCCGCCGCAATCGACGAGCTGCTGGAGCGGTTGCGTGCGCCTTGAGCGTCTCACCGCCGACCCCGCGCTCGACCCCGCCGCCGTGGCAGGGCGACTGCGCCGGCTGGTGCCCAGCATCGGCGACGCCGAAGAGGCGGTGGCGGAGATCGTCGCCGTGGTGCACCACGAGGGCGACGAGGCGGTGCTGCAGTACACGCGCGAATTCGACACCGCCGGCGAGGAGCCCCCGCCGCTGCTGGTGGCGCCGCGGGAGCTGGACGAGGCGATCAAGCGCATGCCGCTGGAGGTGGTGGCGGGTTTGCAGGTGGCGATCGCCAACGTGGCGGCGGTGGCGCAGGCGGGCGTGGGGCAGGACGCAACGGTCGTGCTGCCCCAGGGCCAGCAGGTGACGGTGCGCGAGCTGCCGGTGCGCGCGGCGGCGGTGTATGTGCCGGGCGGCCGCGCCCCCTACCCCAGCACCGCCGTGATGGGCGTCGTCACGGCGCGTGCCGCCGGAGTGCTGGACGTGGTGGTGTGCACGCCGCCAGCGCGCGACGGCCAGGTGGACCCGCTGATCCTCGGCACCTGCCGGCTGCTGGGCGTGGAGCGCGTCTACCGGATGGGCGGTGCCCAGGCGATCGCGGCGCTGGCGCACGGCACCGAAACGGTGGCGCGCGTGGATGTGGTGGTGGGCCCTGGCAACATCTACGTGCAGGAGGCCAAGCGCCAGCTGTCGCATCTGGTCGGAATCGACTCCTACGCCGGCCCCAGCGACCTGCTGGTGGTGATCGGCGAGGACGCCCCCACCCACCTGGTGGCGCTCGATCTGCTGGCCCAGGCCGAGCACGGCCGCGGCAGCTTCGTGGCGGCCCTGTCGCCCTCATCCGTCGCGCTTGACGCGTTGGCCGCGGAGCTCGAGCGGCTGGTCGAGGGGCAGGCCGCGCAGCCCGAGGCGTGTGCGCTGGTGGCGTGCGATGACATGCGCGCGGCGGTGGCGATCGCCGACGAGTTCGCTCCCGAGCACCTGCAGCTGGTGGGCGCCGAGGCGGAATCGCTGGCGCCGCTGGTGAGCGCCGCCGGCTGCCTGTTCGTGGGCGCGGCCGCCGCCACCGCGTTTGGCGACTACGTGGCCGGCTCCAACCACATCCTGCCCACGGCCGGCGCCGCCCGCTTCGCCTCAGGGCTGTCCCCCCAGCACTTCCGCCGTCGTATGGCGGAGGTGCGGCTGGGCGAGGTGGGGGGCGACACGGTGGGCAAGCTGGCCGCCGCGGGCGCCCCGATCGCCCGCGCGGAGGGCTTTGAGTGGCACGCGCGCTCGATGGAGGCGCGTATGGGGGAGAATCGAGCGCCATGAGCCGCACCGCCACGATCGAGCGCACCACCGGCGAGACCGACGTGCGGCTGACGCTGACGCTGGACGGCGCCGGCGCCGGCACACGCGCGACGGGCGTGGGCTTTCTCGACCACATGCTGGATTTGCTGGCGCGCCACGGCCGGTTGGATTTGGACGTGCACGTGCGCGGCGATCTGCACACCGGCGCCCACCACACCGCCGAGGACACCGCGATCGTGCTGGGCCAGGCGCTCGATTTGGCGTTGGGCAACCGCGCCGGGATCGTGCGCTACGGGGAGGCGCTGGTGCCGATGGACGAGGCACGCGCCAGTTGCGCGATCGACATCTCCGGCCGCCCCTACACGCTGTTCGAGGCCGCTCTGCCCCGCGGTGCCACCGGCGGCTTCGAGCACGAGCTGACGGAGGAGTTTTTCCGCGCGCTGGCCAACGCCGCCAAGCTGACGCTGCATCTGCGCGTTGAAACGGGCACCAACGCCCACCACATGATCGAGGCGGCGTTCAAGTCGTTTGCGCGCGCGCTGCGCGCCGCCGTGGCGCTGGACCCGACCGAGAGCGGCGTGCCCAGCACGAAGGGGACGCTCACCACATGACGCCCAACTCCGCTTCCGCCGCTTCCGCCGCTTCCTCCGCCAATCCCGCCGCCCCCTCGATCGCCGTGGTGGACTACGGGATGGGCAACCGCCGCTCGGTCGAAAAGGCGCTGCAGCGCGTGGGCGCACACGCGTATGTCACCCGCGACCACCACCAGCTGCGCGCCGCCGACGGTTTGCTGCTGCCGGGAGTCGGCGCGTTCCCCGCGGCGATGGCGACGATCCACGAGCTGGGCCTCGGCGAGCTGCTGCGCGAGCGCGCGGCGGCGGGCGTGCCGCTGTTTGGCTCGTGCATGGGGATGCAGCTGCTGTTCGAGCGCTCCGAGGAGCACGGCGGCGCCGACGGTTTGGGCCTGCTGCGCGGCGAGGTGCGCCGGCTCAACAGCGGTGCGGCGCAAGCCGGCGCCATGGGCATCGCGCCCGGGCAGGTCGCGGCCGGGGCTCCCGCGGGCGAGCCGCAGGCGCCCCCCCTGAAGCTGCCGCACATCGGCTGGAGCGAGGTGCGCTGGCGCCGACGCACGCCGCTCAACGAGGGCCTGCCCGACCCGGCGTACCTGTACCACGTGCACTCGTTCGTGGCGTACCCCGCCGACCCCGAGGTAGTGATTGGGACGGCGGAGTACGGCGAGGTATTTCCCGCAGTGGTGGAATCTGAAAACATTTTCGGCGCCCAGTCGCACCCGGAGAAGTCCTCGACGCACGGGCTGCAGCTGCTGCGCAACTTCGTCGCCATCTGCGCCGCCGCGGCCGGCGCGCACTTGCGGTTGGCGTCGTGAGCGGCGCACCACGCCAGCGCTGCCGCGCTCGCGCCGCGGCCGCAGGAGCGCGGGCCGCGCGATGATCCTCTACCCCGCGATCGACATTTTCGACGGCAACGCCGTGCGCCTGACGAAGGGCGAGTTTGACGCCCGCAAGGTGTACGACGAGGACCCGCTGGCCGCCGCGCGCCGCTGGGTGGCGGCGGGGGCGGAGCGGCTGCACGTGGTGGACCTCGACGGCGCCCGCGAGGGCCGGCCGGTGAACCTGGAGCACGTGCGCGCGATCGCCGCCGCACTCGACGTGCCGGTGCAGCTGGGGGGCGGGCTGCGCAGCGCCGCGGCGATCGACGCGGCGCTGGGGGCCGGCGTGCAGCGCGTGATCGTGGGCACCGCCGCCGTCAACGACCCCGATTTGCTGGCGCGCGCGCTCGAACAGCACGGCCCCGAGCGGGTGGTTGTGTCGGTGGACATCCGCGAAGGGCGCGTCACCACCGAGGGCTGGACGAAGCCGAGCGACGTGAGCACGCGCGAGGTGTTCGCCGACCTGATCGCGCGCGGCGTGAAGGAGCTGGCGTACACCGACGTGGACCGCGACGGCATGCTGAGCGGCGTGGGTCGCGAGGATGTGGTGTGGGCGGCGCGCGCGGTGGGCGAGTCGGCCCATTTGATCTACTCAGGCGGCATCGGCCAAATCGATGACCTCCGGGCCCTGGCGGCGCTGGGCGAGCCGAGCTTGACGGGCGTGATCGTCGGCAAGGCGCTGTACGAGGGTCGCTTCACCGTGGCGGAAGCGAAGGCAGCGCTTACTGTCTGAGCCGCGGACCCGTTTACTGTCTGAGCCGCGGACCCGCTTACAGCCTGAGTTGCGGCCCGCTTACTGTCTGAGCCACGGGCCGCTACCGTGAGCGCGTGCACCTCAAGCGCGTGATCCCCTGCCTCGACGTCGATGGCGGCCGCGTGGTGAAGGGCGTGGAATTCCTCGACATCCGCGACGCCGGCGACCCGGTGGAGCTGGCCGCCCACTACGACCGCGAGGGCGCCGACGAGCTGGTGTTTCTCGACATCACCGCCACGCACGAGCGGCGCGAGACGATCGTGGAGCTGGCGCGGCGCACGGCGGACGAGGTGTTCGTGCCGTTCACGATCGGCGGCGGCATCCGCTCGGTGGCGGACGCGCAGGCGGTGCTGGACGCGGGCGCCGACAAGGTGTCGGTCAACTCCGCGGCGCTGGCGCGACCTGAGCTGATCGACGAGCTGGCGCGGGTGTTTGGCGCGCAGTGCGTGGTGCTCGCGATCGACGCCAAGCGCACGAGGGAGCTTTTGCAATCGACAACTGCGTATAACGATGGTGATACGCACTCGACAAAGACCACATACACCCTCACCCCCGCTGACACACTCCCGACACACTCCCCGTGGGAGGCGTACGTCGCCGGCGGGCGCACTCCCTCCGGGCGCGACGTGCTGGAGTGGGCACGGGAGGCCACCGAGCGCGGCGCGGGCGAGATACTGCTCACCAGCATGGACCGCGACGGCACCAACGATGGCTACGACCTGCAACTGACCGCCGCGGTGAGCGGGGCGGTGGGCGTGCCGGTGATCGCCTCCGGCGGCGCCGGCGAGCTGGGCCACCTGGCCGAGGCGCTGCGCGCCGGCGCCGACGCCGCATTGTGCGCCTCGATCTTCCACTACAGCCGCCACACGATCGCCGAGGCGAAGGCGCACTTGCGGGAGCAGGGCATTGCCGTCCGAGCTGCTTGAGGCGCTGCGTGCCCAGCCCGGCGGCGAGCAACTGCTGACGGTTGCCCGCGAGGGGGTGTATCTGGTAGGGGGCGCTGTGCGCGATTTGCTCCGTGGCGAGACCCCCCGCGAGCTGGATGTGGTGGTGGAGGCGGGAGCGGGGGAGGAGGATGAGGGGGAGGGACTGCTGGCGGGGCTTGGCGGCGAGGCCCATGTGCACGATCGTTTTGGCACCGCGACCGTGACGGTGGGCGGCACGCGAGTCGACGTGGCGCGCGCCCGCCGCGAGCGCTACCCGGCGCCCGGGGCGCTGCCCGAGGTGGAGCCGGCGGGGCTGCGGGAGGATTTGCGCCGGCGCGACTTCACGGTCAACGCGATCGCGCTGGCACTCGCAGGCCCCCGCGCAGGCGAGCTGAGCGCCGTGGAGCACGCCCGCGAGGATCTGCGGGCGGGACTGCTGCGCGTGCTGCACGACGGCAGCTTCATCGACGACCCCACCCGTCTGTGGCGGCTGGGGCGCTACCGCGCCCGAACGGGCTTCGAAATCGAGGAGCACACCGCCCAGCTGGCCGCGCAAGCGCTGGCGGGAGAGGCGCTTGACACGGTGTCGCGCGCGCGCGTGGGCGCCGAGCTGCGCCTGGCGCTGGGCGAGCCCGACCCGGTGGCGGCGCTGCAGTCGCTGAGGGAGCTGGGGGTGTTGGCGGCGCTCGAGGAGCGGCTGGGATTCGACGCGCGCCTGGCGGCATCCGCGCTGGATCTGCTGGCGGAAGCGGCGGCCAGCAGCCCGGGAGCGCCGCTGCGCCCCGATCTGCTGCTGCTGGGGGTGATGTTCAGGCCGATGGGCGCGGATGTGTTGGAGGAGGGTGTGGAGCTGGCGATGTACGAGCTGCTGGACGGCATGGGGTTTCCGGGCACCGACCGCGAGCGGGTGCTGCGGATGGCGATCTGCGCCGACGCGATGGCGGACGAGCTGGCGCACGCCGAAGAGAGCTCGGAGATCTACGAGGCGGTCTCGCACGAGTCGCTGGAGGGCGTGGCGCTGGCGGGCGCATGGGACGAGTCGGGCTGGAGCGACGCGTGGGGCTCTGCGCATCGCTGGCTGACCCAGCTGCGCCACGTGAATTTGCAGATCACCGGCGACGATCTGATTGCCGCCGGCATCCCCGAGGGCCCGGAGATCGGCCGTCGTTTGGAAGCGGCGCTGTGCGCGAAGCTGGACGAGCAGCTCGACGACGGCCGCGCGGCGGAGCTGGCGGCGGCGCTGCGGGTGCGCTAGAGCGATGCGCTTCGCGCTCCCCGGAGGCGGCCACGCGCTGTTTACGACGTGCGAGGACGGCAATCTCTCGACCTTGCGCGGCGCCACGCCCGAGCAGGGCAGTGCCCGGCGCGATGAGCTGCGCGCGCGGCTGGGGCTGCGGTGGCTGTGCGCCAGCCGCCAGGTGCACGGCGCCACCGTACAGCGTGTCGTCGCGGTGGACGGCCGCGACGGCAAGCGACTGGCGCTCGACGCCGACGGCCATGCCACCGCCCTGCGGGGGGTGGGCGCGATGGTGCTGGTGGCCGACTGTCTGCCGGTGATCCTCCTGGCCGACGGCGTGGTGGCGGCGCTGCACGCCGGCTGGCGCGGTTTGGCCGCGGGAGTGTTGGAGGAGGGGGTGGGGGCGGTGCGTGAGCTGGGCGCGCGCGGCGAGATCACGGCGCTGGTGGGCCCGGGCGCGCGCGGCTGTTGTTATGAGGTGGGCGAGGAGGTGCACGCGGTGTTCGGCGACGCCGACGGCCGTGGCGCCCATCGCCGCGGCCGCAACCTCGACCTGGCCGCGATTGCCGGCGAGCGTTTGCGGGCGGTGGGGGCGGCGCGGGTGGAGGACGTGGGCGTGTGCACGATCTGCGACCCCCGTTTCTTCTCCCACCGCCGCGAAGGCCTCGGCGCCGGGCGCCAGGCGGGAATCGCGTGGCTGAGCTGATCGCGCCGGTAGACGCCGAGCGCGTGCGCGCCAATCTGGCGAGGGTGCGAGAAGAAATCGTGCTCGCGGCCCGTGAGGTCGGCCGCGACCCCTCCGAGGTGCAGGTGCTGGCGGCCACCAAGTATGTGGCCCTGGAGGATCTTCCCGCGCTCGCCGAGGCCGGCGTGTGGGTGGTGGGGGAGAACCGCGCCCAGGATCTGCAGCGCAAGGTGGGCGCGTGCGGAGAGCGCTTCGCGTGGCACTTCATCGGGCAGCTGCAGAGCCGCCGCGTGGGCCTGGTCGTGCCGCACGCGCGGATGATCCACTCGCTGGCCAGCGAGTCGGCGCTGCGGGCGCTGGAGCACCATCGCGAGCAGGCGCGGCCGGGGATGGAAGTGCTGGTGCAGGTGAACGTGGCGCGCGCGCCCGGCAAGGCGGGCGTGGCGCCGGAGGAGCTGCCGCGCTACCTGGAGCGCTCCCCTTTCCGTGTGGCCGGCCTGATGACGATGCCGCCGCCGGCCGGCGACCCCGACGACAGCCGCCGCTGGTTTGCCGCCCTGCGCGAGCTCGCCCGGGAGCATGGCTTGGCCGAGCTCTCGATGGGCACCTCCCAGGATTACACCGCCGCGGTGGAAGAGGGCGCCACGATCGTGAGGCTGGGCTCGGTGCTGTTGCGCTGACCACGCCCCTCGAGCGCTCCACCCGATCGGCCACGCGGTGTTGTGTGTTCACTTTTGCGACCCCAACTACTTCACTTTGTGAAGCTAGTTGGCGTCCAATTTGCGACACATAAACCCCGCCGACGTTCCCGCTCACGCGCAAACGCTACGATGAGCAGGGAAAATGCCGCGTTTGGCGAAGACTTCCAACTGAATGGCGTTCCGCGACTCATGGCACCGTGCGCTCGTGTACTTCGGCTTGGCCGAGGAGTACCACGAGGAGTACGAAGACGACACCCCGCACGAGGCGGCGCTCGAGGACCGCTACCGCGAGCGGCCCAACGTTCGGCGTTTGCGCCGCCGGCGTGACGACTTCGACGAAATCTTCTCCGACGAAGAGCCACCCGAGCGCGCCGCGGGCCGCGCGGGCGCTCGCGGCGGCGGCGGCGGCGGACCGACCACTGTGCTGCGCTCGGTGGGCACGCGCACCAACGGCGACGTGCGCGTCCACCTGGTGATCCCCAAGTCGTTCAACGACGCCCAGCAGGTGGCCGACCGCTTCAAGGACTCGATCCCCGTGATCCTCAACCTGCAGGGCACCGAAACCGATCTGGCCAAGCGCTTGATCGATTTCGCTTCGGGTCTCACCTACGCACTGGATGGCGGCATGCAGCGGATCGCCGACAAGGTGTTCATGCTCACCCCGCGCAACGTCGAGATCTCCGCCGAGGAGCGCGCGCGGTTGATTGAGAAGGGCTTTTTCAATCAGTCGTGATCGGGGCAGCCCCCCGTGGGGCCCGGAAAGCCCGATAGCCTAAGCGCGCGATGCAGGTTGGTCTGATCGGCTGCGGCAACATGGCGCGCGCGATGGCGCGGGGTTGGGGACGGCCGGTGCTGTGCTTCGACCCCGTGCCCGACCGCGCGCGGGCCCTGGTTGCGGAGATCGGTGGGGAGGCGCTGGCGAGCAACGGGGAGGTGGCGGCGCGCGCCGAGCTGGTGGTGCTGTGCCACAAGCCGCCGCTGCTGGAGCGCGTCGCCGAGGAAGTGGCGCCCTACGCGCGCGCGGTCGCGTCGATCCTTGCCGCCACGCCGCTGGAGGCGCTCAAGCGCGCATACCCCGACCGCCCCGTGTATCGCTTCATCCCCTCGCTGCCCGCCGAGGTCCGACGGGGCGCGATCGTGCAGGCCGCCGACCCGGACCGGGACGCGGATGCCCTGGGCGGGGACAGCGCCCTCGACGCTCAGGTGCGGGAGCTGTTCGGGGAGCTGGGAGAGCTGGTGGTGCTGGACGACGCGCTGGTGGACGTGGCGATGGGTTTGATGTCGTGCGCGCCCGCCTATGTGGCGCTGGTGGCCGAGGCGCAGGTGGACGCCGGCGTGCGCCGCGGCATCCCCGCCGCCGAGAGCGCGCGGCTGGTGGTGGCGACGCTGGCCGGCACCGCCGAGCTGCTGCGCCGCCGCGACTACGACACGCTGGCGCTGCGCCGGGAGGTGACCTCGCCCGGGGGGGTCACGGCGCGCGGTTTGGACGCGCTGGAGCGCGGGGGCGTGCGAGCGGCATTCAGCGACGCGCTCGACGCCGTGCTGCGCCGGCGTGGCGGCGGCCGCGTGGGAGCCGGTCGCGGCCGGGGGGTGCGGCGGTGATGCTCCCGCTGGCCAGCGCCCGCATCGAGGTGGCCGACTACCTGTCGGCGCTGATTTACGTGTACATCCTGATGATCTTCGCCCACATCGTGGTGGGGTGGTTGTTCGCGTTCGGCGTGCGACCGCCCTACTCGCGCACGGTGAGCGCCGTCATCGGCTTTCTGCGCGACGTGTGCGAACCGTTCCTGCGGATCTTCCGCCGCGTGCTCCCCAGCTTCGGCGGCATCGACTTCAGCCCGATCGTGGCGCTGATCGCGCTGGAGCTGATCAACAGCGTCGTCGTGCAGGGCATCATCCACGGTTGATCGCCTCGCCGCCTCCCGTTGGACTGTTCCCCGCGGCTCCGGGCGTCGCGCCACGCTTCCGATGACCTCCTCCCCGATGACCGCCTCCCCGCGTTCCAGCCCGATCGGTCCGCTGCATTCCCCGTGGGCGCGCACGATGCTTGTCGCGCTGGCGGTGATCGCGCTCGACCAACTCGCCAAGCACGCCGTGCGCGCGGGGATCGCGCAGGGCGAAGAACGCGGCGTGCTGCCGGGTCTGGCGCTGGTGAACACGCGCAACCGCGGAGTCGCCTTCGGCTTCCTCCCCGGCGATCCGGTCGCCGTGACGGTGGTGATCGCGCTGGCGCTGGCGGCGCTGCTGGCGTACTTCGCGCTGCACACCTCGCGGCCGCTGATCTGGCTGCCCACGGGAATGCTGTTGGGGGGCGCGCTGGGCAACGTGATCGACCGCCTGCGCGCCGGGTATGTCACGGACTTCGTCAAGTTGCCGTTGGGCTGGCCGCCCTTCAACCTCGCCGACGTTTCCATCACACTGGGTGTGTTGATCTTGCTGCTCGTGATCGAGCGCCCACGCGGCGAGCGGCCGCGATCGCCTTAGCAGTGCTCATCGCGATGGCAGTTACGCCCTTCACGATCGCCTACGAAGACGACCACCTGCTGGTGGTGGACAAGCCCGCCGGTCTGGTGGTGCACCCCGCGCGCGGGCACCACGAGGGCACGCTCTCGCAGCTGCTCGCCGGCATCGCCGGCGGCGGCGGGGTGGGTGGGGATCCCAATCGACCCGGGATCGTCCACCGCCTCGACCGCGACACCTCCGGCCTGCTGGTGGTGGCGCGCTCGGAGGAGGTGCTGCGCATGTTGCAGCAGGCGCTGGCGGCGCGCACCGTCGAACGCGAGTACCTGGCGCTCGTGGAGGGCCGCCCGCCGGCGCGCACCGGCACGATCGAGGCGCCGATCGGGCGCGATCCCAGCGTGCGCACGCGGATGGCGGTGGGTGGCAACTTCCCGCGCGACGCGCGCACCCATTTTCAGCTGGAGCGCGCGTTGCCCGCCCACTCGCTGCTGCGGCTGCATCTCGACACCGGCCGCACCCACCAGATCCGCGTGCACCTGCAGGCGATCGGCCACCCGGTGGCCGGCGACCCCGAGTACGGCACCGCGGGGATGCTGGGTTTGGAGCGCCAGTTTCTGCACGCCATCCGTCTGTGCCTCACCCACCCGATCACCGGCGCGCCGCTCGAGGTGCACTCGCCGCTGCCCGCCGATCTCGCCGCCGCGCTGGTGCGGGCCGAGGAGTAGGCCGATTTGGGGTATCGTGACCTGCTGATCCAGACCCCTACCCGCACGGGCATCGATCGTGGCCCTGCTCGCGTTGCACCGGCCGGCGCCGGTGGCTTGCCGCGAGTCCGCGACCGCCGTGTGGACGCAGTACCCATAACCAAGGACACCACAAGGAGACCAACCGTGGCTCAAGTAGGAATCGCGGAACTTCTGGAGGCCGGCGTGCACTTCGGCCACCAGACGCGCCGCTGGAACCCGAAGATGCGCCGCTTCATCCACGGCGAGCGCGGCGGCATCTACATCATCGATCTGCTGAAGACCGCCGTTCTGCTGGAGCAGGCGCGCGAGTTCGCCGGCACGCTCGCCCACCGCGGCGGCACGGTGCTGTTCGTGGGCACCAAGAAGCAGGCGCGCGACGTCATCCGCGACGTCGCGCAGGCGTCCGGCATGCCCTACGTCAACCACCGCTGGCTGGGTGGTTTGCTCACCAACTTCCAAACCATCAACCTGCGCATTCGCCGCCTGCACGATCTCGAACGGTTCGAGGCCGAGGGCCAGCTGGCGCTGCTGCCCACACGCGAGCGGATGGCCCGCCAGGCCGATCTGGCCAAGCTGCGCGCCAACCTGGGCGGCGTCAAAGACATGCAGCGCGTCCCCGACGCGATGTTCGTGATCGACCTCAAAACCGAGACCATCGCCGTGCGCGAGGCGCAGCGGCTGCGGATCCCGATTATCGGCTTGGTCGACACCAACTGCGACCCCGACGGGATCGACTTCGTGATCCCCGGCAACGACGACGCCATCCGCTCCTGCTCGCTGATCGCCCGCGCCATCGGCGACGTGGTGTCAGAGGGCCACAGCGTGTTCCGCGCCGAGGAGGAACGCGCCCGCCAGGAAGCCGAAGAGCGCGCCCGCATCGAGGCGGAGGCGCGCGCCAAACGCGAAGCCGAGGAAGATGCCGCGCGCCGCGAGGCCGAGGAACAGGCCGCCCGCGAGGCGCAGGAACGCCTCGCCGCGCAACAGGCCGCGGCCGCCGCGGCCAAGGCGGAGGCGGCCCGGGCCGAGGCGGGCAAGCAGGCGGCGCCGGCCCAGCCCGCCGCACCCCAGCCTCAGGCCGAGGCGGCCAAGCAGGCGGCCGCGCCGGCCCAGCCCGCCGCACCCCAGCCTCAGGCCGAGGCGGCCAAGCAGGCGGCCGCACAGGCCCAGCCCGCCGCACCCCGGCCTCAGGCGGAGGCGTCCCCGCCCGAGGCGCCGCCAGCGCCCGAGGCGAAGGCTGCCGCGCCCGAGCCCGCCCCGGAGCCGACCGCTCCCGAGGCCGGGGAGACCGCCGTGCCCGCGACCGCTCCCGAGGCGGCGGCCGAGCCGCCCGCCGAAGCATCTCCCGATGGCGCGGCATCCACCACTGAGACCACCGAGCCGACCAGCGCCCAGGAGGCCCAGGCATGAATGCGGTTGAGATCAGCGCCAAAGACGTCAAGGCCCTGCGCGACCGCACCGGCGCGGGGATGATGGACTGCAAGAAGGCGCTCGCCGAGGCCGGCGGCGAGATCGACAAGGCGATCGAGATCCTGCGGCTGCGCCAGGGCAAGAAGATCCAGGATCTCGGTGAGCGCACCGCCACCGAGGGCACCGTGCAGGCCTACATCCACCCCGGCGCCAAGGTCGGCGTGCTGATCGAGGTCGATTGCAACACCGACTTCGTCGCCTCCAACGACGACTTCACCGGCTTCGCCCGCGACATCGCCATGCAGATCGCCGCCTCTCCCACCGTCGCCTATGTCGGCCGCGACGACGTGCCCGCCGAGCTGCGCGACGCCGAGGCGCGCATCTACGAGCAGGAAGCGGCCGACAAGCCGGAGAACGTGCGGGGCCGGATCGTCGAGGGCAAGCTCGACGCCTGGTACAAGACGATCGTGCTGCTGGAGCAGGAGATGCACAACCCCCGCTTCGAGGGCAAGTCGGTGCAACAGCTGCGCGACGAGCTCACCGCCAAGACCGGCGAGAATGTGGTCATCCGCCGGTTTACGCGCTTCGCCATCGGCCAGTAGTGCCGCCACGATGGCGGGGCACGGAAGCCCCGCCCCTGCCAGCCGCGTTGCTCCCGCTCGCTCGCGCGGATGCGCACCAAACGCAAACTGTAGGCTCCCCCCGATGGCCCCGGCGTTCAAACGCATCCTGCTGAAGCTCTCCGGCGAGGCGCTGATGGGCGAGCTGCCGTTTGGCACCGACCCCGCGCGCATCGACACGGTCGCACAACAGGTCTCCGCCGTGCACGACCAGGGCGTCGAGGTGGCGATCGTGGTGGGCGCCGGCAACATCTACCGCGGCATGAAGGGGGCCGCCGCCGGCATGGACCGCTCCACCGCCGACTACATGGGGATGCTGGCGACCGTGCTCAACGCGCTGCCGTTGCAGGACGCGCTGGAGAAGAGCGGCACCGACACGCGCGTGCAGTCGGCGCTCGCGATCTCCGAGGTGGCCGAGCCCTACATCCGCCGCCGCGCCATGCGCCACCTGGAGAAGGGGCGCGTGGTGATCTTCGCCGCCGGCACCGGCAACCCGTTCTTCACCACCGACACCGCCGCCGCGCTGCGCGCCGCCGAGATCCACGCCGAAATCATCCTGATGGCCAAGAACGGCGTCGAAGGCGTCTACACCGCCGACCCCGCGCTCGATCCCACGGCGCGGTTCATCCCCGAGATCACCCACATGGAGGCGCTGGAGCAACGGCTGCGGGTGATGGACTCCACGGCGTTGGCGCTGTGCATGGAGAACAACATGCCGCTCAACGTCTTCAACATGGACGACCAGCGCTCCATCGCGCGGATAATCTCCGGCGAGCGGGTCGGCACGCTGGTGTCGACGCCCCCCAGCGACGACGAGCACGGCGGCGACGCTTGAACCGCGTGCGTGTGCACACTGACTTTTCGAGCACTGCACATCTATGGTTATACGCAACTTGAAACTAGAAGGACGTTCTCAGCGACACCGTCGCCGAGCCGCGTCCGTGGAAGGGGCACGCGATGGCCGCTGAGATGATCGACGAACTGCTCGCCGACGCCGGCGCGCGGATGTCGAAGTCGGTGGAGTCCACCCAGCACGAGCTCGCCACCGTGCGCACCGGCCGCGCCTCGCCTGCCCTGCTGGAGCGGATCGTGGTCGACTACTACGGCGCCCCCACGCCGCTGCACCAGCTCTCCACCATCTCCGCCCCCGAGGCGCGGCTGCTCACCGTGCAGCCCTACGACAAGTCCTCCATCAAGTTCATCGAGAAGGCCATCAACGAGTCCGACGTCGGTCTCAACCCCTCCAACGACGGCTCCGTCGTACGCCTCGTGGTGCCCGAGCTCACCGAGGAACGCCGCCGCGAGCTGGTGAAGGTCGTGCGCCATCTGGTTGAGGAGGGGCGCGTGAAGGTCCGCAACGTGCGCCGCGACGTCATGCACGACCTGCGCACGCTCAAGGACGAAGGCGAGGCCGGCTCCGACGACGAGCACCGCGCCGAGGTGGAGCTGCAGAAGCTCACCGACGCGCGCATCTCCGACCTCGACGGGGTGCTGAAGGTCAAGGAAGAGGAGATCCTCGAAGTCTGATGGCCGGCGCCGAGCCTACCGCGGCGCGCTACGTGGCGATCATCACCGACGGCAACGGCCGCTGGGCGCGTGCGCGCGGCCTGCCCGTCAACGCCGGGCACGAGGCCGGCGCCGACACCGTCAAGGCGCGTCTGCGCGACGCCGTCGAGCTGGGCGTGCGCGAGCTCACCGTCTACTCGTTCTCCACCGAGAACTGGTCGCGCTCGCCCGAGGAGGTGCGGGGCCTGTTCGACATGTTCTCGCGCCGCATCGCCTCCGAAACCCCGGAGCTGCACGCCGAAGGGGTGCGCATGCGCTTCATCGGCCGCCGCGCCGGGGTGCCCGATGGGCTCGTCGAGCAGATGCGCTGGGCCGAGGAGCTCACCGACGCCAACCACCGCATCACGCTGTTCGTCGCCTTCAACTACGGTGGGCGCGCCGAGATCCTCGACGCGGCCACGCGCTTCACAGGCGGCACCGAGGAGGATTTCCGCGGCTGTCTCTACGCGCCCGAGATGCACGACCCCGACCTGATCATTCGCACCAGCGGCGAGCGGCGGCTGTCCAACTATCTGCTGTGGCAGTCGGCCTACTCCGAGCTGGTGTTCCGCGACGAGCTTTGGCCCGACTTCACCAGCGACTCCTTCCAGCAGTCGCTGGATGAGTTCAGCGCCCGGCGGCGACGGTTCGGCGGGCGCTGAACGAGCGATGCCCGCTTCCTCCCACACCCCCGCGCGCCGGCGCCTGCGCGCCTCCATGCACCCGCCCGATACCGAGGGGAAGGCCGGCGGCCGCCGGCCCCGCTCCGACCTCGGCGCACGCGTGCTGGCCGCGGTCCCCGCGATCGCGTTCGCGCTGTTCATCGTCATCGAGGGCGGCCCCATCTTCGCGCTGGGCGTGCTGGCGCTGGCGTGGATCTGCATGCACGAGCTGTGCGCCATGTACGCGCGCACCCACCCCGTGCGGCTCGCCGGCTTCATCGCGCTCGCGGGGCTGATTGCCGCCGCGCAGTACGGCGGCCCCTCACAGGTGCTGCTGGCGGCCGTCGCCTCGCTGCCCGTGCTGTTCCTGCTGACGCTCCTGCAACCGCACCCGTCCGCCGGCGGCCTGGCGATCACACTGCTGGGGGTCTTCTGGATCGGCCTCGCGCTGGCCCACGCGGTGATGCTCCGCGGTTTGCCCCACGGCGAGGGGATCGTGATCGACGTGCTGGTTGGCACCTTCCTCGGCGACACCGGCGCCTACCTCGGCGGGCGCCTCTTCGGCCGCCGCCCGCTGGCGCCCAGCGTGTCGCCCGGCAAGACCGTCGAGGGTCTCGTGGCCGGCATGATCTTCGCCGTGGCCGGCGTGTGGCTGGCCGGCCGCTACCAGGAATGGCTGCCCGGCACCCACGCGCTCGTGCTCGGCCTCGGAATCGCGCTCGCCGGCCCCGTCGGCGACCTGTTCGAGTCGTTTCTCAAGCGCCACGCCGGCGTCAAGGACGCCGGCGGCCTGTTCGGCGCCCACGGCGGCGCGCTCGACCGCCTCGACGCGGTGCTGTTCACGGCGGTGGTGGGGTATTACATCTGGCTGGCGTACGTTCACTAGGTTCGTTCGCCCGAGCACCGCGAGCGCCCACGATCAAGTATCACACGTGATACACTGCGCGGCATGGCCAGCGTAAGCATCCGAGAGCTTCGCAACCATGGTGGCGAGGTGGTCGACCGCGCCACGCGGGGGGAGCCGATCGTGGTCACACGCTCGGGGAAGGCGGTTGCCGAGTTGCGGGCCGTTTCGCGCCCTGCGCTCGCTGCGGAGACCCTGTTGAGCCGCTGGCGCCGGTTGCCGCGCGTGGATCCCGTGGCGCTGCGTGCGGATGTCGATCGATTGCTCGACACGAGCCTGTGAGCGAGCCGCTCGCCGAGGCGCCGCCGGCGACACGGGGGATTCTCGACACCTCCACCGTCATCCTCCTGCAACGCCTCAGCGACGCGGCGGCGTTGCCCGCCGAGCCGCTGATCACGGCCGTGACCCTCGCCGAGCTGTCGGTCGGTCCGCTCGTGGCCGACGATGACGGCGAGCGAGCCGCGCGCCAGGCCCATCTCCAGCAGGCCGAGTCGGATTTCGACCCGCTCCCGTTCGACTCAGGCGCCGCTCGTGCCTTCGGACGCGTCGCCGCCTCACTGCGGCGCTCCGGCCGCAAGGCTTCCGCACGAGCCTACGACGCGATGATCGCGGCAACCGCGCTCGCGGCCGATCTGCCCGTCTATACATGCAACCCGGCTGACTTCGATGGGATAGACGAGCTCGAGGTTTTCGCGATACCCGTGCCTGAGACACAGTAGAGACCCTGTCACTACTCTCTACTCTCGGTGCCCATGCCCAAGCGCCTGCTGATTCTCGGCTCCACCGGCTCGATCGGCACGCAGGCGCTCGACATCGTCGCGCGCAGCGACCGGTTCGAGCTGGTTGGGCTCTCCGCCGGGCGCTCGTGGGAGCCGCTGGTGGAGCAGGCCCGCACGCACGGCGTGCCCCGGATCGCGCTGGTCGAGCCCGACGCCGGGGCGCGCGCCGCGGAGGCGTGGACCGACGGGGAGGTGCTGCACGGCGCCGAGGGACTCGTGCGGCTGGTGGTGGAGTCGGGCGCCGATCTGGTGCTCAACGCGCTCGTCGGCTCCGCCGGCCTCGGGCCCACGGTGGCGGCGCTCGGCGAGGGGATCGACCTGGCGCTGGCCAACAAGGAGTCGCTGGTCGTCGGCGGCGAGCTGGTTACCGCGCTGGCGGAAGCCACCGGTGCGCAGATCGTGCCCGTGGACTCCGAGCACACCGCCCTGCACCAACTGCTCGCCGGCCAGCCCCCCGGAGCGGTGGATCGGCTGGTGATCACCGCCAGCGGCGGGCCCTTCCGCGGATACACGCCCGCGCAGCTGCAGGAGGTGACGGTTGCCCAGGCGCTCACCCACCCGACGTGGGCGATGGGGAGCATGAACACGATCGGCTCCGCCACGCTGATGAACAAGGGTCTGGAGCTGATGGAGGCCCACCATCTGTTCGGCACGCCGTACGAGCGGATCGACGTGGTGGTGCACCCCCAGTCGCTGATCCACGGCCTCATCCAGCTGGCCGACGGCGCGCTGCTCGCCCACATCGGCCCACGCGACATGCGCATCGCGATCTCCTACGCGCTGCACGGTGGCGAAAGCGTCGACGTGCCGGTGGCGCCGCTCGACCTGGTGGAGGTCGGCCAACTCACGTTCGAGCCGTGCGACCTCCGCGCCTTCCCCTGCCTGCGCCTGGCGCGCGAGGCCGCCGCGGCAGGCGGTACCGCGCCGTGCGTGCTCAATGCAGCCAACGAGGTCGCCGTGCACGCGTTCCTCGCCGAGCGCCTGTCGTTCACCGGCATCCCCGCGGTGATCGCCACCACCCTGGAGCGGCTGCCCGGTGAGCCGGTGCGCGCGTTCGAGTCGCTCTACGAAGCCGACCGCCAAGCGCGTGAGGTGGCGGGCGAGGCGGTTGTGGCGGCGGCGTGAGTTCCGACAGTCGCTCGGGGCGACGCCGCACGCGTGTCCGGCTACGTCTCCGCAGCGCACTTCGACGCGCTTGCAAGGCCCCGCCCCGAGCACGGGAAGGATGAGAACGCCCTCGCCGAGCTTGTTGCGGAACTGATCGCCGAGCATGGTGAGCCAAGCGCCGAGGCCCATGCCCGGGCGGACAAAGCCCTCAGCCTCTCCGAGGATTGAAGGGCAGTGACCCATCCGATCTCCCCGCCGCCTGCGACACTGAGCGCATGACACGCGCTCCCCACGCAGGCTCGCCGCCGCGGGCGGTCGTCGCATGAGCTGGGTCCTCACGATCCTCGGCATCTCCCTGCTGGTGATCCTGCACGAGGCCGGCCACTTCGCGGTGGCCAAGGCGGTGGGGATGCGCGTGGAGCGCTTCTCGCTGTTCTTCCCCCCGAAGCTGGTGGGCTTCCGCAAGGGGGAAACCGAGTACATGATCGGCGCGATCCCCGCGGGCGGGTTCGTGAAGATCACGGGGATGAGCCCCGAAGAAACGAAGAACATGGACCTGCGCCTGGCGGTGCGCGCGTACTACATGAAGGAGCCGTGGAAGCGCATCGCCGTGATCCTCGCCGGCCCCGGGGTCAACCTGCTGATCGCGTTCGTGCTGTTTTGGGCGATCCTGTTCGCGGGCAGCGTCAACGGCACGTACACGTTGGAACAGCTCAACCCGTCGATCCACACACGGGTCTCCAATACGAAGGTTGTCGCCATCGAGCAGCACAAGCCGGCCGCCCGCGCGCTGCGGCTGGGCGATCGAATACTCACCGTCGACGGTCATCCCGTGACGGCCAGCTCGGCAGTCAAGGCGATCGGCGCCCATCGCTGCTCAGGGGCGCCAACCGAAGGCTGCCGGGCGGCGACTCCGGTGCGGTTGACGGTGAGGCGTTCCGGGCACGTGGTCGGCGTGTCGGTCTATCCCCGCTACAACGTCCAGCTCAAGCGGATGCTGATCGGGTTCGACTTCGGCGCCACCCCCAAGCGTTACGGCCCGTTTGCCGCCGCCGCAACCGCGCTCGGCGAGATGTGGGGGATCACCCTACAGACGTTCACCAACATCGGCCGGGCTTTCACCAGCGCCAAGGCGCGCAGCGAATTCAGCAGCATCGTCGGGATCACGGTGTCCACCCAGGAAGCGGTCACCGCCGGCGCCGGCTACGCGCTGGTGATCATCGGCTTCGTGTCGCTGGCGCTCGCGATCGTCAACCTCTTCCCGTTTTTGCCGCTCGACGGCGGTCACGTGCTGTGGTCGCTGGCCGAGAAGGTGCGCGGCCGGCGCGTGTCGCTGGCGGCGATGTGGCGTTTCAGCTCGGTGGGGATCGTGTTGCTGGCGTTTTTGGTCATCAACGGGTTGAGCAACGACATCAGCCGGCTGGGTGGATGACGAGCGGCCCTACCGGGACCTCCGCATTTCGCTAGCGTTGTGTAAGCCGAGTTGCCAGCGATCGAGGAGGGAGCACGATGGAGAGCGCCACCGCACCGCAGCAGCCCGCTGGTCCCGCGCCTGACGCACAGGGCCGCAGTGCGGCGCACGCCGCCACGATCGTCGAGGCCTTCGACCTCACCTGCGCCGCGCTGGCCGATCGGGTGGCGATCCGCACCAAAGGCGACGAGCACACGCTCACGTGGGCGCAGTGGCGTACGCGCGTGCGCGACCTCGCCGGAGGCCTGCACAAGCTCGGTGTGGGCCGCGGCGACACCGTGGCGATCATGCTCTCCAACCGGCCCGAGTTCCACGTCGTGGATCTCGCCGCCGTCACGCTGGGGGCAACGCCCTTCTCGATCTACCAAACCTACGCCGCCAACCAGATCGAGTACGTGGTGTCCGACGCGGCCTCGCGGGTGGCGGTGGTGGAGCGCCAGTATCTGGAGCGGTTGCTGGAAGCGCGCCGCAACCTCCCCAACCTCGAGCACGTGATCCTCGTGGATCCGGGTGGCGCGGGCGAGGACGGCGCGAGCAACGGTGGCGAGGGGGCGAAGTCGCTCCCCGACGGCGTGCTGGCGCTCGCCGACGTGGAAGCCAGCGGGCGCGACCCGCGGGCGCAGGCAGCGGTGCAGGAGGCCGCCGCGCAGGTGCGGCCGGAGGACGTGCTGACGCTGATCTACACCTCCGGCACCACCGGGCCGCCGAAGGGCGTGCAGCTGTGCCACCGCAACCTCCTCTCGGCGGTGCGCGGCATCGAGACCGTGGTGCAGTTTCCCGAGCAGGCGCGCGTGATCTCGTGGCTGCCGGCGGCGCACATAGCGGAGCGCGGCGCCCACCACTACCTGCCGATCGTGTACGGGCTGCAGATCACCAGCTGCCCCGACCCCCGCCAGGTGGTGGCGTTTTTGCCGGAGGTGCGCCCCCACTGGTTTTTCGCGGTGCCGCGCATCTGGGAGAAGCTGAAGGCGGGCCTGGAGACGATGGTGGCCGGCCAGCCGCCCGAGCAGCGCGAGCGCAGCGAGCGCGCGCTTCAGGCGGCGATCGAGAAGGTGCGGATCGAACAGCGCGGGGAGGAGGTGCCCGCGGAGCTGGCCGCCGAGGTGGCGGCCGCCGACGCGGAGATGTTCGCCGGGCTGCGGGCGATGCTGGGCTTCGACGAGGTGCGCGCGGTGAACGTCGGCGCGGCCCCCACGCCGCTGGAGGTGCTGGAGTTCTTTCACGCCATCGGCATCCCCGTGTCGGAGCTGTGGGGGATGTCGGAGACCTGCGGCGCCGGGTGCGTCAACCCACGCGACCGGATCAAGCTCGGCACGGTGGGGCCGCCGGCCCCGGGTGTGGAGATCGCGCTGGCCGACGACGGCGAGGTGCTGATGCGCGGCGAGATGGTGATGCTGGGCTACCGCGGCGACCCGCAAAAGACGGCCGACACGATCGACACCGACGGCTGGCTGCACACCGGTGACATCGGCGAGCTCGACGACGACGGCTATCTGCGGATCGTGGATCGCAAGAAGGAGTTGATCATCAACGCCGCCGGCAAGAACATGTCGCCCGCCAACATCGAGGCCACGATCAAGAGCGTGTCGCCGCTGATCGGCCAGGCGTGCGCGATCGGCGACCGCCGTTCCTACAACACCGCGCTGATCGTGCTCGACGCCGACTTCGCGCCGATGTGGGCCTCACAGCACGGCATCGAGGGGCGCACCCTAGAGCAGCTCGCGGGAGAGTCCGCGGTGCGCGCGGCCGTTCAGGATGCGATCGACGCCGCCAACTCGCGGTTGGCGCGCGTGGAGCAGATCAAGAAGTTCACGATCGTCCCCGGCGACTGGCTGCCGGGCGAGGACGAGCTGACGCCGACGATGAAGCTCAAGCGCAAGCCGATCGCCGCCAAGTACGAGGCGGAGATCGAGGCGATGTACTCCGCCTGAGGGCGCCCGGTACGCCTCCTGAGGACACCCCGTACGCCTCCCGGGGCCGCCGCAGCCGCCTCCCGGGCGTCGAGCCGCCGGCCGGCAAACGACGGGGGCCCCACCGCGGCCCCCGTCGCATCGTCTCCTGTGGCCGAGCTCTACCTGTCCGTGCTCTATATCCGTGCTCTACCTACCCAAATAAGAACCAGAAGACGTTGATCACCATGCCCCACCCGAAGTTGATGCTGAAACCTCCGAATCTCAGCTGATCGCCATATTCGAGTTCTTTCGAGCTGGACGTGACACCGATCCCCAATTTGTGTTCATCTTCGGGGGCTTCGTTGTCTTCCTTTTTTGAGGTGAATTTACCTTTGATTTTGAGTTCGCTCGCTTCTTTGCATTCTGCGCCTTTGAGTTTGAAGTGAGCTAGTTCTGTCCCACTTTTCGGTTCGAACGTTTCGTCCGTATCGCCTTTTTCTCCATCTTCGTGGAGCGTGTCCTTCAATGCGGCGGTTTCGATCGTCGGCACTTCGCACGTTTTTTCTGACACGTCCACGCAGCCGTCGAAGTGGAGCGATTTGATCGTCGCTTCTGGGCTGTTGTTTGTAACCACGCCATCATCGATCTGCATTTTGCTGCATTCGATCGTAGGCTCTTTTTCGCCTTCCAGTTTGAGATTGCTTTTAACGTGTGCTTCTTCCGCGAATTCGTCAGTCGTAAGTTGTTTTCCTTCTCTTTCTCCCAGTTTAAACTCTGCCTGCGCTGAGGCAGACGCGGCACCGATTGCGCCGACGGCGAACACCAACAGCATGCTCGCCAGCATCAGCTTTACCTTCGACATGGGTGCAAACCTCCGTTGCCCTGTTATTTAGTTGTGCGTCATATATGCGGAGGTGGGTCGCCACGCCGGTGAAGCTGCCCATCCCCGTTCCGACACGTGCAGAGCTATCGGATGCGTCCACCGCTCGCAACGACCGCACGCGAGCGCGACCGCGGGCGGCGGGATGCAGGATGATTTTTGCCTGCAAATGGACTGGTTTTGCGGTCAAGTGCGTAGACGCGCCGATTTATGCCTGCTGTTTCCAACCGCCACGGCTGCGCAGGGCCACGCGCCCACACCGCGGCCGCGGCCGGCTACCGATCGCAGGCCCCGCGCCCACACCGCGGCCGCGGCCGGCTACCGATCGCAGGGCCGCACGCACACCCAGCTCTTGACCAGCGGCCCGGCGCGCTCGGGCAGCGCCGGGGGACCGAACAGCGCTTCAAGCTGGCGCCGGCGCAAGAGCTCGATCTCCTCCCAGTCGCCCGCCGCCCCCAGCCGCCAGTAGGGGCGGCGCAGCGCCACCGGCAGCCAGTGCGCCAGCGGCAGCAGCGCGTGCGGCTCGATCGGGAACGAGCGGGCGGGCGTCTGCACGTACCAGCCGCGCCCCACCCGGCGCAGCTCGGCGGCGAACGCCGCGCGGCGTGGGGGCGGCACGTGCTCGATCACGCTGTTGCAATACACCAGATCCCACTCGCCGTCGGCGAACGGCAAGCCCTCTGCCGGGTCGGCCTGCACGAACGGGCCGGGGTAGCCCTGGCTGGGGGCGATGTCGAGGCCGGTTATGTCCAGCCGCGGCTCCAGCGCCCGCAGCCCCAGCCGCCCGCAGCCCACGTCCAGTACCCGCCCACCGGGCGGCAGGCGGGTGAGCGCGAAGAAGCGTTTGTGGCGGCGCCGCCGCGCCCGGGCGGCGTAGGGCGAGGCCAGGCGCGGCAGCGGGCCGCGCGCGGTGGGGTACACCTCGGAGGGCTCGGTGGCGCTCATCGCGGCGCCCGTCGGCTGACGGGGCTTGTCATCGAAACCGGCAGGGAAGGCGCGTCATCGTAGAATCACGGTATATGGCTTCCCAGCGGCAGGTGTATGTAGGCGGCGTGCCGATCGGCGGCGGCGCGCCGGTCGCCGTGCAGACGATGACCAAGACCGAGACCGCCAACCTCGCGGCGACGATGGACCAGATCGTGAAGGTGGCGGAGGCGGGCGCCGACATCGTGCGCGTGGCGGTGCCGCGCGAGCAGGACGTGGAGGCGCTGAAAACGATCGTGGAGCGCTCGCCGATCCCGGTGATCGCCGACATCCACTTCAACCACACGCTCGCGCTGAAGGCGATCGAGGCGGGGGCGCACTGCGTGCGGATCAACCCCGGCAACATCGGCGGGCCGGAGAAGGTGGGGGAGGTGGTGGCGCTGGCGCGCGAGCGCAACGTGCCGCTGCGCGTGGGCGTCAACTCGGGCTCGCTGCCCCGCCATCTGCGCCAGCTGGAGTACGACAACCCGGTGGAGGCGCTGGTGACCGCGGCCCTGGAGACCGTCGCGCTGATGGAGAGCCTCGACTTTTACGACTTCAAGGTGTCGATGAAGTCGACCTCGGTGCCCAACACGATCGCATCCAACCGGATGCTGGCGCAGAAGATCCCCTACCCGCTGCACCTCGGCGTGACCGAGGCCGGCACCAAGTGGTCGGGCTCGCTGAAGTCGGCCGTCGGCCTCGGCACGCTGCTGGCGGACAACATCGGCGACACGATCCGCATCTCGCTCTCCACGTTCCATGCCGAGGAGGAGGTGAAGGTCGCGTGGGAGATCCTCAAGGCGCTGAAGCTGCGCCAGCGCGGCCCCGACCTGATCGCCTGCCCCACGTGCGGGCGCCTGCAGTTCGACATGGACAGCGTGGTTGCCGAGGTGGAGCGGCGCTTGGAAGCCTACGAGGACCCGATCGAGGTGTCGGTACTGGGTTGCGCGGTCAACGGCATCGGCGAGGCCCGTCACGCCGACTTCGGCATCACCGGCGCCAAAGACATGGGCATGATCTACTCCAAGGGCGAGCCGCTCAAGAAGGTGCCCACCGAGCAGCTGGTGGACGAGCTGTTCAAGGAGATCGACCGCTACTACGCGGCAGGCAAGCAGGTGCACCGCGACGAGGCCGCCGCCGCCGAGGCGCGCCAGTGGTTGGCGGCCAACGAGGACGCCACGGCGATGACGCCCGAGAAACTTGCCGCGCTGGAGGCAGCCGCCGCGGAGAACGACGAGCAGGCCGACGCGGTGCTGGAGTCGATGCTCACGCCCGCTGCACCGGTGGCCCTCGACGAGGCCGTCTCGCCGGTGGTCGGCCGGCGCTTCAGCCGCAGCTGATCGCGCCGGCCGAGAACACGCTCAGCTGACCGCCGCGAACCGCTCCGCCACCTTCGCCCAGTTGACCGTGTTCCACCACGCGTCCAGGTAGTCGGGGCGGCGGTTCTGGTACTTGAGGTAGTAGGCGTGCTCCCACACGTCCACGCCCAGCAGCGGGGTCTGGCCGTTTGAGATCGGGTTGTCCTGGTTGGCGCTGCCGAGCACCGCGAGGCCGCTGCCGTCGTGCACCAGCCACGACCAGCCCGAGCCGAACTGGTTGATGCCCGTTTCCTTCAGCTTGGCCTGCAAGTCGGCGAACGAGCCGAACGCCGAGTCGATCGCCTGCGCGAGCGCGCCCTCGGGCGCGCCGCCGGCCCCCGGCGCCATGCTCTCCCAGAACAGCGTGTGGTTGTAGTGGCCGCCGCCGTTGTTTTTGACCGCCTTCTCCTTGTCGCCGAGGCTGTCGAGGTTCTGCAGCACCTCCTCGATCGCCTTGCCGGCCCACTCTGTCCCCTCCAGCGCCGCGTTGACCTTGTCCACGTACGCCTGGTGGTGCTTGTCGTGGTGGATTTCCATCGTCTGCTTGTCGATGTGCGGCTCCAGCGCGTCATACGCGTAGGGGAGCGGCGGAACGGTGTAGGCCATGGGGGCTCCTTCTTCTGTCTCCGGGTTTTTTTACGCCGGTCGGTTGGGCGCTGTTCTATCAAAGGCCCGCCGAACTGCCCGCGGCGCGGGCGGGCGGGTGTGTCGATGTCTTAAAAACGGACGCCAACTACTTTACAAATTGAAGTGGTTGGGGTCCAAAAAGTTAATGCACAACTACCCGGCCGCCGCGCTCGCACGCCACGGGCTCGGCTGCACGCTCCCGTCGCCGCGCGCCGCGCATAGGATGTCCCGCGATGACCCGCCTCTCCGAGTACCTGCTGCCCACCGAGAAGGAGGCCCCCTCCGACGCCGAGGCGATCTCGCACAAGCTGATGGTGCGCGCCGGCCTCGTGCGCCAGCTGGGCGCCGGCATGTGGACGTGGCTGCCGGCCGGCTGGCGCGTGCACCAGCGGGTGGTGGCGATCATCCGCGAGGAGATGGACGCGATCGGCACCCAGGAGCTGTTGATGCCGGTGCTGCAGCCCGCCGACCCGTGGCGCAAAACCGGGCGCATCGAGATCGAGGAGCTGTTCAAGCTCACCGACCGCAAGGGCTCGGAGCTGGTGCTGGCGATGACCCACGAGGAGGCCGTCACTACGCATATCGCCCAGGTCGTGCGCTCCTATCGCGACCTGCCGCTGGCGCTCTATCACTTCCAGGTGAAGGAGCGCGACGAGCCGCGCCCGCGCGCCGGGGTGCTGCGCACGCGCGAGTTCATCATGAAGGACGCCTACTCCTTCGACCGCGACGCCGACGGGCTGGCGGTGAGTTATGACAAGCAGGTGGGTGCCTACGACCGCATCATGGAGCGCACCGGCCTGCGCTTTTACCGCGTGGAGGGCGACGTGGGGATGATGGGCGGCAGTGGCGCCCACGAGTACATGGCGCCGTGCCCCGCCGGCGAGGACGACGTGGTGCTCACCGACTCCGGCTACGCCGCCAACGCCGAGGTGGTGCGCGCGCGGCTGGGCAAAGAGGAGCTGCACGACGGCGACACGCTCGACGGCGAGCCCATCCGCATCGAGCCGGCGATCGAGATCGCCAACATCTTCAAGCTCGGCACCCGCTACTCCGAGCCGCTCGACGCCCGCTACCTCGACGAGCACGGCCACGAGCAGCCGATCTGGATGGGCTGCTACGGAATCGGCCCGGCGCGGATCGTGGCCGCCGCGGTGGAGCAGTACGCCGACGAGCACGGCATCTCCTGGCCGCGCGCGCTCGCCCCGTTCGCGGTGCACCTGGTCGCGCTCGGCCGGCCGGGCACGCCCGAGCGCGACGCCGCCGAGCGCGTGTATGCCGTGCTGCTAGCCGGCGGCGTCGAGGTGATCTACGACGACCGCGACGCGGGCGCCGGCGAGAAGTTCGCCGACGCCGAGCTGCTCGGCTGCCCGCTGCGCCTGTCGATCGGCCGCCGCTCGCTGGAGTCGGGCGAGATCGAGGTGCAGCTGCGGCGCGGCCGCCAACCCGCCCCCGGCCTGCCGCTGGACGCCGAGCCCGAAACGCTGGTGCGGGCGGTGGACGAGCTGTGCCAAACGCTCCCCTAGAGCCTCGCGGCCACGGCCGGCGCCCGCCCGGCGGGGACGGCGCTGCGCCTCACGTGCATGGTGGGCAGACGCCGCCGGGCTTGGGCGGACGAGCTCCCCGCCTCACCATCCGCCGCCTGGTCGGCCTCGACCGCTCCGGCGCGCCGCCGCCCGAGACCGCCGCCGGGCAGCCGCTGCGCCCGTGGACTGTGCCCAACGCGATCGGCTTCGTGCGCCTCGCGCTGATCCCGGTGTTCCTGGTGCTGGCGCTGAGCAGCGCGCAAGGTGTGGGGGCGCTGCCCGCCGTGCTGTTCGCCGTGATCGGCTGGGGCGACTACGCCGACGGCATCGCCGCGCGCGTCACCGGCCAGTACAGCCGCCTCGGCACGCTGATGGACCCCATCACCGACCGCCTGCTGGTGATCTCCGCGGTCGTCGTGTGCTGGCACTTCACGCTGCTCCCCCGCTGGGCGCTGGCGGTGCTGGTGGCGCGCGAGCTCGTGATGCTGGTGCTGGGCCGCTACGGCCAGACACACCACGTGGAGCTGCGCATCAACTGGCCCGGCCGGATCTCCGTGGCGCCGATCATGGGCGCCTTCTTCTTCGCCATGGTGGGCCTCGAAAAATTCGGCGAAGTGCTGCTGTACGTCGGCCTCGCGCTGGCGCTGGTCGCCTCGGCGCTGTACGTGCGCGACGGCACCGCGCAGGTGCGGCGCAAGACCTCAACCTGAGCTTGATGCTTTGGCTATATTGGTCGAGGTAGGGACGAGCACCGTATTGACCGAAGCTCTCTGAGAGGAGCACAGCTGACATGGACACGTTTCCCGACCTGGGCGCCCTCGCGGACGCGGAGCTGAAGGATTTGATCCGCGAGCTGACCGAGGAAGAGACCGACATCTCCTACCGGCGGCGCATCCTCCACGGCAAGATCGACATCCTGCGCGCGGAGCTGGTCAACCGTCTGCAGCGCAAGCACGACAGCGGCGAGCAGCTCATCACCGGCGCCGACGTCGAGCAGCTGACCGAGATCCTCGCCGGTCGTCCCTCGATCAGCGGCCAGGCCCAACCGCGGGCCGACGCCTGAGGAGCCGGCGCGGTGGCGACGCTCTGCCCCGAGTGTGGCGCGGCCAACGGCGACGACGCCAACTTCTGCCAGCGCTGCGGCGCCTCGCTGCGCCCCGAGCAGGCCCCCGGCGAGTCGGTGACCGCCACCTACCGCATCGACGAGAGCGGCGAGCTGGTGCCGGTGGAGCTGGGCGAGGTGACCGCGCACGGCCCGGCGCTGGTGGTGCGCGCCGGCGGCGGGCGCGTGGGCGAGAGCTTCGCTCTCGACGGCGAGCGAATGGCGATCGGACGCCGTCCCGACAGCGCCGTGTTCCTCGACGACATCACCGTCTCGCGCGACCATGCGCTGCTGATCCGCCGCGGCGACGACTGGTATCTGGACGACTGCGGCTCGCTCAACGGCACCTACGTCAACCGCGAGCGGATCGAGTCGCACCGTCTCGACGACGCCGACGAGCTGCAGATCGGCAAGTACAAGCTCACCTACCACGCGCGCTGATGTCCACCGGACCCACCGCCACGCCGGCCGCGCCGGCGCCACTCTCCTCCAAACCGCACACGATCGGCGCGGTGTGCAAGGCGCTGGCGCGGGAGTTCCCCGACATCTCGATCTCCAAGATCCGCTACCTGGAGGACCAGAAGCTGCTGACACCGCGGCGCACCCCCGGCGGTTACCGCCTCTACAGCCAAGGCGACGTGGCGCGGCTGCGCACGATCTTGCGGATGCAGCGCGACGAGTTCTTGCCGCTGCGCGTGATTCGCCAGGAGCTGGCCGCCGGGCGCAGCTATGGCGCGCCGGGCGAGCCGAGCGAGGTCGTCCCGCCGGGCGACGACCTGACAGGCGAGGGTGCCGGTGCGGTGGACACTCCTCCCGACCGCGCACAGGCGCGCCCGCGCCGCGCGAGTGTCAGCGTGCGCGAGGACAGCGGCGCGCTGTACACGCTCGAGGAAGTGCTGGAGGAGACGCACGCCGACGCGAAGCTCGTGAGGGAGCTGGAGGAGTACGGCGTGGTCAAAGGCGAGCAGCGCTCCGGCCAGCGCTACTACGACGAAACCGAGCGCGAGATCGTCCGTGCCGTGGGCGAACTGGCGCGCTACGGCGTGGGCGGGCGCAACCTGCGCGTGTTCCGCACCTCCGCCGACCGCGAGGCCGGCCTGTTGCAGCAGATCCTCGCCCCGGCGCTGCGCTCGCGCAACCCGCGGCGGCGCAAGGAGGCGTTGGAGGCACTGGAGAACCTCGCCGCGGTCACCTCCCACCTGCGCCACCTGCTGCTGGTGCGCGACCTGCGCAAGATCGCCTCCTAGAGGTGCCCACCACCGAGCGCAGCCGCACGCTCCAGGCCCCTGCCGGTGAGGTGTGGGCGCTGATCGTCGACCCCGCGCACCTGCCGCGCTGGTGGCCGCGCGTGACCCGCGTGGAGGCGGTGGAGCGCGACGCGTTCACACAGGTGCTGGCCAGCCGCGCCGGGCGGTCTGTGCGCGCCGACTTCCGCGTGCGCGCCGACGAGCCGACGTTGACGCTGCACTGGGAGCAGCTGGTCGACGACACGCCGTTCGCACGAGTGCTGGCGAGCGCGCACACCCAGCTGCGCCTGGAGGCGGCCGGCAGGGGCACGACGGTGACGATCGAGCTGCGTCAGAAGCTGCGTGGCGTGTTCGCCAACCTCGGCTCCAGCCGCGTGCGCCGCGCCGCCGGCAAGACGCTGGAGGAGGCGCTGGACGGGCTGGAGCGGATCGTTGGCTGAGGCCCCGAGCATGCGCTGGTGGGGCTGGGGCGACCCGGCCCGCGCGACGCCGCTGGGTCCGCGCGTGCTGGCGCTGCTGCGCGAGCGTGTGGGCACCGTCCCCCGACCGCGCCCACCGGTGGCGCTGGCGCGCGTGCGGCTGCCGGCGCCGGCGCTGTCCCCCGACGCGCTGGCCGCGCTGCGCGCGGTGGTGGGCGCCGACGGGGTGCGCGACAACCACGACGCACGCGTATTGCACGCCGCCGGCAAGGGCTACCCCGACCTCGTGCGGATGCGCGCCGGCGAGCCGGGGGAGGCCCCGGACGCGGTGGTGTATCCGCGCGACGCCCACCAGCTGGAGCCGCTGCTGCGAGCGTGCGCTGAGCGCTCGATCGCGGTGGTGCCGTGGGGCGGCGGCACGAGCGTGGTCGGCGGCGTGGCGCCCCTGCGGGGCGAGCACGCGGGGGTGGTGGCGCTGGATCTGCGCGAGTTGGGCGCGCTGCTGAGCCTTGACACCGAGTCGCGCGTGGCCACCGTGCAGGCCGGCATGCGCGCGCCGGCGCTGGAGCGCGTGCTGGCCGCGCGCGGCCTCACGCTGGGCCACTTCCCGCAGTCGTGGGAGTACGTGTCGCTCGGCGGATGCGCGGCCAGCGGCAGCGCCGGGCAGTCCTCGACCGGGTATGGCCGCTTCGCGGAGCTGGTGCTCGGCGTGCGGATGACCACGCCCACCGGCGCGATCGCACTCCCGGCGATGCCGGCAAGCGCGGCCGGGCCCGACCTGCGCGGGCTGCTGCTGGGCAGCGAAGGCACGCTGGGCGTGATCGGCGAGCTCGACCTGCGTGTGCGCACAGCGCCGCGCGAGCAGCGCTACGAGGCCGCGTTCTTCGCCGGCTTCGACAACGGCGTGGAGGCGCTGCGCGCGCTCGCCCAGGAGCGCTCGGCGCCGGCGGTGGTGAGGCTGTCGGACGAGGCGGAGACGGCCATGTCGCTGGCACAGGCGCACGCCGCCGCCGGCGAAACGCACGACGGCGCGGCAGCGAGCACGGGAATGCGCGAGGCGCTGCAGGCCCGCGCCCGCAGTCGCGTGGGTCAGGCCTACCTGCGCGCGCGCGGCTACGCGGACGGCTGTCTGGCGATCTTCGGTTTCGAGGGCACCCCCGCCGAGGTGGAGCGCGAGCGGGCGCGCACGCGGGCGCTCACACGCGAGCACGGCGGCCTGTGGGTGGGCCGCTCCCCCGGCGAGGCGTGGCGCCGCCAGCGCTTCGCCGCCCCCTACCTGCGCGACGAGCTGCTGACGCACGGCGTGCTGGCGGAGACGCTGGAGACGGCCACCACCTGGTCGAACCTGCGCCGGCTGCACCGCGAGGTGGGCGCGGCGATCGAGCGCGAGCTGCGCGCGCAGGGCACGGGCGGCGTGGCGATGTGCCACATCTCCCACCTGTACGACACCGGCGCGTCGCTGTACTTCACGCTCCTGGCCGCCCAGCGCGAGGGTGCGGAGATCGAGCAGTGGCGGGCGCTCAAGCGCGCCGCGGGCGAGGCGATCGCCGCGCACGGCGGCACCATCACCCACCATCACGGCGTGGGGCGCGACCATGTGGAGTGGATGGAGCGAGAGGTCGGCACCCGCGGCCTGGCGGCGCTGCGCGCGCTGAAGCGGGAGCTCGACCCGGCCGGGATCATGAATCCGGGGAAGCTCCTGCCCAAGAACCACGGGGAAGCTCCTGCCCAAGGACCTGTCCCGGTAGGTCCTAGCTCAGCTTGAGCGCCCCGTTCAGCACGATCGGCCCCGGCTGGGTGGGCCGTTCTTCGTGCTGTTCGGTGAGGATGATCGAGGCATAGTGCGAGGCGTTGGGCGGCAATCCCTGCGCCGCTTTGAGCGTGCCGCCGGCGCCCACGCTGGTGCCGCCACCGAGATAGTAGGCGTCGGTGGGTGTGTTGTACAGCCACGCCGCGTAATGGAAGCCGTGCGTGGGCGGCAGGTGTTCGGCGGCGAGGATGAAAGCGTGTTCGTGGCCCTCGGCGATGATCTCCACCAGCCCCAGCGCCTTGCTGGAGGTGTCGGGCGGCGTGAGTGCCACGGTGGCGGCGAGACGGGGTTGGCTGGCCGATCCGCCTTTGGCCCCTGAGCCCTGGCCTTTGCCGGAGGCGGCCGATTTGCCGGCTTGCCCTGTGGTGGTGGGCGCGGTGGGAGTGGTCGTCTGTGTGGTCGTGCCGGTGCTTGCGCCGGTGGTGCTTGGCGCGCTGGCGTTGGCCGCCGAGCCGGACGGGGAGCTGTTGCCGCCGAGGCCGATGATCAGCGCCACGGCCACCACAACCACGGCCGCCAACCCCAGCAGCAGGATCGCGCCGCCGCGCCGCGAGCTGGGGGCCGAGGGCGCCTGCGCGTCGTCATCGGTCGCGTCGTCATCGGCCGCAGGAGGTGCGCCTTCGTGGGGCTCGCCGGCGGCGCCAACCAACCGACTCCCCTCGCGATCGTCGGCCGCGGCGCCCACGTCGGGTTGACCGCTCGGAATCTCTGGCAGCGATCCAGACGCGATCGGATCGAGCTCGGCGGCGAGCGTCCGCGCCCACTCGCGCGCGGCGGGCGAGGACTGCAGCAGCGCCAGGGCGGCCGACCGCTGTTGGGCGTCGGCCTGCCCGAGCAGGTAGTCGCCGATCTGCTCGCGCTGGGCAGAATTCAGCGCGCGCGCCTGCTGGGGGGCCAGCAGCGCGAGCGCGGCGTGCGCGCGATCGTGCACGGCGCGCTCTTCGACGCGCAGCATCGACGCGATCTCGCCATAGCGCTTGTGCTGGCCCACCAGCAGCGCCAGCGAGGCGCGCAGATCGGGCGCAAGTGTGTTGAGGCGACCCACGACGATACTTAGGCTATCGTGGCGCGCCCATGAATCCCCCCGGTGCAGGGTCCCACCCTCTCGGCCCAGACGCCGCCACCGCGGCGCTGCCGACGGCAGAGCAGCTGAACGCGGTGCTGCAGGGCTTCGACCGGCTGTACGGCCTGGAGCTGGTGGAGCTGGTGGACGGCGAGGGGCACGCCCGAGTGCAGGTACGCGACGAGCTCCGCCAGCCGTACGGGCTGGTGCACGGCGGGGTGTACGCGTCGATCGCCGAGTCGCTCACCTCGTTGCTGACGGCGATCGGAGTGTTTGCCGACGGGATGGCGGCGATGGGGCTGTCCAACAACACCAGCTTCCTGCGCCCGATCATCGCCGGCACGGTGCACGCGCACGCAATCAGGCTGCACCGCGGTCGCACCACGTGGGTGTGGGACGTGCGCTTCAGCGACGACGGCGGCCGGCTGTGCGCGGTCACACGGATGACGATCGCCGTGCGCCCGATGCCCGAGCCGCCGGACGGCTGAACGTCCACGCTGAACGTCCACGCCGGCGATACGCATGGGCTACCCGTGTGCCGGCGCCCGCAGCGCCGCGGCGCCTCCGGCGGGCGCGATCGCCGGCTGCTGAACCGGCAGCGGCCGCCGGCCATAGCCGGTGTTGGGCAGCGGCGGCGCCAGCGGCGCGCCGGGCGCGCCAGGCCGATTGATCGCCACCATCGTTTCCGCGGCGGCGCTTACGAGCGCGGGCGTGGTGGCATACAGGTCCACCACCACCGGGCCGGTGGCCAGCGACAGCGAGCGGCCGCCTTGCGCGGCGCGGCCGCGCACTCCCCTAACGAGCGCCGCGCTCTGCGTCGCGGCGCCGCCGGGCAGGAAGCTGTTGTCGGGGGAGGTGACGATCTCCAGCGGCGTCGCGCACACGTTCTCGCCGCCCACCAGGCAGTTGCCGTACTGGATTTCATATGCCCCGCCAGGGTTGTGTCCCACGTGAGTGATCGGCAGGCCGTGGAAGCTGCCCCCCAGCCAGTAAACCGGGAACGCTTCCTGCGTCACCAGCGGCTCCAGCACGCTGGGCGGGCTGGGCTGGTCTTGGAGGGTGTCGCCGCACGCCCCCAGCGTCAGCGAGGCGAGGGCCAGCAGCGCGAGCGCGCAAAGGGGGCGGGCGGTTGTGTGCATTCTTTTTGGACGCCAACCAATTTTCGCCAACGCCGGCCTACCCCCGATACAGGTTGGTGATCGGCATGCGCCGGTCGCGGCCGAACGCGCGCGTGGTGATCTTGATGCCGGGGGGCGCCTGGCGGCGCTTGTACTCGGCGAGGTCCACCAAACGGATCGTGCGATCGACCTCGGCGGCGGGGAGGCCGTCAGCGATCAGCTGCTCGCGGCCCCGGTCGAGCTCGATGTAGCCGTGGAGGATGCGATCGAGCAGCGGGTAGGGAGGCAGCGAATCCTCGTCGCGCTGGTTCTCGCGCAGCTCGGCCGAAGGCGCGCGGGCGATGATCGAGGAGGGGATCGGCGCCCCCCCGGCGGCCAGCGAGTTGCGCCACTCGCACAGCCGGTAGACGAGCGTCTTGGGCACGTCCTTAATCACCGCGAAGCCGCCGGCCAGGTCGCCGTAAAGGGTGGTGTACCCGACCGACATCTCCGACTTGTTGCCGGTGGTGAGCACCAGCCAGCCAAACTTGTTGGAGAGCGCCATCAGCAGGTTTCCGCGAATCCGCGCCTGCAGGTTCTCCTCGGTGATGTCGGCCTCCCGGCCCGCAAATTCCTTGCGCAACGTGGTGTCGTATGCCTCCATCGCGGCGGCGACCGGCAGCTCGTGCACCCGCACATCCAGCGCCGCGGCCAGCGCGCGAGCGTCGTCCTGGGTATCGGATGAGGAGTAAGGGGAAGGCATGATCGCCACGCTCACCCGCTCGGCGCCGAGCGCGTCGACAGCCAGGCAGGCGACCAACGCCGAGTCGATCCCGCCCGACAGCCCCAGCACCACGTGGTCGAAACCGTTCTTGTCCACGTAGTCGCGCAGACCGACGCACAGCGCCGCGTAAACCTCGGCCTCGACTGGGGCGATCGGCGTGCGCACGTACCTTGCCGACTCGTCTGGCCGCCCGCGGTCGCTCTCTGTCCGCCTGTCGCCGCCCTCCGTCTGTCCGCCGAGGGTCGCCGCCTGCCCGTCGATGGTTGCCGCCGGGCGCGCCGCGCCGACCCCGCCCAGCTCCAGCTCGCACACCAGCAGCTCCTCCTCGAACTGCGCCGCGCGCGCAATCGTGGCACCGGCGGGATCGAGCACGAACGAGTGGCCGTCGAACACCAGCTCGTCCTGGCCGCCCACCAATCCGCAAAAGGCGATGTGGGCGCCGTGTTCGCGGGCGCGTTGCGCGAACAGGCGCTCGCGCTCGAGACCCTTGCCTGTGTGGTAGGGAGAAGCCGAGATGTTGACGATCAGCCTCGCGCCCCGCTCGGCCTCGTCGGCCGCCGGCGCACCGGGTCGCCAGAGGTCCTCGCAGACGGTTATGCCGACGGCACAGCCATCGATGTCAATCACCGCACCGGTGTGTCCCGCCGCGAAGTAGCGCTGCTCGTCGAAGACGCCGTAGTTGGGCAGGTGCACCTTGCGATACACCGCGCGCACGGCGCCGCGGTCGAGTACGGCCGCCGCGTTGTAAACCGCTCCCGCCCGCTCGGGAAATCCGACCACGGCGACGATGCCCTCGACCTCGGCCGCCAGCTCCCCCAGCGCGGTGGCGGCATCCGTGAGAAAGTGCTCGCGCAGCAGCAGATCCTCCGGTGGGTAGCCGGTGAGCGCCAGCTCGGGGAACAGCACAAGCTTGGCGTTTTGCGCCCTTGCGGCGTCGATGCCGGCGCGGATGCGCGCGGCATTGCCGGCGATGTCACCGACGGTGGCGTTCATCTGGCAGAGCGCGATTCGCAGGGGCACCATCAACGGGGAGTGTATGCGTGGCTCCCGCGTCCCTGCCGGCGCGGCGGCCCGGGAAACCGCACTGGTTGGCCGCCGGTTCGCCGCCGAAAAGCGGCTACGACCGCGCGGCCGCCCGTTTGGCTGAGGCCGCCTTGGCGGGCGCGCGCTTGGCTGAGGCCGCCTCAGCGGGCGCGCGCTTGGCGGCGGCCCGTCGGGTCGGCCGTCGCGCCGGTTTGGGTGGCGTGGCCGCGCGGTGCAGCCGGCGGATGGCGCGTTCGAGCTCCTGCGCGATCAGGTCGAGGTCGGGAAGCGCGTCGTAATCGCCGAGCAGGCCAAACCCGAGGTGGCCGTTGTAGCTCATCACCGCGATCCCCAGCGCCTGCCGGCGCGCGAGCGGCACCACGGGGTAGAGCGAGCGCAGCCGCCGGCCGAGCAGATAGAGCGGGAACTGGGGGCCGGGCACGTTGGTGACGACGAGGTTGAAATAACGCTGGCGCGCCTGCAGGCGCGCCGCCTGGCTGAGGATCGTGGGCGGCGCGAAGCCGGCGAGGTTGGTGAGCACCTGCGCGCCCACCGCCTGGCCGGAGTGCTTGAGCTCGTCCATCGCCACGCGGATCTGCTCGTAACAGGCGATCGGGTCCTCCACGCCCACCGGCAGCGGCGCCCACATCGCCGCCACGCGGTTGCCCAGCGCGCCGCGCTCGGTGTCGGCGCGCACCGACACGGGCACCATCGCCTTCAGCACCAGCCCCTCGGTGGGGTGCTCGTGTGCCCGCAGCCAGCGGCCAAGCGCGAGGCTGACCGCCGCGAGCACCGCGTCGTTGAGCGTGCCGCCGAGCGCGTCCTTGATCGCTTTGAAGCGGCCGAGGTCGGCGTCCACCCAGGTGTAACGGCGGTGGGGGCCGATGTCGACGTTCAGCGGCGAGGCGGGCGCCGGCGCGTTGATGCCGGCCAGCGTGGTTGATCCCACGTTGGCGAGGCCGTCGCGCAGTTGGCCCAGCGCCCGCAGCGGACGGCGCACTATCCGCCGCGCGCCGCGCGCCATCTCGCCGGGCACCGTGGCGCGCTCGAGCAGCGCCTCGCCCAGCAGCTTCGCCGAGCCCGGCAGCGGCCGCGGGCTCCAAGGCTCGCCCGGCACCGGCGGCAGCGAGCCGGGCGAGGGCTGGGGCGCGGCGTCGAACAGCACGGTGGTGATGTCCACGCCCGAAATCCCGTCCACCAGCGCGTGGTGGGTCTTGGCGATCAGCGCAAACCGCCGGCCCGCCATCCGCTCCACCAGCCAGATCTCCCACAGCGGCTTGGAGCGATCGAGGCGCTGGGAGAACAGCCGCCCCGCCAGGCGCTTCAGCGCCGCGTCGTCGCCAGGGCGCGGCAGCGCCGTGTGGCGGATGTGGTAGTGGGGGTTGAAGTGGGGGTCGTCGGTCCACACCGGCCGCCCCTGCTCCAGCGGCACATACGCCAGGCGCTGGCGGTAGCGCGGTACCAGGTGCAGCCGGCTCTGCACGTGGTCCACCAGCTCCTGCGGCGTGGGCGCGCGGCCCTCGAAGATCATCACCGACGCCACGTGCATGTGCGCGGTGGAGTGGTCCTCCAGGTGCAGGAAGGCGGTGTCCAGTCCGGTGAGGCGGTCGGTGTTTGCCACGGGGCGTGATTGTCGCTGGTTGAAGGCCGCCCGTCAACGCGCGGGCCGCAATTCAGCTGGGGACGCCGCGGGTTGAGGCAAGCAGGTCGCTCACCGAGAAGAAACGCTCGAAGCCCTCCTCGCGGGTACTGAAGTAGCTGGAGTGGGTCTTCTTGATCGTGTCGATCGAGTCGGCACCGAGAAGCACTACCTCGATGTCGGTGCGACCTCGGTAGGTCTCCTCCGCCCGCTCATAGGCGGCCAAGGCCGCGTCATAGTCATCGCCAAAGCGGTCATCGACATTCGCCTCGCGAGCGGGGATGTCGTAGACAACGAGGAAGTGATGGATGGGGGTATCGCTCATCGTTTCTCTCCCGTGGCGGTCGTGAGAAAAGGCTGTGCTGCCGTGTAGGTACGCAGAAGACGCTGCCTCAGCTCATCATCGGGCTCCGTGCCCTGTTCCCTGAGAGCGAGGAACTCGGAGACCACTACATAGTACTCGTGGACATCCGCGACCAAGATATGGCCGTGCGGTTTGACGTAGTGGCGCAGGTTGGCGCTGACAGACGTCAGCGGCTTAGCATGGAGTCGCCTCCACCAGTCGATCATCTCAAACGCTTGGTCCATCTCGTGGGCGTGCGTGGCCTCGTATACGCCAGTGACCATCCGAAATGGGATCGGATCACACGTCACGCTTTGAAGCGATCGGACGGGCCTGCGTTATACAAGATTGACCATCTGTGACCAAACGCACACTGAAACGGGTGGCGGGCGCTCTATCGTGCCCCGCTTGACTCAGCCCAGTCGCCTCCGTCGTTGGAGGCGAGCGGGGGACCCACTGCCGGATCGCGAGAGGGCGGTCTGGATGGGGCGAATCGGCCGCTGATGCGGCGGTAACGCCTTGCCGACGCACGCCATCGTGCGTGGGCGGCGCGTGAGCCCGACAGCTAACCCCGTAGGCGGTGACCAAGGAGGACCCATATGTATGTGCCCGCCACGCCTGCGCTGACGGTGACGGCTCTGCCGCCCAACGCGATCGCCGAAGGGGAAGCTGCCCCGCCGCCCGCGACCGTTGCGCCACAGGCGATGCGCCTGCGCGTCCGACACGCCGTACTGAACGTGCTCGACGGACGCGCGGCGTCGATCGCGGGCTCGCTGCGCGCGGCGGCCCGGAGGGGCGCGACGCAAACGGTGGGCGCGAGTCGACCGGCAGGCACGGCGACACAGCCCTCAGGCGTAACCCTGGCGGCGGGCACGACTTCCGCGACAGGCGTGGCACACCGGGCGCGGGTGGCGGGGCGAACGGTGGTCCTGCAGGCGCTCGGGCGCCGCGGCTGGCACACGATCGCCACGGCGCGCACCGGCGCGCGTGGGCGCTTTCGGCTGCGCTATCGCACCGATCGGATCGGCAGCGAGTTGCTGCGGGTGCGTTTCGCGGGCGCCCCCGGCGAGGACGGCTCCGAGCGCGCCGCGGGCCGGCTCGAGGTGTACCGTCTCGCCGAGGCCTCGTGGTACGGGGGCGAAGGCAGCCTCGCCTGCGGCGGCTGGCTGACGAGCACCACCATGGGTGTCGCCAACAAGACGCTGCCGTGTGGCACGCTCGTCACGCTGCGCTACGACGGGCACACCGTGCGCGTGCCCGTGATCGACCGCGGCCCGTATGTGGCCGGCCGCGAATACGACCTCACCGAAGCGACCAAGCGGGCGCTGGGCTTCGAAGGGGTGGGGGAGGTGTGGGCGAGTCGCTGACTGCCGCTACTGCGGGTAGGGGCCAGCTACTTCGGGCGAGGGCCATGCTCACTTGCGCTTGTGGGTGGCCTTGGGCGCTGGGATCGTGATCGTGCGGGTGCTCTTGACCGGCGTCTTGCCGGCCTGGCTGACCGTCACGGTGACTTGCGCGCTCAGGTGATGGCGCTTGCGCAGCAGCGCGGCTCCCTTGCTTGTCAGCGTCAGTGAGATTTTCTCGCTGCGGCCGGGGGCGAGGGTGAGCGTCGCACGGCCGATCACGATCGGCTTCGGCTTGGCTTCCCTGTGTGTTTTGTGCACCGAGGAGTCATCGGCCGGCATCTCCTCGCTGATCGTCACCTGCACATCGGCCGTGCAGTCCTCGCCGCCGGACGGGCAGGAGACGGTTTCACCCGTCTGGACGGTGACTTTGCCACCGGATTCTTTGGCCACCGGTTTGCCTTCGGGCTTGTCCGACGGCTTGTCGTCGTCGCCTCCGTCGTTGTCGTCATCGTCGCCCCCGCCTTTGCTCGAACCCGAGGATTTGCCGGAGGAGCTCGAGCTGTTGCTGCTCGGGTTGCCGAGCGGGTTGCCGGCGCCGGGGATTTCTTCTTCTTCGCGTTTCTGTTCCACGAATTCGCCACCGCTCGCCGCGCCGAACAGGTCCTTGTTGAGCGCCACGCCGTTTGCGCCCGCCCCACCGTTGGCGCCGGAGGAGCCTGTCTGGCCTGCCTCGCCTTCCGCCTTGCCGCCGACGCCCGCTCCGCCGCCTTCGCCGCCCGCCCCGGCCGGGCCGGCGCACGGCACCAGGTAGCCTTCGCATGAGCCCGTACCTCCAAGCCCGGCTGTCACCCCGTTGCGGTAGACCGTGTTGGTGCCGATCAGCGTCACGGTGGCGGTGCTGTAGATCGCGCCGCCCTCGCCGCTGCCGCCGTTGCCTGCCTTGCCACCGGCGGCTCCCGTGCCTCCGCGGCCGCCGTCGGCGTTGCTCGGGCTTTCCTTCGCGATCACGTCTTCGTGTTCGCAGACCGAGTATCCGAAGCTGAGGCCGCCGCTGCCGCCCTTGCCGCCCCCGCCACCCTGGCCGCCGGGCCCCGATTCGCCGCCCTGCGCGTCGTCTTCTTCGAAGCTCGATCCTTCGATGCTGAGTGTGCCACCGGCGTTGTAGATCGCGCCACCCTGTCCGTTGGAGCCGCTGCCGGCCGCCCCGCCGGGCTCGCCGATGCCGCCCGCGTTGCCCTCGCCGCCCTCATTGCCGAAGCCGCCATTCCCGCCGTTTCCTCCTGAACCGCCGGCGCCGCCGGCGCCACCGTCGCCGCCCTCCACTTGGTCGTCATCGAAGCTCGTCCGCTGCACGGTGAGCGTCCCGGTGTTGTACACAGCGCCGCCCTGCGCTTCGCCGCCATTACCGGCGGGCGTTCCGACGCCACCGTCGCCGCCGGCTCCCCCTTCGCCGCCATCGCCCGGAGGTTCGCGATATTTGGTTGGTTCGCCTTCCTTTTTCGGGCACGAGGCGGTGGGCGCTCCTTTGCCCCCTTCGCCGCCCTTGCCCCCCGGGCCACCGGCGCCACCGGTCCCACCCCCGCCGCCGAAGCCACCGATGAGGGAGTCGCCCTGGAACTGATCGCCGTTGAGCGTCACGGTTCCGGCGTTCTTGATCGCCCCGCCCTGAACCGCGGGCGCGTTGACGGCGCTGCTGCCGATGATGCCGCCGCTTCCTCCAGCGGTGCCGGCGCCACCATCGGCGCTGGATTCTTCGACGGCTTCCCTGCCGGGTGTGCCTTCGGTGCCTTCCTTTTCGAAGGCCGATTCCTTTTCTTCTTCTTCGCCCACTTCGCCTTCTTCGCCCTTGAGCTTGGCCTTGCCGGCGGAGACGCCCGAGGGGCCGAAGGTGCTCGCGCTCAAGACCACGCCTTCGAGCGTCAGCGACCCGCCCTTTTCGACCGTAAACAGTCGCGACTGTCGGTCGTGTTCGTAGTTCTCAAACATCGGCAGCGTGCCGGGCTGGGCGATGAACGTGACGCTCTTTCCGGATGCAACCTTGAATCCTTCGGCCAGCTTGTTGGGCGGGGTTTCCTTGGGTATGGGGACCTCGATATCGGGGTTTTCCAGACATTCGAGGACGTAGGTGCCGCCCTTTTCGACTGCCTTTTCGATCGCTTCGGTGGTCTTCTTGGCTTCCGATCCGCATTTGATCGCCGTCGATTCTTCCGCGCCGGCGAGGCTCACCCACAGAACACCCGCCACTCCCACCGCCAGCGCAAGCAGTGCCACGACACCCAGCCCCCGCCTCGTCATCTGCGCACCACCCCTGTCTACTTGCTGGCACCGTGGATCGAAATCGCCGTAAGGGTACTCGTCGGCGCGGCCGGTATTCTCGAACGCCTGTTGCACGACGGAGGCCCACGAAAATGAGCGAGCAGGTTCCCTACGCCAACTACCAGTACGAGATCTACCTGCGCGGGCTGGGCGGGCAACGCCCGGCGCGGCCGCTGGATTGGCGCAGGTTGGAGCGCGACGCCTACCGGCTTCTGGCGGACGGCCCCAGCGGCTACATCGCCGGCGGCGCGGGGCGCGGCAAGACGATGCGCGCCAACCGCGAATCGTTCGATCACTGGCGGATCGCGCCGCGGATGCTGCGCGACGTCTCCGAGCGCACGCTCGCGCGCACCGTGATCGGCACGCCGCTGCCGGCCCCGGTGCTGCTGGCGCCGATCGGCGTGCAGACGCTGGCGCACGCCGAGGGCGAGCTGGCGATGGCGCGCGCCGCCGCCGAGGTGGGCGTGCCGTTCGTGGCCAGCACCGCCGCGTCGCACACGATCGAGCAGATCGCGCAGGCCGCTGGCGAGCTGCCCCGCTGGTACCAGCTGTACTGGCCGCGCGACCGCGAGCTGGCGCGCAGCTTCGTGCAGCGCGCCGAGCGCGCCGGTTACAGCGCGATCGTGCTGACGCTCGACACCTGGATGCTGGGATGGCGCCCGGCCGACCTCACCAACGGCTTTCTGCCGTTTTTGTGGGGCGAGGGCAACCGCAACTACCTGGAGGATCCCGTCTTCCGCGCCGCATTGCCAGCTTCGCCCGAGGAGAACATGCAGGCCGCGATCGGCCACTGGGCGTGGCAGTTTGCCAACCCGGCAATCACCTGGAAGGACCTCGTGTTCCTGCGCGAGTGCACCGAGCTGCCGATCGTGCTGAAGGGAATCCTCCACCCCGACGACGCCCATCTGGCGGTGGAGCACGGCGTGCAGGGTGTGCTGGTGTCCAACCACGGCGGTCGCCAGGTGGATGGCGCAGTCGGCGCGCTCGACGCCTTGCCGGGGGTGGTCGCGGCGGTGGAAGGCCGCTGCGAGGTGCTGTTCGACAGCGGCATCCGCAGCGGCTCGGATGCGCTGAAGGCACTCGCGCTCGGTGCCCGCGCGGTGCTGCTCGGCCGCCCCTACATCTGGGGCCTGGCGCTGGGCGGCGCGCAGGGAGTGGTCGAGGTGCTGCGCTCGTTCCTCGCCGACCTCGACCTGGCGATGGCGCTCAGCGGGTACGCGTCGATCGACGAGGTGGGGGCTGACGCGTTGGTGGCGCAGGTTCCCTGAGCCGCTTTGGGCCGCCTGCCGCGACTATCTGCCGCGCCACTATGTACGTAGGCCCCGTCGGTGGCGGAGGCGGCTGCTCGACACGCTCGCTGTCATGCGCAAGCAGCAGCGAGTTGGCCGCGCAGTGTGCGATCCGCGGTGGGCAGCGCGCCCACTTCGGCCCTCAACGCCAGCTCATGCGGGCTCGTGCCCAGCGTGGTCTCGCGGCGGACATCGGCCAGGAAAAAATCGCGGGCGGTGTCGATTGCGGCCGACCTCGTTCGACGTGCGGGTAGAAGCCACTCATCCAACCACAGGGAGATAGATATGCGTTTCATGGTTCTGGTCCCCGGGAGTCCCGAGTCCGAGGCGGGCGTGATGCCCAGCACCGAGGCCCTGGGGGAGATGACGAAGTACAACGAAGAACTGGCCAGGTCAGGCGTGATGCTGGCCGGCGAGGGTCTGCACCCGACCTCCAGGGGCGCGAAGGTCCGCTTCGACGGCAGCGAGCGCACCGTCATCGACGGTCCCTTCACCGAGGCCAAGGAGCTCGTCGCGGGCTACTGGGTCTGGGAGTGCGCGTCGCGCGAGGAGGCGATCGAGTGGCTCAAGCGAGCGCCGTTCGGCGGCGGTGTCGAGATCGAGCTGCGCCAGATCTTCGAGGCCGAGGACTTCGGCGAGCAACTGACGCCGGAGCTGCGTGCGGCCAACGAGCGGCTGCGCGAGCAGGCCGCCCAGAATTAGGCGCGTGAGCCCGTCGGCCACCCATCGTGCGATCGACGCCGTCTGGCGGATCGAGTCGGCCCGGTTGATAGCCGGGCTGACTCGCATCGTGCGCGACGTGGCGGTGGCCGAGGACCTGGCCCAGGACGCGTTCGTCGCCGCGCTCGAGCAGTGGCCTGAGTCGGGGATCCCGGACAAGCCGGGCGCATGGCTGATGGCCACCGCCAAGCGCCGGGGCATCGATGCGCTACGCCGGCGCGTCACACTGGAGCGCAAGCGCGAGCTGATCGGACGCGAGCTGGAAACCCTCCAGCAGCTCGATCAACCCGACCTGGCCGCGCGGGTCGAGGACGTTCAGGACGACGTCCTGCGCCTGATCTTCATGACGTGCCATCCGGTGTTGTCGGGACAGGCGCGCGTCGCACTGACGCTGCGTCTGCTCGGCGGCCTGTCGACGCCGGAGATCGCGCGTGCGTTTCTCGTCTCCGAGGGCACGGTCGCGCAGCGCATCGTACGCGCCAAGCGCACACTCGGCGAGGCGCGCGTGCCGTTCGAGGTCCCCGGTCGCGACGAGCTGGCCGAGCGTCTGTCGGCGGTGCTCGAGGTGATCTACCTGGTGTTCAACGAGGGCTACGCGGCGAGCGCCGGCGCGCACTGGATCCGTCCGGCCCTGTGCAAGGACGCCCTGCGCCTCGGAAGGATCCTCGCGGCGCTGATGCCCCGCGAGCCCGAGGTCAACGGCCTGCTGGCCCTGATGGAGATCCAGGCGTCGCGGTTGCGCGCGCGGGTCGGGCCGCACGGGGAGCCGGTGCTGCTCGCCGATCAGGACCGCGCGCGCTGGGACCATCTGCTCGTTCAGCGTGGCCTCGACGGGCTGCGGCGCGCCGAAAAGCTCAGCGGCGCACTGGGCCCGTACACGCTGCAGGCCGCGGTCGCCGCCTGCCACGCGCGAGCCCGGAGCGTCGAGGAAACCGACTGGCCGCGGATCGTCGCACTGTACGACGCCCTGGCGGCTCTCACCGGATCCCCGGTCGTGGAGCTCAACCGCGCAGTGGCCGTGACCATGGCCTTCGGCCCCGAGTCCGGGCTCGAGCTCGTCGATTCGCTCGCCGATGAGCCTGCGTTGCGTGGCTACCACCTACTGCCCAGCGTACGCGGCGACGTCCTCGTGCGCCTGGGGCGGCTGGCGGAAGCCCGCGAGGAGTTCGAGCGCGCAGCAGGCCTGTGCCACAACCAGCGTGAGCGCGAGCTACTGCTCGCGCGCGCGGTCGCTTGTGGCGCACACGGACCGCCTTGAGCGGTATGGGCCGCCGCAAAGGAGGAGTCCGAGGCGCCCGTACCCGGGTTGACGAGCCCCGCTCACGCGCTCGGCTGCGCCCTCGGCAGGCGGCCCACCTCGGCCGACGCCGCGACTGCTTAGGCGAATAGCGGGTGCTTCAAGGACCGCTGAGTGTTGCGAATCGCAGCGCTTCCTCGAAGATCACAAACAGCCCGATCTGCTCGACGCCTGGGACAACAGTCACAGGCGGGTCTCCGCCGAGCAGTTCGGCGACACGGCGGGCGTGTGATGGCGGGTGCATCCGGTCGAACTCGCCAGTCCAGAGGGAGGCGCGGACCGCGCCGGGCGTGATACCCCACGGTTTGCAGAGGATCCGGATCTCCTCGATGAACCCGTTCGGGTTCGCAAACAGCTCCCCGGTCGTCGGTACGAACAGTTCGTTGACCCACGGGATCTGGACGACCTCCGCGTCCGGTCCCTTGAACAGTCCCATAGCTGAATCCGGCAACTTCTTGTACTGCCGCTTGAAGCCCGCCCGCAGCAGAAACGGCGCGCGCCGTGACATGAACGCCGCCATCTTCAGATCCTTCCCGGCCGCGCGCCACTGGTCCTTCTCCGCGAGCGGCGCAATCGCTCCGAGCAGAGAGTGGGCGGAGACCCGCTCTGCAGCCACACCGGCAACGGCGATCCCGTAGGGGGTCCCGCCGGATTGCGTCACGATCCCGAACCGTTCAATGCCAAGCGCGTCCATCAGCGCGAGATGATCGGCGGGCCAATCGGCGACCGTGCGACCTGGTTTCGGTGTGCTGCCTTGTGATCCCGGGCGGTCCGGGATCACAAGGCGGATCCCTAGTTCGCGCGCGGTTGCGGCGAGCGCCCGCCCGAGCCCGCGGCTACATGGACCGTCAAGCACGGTCACGACGGGCCCACTATCGGCGCCCGCGAGGAGGTAAGACAGGGAGCGCCCGTCCGGGAGGGCGATCTTGGTGTCAGGCTCTGGTTGCGACATGATGTCGCGTAGTGTTGCATACACTGCGACATGGTGTCGCAAAGAGTTCCGTCAGACGAAGCCCGGCGTCGGATCCTCGAGGCCACCCGGGGGTTGCTGCTCGACCGGCCGTTTGCCGCGTTGACCGTGGGTGACGTAATGGCACGTGCCGGCCTGACTCGCACCGTCTTCTACCGCCACTTCGACAGGCTGGCGCAGATGGCGCCCGAGCTACTGCCGGACGCGGAGGACCCGCTGCTCGATCAGCTCGTGCGCGGTCCTGCGGAAGACCTGATCACAGCGATGGTCGCTGGCCTGGTGCAGCTCTATGCCGACAACGGTCGGTGGCTGCGCGCGCTTGACGCCGCCGCTGCAGCCGATCCGACAGTTTCGACCGAGTTGGACCGCGCTCTCGTCGGCCCGCGCCAACTGCTCGAGCAGCTAGTCGCGAACGCCCCGCACCCACCGGCCAACCCACACGAGTTCGCGCTACTACTGATGGCCACCCACCGCGCATACCTGCTCGACACATTCGGCGGCGGCCACGACTCCCCGGAGCGACGCGCCAACGCTACAGCTGCGCTGATCGCGCTCTGGGACCGACTCCTGGCTGAGTAATCTGATGCGGTTGCTGTCCCGCTTTGCGCGGAAAGCGACCCAATCGCCGGGGTATACGGTGCTGGCGACTCGCTGTCGTTGCGGAATCCGCGGAACGGTGCCCATGTCTCGGGGACAGCACACAGGACTGCAGGGCGCGCTGTGGAGGTGCTGTGGACCCCGCCGGGCCGAGCACTAGATTCACAGCATGCGCCTCGCGCCCTCGAGTCTGACAGTGGCGGTGGTCGACTGCGACGCCTTCTACGTCTCGATCGAGCTGGGCCGACGCCCCGAGCTGCGGGGGCTGCCGGTGGTGGTCGCCGGCAGCGGCCCGCGGGCGGTGGTGACGACCGCCAGCTACGAGGCGCGACGGTATGGCGTGGGCTCGGCGATCCCCGCCTCCCGCGCGCGGCGCCTGTGCCCGCAGGCAGTGTTCCTGCCGCCCGACTTCCCCACCTACCGGGCGGTGTCGGCGCAGGTGATGGGGATCGTGCGCGCGCAGGTGGAGCGGGTGGAGGTGGTGGGGCTGGACGAGGCGTATCTCGATGTGAGCGGCCTCTACTCGCCGCGCGCGGCGATGCGCCGGCTCGTGGAGGAGATCCGCACGGCGACCGGGCTCACCTGCTCGGTGGGCATCGGCCCCAACAAGCTGGTCGCCAAGGTGGCCTCCGACGCGGAGAAGCCGGCCGGGTTCGTGGTGCTCACGCGCGAGCAGGCATGCGCGCGCTTCGCCGACTCGCCCCCCGGGCTGGTGCCGGGGATCGGGCCGAAGACGGCGGCGCGACTGGCCGAGCTGGGGCTCACCACGCTCGCCGCGCTTGCCGACGCTCCCGAGCAGCAGTTGATGGAGCGCTTCGGCCCCAACCTCGGGTGCGAGCTGCGCCGCCGCGCGCGGTTCGAACACCACGGGGAGGTGGGCGCGGCGCGCAAGGTGGTGTCGGAGTCGCGCGAGCGCACGTTCGACCGCGACGTCACCGACTTCGCGGAGCTGTGCGCTGTGTTGGAGCGGATGGCGGGCGAGCTGTGCGTCAGCCTCGCCGCCCACCGGCGCAGCGGGCGCACGATCGGGATCAAGGTGCGCCTCGACGATTTCACCACCGTCACCCGGGCCCGCACGCTCGCCGCGCCCACCGCCGATCCGCGGTTGGTCAACGAAATCGCCCAACGACTGCTGCGCGAGTACTCCCCGCCGCGTCCTGTGCGGCTGCTGGGAGTGCGCGTCGCCGGGCTCAGCAGCGACGAAGCCGCCGATGAGCGTCAGGCGCATGGCGAGGGTGACGCGGCGAGCGCCGACGATCAGCTGGCGCTGCCGGTGTGACCGACGCCCGGGCGGGAACTGGATCGATCTCCTGACGGCGCCCCGATGCGGACGGTCAGTCCACGAACAGGTAGGTGAACCCCACGCCGCTCGGGCTGAACGTGCGCGAGCCCCCGTAGGCGGCGTCCGCGCGCCAGTTGCCAGGGGAGGGCGGCGTGAACGGGATCGACGTCGTGCCGGCGCTCACCGCCACTTCGAGCGTGCGGTAGAACTGCCAGCCGAAAACCGGGTCGAAGCGCTGCACTTCCACCTTCAGCGGACCGGAGGCGCCCGGCGCGACGTGGACGTCGATCGCCACCGCCCTGCCGGCGACGCCGTGCTCGGCGCCAAAGGAGATCTTGGTGTGGGTGATCGTGCGCGACTCGCGTGTCAGCGTGAAGTCGCCGGAGGTGTGGTTGCGCTCGGACACGACCGCGTAATAGTGGCCTTTGAGCAGCTGCTGTTGGAGCTGCTGCGCGCCACTGCCGTTGCAAGCGCAGGCGAGCAGGTTGCCGTTCTGGTCGCGCAGCTGCAGGCTGAATTCGGCGCTCCCCGGCGCCCTCAAACGCAGCGTCAGGTTGGAGTGGCTGGTGACGTCGATCCGGTAGAGGCGCAGCACCTGGATGCCGCTCCCTTCCAGGCGCCCGTTGGAGCGCCCGTAGTTGTCCAGTTCCTCTCCCGGCGAGGTCTGGATGCCGTTGGCCGGCGCGATCTGCAGGCGGAAGCGCTGCTCGCCCTTGCGTTCCGGGTTGGGTGTCACCTCGAAGCTGTAGATCCCGCCCTTGCCCTGCCCGGGAGTGAACAGCCGGTAGCCGCCGCAGTCGACGCGAAAGCGCGCGGAGGCTCCTTCGAAGGAGCGCGTCCCGGGGGCGAACAGCGCGCCGTTGACGCAACCCCCCTTGGTGAGGTTGACGAGGTTGATCAGGTAGCTCACGCCCGCGTGCAGTGGTATCGAGTAGGCCGCGTTGATGTTCTGGATGCGGTCCACCTGCCCGCTCGCGCCCGCGGCTGGCAGCCGCGGTCCGGGCGGTGCGATCGCGGGCGTGGGCTGGAAGACGTTGAGCGTGAAGGCGGCCAGCTGGGAGTTGGCGAGCGCCGCCACGCGGATCTCGTATTCGGTGTTCTTCTGCGCCTTGAACGTCAGCGACGCCTTGCCTTCTTCTTCGGTTTGCTGGCAAGCGACCGGCTGCAGCTGGGAGCGCACCGCCTTGTACACGTCGATCGTGCCGTCCAGCTTGCCGCCCGCCGCCAGTTCGACCGCGATCCGCTGCGCCACGGCGCCGGTGTGCAGGCTGTACCACACGGAGCTGACCGTGCCGGCGCCGCAGCCCGACGGCGCTTCGCCCGCCACGGTGCTCGCACCCACGGTCGTGCCTTCGACGCTCGCCGGCAGCGAGCGGATGGGCTGTGCGTTTGCGACTTCGTCGTTGGCCGGCTTCGGCGGTTCGCTCGTGGCGGCGCCGGCAGCCGGCGAAAGCACCGAGCCCGCCGCGAGCGCCAATGTGAGGGCTGTCGCCCGCAGGAGATGAGCCATCGGCGAATCGTACGGAAGGATGCAGACGGATAATGCCGGCATGACCACTCGCGAGCTGAGCGTTGTCAGCGACGACGGGCTGCTGCTCTCCGGAGAGGAGTCCGGCGAGGCGGGTGCGCCGGCGATCGTGCTCCTGCACGGCCTCACCGCCACGCGGCGCTACGTGGTGATGGGCTCGCGCCTGCTGGAGCGCTCGGGGTACCGCACGATCGCCTACGACGCGCGCGGCCACGGGCGCTCGGGCCCGGCCGTCGTGACAGGAGGCGGCCGCGCCGCGGGGGAGGCTGCATACGGCTACGAGCGGCTGGCGCGCGATTTGGAGGAGGTGCTCGACGCGCTCGCCATCCCCCGCGCGGCGCTCGCCGGCGCCTCGATGGGCGCGCACACGGCGCTGCGCTTCGCGCTCTCGCACCCGGAGCGTGTGGCGGCGCTGGGGCTGGTGACGCCGGCGTTCGATCCGGGTGCGAGCGAGGTGCCCCCTGAAGGCGACCGCGACGTGCTTGCCCAGGCGCTGCGAGAAGGCGGTGTGCCGGGATTTGTGGGCGCCTACGACTTCTCCGCCGTGCCCCCCGCGTGGCGCGAGACGGTCGAGCGGGTGGTTGCGCAGCGGCTCTCGCAGCACGCCCACCCCGAGGCGGTGGCCGACGCGATGGAGGGGGTGTCGCGTTCGCGCCCGTTCGAGAACTTCGCCGAGCTTGCCACGATCGCCGTGCCGACTGTCGTGGTTGCCAGCCGCGACGAGGTCGACCCCGGCCACCCGCTCGCCTTGGCCGAGCGCTACGCGCGGGCGATCCCCGGCGCTGAGTTGAGAGTGGAGGACGGAGGTCCGCCCCTGCGCTCCCCGATCGCCTGGCAGGGCGGGCAGCTGTCGAAGCTGCTGGTGGAGCTATTGGGTCGGGCGAGCTGGGACTGAGCGCCAAACGGTGCGATATACATGGGCCATGACCGTGCGCGAGTGGGACGGAGGCGTATACGACCGCATCTCGGCGCCGATGGAGGCGCTGGGGCGGGCGGTGCTCGACCGCTTGGAGCTGGAGGGCGATGAGACGGTGATCGACGCCGGCTGCGGATCGGGGCGCGTAACCGAGGCGTTGCTGGCACGCCTGCCGCGGGGGCGGGTGATCGCGGTGGACGCCTCGCCCTCGATGGTGGCCGCCGCGCGCGAGCGGCTGGGGGAGATGGAGGGAAATAGGGAGGGGGAGGGGCTGCCGGCACGGCTTGAGCTGCGCGAAGGGGACCTGTTGGAGCTGGAGGTGGAGGAGCCGGTGGACGCGATCCTGTCCACCGCCACCTTCCATTGGATCGCCGACCACCAGCGGCTGTTCGCGAGGCTGCACGCGGCGCTGCGGCCCGGCGGGCGGCTGGTGGCGCAGTGCGGGGGACGGGGCAACATCGACGTGCTGCGCGGCGTTGCCAACGCGATCCTCGAACAGGAACCGTACGCCGCGCATTTCCGCGACTGGCGGGCGCCGTGGAACTACGCGGGGCCGGAGGAAACCGAGGAGCGGCTGCGCGCGAGCGGGTTTCAGAGCGCCGAGTGCTGGTTGCAGCCGGCGCCGCAGCAGCCCGGACACCCACGCGAGTTCCTCTCCTCGATCGTGCTCGGGCCCCACTATCAGCAGCTGCCGGAGGATCTGCGCGAGCCGTTCGTGGACACCGTCCTCGCCGAGCTGGGCGAGCCGGTCGTGGTCGACTACATCCGGCTCAACATCGACGCGGTCGCGTAGCCGCTGTCGAAGCGGCCGCCGCGGCGGCTGGGCACGGACGCCCAGCCCCCACCAGGCGCGTGGATCGGCGCGCTCGCGCGGACGATCCCAAAACCCACCTCCAAAGCGCCACCGCTCTCACGCCAGCGCCGCCGAGCCGGTCTCGGCGCCCGCCGCGCCCTGGCCGGTCACCAACGCCGTGTAGCGCCCGCCCAGCTCCAACAGCTCCTCGTGGGTGCCGCGCTCCACGATCCGGCCCCCGTCCAGCACGAGGATCTGGTCGGCGTCGCGCACCGTGGAGAGGCGGTGGGCGATCGCGATCGTCGTGCGCCCGCGCGAAAGCTCGTCCAGCGCCAGCTGCACCGCGCGCTCGGTCTCGGTGTCGAGGGCGCTGGTCGCCTCGTCGAGGATCAGCACCGGCGGGTTGCGCAAGATCGTGCGGGCGATCGCGATGCGCTGCTTCTCGCCGCCACTGAAGCGGTAGCCGCGCTCGCCCACGGGAGTGTCGTAGCCTTCGGGCAGTCCCACGATCAGCTCGTGGATCTGCGCGGCGCGCGCGGCCGCTTCGATCTGCTCGTCGCTTGCCTGCGGGCAGGCGAAGCGGAGGTTCTCGCGGATCGACGCGTGGAACAGGTAGGTCTCCTGCGACACCAAACCCACGGTGGCGGCCAGCGACTGCAGCGTCACGTCGCGGATGTCGGTGCCGTCGATCGTGATCCGCCCGCGCTCGGGCTCGTACAGGCGCGCGACGAGATAGGCCGTCGTGGTCTTGCCCGAGCCGGTCTCGCCCACCAGCGCCGTGCGCGTCCCGGCGGGGATCTCCGCGTCGATTTCCCGCAGCGTCCACGGGCCGCTGGGGTCGTAGCGAAACCACACGTCCTCCAAACGCACCTCGCAAGCCACGCCATCGCGGCCGGTCGCCCCCGCGCCCAGCGGCGCGGCGTCGGGGCGCTCGACGATGTCGATCGGCAGGTCCAGGTACTCGAAGATGCGGCCAAACAGCGCCAGCGAGGTCTGCACTTCGAGGCCCACCGACAGCAGCTGCTGCATCGGGAACAGCAGGCGCGTCTGCAGCGTGGTGAAGGCCACCACCGTCCCGATCGAGATCAGCGCGTGGCCGTGCACGGAGCTGTAGCCCGCAAACCAGTACACCGCGGCGGGCATGATCGCGAAGCTCATCTGCACGCTCGCCATCCGCCAGCGGCCCGCCATCCGCGCGCGCACCTCCAGGTCGGCCAGCTGGCTCGACTCCGAGGAGAAGCGCTCCACCAGCTCGCCCGAGCGGCCCATCGTTTTGCCGAGCAATATGCCCGACACCGACAGCGACTCCTCCACCAGCGTGCTCATGTCGGCGAGGCGGCCCTGGCGCACCGACTGGATGCGCCGGCGCTCGTTGCCCACGCGCCGCGTCAACCACACGAAGAACGGCAGCAAAATCAGCGAAAACACGGTCAACTGCCAGGAGAGCGCGAACATCGCGACGATCGTCGCGGTGACGGTGGCGATCGTGGAGACGGTCGAGGTGGCGGTGCTCGTCACCACGTCGTCGATCCCGCCGATGTCGTACGCGATCCGCGCCTGCACCTCGCCCGAGCGGGTGCGCGTGAAGAACGCCAGCGACATCCGCTGCAGGTGCGCGTACACGGCGGCGCGCAAATCGTGCATCACGCGCTGGCCCACCTGGTTGGAGATCCACGTCTGCGCCACGCCGATCACCCCGTTGACGATCGCCAGCGCGATCATGCCCGCCACCAGCCACGTCAGCAGTTCCAGGTCGTGCCCGACAATCCCCTTGTCGACCGCTTCGCGCAGCAAAAACGGCGAGGCCACGCTGAGGATCGAGCCGAACACGATCAACCCCAACAGCAGCCCCAGCCGCACGCGGTAGGGCACGAACAGGCGGCCGACCCGCCGCAGCGACACCGGTTTGTCGGGGATGTCCTCGGGACGGAGCTCTTTGCGGCGTCCGCCGCCACGCCCTTCGCCGCCTCCTCCGCGGCCCTCGCCGTGGAAGCTGCTCATCGCACCGTCTCAAATCGCCGCGCGTTCATCCAGATGACTGTAGATGCCAGCCGCGCGTCCGCGAGCGGGGCGTCATACGATGAGGCCATGAACCTCTCCCCGTCGGAGATCCGCGTGCTGGGCTGCCTGCTGGAAAAGCAGCGCACCACCCCGGACGTGTACCCCCTGAGCCTCAACTCGCTGCGGCTGGCGTGCAACCAGTCCACCAACCGCGACCCCGTGGTGCAGTACGACGAGGAGGTGCTGCGCGACGCCCTGCATCGACTTCAGCGCCGCGGCTACACGCGCCTGGCCAGCGGCGCCGGCAGCCGTGCGCCGAAGTACCGCCACCTGTTGGCGGAGGCGCTGCCGATGGGCGAAGACGAGCAGGCCGTGGTGTGCGTGCTGATGCTGCGCGGTCCCCAAACCCCAGGGGAGCTCAAGCAGCGCACCGAGCGGATGCACGCCTTCGCCGACCTCGGCGGCGTGCACGAGACGCTGGAGCGGCTGATCGGGCGCGAGCTGGTTGCCGTCATGGAGCGCCGGCCCGGCCAGAAGGAGGAGCGCTACGTCCAGCTGCTGGGGGAGGAGGCCGAGGTTTCTGATGCGCCGGCGCCATCGCCCATGGCGATGCCTGCGCCTGTCCCTCGCGCGGTGGACGGCCTGGAGGAGCGGGTGGCGCGGCTGGAGCGCGAAGTGGCGCAGCTGCGCGCCGCGCTGGGGGATGGGCCGGGAGACGAGCAGTCCTCCTACTCTGGACCGGGGGAAAGCTCCTCGCACACCGGGCCTGGAGAGGAGCCCCCTTACACGTCCCCCCACCAGGAGGCACAGCGAGCCGAGGCGGAGCTTGCGGCAACGCCAGACAACGAGGCGAAGGGGGCGGGAGAGACGCGCGAATGGACGTGACCCACGCCACCGCGATCCTCGCCGCGACGACCAGCTCGACCGGCGACACCGCCACCGGGGTCGGCATCCCCCTGGCGCTCGCCGCCGGGCTGGTGTCGTTCCTCTCGCCCTGCGTGCTGCCGCTGGTGCCGGGCTACCTCTCGACGGTGATCGGGGTCGCCCCGGCGGACATCCAGCGCGCCGGGGCCCGCCGGGTGCTCGGCCCGAGCCTGCTGTTCATCGCGAGCTTCTCGCTGATCTTCATCCTGCTCGGCTTGACGGCCACGCAGATCGGCTCGGTGCTCACCGACCACATCGTCACGCTGCGCACGATCGGGGGCGTGCTGATCATCGCGATGGGGTTGCTGTTCCTCGCCACGCCATTCGTGGACGCGCTCAACTTCCAGTGGCACTCGGAGTCCCTGCAGCGCCTGGCCGGTCGCGGCGGACCGCTGGTCGCGGGGGCGGCGTTCGCGATCGCGTGGACGCCCTGCACGAGCATCACACTGGGGGCGATCCTCACACAGGCGGCGGTATCCAGCTCCGCCGCCCACGGGGCGCTGCTGCTCGCCTTCTACTCCGCGGGTCTCGCGATCCCGTTCCTGGCGATCGCGCTCGCGTTCGAGCGCGCCACCGGCGCACTGGCCGTGGTGAAGCGCCACTTCTCGGTGATTGTGGGCGTTGGCGGCGTCGTGATGATCGCGCTGGGCCTGTTGATCGTCACCGGCGAGTTCACGGTGCTCAACGCCCAGGCCAACAGCTGGCTTCAGGGCACAGGGCTGGACGTCTCGAGCATCTGAAGCACGGCGATGTGTCAGATTGGGCTCTGCGTCGTGGCGGTATGCGTCTGCGTGCTCGCGGCCTTGCGCTCCCGGTAGCGCTGTTCCCACGCTTCCTGGTTGCGCTTGGCGTCCAGCACGAACGGGGAGTAGCCGATCGCTTTGACGATCCCCTCGTTGATCGCCGACTCGGGGAAGGGCAGGGGCCGCATCACGTCCACGAACAGCACCACGCGCGTCTCGTCGGTGTCGTTCCACACCTCGTGGTTGTAAGTGTCGTCGAACACCATGCTCCTGCCCTCCTCCCAGTGGCGGACGTCATCGCCCACGCGGATCCGGCAGGCCGCGGCGTCCTTGGGCACGATCAGTCCGAGGTGGTAGCGCAGCACCCCCTTGTAGGGGCCGCGGTGGTCGAGGATGTGCTTGCGCGGCGAGAGAATCGAGATCATCGCCGTCTTCATCCCCGGGATTTCGCGCATCAGCGCCGCCGTGCGCGGGCACATCTCCACGCCCAGCTTGGCCTCGAAGCCGTATCCGTAGAGGAAGAACGTCTTCCAACGGTCGTCGTCGGTGATCTCGATCTGATCCTTGGAGATGTCCTGGAAGTTGGCCAGCGCCTCGCGGTCGTCCAGCAGCGCGGCCGCCTCGTCACAGATCGTCTTCCAGTTGCGCTCGACGTGCTCCACCCACGGGAACCGCTCCAGCGGGAAGAACGTCGCGTCGCCCACCAACGAGCGTTTGCCGATGAACCGCTCGATCGGGGCGAGGACCCGTTCCCCGCCCGCGATCGTCAGCTCCACCGTGCGCTCCCACAGGGTTTTCTGCGAGCCAGCCGTCATGCGCGCCTCCTCTGATTGCCTTCAGGTGAAGGCAATCAGAGTAGTAACCGGCTGCGACGGTACGTCCAGATGGATTTGCGAGGCAAGCCTCCCTGACGGCCGAAGACCAAGCGGATCAAGGACGCAAGGAGCGAAGTGTGCCGAAGCCGGGAGACACTCGCTTCGCTCGCATCCCCGTTTCGGCCAGCACACGAGCGACTGACGACGCAGAGCCCCCGCCGGTCATCGGCCGTCAGGCGGCCTCGCGGAGGGCCGCCAGCTCCGGCGACTCCGCGAGCTTCTTCAGCGCCCGCTGCTCCAGCTGCGAGGCCCGCTCGGCCGAGAAGCCGAGGCGCTTGCCGATCGCGGTCAGCGTCTGCGGGGCCTCGTGTCCGGTACCGAAGCGCAGCGTCAACACGGTGCGCTCGGTTTCGGGCAGCTGCTGGATCGCCTGCTGCACGAGGCGCTCGCGCTCGTTCTCATAGGCGGTCTCCTCGGGCGGCTCCTGGTCGGAGGGGAGCAGGTCGCCGAGGGCGGTGTCGCCGTCTTCGCCCACCTGCTGGTCGAGGCTCACCAGCGCCGCGCGCTGGTGACGCACTTCTTCAACCTGCTCCAGCTCCAAGCCGGTCTCCGCCGCGATCTCCTCTGTGGTGGGCTCGCGCCCGAGGCGCACCGACAGCTCGCGCTCCACGCGACCCACCTTGCGGGTGCGCTGGGCCACGTGCACTGGCAGCCGGATCGTGCGGCCGGAGTTCTCAAGGCCGCGCTGGATCGCCTGGCGGATCCACAGGGTGGCGTAAGTGGAGAAGCGGAAGCCCTTGCGCCAGTCGAACTTCTCGCTGGCGCGGATCAGCCCCAGCATCCCCTCCTGCACGAGGTCTGCCAGCGGCAATCCCTGGTTCTGGTAGCGGCGCGCATTGGAGGCGACCAGACGCAGGTTGGAGTTGATCATCAGTTCCTTGGCATGCAAATCGCCGCGCTCGATCCGCTGCGCCAGTTCGATCTCTTGATCGGGCGTGAGCAGGGGGTAGCGGCGCGAGTGGGCCAGCAGCTGGTCGACCGACTCGGGGATGAAGCTTTCGGCCTCAACCGCCTGCTGGCGGCGGGCACGGAGGCTCGCGGCCGCCGTCGGGCGGCTCTCGGCGAAGGGGGAGTCGAGCACAGCCGGCGACCCGGCGGCCCGGGTGGGCGCCTCGGCGGCGTCGAGTGTGTCGAGTGTGGTGATTTGGCGATCGTTGTCTGTCATCTGGCTGGTCCTTCTAATATGAGGCTGGTTGTATAAAGCTCGCTAAGCGATGCCATAAAGCTCGATAAGGCTCATTCCTTCCTATAGTGGTGGCCTTGCATCAGGCTTGCCGGCCCTGGGTTGGCGGCTGGTTTGTCGATGTCCGATGCCCTGACTCGGAATTATAGGGCACAGTAGTTGCGTTGTCAATTATTCTTGGCGGAGCGGATGCGTGGGCCGGATGGTCCATCCCGTATACGGCGGGCGCCTCCGTACAGACCATCGGCGATCCACAAAGTTGCTCTACCCCGTGAGAATGCGGCGTTCTCACCGGGCAGCCGGCTGTTCTGTGATTTCCCGATCGCGCCCTACTTATTCGCGCCCCCCGACGAGATACCTGCGAGGCCGATGTTCCGTTGATCGGACCGCTGCAACGGGCGCGTGAGCGCCGGGGCGGCGCATTGGCCGACCGTACGCCTACGTGGCCTGTTGTTCGGCGCCGGTGGTCGTCGTCAGGACCGTGGCGCTCCCGCGCGTGAGCGAGCGCCGCACGAGGCCGGGCAGCAGCAGCCGCGCGGCCGCCGCCAAAAAGTATGGGCGGGGGACGTAGCGCTCGGCGCGCCCGCGCAAACCCACCTCGGCGATCGCCTCCGCCACGCGGTCAGGCGTCGAGACGATCCACGCCGTGCGCGGGCTCGCCAGCAGCTCGCGCGCGGGAAAGCCCTCGGTGGCCACAAACCCAGGGAACACGATCCCCACGTGCACGCCATTGGCGTGCTCCTCGGCGTACAGCGCGTCGCTCCAGCCGGTCAGCGCAAACTTGCTCGCCGAATAGGCGCCCGTGCCGGGCCGGGTGACGCGCGCGGCGGTGCTCGACACGTTGACGATCGCGCTCGGCGCGCACTCGCGCAGCAGCGGCAGCAGCGCCTCGGTGAGACGCACCGGCGCGTCGAAGTTGAGCGTCATCGTCTGCTTCACGTTGGCCCACCCGCCGTCGGCGAACCGCCCCCGCCAGGCGGCGCCGGCGTTGTTCACCAGCAACGTCAAACGGCCCTCGCAGTGCTCGCGCACGTGCTCCCGCACGCGCGCCGGCGCGTCCTCCTCGGTGAGGTCGAGCGCCAGGTGAGTGCATGCGGCCGGCAGCGTCTCGGCCAGCGCCCGCAGCCGCTCCTCGCGGCGGGCCACCAGCACCAGCCGCGCCCCCGGCTCGCGCGCCAAGCGCCGCGCGGTCGCCTCGCCGATGCCGCTCGAGGCGCCCGTGATCACCGCGGTGAGGGGTCCGCTCACGGGTGCGACCTTACAGGACTGCGGGCTACACGTCGGTTGCCGCGAGCGGTGCCGCCAGGCGCGCGGCTCGGGGGCGCGCTGGTCAGCCGTTCGGCGCTCGCTCTGAGGAGCGGCGCAGGTTGCCCACCAGCAGGCCGATCACGGTGACGAGGTAGATCTGGCCGACCAGCATCTCCAGCACCGAAAGCGCGCGGCCGGCGCTCACCGCGGGGCTGAGGTCGCCATAACCCGTGGTGGTGAGCGTGGTGAAGCTGAAGTAGATCTCTTGGCTCTGCGTCACGGCGGCGTTGGAGACCTGCGCGAAGTACTGCTGGGTGCTGAGGCCCACCGCCACGCGCACCACCAGCGCGAACTCGAGGCCGATCAGGAGGTACGTGGTGAGCGCCCCGGCAACCGCCTGCACCGTGACGCCACGCTCGCGGACCAGCCGCGCCACGCCGCGCGTCAGCACGACGAGGACGGCCAACACCGCGATCGCCGTGCCGGCCGCGCCGACCCAGCGCGGCACGAGCTCCACGCCCACCAGCACCGCGAGCGCGACGATCGCCGCGATCGTCAACGCCCCGGCGGTCCCCCGCGTGGCGCGCGTGTCGCGCGCGGTGACGATCACCGACAACAGCACCAAACCCTGCAGCAGGATCGCCACGGCTCGGCCGACCGGCGTCTCCGGCGCGAGGATCGAGAACAGCACAGCAAGGATCGTCAGGCCCAGCACCACGCCATAGCGATGCCGCGCCGAGCCGGTGTCGTCATCCGCGGCGAACGCCGGCGGTGGGGGAGGGCTGCGGTCTTCTGCGCCGTCGGGCGACACCACCGGAAAGCATTGCGCGGGCGGCGGCGGATGCGGCGAGCAACCCCGGGCGGGTGGCCGTGTGGAGTTGCATCTGCTTTTTTGCCGCCAACCAACTGCGGACATCTTTTTTGTTGTCAGCGTTTGGTTGGCGTGCGAAAAGCAAACATATAGACGCGTCCGCCCGGCGAGCAGCGTGACCTCAGCCGCCGGCCGGGTCGCCCGGCGATGACTTGGCTCAGCCCCCGCCGGACGGCGGGCTCCACTTCCCCTGCCCGTAGCGCGCCAGCTCCAGACGGGCGATCACGCCGCGGTGGACCTCGTCGGGGCCGTCGGCGAGGCGCAGCGCGCGGGCGACGGTCCAGGCGGCGCCGAGCGGGAAGTCGTCGGACAGGCCGGCGCCGCCGTGCAACTGCATCGCCATGTCGACCACCCGCTGGGCCATGTTGGGCACGGCGACCTTGATCTGCGAGACGGCGCCCAGCATCGCCGGCGAGCCGGTGTCGATCAGCCAGGCGGCGTGCAGCACGTGCAGGCGGGCCTGGTCGATCGCGATGCGCGCGTCGGCGATCCGTTCGCGGTTGCCGCCGAGGTTGGCGAGCGGCTTGCCGAAGGCCACGCGCGCGGTGGCGCGGCGGCAGGCGAGCTCCAGGGCCAGCTCCGCGAGGCCGATCAGCCGCATGCAGTGGTGGACGCGCCCCGGCCCGAGGCGCGCCTGGGCGATCGCGAACGCCTGTCCGGGCCCGCCGACGATCGCGCTCGACGGGAGCCGCACGTCGGTGAAGGAGACCTCGCCGTGGCCGCCGGGGGCGTCGAGGAAACCCATCGTGGCGAGCATCCGCTCAACCTTCACGCCGGGTGTGTCAAGCGGCACCAGCACCATCGAGTGCTGGTGGTAGCGGTCGGCCGCGGGGTCGGTGAGCCCCATGAAGATCGCCACCCTGCAGCTGGGGTGGCCCACCCCCGTGCTCCACCACTTGCGGCCGTCCAGCAGCACCTCGTCGCCGTCCAGCACGGCGGTGGCCTGCATGTTGGTGGCGTCGGCGGAGGCCACCTCGGGCTCGGTCATGCAGAACGCCGAGCGGATCTCGCCGTCCAGCAGCGGCACCAGCCACTGCTCCTGCTGCTCGGGGGATGCGAAGTGCAGCAGCACCTCCATGTTGCCGGTGTCGGGCGCGTTGCAGTTGCACACCTCGCTGGCGATCAGCGAGCGACCCATGCGCTCGGCCAGCGGCGCATACTCGACGTTGCTCAGCCCCGCCCCGCGCGGCTCGCCGCCGATTGCGGGGCTGCCGGGCAGGAACAGATTCCAGAGACCCTCGGCGCGTGCCTTGGCCTTCAGCTCCTCGATCGCCGGGTGCACCACCCACGGGTCCGCGCTCGCCAAGATCTCGCGGTGGTAGGGCTCCTCGCGGGGGGCGACCTCGCGCTCGATGAAAGTGTCGAGGCGCTCCAGCAGCTCGCGTGCGCGGGGGGAGTGCTCGAACTCCACGGCGCCGTCAGCTCCGGCGCGAGGTGGCCTGTGGTGGAGCGCCGCGCAACGCCATCGCCCTCAGCTCCCCGCTCCCATTTCCAGCACAACCTTGCCGGTGGCGCGTCGCTGGTCGATCTCAAGCAGTGCCTCCGAGGCGCGCTCCAGCGGGAAGCGGGCGCCGATCACCGGGCGCACCGCGCCCTGCTCGATCAGCTCCTCGATCCGCGCGCCGATCTCCCGGCACAGCTCGGGGCGGGTCAGCGCGTAGGCGCCCCAGCCGGCACCCACCACCTCGATATTGGCGAGCAGCAGACGGTTGACGCGCACCTCGGGGATCGAGCCGCCGGTGAAGCCGACCACGACGAGGCGCCCGTCGGGCGCCAGCGAACGCAGGCTGTCGGTGAAGCGATCGCCGCCCACCGGGTCGAGCACGACGTCGACGCCGCCGCCCGTGAGCTCCTTGGCCTGGTCCTTCCAGGGGCCGTCAGCGCGCAGCACGTCGTCGGCGCCGGCCGCGCGTGCGACCTCCGCCTTGGCGTCACTGGAGACGACCGCGATCGTGCGCGCGCCGAGGCCGTGCGCCACCTGCAGCACCGCGGTGCCGACGCCGCCGGCGGCGCCGTGCACCAGCACCGTCTCGCCCTGCCGCAGCCGTCCCCGCAGCGCCAGCGCGAAGTAGGCGGTGTGGTAGTTGAGGATCAGCGCGGCGCCCTGCGCGAAGTCGAGCGCGTCGGGGAGCGCGAAGGTGAGGAAGGGCGGTGCCACCGCCACCTCGGCGAAGCCCCCGAGCATGCAGAACGCGGCCACGCGCTGCCCGGCCTGCAGGCCCAGCGCAGCGGCGGCGCCGCTCGCCTCGCGCACCACGCCGGCCACCTCGCCACCGGGGACGAACGGGAGCGGCGGTTTGTATTGGTATTCGCCGCGGCTCTGCAGCACCTCGGGGAACGACACTCCGGCGGCGCGCACGTCGATCGTGACGCCCTCGCCGGGGGTCAACATGTGCGAGGGCGAGTCGGGCGCGGGCAGCTCAACCAGGCGCAGCGCGCCGGTGGGGCCGGTGAGGTCGACGATCTGGACGGCTTTCACGCACGGCACCCTACCGTGGGCACGGCACCAAGGTGCCGGCGGTGGTGTGGGTGCCGTTTTCGAAGGCAAACGAGGCGGCGAAGCGGAAGCCGCCGCGGGGGCAGGTGGGCGGCAGCACGATCCCGTTGGGGTGGTAGGGGCGGTAGCGGCCGCGCGTGTGTTCGTAATAGGTGAGGTGCAGCGGCCCGATCGTGGATTGCAGCTGCACGACCGCGGCGTTGGGCGCGCCAGGCAGCGAGGGCACGGGCGGGAAGGTGGTGGAAAGCTCGCCGCCGAATGGATCGGGTGCCGGGAGCACGAAGCCGTGGAAGACGATTTGCGCCGAGACGGGGGAGCGGCCGTCGGCGTAAAACACGAGGCCCAAATGCTTTTCGTGCAGGTGTGCCATGAAGATGAAGGTCTGCGCGCTCTCGCGCAGCACCGCCGGTCCGAACGGAACCTCGACAAGCGCTTTGCCGTAGCCCATCTGCGATTGCGACGGGCAGCCTTCGGGGCCGTCGGCTTCGAGCATCGCGGTGTTGCACGTTTCCAGGCCCAGGCCGCTGGTGCCGATCCCGAGGTCGGCGGGGTAGTAGAGGTCGAGCCCGGTGAGCGGCGAGGGTACCTGCCCGGTGGTGGTGGCGATCGTAAACCCGAACACGATCGTGGTGCCGTGCCCCAGCCGCTCGGGTGAGAACCTGGCGTTCAGTTTTGCCCTCGGCTGTGTTTCCACCGGTGCAGCCGCCGCCAGCGCGGGCGCGCAGCCCCACGCGAGCAGGGCGAGCGCTGCACACAGAGTTCTGACCTTGGAGATGGTTCGGCGCACGTAAGACCAACCATACAGCGATTGCCGACCGTGGAGCCCCTCCGTTTCCGACCGTTGTCTGCGCGGGCCTAACGGCAGATCACGCCCGCGCCCAGGCGGCGAGGTGCGTCAGCGTGTCCGCGCTGACGCCGTGAGCGGTGAGGATGCACGTATGCCCGGCCTGGCGCCAGGTGACGATCGTTGGATTGCCGCGGCCGACGACGTGGAAACCGAGACCCTGCCGCTGTACCGCGGCGCTGCCGGCGGGAACCGCCAGTGCGGGGCCGGAGACGATCGAGTATCCGATCCGCCGCCCGTGGTGGCTGTCGTAGAAGACGGTTGTGACTGTGCGCCCGTCGACCGTGTCGGTGCGCGCCCCGGTGGCACTCCAGCCGAGCGAGCCGCCCCAGTAGGGGTAGGCGATGCCGGCGGCGGAAATCGACAGCTGGTGGTTGTTGTGTCGGCTCTCGGCCGGTGCGCCGCCGGTGGCGGCGAGCAGCCCCGCATGCGAGGCCTGCAGCACGGTGGGCGGGGAGGAGCTGGTGCCGCCCCCGGTGGTGAGCACCAGGACGAGCACCACCGCCACGGCGGCACCGAGCGCAAGCGCTGCCATTGGCCGAAACGGGGATGCGAGCCAACGGCGAGTGCCTTCCGGCTTCGATCGCGGCGGGCTGAGTAGGGCCGAGCGCGAGCCGCGTGTTGCCCGACGCGCAAGTGGCGTGTCGCCCGCAAGACCACCCACCACCCGCGAGGTCACGGGATCGCCGGCACCCGCATGGGCGCCCCTGGTGCGGCCGGCACCGGCGGCGGCCAGCTCGATCGAGCGGCGCAGCAGATCGGGGGCCTCGACCCGCTCCAGCGAGCGCACGAGCAGCACCGCGCGACGCTGGTCTTCCAGCTCCGCGGCCAGCTCCGGCGACTCGGCCACGCGCGCCAGCACCGACCCGTGCCGGTCGTCGGGCAGCGTGCCGTCGGCGAGCGCCGCCAGCGCTGCATGGATGTCCTCTGGCTCACGACTCACGTGGTGCTCCTCTCGGTAAGACGCTGCTCGGGCGGCCGATCTTCCCGCGACGGCGAGGGCGTTTCCTCCCGCGACGGTGGCGAAGCGCCCTCCAGCGCCGGCATCGACCCGTCCTCCGAGGAGGGCGAAGCGGGATCTTCCCGAGACGGCGAGGAGGCCTCGAGTGCCCGGACGACGAAGCGGCGCGCGCGGAACAGGCGTGTGGCGACGGTCGCCTCCTTTGTCTCGAGCGCGCGGGCCGCCTCGCGGTGGGACAGCCCTACGACGTCGCAGGCGACGAGCGCAAGGCGGTAGCGGTCGGGCAGGCCGGCGACGGCGGCGAAGATCTCGTGCGTCTGCAGCGCCTCGGCCGGCCGCTCGCCGGTGCGCTGGTCGACGGGATTGGCTTCCTCGAGCGTGGTGACGCTGGCGCGCGGGCGCCGCGCAGCGGTGCGGCGCTCGGTAAGGAATGTGTTGCGCAGTACGGTCATCAGGTACGCGAGCTCGTCCTGGCCGCGCAGCGTTCGGGGCCGTGCGAGCACGCGCGCGAAGGTCTCCTGGACGAGGTCTTCGGCCTCGTGCGGAGAGCCGCACAGCGCCCACGCGGCACGGTAGAGCCGGTCGAGATGGCGCGGCAACGACTCGGGGTCGAGCGCAGGCACAGGCTCGACTGTAGCGACCGCAGGTGAAAGGTTTGCAATCGTAGGGGCGTCTGGAGCGGTACCGGAGCGCAAACCGGAGCAACTCCCAGGCGCGCGTGACAACCACAACCGACCCACCCGCACAGGGAGCCCCAACCAACCGGGTCCGACCACAACCACCGACCCCGACAACCAAAACTCAGGAGACAAGCGTGCGACACCCATCTTTTCTTGCAACAACCGCTTTGGCGATCGCGGGCATCGCGGTCGGCGGCTGCGGCTCCAGCGGCGGCAGCTCGGGTAAGACCGAAGCAAGCGGCTACCCGTCGACGAGCGCGAGCACCACGACGAGCGGCACGCCCGCCGCGGGCTCGACCGGGACAACCGGTGCAACGACCACAAGCGCCGCAAGCGGCGGTACCGCGATCGCCACCGAGCACACCAGCCTCGGCACGATTCTGGTCGCGGGACCGAAGCATCTGACGGTGTACCTGTGGGAAGCCGACAAGGGCTCGACCTCGGCGTGCTCGGGGGCATGTGCGCAGGTGTGGCCGCCGGTGACCACCACGGGCGCCCCGAAGGCCGAAGGCGGGGCGATGGCCGCCGACCTCGGCACCACCACGCGCGCGGGCGGCGTCAAACAGGTGACCTACAACGGTCACCCGCTGTACTGGTACACGGGCGATTCGCAGGCCGGCGAAACAACCGGTCAGGGAAGCACCGGGTTCGGCGCCGCCTGGTACGTGATGTCTCCGAGCGGGAGCTCCATCACCAACTCGTGAGGACCGCCACCATCACCAACTCGTGAGGACCGCCACAGCGACTGCGCGATGAGCGTCACGGCGACCGCGGCGGCGTCCCGGCGATCGCAGCGACCGACGCTGGCGTGCACGTCGACCACAGCGGCGTCCCGGCGACCGCGGTAGGCGGTCGCGCATCGGACCGGGCGCCGGCGAGGAGCATTGGGAAGGATTGGGCCGGTCGCGGAGTCACGTAGGCAGCAGCCCCTGCCAGGGCCGCTTCGATGGGCGGCCGCCACGGACCGGCGGCCGCCCATCCCAGCTACCGCCGCGCTGAGGTTGGGCGTCGTTGCGACACATTTTTCGCGTGCCAACCAGGCCTGCCGGCCAACCAAACTGGGTTGGCCTCGAAGGAGCGGGCGGGGTGATCGGAGGTGATGTCTGATGTGGGGACCGCACCGAGTGCTCGGCGGGCCCGGCGGGGCTCTGGGTCGAGCCGTATCCGTTCGGGGACGTCCGAAGTCATCAGCGAATCAATCGGTCAGCGCCCGTGTCTGTCGCTGATTCTCGCTACCGTCCTGGGATTCAAGCGCAGCACGCGATAGTTCGAGCGCTACTTCCTCGGGACATGTTCGCCATGGCGACAAGGTAGGGCTATCGCAGGACGCATCGGCCGTAACGTCGTTCAGTCAATCGCGCCGCCGTTGCTCGACCAGGAGCGCAAACGTGGGGCACGCGGCGGCGGCGCGGCGGGCGTGCGCGAGCAACGCCGGGTCGAGCGGGGCGCCGTCGAGGATCGGATAGCCCCACTCGTCGAGCGAGATGCGCTCGGGCAGCAGCTCGTGGCACATGCCGTGCGCCTCGCAGGCGATCGGGTTGACGCGCAGGCGGTGGACGGGGCTCATGGTGCCGTCGAAGGGAGCGGCGGTAGGGTGGCGGCACTCGCGGGCCGCTGGAGGGTGTCGGCCGCGGGCGGCGGGAGGTTGAGTTTCGTCATCGCGCGAGACCCGGCAGCTCGGAGGGACGCGAACAGGCCGCGCAGGGGCCGCGGCGGGCGTGCTGGGCGAGCTCGTCGGCGAACACCTCGACAGCACTGGCGACCAGGCGCGCAACGCCGTCGGGATGGCCGCAGGCGCCGCGCCGGTCGACGGTCGCGGCGAGCGTGCGCAGGCGCCGCTCGGCGCCGCGCCGGTCGAGCGCCAGGGGGAGGACGAGCTGCTCGAAGACGGTGGCGATCGCATCGAGACCGAACACGCATGGCCCACACTGTCGGGCGCTCTGCGAGGCCAGCCACCGCGTGAGCCGCGCGAGCTCGGCGACCGGACAGGCGCGCGTGGAGAGCACGAGCACCACGCCCGCGCCGAGCGAGGCGCCATAGGGCTGCAGCTGGCGGTCGGAGAGCGCCAGCTGCGGTAGCCACGAACCGTCGACCCAGGCGCCGGAGTAGCCGCCGAGCAGCACCGCGCGGACCTCGGCGGTGGGGCCGTCGGCGGCGTCGAGCAGCGCGCCGAGGGAGGAGCCGTGCTCGATCTCGTAGACGCCGGGGTGCACCACCGCGCCGGCGAGCGTGACGAGCGCCGAGCCCGGCTGCTCGTCGGTGCCGAGCTCGCAAAACCACTCCGCCCCGTGGCGGGCGATCAGCGCGCAATGGGCGAGCGTCTCGACGTTGCAGACGAGCGTGGGCCGCCCCCGAACGCCCCTTTCGAACGGCCGCGGCGGCGTGAACGTGGGCAGCGCGGGACCGCCGGAGAGATGGTTGACGAGCGCCGACTCCTGGCCGGCGACGTAGCGATGGGGGACGGGGTGAAGTTGCACGTCGATCGTGCCGGCCAGCGCGTCGGCGCCATGCGCGCGGCGTTCGGCGAGTGCGCTCGCCAGCGCTTCGCGGACTTCGGGCCGCGACTCGCACACCCCCACCAACACCTCACGCGCGCCGACCGCGCGCGCGGCGAGCAGCGCGCCGTCGAGCGGGAGGTGGGGGAGGGAGCGCAGCAGCGTGCGGTCCTTGGCCGAAACGGGCTCGCCCTCGGCGGCGTTGACGACGACGATCGGCCGCCCGCCGAGCGTGGAGCGCGCGGCGCCGGCGACGGCACGCAGCTTGGCGGCGGTGGGGAAGGCGCCGCCGCCGCGCCCCAGCAGGCCGGCGCGTTCGACCTCCTCGATCAGCGCCCCGTCGCCGCGGCGGGCGCGCGTCCAGCCGCGCCCGTGCGAGGCGGGCAGCGGTCCGTGCAGCGCGAGGTGCTCCCCGAGCGGGAGCGCGCCGCTCGCGGGGATCCCGGAGAGCAGCCGCGGCAGTCCGGGCTCCCCGCGCTCGCGCGGGGTCGAGCGCTCGGCGAGGTAGACGCGCGAGTCGGCAAGCGGCTGGCGAACGCTCACCGGCTCACCACGATTTTGGAGCGCTTGGCGGCCCGGTGGCCGAGCAGGGCCGGCGGCGTGCCGGAGCGCCGCGCCCATTCGGAGCCAAGCGGCCCCGACGGCAGCCACAACGCGAGGAACAGCGCGAATGCCCCGGCGCCGCCGAGCGCCAGGCCGCGCCCGCGGACCCGGTTGCGCGTGAGGTCGGCGAAAACGCGCACCAGCACGGCGCCGAGCACCAGCGCCAGGCAACCGAGCGAGAGCAGCAGCAGCCACGCGGCTTTGACGTCGCTACCGGTGCCGAGCGTGTGCAGCAGCGCGATCGGCCAGCACGCGTACACCAGCCAGTGCGTGGCCCGCCACACGCGCTGCCCGACGCGCCGGCGCAGCAGGCTGGTGAGGATCACGGCGAGCATCAGGTCGCAGGCGACCGCCCCCAGCCCCAGCCAGAACGGCCGATAGGAGCCGACGAACGGAACGAATGCCGCAGTGAGCGAGATCGAGGCGAACGAGTCGAGCACGGCGGTGACGACGTGGAGCGCGAGGAACACGAGCGCCAGCAACGACACGTTGCGGTGCAGCGCGTCGATCACGAACCGCGGCCAACCAGGCGTGGCGAGGCGGCGCACGTCGGCGACCCCGAGCGCGACGGCAACGCTCAGCAGCAGCAGTGCAACCGCCCCCGTGGAGCGGGTCAGGTACCAGTCGACGCTCGGCCCGGCCGCGGCGATGGGGAGGGGGAGAAGGGTCATTCGGCCGGCCAGCTCCCGAGGCGCAGCACCGCGCCGTCGTGGCCCGCCAGCCGCGCCGGCAGTCCCTGGCGCTCCAGCCACGCGGGCGCGCGCGCCCCGCGCACAAGCGCGGCGGTGGCGGCGATGTTCGCGTCGGTGCAGTCCCCGGCGGCGACCGACACGGTGCGCCACGGCCCGCGCGCGGGCGCGCCGCTGGTGGGGTCGATGATGTGGTGCATCGTCTGCCCTCCCCGCCGCCAGCGGCGCACGGCGACGCTGGACGTGGCGAGCCCGCCGCCGGCGATCGCGACGGTCTGCCCGGGCGCGTCGGGCCCGGCGCGGTGGTCGTCGGTGACGTGGATGCGCCACCCCTCCACCGGCGCCGGCCCAGCGGTGGCGATGTCGCCGCCCACCGCCACCAGCACTCCGCAGCCGGCGGCGGCGGCGTGAATCGCGCGGGCACCGCGATCGGCGACCAGCGCTTTGGCGGTGGCGCCGAAATCGAGCGCGATCCCGCACGGCAGGCGCACGGTGCGGCGCAGCGGGTCGAACGCCACGGTGCGATGGCCGCCGCGCCGTTGCGCAACGAGCGTGGGCGCGGCAGCCGCCCGCGCGGTGGGGGCGTTCGGCGCGGATTGGATCAGCGACCAGTCGCGGTCGTATCCCGCCAGCACCAGCGCGGAGCCCACGGTGGGGTCGACGTCCCCGTCGGTGAGCGCGGCGGCGCGCAGCGCAACCCCGAGCGCCTCGGCGAACAGGGGCGAGACCGCCACCGGCGGGCCACCGGCGGCGACGTTGAGCCGGCTGAGCTCGGAGTCGGCGCGAAAGCGGCTGCACGCGAGATCGATCTCGCGCAGCTCGCGTGCGAGGATCGCCCCGGCGCGATCCAGCCACGACGGGTCGGTGACGCGCACAACCACGCCGGTTCCGAGCGCCTGCCAGCGCGCCGTGGCGGCGCGCCGCACGGACGGGCCCGCCGAGCGCGCGCGCCTCACGATCCCCCCGAAGTGACGGGCGCTTCGGTTTCGGTGGGCGCCGCCGAGCCGGTTTCCCTGCCCGCGGAGCTCGAACCGGACGCCGATTCGCCGGCCCCCGACGACCCTCCGGCCGCGGAGCCCCCGGGTTCGGCCGCGGAGCCCGATTCGGTGGATGCGCCGCTACCGTCCGACTGGGATTCCGAGCCGGCTGAGCCCTCGGTCGACGCGCTGCCTTGGCTGGATTGCGGCGCCTGCGAAGGGGCTTTGAGCGTGGAGGAGCCGCCGGTGGCGGTACCGCTCCCGTGATTGCCGGCGTGCGTGGAGCGCTGGGAGTCGCGGGTGGGGGAGCCGTGGATTTGTTTGAGCGTTTTACCCGGAAAAGCGCTGGCGGCCACCGCGGTGAGCACGCCCGTAAGCGCGGCGCTGCCGCCGATCAGCCAACGGTTGGCGTGGCGCAGCCGCCGCAGCGCGGCGTCGCGGGTGCGTGAGGTGTGCGGGTGGTGGGACATCGCAACGGGAGATGGCTGAGACACCGCGGGCTGGGAAACCGCGCGACCGGTGGACGATGACGCTCAGTGTGCCCTCCAAACGCAAGCCGACGCTAAAGGAGGCGTGAGAGCTTCCATAAGAACCGGCGACCCCCTTCCCACGTCAGCGACCGGCGAGGACGTGGTGGTGGTAGTGCAGCCACGGCCCGTACTGCGGCACCAGCACCAACGCCAGCGCCAGTCCCAAAGCGATCGCCGCGGTGAGCGCGAACGCGCGGCCGGCGCGGCCCGAGCGCAGCGGCTCCGGGCGCGCCAGCGGATCGGGCCGCACGAGCGTGCCGGCGCGGTCGATCCGCCAGCCGCCGCTCACCACGGGCAGCACGTCGGGGAGATGTCCGAGCACGTGCAGGCCGGTGACGGCCAGCCACACGAAGAAGCTGAACTTGTGGATCGGGAACAGCGTCGAACGCGCACTGGTGCCGGCCAGCAGCAGCGCGACCCCGCTGGCGAACACCACCACCGTGCTGAGCACCACCGCCGGGCCGAGCACTCGCAGATAGGCGGGCGGGGGGCCCTTGCGCAGGTAGACGGGGTTGCGGGTGTAGTAGCGCACGAAGCGATACCCGGTGCTGGCCAGCTTCAGCGCCACCGGCCCCAGCAGCAGCAGCCCGATGAACAGGTGCTCCCAGATCAGCGGGCCGATCCGCACAATCGTCACGCCCAGCGCCGCCAGCAACACCAGCAGCACGATCCCCGCGACGGTGGTCAGCCGCTCGTTGCCGTCGCTGCCTCCCGCCGTCAGCCGTCCGATCCCCATCGGCACGAGTGTCGGCCCGCCCGCTAAGAGTCGCGTAATCGCCAGATGAGAGAGCTCACACGATTCGCCGTGCCGACCCCACACGCTCTCCGGCGCCTCATCCGCGCCCTATCCTGGGCCCGGATGGGCCACTCGCCGCAATCGTCGATCCTGCTGATCGAGGACGAGCCGGGGATCGTGGATTTCGTGCGGCGCGGCATGGAGGCGGAGGGGTTCGTGGTGGCGGCCGCCCACGACGGCGAGGAGGGCGAGCGGCGTGCGCTGCAGGAGGGCTTCGACGCGGTGGTGCTCGATCTGATGCTGCCGCGCAGGGGCGGCATGGAGGTGCTGGCCGCACTGCGGGCAGCCAAGCCCGCGCTGCCGGTGATCGTGCTGACGGCCAGAGGCGAGCTCGAGGATCGCGTGGCGGGGCTGGACGGGGGCGCGGTGGACTACCTGGTTAAGCCGTTTTCGCTGGCGGAGCTGCTGGCGCGCGTGCGCGCCCAGCTGCGCGTGGCGGAACAAAGCTCAGGCACCGTGTTGCGCGCGGGCGACATCGAGATGGATCTGCTCTCGCGCCGGGTGCGTCGCGCGGGCCAGCCGGTGACGCTGTCGAGCACCGAGTTCGAGCTGCTGGCCCACCTCATGCGCCACCGCGGGCGGGTGGTGTCGCGCGAGCAGATCCTCAGCGCGGTGTGGGGCTACGAGCACGACCCCGCCACCAACATCGTGGACGTGTATGTCGGCTATCTGCGCCGCAAGCTGCGCGGGGTGGGCGGGCACCAAGCCCCCGCGCCGATCCACACGGTGCGCGCGGTGGGCTACCGCTTCGATGGCGACACGGCCGGCGAATCGCCGGCGAGCGGGGCCCGCGATGCTCGCGCCGACCATGCTCGGTAGGGCTCCCCGGCGTCTGCGCGAGATCGCCGGCAGCCTGCGCTGGCGGTTGGCGGCGTGGGTGGCGCTGGTGGTGGTGGCCTCCTCGGCGATCACCTTCTTCGCCGTCTACCGCGGCACCGGCACCCAGCTGCGTCGCCAGATCGACACCGCGATCAAGGGCGACGCCGGCGAGCTCCGGCAGGCGCTGATCGCCGCGGGCGCGCGCTCGCCCGGCGCGGCGTTGGCGGCGGCGCGCGCGTACGTGCGCGGCCAGCCGTTCAACGTCAGCTCCACTGTGCTGTTCGTGCGGGTGGCGGGCGCCGGCACGGCGACCAACACGCCCGAGCTGTTCGGCAACCACGCACCCGACGACGGCGAGAGCGTGGCCGTGCAAGAACAGGAGAACCGAGCGGCGCGGGTGCTGCTGGTTCCGCACCCCGGCTTCTCCACGCCGCAGCTGCCCGACGTCGGACAGCTGCGGCTGCTGGAGCGCTGGCTGCGCCTGCCCGGTGCCGGCGAGGCTCGCGTGCCGGTCACGATCGGCGTGGGGGAGCCGTTGGCGAGCGTGGCGCGCGCCCAGCGCGGTGTGGCCAGGGCGTTCATCCTCGCCGGCCTCATCGCGCTGGCGGCGGCGCTGTTGGCGTCGCTGTGGATCGGCAGCCGCTTCTCGCGCCCGCTGCGGCGGATGGCGGCGGTGGCGGCGCAGGTCGACGGCGGCGGCCTGTCGAAGGTGGGCCGGCACCCGCGCATCCACCACGTCGAGCGCGAGGCGCGCGAGGTGCAGGTGCTGGCGGACGCGTTCAACCACATGCTCGACCGCCTCACCGACGCATTCGCCGGCCAGCGCGAGTTCGTCGCCGACGCCTCGCACGAGCTGCGCACGCCGCTCACCGTGATCCGCGGGCAGCTGGAGGTGCTGGCCGCTCAGCCCCACCCCTCACCGGCGGAGGTGCGCCGCGTGGAGCGCCTGGCGCAAGCGGAGATCGCACGCATCAGCCGGCTGGTGGACGACCTGCTGGTGCTCGCCAAGGCCGAGCAGGCCCAGTTCCTGCGCCCCCAGCCGATCGATCTGCAGAGCTTCGTGCCGGAGTTGTGGGATGGCGCCAGCCTCATCGCGCCGCGGCGCTTCCAACTGGGCGACGTGCCGGCTGGCACGCTGCACGCCGACCCCGACCGGTTGGCGCAGGCGCTGCGCAATCTGATCGCCAATGCGATCGACCACACCGACGCCCCCGCCGGCCTCGTGCGCCTGTCGGCGCAAGCGCCGGGAGAATCGCCCGAGTCGCCCGGCGGCGAGCGTTTTGCGAGTGAGTCTGCGGCCGATGGCCGGCTGCGGCTGGTTGTGGAGGACGACGGCCCGGGGATCGCGCCGGCACAGCGCGAGCGCGTATTCGACCGCTTCCACCGCACCGACGCCGCGCGCGACCGGGCCTCGGGGGGCGCCGGTCTCGGGCTGGCGATCGTGCGCGCCATCGCCGAAGCCCACGGCGGCACTGTGCGCGCCGGCCAAAGCGCCGAGGGTGGGGCGCGGATCGAGCTGGAGCTGCCGCGCTTCACCACGACGCCCCGGCACATCGCTGTCGCGCGGAGCGACAGGCGTGCGGCAGCGGCCACCGCCGCCGGCGTGACGGCCGATCCCAACCCAAATCATTAAAAATCCCTCTGTCACAGCGCACCACCAGCGCGCGCACGTTGTTGACAAAGAAAACGGTGCCCCTCAACCCGACCGACATCCACGCCGCCGGCGCGGACGCCGCCAGCGATCGCCGCACGTTCCTCAAGCAGGGGCTGCTCGCCGCCGGCGGCTTGGCGCTGGGCGCCCATCGGCGCTCGGGGGGCACGCACCCCGCCTCCAGACGGCACACGCGCCAACCGCCTGGCGGGCGTGCGCCCAACATCCTCGTGATCGTCGTCGACCAGCTGCGCACGCCCGCGTGGATGCCCGCCGCCGCCTCCACCGCCGCGCTGATGCCCAACCTCGCCTCGCTGCGCGCCGGCGCGGTGAGCTTCGAACGCCACTACACCGCCTCCAACGACTGCTCGCCCTCGCGCGGCGCGCTCGTGACCGGACTCTACTCCCATCAAACCGGCTGCCTGATCACCGGCAACAGCCGCCTCGACCCCGGCTTTCCCACCTGGGGCACACTCCTGCGCGAGCTCGACTACTCCACGTGGTGGTGGGGCAAGTGGCACCTCAACCCCAACCCCGACACGTCGCTCGAGCAGTACGGCTTCTCCGGCGGCACCTACCCCTCGCCCAACGGCTCCCCCGGGCAGGGCACCGCCGTCGATCCGGAAATCGCCGCGCAGTTCATCGAATGGCTCGCCGCCGAGGGCGCCAACCAGCCGTGGTGCGCCACCGTGTCGTTCGTCAACCCCCACGACATCGCCTGGTGGTACCGCTTCACCGAACGGATTCTCGCGGAGAGCTCCCCGCCGGCGCTCGCCGATGCGCTACCGCCCAACTTCGAGACACCCGAAGCGCTCGAAGCGCAGCGCAAGCCGCAGCTGCAGCGTTCGCTGCAAGACACCTCCGCGCGCTCCTTCGGCGAGGTCCCGTTCACCGGGGCCGAAGCGATCACGGCCTTCACGGGGCTGATGAACACCTACCTGATGCTGCAAAACTACGTCGACGCGCAGATCGGCGCGGTGCTCTCGGCGCTGGCCGCCCAGCCCGCGGTGCAGGCCAACACGGTGGTGGTGTTCACCTCCGACCACGGCGAGTACGGCGGCTCGCACGGGATGCGCGGCAAGGGCGCCTCGGCCTACGAGGAGGCGATCCGGGTGCCGCTGTATGTGCGCGACCACCGCGGCCTGGCCACGGCCGCGCCGGCGCTGGGGCGCACGCAGCTGACCTCCTCGGTCGATGTCGTGCCGCTGCTGCTCACGCTCGCAACCGGCTCCTCGCGGTGGCGCGCCGAAGCGCGCTACCGCCACCTCGCGCATCGGCACAACCTCGCCGCGATCTGCGCCAACCCTTCCGCGCCCGGCCGGCCGTGGGTGCTGCACGCCACCGACGAGGACGTCACCGAGTTCGCCGTCGAACCGTACGCCGCCTCGGCGCCACGCCACGTCGTGGCGCTGCGCACCCAGCGCGGCAAGCTCGCGCTCTACTCCAACTGGCGCGCCAGCTCGGTCACGGTCGAACCGGCCGGCCAGGAATTCGAGCTCTACGACTACTCCACGTCGGGTGGGCAACTGGAGCTGGCCAACACCGCCGGGGCGGCGGGGGCGCTCGAAGAGGAACTGTGGGTCACACTCGAAGAACAGGCGCTCCCCGGCGACCTGCGCGCCCCGCTGCCGCCCGCGCTGCGCGCCGCCCAGCGCCGCGGGCTGGCCAACTATGTGGACGTGGAGGAATTCGAGACCTACAAGGCCTACACCGCCCACGTGCGCGAGGCCGAAACCGCGCCCACGCCCGATTGAGCGGCGCCCGATCCGTCGCCCGGCGGCCGCACCCGCCCCGCGCGGCGCCGCCAATGTGTTCAAAATACCTACTATCGAGACCCAATGTTTCCAAACGCCTGGTCTGGGGTAACATTTGGGTTGGCGAGATCCACGAACGGATCTTGTGAATGGGCAACGGCTCCCGATCGCGGTTGCGCAGCCCTTCGACGAAGCCAGTTTCCATAAGGAGATCACAGATGCCGCGCACCTCAGCACCTCAAAACGAGTGGGCCGTTCCCAGCCTGCGCGAGCCGCGCTACTCGCAGTCGCTGGAGCGCGGGCTGGCGATCCTCGGCTGCTTCACCCCCGAGCGCCCGGTGCAGGGGATCGCCGACATCGCCGACGCGCTCGGCATGAGCCGCTCCACCACCCACCGCTACGTGATCACGCTGGTGGCGCTCGGCTATCTCGAGCAGGGCGCGTCGCGCAAGTACCGCCTCGGCCTGCACGTCACCGATCTGGGGATGTCGGCGCTCAACTCCACCTCGCTGCGCGAGCACTCCCAGCCGTACCTCGACGAGCTGCGCCGGCGCACCGGCTACACGATCAACGTCGCCGTGCTCGACGGCCCTGAGATCGTGTACGTGGCCCGTTCCCGTTCGCACCGCCGCGGCCAGCAGCGGATCGACCTCGGCCTGGCGATCGGCTCGCGCCTGCCGGCCTACTGCACGGCGATGGGCAAGCTGCTGCTCGCCAGTCTCCCCGAGATCGAGCGGCGCGAGCTGCTCGCCGAAATCAAACTCGAGCGGCGCACCCCCAGCACGATCACCTCCAAGCGGCTGCTCGCCATCGAGTTCGAGCGCATCCGCGATGACGGCCTCGCCGTCAACGACCAGGAGCTCACGCAGGGTCTGCACTCGATCGCCGCGCCGATCCGCTCCGACTCGCGCGAGGTCGTCGCCGCCGTCAACATGGCGGCGCACAGCACCATGATCTCCCTGCAGGATCTCATCGACCATCTCGGCCCCCACCTGGTGGCCACCGCCGACCGCATCTCCGCGCGGCTCGGCTACCGCCGCGACGACGAGCTGATCGCCGCCGGGGCGGCATAAGCGGCAGGGCCGGCGGCGACGGCCGCCGACCGCTAGCGACGCGGCACCGCTTCGATCGCCCGCGCGGCGCTCGACACGCGGAACAGCACCACCGATTCTCGCGGCACACCGGCACCGATCGCGCCGGTGGTGTTGGTGACGGAGCCCGTCCACACATCGCGCACCTGATACGCGGGCGCGCCAGGCATCCCCACGGCAGCGGCCGTCGTGTCGATCTGAAGCGTTTTGGAGGAGCGGTTGAGCAGCGCCACCGCGCGGGTGCCGTTGGCCAGCGGCTTCACCCACACCTCGGCTTCGCTGTTGCCTTCCAGCAGACGGCCCTGCAACCCTGCGGGGTCCTGGTCGATCGCGATCGCTTCGCGGTTGGTCACGGTGGTGCGCGTGGCGCTCGACATCGACAGCAGGTCCTCGCTGATCATCAGCGGCGCCGCCAGCATCGCCCACATGCTGAACTGGGCGCGAAACTGCGCCGCCGACATCCCCTGGTCGGGGCCGAGGTAGTCGGGGTCGTTCCAGTGTCCCGGCCCCGCCGCTTCGGGGTTGGCGGCGTCGGCGTCGAGGTTGCGCAGCACGCTGGACCACTCCACGTCGCCCGGCACCCCCACGTCGGTGTCGGTGCGCCAGCTGTTGCCCACGCTGGGGCCAAACGTGTAGGAGGCGAACGACGAGTTTTCGAAGGTCGGCACTTCGCTTTCGAACTGGCCGGGCTGCAGGTAGTCGCAGATCGACAGCAGCATCGGGCGGTTGCTGGAGTTGTGGACGATCGCTTCGTGAAATTCCCCGTACGCGCGCGCCGGAGCGAGACCCTGGCGGACGCCGCCGCAGAAGTCGACCTTCACCGCGTCGATGCCCCACGCGGCAAACGTGTTGACGTCCTGCTGGTAGTGGCCGTAGCTGCCCTGCGTCTTGCCGCCGCACCCTTCGCTGCCGGCGTCGGTGTACAAACCCACCTTCAGCCCCGCCGCGTGCAGGGTGCTCACCAGCCACTTCATCCCGTGCGGCCACTGTTTGGGGTTGACCGTGATTTCACCGGCGGCGCCTCGCTTGCCTTCCCACCAGCCCACGTCCAGCCACAGGTAGTTGTAGCCGGTTTTGATCAGCCCTTTGGTGCGCATCTGCGAGGCCTGCTCGAGGATCGTCGCCTCGTCGTAGTGGGAGCCGAACGCGAAATAGCTGTCCCAGCCCATGTACGGTGTCGGCGCCAGCACGCTCACCGGCGTCGCCGCGCCGCCGGCCTTGTGCGCGAGGGTGCGCCGGTGATGTGCGACACGTGTGTGGGCGCCGGCGATGCTCGACGACAGCGCGAGAATCGCCAGGCATACCGTGCACACCTTGCCGATCGCGCTCATCGCCTGCGGCGTGAGGAGGCCCTGCCGGCGCTCGCGCCGAAGGTGACGGTCGCCGTGCGAAGTTGTGCGCCGATCGCGCCCACCACGGTGCCGCTCACCGACAGCTTGGCGGCGAGCTTGTGCACGCGCTTCAGCAGCGCGCGGCCGGTGGCGTTGAGCGCGACCGTGACCGTCCCGCGGTGGCCGGCCGGCAGGTGCGCGGTGACGGCGCCCACGGTCACCGTCCTGTGCGTGGAGTTGCGCCGCGCGGCCGCTTGCGCGCGTGCGGCCACCGCCACCACGCGCCCGCGGCGCAACGTCTCCACCGCCGTGAGGCGCAGCGTGATCGTGCAGCTGCCGGCGGCCTGCGCCGAGCACGTGACGGGCACGCTCACCGTGCGACCGGCCACGCGGGGGCTCCCCACCTGCGTCTCGGAGATCGCGCCCAGCCCGCCGGCCGGCACGGTGACAAACGCGCTGGTCGCTGTCGCGCTGCCGCCGGCGTTGGTGGCGGTGACGCGGCACTGCAGGTGCTGGGACACGTCAGCGCCCGCCACCGCGTAGGTAGAGCTGGTGGCGCCGCCGATCGCGCGGGTGTTGCGCAGCCACGCGTAGCCGAGCGTCGCGGCGGCTGCGCCGGTGCCGCTCACGCCCGATTTGCACGTGAGGCGCTGCCCGAGCGCCGGCAACCCGCCGATCGAGGGGTGCGGCTGCACCAGCGGGGGGGCGGGGGTTTTGAACGTGACGTTGGCGCTGCGCGCTTCGCCGCCGGAGCCGACAGCCACCAGTCGATAGTCGTAGGTGACGTTGGGCACAAGTCCTTCCAAACGCGCGCCGATCGTCTGGGTGGCGCTGCCGGCCGCCAGCGCCGGACAGGGCACGCTCTGGCCATACGCTTCGCTGGTGCCGTATTCGAAGCGGCAGCTGGACAGGATGGCGTCGTTGGTGTTCACCGTGCCATTTACTTCCGCCACCGTTTCGGCCACGTCGACGGGGTTGGGGACTTTGGCTTCCACAGCCGGCAGCGGGACCGTGGCGACAGAAACGTCGCCGGCGCCGTCCACGGCCGCGCACAGCCCTTCGGCGACGCACGACACGCCCGACAGCGCGTTGGGGGAGTCGATGTCGCTCGGCGGCGCCCACGACGGCGCCGCCGCGGTGGGGTTGTCGCCGACGTAGGCATCGCCGCCACCGTCAACCGCCACGCACAGGCCCGCCGCCTCGCAGGCAACGCCGGTGAGCGCGCCGCCGCCGAGCGGCGTGGCGTTCCACGTGGCGGACGCGGAGGCACCCGCATTGCCGCTCGCAAAAACTTCGCCGGCGCTCACCGCCACGCAGGAATTGGCGGGGCCGGGCGCGCACGACGCCGAAACGGGGGTCGGGGCGAGGAGGTTGGAGTCGATCGTGCGGGCCGCCGACCACGAGCCGCCGGCGGGATCGGTGCTGCTCAGCGCCCCTCCTGCTTCGTCGACCGCCACACACAACGGCGCCGACGTGCAGGACACGGAGGTCAGCGGGTGCCCGTCGATCGCCTGGCCCGACGACCACGCGCTCGCGCTCGGGTGGATGCTGACGAACACGTTGCCGCTGCGATCCACCGCCACGCACAGCGACGCGGAGGCACAGGAGACGCCGGTGAGCGAAGCAGTGCCGTCAATGTCGAGCGGCGCGCTCCAGCTCGTGCCGGCGTCGTCGCTCGCCAGCGTGTGCCCGTCGTCGTCCACCGCGACGCACAACGCGCCGCCGGGCGCGCACGATACGGCTGTGAGTGCGTGCCCCGGGTCGATCGCGTGTGAGGACCACGGTCCCACGGCGGCCGGCGCGGCGCTGATCAGCACGTGACCCGACCGGTCGACGGCCGCACACAGCGACGTCGACGCGCACGAAACGCCGCTCAGCGCTCCGGGATCGATCGAGTGCGTCCTCCATTCCAACGCCGGCACCGCCCCCGCCGACGCGGGAGCGACGCACGCCAGCGCCGCCGCGGTCAGCAGCGCCACGCACAGCGACGCGGCGCTCGCAACGATCGCCACGAGCGGGAAACGGTTGGCATGCATGTCCACTCGTAACACGGGTCTTCGCTCGCGGTTGCGCATCGACGCGGCGAAGCTTGGCAGGGCGACTGGACCCACCAACCGCACCGCCCGGTCTCGCGCAGCCACCTGTCTGCGACGGCTCCGCGTCTCGCCCCGGGCCTCACCCCGCGTTTCCGGTGGGCGCGGGTTGCGATTGCGTCGATTTCGGCCTATGGGAGATATGGTATGTGACGACAATTCCACAAACACGACGCCGGCTGCTTGTTTGCGCTACCGTCCCGCGCAGATATGCCACGGAAGCGAACAGTTGGCCTCTCTGCCGGCGAGGCCGTGCTGGGGCTGGTGATCGAGCAGCCCGACAGCGCCGCGCAACTGGGCCGGCGGCTGGTGGAGCGCTTCCGCTCCGCCCAGTTCACCCGCTCCACCGGCCACAACGCGCTTGCCCGCCTGTCCCGGCAGGGGCTCGTGCGGCTGGTGGCGGACGAGCAGCCCGACGGGGGGGAACACTACGAGGCCACGCCGCAGGGCGTCGCCCACTTCCGTTCGTGGCTGCGCTCCAGCTCCACCGCGGCGCCGGCGCTGCGCGAGGAGCTGCAGGCCAAGGTCGAGTTCTGCGGGCCCGACGACCTGCCGCCGCTGATCGCCACGATCCGCGCCGAGGAACGCGCCTGTGCCAGCATGTTCGCCGCCGCCCAAGGCCGGCTCAGCGCGGCCGAGCTGCTCTCCCCGCGGTGCACCACCGAGACCGAGCGCTTCACACAGCTGGCTCACCGCGCGGTGCTGCGCGACGAAGCGGCCATGTGGGGAACCCGCTTCAAGCGCTTGGAGCGGCTGCGCGGCCGGCTGGAAGAGCTGCAGGCGCGGGCGCAGGAGGGCGTGGGATGAGCGCGGTGCTCGCGCTGGAGGGCGTCGGCAAGCGCTACTGGCGCGGCGAGCACGCGCACTGGCTGCTGCGCCGCGCCACGCTGCGGGTGGCGGCCGGCGAGGTGGTGTCGGTGGTGGCGATGCGCAGCCAGGGCAAGACCACGCTGCTGCGGATCGCCGCCGGCATGACCGCGCCCGAGGAGGGCCGCGTGCTGCTGGCCGACCGCGAGCTGCGCCACCTCTCCGATCGCGCGCACGCGCGCCTGCTGCGCGAGCAGATCGGGATGGCCGGGCGCCAGGGTCCCGGGATCGGCGTGCAGATGCTCGATTACGTCGCCATGCGCCTGGCGCTCGGCGGCCGCCGCCGGCGGCGCGAGGTGCGCTCGGAGGCGCTGCGGGCGCTGGAGCTGGTCGGGGCCGAGCAGTGCGCCGAGCGCCACTGGGAGGAACTGTCCGACTGGGAGCGCGCGCTGGTGGAGATCGCCCAGGCGATCGCCGGAATGCCGCAACTGCTGCTGATCGACGACGTGCTCGACGGCCTCGGGATGCGCGAGACCGACGCGCTGGGCCAGCTCGTGCGGGCGCTCGCAGCGGAGCGCCGGCTCGGCGTGTTGATGGCCGTGTCAGATCCCGAGGCGGCGCTGTGCTCGCACCGCGTGCTGTCGCTCTCCGACGGGCGGCTGGCCGCGCTCTCGCCGCTGCCGCCGGCCGAAAGCCTCGCCGAGGTGGTACCGGCGCCGCGGGGCGGGGTCCGCGAGCCGCCCGAGAACGTGATCGAGTTTCCCTCGCGCGTCTCGCGGCCGGGCCTGCGCGACGCCCGGTGAGCGCGATGGGCCCCGCCAGCAGGCGGTCGCCGATGAGCCGCGCGCCGGCGCCGCGCGAGGGCGGGTGAGCGTCGTGCTGGAGCTGCGCGAGCTGGTGAAGCACTACCAGGTCGGCGACGGCGAGCCGGTGCGCGCCGTGGATGGCGTGTCGAGCAGTATCGCCGCGGGCGAGCTGGTGGCGCTGTACGGGCCGAGCGGCTCGGGCAAGACCACGCTGCTGATGCTGGTGGCGGCGCTGCTGCGCCCCGACAGCGGCGCCGTGCTGGTGGATGGGCGCGAGGTGTCGGCGCTCGGCGAAAACGACTGCGCGCGCTATCGGCTGCGCGAGGTGGGGATCGTCGGCGCTCCCTCCGACCTCCTGGCGGGGGCGCGCGCGATCGAGAACGCGGCGCTGAAGCTGTGGCTGACGCACGCGCGCGAAGCCGAGCGGCGGGTCGAACCGCTGTTGGAACGGCTGGGTCTCGGCGCGCGCATGCGCCACCACACCGAGCAGCTGTCGATGGGTGAGCGCCAGCGGGTGCTGATCGCGCAGGCGCTCTCCACCGAGCCCAAGCTGGTGCTGGCCGACGAGCCCACCGGCAACCTCGACACGCACCGCAGCCGCGAGGTGCTGGCGCTGCTTTCCGAACTGTGCCGCGAGCGCGGCACCGCGGTGCTGCTCGCCACCCACGATCCGCAGGCGGCCGCGTTTGCCGACCGCGTCCACGAACTGCGCGACGGACGTTTGCGGGAGTGCCGGCCGCAGGCGTCCCCCGCCGTGCATCTGTGGCCCTCGCTTGCGAGCACCGAGTAGGCGATGGCCAGATGGGAGATCCTCTACCTCTACCGCGCCCGCCTGCGCGCGCGGCTGGTACTGGTGCAGGAACTGCTGGCGGTGTTGGGGATCGCCGTGGGGGTCGCGCTGCTGTTCGCCTCGCAGGTGGCCTCGACCAGCCTCGACGGCTCCATCCGGCAGCTGACCGGCGGCGTGGTGGGCAGCGCCAGCCTGCAGTTGGTGGCGCGCGACGCCGCCGGCTTCGATCAGCGACTGGCCAACCGGGTGCGCGCGCTGCCGGGCGTGATCGGCGCCGAGCCGGTGCTGGAGGCGCGCGCGACGGTGATCGGCCCGCGCGGGCGCTGCGCGGTGGAACTGATCGCCGGCGACCCCCGCTACGTGCGCTTCGGCGGCTCGCTGCTGGCGCACTTCGACGCGATCCCGCTGGGCACGCTGCGAGTGGTGGCACTGCCCACCTCGGTGGCGCATGAGATCGGCGTCGACGCGTTGCAGCCGGTGGGCCTTGAGCTGGGGGCACGGCGGCTGACGGTCTTGATGGGCGCCACCCTCGACGCGGGCGACATCGGCCCGCTGGTGGGCAGCCCGGTGGCGATCGCGCCGCTGCGGTACGCGCAGGAAGCGACCGGCCTGCGCGGGCGGGTGACGCGCATCGTCGTGCAGGTGCGGCCCGGCCACCAACGCTCGGTGCGCGTCGAGCTGCAGCAGCTGGCGGCGGGGTGGCCGGTGAACGTGGTGGGCCCCGGCTGGGACGCGCGGCTGTTCGAGGCGGCGGCCGCGCCCGCCGACCAGAGCGAGGCACTGTTTTCGGCGATCAGCGCGTTGGTGGGCTTCATGTTCGCGTTCAGCGCGATGCTGGTCACCGTGCAGCTGCGCCGCAATCTCGTGGAGACGCTGCGCCGGCGCGGCGCCACGCGCGCGATGATCGTGCAGGTGCTGGCGTTCGACGCGCTCGTGCTGGGCGTGCTGGGCACGCTGCTGGGGCTGGCGCTGGGCGAGGCGCTGTCGATCTTCGTGTTCGGAGCCGAACCCGGCTATCTGGCGTTTGCGTTCGCGGTCGGCGAACAGCGGATCGTCACCTGGCAGAGCCTGGCGCTGGCGAGCGCCGCCGGCATGGCGGCAGCCGCGATCGGCGTGCTGGCGCCGCTGGGCGACGCGATCGCCGGGCGGCTGCGCGCGAGCGACGTGCTCGGCAACGCCCACGGCCGCAGGCGGGGGCCGCGGGTGCGCGCGCTGGCGTGGCGCGGCGCGCTGGGGGCGGGCTGCTTGGCGCTCACCACCGCGATCCTGCTGGCGCGCCCGCAGTCGGCGCTGCTTGGCGCGGTGGCGCTGGTGGCGGCGCTGCTGCTGCTGCTGCCGGCGGCGCTCGACGCGATCCTCGCGATCTTCGAGCGGCTGCAGCGTCCACTGTATGCGGCGTGCACGCGGATCGCACTGGTGGAACTGCGCACCAAACGTACACGCACGCGCTCGCTGGCGATCGCCGCCACCGGCGCGGTGGCGGTGTTCGGCAGCGTGGCGATCGACGGCGCCGCAGACAACCTGCAGCGCGGGTTGGGCGCCGCCGCGCGCGCGGTGGGTGCCAACGCGGCGGTGTGGGTGAGCCCGCAGGGCCCAACCAACGCGTTCACGACGATCGCCTTCCCCGCCACGGCGCGGGAGCGGCTGGAGCGGCTGCCGGGCGTGCGCGCGGTGCAGCTGTATCGCGGCAGCTTCCTCGATTGGGACGGGCGGCGCGTGTGGGTGCTGGCGCCGCCGCGCGCCGCCAACCAGCCGGTCCCGACCGGTCAGCTGGTGAGCGGGGGAATCGCCGCCGCCACGGCGGGGCTGCGCGGGCAGGGCTGGGCGGTCGTCTCGCAGGCGCTGGCGGCCACACACGGGTTGCGGATCGGTCAGCGCTTCACGCTGCCGGCGCCCCGCCCGACGACGCTGCGGGTGGCGGCGCTCAGCACCAACCTCGGCTGGCCGTCGGGCGCGGTGGTGATGAGCGGCGAACAGTACGCACGCGCTTGGGACAGCAACGATCCCAGCGCCTATCTGGTGCAGGTGCGCCACGGCGTCTCGCCGGCGCGCGTGCGCGCGGAGATCCAGCGTGCGCTGGGCGTCACCGGGCTGGTGGCGGAAACGGCGGCGCAGCGCGTGAGCGGCCACTACGCGACCACCCGCCAGGCGCTGTCGCGGCTGACGCAGATCGGCCGGCTGGTGCTGATTGCCGCTGTGTTGGCGATGGCGGGGGCGATGGGCTCGATGGTGTGGCAGCGCCGCCCGCAGCTGGCGTACATCAAGCGCCAGGGCTACAAGCGCGGCGTGCTGTGGCGGGCGCTGCTGTGGGAGAGCGCGCTGCTGCTGGGCGCCGGCTGCTCGCTGGGCGCGCTGTTCGGGATCTACGGCCAGCTGCTGCTCAGCCACGCGCTGGCCACCGTCACCGGCTTCCCGGTGATCGTCTCCGCGGCCGGGTGGACGGCGCTGGGGAGCTTCGCGCTGGTGAGCGCCGCCGCGGTGGCGATTTTGGCGTTGCCGGGCTATCTTGCGGTGGGTGTGTCTCCGACAACTGTCAGCGCCGGCTAGCGGCCGGCGGTAGCGGTTGGATGCAGCGTCGCCCCACGGGTCGCTGAAGCTCCCTTCCACGAGCGCGTCGCCCCCCAACCCGATGGCGCTCTCGGCGGGGCAGTGGTGTGCGCTGGCGGGCGCCACGCTGCGCGAGCTGCTGTGGGGACTGCGTGCAGTGGCGCGCGAGGTGGGGCGCTGGCGCGCGCGTGCGCGCGGCATCCCCGACGCCCCGCTGCGCACCGACGCGCTGGACTCGATCGCGCGCAAGCGCGCCAGCACCGACGGCGCGGCGCTGTTCTCGACGCTTCCCCGCCGGCGCGACCCCGACCTGCTGAGCCTGCTGGTGGCGTTCGAGGTGATGGCCGACTTCCTCGACAGCGCCAGCGAGCGGGGCGTGCGGGCGGGCCCGGCCAACGGCGTGCAGTTGCACCGTGCGCTCAGCGACGCGCTGCAGCCACAGGCGCCCATCTCCGCCTACTACCGCCACCACCCGTGGCACGCGGATGGCGGCTATCTGCGGGCGCTGGTGGGTGGCTGCCGCGCCCGCTGCGCGAGCCTGCCCTCCTACGCGCAGGTGCGCCGGCCGGCGGTGCACGCGGCCACGCTGGCGTGCGTGCTGGGGCTCAACCACGAGCCCGACCCGCGGGCACGCGAGCAGGCGCTGCGCGGGTGGGCGGCAACACAGGCACGCGAGTGGGAGGAGCTCCAGTGGTTTGAGTCGAGCGCCGCCGCCAGCGGCTGGCTGACGGTGCTGGCGCTGCTGGCGCTGGCGAGCACGATGCGGGTGCAGGAGAGCCGCGTGCGCGACACCTGCACGGCCTACCTGCCATGGATCTCGCTGGCGGGCACGATGCTCGACAGCTACGCCGACCAGGCGCACGACCTTGCCGCGGAGCAGCACAGCTATGTCGCCCACTACCCGTGCGCGGAGGTGGCGGTGGAGCGGATGTGCGAGCTGGTGCGCGAAGCCGCCCGCCGCGCGCGGGCGCTGCCCGACGGCGCCAGGCACGCGGTGATCGTGGCGTGCATGGTGGCGATGTACCTCTCCAAGGACAGCGCGCGCAGCCCGGCGATGCGCGCCGGCACCCGCAGCCTCGCCGCCGCCGGTGGCTCGCTGCCGCGCCTGCTGCTGCCGGTGCTGCGGATGTGGCGGGTGGCGTATGGCCAGCGCGATCACTAGCCTGTCGCGTTTTGTCTGCGCCGTTCCTGTTTTATGAAAACGACATCGCTTCTCGACAGGCGGCCTGTGGGTAAGGATCCGCATATGAGGCCACGGGGGTCGATTGTTCGGGAGCGGCCGGCTTGAGCGAGCGGGGCGTCTCGCTCGGGCTGACCCCCGAGCAGGTGGCAGACGTGATCGTCGCGGTGAGCGCGGTGAGCGGCGAGGGCGTCGACCTGCTGGCGGGACTGGCGCGCCCGCGCGAGCTGGTCGCCTCGCGGCTGCTGGCAGACCCCACCGTGTCGCGCTCGCTGCTGCTGGGACTGGCGGTGCTGATCGCGTTCCCCGCCGACGGCGGCACGCGTGGCATCAGAGAAGTGGCGCAGGAACTCGACCTGGCGGCCTCCACCACCCACCGTTACGTGCACACGCTGCTTGCGGCGGGCCTGGTGGAGCGGGACGCGCGTACCCACCGTTACCGCCGCGCAGACGGGCTGGCGCCGGCGCGTGAGCGCGACGATGCCTGAGGAGGACGCGGAAAACGGGGGTGCGGGCTGGCGCGAGCCGGTGCCGCTGCTGCGCGAGTCGCGCTACTCGCAGTCGCTGGAGCGGGGGCTGGCGATCCTCGAGTGCTTCACCCCCGAGCGCCCGGTGTGGGGGATCGCCGATCTGGCGCAGGAGCTGGGGATGAGCCGCAGCACGACGCACCGCTACGTGCTGACGCTCACCGCGCTCGGCCACCTGGTGCAGGACGCGCGGCGCAAGTACCACCTGGGCCTGGCGGTGACCGAGCTGGGGATGTCGGCGCTGAGCTCCACCGCACTGCGCGAGCACGCACGCGCACCGCTGCGGGAGCTCAGCCGGCGCGCGCCGTACACGCTGGTGCTGGCGATGCTGGACGGCCCGGAGCTGGTGTATGTGGAGCGCGTGCGCACCAAACCGCGCAGCCAGCGGTTGCTCGACCTCGATCTGGAGGTGGGCTCGCGTTTGCCGCCGCACAGTTGCGCGATGGGCAAGCTGCTGATCGCCCGCCTGCCGAGCGCCGAGCGGCGGCACCTGCTCGCGGAGCTGACGCTGACGCGGCGTGGGCCCAACACGATCGTCAGCGGCGGTGCGCTGCGCAAAGAGCTCGAGGGGATCGCCGGCGAGCCGCTGGTGGGCAGCGATCAGGAGCTGGCGGGTGGCCAGTACGAAATCGCGGCGCCGGTGCGGTGCGAGACCAACGAGGTCATGGCGGCGCTGGCCATGCAGGCGCACAGCTCGCTGATCTCACTGGAGCAGCTGCGCGAGCGACTGGGGCCGCATCTGATCGCCACCGCCGACCGCATCTCCGCGCGGGTGGGCTACCGGCGCGAGGACGAGCGGGGGAGGGGGTAGCCGCAAGTGCGGGCAGACCCCGGCGCGCGTGTCACTCTTCGCGTGCGAGCAGCTGCCGCACGAGCGCGCCGGCCGCCGCGGTGCCGACGAGCACGAAACCGGCCAGCACCAACCAGCTGAGCAGCGCGAACGCGATGCCGATGGCGCCGAACTGCTTGGCGGAGGTGCTGAGCGAGTGGGGGAGGTACACCAGCGAGAAGGCCGTCAGCACAGTCATCCCGATTGCCGTGAGCGCGGCGCCGGGGAGCAGCTCGCGCCAGTGAAGACGCCGTCCCAGCAGCACATAGGGCGTGAGCAGCCACACGAACACGCCGAGCAGCAGCGAGGCGATCACCCGCCACACGCCGCCGCTGATGTCGCTCACCACCGGGCGCAAGCTGACATAGGCGGGGATCAACGCGAGCCACAGCAGGTGCCATGGCGTCCCGCGGATCCCCACCGCCGGCAGCTCGTAGCAGAGCTCGTACATCCGCTGCAGCGCGCGCGCGAGCGCCAGCGCTGAGAACAGCACCAGCACGAAGCCGATCACGGTGACGCTCTGGTTGACGGCGGCGGTGGGGGCGAACACTTCGCGAACGCTGTCTGCCGTGGCGCCGGAGAGGTGCAGCCGTTTGATGATCGAGTCGGCGAAGCCGTTGGCGCTCCTCAGCGGCGCCACCGCGCTGTAGACGATCAGCAGCGGGAACAGCGCGCTGAACGCCAGCGCCCCGAGCGCCACGGCACGGTCGACGAACTGCACCGCCGCCAGGCGCCTGAGGTACGCGGCCAGCGGCCCGGCGGGAGCCAGCAGCACCCGCAGCGCGCCCCGCGGGGAGTCGGCGAGACGCGGCGGAATCCGCACTTCCCGCTCTCCGTCGCTCACCGCATCGGATCCGGCGCGTCGCCCATCCCGCGAAAGCTGCCGGCTGCGCAGGTGAGCCGCCATCGCCCACGGCGGGTGGTCGTTCGGACGCCGGCCGGACGCCGGTACGGACTCAACCGGCGGTGTCGCCGCCAACCAGCGCCAGCGCGAAACCGTCGTGGCCCTTTTCGCCGACCGTCTGCACGACGGTGGCGCTGACGCCGGGCGCGGCGGCGAGCAGATCGTAGAAGCGGCGCACCTGCCGCACGCCGCCCTCGCCGAGGCGCGGATCGTAGCCGTCGGGGTCGAGGATCACGCCGGCGCGCACCACGTTGTCGCCGACGATCACGCTGCCGGGCCGCGCCAGCTTCAGCGACCACTCCAGATACCCGGGGTAGTTGCGCTTGTCGGCGTCGATGAAGATCAAATCGAACGGCCCCGCGCTCTCGGCGTGCAGCTGGGGCAGCGTGTCGAGCGCGGCGCCCACGCGCAGCTCCACAAGCTCCTCCACGCCGGCGTGGGCAAGGTTGGCACGCGCCACCTCGGCGTGGCGGGGGTCGAGCTCCAGCGTCACGATGCTGCCGCCGGCCGGCAGTCCCCGGGCCAGCCAGATCGTGCTGTAGGCGCCAAGCGTGCCCAGCTCGAGGATCCGCCGGGCGCCGTGGATGCGCACCAGCAGTTCCAGCAGCTTGCCCTGCGCCGGCGTGACGGCGATCGGCGGCAGCTCGGCCGCCGCGCAGGCTGCCAGCACCTCCTCGAGCACGGGATCCTCGCCCAGCAGCCGATCGCATACGTAGCGGTCGATCGCGGTCCACAGGTCCTGGCCGTCGGTCATCGGGCGAAGCTCATCGGGTCGATGGAGGCGAGGTTATAGGAGGAGAGGAGGGGGAGGGGGTGCTGGTGGGGTCGCCGCGGCGGGCCCGCAATGCATGCACTCAAGCTGGATTGCTGCTATATTGCATGCATGAGCGTCGCCATCACCGTCCGCGATGTGCCCGACGAGGTCCGAGATGAGCTTGCGGCACGCGCCGCCAGGTCCGGAAAGTCGCTGCAGGAATACCTGCGCGGGATGCTGCTGGAGGCCGCAGCCCGCCCGCCCGTCGGGGATGTCATCGCCCGTGCCCGCGCCCGCGTGAACTTGACTGGAGTTAGTATCAACGCTGACACGATCGTTGCCGCGCGAGATGCGGATCGGCGGTGAGTGACCGCATCGTTTGTGATGCCCCGGCGCTCGTCGCACTGCTCCTCGACAGTGGCCCCGATGGGCAATGGGTCACCGAAAGGGTCGCCGAGGCCGAGCCAGCTGCTCCAAGTCTCGTCTGGTTCGAGGCGGCGAACATCATGCGTCGCCACGAGCTCGCGGAAATCGTCAGCGCCGATCAGGCCGCGCAGGCACATGCCGATCTGCTCGATCTCGCGATCGAAACCTGGCCGTACGAGCTGCTGGCGGCGAGAGCCTGGCAGCTGCGCCACAACCTGTCGATCTACGACGCGAGCTACGTTGCTCTGGCCGAGCTGATCGGCGCGACGCTCGTGACGCTCGATACGCGGATCGGCGGTGCGCCCGGAGTGCGATGCACCATCGCGGGGCCACCAGCCCTAAGCCCATAGGACGCGGAGCGAGTGCGGTAACCGATCAGTAATCGATAAGCGCGGGCTCCGAGCCGCGACTAGAGTGAGCGCCATCGGTATGGCCACGAGGACGAAGACGAAGGCATCCGCGCCGCGCGTCGCCGACGGGCACGATCTGATCCGCGTGCACGGCGCGCGCGAGAACAACCTCAAGGACGTCAGCGTCGAGCTCCCCAAGCGGCGGTTGACGGTATTCACCGGCGTGTCCGGCTCGGGCAAGAGCTCGCTGGTGTTCGGGACGATCGCCGCGGAGTCGCAGCGGCTGATCAACGAGACCTACAGCGCCTTCGTGCAGGGCTTCATGCCGACGCTGGCACGGCCCGAAGTCGACGTGCTCGACGGGCTGACGACCGCGATCGCGGTGGACCAGCAACGGATGGGTGGCGACACCCGCTCCACCGTCGGCACCGCCACCGACGCGGGCGCGATGCTGCGGATCCTGTTCAGCCGGCTCGGGAAGCCGCATGTCGGCTCGCCGGGCGCGTTCTCCTTCAACGTCCCCTCGGTGCGGGCCAGCGGCGGGATCACGATCGAACGCGGCGCCGCCAAGACCGTGAGGGCGACGTTCACACGCACCGGCGGCATGTGCGTGCGCTGCGAAGGCCGGGGCACGATCTCCGACATCGACCTCACCCAGCTCTACGACGACTCCAAGTCGCTCGCCGAGGGCGCGCTCACCATCCCCGGCTACACGGCGGGCGGCTGGAACTACCGGTTGTACAGCGCGTCGGGCTTCTATGACCCGGACAGGCCGATCCGCAAGTACTCAAAGGTCGAGCTGCACGACTTCCTCCACCGCGAGCCAACCAGGATGAAGATCGCGGGCATCAACATGACCTACGAAGGGCTGGTTCTGCGCGTCCAGAAGTCGATGCTCTCCAAGGACAGGGAGGCGCTGCAGCCGCACATCCGCGCGTTCGTCGACCGGGCGGTCACCTTCACCGTGTGCCCGGAGTGCGGCGGCACCCGGCTGAGCGAGGCGGCGCGATCGTCGAAGATCGCAGGGATCAACATCGCCGAAGCGTGCGCAATGCAGATCAGCGACCTGGCCGAGTGGGTGCGCGGCCTCGACGAGCCGTCGGTGGCGCCGCTGCTGGCGGCGTTGGGGGAGTCGCTGGACTCGTTCGTGGAGATCGGCCTCGGCTACCTCTCGTTGGAGCGGCCGTCGGGCACGCTGTCGGGCGGCGAGGCACAGCGCGTCAAGATGGTCGGCCACCTCGGCTCTTCGCTCACCGATGTCACCTACGTCTTCGACGAGCCCACCACTGGCCTGCACCCCCACGACATCCAGCGGATGAACGACCTGCTGCTGCGGCTGCGCGACAAGGGCAACACGGTGCTCGTCGTGGAGCACGAGCCGCAGACGATCGCGATCGCCGACCACGTCGTCGACCTCGGCCCCGGGGCGGGGGCAGCGGGCGGCAGCGTCTGCTTCGAGGGCACCGTCCAGGAGCTGCGGGCCAGCGGCACGCTCACCGGGCGCCACCTCGAGGACCGGGCCGCCCTCAAGGAGACGGTGCGCACGCCCACCGGAACGCTCGAGATCCGCGGCGCCGGCACGCACAACCTGCGGGATGTCGACGTCGACATCCCGCTGGGGGTGCTGGTCGTCGTCACCGGCGTCGCCGGCTCCGGCAAGAGCTCGCTCGTGCACGGGTCGATCCCGGCCGGCGCGGGCGTGGTGTCGATCGACCAGACCGCGATCCGGGGTTCGCGCCGGAGCAACCCGGCGACATACTCGGGCGTGCTCGACCCGATCCGCAAGGCGTTCGCGAAGGCGGGCGGCGTGAAGCCGGCGCTGTTCAGCGCCAACTCCGAGGGCGCCTGCCCCAACTGCAACGGCGCCGGCGTCGTCTACACCGACCTGGCGATGATGGCCGGTGTTGCCACCACCTGCGAGGAGTGCGAAGGCAAGCGCTTTGACGCCTCGGTGCTGGAGCACCATCTCGGCGGGCGCGACATCAGCGAGGTGCTGGCGATGTCGGTGGCCGAGGCCGCGGAGTTCTTCGGCGCCGGCGAGGCGCGCACGCCAGCGGCCCACGCCACCCTCGAGCGACTCGCCGACGTCGGGCTCGGCTATCTCAGCCTCGGCCAGCCGCTCACCACGCTGTCCGGCGGCGAGCGCCAGCGGCTCAAGTTGGCCACCCACATGCAGGAAAAACGGTCGGGCTCACCTGCTGTCTACGTTCTCGACGAGCCGACCACCGGCCTGCACCTCGCCGACGTCGAGCAGCTGCTCGGGCTGCTCGACCGGCTGGTGGACTCCGGCAAGTCGGTGATCGTCGTCGAGCACCACCAGGCGGTGATGGCGCACGCCGACTGGATCATCGACCTTGGCCCCGGCGCCGGCCACGACGGCGGCCGGGTCGTCTTCGCGGGCACGCCCGCCGAGCTTGTCGCCGCGCGCTCCACGCTCACCGGCGAGCACCTCGCGGCCTACGTCGGCGGCTGGGCGAGGTCCGAGACGTCGATCCTTACGATGCGATCCCGATGATGGGCGCACACCCCGTCTCGCACTGCCCGACTCGCAGGGGCGCAGTCGGCGAACGCTCACCAGAACATATGCTGGCCGGGATGCAAGCAGGCAAATCGAAGAGGGGAGCACCATGAGCGACCTCGTCAGCTACGAGCTCGAGGGCCGGATCGCCACGATCGCGATGGACGACGGCAAGGTCAATGCATTTTCGATCGCGATGCTGCAGGCGTTGCACGCGGCGTTCGATCGCGCCGAGCGCGACAACGCGGTGGTGGTGCTGACCGGCAGGGAGGGGTGTTTCTCCGCGGGCTTCGACCTGAAGGTGTTCGCCGGTGGAGATGTCGAGCGGGTGCTCGAGATGCTGCGGCTGGGCGCGACGCTCGCCGAGCGTGTCCTGGGGTTCCAGACACCGGTGCTGCTCGCCTGCGGCGGTCACACCGTCGCGGCCGGAGCGTTCCTGGCGTTGGCGGCCGACGTGCGGATCGGTGCCGAAGGCGACTTCCGGGTCGGCCTCAACGAGGTGCAGATCGGCCTCACGGTGCCGTGGTTCGTGATCGAGTTGGCACGCCAACGCCTGCATCCGGGCCACTTCGCCCGCGCGGTGATCAACGCCGCCACATACAGCCCGACGGATGCCGTCGCGGTGGGCTACTTCGACCGGGTGGTGCCCGCCGGCGAGCTGCACGCGGCGAGTCGCGCCGAGGCCGCACGCCTGTCCGAGCTCGACCAGGCGGCGCACGCCGCCACGAAGCTCCGCGCACGCTCGGACGCCCTCATCGCGATCCGCAAGGCGATCGAGTCCGAGCTGACCGTCGCGGGTCTCGGCGCGGCGCAGGCACCGCAGAGCTGACAATCGTCAGGGGGCGCGTTCCGGCTCGCGCCTGTGCCTGACGGAATCAGGCGAGGACCGAGCCCGGTGGACAGGTGTGCCGTCCGGTTGGGCGACTGCATGGACGTCGGGCCAGACAAGCACGGAGCCGCGTATGCCGAGGGTGACACGCTGCCCGGGTACGAGCTGGGCGTCGCCGAGAGTCCGTGCGAGCAGCGGAGATGGCTGGTGCTCTGGCTGGATCTGAATGTCCAGGATCATGTCGTGTCCGTGGTATCGGGTTCGTGCGATCCGTCCGGCGGGCTGGGCGCTGTCGTCGACGGGATTGACGCTGATCTGCTCGGGGCGGATCAGCACGATCACTGGGCACGGAGTTGGCGCTGGGTCGCCGTGCCAGTGGGCGGGGAGCTTCCCGAGCGGGGTCTCGACAAGAGTGCCGTCGAACAGTCCCTCGATCAGGTTGGCCTCACCGATGAAGCGCGCGAGGTCGCCGTCGATCGGCGTGGTGTAGAGGTGTTGTGGTGGGGCGTGCTGGACGATCGCGCCGTCGCGCAGCACGGCGACCTGGTCGGCGAGCGAGAGCGCCTCGTCCTGGTCGTGGGTGACGAGCAGCGTTGTCGTCTGGGAGCGGCGGAGGATCTGCTGGACCTCTTCGCGCACGCGGGCACGCAGGTGGGCATCAAGTGAGGCGAACGGCTCATCGAGGAGCACGATCTCCGGGTCGACGGCGAGCGCCCGGGCCAGCGCGACTCGCTGCTGCTCACCGCCCGAGAGCTGGTGGGGGTAGCGCTGTCCGAGGTCGGCGAGTCCGACGAGCTCGAGCAGGCCGCCGACGCGCCCGCGTCGTGCTTTGCGGGGGAGGCCGAAGCCGATGTTGGCTGCGACGGTGAGGTGGGGAAAGAGGCTGCCCTCCTGGGGGACGTAGCCGACGCGCCGCCGCTCGGGATGCACGTGTATGCCTTCTCCGTCAACGGTTCTCTGGCCGATCGCGATCGAGCCCCGATCGGGCCGCTCGAAGCCGGCGAGCAGCCGCAGCAGGGTTGTCTTGCCGCTTCCCGATGGCCCGAGGATCGCGGTGAACGATCCGGCTGGAACCTGCAGGTTCAGGCCGGACAGCACGGGGTGCTCCCCGAAGCCCTTGTGCAGGTTGTCGATCGCCAGGCCGCTCATGTGGCTGCCGCGGTGCGGGCGGGAAGGCGATCGAAGAAGCGGCCGAGCAGGAAGCTGGGCAGGGCGGCGATGGCGATGATCGCGAGCGCGAACGGTGCGGCCTGCCCGTAGGCGAGGTTCTGCTGGTAGGCCCAGAACTGGGTCGCGAGCGTCTGCACGCCGGTCGGGATCAAGATCAGCGTCGCGGTGAGCTCGGTGACGGCGGAAAGGAAGACGAGGCTGAAGGCGGCGGCCAGCCCGGGCGCGACGAGCGGCAGCGTCACGCGCCACAGCACCGCGAGCCGTCGCCGGCCGAGGGAGCGGGCGATCTCCTCCAAGCCAGGCGGTGCCTGTGCGAGCGAGGCGCGCACGCCGACCAGGGCAAGCGGGAAGAACAGGATCGCGTAGGCGAGCACGAGCAGCGGAGCGCTCTGGTAGAGGAAGCCGTTGGCGTAGCGCTCGCTGAAGTAGGCGAGCGCGAACGCGATCACCAGGCCGGGTATCGCGAGCACCAGGTAGGTACTGCGTTCGAGCAACTGGTAGGCACGTCCGCGGTGCCGAACCGCGAGCAACGCAACGGGCAGCGCCATCATGGTCGCAAGCGCGGCGGCCGTGGCGCTGTACAGCGCGGTGTGCCAGGCCGAGTCCAGCAGCGAGACGCCGGTGAGATAACCGTGCCCGGACTCGAGGATCCAGTAGATGCTGGCCCCGACCGGAACGCCGAGTGCCAGCCCGACGAGCACGGTGAAGCCGATCAGCACCGCTGGTGTCCAGCGTCCCAGCCGCCGCCGGGGTGCGACGCGTTGGGCGAGCGGACCGGAGCGGCTGACCCGGCCTCGACCCCGAGCGAGTCCCTCACCCGCCAGGACCACGAAGCTGAGGAGGACGAGCACCAGCGAGAGTGCTGCGGCGGTCGGTATGTTGAAGGAGACGTTGAACTCGGTGAAGATCTCGGTCGTGAAGGTCTGGTAGCTGAGGATCTCGAACGCACCGTACTCAGCGAGCAGCACGAGCGCGACGAGCAGGCAGCCGCCGAGGATCGCCGTGCGTGCCTGTCCGATCGTGATTCGCCAGAAGGTGGCCAGCCGCCCGGCGCCGAGGCTGCGCGCGACCTCCTCCTGCCCGGGGTCGGCGTTGCGCAGGCTCGCCGCGACGGGCAGGTAGACCAGCGGATAGACCGCGAGCGTCATCACGAGCACGGCGCCGCGGAACCCCTGTACCCAGGTGCTCAGCGACGCCCAGCCAAAGCTGACCACGAAGTCCGGGATCGCGAGCGGCACCACCACGAGTACCGCCCATACGGGGCGGCCGGGCAAGTCGGTCCGCTCGACAAACCACGCTGCCGCCGTGCCGATGACGGCGCACAACACTGTGACCACGAGGGTGAGCCGGACCGTGTTCCACAGCAGGCTCGCGGTGAGCGAGCGAAAGACGAGATGCAGGATCGTCGAGGTTCCGGCGCCGTGTGCCTCGATCAGCAAGAAAACGAGCGGTGCCACCAGCACAACGGCCACACCTGCGCTCAGCGCGAGCAGGCCCCAAGGCCGAGCCGGACGCCGTGCCGGCACGACCCCGACGTGCGCGATCGCCGGTCGCACCTCGGCGCCGGGAGGTGCCGGCGTGGCCAGCGCGAGCGGTGCGGGCTCGTGCGGGCGCCTCACAGCAGCCCGGCCTCGCGGAGCAGCGCGATCGCGGTCGATCCGTCGCCGAGCTGGGGGATCGTGATCGGGTTGGGTTGGAGCTGGTCGAAGGGGGTCTCGGGTGCCACGGTGTTGACGCCGTCGTCGATCGGGTACTCGAAGCTGATCGAGTGGGCGATGATCTCCTGTCCCTGCTTGCTGAGGAGAAACGCGAGAAACCTCTGCGCCGCCGTCTTGTGCGTTGAGGACTCGAGGATCCCGGCGCCTGAGATGTCGAGGACGTATCCGGGATCGTGGGGAGCGAAGTAGGCGATCTTCGAGTGCACGCCCGACGCGCCGAGCTCGGCCCGCATGCGATACCAGTAGTACTGGTTGACGACCCCAAAGGCGACCGCGCCGCGGTTGACCTCATCGGCAATCGTCTCGTTGTCGGGATAGACGTGGCTACCGGCGTCTGCCTTGATCCCTTCCAGCCACTTCAGCGCTGCGGCCTGCCCGTAGGTACGCGCGTAGGAGGTGACGATCGGCTGGAAGTCGGTCTCGCCGGCCGCAAACGCGAGCTTGCCGTTGTACTTCGGATCAGCGAGTTCGCTGACTTTGGTCGGTAGCTGGCCCGCGCTGATCAGGCTCGGGTTGTAGATCAGCACGCTGACGCGTGCCGACACGCCAACCCAGTCGCCTTGGGGCGAGTTCCACCTGCTCGGGGTGCGCGCGAGGGTCGAGGCCGCGACCGGGGCCAGCAGGCCCTTGCTCTGCAGATACTCGAGCGCGGGCGAGTTCTCGGTGTAGATCACGTCCGCGGGCGAATTGGATCCCTCCGTGACGATCTCATCCGCGAGCGTGTCCTCGTCGTCGTTGCGAACTTCGACGTTGATCCCGGTCGTCTTTTCGAAGCCGGCGACGAGCGCGTCGGTCGTCTGCTCGTGCTGGCCGTTGTAGAGGATCAGCGTCCCCTTCGAGGGGGACGCGCCGCCGCAGGCCGCCAGCAACAGGACGGCGGCGGCGATCGCCGCCAGGGCGAGAAGCGGGCAGAGCGCGCGTCGGGCGGTGAGCCGGTACATCGGCCGAGGGATCGCGGCATCACGATCATGAGGCTGCACGGCGGGCTCCTTGGATCGGTGGTGGTCGTCGCGGCGGCTCACAGCGTGGCTCCCGCTTCCGGACAGGCGGCGTTGATCGCACCGACCGCCGTGTCTGCGGCGTCCTTGACGGCGGCATTGGCGCCATCGGTGGACGAGTATGCCCGGTAGGCGGATGCCAACGTGTCGATCGCCTGGTGCAGCTTGCCGTCGGAGGTGCGGATCTGGCGCAGCGGAAAGATCTGCGCCTCGGCGTAGCCGACCGGGTCCGCGGTCGGGTCGGGGCCGTCGCTGAGCACCGCTTCGACCTGCTGGCAGGTCCGTTTGACCTCGGCGCTCGAGGACGGGGAGGATGACGAGCCACACGCAGCGAGCGCCGTGAGGAGCAGCAGCATCGTTCCCGTCGTCGCGCCGCGCTGAGGCCATCGGGCTCGTGCGCTCCGACGATCTCGTCGTCGCATGCGGCTGTGTCGCAACGGGTGTGTCGCCGGACGGCTGCCCATGTCGGTCGCAATCTCCTCGAGGTCTTGGATCGGTTGATGTGAGTCGTGGATCCGCGGCCGGCGTTCGCTCGATGTCGCGGTCGAGGCAGCATCCGATCCAGGTAGTTAGGGCACCCTAATTAGGAGGCCCTAACTGTATAGCTTAAGCTTAAGCGGCGCCAGCGGGAGTTGCCGGGTGTGCCGAACAGAGCTCATGTCGTTATGTCCTGGTTCGGGCTGCGGCCACGGCGGCCTGCACGGTCGGGTAGAAGTGGGTGATCGCGGGATCGTCGATGACGCTGCGCAGGATGTCGCGGACCTGCCCGATATCGCGGGCCAGGAGCAGCTGCACGCCGCGTCGCGCCAGTTCGTCCGCGAGGGTGGCGAGCATCCGGGCGGCGGTGACATCGACGAAGGGGATCGTCTCGGCGTCGAGGACGACCGCGGCGATGCCGTCTACCGCCGCGGCGCGCATGATGCGGGCGCGGACGGCGTCCGCGTTGGCGAAGTACAGGCTGCTCTCGATCCGCAGCACGGCGACGTGCGGCGGCGGCTCGTTGTCGGGATGGCGGTCGATGTCGCTGTAGCGGCCGTCGGGTCCGGGTTCGCGTCCGAGGGTCGCGATGTAGGGGCGGGAGGCGCGGTAGATCAGCAGCAGCAGCGAGATGCCGATGCCGATGAACAGGCCGGGGAGGGTGTCGAAGACGGTGACGCCGAGGAGCGCCGCGACCGCGGCGATGAAATCCGGGCGGGAGGCGAACCCGAACTCGTGCCCGAGGCGCACGGTGTGTGCGCGGTAGAGCTCGATCAGCGCGCGGTAGTCCACGAGCTCGATCACCGCCGCGATCACGATCGCGGCGAGCGTGGCCTCGGGGAGGTCTTCGAAGAGCCCCGTGAGCGCGAGCAGCGTGAGGATACTCAGCGCCGCGACGATCAGGCCGGAGAGCTGGGTGCGTGCGCCGGCGGATCCGTTGACGGCGGTCTTCGAGAGGCTGCCGTTGACGACCATGCCGCTCGAGAGCCCGGCGGCGATGTTTGCACCGCCGAGCCCGAGCAGCTCGCGGTTGGCGTCGATCTCGCAGTGCTCGCGCGCGGCGTAGGTCTTGGCCGCCCCGAGGCCCTCGGCGAACCCGACGAGCATCACGCCGATACCCCCGGCGATGAGAGTGCCGAAGTCTTTCAGGTGGACGTTGGGGGTGCCGAAGCTCGGCAGGCCGCTCAGGATCGGGCCGACGATCGAGACGCCGTGCTCGTCCAGGTGCAAGAGCTTCACCGCGGCGATGCCGAGCAGCACCGCGACCAGCGATCCAGGCACGACCGGGGCGATACGCCGCAACGCGAGGATGACCGCGAGCGACAGGACGCCGACGAGCAGCGTCGTGCCCTGGGTGTCGCTCAGGTGGACGATGACGTGCCAGAGCTGTTGGAAAAAGTCGCCGGTGCCCTTCTTGATGCCGAACAGCTTGGGCACCTGGCCGACGATGATCGTCAGCGCGAGGCCGACGATGAAGCCCTTGATCACGGGCTCGGAGATGAAGCTCGCGACGAACCCCAGGCGCAGCACGCCGGCCAGCAGCGCCGCCAGGCCGGTCGTGATCGCCAGCGCGGCGGTCATCGCCGTGAGGCGATCGCTGCCGACCGGCACGAGCGCCGCGACGGTCGCCGCCGACAGCGCGGCCGTTGCTGACATCGGACCGGCGATCAGTTGACGTGAGCTGCCGAGTGCGGCGTAGAGGATCAGCGCACCCGGCGCCGCGTACAGACCGACGACGGGGGAGACGCCGGCGATCGACGCGTAGGCGAGCGCCTCGGGGACGAGCACCGCCCAAACCGTCAGCCCCGCCATCAAATCGCCGCGCAACCAGTCGCGGCGGTAGCCGTGCAGCGAGATGAACAGCCAGCGCACCCAGTGCTCTCAAACGGTCAGCGAGCTGATCGCGTCGCCGATCAACTTGGCGCCGATGATCAGGCACAGCACGGCCATGATCGTCGTGTTCTCACGCGCCATCCAGCCACGCAGGCTTGCGAGGATCGCCGCCGCGCGGTTGCGCATGAGGAAGTAGATGCCGACCGGGATGCCGGGGCCGAGCGTCCCCAGCAACACGAACACTGCCAGCGCGACGGCCTGATCGCCAGTCGAAGCGCCTGTCTGCGCGATTGCGGCAGCGGCTCCCACGACGAGGATCAGGTTCTTCGGGTTGACCGCTGAGAGCAGGACCGCCATCCCCGCCGCCTTCAGCGGCGTGAACGTGTCGATCGTCTTCATCCACGCCGGCAGCTCGGGCTCGGCATCCCCCTGTGGGCGTCCCCGCCACTGCCGCACCGCAAGCGACAGCAGCAACACACCGAGAACGATCTTCACGATGCTGACCCATTCCGCCGGCGCGCCGCTGCTGCTGGCTTCCGCGCCACTGGCGGCGAGCAGCAGGATCGTCCCGGCCACAGCGAGCCCAAAAATCCAGCCGGCGATGAACGCCGGCCCGTTTACACGACCATGGGGCGTGGTGAGCATCAACACCACGGCGATGATCGGCACCGGGCTGAGCGCGACCCCCACGCCGAACGAGAGGACCTGGCCGATTGCGGAACCCACGGCGCCTCAGCGGTCGTCTATCGCCCGATATCGGCGAAGACGGCGGCCCAGTCGTTCTTGATGCTGATCACGGTCCAGTCCTCGTCGTCCGCGCGGCGCAGCGACCGCTCGGCGCCCGCCGTGTAGTCGAACTCGCGCTCGGGGTCATCGTGGAGCACCAGCAGGCGCAGTCCACGGCGGGACGGGCCGCCGGTGTAGTGGAGCATCGGGATGTCGCCGTTGGAGTTGCCGCCGGCGAGGATCGGGTGCCGGCCGACGCGGCTCCAGATGCGCACCGGCTTGATCGGGCCATCGTCGAACACGTCCGGCTCCGCGAGATACACGAGGCTGCCGCCCGACTCGTCCTCCTGGTAGCGCAGAGCGTTCGAGCTGCCGATCACGCGCTCGGCGGGAATCCCATAGATCTCCTCGGTGACCGGACGCATGAAGTCACGGTCGCCGCCCGAGGCGATGTAAGTCGCGAACCCGTTGGCCTCGAGGTAGCGCAGCAGCTCGATCATCGGCAGGTAGCCGCACTCGCGGAAGCCGCGGCCGATCGTCGGATGCTGCCCGCGCATGAACATCTCGGCGGCGGCAGCGTAGTCGTCGACGGTCATACCCGCGAAAGCCGCCACGATGCCTCCCATCAGCACCTTCACGTCGGCGTCGTCGCCGTGGTAGTGCTTGGTGATCGCCGCCCCCAGCCAAGCGAAGTCGCGCTCGCACGCGGCCTTCCACGGCTGTTTGCCGCGCAGCGACTCGTCCTTCTCGGCCATCTCTGCGAAGCGGCCGAGGATGAACGCGAGCTCGATCGGCATCGGCTTCTCACACCACAGCGTGCCATCGTTGTCGAACACCGCGACGCGCTCGGGGGGCGCCACATAATCGGGGCTGTCTTCTCGCGTGACGCGCTGCACGAACTCGACGATCGCCTGTCGCGCCGGCGTGTCGTTCCAAGACTGGAGCGCGCCGCTCATCGTCCCCTCCGATTGCGGGCCTCGAAATCAAGCCGTGCGCCGCGGTTCATTGGTTCCTGAGCAGCGTCTCTGCTTCGCGCTCGAGATCTACGTAGGGCTCGCCGCTGACGTCGACCGCGACTCGATTGATCGTGCCGCCGGTGAATCGGTATGGGGGCGCGCCCGGGTAGTCGTCTGTGAGCGGATCGCCCGCGTGGCGGCCGACGTACAGGCCCGCGCCCGCTACCGCGAACGCCCCCAGCTGGGTTTTGAGCGGCCCCTCGCTCACCTTCTTGTCTGCGTGATAGAGCGTGAGCGTGCCAGTTGCGCAACCGGGCTCCTGAGCTTGCTTCTCAAACGACGCAGACAGGATCAGGTTCTCGCCTGTGGGCAGGTCCTCCGAGCCGACCATCATCTGCTCCGTGATGCCCACGAAGCTGTTGACGTAGTGCAGGCGGTTGTTCTTGACGTACAGCGCGTGACCGCCGAAACGCGAGCCGATCGCGAACAGCACCCCCTGCGCTCCGGGCGCGGGCAAGTCGACGAGCGCGCCGATCACGAACGACCGGTTGCGCGTGTTGACAGCCTGCCACTCGCTGACAGGCGCCGCGTCCGGGTAGTACACATACCGTTTGCGAGGTGCCGCGAGCTGCGGTCGAGGCGTGGTCAGAATCTCGACAGGCGAGCGGTCATCGAGGGGGAACGCGCCATTCGCGCCGGCCTGTGCAAACCAGATGTTGACCAGTTCTCGGACCTTCTCCGGCTCGGCCGCAGCGAGGTCGTTCAGCTCCGAGCGATCGACATCCGTGTGGTACAGCTCCCACTCGTCCGCGTTGAAATTGCTCCAGCCGGCCATCGTGGGATGCGTCGTCACCGCCTTCCAGCCTTCGTGCCAGATCGACCGCGAGCCGAGCATCGAGTAGAACTGCGTTCGCCTGTTCGACCGGGCCGAGGCATCGTCGATGCTGTCGAGCATGCTGACACCGTCGAACGGGCTCTGCACGTGGCCCTTGACCGTCTCCGGGGCGCTGACGCCGAGCGCGTCGAGAATCGTCGGGACGAGATCGATCGCGTGGTAGTACTGCTCGCGCAGCTCGCCGCGCGCCTTCGTCCCCGCCGGCCACGAGACGATGCACGGGTCGCACGTTCCCCCGTTGAACTCATAGCGCTTCCACATCTTGAACGGCGTGTTGAACGCCATCGCCCAACCCGTCGGATAGTGGTTGTAGGTCTTCGTGCTGCCGAGGTCGTCGATCTGTGCGAGGTTCGCCGCCAGGTCGTCGGGGACCCCGTTGGCGAACTTCATCTCGTTGACCGAGCCGTTCGGCCCACCCTCACCGCTGGCGCCGTTGTCCGAAACGACGACCACGAGCGTGTTCTCGAGCAGCTCGTTCTGTTCGAGGTAGTCGAGCACGCGCCCGATCTGCTGGTCGGCGTGGCCCAGGAAGCCCGCGTAGACCTCCGCCATCCGCGTGAACAGTCGCTTCTCGTCGTCCCCCAGCGAGTCCCAAGGCCGGGTCGTGTCGATTTCCGGGAACGGCTTTCCGTCGGAGCTCGTGCGCGTCTCGGGCGTGCCGATCGGGTTGACCTGCGGCAGCTCGGTGTCGGGCGGCACGATGCCGAGCTCCTTCTGCCTGGCGAGCGTCTGCTCGCGCAGCGCCTCATAGCCCACGTCAAAACGACCTTTGAACCTCTCGATCCACTCCTTGGGCGCGTGATGCGGTGCGTGGCAGGCACCGGGTGCGTAGTACAGGAAGAATGGCTTCTCCGGGGCAACGGCCTTGGCGTCCTGGACGAACTCGAGCGCCCTGTCGGTGATGTCCTCCGTGAGGTGGTAGCCCTCCTCCGGGGTGCTCGGCTGATCGACCGGATGGTTGTCGTGAACCAGATCGGGATACCACTGGTTCGTCTCCGCGCCGAGGAACCCGTACCAGCGCTCAAAGCCGCGTCCGGTGGGCCAATTGCGACGGGTGGACGCGAGGTTCATCTCGTCGGTCGGGCACAGATGCCACTTGCCCACCATGTACGTGTTCCACCCCCGCTCGCCGAGGATCTCCGGAAGCATCCCGTTCTCCGGCGGCACCGTGCCGCTCGCGTTGGGAAAGCCGATCGCCGCCTCGGTGATGCACGCCATGCTGTTGCGCGTGTGATTGCGCCCCGTCAGCAGACACGAGCGCGTCGGCGAGCACAGCGCCGTCGTATGCCACTGCGTGTAACGCACACCCCGCGAGGCGATCCTGTCGATGTTCGGCGTCTCGATCGGCCCGCCGTAACAGCTCATCGCCGAGTAGCCCACGTCATCGAGGACGATGTACAGCACGTTGGGCGCGCCGTCCGGCGCCTTCGGGGGCTCGAACGGAGCCCAATCCGCTTCGGAGTCGCGTATGTCGACGTTGACGACGCCGCTGAATGGCCTGGGCATGGACTCACTCTCCTTGAGGCTCTAGAGCTGAACGGCCCATCCCGGAAAAGTGGGGTGGGCCGGCAACGAAACGTTGGCGGCACCATCAGAGTCCTGCCTCTCGAGCGGAGCGCCCATGAGCGGCATAACTCCAGCGGAGCAAGCCTGCACCGATACGGGGTGAGCAGCCCTCACCCGGCCGGGGTGAGAGCACGGCAGCGCCAGGTGTCTACCATCGGGTGGGGATGAGCTGCGAGGACATGCTCCAGATCCCGGCGGGTCGCTTCCGGATGGGCTCGGCCCACTTCTACCCCGAAGAGGCGCCGATCCGCGAGGTGGACGTCGACGGCTTCGCGATCGATCGCGGACCGGTTACGGTCGCGCAGTTCACCCGCTTCGTCGAGGAGACGGGGTACCTCACCCTCGCCGAGCGTCCTCCGGATCCGGCTCAGTATCCCGACGCCGATCTTTCGCTGCTGCGCGAGGGCTCGGTCGTCTTTCATCCCACGCCCGGCCCCGTGTCGCTGAGCGATCCGACCCGCTGGTGGGCCTACGTGCCCGGCGCGAGCTGGCGCGCGCCATGGGGGCCGGACAGCGACAACTCCGGGCGAGACGATCATCCGGTCACCCACGTCGCCTTCCAAGACGCCGAGGAGTATGCGAAATGGGCCGGCAAGCAACTGCCGAGCGAGGCCGAGTGGGAGTACGCGGCGCGGGGCGGACTCGATGGTGCGCTCTTCGCCTGGGGCAACGAGGAGCGGCCCGGCGGCGAACTGATGGCCAACGTCTGGCAGGGCGAGTTCCCCTGGCGCAACACCGGAGCGAAGGGGTGGCGAGGCACATCGCCCATCGGGCTCTTCCCCGCGAACGGCTTCGGACTGTACGACGTCACGGGCAACGTTTGGGAGTGGACGACCGACTACTACGCCGCCCGCAACCCCGACTCCGAGGCGACCCCTCGAGCCTGTTGCAAGCCGCCACTGAACCCGCGTGTGGAGACCCCAGATGGGAGCTATGACGTGGGGCGTCCGGGCGCGAGCATCCCGCGCCGCGTCATCAAGGGCGGCTCGCACCTCTGTGCCCCAAGCTACTGCCTGCGCTACCGTCCCGCCGCCAGACAGCCGGAGGCGATCGACACCAGCACCAGCCATATCGGCTTTCGCTGCATCAGCCACGAACGGGCCTGAACAACCGAGATCGGGTACGTTCGCCGAGACGTGGAGCTCGAGCACGCCATCCGCACCAGGCGCACCCACAAGGTGTTCGCCCCAGAGCCGGTGGCGCCGGAGCTGCTGCAACAGCTGTTCGAGCTGGCCCGCTGGGCTCCGAACCACCACCTCACCAATCCTTGGCGCTTTCGGGTGCTCGGCCCCAGAACGGTTGAGCGGCTCAAGGTGATCGCCGAGAACGCAGTCCCCGGTTCGGCAAGCAAGCTCGATCGCGCGCCCACCCTTGTCGTCGCAACGGTGTACACGCAGGGCGACAGTGCTCAACAGAGGGAGGATCTGCTCGCGAGCGCGGTCGCCGCGTATCTGGTGCTGCTCGCCGCCCATGGAGCGGGGCTCGCCGGCTACTGGCGGACCCTGCCGCTCCTCGACTCGCCTGCCGGGCGGGAGGTACTCGAGCTCGACGCCCTCGAGACCCCGATTGGGCTGCTGCACCTCGGCCGTCCTCGCCAGGAACAGCACGTGCCCGAGCGGGCACCCGTCGCCGATTTCGTGCGCCGCATGCCGTAAGCGGCGTTTGGCGAGGCCAGCCGATGACTACGTGGACGCGGAATCTGCTGGGGTGGGAGCCGACTCGCCCTGGACTCATCGCAGATCTCGACCAAGGACATTATTTCCAGCAGGGGTAGGCTGTGCGGTGTGCAGACGGATAGCTCGGCCGCGGCCCACTTCGCGCGCAAGCGCCCTGGGTGGTTCACCAGCCACGTGTTCAATCCCGCCGTTGCCGGCCTGACTCGCCTCGGCATCAGCCTGTTCGGCTCGCGCGTGCTGGAGGTGACAGGGCGTACCTCCGGCGAGCCGCGTCGCACACCAGTAAATCTCCTCACCTTCGAAGGTGAGCGCTACCTCGTCGCGCCGCGCGGCGACACGCAGTGGGTGCGCAACCTGCGAGCCAGCGGCGAGGGCCGCCTGCTGGTGGGCTCGCGCGGCGAGCATTTTGCCGCTGTCGAGCTTGCGGATGACGAGAAGCCACCAGTCTTGCGCGCCTACCTGCAGCGCTGGAAGTTTGAGGTCGGCGTGTTCTTCGACGGCATTGGGCCAGACTCCTCAGCTGAGGAGTTGCGCGCCGCTGCGCCCAAGCATCCGGTGTTCCGGCTGCGCTAGGCACATCTGCGGCGCTTCACAGGCCGAACTGCTCCCTGCGGGTATCGGGAACCAGTGCCTCGAACTCCCGATGACGTTCGATGAACGCTTTGACGAACGGACAGAACGGCAGCACCGCGAGACCTCGTGCGCGGGCGTCTTCCAGAGCAAACCGGATCAGCCGATCAGCGAGTCCGCGACCCTGCAGGCGCTCATCGACCTCGGTGTGGACGAGCGCGATCACGCCAGGACGTGCGCGATAGGCGGCGAAGCCAACCACCTCGCCGTCAATCGACAGCTCGTAGCGATCACGGTCAGGCGCGTCGGCCACCTCGATACGCTGCGCCACAGCCATGCCAGCCAACATTAGAACGCAAACGTGAGCGAGCGGCTTCTGCGGGAGCTCGCACCCCAGGTCATCGCCGCCCTCGCCCGGCGCCACGGCCGCTTCGACCTCGCTGAGGACGCCACCCAGGAGGCGCTGATCGCGGCCGCACAGCAGTGGTCAGCGGAGGGCGTGCCGGTGAATCCGCGCGGCTGGCTGATCGCGGTCGCCACCCGGCGGCTGATCGACGCGCTGCGCGCCGAGGCGTCGCGGACCCGGCGGGAGGAGGTCGCGTTGGCCCAGGAGCCGCCGCCCGGCGCCGACGTCCCCGACGAGGACGACACGCTGACGGTGCTGTTCTTGTGCTGTCACCCGGCGCTCTCGCCGCCGTCGCGGCTGGCGCTGACGCTGCGGGCGGTCGGTGGTCTGACGAGTACCCAGATCGCCGCCGCGTTTCTCGTGCCGGAGGCGACGATTGCCCAGCGCATCAGCCGCGCGAAGGCGACGATCGCCGACGCCGGCGGCCACTTCGCGCTGCCTCCCGGCGATCAGCGTGATGCGCGTGTGGGCGTGGTGCTGCACGTGCTGTACCTGATGTTCAACGAGGGCTACACCGCGACGTCCGGCGAGCGGCTGCAGCGCCGTGAGCTCGCGCGCGAGGCGATCCGCCTGACGCGGATGGCGCATGCGTTGCTGCCCGGGGAGGGCGAGGTCGCGGGGCTGCTGGCGCTGATGCTGCTGACCGAGGCGCGCAGCGGTGCCCGCGAGAGCCCCGACGGCACGCTCATCCCGCTGGCGGAGCAGGATCGCCTCAGCTGGGACGGGGCGCTGCTGGAGGAGGGCGTGCGGTTGATCCAGGAGACGCTGTCGCGCGCACCGCTTGGTCCCTACCAGTTGCAGGCGGCGATCGCCGCCGTCCACGCCGAGGCTCCAACCGCTGTCGATACCGACTGGCCGCAGGTTCTCAAGCTCTATGACCTGCTGCACGCGCTGGCGCCGAGCCCGGTCGTCACGCTCAACCGGGCGGTCGCGGTCGCGATGGTCGACGGCCCATGCGCCGGGCTGGCCAGCCTCGACGTGCTGTCCGGCGACCGCTGCCTCGCGTCGCGGCACCGGCTCGCGTCGGTCCGCGCTCATCTGCACGAAATGGTCGGCGACACGCAGGCCGCGATGGCCGGATACGAGGATGCCGCCCGTCGTACGAGGAGCATCCCCGAGCAGCGCTACTTGCGTGCCCAGGCCGAACGGCTACACGGCGATGTCGAGAACCAGCCGACGGCTCCGACCACTGGGTGAACACCCCCGACCACGAGGAGCGTCTCGATGCGCTACATCCTGCTGATCTACCAGAACACCGAAGCCTGGAACGGGCTGTCCCAGGAGGACAAGGAGGTGCTCATGCACGCCGCGGGCGACATCGTCAAGGAGCTGTCCGCGACCGGCGAGTGGGTCGGCGGCGAGGGCCTGGCCGCCGCCTCGCAGGCGCGGTCGACGCGCGTGCGCGACGGGGTCGTCACCGTCACCGACGGGCCGTTTCTGGAGGCCAAGGAGGCGCTCGCCGGCTACTGCATCGTCGACGTCGCCACCCCGGAACGCGCCGAGGAGATCGCCGCGCGCTGGCCCGACGCCCAGCACTGGGGCATGGAGATCCGCGCGCTGATGCACGGCGGTGGGGAGGAGGACTGACCGATGCTCACGCTCTACGAGCACCCCTTCGCGCTCTACTGCCAGAAGGTTCTGGTCGCGTTCAACGAGCAGGGCGTGGATTACGACATCCTCGAGGAGCAACGTGACTTCGACCGCACAGAGCTGGCCGAGCTGTGGCCGCCGGCGTCGATTCCGGTGCTACGCGACGGCGAGGAGATCATCGGCGAGACCTCGATCATCATCGAGCACGTCGCCGGCGCGCAGCTGGTGCCATCGCTGGAGGCGCGCAAGTGGGACCGTCTCTGCGATCAGTATCTCTCCGACGCCGTCCAGGCGATCGTGTTCGACACGATCGAGGAGCGCTTCGACCAGCGCGCCGTCGCCCGCGCGCACGGGCGGCTCGACATGGTGTACGGCATGCTCGAGACGCAGCTCACCCAACACGAGCTCCTGGCCGGCGACACGTTCACGATCGCCGACTGTGCGGCCGCGCCCGGGCTGTTCTACGCCTTGGCGATTCACCCGTGGAGTGAGGGCGCGCACCCACAGCTGACGCGCTACTACCGGGCGCTGGCGCACCGGCCGTCCTTCGCCAAGGTGATCGCGGACGCGCGGCCCTACCGGCATTTGTTCCCGCTGCCCTGGCCGGCCGACTTCGACCGCTATCACTAACGTCACGCAGGTGGCTGGCCCCCTGCGCTCCGCGATCCGACCGCCACAAAGTCCTGACGCTCAATCGCGCCACTCGACCACGAAGTGCCCGATCGGCTCGTCGAAGCCCTTCACGGCGATGGGGCCGCCGTCGGAAAACCGGATGCCCTTGCCGCGACAGAGATCGTGCACCCCGGACGAAACGACGATGCGATCCGGTTGAGCCCACGCGCACAATCGCGCGGCCTGCTGCACCGCCGCACCAAAGAGATCGTTTTGCTCGGTGACGGGCTCCCCGGCCGCCACCCCGACACGCACGTGCGGGTGCCCGTGCGCCGGTTCGTCGCGCTCCTGCAGCGCCCGCTGAATTTGCATCGCCGCGGAGACCGCCTGGAAGGCCGAGATGAACGCAGCCATGATCCCGTCGCCGGTGTGCTTGACCTCGCTGCCGCCGAAGCGTGCCAGGACGGCGCGTACGACTGAGTCGTGCACCCGAAGAAGCCTCATCGCTGCACGGTCTCCCAATTGCTGGGTAAGGCGAGTGGAGTCGACCATGTCGGTGAAGAGGATGGCCCGGAAAGCGCTTTCTGTGTATGGCTCGCCAGGAGGGTGGGTGTTGAGCCGACCGAAGAAGCCACGCACGGCGGCTTGATCGACCTCAATGACGGTCGACGGAAGCAGCCCATGGGCTGCCCGATGGGCTGCCTCAACGGTCTCCTCGTCCGGGCCCTCCACCAGGCAAAAGCCACTCCCCGCGCCCTCTTCGAACCAATAGGTGACGAAGCGCACGCCGAACTCGTCCTGAACCTCGAGATCGCGCATGTGGGCGGCCGCGATGTCGGCAGCGGTCGCGTCCGGGAGATCGTGGCGATCCATGTAGAGGGGCATAGTGATCAGTCTATGCCGAGTATCAGCGCATCGCGCTGTCATTTGCCGGTTGGCCTAGGAACTTTCAGATGCGCCCCCCGGCGAAGGCGCCGCCGACGTGCTCGCGGGACGGATGTTCTGGTTCACCCGGAAGCGGTTGTCCGGGTCGTAGGTGGCCTTGATCTGCGCCAGCCGATCGTAGTTGTGGCGGTAGCTCGCCCGCACCCGCTCCTCGCCCTCGTCCATCATCATGTTCACGTAAGCACCGCCGGCGGAGTGCGGGTGCAGCGCCTCGAAGTAGTCGACGCACCAGCGGCGGATCGCCTCGGCGTTGGCGGGGTCGTGATCGACACCGGCGAAGACCGAGCCCCAGACCGCATCGCGGTAGCTCCACGGGGTGTCGGATGAGCCGACGTCGTGGGCAGCTCCGTCGATCGGGTACAGGTGCATCGTCGACTGCCACGTCGGCATCTCAGCGCCGAACTTGGCGTGCGCCTCGACGGCGGCGTCGGGGATCTGCTTGACGAAATCGGCGCGCCAGTACCACTGGTCGCCGGCGGGATAAACGGGGTCGAAGGCGCCCTGGAGAGCGGGGAAGGGCATCGGCTGAACCGCGTGCAGCAAGGGCTCCGGCAAGGCGTCCAACAGCGGGGCCATCGCTCGCGCGGCGTCCTCGGGAGTGCCCACATAGCACCAGACGACCCCACAGACCTTGCGGAGATGGAGCTCCTCGGGGAAGGGCGGCGCCGGCGGGACCGATGCGAAGGCGAAGAAGCCGCCCAGCTCCCGCGGGGCGTTCGGCAGGAAGTCTCGGTAGGCGGTCAGCACCTCGGCGCCCAGCTCGACCGGCCAGAAGGTCGGTCCCCCGACGACCGTTCCCACCTCGTGCAGCCTGAAGAGGAAGGACGTGACGACGCCGAAGTTGCCGCCACCGCCCCGGATCGCCCAGTAGAGGTCGGGGTGCTCGTCCGCGGCGGCACGAACCGTGGCGCCGCTTGCGAGCACGACCTCAGCCTCGAGCAGGTTGTCGATCGTGAGACCGCACTTGCGGGTCAGATGCCCAAGGCCGCCACCCAGCGTGAGACCACCGACACCGGTGGTCGAGATGATCCCGCTCGGCGTCGCCAGGCCGTGCTCGTTGGTCGCGGCATCCACTTCGCCCCAGGTGCAGCCACCGCCGACCCTCGCGGTCCGGGCGCCGGGATCCACCTCGACTCCCTTCAGGCCCGAGAGGTCGAGCACCACGCCGTCCTCGCACGTTCCCAGGCCGGCGCCGTTATGGGCGCCTCCGCGGACAGCCAGCAAAAGCTCGTGGTCGCCGGCGAACAAGACGACCTTCGCCACATCGGCGGCGTCGGCGCAGCTTGCGATCAGGGCAGGCCGCCTGTCGATCATCGCGTTGTAGACCTTGCGGGCCTCGTCGTAGCCGGGGTCCTCGGGGGTCGTCAGCCGTCCCTGGAATCCGGGCATTGCGCTGCGGGCCGTCTGCATCAAAGCGTTGGTGGTGCTCATGCGTTCCTCCTAGCCGGTGCTCTCAACTCGTTTCGGTCGAGCCTAAGGCGCATGAGTGCCTCCGTCATGACCTGACCTGACCCAATTCGAGTGCCGCCGACTTCGGTCGAGCCTCGGTCGGATGGTCAAGACTGACTATCGTCGTTTCATGGACCCAGAGATCCTGGAGCTTCCGGGTCCGCTGCGACCGATCTCGACTTCTCCGTTCGTCGGGCGGGCAGGCGAGCTGGAGAAGCTCAGAACCCTGATGCCGCGGGCGGAAGGGGAGAGGCGCCGCGTCGCGCTGCTCGCGGGCGAGCCGGGCGCGGGGAAGAGCCGCCTGGCGCGCGAGTTTGCCGGCCAGGTCGCGATGGAAGGGGCGCTCGTTCTCTACGGTGCCTGCGACGCGGCAGTGCGGACTCCGTACGGCCCATTTGTCGAAGCGCTCGAACGTCTGGTACGGGTAACGGAGGCAACAGAGCTGCGCACAGCGCTTGGCTCCGGTGGCGGCGAGCTGACCCGCCTGCTGCCCGATCTGCCCGCCCTCTTTGGCGAGTTGGCGGAACCGGTCGAGGCCGATCCCGATACCGAGCGCCATCGCCTCCACACGGCGTTTGCCGAGCTGCTTGCGAACGTCAGCCGCACAAGACCCATACTGCTCGTACTCGAGGACGGGCATTGGGCGGACGCAGCGACGCTTCTGCTCCTGCGGCATCTGGCGCGCTCAGCCTGGAGTGCCCGCCTGCTGATCCTCGCCACCTTCCGCGACAGCGAGTCCGACGTGCCGGGGGAGCTCTCGGAGACGCTTGCCGACCTGCGCCGCTCTGACGATGTCGTGCGAATGCGTCTGGAGGCGCTCTCTGGGCCGGAGGTCTCTGACCTCGTCAGCCGTGCCGCCGGAAGCGGCCCCCACCCCGAGCTGCGCGAGCTTGCAACCACAATCCATGATCTCACGGGGGGCAACGCTTTCCTCGTGTGCGAGCTCTGGCGTGCACTGCTCGAGACGGGCACAGTCGAGGTTGCGGGTGGCCAGGTCATGGTGACCCGGCCACTGGCCGACCTCGGCACCCCCGAAAGCGTCCGCGAGGTGGTCAGCCAGCGGCTATCGCGCCTGGCCCCGAGAACCATCGACCTGCTCGAGCTTGCAGCGGCCGCCGGGCCGGAGTTCGAGCTGGAGCCGGTCCGGCGCGCCGCCGGCCTTGCCGAGCCCGAGCTGCTCGCCTCGCTCGAGGAGGCGGTGGGCAGCGGCATGATCGAGGAGCTCCCCTCCCAGCGACTGGCCTGCCGCTTTACACACGAGATCGTGCGGCGGGCGCTCTACGACCGGCTCTCGCGGCTGCGGCGGGCCGAGCTCCATCTGCGCGTGGGGGAGGGCCTCGAGAGCGCCGACACAGGCTCCGACCGCGCACTCGCCGACCTCGCCCACCACTTCGGCGCGGCCGCCCCGCTCGGCGGGGCCGAGCGGGCGATCGACTACAACGTGCGGGCAGCGCGTGCGGCGAGCGCAGCGCTCGCCTTCGATGACGCCGCGATGCGGCTGCGCACCGCGATCGAGATCGGGATCCGAGCCGAGCCGCAGCGCGCCGGCGCGCTGCTCGAACTCGGCTCGGCCAGCCATCGGGCGGGCAAGGCAGCGGACGCGCTGGAGGCCTTCGCGTCAGCGGCCGAGATTGCCCGTGCGCTGGACAGCGCGGAGCTGCTCGCCCGAGCGGCGATCGGCTACGAGGATGCCTGCTGGCGCCCCGGGGTCATGCGACGGGATACGGTCGAGCTGCTCGAAGAGGCGCTTGCGGCCGTGGATCAGGAGAGCGAAGAGCTGCGGATCGGACTGCTGGCGGGCCTTGCGCGGGCGCTCGACTTCGGGGGGGAGCGCGAGCGCGGGGCGCTCGTGCGCGAAAACGCCGTCGCGCTGGCCAGGCGACACGAGGACCGCGCGGGGCTCACGAAAGTGCTGGTTCGTTCCTACTGGGCGCGCGGCATCACCCCGCTGGAGGAGATCCTCTCGATGCTGACCGAGGCGAGGGATCTGGCGCAGGAGCTGGGGGACGCCGAGACCCACACGGAGGCGATGGCCTGGCGCGTGCCGACCTTCGTCGCGCTCGGCGACCTCGAGTCCGCCAGGGCAGAGATCGCCATCTTGCGTGAGATGGCTGAGCGCACAGCGCAGCCGTTCATGAACCACGTGGCCGAGCACTACGGGTCCGCGATCGCTCTCTGTGACGGGAACCTCGCGGACGCGGAGGCGATGGCGGTGCGCTCGCACGAGTGGGGCCGGCTGCTGACCGGCCGCGACGCGTCGGGCACCCACGGCATTCAGATGTTCGGCGTTCGCCGCGAGCAGGGGCGCCTGGCAGAGCTCGCGCCGGTGGTCAGGATCCTGGCCGGCGTGGCCGATCGGGATGGGGCCTGGCGTCCGGGGCTCGTCGCCGTGCTCGCCGAGCTGGGCATGGAGCGCGAGGCGAGGCTGGAGCTCTCCAGGCTTTTGGCCCAGGGCATCGACGGTTTCCAAGCCTCGCTGTGGCTAGCGACACTCACCTACCTGGCCGACGCCTGCGCCGCGTTGGGCGACGAGGCGACGGCGGCGATCGTCTATCCCAGGCTGGAGCCACTCGCGGGAACCAACGTGATGATCGGCCACCTGGTCGCCTGCTATGGAGCCGCCGATCGCTATCTGGGGATGCTCGCCGCGACGCTCAGGGAGCCACGGCGAGCCGAGGAGCACTTCGAGCGGGCGATGGAGCAGAACAGGCGGATGGGAGCGTCGACTTGGGTGGCTCATACGGCCTACGAGTACGGGCGCTTCCTGCTCGGACAGGGGCGCGGGGCCCGCGAGCACGCTGCGGCCCTACTTGGCGAGGCCGCCGGCCTGGCCGAGCGGATCGGCATGGAAGGACTACTTGGAAAGATCCGCTCGCTCGGCGTGCCAGCCCCAGACAGCGCTCTCCCAGGCGGGCTCTCCGCACGCGAGGCGCAAATCCTGAAGCTCCTCACCAGGGGACTCAGCAACCGCGAGATCGGCGAGGAGCTGACGATCAGCGAACACACTGCGGCCAACCACATCCGGAGCATCCTGCGCAAGACCGATTGCGCGAACCGTACCGAGGCAGCGTCCTACGCTCACCGGCACGGTCTCGCCCCGCAGTGAACAGAATCCCAGCTACGATCAGTCAATGCCTCTGTACATGATCGAGCGCAGCTTCGCCGATCAGCTCGAGCTCACCGACGACGATGTCGAGCTGATCGAGGAGGTCAACAGCGACGAGGGAGTCCGCTGGCTCTTCTCGTTCCTGAGCGCCGACCGGCGACGCACCTATTGCCTCTACGAGGCGCCGTCGCCCGACGCGATCCTGGCCGCCGCCCACAGGGCGAACGTCCCAGCCGACGTGGTCGTCGAGGTAAGCGCAGCCACGCCGCAGTTCTCGGACCGCTTGCGCGACTGGGCCGACGCTGCCCGCTGAGACCTCGCGCAGCGGCCGGGCTCGGAGGAGACGTAAGCCGCGAGCTCGACCGCGCGCTCGTACGACTCGACGGCGATCATGTACCAGCCCGCAACGAGATCGCTGATCTCGGGCAGCGGGCCGTCGGTGGTGACCGGCACGGCGTCAGGGCCGCCGTAGCGGACCCAGGTGCGCGCCGGCGTGAGCGCCTGCGCGTCGACGTACTCGCCGTTCTCCTTGAGCAGCTCGCTGACGTGCCGTTGAAAGGCGATGTGCGCCTCCACGTCTTCAGGCTCCCACTGGTCCATCGGGGGGAAGGGATGGTGCGGCTCCGGGCCGCCGCGGTAGTGCTTGAGGAGCAGGTACTTCGGCATGGTGGTCTCCTGGTGTCTGTCGTGGGCCGCGCCTGTCGTGGCCCTTCACCCCGGTGAGCGGAGCCGGTCAGCCGTTCTCGACATGAAATCACTCGTCCGGTCTCGTCCCCGCGGCATGCTGCGTCGAGCGGTCAAACGCCAGTCAGGAAGACTCGCGGATGACGTGCTCGATCGCGGCGGCCACAGTGTCGGGGGCCTTGTTGAGGAT
>DATMLP010000041.1:0-10121 GCA_035570415.1 Solirubrobacteraceae bacterium | reverse complement strand
CACTCTCTCTCTCTCTCTCTCTCTCTCTCTCTCTCTCTCTCTCTCTCTCTCTCTCTCTCTCTCTCTCTCTGTGCGGTGTCCGTGTAGACCCCGGAAGGGTGATTTTCTCTCCACGCGTCTGGATACCGCGCGGCGGCGTCGGACTCTCCTGGAGCATGGGGTTCGGCGTCGTTGCCGGTGCGAGACGGTGGCCATGTGGTCCTGAATTGGACCCCTTTGCATCATCTTCATGGGCAAAGGGGCGCCGCTGGGATTCCCGGCTGGTGCCGGTGCTCGCGGATCACGGCATATGGGCTGTGATCTGGCGTGCGCGAGTCGGAAACATTTGGCTGTCGGTTCGGTTTACGGCCAGGGAGAGCCAGAAACGAAGGCTTCCTGAGCTATTGACATCGTAAGCCCTGGTTTGATACCATGATTGCGCAGACTCGAATCGGGCCGCTTACCGGGACCAAGGTGGCGGCTTGGAGGAGAGGAGGCCGAGAAGTAGCACCTACATCAGCAGATAGTCCAGCGTCGCAGCGCCGACGGGCGCCGCGGTGCTGGTCACCAACCAATAAATCAAAGGAGCAGTACGACATGAAGTACCTAAAGATCATGGGGTTGTGCCTCGTGGCCGTGTTCTTGGTGAACGCGGTTGCGGTGGCGACGGCCTCGGCTGCGGAAGAACCGGAATTGAGAAGGACAGGTGGGTCGGAACTCGCCAAAAAGAAATTCAAAGAGGCAGCAACGTCGGGGAAATACGTTCTGGAAACAAAAGGGCTAGGAGCTATTGAATGTACCTCCTCGGCAGTGGAAGGGGAAGTCAGAAGTCCCACAGAATCTGAAGCGACGGTGACGCTTACCGGGTGCAGTGCGTCCGGCGAGAAATGCAACAGCGAAGAAACAGGATCCAAAGAAGGCAGAGTTAGAGCCGTGGTTTCGATCAGACCCAGATGGTCAAGAGGCTCTAGAAGATTCGTATTATTCTTAAAAACGATCTTACCCAGAACCCGCCAGATCGTAGTCCTCTGCAGTGCTCTTCAGACCATTAAGATCAATGGCGGTTTCCTTGCGGAAGCGGGTGAAATCGAAAAATCACACACAGAATTAACACTCTCAGCTAAACAGAAAGGTGGCGTGCAGGAACTCACCGAATTCGAAACCGAAGCAAAAGTAATAGAAACCACCACTCTAGAAACAGAAGGATCTGGGCTCAAAAAATTCGCAAAAACACAGTCTGCCGCTGAAGCGGCGTTGACCATAACATTCGAAGAAGCAGTTGAATTCAGAGCCTGAAAAAAACCGTCTAAGTAATTAGACTCCATGCAGTAACAGCTAGATGGGTGCGTGGGCCTGAAGGGGTGCCGCGCACCCATCCTACACAAGGAGAGGAGGGCCGCAATGGGGTCCGGCGCCACCGGAGGCGAGACTCGGCTGACCTGCGGTCGCCGCCCGCCGCACCTACTGTGGGATGCGCCGGGCCGCTCTAGACCCGGCGCATCGCCACAATCCCTGGCATATGCGCCACGCGGGACCGTAGCACATCTGCCGGAAAGATGTCGCGCAGTCGGATCTGTTCCGGAGCACTGAGTTCCAGCCGGCTTCGCCCGGCGGTCTCGACGAAGCCCGACGCCTGCGTCTCAGCGGCCGCCCGCCAGCGCCTCGCCTGCCTCCACCGCAGGCCGCTCGGCCTCGGCTTCCGCCGACGCCGTCTGTGCTCCCGGGAACGTCCCCGTGGCGACCTCCCCAGCCGCCTCGCCGCCGATGAACGGGGCGAGCGCGAAGAACGTGGCCCGGGGCACCAGCACCGGCAGCTCGCGCATGCGGCCCTGGAGCGCGTGGTGGAGCATCAACTCGAACAGGCCGCCGGCGATCGCGTGGACGGTGACGTCGGACGCGGGACGGCCGTTGCCGGCGAGCTGGAGGCCGGGCTGCAGCATCTGCGCGTAGGGTGCCGCGCCCTTCAGCGCCCGCGCCGATGTGCGGTCGGTGGCGGCCAGCACGTCGATCATCGCCATGTGCGCGAACACGGGCTCGCCGGCGAGGAAGCGGAACAGCGCCTCCAGCGCCGCGCGGATGCCGTGGCGCCAGTCGTTTTGCGCGTCGTAGGCGCGCTCCACCAGGCCCAGCGCTTTGGCCTGGCCGATCTCGTAGGCGACGAGGAAGGCGTCTTCCTTGTCGGAGAAGTGTTCGTAAAACGCCTGCAGCGACACGGCGGCCTCGGCGGCGATGCCCTCGACCGTCAGCGATGCGTAGCCGCCGCGGGCGGTGAGGCTGGTGACCGCGTCGAGGATCCGCTCGCGCTGGGAGTGCACCACGAAGCTTCTCGGCATGCCGTTTTCGCCGCGCGGCAGGCGGCGCCGGAGGGAGGTGGCGGCGCCCAGCGACAGCGATCCGGGGGCGCGCCCGCCGGCGTCGTCGACGAGGTCGAGACGCAACTCGGCGGGGGTGGGGTCGACCAACGTCATGATCGACTCCGGCGCCGGCCAGTAGCAGGTCGCCCACTTGACGATCTCGGGCAGTCTGCGGCGCAGCTGTTTGCGTTCGCCGCGGCGCAGATGGCCGTGCACCACGTGCAGGATGCCGCCCACCACGCCGCGCAATATCGGGTTGGGGATCGGGCCGGGGCCGGGGGGGAGGCCGAGGTTCTGGCGCATGAAGTCCTCGAACCCGACCACCAGGCGTTCGCGGCGGGCGATCCCGGCGGGGCCGGCGGCGCCGATCTCGACCATCAGCACGCGCAGCGCCTCCGGGCGGGCGATCGCCAGCTCGAACGTTTCGCCGAGCACCGCCTGGATGCCGTCGGGCACGCCCTCGGCGCGGCGGAAGGCGGTGGACACGCCGCGGCGGCCGGCGGCGGCGATCGAGTCGTAGGTGGCCAAAAAGCACTCCTCCTTGTTGGCGAAGTGCTCGTAGAAGGCCTTGCGCGACACGCCGGCGCGGCGGATCACGTCGGACACCGTGGTGGCCGCGTAGCCCTTGTCGCCGATCGCGTCGATCATCCCCTCCAGCAGCCGCCGCCGCTGGTTGGTGGCCACCTCCTCGCGCGTCAGCGAGTGCGGGCCACGCGGCAGCGCCGGCGTGGGGGCGACTTTGGAGGTTGCCAGCGGGCTGGGCATCTTCCGATTATCGCGCACGTGACGCGTCGGGTCGTGGGGTGTTTCCTTCTGCCCGTTCGGCATCGTTTTCGCCTGGCCGTTGAGCGCCGTCTCCATCCCCATGACTGTGTATATTGAGAGTATCGGGACAGTCGGAAAGCATGACCGTATAATGTACTCCGTCTGCATTGCGTCTGTACGCGGGGGCGTCCCGCTCGACGGGCGCTTCGCTTCAGTCGAAGCGCACCGCCGGCGCGGGGGGCTCTCCGCTACTGTCCAGGCGTCCCACAGTTCAACGCCATGTCGCGCTTCCGCGAGCCCCAGCACCCCGACTTCCGACGCTTCAACGTCTCGCTGCCGTTCGACAAGCGGCTGTGGCAACACGACGTGGAGCAGTCGCGCGCGCACGTGTGCATGCTGGCCGAGCGCGAGATCCTCACGAAGGAGGAGCGCAACAGCCTGATCGAAGCGCTCGAAGAGACGGAGGCGGAGCTGGCGTTGGGGATGTTCAAGTTCTTCGAGCTCGACGAAGACATCCACATGGCGATCGAGCGGCGCGTCACCGAACTGGCGGGGCCGGTGGGCGGCAAGCTGCACACGGCGCGCTCGCGCAACGACCAGGTCGCCACCGACGTGGCGATGTGGGTGCGCGCCCAAACGCGCGGCACGCACGACGCGATCGGCGAGTTGATGGGCGTGCTGCTGGCGCGCGCCGAAGAGCACAGCGACTGGCCGCTGCCCGGCTACACCCACCTGCAGCGCGCCCAGCCCGTCTATCTCGGCCACCATCTGCTGGCGTACTTCTGGATGCTGGCGCGCGACCGCGAGCGCTTCGCCTTCGCTTTGGAACAGGCCGGGCGGCTGCCGCTCGGCGCGGGGGCGCTGGCGGGCGTCAACTTCGACACCGACCGCCGCGCGGTGGCGCGCCAGCTGGGCTTCCACGACATCGTGCCCAACTCGATCGACGCCGTCTCCAACCGCGACTTCGCGCTCGACTACCTGCACGCGGCGGCCGTGCTCGCCACCCACCTGTCGCGCCTGGGCGCGGAGCTGGTGCTGTGGAGCAGCGAGGAGGTGGGCTTCTGCGAGCTGCCCGACGCGTGGACCTCGGGCAGCTCGATCATGCCGCAGAAGAAGAACCCCGACGCCGCGGAGCTGCTGCGCGCGAAGGCGCCGCGCGTGCTGGGGCACCTCAGCGCGCTGCACGGCGTGATGCACGCGCTGCCGCTCACCTACAACAAGGACCTGCAGGAGGACAAGGAGCACTTGTTCGACGTGGCCGACACGCTGGAGCTGTCGCTGATCGCCGCGCGCGGGATGGTGGAAGGAGTGCGCTTCCGGCGCGAGAGGATGGCCGACGCCGCCTCCGACGAGCTGCTGGGCGCCACCGACGTGGCCGATCTGCTGGTGCGCCACGGCGTGCCGTTCCGCGAGGCGCACGGGATCGTCGCCGGTGTGGTGCGCACCGCGCTGGACGCCGGCAAGCTCCCGTCGCAGCTGAGCGAGGCGGAGCTGGCCGCGCACAGCCCGCTGCTGGCTGCCCACGCCGAGGAGTACCGCGCGCTGCTCACGCAGAGCTCGTGGCTGGAGAGCAAGGTCTCCGAGGGCGGCACCTCCAGCGAGCGTCTCGGCGAGCAGATGGCGCTGGCGCGCGGCGTGCTCGACCATCCGCCGGCCGAAGTGCCGCGCGTGCCGTGGGAGTGAGCGTGGCTGGCACGGGGGCGCCAAGCGGATACGCGGTGCGAGCCCCGCGCCGCCCGGCGCCGGGGGCGCTCCCCGCCGATTTCTACGCCCGCCCGGTGGTGGAGGTGGCGCGCGACTTGATCGGCTGCGTGGTCGAATACCGCGCGGCCGCCGGCATGATCGTGGAGACCGAGGCCTACCACGAGGACGAGCCGGCCTGCCACGCCTACATCGGCCTCACCCCGCGCACGCGCACGCTGTACGGCGCCCCCGGGCACGCCTACGTCTACCGCTCGTACGGCATCCACGCGCTGCTCAACGCCGTGTGCGAGAGCCAGGGCGTGGGCGCGGCGGTGCTGATCCGCGCGCTGGAGCCGCTGCGCGGCGTGGGCAGGATGCGCGATCGCCGCGGAATGCAGCGCCGCGAGGATCTCTGCTCGGGCCCCGGCAAGCTGACGGTGGCGCTGGCGGTGGAGCTGTACCACAACGACTGCGACCTCACCCGCGGCCCGATCACGATCCGCCCCCCGCGCGAGCGCTGGCTGGAGGAGGAGCATGAGGTGCGCTGCGGCCCGCGGATCGGCATCAGCAAGGCGGTCGATCTGCAGTGGCGCTTCTGTTTGGCCGGCAACCCGCACGTGTCACGGCCGCGGCCATGACGGCCGTGGCTCGCCCGCCGCGGCGCTGAGCCGCGATCCGCCGCCGCTGCGCTGGCGGGCCGCGGCTCAGGGGCCGGCGCGGCCGGTCGGGGCCGCTTAGGGACTCGCCCCGCCGGTCGGCGCGACGGTGCCGCCACTCGACGGAGTCGACGGAGGCGTGGCCGTTTCCGGCGCCTGCCCCGGGCTCTGCGCGCCGCCGGGCCCCGGCGCCGGACTGCTCGGCGCGGTCGTGGCCGGCGCGGGCGTGCTGGCCGGGGGGCTTTTGGCGGCCGGCGCGGGCGTCGCTTCGCCTTCCCCGGTCGCCTTGCCATGCCCGCCGGTGGCGGACGGGGGCGCGGTTTCGCGGCTTTTGCCCACGTTTCCCGCCCCGCCGGGCGTGTGGGCGGTGGGGGATGGGGAGGAGGGGGAGGGGTTGGCTTCGCCCGCGACCGCGCCCTGCGCTTCCGTCGCGCCCGTCCCGCTCATGTGTCCGGCGCGCTTGGCGGCCTGCCGTTCGGCGAGCGCCGTCCGCCGTGCCTGGGCTTCGCGCGCGCGTTCCCGTTCGACCCGCAGCGCGGAGGTCTGGAAGGAGTGCCAGATCAGCGCGGGGAAGGTGCCGCCCAGCACCGGCCCGCCCTCGAAATCGGTGAGCATCGGCACGAACTTGTTGGGGTAGCCAACCCACACGGCGACGGTGTACTTGGCGTCCCAGCCGACAAACCAGGCGTCGACGTAGTTGGAGGTGGTGCCGGTCTTGCCGGCGGCGAACTGCCCGAGCGCGGCCGCTTTGCCGGTGCCGTACTGCAGCACGGTTTCCAGCATCGAGGTCTCGGTGGTGGCCACTTCGGGGGGCAGCACGCGGCGCAGCGTGACGGCGTTGACTTCGCTGCGCCGGCCGTCCAGCAGCGGCTGGTCGCCGGCCCGCACTTCCTGGATGCCGTCGGGCGCGCCCGGTTCGGCGAGCGTGCCGCTGACGCGCTGGCCGCCGTGGGCGATCGTCTCGTACGCGTGCGCCATGTCGAGCGGCGTGACGCCGACGGTGAGCCCGCCGATCGTCATCGACGGGTTGGTGGAGATCGGCGTGGTGATCCCCATGCGGTGGGCCAGCCGCGCGATCCGCCCGGTACCGACCTTCAGCCCCACTTCGGCGTAGATCGAGTTGTCGGAGTAGGCGGTGGCGTTGATCAGCGTGTTGACGCCCGTGTAGTTGCCTTCGTCGTTGTGCACCACGAACTTTTCCCTGCCGCTGCTGCCCGGGACGATGAATTCCTTCTGCTTGGAGGTCCACTCCGAGTAGGGGGAGATGCCGTCCTCCAGGGCCGCGGCGAGGTCGAACGCCTTGAACGAGGAGCCGGGCTGGCGCTCCCCCTCGGTGGCGAGGTTGAAAGCGCTTTCGTCGTAGTTGCGCCCGCCCACCATCGCGCGCACGTCGCCGGTGGAGTTTTCGACCGCCACCAGCGCCGCGGTGGGCCCTTCGGGGCCGCTCAGGTAGCCGCCGACGGCTTCTTCGGCGGCCCGCTGCAGGGACAGGTCGAGCGTGGTGTGGATCTGCATGCCGCCGTAGAACGCGCGCTGGGCGCCGTAGCGGGCGATCACCTGCGGCTCCACCCAGCTGTCGAAGTAGCCGGTGTCGACGCCGTCCACCAGCGGCTGGCGGGGCGGCTGGATCTCCTGCGGCGAGGGCAGCGGCTGCACGGACGCCGCTTCGTAGGCGGCGCGGCCGAGGTAGCCCTGCTGGTGCATCTGTTCCAACACCAGATCGCGCCGTTCGCGGGCGAGGGTGGGGTAGAGCACGGGGTTGTAGTCGGTCGGCGACTGGATGATGCCGGCCAGCAGCGCCGCTTCGGCGGGGCCGAGCTGCTGTATGCACAGCGGGTGGCGCGGCTGCCCGCACCCTTCGTGCGCAGGCTCTTGGCCGAAGTAGGTTTGCGCGGCCGCCTCGATCCCGTAGGCGCCGTTGCCGAAGTAGATCGTGTTGAGGTACTCGGTGAGGATCTTCAGCTTCGACCAGTGGTGGGCCAGCTGGAAGGCGAGCGCCGCCTCGCGGAACTTCTCGAGGATCGTGCGGTGCGACTGCTGTTGCAGCGCGTTCTTGACGAACTGCTCCTCGATCGTCGACCCGCCCTGCACGGCGCGCTGGTGGAACACGTCGGTGTAGAACGCGCGCGCCAGCGAGCGCAGGTCGACGCCGGAGTTGGTCATGAAGCGCTTGTCCTCGATCGCGATCACCGCGTGGCGCACGATCGGCGGTATCTGCTGGGGCGTGACGAGGATCTGGTTGCGCTCGCTCAGCACCCCGATCGGCGTGCCGCCGTCGCTGAGCAGCACCGAGTTGCGCGCGTTGTCCTGACGGAACTTGGCTTCCAAGTGCGGCAGGTCGGAGGCGACAGCCATGAACATGCCGAACGCGAACGACACGACGCCGAGCAGCGCGAGCGCGAGAAAGATCAGCATGAACCGCAGCTTCTTCAGGCGCATGGCGCGGCTCCCGCCCTCGTGTGCGCCCCGCGCCTCGCCCTCGTGCGCGGCGCTTTCGTGTGCGGCTAGTGCGTCGCCCTCGTGCGCGGCTAGTGCGTCACCCGCGAGTGCGGCTTGCGTCGCGCCCTCGCGCGCGGTCCGCGCGGGGGTTTCGGGCAGCGAGACGGACTCCACCGGGGGCGAGAGTTTAGCATTGGCCCGCCATGCGCACTCCAGTCGACCAGCAGGCTTCCGCGGCCGTCCCCCCCGGGCGGCTTGCCGCCCTCCTATCCCAAAATTCCGTCGACTCGCTCCCCGACGGCGCGCTCGCCGAGCGGATCGCCACGGCGCGGCGCGAAGGCCGCCCGCTGCGCGTGAAGCTCGGGATCGACCCCACGGCGCCCGACATCCACCTCGGCCACGCGGTGGTGTTGCGCAAGCTGCGCGAGATCCAAGACGCCGGCCAGCGGGTGGTGCTGATCATCGGCGACTACACCGCGCGCGTCGGCGACCCCTCCGGACGCTCTGCTTTGCGGCCGATGCTCACCGAGGAGGAGATCGCCGCCAACGCCGCCACCTTCCGCGAGCAGGCGCTGCGGATCCTCGACCCCGACCCCGAGCGTTTGGAGGTGCGCTTCAACAGCGAGTGGCTGGACATGCCGATGAGCGAGCTGCTGCGGCTGGTGGGCACCACCACGGTGGCGCAGCTGCTCGAACGCGACGACTTCTCCCAGCGCTTCCAGGCGCGCGCGCCGATCTCGATGCTGGAGCTGATGTACCCGCTGCTGCAGGGCTACGACTCGGTGGCGGTGCGCGCCGACCTCGAGCTGGGGGGCACCGACCAGAAGTTCAATCTGCTGTTGGGCCGCGACATCCAGCGCGCCTACGGCCAGCCCCAGCAGGCGATCATGACGATGCCCCTGCTCGTCGGCGTCGAAGGGCGGCGCAAGATGAGCAAGTCGCTGGGCAACCACATCGGCATCACCGACCCGCCGCAGGAGATGTACGGCAAGACGATGAGCATCCCCGACACGGCCGTCGGCGACTACTTCCGCCTGCTGCTCGCGCGGGAGCCGCCCGCCTGCGCCGCCCCGCGCGACGCCAAGCGCGAGCTGGCGCGCGGGATCGTCGGCTGGCTGTACTCCGCGGCCGACGCCGAGCGCGCCGAGCAGGAGTTCGACCTCGTGTTCGTCCACCGCCGCGCTCCCGAGGAAATGCCGCAGGCGCGCGTGCGGCCCGACGACGGCGTCGTCCACCTGCCGGCCGTGATCGCCGAGGAGTTCGGCTTCTCCCGCGCCCATGCCCGCCGTCTGATCGACCAGGGCGCCGTATCGCTGGGCGAGCAGCCCGTCGCCAACGGCCAGTACGACGCCCCCACCGAGCGGGCCGACGGCGCCGTCCTGCGCGTCGGCAAACGGCGGTTTCGGCGGCTGGTGGTGGAGTAGGCGGGGTCGGCAGGGGGGCCCCCGGCCGGCCCGTGGGCCGTAGGCGGGGCGGACGCATGTGACGTTGTCCTTTACGGACGCCAACCAACCTGCGGAGAGGGCGGTTGCCGCTCGGCTCACGGAGGCCGGCGCCGGCGCCGGCGCGATGTTGTTCTTTACGCATGCCAACCAACCCGGCGGAGAGGGTGGTTGCCGCCCGGCTCACGGAGGCCGGCGCCGGCGCGATGCGATGTTGTTCTTTACGTATGCCAACCAACCCGGCGGTTGCCCGTGTTGTCGTCCGAGGCGCAATGCACTATGTTCTCCACGCGCCCCAACCAGGGTGGCGCCGGCGCGGCGGACTCCGTCGCACGGCACGACGCGGCCTCTCCGCCGCGGGCGCGCTATACTGCTTCGCTGGCTCAGAGATGCCTTCGGGCGTGAGCCGGATTGATCTTCTCCGGGGAAGTCCTCCCCAAAGAGGCTCGACGGTCTTTGAAAACTCAACAGCATGCGCACCGACGATCGTTGGATCGATCGTGGTGTGCGTCCAGGTTCGACCCGTCTCCGCGGGGCGCCATGTGGCGCTGCCGATCGTTTGCGCGATCGCGTGGAGGCGGACAAAGAGTCAAGTAGGGATTGCAGTACCCCGTCATGGCCGGGGCCACGGTGTATAGGCCCCGATCAAGCTGTGACGACTCTCTTCACGGAGAGTTTGATCCTGGCTCAGGACGAACGCTGGCGGCGTGCTTAACACATGCAAGTGGAGCGACGAACCAGGGCTTGCCCTGGGGCAGAGCCGCGAACGGGTGAGTAACACGTGGGTTACCTGCCTCGATGAC
>DATMLP010000040.1:0-105188 GCA_035570415.1 Solirubrobacteraceae bacterium | reverse complement strand
TGATCTCCCGGACGTCGATCCACTCGTAGAGGGGCTCGCCGCCGGGGCCCGGCTCGGAGGAAACGTACGCCGCGACCTCGAGCGCGCGCTCGCGGGACTCAACGTCGATCATGAACCAGCCAGCGATCAGGTCGCTGGTCTCGGGGTGCGGGCCGTCGGTGGTGACGGGCGCCGCGTCCGGGCCGCCGTAGCGCACCCAGGTGCGGACCGGCGTGAGCGCCTGCGCGTCGACGTACTCGCCGTTCTCCTCGAGCAACTCGCTTCTCGACATGAAATCACTCATCGAGCTAGCTCCGAGACCGCGAGCGCTGCCTTGACATAACGTGACCTCGATGTGAGACCGGCGGCGCCGCTCGTTTGCGAAGCTGCGGTGCGTGACCGTGATCGAGCAACGCTGCCGGCAGACACTCGAGCGGAACTGGACCGTCGGCGAGCGCGATGGCGTGCCGTTTGCCTACACGCGCCCGAGCCCCGGACGCTACCGCTGGCAGTGGTATTGGGACTCTTGCTTCGCGGCGATCGCGTGGCGGCATTTTGACCCCGCGCGGTCTCGCGCGGAGCTCGAGACATTGCTCGCGGCGGCGCGGCCGGACGGGTTCATCGGTCACACGATCTTCTGGGAGCACCCAGTCAGCGGCCCGCGCGAGCTGTTTTACAACGTGATCCATCGCGATGACCTGATGACCGCGACGATCCAACCGCCGGCACTGGCGTTCGCATGGGGGGTGGCGGTCGGCGATCCGGCGCTCGAGCCGCGGATCGTCGCCCACCACGCCGCGGTCAGCGCCGAGCGCGACCTGGAGGACGACGGGTTGCTATGGATCCTCCAGCCCGATGAGTCCGGTTTGGACGCATCGCCTCAATTCGACCCGATCTGGCGCCATCGGGCGCAGGGCCTGCCTGGCTTTGTCGAGCTGGTGCGCCGCAATCGAAAGCGCGAGTTTCGAATCGACGCGGTGCGCGCCGACGGCGACCCGGTCGTCTGTGAGGTGCTGACCAATGTGATCAACGGGCTCTCACGGCTGGCGCTCGGGCTGCCCTCGATCACGCCAGCACTGATCGCCCGCCTGTATGACGAGCCGAGCGGGACCTTCCTACCGGTGGCGATACCGGCCATCACGGAGCGGGTCCCGTTGACGTGGACGGCGCTCGCGCCACTTGCGCTGCCCGACCTGCCTGAGCAGATCGGTCACCGCCTGGTGGGGTGTCTGCTCGACGAGCGCCGCTTCTGGACAGAGGCCTCCCCGCCTTCGGTGTCGCTCGATGAGCCTTCGTTCTCGCTGCGCGAACACTTTGACGGCCTGCGGCGTTACTGGCGCGGACCGACATGGGTGAACAGCGCGTGGCTCGTGTGGCGGGGGATGGTGCGTCTCGGCTATGAGCAACAGGCCGCTACGCTCGCCCGTGGGATCACCGAAACGGTTGCCCGCGAGGGGCTGCGCGAGTTCTACGACCCGCACGACGGACGCGGCATGGGCGCCGAGGACTTCGCCTGGTCTGCGCTTGCGCTCGAGCTACTCGATCCAAGCAACGCGAGCGCCGGTCTACCCCCAGAGCAGGGGTGATCGTGGAGAGCTTGGCGCCGGCCGCCTCGGACCGGTTCGTGCAGGAGCACCACGCCCGGCGTGCACTGAGCAACGCCAAGCGTCATCTGCTGAGGTCCGCTGCGAAGCTCGCCGGGTATCTGGCGGTCGCCTACGTGGTGCTGAAGCTGATTCCCGCGCTGGGGCAGGCGCTGGGCAGCCTCGAGCACGTGTCCTGGGTATGGGTGCTCGGGGCGATCGCGCTCGAGGTGCTCTCCGAGCTCGGGTTTGTCGCTGCGTGGCGTGCGATCATCGACCCGCAGAAGCTGCTCGCGCGCGACGGCCGCGGACGGCGAATGGACGACGATGTCGCCTGGACACAGCTCGCGGGCGGGCTTCTCCTCCCCGGTGGGGCGTGGGGCGGCGTGGGAGTCGGAGCATTCATCCTGCACCGCTTCGGAATGCCGAACAAGATGATTGCCGAGCGCGAGTTCAACCTCAGCTTTCTCAACACCGCTGTTGACGCGCTTGTGGTGATCGTTGTCGGTGTCGGGCTCGCGATCGGCATCATCGCGGGCGAGCACCATCTCTTGCTTACGGTGCTGCCGGCAGCATTCGCAGTGACCGGGATCTTGGTCGCCGTGCTGATCGCCCACCGCGCCAGCAGTCACGCAGCGCTGCTGCAGGCCAAACATCCCAAGATCGCGAGCGCGATCACCACGCTCGCGGACGCCGTGGAGGACACGGAGCGGCTTCTGTTTCATCGTGGCGCCTTGACGAGCGTGCTGGGTGTGCTGATCTACTTCGGTTTCGACGTCCTGGTGTTGTGGACCGCGTTCTTCGCGATCCACGCCCACCCCGTCCCAGGGTTCGCCGTTGCGGTGATGGCCTACATCATCGGTGCACTCGGTGGATCGATTCCACTGCCGGCCAGCGCCGGGACGGTCGGCGGCATGGGAGGGATGCTGATCCTTTATGGGGTCGGCCACAACACCGCGATCGCCGCCGTGCTGCTCCACCAAGCCATCGGCCTGCTGGTACCCCTCGCCGGCGGCGGGATCGCCTACGCGACCCTTCGACATCGCTTTGGGCCGATCACTCGCCGCGCCTCGATGCGCTGATCCACAGCGCGTGGGCAGCGCTCTCACAGGGCGACCTATTTGAAATGTCTCAAGCCGTGTCGTTTGTTTGTCTCATTTCGTGTCGTTCGACAACAGGACGTGTAAGACGACCCGAAGATGACACCGGTTGGCGCCAGGCGACTGAACCCGTCAACGCGCCAGTGCGGCGTCTCACCGATCTGAGACAACCGAGGGCTGCACTGCGCAAGTTAGAGGTGGGGGTGGCCGCGTACTGTGAGCCAGCTCTCGCGGGTGATGCGCAGGATCACGGCGGTCATGGCGAGGCCGACGATGGGGTCGAGGACGGGGGCGCCAGCGGCTATCGCGATGGCGCTGGCGATGACGGCGAGCGAGACGTATGCGTCGGCGCGGGCGTGATCGCCGTCTGCGATCAGCGCGGGGCTTTCCAGCCGGCGCCCTGCGCGGGTGCGGACCAGCGCCGCGAGCCGGTTACCGATGAACCCGATCGCGCCAGCGAGCACGAGTGCGAGCAGATGACCCGGCGTGGATGGGTGCAGCAGCCGCGAGATCGACTCGTAGGCAGCAACGCACGCGGATATGAAGATGGCGGCCACGACCGCTAGGCCGGCTAGGCGCTCGGCGCGTTGGGAGCGCAGTGCGAACGCGATGCCGAGAGGGATCGCGGTCAGCGCGTCCCCGCCGTTGTGGATCAGGTCGGCCAGCAGCGCCAGGCTGCCGCTGAGCGCGAACACGACCGCCTGCACCGCGGCCGTGATGGCGAGGATGGCGAGCGCGAGCGCGACCGCCCGGACGCCCTCGCGGGAGCGCTTGATGCTCTCGTCCACAAGACCGTGAGAGTGCCCGTGCTCGTGGCCATGGTCGTGGGGGTGCTCATCGCGGTGGTGGTGCTCGTGCGGCCCAGCGTGCGGGTGGGCATGACGCAGGGTGCCGTGACGGTGCAGATCGCCCGCGACTGGCTCATACGTGACGGAGGGCACGATCAGGTCTCCGTCGAGTGTGCGTGCGTCGTTGGCTTCGATCGGTAGCGCTTCAACGCGATCACGGCCCAGATCGCCTCGACTACCCCGAATGGCCAGGTGCCCGCGAGGAAGCCATAGACGCTCGACAAGGCACAGCCGCAAGCGAAGGCGAGGATGAAGCCTCGGCCGCGTCGTTCCAGCGCATACATCAGGACCATGAAAGTGACGGCGCAGGCACCAAAGAGAGTGAGCACACCCAGGAGTGTGCCCGACCAGCCCCGAAACAACGGCCGGCCGCTGACCCCTTGACCGGGCCGTCTAGCGTGGGATTGGAGCGCCGAGCAGCGCGGCGACGGTACCTGCCGTGCCGGCAGCGAGCAGCGTAAGGACGATGTTGCCACGCAGCGCAAGCAGGGCGATGGCCGCGGCAGCGAGCACGACGTACTGCCACGTCTCACTCAGTGCAGCGGCGAGCGGGATCGCCGAGCCGATGATCGCCCCGGCCGCCGCGGGTGCCGCACCGGCGAGGAACGCTGTCACTCGCTCGTTGTGCAGCAGCCGCTCGAAGCGAGCTGCACCGAACAGGATGAAAGAGAACGACGGCAGGAACGCGACGAATGCCGCCAAGAGCGCTGCGGGAATCCCGCCTGCGGCGTAGCCGACAACCGCCACGGTCTGCGTGAGCGGTCCCGGTGTGACCTGTCCGAGCGCTACGGCGTTGAGGAACTGCCCGTGGGTCATCCAGTGGTAGGTGCCTACGGCGTCTGATTGCATCAGCGGAACGATCACGAACCCGCCGCCGAACGCGAGCGCCCCGACCTTCAACGCCGTCCACACAAGCGCACCCGTCCCGCCCGGCTCTGCGATCGCGGCGAGTGGCGGCCAGGTGTGGAAGCTGATGCCGCCGCCGATGAGCTGGCGCTGCCATGCCAGCTCGATCGCGCCGCACGCCAGCAGGACGAGCACGAGCCACGGGCCGGTGCTGGCGGCGCCGATCCCCGCGGCGAGCGCGTAGAGCAGGATGCGGGGCCGCCGAGCGTCCGTGGTGCGTTTCCAGATCGGGACAGCAACCCCCAGCCCGGCCCTGACCGCGACGGCAGCAACGGCGGCGCCGGCTCCCATCCCGGCGCCCCGTATCCACGCGGGCGGTGATCCCGCGAGGAACAGCACGGACAGCGCGAGGATCAGCGCGAGGCCGGGCAGGATGAAGCCAAGGCCTCCGATGATTGCTCCCTTGGGGCCGCGTAGCCGCCAGGCGCAGTAGATCGCGAGCTGCGTCGAGGCCGGGCCGGGCAGGATGTTGGTCGCCGCAATCGCCCGCTCGAACTGATCGTCAGTGAGCCATTCCCGTCGTGTCACGCACAGCTCGCGGAACAGCGCGATGTGCGCGGGCGGACCACCAAACCCAATACACCCAATCCGGCCCCACTCACGCGCGACAGCGCGCAGCGACACATCAGCCAGCGGTGGCATGGCGGCTTGTGGGCTGCTCACTTCAGAGTCTCATCGGCGAGCAGCGAGTCGACGCGGCGGGCGATGTCATCGCGGATCGCGCGGACTTCATCAAGCGGACGGCTCTTCGGGTCGGGCAGCTCCCACTCGATGTAGCGCTTGCCCGGGATGTAGGGGCACTCATCGCCGCAGCCCATCGTGACGACGATATCCGCTTGCTCTGCGAGCTCTCGCGTGAGGAGCTGCGGTCGGCGGTCGGACAGGTCGATGCCTACCTCGCGCATGGCCTCAACGACCTCGGGGTGAACGCGCTCGGCTGGCGTCGTCCCCGCGGACAGGGCCGTGTGTCTCCCAGCGGCGGCGCGCTCGAGGAGCGCTTGGCTCATCTGTGAGCGACCGGCGTTATGCAGGCAGACGAACAGGACGCACGCCATCGTGCGGAGGCTCCTCGCTATGGGGCATGACGGCTTCGGCTGCCTCGTCTGGCGTCAGGCCGGGGTAGAGCAGCCTCACGAGGAGGAGCGCGCAAACACAGCCGACGAGCTGCGCCACGACGTAGCCGGGCACCGACGCGGGCGCGATTCCGGCGAACGTGTTGGAGAACATGCGCCCGACGCTGATCGCCGGGTTGGCGAAGCTCGCGGAGCTGGTGAAGAAATAGGCGGCGCCGATGTACGCGCCAACGGCGGCCGGAGCGATGTGTGCGCGCTTGGTGCGCGCGAGCGAAAAGATCACGAGCAGCAGCCCGGCAGTGGCGATTACCTCGGAGAACAGGTGCGCGGGCGTGGCGCGGTGATGCGTGGAGATGCTGATGGCGGCCAGTGAGAACATGCCGTTCGCCACGACCGCGCCGAGCGCGCAGCCGACAACCTGCACGGGGACATAGGCGAGCGCATGGCGCCAGCGGATGCCGCCAAAGCTGGCGTCGGCGAGTGAGACAACCGGGTTGAAGTGCCCGCCGGACACCGGGCCGAACATGAGGATGATCGTGTAGAGCCCCGCGGCCGTGGCGGCGGCGCTCTCGAACAACTGGAGGCCGACGTCGTTCGGCGAGAGCGTCTGCGCTGCAATGCCCGAGCCGATCACGAGAGCGGCGAGGAACGCCGAGCCCAACAGCTCGGCGATTAGACGGCGGGCAAGGGGAGGCGTGTCCACGGCGCTGATCGTATTACATCGACAAGCATCGGTCTTATTGATATAGGTAGATTGATGTCTGTCGATTTGGAGCTCTCCCCGAAGCAGAAGCGAGCGGCCGGTGAGCGCTGTTGCGAGCCCGTGGTCTACCCCGACGTGCGGCGCGATCATGCGTTGCGCATGGCCGAGGTTGCGAAGGCTCTCGGCGACCCGATCCGCCTACAGCTCGTGGACGTGCTGCGCAAGCACGCTGGGAAGGTCTGCGTGTGCGAGTTGGTGCCCCTGTTCGACATATCTCAGCCCACGCTCTCCCACCATCTAGGCAAGCTGCGCGCCGCCGGAATCGTGGACTCCGAGCGCAAGGGCTTGTGGGCCTACTACTACGTGATCCCCCGCGCACTAGAGGAGCTATCCGCATGGTTGACCTGACTGCTGCTAAACGCCGCTCTGCCATGCGGGATGTGGGCGACCGGTGCGGAGAGCTCTCACACATCCCTACCCGCGCGGGTTCGCGCTACGGGACTCGCGGGCGCTACCCCAGCTGGTCGCGGCGGCGTGTCAGCAGGTGAAGATCAGGCGGAGTCGCTCGTCGTCGACGGCGCCGACAGGCTTGGGCGGGTTGTCCTCGTACAACATCTGAGCCCCTTTGTGTTGTCGTCGCGCTTGTTCTCGCGCCGGAGCCGGTCGATGGCCTTGCGGTTGGCGGTGGTGGTCAGCCAGCCGCCGGGGTTGGGCGGCACGCCGTCGGTCGGCCACCGCTCGACAGCGGTCGCAAACGCCTCAGCCGCCGCCTCCCCGACGATGTCGAGGTCGCCGAACCGCCTGGTTGGGGAGGCGATCACGCTCACAGGAACGGCCGCACCTCGATCTTCCTGTTGCAGGCCTTCGATCCTTCGGCGGCGAGCTTGAGCGTCACATCGAGGTCGGGAGCCTCGATGATCCAGAAGCCGGCAAGGTACTCCTTCGACTCCACGAAGGGCCCGTCGGTGAACACCGCCTCGTCACCCCGGTTGTCGATGACGGTGGCCGGGTCGGGCGACCCGAGGCCGCCGGCAAAGACCCAGTATCCCTCGGCCCGGAGCCGGTCGTTGAACACGTCGATGGCAGCGTCCTCCGTCGGGGTGGCCAAGCCGGTGCCATCGTCGATCACAGAAACCAGGTATTGCATCTCGGATCATCTCCTGTCATTCGAGGTGGCCCCTCGTTGGCCGCCGCTCACCCTTCTACGAACACCTCTGCCCCGATCCGACACCGCCTCGCGGAGTGAGGGCTGCTGACGCCGGCAAGGGGCCTCGAATGGCCGATGGCGACCTCTCCTCTCCACTTCCAACTTATACCGGATCGAAGGCCCTCATGAGGTCGCGATTCGTGCCGCATAATCGCCCGCGGCATGGCGGAAGACAAATCTCGAACGGGTTGCGCGGACAACTCAGACGGAGGTGAACCGGGTGGGCGATGACATATTGGATATCGAGGAGATCGACCGGACTCAGGTTGCGGTGGCAGGCGGCAAGGGGGCGCTTCTGGGAGAGCTCCTGCGGATCGAGGGGGTGCGGGTGCCGCCCGGGTTCTGCATCACGACAGACGCATTCCGGCGGACCGTGGCCCGGGCACCGTCGATCCATGCACAACTCGATCGCCTCTCCCGCCTGAGGCTCGCGGACCGAGACGGCGTGGCCGCGCGCAGCGCCGAGCTTCGCAGGAGGATCGAGGAGATCGTCATTCCCAGCGACCTGGCGGAAGCGGTCGCCGGCGCGTTGGTCCGGTGTGGCGAGGACCTCGCCTACGCGGTCCGCTCCAGCGCCACCGTGGAGGACTCGCCGACGGCATCCTTTGCGGGTCTGCACGACACCTACCTGAACGTCAGCGGTCTGGAGGCGATCCTGCGAGACGTCCGCCGGTGCTGGGCCTCGCTGTTCAGCGAGCGGGCCGTGACCTATCGCTTGCGGGGCGGTATCGAGAATCAGCACGTCCAGATGGCCGTGGTCGTGCAGCAGATGGTCCTGCCGGTCGCCTCGGGGATCCTGTTCACCGCCGACCCGCTGACTTCCAACCGGAAACTCGCCATTGTGGAGGCCATCCCCGGCTTGGGCGAAGAATTGGTGTCAGGACGGGTGAGCCCGGACGTCCACACGGTGCGCGACGGTGCAATCGTCCTACGGACACTCGCCAACGAGCAGCCGGCGTTGGAGGATGGGGACATCCTGGCGCTCGCGCAGCTGGGACGGCGGATCGAGGAGTTCTTCGGGCGCCCCCAGGACATCGAGTGGTGCTGGGCTGAGGACGGGTTCCAGATCGTGCAGAGCCGCCCGATCACGACGCTCTTTCCCGTCCCTGAGGTGGGAGATGGCAAGAACCACGTCTTCGTCTCCGTGGGACACCAGCAGATGATGACGGACCCCATCAAGCCGCTGGGGCTCTCGCTGTGGCAGCTCACCACTCCGCGGCCGATGTCGGTGGCCGGCGGAAGGCTCTTCGTGGACGTCACCGAGATGCTCGGTGCGCCCACACCTCGGGCGGGACTACTTCGCGCCTTGGGGGGTTCCGATCCGCTGATGGGCGATGCGCTGCGGACGATCGCGGAGCGCGGCGACTTCGTTGCGGCGCGCCCTGACGAGGAGCTCACCGGGGTGTTGGCCGTCGCCGAGCAGAAGCCGCTCAATGCCGACCCGGCGATCGTGACCGAGCTGATCGAGCGAGGCCAGGCGTCAACCGCCGCGCTGCAGCGAACGATCGAGGCGAAGTCCGGACCGGAGCTGATCGACTTCATCCTGGCGGACCTCTCGGAGCTGAAACGGGTTCTCTTCGATCCGCGCGGCCTGGAGGTGATCACCTCCGCGGCGCAGGCCGGACGGTGGCTGAACGAGCATATGCTGGAGTGGCTGGGCGAGAAGAACGTGGCCGACACGCTCACGCAGTCGGTGGCCGGTAACGTCACCTCGGAGATGGGGCTCGCGCTGCTGAACGTGGCAGATGCGATCCGCCCGTTCCCGGAGGTCGTCGCGTTCCTGCGGGATGTCGATGACGAGCACTTCCTGGATCAGATGCCCGCGCTCCCGGGCGGCAACGTGGCACGCGACGCCATCCAGGCCTATCTGGACAGGTACGGCATGCGGTGCACTGGTGAGATCGACATCACCCGGACGCGGTGGAGCGAGCAGCCGTCTGCCCTCGTGCCGACGATCCTCGCTCATGTCAGGAACTTCGAGCCGGGCGCGGGATCGCGGCGGTTCGAGCAGGGACGGCGAAAAGCCGCCATGAAGGAGCAGGAGCTGCTGGCACGGCTCCGCGACCTGCCCGACGGCGAGCGCAAGGCAGGGGAGACCAAGCAGATGATCGACCGGGTCAGGACCTTCGCCGGCTACCGCGAGTATCCGAAGTACGGAATGGTCAGCCGCTACTTCGTCTATAAGCAGGCTCTGCTGCGCGAGGCGGAGCGCCTGAAGCTCGCCGGCGCGCTGCGCGAGGCGGAGGACATCTTCTATCTGACACTCCACGAGTTTCACGACGTCGTGCGCGACCAGGAGGTGGATGACGAGCTCATCCGACAGCGCAAGGAGGCGTTCAACTCATATCTGTCGCTGACGCCGCCGCGAGTGCTCACCTCGGAGGGCGAGGTACTCGCTGGGAGCTACCGGCGTGACGATCTCCCCGCCGGCGCACTCGTGGGTCTCCCGGTGTCTGCCGGAGCCGTCGAGGGGAGGGCGCGCGTCATCCTGGACATGGCGCAGGCGGACCTTGAGCCGGGCGACATCCTGGTCACCACGTACACCGATCCCAGCTGGACCCCTCTGTTCCTGACGATCGGCGGCTTGATCACCGAGGTCGGCGGCCTCATGACCCATGGTGCGGTGATCGCGCGCGAGTACGGGCTGCCGGCCGTCGTGGGGGTGGAGCGCGCCACCCGGCTCATCCGCGACGGGCAGCGAATCCGGGTGCACGGAACTGAGGGGTACGTCGAGGTCCTTGGCTAAGTGGTGTCGGCCGTAAGTGTGGTCGTGATCAGGCCGCGAGTTGTAGTCGGGTTCGTGTTCGGCGACCAGTCGCATATGGGCGAGATGCAACGGTCGCATATGACTGAGAATCGAGTCGCATATCGGTGCGACGCCGCCGCACCTGCGGAGTACCGCCGATCCGAGACTGCCCAGTCCCCCCAGCCGCTCCGGATCGCCCCGTAGCGCAGCTCCGCGGCCGTCTGGAAAGAGATGAACGCCGGCCGGCCGGCGATGATCGGCGCGTAGCGTCCAGCCAGCCGTGACGTCGGTACGAGGTCAGCGCTGAAGACATCGGTATCGACCACGATCGCGCCGCGCGATCCGGGGGCGGTCACGACTGGACGGCTGCGAGGAAGGCCTCGCCCTCCTCTTCGCTGAGATCCCCGATCACCATCTCATCGTGGTCAGGCAACGGACGTACCCGGCGCAACAGCTCCTCGACTGGACGCTCCAAGTGCTCGGGTTCGCTCTGGCTGGCAGGATGTGTCGACACGATCCCTGAAGTGTAGGGGGGAGGTCCGCGGTTCAGAGATCATGCGAGGGCTATGAGACAGTGGTGGCGATGATGCCCGCCGCGGCTGCTCCGGCGAACTCGAGCGCTGTGGCCGACCGCGGCTGGTCGCGCCCGTAGGCCTTGGCGATCGCGCCGCACGACTCGGCGACCGTAAATACCAACAGGGCGATGAGGTGAAGGTCCCGAACCGCGGGGTGCGTTGCTACAAGACGTTCCGGTTACTGACCGGTCCCTGCCAGGCGTTGGGCGCTGACACCCCGCGCGACGCGGAACTCCGCGGCGACCTCGCGTGTCGCCGCCTCGGCTCCGAGTGGAAAGACGTGAAGCGCATCTACGCGCGAGATACTGGCAACGCCGGCCGCCAGTTCGCGCGCTAGGTCGATGCCGCCGCCGCGACTGATCTGCGCCACGGCTCGCTGAGGAATCGCGACCCCCGGTAGCGCGCAGGCGCGCTCTGCCATGCGCGCGCTGCGGAGCAGCGCGACGCTTGCGTAGAACCGCACGTCCGCGAGGGTGTCCTCGGCGGCCGAGAGGAACGCTTCGAGGCGCCCGAGGTCGAAGATCATCTGCGACTGCAGGAAGGTTGCTCCAGCGTCGATCTTGCGCCGCAGGAGCCGCAACTCCCGGTCGACGTCCTCGGCGAAGGGATTGACGACCGCCCCGACCGCCAGCGGGTGCGGGGCGCTCCATGGCGACGCGCTCGCAATGAGCTGCGTGGCGGTCATGTCAGCCACATGGTCGATGCCAGGCACCGGATCGCCCTGCATGCAGAGGACCGCCTCAGCGCCGAGCGCCGCCGCGCCCACGACCTGGGACTGCAGGGCAAGCCGGTTGCGATCGCGGCAGGAAACGTGGACGATTGTCCCCACGCCCTGCTCCCGCGCGAGCGCCACCGCAGCCAGCGGCGACATCCGCGGCTGGCCGGCGTGATTGTCGGTCAACCCGACGACGTCGACGGTGTCGGCCAGAACAGCGATCCGGTCGCTGACGCGCGCACCATCGGCCTCGGCCGGCAGCGAGATCTCCGCAGACGTCAGGGCGGTCAGCGACACGACCGCTGAAGCTTAGCCCCATCGGTCCGTGAGGCCGACCCATGCCCTCGCCCAAGCAATGCTCGATAATGGATGTTATGTCAAGCTAGAACTGGCTAACCCGCCAACGCGTGGTGTAGGACGGCACCGGAATGTCGCAGATACGAAGCTAGCGCCACGGGGCGGCGAGGACGCTACGGCTATGCGCGAGCGACATCCAGCACCGGCACGTCGTACTGCTTGATCGCGGCGTCGGCGCTGACCAGCGTCAGGCGCTCCACACGCGCCTGCGCGACCAGCATTCGGTCGAACGGGTCGCCGTGCAGCGGCGGCAGCCTACCCGCCTCGCGGGCGTGCTCGAAGGTGATGGCCAGGCGCTCGTACCCGGATTCGTCGCTGCGCTCGATCGCGTCATCAGGCGCCTGCAACTTGCTCAACGCCCGCTTGATCTCGATCTCCCAGATGGTGGCGGCGCTTACAGACACGGCGTCGGCTGCTTCCATAGCTGCTCGCGTGTCTGCGTCCAGACGGCCATCGGCCGCCCAGATGAACGTGTGGGTGTCGAGCAGGAGTCTCAGTCGCCCTCGCCCTCGAAGTGCTTCTGGATCTCCCAAGGCAGGGGGTCGTCGAAGTCGTCGCTCATCCAGACCTTGCCCTTCCAAAACCCAAACTTCAACGGTTTGCGCCCCGCGAGCGGAACGAGCTTGGCGAGTGGGCGGCCGTTGCGCGCGATCACAATCTCCTCGCCGTTCGCCGCACGCTCGGCCAGCTGCGAAAGGTTGGTCTTTGCGTCGTGCATGTTGTACGTCGCTGACATGACTTAGTCCAGCTTAGCAGCAGACGGTCGGGCAGACAGGCGTGCGATGCTCGAAATTGGCCGCACCGCGTGGCGCCCGGCTTGTTTTAGCAAGCAGGATGTGGCCCGCCAAGCCCGTAACGGTGGCTGAGCTCAGAACTTCAGCGTGACGGCCTGGCTCGACACTTTGGCCGGCGTGGTGTTGCTCAACGTGACGACGACCCAGACTTTCAGCCGCTTGTGCTTGCGCGCGAACTGCTTGCCGGTGCTTGAGAGCTTCGCGTCGACCGCTTGCGATTGACCGGCGGCGAGGCTGAAGCTGCCGCTGGCGTAGGTGATGACGGCGCTTTTGTGGTGCTTCGCGGTCCGCTTGTGGCCCTTATGCCCTGCCGCCCGCGCCGCCTTGAGCACAGCGGCCGCCTGTCCGCCGGGCGCGCTCTGGATACGCACCGTGCCGTCGCAGGCCGCGGCGGCGCCGCAGTCGAGGTTGACGAGCGCGCCCGTCCCTTTGATCCGCGCGAGCGCGCCAGCCGGAAAGCTCAGCGTCGGCACCGGCGGCGCCGCGCTGGATTTGGGAGTCGGTGCCGGCGTCGGTGTCGGCGTGGCAATCGGGGTGGCGCTCGGCGCGGGGTTCCACACGGCGTCCATCAGCACCAGATAGCCGGTCTGTTCGTCGGCCAGCACCTGCTGGCCTTGCGTGATCGCGGGCGCCCACGCGTCGGTGCCGGCCTGGTCGAGCACCAGGAGCGCGCGCTCGTCGACGGCGGGCACCGGCACTTTGTCGGACAACACAGAGAGACCGAGGATGTCGGCCGTGAGCAGGCCGGTCTGCGGGTTGGGGTGTTCTTCGACTTCCACCGGCAGATCGACCGCCTCGCTGGTGATCGAGTTGGCCGTCGGGGTGAACACCTGGCTCTGCTCGATCGCGTCGCAGCAGCTCACGCGGGCGTGCACGTTGGGCGTGCCCACTTCGACGAATTCAAGCTCCTCGCGCAGCACCTCCACCTGCATCGGGCCGGTGATCGGACCGACCTTGACGCTCACCTGACTGATCGTGCCGTCCCCACCGGGCGGGATCTGGGCGCCGTTGGGGTTGGTGGCGTCTTCGCCGAGCGGCACGTTGGAGCTCCACGTGCAGGAGCTGGCCGCGATCGGCCCTCCCAGGAACGGATTGACTTCGCAGCCGACTTTGTTGTCGGGTTCCAGCGTGCTGAGGTTCGGCCCGAACGTCTGCGCGCCGGCCGTCGCCGGCAACGCGATCCAAAGCACCGTCACGGCAGCAGCCCACCGGGGCGCACGCCAAGCGTTGCTCACGCGCGAGATGCTGCTTGGATGCTCACGGATTTGGCGGCTCATTTCAACGTCCGCCGGATGCTACCGAGCGCGGTCCCGCCCCGGGTGAGCGCGGTGACCGTGACCCGCGCCGGGCCGCGGCCGGCGGGCAGCGCCAGCCGCGGCTTGGCGGTCGTCTGCTTGGCGGCGGCGGCGCCGCGGACGATTGCGACGGAGTAGCCGGCGGCCGCGCACGCCTGTTGCCAGCGCAGCACGCCGGCGTGCAGTTTCAGGTGTGACGGGCGCTCGCTGCCGTTGCTGGCGGCGTCGGCGAACGATGCGAGCGTCGCGCTGCCGGCAGGCTGGCGCCCGCGCAGGAAGTAGGCGACGAGCTTGCCGCGGCCCTTGATCTGCGCGAGCAGCGGCAACTTCAGCGTGCCGCCACCTCCGCGCAGGTGTCCGAGGTAGACGTGCCCGCTGCCCTGCTGGGCGTACAGCAGGATGCGCTCGCCGCCGGTCGAGGGTGCGCGGTAGCGCAGCTCGTCGGCGCAGCCGGCGCGCACGATCTTCGCACGCACCCGCGGCAGCGGTTGCGGGTCGGCCTGCAGCACTTCGGCGATCGCCGCGGAGCCGGGCAGCGCACGGACCGTCCATGCTCCCCCGGGCGGTCGCAGCAGGTCGATGTAGGTGGTGTGTTTGGAGGCGCTCGCGAACACGATTGCGCCGTTCAGTGAGCGGGGATGCGCCCCCGGCGAGGCGGTGATCGTCCGCCCCGGGCCACTCACGCTCACGCTTGGCGCCCTGCCGGTGCCGCGCACGGCGAGCACGGTCGCCGCCAGGCCGCGGCGCAGCCGCAGGTGCACGGCGCGCCGCACGGCCGAGCTCGAGGCCGCACCGGTGGGGTGTTTGAAGCTGCCGAGGTTGCAGCCTGGCGTGATCCCTTCGTCGAGCGCCGCGAGGTTGACGTCGAAGCCGCCGACGGGCGCGCCGTTGGCACTGAAGCAGACGCCCAGCAGGTAGTTGTTGAGGATCGTGTCGAGCGTGGCGTACTGGCCGAATGCCTTCACGGTGCGCGTGCCCTCCAGCAAGAAGCCGTTGGGCACGTCGGACTGGCCGCTGACGGTGAGCGTGTCGCCGACCCCCAGCACCGAGCCACCGAGCTGCGCGTAGAAGTCGGCCTCGGGGGTTTCCGGTTCGGGACGGGCGTGAAAGGCGATCTGGGCGGCGCCGAGCTGCAGTTCGGCGGGCGAGAGGTGGGCGAAGGAGAGCACGCCGCCGAGTTTGTAGGTCCAGAACTGGATCTTTTCCTTGCCGGGCGTGAGTTCCGGCAGCAGCGTGAACGCGAGGTCGCCGCGCAGCAGCGACAGCTCTGTGCCCTTCTCGGAGCCGAACTGCACATTGACCTCCGGCCCGTAGCTGATGCCGGCGGTGCCCTTGATTTCCGAGACGCGCCCGGTGGTGAGGTTGTTGGCGAATTCGCCGCCGAGGCTCTGCAGGAAGAAGCCGAGGCCGAGCGGGATCCCCGACTCGCGCACCTTGGTGAGGCTCGGATAGAGGTAGAAGGTTTGGGAGTTGAGGTGTTCGAATTGCAACCCGAAGCTCTGCAGCTTGTAGCCGAGGAACTGCCCCGCTTCGTTGGGTTTGGCCTTCTGCGCCGCGAACTTCACGTAGATGTCCCCCGCGAAGCGCGCGAGCGCGCTCGGCAGCTTGAACATGCCGGTGCCTTCCCACAGCCCCTGCACCGGCTTCCAGCAGATCTGCGCGCCGGAGATCTCGCCGTCGCCGAAGCCGCTCGGCAAGAACGGCGAGAGCTTTTCGGTGCCGAGATCGTTGATCGAGCCGCACACGCTGCCGAGCACCAGCCCCTGCCGGTTGTTGCTCATGATCGAGCCGCTCACGCCGAGGCTGGGGATCGTCTTGCTGTCCACCACACTGGTGTCGCCGCTCGCCGTCTCCAGCACCGTCTGCGCCGGCCCCTTGAACACGCCTGCCGCCGGGTCCCACGTGGCGCGCGTGTCGAGCGGGATCTGCAGGCCGCCGCTGATCGTCGTCTGCCCGCCGCCCGTTTCCGGCGAGCCGACCGACTCGTTGAACGGGAGCCCGTAGCCGAGCGGTCCGCCGGTGCCGAGGCTGATCGGCAGCCCGAACAGGTTGGGCGCGAGCGGCCCGGTGCCGGCGCCCTGGTCGCCCACCGAGAGTGTCGAGCCGCCCTGGTAGTTGAGCGCGATGTTCACTTCGGGCGTCACCGGCCAGCCGCCGATCTTCAACCGTGCCGGGCCGTTGCTGGTGACGGTTGGGCCGGCGGTGTCGAGCTGCAGCGTGGTGCCCGACGACGGGACGACATCAACGCCATCCAGGCGCACCGGCTGGGTGCTCGTGTAGATCGTCGCCTGTCCTTTGCCGGAGCTGTTCTGAGGCTTCCAGCAGCCAACCGCTTCCAGCTCCCCGGCGGTGACGGCGCCGGGGATCGGGTTGGGGGTGTTGGCCGGCAGCGGACCGCCGTCAGGGTTGGGCAGCACGCAGGCCGAGAACGCGATTTCGCGGTCCTGGTTGAGGTTCACTTCGCAGCCGTCGCTGCCGACGGGTCCGACACCGGAGACGAACGAGGCGGTCGCCTGGGTGCAGCTCGGGCTGGGCACCGGGAAGAATTCGACGCCGTTGGAGGGGGCGGCAGCCGCCAGCACGGTGCCGAGCGGGAGCTGTTCGCTGAAATGCCCTTCGCCGTCGGTGGTGGTGTGCGCGGTGGTCGACCCGCTGGGGCTGTTCTCCTGGAGGACCACGTTCACGCCGGGGACGCCCTTGCCTTCGGCGTCGAGCACCTTGCCGGAGAGTGTGTAGTCGCCGTGGGTGAAGTTCATCTGCGTGACGTTCTGCTTGAGCGTGGCCTGGTCTTCGTGCGGCTGCCAGCCGGTGCCTTCGGGCGCTATCCCGTATGTCCCCTGTGGCAGGATCATCCGCCAGTTTCCCTGGGCGTCCGAGGTGGCGGTTTCGGTGATCGCTTCGCCGCCTTCAGAGGTTCCGGTTGCGATCACCTTCGCGTTGGCGACGCCCGTCTTTTCACAGCCGCCGCACGATTCAGCCAACAGGCGCCCGGAGACTTCCCAGGTGGTCTTGGTCGCTTCCACTTTGACGTCGGTCGGTTTGATGACTTCGTACTCGGGCTCGGCTTCTTTACAGCTGAAGCCGAGCGGCTTTTCCGGCTGTTCGTAGCCGCCGCCTTCCACGCCGCCGCCGAGCACCTCGAGCACCCCGGGCGACGTGTTGAAGGCTGTGTAGTAGGACACATACGGCGGCGATGAATAGCTGACTTCGAACTTCGAAGCAGGTCCCGTGACGGTTCTGACTTCCGGTTCGAGATGCAGTTCCCCTTCGGAGTGGTATGTGACCGTGTAGCTTTCGGCTCCGGGGTCCTTGGGAAACCGTATGACCCAGCGCAGCGCGCAGCCTTCGTTGCCCCCACCCCGCTCCGCTCCGATCACCCAGACGGTGTTTGCCGACAGCGGCACCGTGGTGGTGTCCGCGCTCGCCGGCAGCGCTCCGGCGAGCAGCACTCCAGCGAGAACGATGGCGGTCGCGAGCAGGCGGGCTACCCGCGCCGCACTTCCACCGCGCGGCGCACGTAGCGCAAATCGTATCGGTGAGTCTGGCATGTGGTGTGTCACGCACCCGTCCCCGTAGCGAGCCCACCCGAGGCGATCCGGCGGGCCGATGTGCACCATCCCCAGCTGGCCACCCGGCGGCAACGAACCGTAGCATTCGCGGACCTGACGCAGCAGTCGCGCTGAGAGCCCCGTCGGCGGCGCTCGATAAGGTCGGGAGCATGGCGGCAACCGACAACGGCATCGAGGTGCAGGACCTCGTGCGCGACTTCAAGGGCGGCGTGCGGGCCGTCGCCGGCATCGATCTGCAGGTGGCGCCAGGTGAGATCTACGGCTTTCTGGGCCCCAACGGCGCGGGCAAGTCGACGACCGTGCTGATCCTCACGACGCTGCTGCCCCCCACCGCCGGCAGCGCCCGTGTGGCGGGGCTCGACGTGGTGCGCCAGGGCCCGGAGGTGCGCCGCGCGATCGGCGCCTCGCTGCAGGATTCGGCGCTCGACCCGTTTCTCACCGGCAGCGAGCACATGCGTCTGCAGAGCGCATTGCATGGCCTGCCCAAACAGCAGCGCGAAGACCGCGGGCGGGAACTGCTGGCGCGGGTGGGGCTGACCGACGCGGCCGAGCGCAAGGTGGGCGGCTACTCGGGCGGGATGAAGCGCCGCCTGGATCTGGCGCTGGCGCTCGTGCACCGTCCGCGCCTGCTGTTCCTCGACGAGCCCACCACGGGCCTCGATCCGCAGAGCCGCGCGGCGCTGTGGGAGGAGGTGCGACGGCTGGCGGGCGATGGCGTGACGGTCTTTCTCACCACCCAGTACCTGGAGGAGGCCGACGTGCTGGCCGACCGCGTGGGGATCATCGACCATGGGAAGATCGTCGCCGAGGGCACGCCGGCGGCGCTGAAGGCCGAGATCGGGCGCCCTTCGGTGGAAGCCGTCCCCCACGATCCCTCCGAGCGCGAGCGCCTCCAGGAGATCCTGCACCGCTTCGGCGAGCCCGCGGCGGCGGCCGGCAACGGCGTGGCGGTGCGGCTGCCGGAGGGCGCCGGCGACCTCGCCGAGATCGTCCGCGCGGTGGACGCCGAGGACGTGCGGGTGGCCGATCTGCGACTGCACTCCCCCACGCTCGACGACGTGTTCCTCGCCAAGACGGGCCGCTCGTTGGAGGGTGCCGCCGAGGATGACGATGCGAACGAGCAACCGGCGCCTCAGCCGATCTCCGCGTGAGCGACGTGCTGCTCACGCAGGTGGGGACGCTGGCGCGCCGCTCGATGCGCAAGACGCTGCGCCAGCCGTTTCAGATGTTCCCGATCGTGTTCTTTCCGGTGATCCTGCTGGTGGTGAACAGCAGCGGGCTGAAGGCGGTGACGAGGCTGCCCGGCTTCCCCACCCACTCCTATGTGTCGTTCGCGATCGCCGTTGCGTTCATGCAGGGCGCGCTGTTCTCACTGATCAACACCGGCACCAACCTCGCGGAGGACATCGAGAGCGGCTTCTTCAACCGCCTGGCGCTCACGCCGCTGCGGCGTGTGTCGCTGATCGCGGGGCTGCTGGCGGGCGTGGCGGTATTGGGCGCGCTGCAGTCGACCGCGTACATCCTGATCGGCTTGATCGTCGGCGCGCACATCGACGCGGGCTTGGGTGGCGCACTGGTTTTGATCGCACTGGGCGCGCTCGCCGCGATGGCGTTCTCGTCGTTTGGCTGCGCCGCCGCCCTGCGCACCGGCTCGAGCGAAGCGGTGCAGGGCATGTTTCCGCTGTTTTTCGTGTTCCTGTTCCTCTCCTCCTCCAACCTCCCCCGCAACCTGCTGAAAACCGGCTGGTTTCACACGGTGGCCACCTGGAACCCGATCTCCTATCTGATCGAGGGCTTTCGCAGCCTGTACATCGTCGGTTGGGACGCCACCGCGCTGCTGCGTGGGTTCGGCGTCGCGCTGGGGTTGCTGGCGGTGGGCCTGCTGGCCGTGCAGGCAACACTTCGCACGAGGATGCAGCGAACGTGATCTCGCGCACCCATGGCGGCGCTGGATCTGCGTCCTCGATCGCTCGTGTGCTCAGCGCACTTCGCTCACTGCGTCCTTGTCCGGCTTGCCCTGGGTGCGCGAGATGAGCAAGCCAGCCGCGGAGCCGCCGCACGGGAGCATGTGGGGCGTGGCTTGGGCGATCGCATGGCGCGGAGTGCATACGTACGTGCGCCGCCCCGACCTGGCGATCCCCTCGCTGATCTTCCCGCTGATCTTCCTGGCCAGCTTCGCCGGCGGCCTGTCTGCTCTGGCGGGCGTGCCCGGCTTTCGCTTCCCCGCCGGCTACACCGCCTTCCAGTTCGTGTTTGTGCTGACGCAGTCGTCGATGTTCTCGGGTCTGTTCACCGGTTTCACGATCGCGTTCGACTTCGAGGGCGGGTTCGCGCGGCGGTTGATGCTGGCGGCGGGCAACCGCCGCGGGATCGCGCTGGGGTATGCGCTGGTGGCGCTGACGCGCGCGGCGATCACGCTCACCGTCGTGACCGCCGTGGCGCTGATCGCCGGCATGCGGGTGACGGGCGACGGCGTGGACCTCCTCACGATGTACTGCCTGGCCGCCCTGCTGGTGCTGGTGGGCTTCGGCTGGGCGGCGGGCGTGGCGTTCCGCTTCCGCACGATCCAGGCCGGCCCGCTGATGCAGACGCCGGTGTTCCTCGTGCTGTTCCTGGCGCCGGTCTACTTTCCCCTCAATCTGCTCAAAGGATGGATCCACGCGGTGGCCTCGGTCAACCCGGCCACCGCCTTTCTCGACGCCGGCCGCGGGCTGATCTCCGGTGTGCACGACCACACGGCGCTCGCGTTCGTGTGCGCGGCCGCCCTGATCGCCCTGTTCGTGCTCTGGACGCTCACCGGGCTGCGCGCGGCCGAGCGCGCCGGGTAGCCGTCGGCGGCTTGACCCGACAGTGCGCCCTCACCCCATCTGGTAGACCAGCGACACCTGCGTGGAGAGCGTGCACGATTCGACAGCCGACTTGCGGGCGCCATGTCGCTTGCGCTTTGCGGGCCGCTTGACCTTGCGCGCCGTCGCCTTGACCCTGCCTGCGGGCACCGACGCGGCCGCGGGGGCGAACGCCACCCCGCGGGCGGAGCCGAAGTCGGGCTGGGCGCCTTCGTATTCGACGCCGGCGGGGCATTCGATGTAGCCGCCGCCTTCGGCGACGCTCTGCGCTTGGCCGATCGTGTTGCCGGTCTTTTCGGCGAGGTATTCGGCCTTGGCGTGCCCGTCGGCGATCGCCGAGGCCATCGCCTGGCGGTAGGCGGCGATCGCCGCTTCGGCGCTGGCGGCCACGGCGACCGGCGCGGTGGCCACGCCTTCGACGCTGACGGTGCGTACCGGCGCGCTTGTGGTGGGCGTCGAGCTGCCTGAGGTTTCGGCCTCGGCGGCAAGCACCAGCACACCGCCCGCCAGCAGCCCGGTCGCGGCCATGCCCGCTATGACGACTGGGAGTTTCATCGCGCTCTCCTTGTCGGTTATCCCGCCTCGGACAGCGTAGCGCCGTGTACGGCGTCGGCGCGCCGGCTCACCGCGGTCGGTTCGGCGCTGTGCTCGGGCACCCCGGCCGCCGCGTACGCCTCGAGCGCGTCGAGCGTCTCCGCTGCAAGCAGCGCGTGCGCGAGGTTCTCCAGCTGCTCGCGATGCCCGGTCAGCAGCTCGGTCACCTCCCCGTGGGCGTGCTCGACGAGCCGGCGCACCTGCTCGTCCACGAGCCGCCGGGTCTCCTCCGAGGTCGCGCTCACCCCCGGCAGGAACGGCCCCTCGCCGTCGGCGGGGAGCACCGCGATCGGGCCCACCGCGTCGCTCATCCCCCACCTGCCCACCATCTGGCGCGCGATCATCGTCAGCTGCTGGATGTCGGACTCCGCGCCCGTCGTGATCGTTCCGTAGACCACCTCCTCCGCCACCCGGCCCCCGAGCGCCACCGCGATCTTCGCGTGCAGCTCCTCCAGCGAGTAGGACACGCGGTCGGCATCGGGTGTCGAGAGGGTAACGCCCAGCGCCATTCCCCGTGGGATGATCGACACCTTGCGCACCGGGTCGGCGCCCTCGGTGAGCATCCCCACCAGCGCGTGCCCGGACTCGTGGTAGGCCGTCCGCTCGCGATCCGCCGGGGAGAGCAGGATCCCGCGCGGGGAGCCGAGCATGATCTTCTCCAGCGAGTCCGTCAGATCGGCCATCCGCACCTTCTTGTGCCCGCGGCGGGCCGCCAGCAGGGCCGCCTCGTTGGCGAGGTTGGCGAGATCCGCGCCGACCATTCCCGGGGTGCTCGACGCGAGCGCGTCGAGGTCGACGTCGCCGTCGAGCGGGATCGAGCGGGTGTGGACCTGCAGGATTTCCACCCGCCCTTTGCGGTCCGGGGCCTGCACCGTCACCCGGCGGTCGAAGCGCCCCGCGCGCAGCAGCGCCGGGTCGAGGACGTCCGGGCGGTTGGTCGCCGCGAGCACGATCACCGCCTGCGAGGACTCGAAGCCGTCGATCTCCGTGAGGATCTGGTCGAGCGTCTGCTCGCGCTCGTCGTTGGCCCCCGTCACCGACACCGAGCCCTGGCGCGAGCGTCCGATCGCGTCGAGCTCGTCGATGAAGATGATCGCCGGCGCCGCCTCCTTGGCCTTGGCGAACAGGTCGCGCACGCGCGATGCCCCCACCCCCACGATCGCCTCGATGAACTCCGACGCCGAGATCGAGAAGAAGGCCGCGTGGGCCTCCCCCGCGACCGCGCGCGCCAGCAGCGTCTTGCCCGTGCCCGGCGCCCCCGAGAGCAGCACCCCGTGGGGCATCCGTCCCCCGAGGCTCCCATAGCGATCGGGGTTGCGCAGGAAGTCCACGATCTCCGACAGCTCAGCCTTGGCCTCGTCGATCCCGGCGACGTCGTCGAACGTCACCCGGATCGTTTCGGGGTCCACCCGGCGCGCCTGCGAGCGCCCGAAGCTGCCGAGCGCCCCCATCCCCCCCGCGCCCTTGGCGGCGCGGCGGAAGATCAGGATGAACAGGCCCACGATCAGCAGCGTCGGTCCGAACCCCAGCAGCAGCTCCTCCAGCAGCGACTCGCTGGTGGTCGTCGATTCGGCGTTGATCCTCACCCCCTTTTCCTGCAGCAGCGCTGAGAGCTCGCTGCCGTTCCAGAAGCTCGGCACCTGGGTCGCGAACAGCTTCGTCGGCGTCGCCTTCTTGTCGTCCGCCGGGTAGCGCAGCTTGGTCTTGAACTTCCCCTCGATCGTGTCGCCCTTGGAGGCGATCGTGCCGATCGCGCCCCCCTTCACCTGTTCCAGGAAATACGGGCTGAACGGCACCGTCACCCGCGGTTCGCCCCCGGAGGGCGCGAAGAACAGCAGCGACAGCCAGTTCAGCGCGAGCAGGGCCAGCACGAAGTACCAGAAGCCCCGCATCCGGTGCGGCGGCGGACCCGTCGGGGCGTGCTCGGGCATCCCCCGGCCGTCGGGCGATGGCGAGACCTGCCAGCCGCGCTTGTCGCGCGGCAGCGGGGGGTGCGGGTTGGTGCGCTCGGCCCGGTCGGCGTTCAGGGCGTCGGATTCGCTCACTGGTGGATCCGGCATCACGAACTCCCGCTGATCCGCTTCATGAGATCGAGTAGGGATTCGAGCGGGCGGCCGCCACCCGCAGAGCATACCGTGGGGCCGCAAATGATGCGGCCCCACGGTCACACCAGGGCTCTCCTTGCGTTTGTCAGCCTGCTTTCAGGTCGCTATTCCGCAAAGACCACTTCGCGGCCTGGCCCTTCGATCGAATCTTCACCAATGACCTCGGCGTTGTTGGAGGTGCCCCCGAGCAGGCCGGTGGCCGAGGTGAATTTGAGCAGGCTCGGTTTACTGTGAACGACTTCCGGTTTGAGGCTGCCCGACAAGGTGTTTTCGAGTGTGTGATGGTTACAGTACACTTCGAGTTCGATGCCCGAGATCTTGTCCGTGATCGGGGGCCCGGCTACCAGCAGTGTGTTCCACGGCATGTCCGTCGCTATCACTTCTGTTTCCGCGCAGGTGCCGCTACGGAGACTGCATCCAAATGTTGTAAATGTGAAGGTGCCCTTTCCCGCGCCTCCGCCGCTCGGGTTCAAGACGGTCCCTTCATCGACCAGTTTGCATTCGAATTCGCGCGTGGGCGAGGTTGCGGGTTCTTTGATTATGAGCTCGCCCGCACCCGTGACTTCGATTCCCGATGAGTTGACCTCAACCTTGTTGAAGCCGCTGCCGGCGCCCGTGCAGCCTGCGCCGAATGTTCCTCCGGCCACGGCTTCGCACCTGTACCAGTGCGGTGTGGTGGCCTGCGCTGCGGTCGCGGTAGCCGCAAGTGCGACAACGGCTAGCAGCGGAACAAGCCGTGATACTGACCCTCTGGACATGGGTTGCATCCTTCCTGTGTGGGAGTGCTGGTCTTGGATTGCCGCTCCGAGAGGCGTAACCCAGACCCATGAGCGCTCAGGTTAGATCCCGGACCCAAAGTTGTTCCGCTGGCACCACATCTCCCATTCTTCGGGCCTCAGCAAAAAGCCGCCCAGCGCCCCTGCCTCGTCGGCCAAGACACACATTTGGGCCGATTCCCGAACCGGCCCACGAATTGTCACCGCCTGTGCGAGTTCCCTCGGGGCGTCTCTGACCGAGCTATGCACTTCGCCGCTGCGATCCGGCGAAAGCGCCACTTCAGACCTATCTCGCGGACGACCGCCTGGCCACCGGGCAGCCCCGAGTTGCCGCTCCTAAGGCGCCGCCGGCACCACCACCAGCGGCCCGTCGACGACGGGCAGTTGGCCGGTGTCGAACGCGGGCGTGTCGCAGCGGTGCACGTGGGCGGAGCGCTCGAGGAAGGCATCGGCCGTCTCCAGGAAGCCGATGCGCGGCGTGCGGTAGTGCATCGGCACGACCCACCGCGGCGCGAGACGCGCGACGATCGCGGCGGCGCCCTCGGCGCCGATCGTGGGGCCGCCCCCGACCGGGAGGATCAGCATGTCCACGGCGCCGATCGCCTCGGCCTGCTCAGGGCGCAGCGCGGACTGCCCAAAGTCGCCGAAGTGACAGACGCGCGCGCCGTCGAGCGTGAACACGAAGATCGTGTTGGGCCCGCGCGCGGTGCCGGCCTGCTCGTCGTGCTCGGAGGCGACGGCCGTGACTTCGCCGACGGGCGAGGCGAGCTGCCCGGCGGTGGAGCGCAGCACGGCGGGCTCGCCGCCGATCGCCTCCACCGCGTTGTGGTCGGCGTGCTCGTGGGTGACCAGCAAAAGGTCGGCGCTGACGTCGGCGATCGCCGGATAGGCGAACTGGATCTGGCGACCGGCGGCCGCCATCGCCGTGGCGAGGTCGGCGAACGGGTCGATGAACACGGAGTTCTCGGGGGTGCTCAGATGAAAGGCGGATTGCCCATACCACTCAACGCGCATACTCGCCAACGCTCCTTTTGGGTTGTGGTGAATCGATCCCACCGGCTGGTGGGGACGCATTGTCGGGCCTGGCCGCCGCGCGTGCGCCGGTGGGCGCCTCCACGTGGTGGTACTTGCCGCCGCGCAGCAGCGAAGCGCCGGCGGCGATCAGGCAGGCGAGGATCGCGAACGCGAACGCCTCGTGCAGGCCGGTGCGGAAGGGCCCGGAGATCAGGTGTGGGAAGAACGAGCGGCCCGCCAGCGTCGCGCGGCTGGCGGCGGGCAACGCGCCGAGCACGTGCGCGCCGACGAGGTGTTGGATCGGGTTGTAGCCGAGGAACGCCGCGAACAGCACCGACACGGGCGGCGTGTGCGCGGCGCCGCTGGCCGCGGCCGCCGACACGCCGTGCGCTTGCAGCCCGGCAGACAGCGTGTGCGGCAGGTCGGCGGCGAGGCCGACGATCATCAGCGTGAAGAACACGCCGATCGACAGCACCTGCGCGGAGTTTTGGAAAGTCTGGTTCATGCCGCCGCCGGCGCCGCGGTGTTGCGGCGGCAGGCTGTTCATCACCGCCGCGCGGTTGGGCGATGCGAACATGCCCATCGACACGCCTACCATCGCCAGCACGAGCGCGAACGGCCAGAAGGAGAAGTCGATCGGCAGCAGCGTGAGCAGGAAGAAGCTGAGCGCCGAGCCGAGCATCCCCCCCGTCGCGAACCAGCGCGCCCCAAAACGGTCGGAGAGGTAGCCCGATGTGGGTCCGGCGACGAGCATGCCGAGCGTCAGCGGCAGCATGTAGATGCCCGCCCGCAGGGGGGTGTCGACGAAGTTGACGCCGTGCAGGGGCAGCCAGATGCCTTGCAGCCAGATGATCAGCATGAACATCAGCCCGCCGCGCGCGATCGCCGAGAGGAACGTGGAGAGCGTGCCGAACGTGAACGCGCGGATGCGAAACAGCGGCAGGCGGAACATCGGCTCGGCGACGCGGCTCTCGATCGCCGCGAACGCGGCCAGCGAGGCCAGGCCGGCGCCCAGCAGCGCGAGCACCCGCGGGCTGCCCCAGCCGGTGGCGTGGCCGCCGTAGGGGCGGATGCCGTAGGTGACCGACACCATGATCAGGATCAGCCCGAGCGCGAACGTGACGTTGCCCCACCAGTCGACGCGCGCGCGTTTGGGCGTGCTGCGCTCCTCGAGCTTCAGATAGGCCCACACCGTGCCGAACAGCCCCACGGGCACGGAGATCAGGAACACCAGCCGCCAGTCGATCGGCGCCAGCAGGCCGCCGAGCACGAGCCCGACGAACATGCCGGAGACGCCGACGATGTTGTTGATGCCGAGCGCCATGCCGCGCTGGTTGGCGGGGAACGCGTCGGTGATGATCGCCGCTGCGTTGGCCAGCAGGAAGGCCGCGCCGACCCCCTGCACGATGCGAAACACGATCAGGTAGGCGGCGCCCGCGCGCCCGTCGAGCCAGTCGACGGTGAGCACCAGCGAGGCCAGCGTGTAGATGACGAAGCCGAGGTTGTACATCTTCACGCGCCCGTACATGTCCCCCAGGCGCCCGAGGCTGACGATCAGCACGCTGGTGACGACCAGGAAGCCGAGGATCATCCACAGCAGGTAGAAGCTGTTGGCGGGCACCAGCGGGTCGAGGTGGATGCCGCGGAAGATGTCGGGCATCGCGATCAGCGTGATCGAGCCGTCGAGCGTCGCCAGCAGGACGCCCAGCGTGACGTTGGAGAGCGCGATCCACTTGTAGGAGTCCGACCCGCGCGAGGGGGCAGCGGCGAGTCGGGGGACGGTCACCGTAGAGGCCACCCGCTCAACTTAGCAATCTTACGATGACGTAAGGATTAGTTTGGCCGCTGCGGGGTGGTTGGGATGGACGAGGGGTTTGGCGAGGAGGCGCGCCGGCCTGCATCGGCGGGTCGCGCTGTCGCACAGGCACCACGAATCGCGGCGCCGGTGCCATAGCGCGGCCGGCGCCGTTCGCGCGCACGCCTGCACCGCCAACCCCTCTCCTCCTCCCCTTCACCCCGCCGGCGATGCGGCCCCGGCGGTGGGCACCGCTCAGGAGGCGGGCGGCCGGTACACCGTCACCACGGCGGCGCCGCCGAGGCCGATGTTGTGCTGCAGGCCGGCTTTGGCGCCCTCCACCTGGCGAGCGTCTGCGGTGCCGCGCAGCTGCCACGTCAGCTCGGAGCACTGCGCGAGGCCGGTGGCGCCGAGCGGGTGGCCCTTGGAGATCAGCCCGCCGGAGGGGTTGACGACCCAGCGCCCGCCGTAGGTGGTGTCTTCTGCCTCGACCAGCTTGTGCCCCTCCCCCTCTCCGCACAGCCCGAGCGCCTCGTAGGTGATGAGCTCGTTGGCGGAGAAGCAGTCGTGCAGCTCGATCACCTGCACGTCGTCGGGGCCGAGCTGCGCTTCCTCGAACGCCTGCTGGGCCGCTTTGCGGGTCATGTCGGCGCCCACGATCTTGATGCAGTCGGCGGTATCGTCAAACGTGGACGACAGGTCGGTGACCATCGCCTGCCCGGCGATCTCGATCGCGCGATCCCACAGGTCGTGCTCGTCGACGAACCGCTCGGAAGCGACGAGCGCGGCGGCGGCGCCGTCGGAGGTCGGCGAGCACTGCAGCTTGGTCAGCGGCTCGTGGATCATGCGCGCTTCCTTGATCTGATCGAGCGTGTACTCGTCCTGGAACTGCGCGTAGGGGTTGTTGACGGAGTGTTTGTGGTTCTTGTAGCCGATCCACGCGTAGTGGTCGGGCTCGCTCCCGTATTTCTGCATGTGGTCGCGCCCGGCGTTGCCGAACATCTGCGGCGCAAACGGCGACTGCTCGGCGGCGCGCAGCTCGAACATGCGCATCATGTGCTTGTCGAGGGCGGGCGTGCGGTCGGTGTACTTCATCCCCAGCGACCCCTTCTCCATCTTCTCGAAGCCGATCGCCAGCGCGCAGTCGATCAGCCCGCCCTTGATGGCCTGGCGCGCGAGCCACAGCGCGGAGGAGCCGGTGGAGCAGTTGTTGTTGACGTTGACGACCGGGATCCCGGTGAGCCCGAGGCCGTACACCGCCCGCTGGCCGTAGGTGGAGTCGCCGTAGCAGTAGCCGGCGAACGCCTGCTCCACGAGGTCGTAGGCGATGCCGGCGTCGGCGAGCGCCTTGGAGCCGGCCTGGAGCGCCCACTCGGGGTAGTCGCCCTCCTTGGTGCCGGGCTTGTCGAACTTGGTCATGCCGACGCCGATTACGAAGGTTTTGTTGCTCATTGGCTGCTGCTCCCGGTTGTCGTCGTTGGAAACACCGCGGGTCCTGGCTCCACGGCCAAGGTCGGAAAGGAATGTTAGCCGCGACGGCGCCGCATCGGCTTGCGCCGCGGGAAGGACAGCCGCGGGCGCAGCTCGATCATCCGGCCGCGGAGCGGCCGGAGTTCCTTACGCAGCTGGAACTTTCGTCCACCGGCCGGCCCAAAGACCCCAAAGATGTTTCTAACTATGAGTCGTTATCGACAAAACAGAATGTCCGTGATAAACTGAGATCTCATAGGGGTGCCAGCCCCGGCGCGCCAGGAGCCGTCGCGATGGGTTGGGTAGGGGTCGGGGTCGGCTCAGATGCCGAGGTCTGTATCCACCGCGACGGACATTGCGTCCATCAAGGGAACCTCGTCGTCGACCGTCCCCGACCCGTGCCCAGCCTAGCAACGGTTGGAGATTGCTGTTGCTTGCAGGTCTTTGTGAGTAGGCTCGATCGTCTTCTGCCCAACCCGACCACTTTTTAAGGTAACGATTCGTCTCAGCAAAACGACGGGTGCTGCCAAGACATCGCTGTCCTGGCAGCACCCGTAGCCGTCAGTAGCCGTCACCAAGTAGTGCCGCGTTTGTGGCGGCCTACACATGGTGCGCCCGGCTATTCCTTCGTGTGTTTCGCCGCGGATGTGATCGCGGCTTTGACCGAGCCCTCGATTTCTTCTTTGGACCCCGGGATCTTGTCCCAGCCGACGCGGCTTGCGCCTTCCTGGGCGTCCTCGAGCAGCGTGGCCGGAAGCGGCGAGTAGTCGCGGTTTTTCGCTTCTTCCTGGCCGTCCGAGCTGAGAATGTAGTTCACGAAGTCCTTGACCGTGCGCTGCTTGGCCTGGATTTCGTTGTTGTTGCCGTAGACCGTGGAGGCGTCGTCCCACGCCATGACATACGTCAGCGTGCAGATCGGCCATCCTGTTTTGCTGCCGGCCGCCGATACCGCACGCCAGATCGGTGTGACAGTCGTGTCGTAACCGCTGGGCACGTAGTTGAACGTCGGGTTGTCACAGTTGGCCCCCAGGACGTTGTCTACCCCGGAGTTGGGGTCGCGCGTCGGCTCGACCCGTTCGCCGGCGCCGTTGACGACCGACAGCCAGAAGCGACCACTGACGTGATGTCGATTTTTAGGCGAAAAGTTGCCGAATTCTTCTTCGCGGGCGTTCGGCAGGCTCGCAAAGCCGATCGAACCGTTCGTTTCCGCAACCAGACCCGCCTCGCGACGATCGCCGAGGCCGGCACGAACCGTGGCAGTCGCCCCGCTGTCTTTTGGCCATTCGGTGTTCGCAAGTTTGGTCCATCCGCGAGCTGTGTCTATGGTGTTGAGCCACTGCTCGAAGACGAACGTCGTCCCTTCCGAAAATTCCGGAACAACACGCTTGATGGGGGTGCTGGCACAACTGGATTCGATGCCCGGCAGTAGTTCCCCCCAGGTTGCCACTTCACCCGCATACGCCTTCTCGAGCACGGCATTCGAGACCGTGAAGCGTCCATCTTCGGTGGCCTCTCCAGCGGGAATGGCACAGCCCGCGGGGATGTGTACCAACGGCACCACCGCCGTGCTCGCAACCGGGATCTGACGAATCAGACCTGAGTTTTCACCCGGTTTATTGCCAAGGTCGATCGCAAGCCATTGAGCGAGTGTCGGGGGCTCTTCGTTACCGGCGAACACAACTTCCGGATTGCGCACGCCGCCGCTCGCACCCATCGCTTCCAGCGCTTCAAGGCTAGTGCCGGCGCCGAAACCGACGATGGGGCCCTTCTCTGCACACGAGAAGGGGGACGTCCTGTCTTCTTCAACGAACTGGCTTGCCCAGTTGCCGAGGATCGGCTCCTGCAGACCAGTCGTTACTCCGGAGGCCTCACCGCCCGAGCACGGTTCGGTGTAAGGCGATGTGAAGTTCGCTGACGCGACCGACGACGTCGCGAGAGCCAACATGCTTGTTCCGAGGATCGCTGCTACCAGCAGTCGCCACGATCCGATGAATGGCTTTCTCATAGATGTGCCCATCCCTTTCCGCCGCGCAGACCCGACGCTCGCCGGGCGCGCGACGCATTATAGTTTACATACCTAAAACTAAACTATAAACTTGGGATCGTTGTCACTAAACTGAGAACGACTCACAACCGTGGCGATTACTTCCTCTTGTGCCCTTTCTTTTTCGCCTTCGGCCCGTACTGCCGCCGCGCCTGCCGTTCGCAGCGTGCCCGCCCGCTCCTCGACTTGAGCTTCTTGCATGCCTTCAGCGCTTTGGCAAGCTTCTTCGCCTTGGTCGGCTGCTGTTGCTGTTTGCCAGTGCCCGGCGGTGGATTGACACCTTCTTGTTTGGGGCCCGTACCGGAGGGCGGCGGGGTTGTTGAGCCCGAGGTCCCACCGCCACTCGAGCCCGAAGGCGTACCTTGAATGATGAGTCGTAGTTCGTTTGGCGGGCTCTTCACGCCTTCCTCGTTTTCCACGACCAGCGTGACTTTTTCGCTGAGAGCGTTCGGGCTTGAATTGGAGAATGACCTTGTGAGTGATGCTTCTTCTGTCTTCTTTTCAATCACTTCGCCATTCCCAAATTCCCACCTGTAACTTTTCAATGTGTGGGTTTCTTCGCCGGTCTGCGAACCGTTGGGATCCTCAGAGCTTGACGCGTCGAGCGTGACTTTTTCGCCTGCTTTGATTTCCTGGCCTGGCAGCAACGGTTCGCCAAGGTTGGCGCTGGCAAAGACTTCGAAGCTGGCTTTTGGCGCGGTCGGCTCGACGGTGAACTGTCCCGTGACGGGCGGAGGATTCCCATAGGCGCCGTTCTTCAAGGCAATCTTCAAAGTGACGGTGTACGATCCTGTCTTCGGGAACTTCTTTTCAAGAGGCTTCAGGTCTTCCGCTGGAGCTCCCACTTCGGTAATGGTGAACGGTTCGGGACCCGTTACTTCCCAAGTGATTTCGGCCGGCGTTGCACTGTTGAGTGCCGCCTTCAGTGCTTCGAATTTCACAGGTTCGCCCTTGTTGACGGCGACGGTGCTCGTCGGGCTGCTTGGTTTTTTGTTGATATCGAATTCGGCCGATGGCGTCGGGCATTCGGAGCCCCCTGGTCCGAACTCGATCAGGCGGAAACCAAAGGGGCTGGGTTTGACTTCGCCATTTTCAAACACCGCTTCACCCTCGTCGAGCGCATAGACGATGCCGTTGCTGCCGGCCGCTACCGCGTTGTGCTCCGAGCCTATGCGGCAACTCGTCGTGCCGCCGCCGAACACAACCTGCTGCGCTCCGCCGACCGTCGAGAAGCCACGGATCACGTAGCTGCCTTCTTCGTTGGTCTGCGGCTTGCTGACCCCAACCGCATACACGGTCTGTCCGTCCGAAGACAATGCGACCTGCACGCCGGGCCCGTACGCACCGAAGGTTTCTTCGCCGCCCGTGATGAGAGGTTCCTGTGCTGTGAACTTATCGATCACCGAGACGCTCGGGTTTTCGAGTGTGTTCGTATCGCCGGTCGTCGTGAGCTCTGCGATCCCGGGAAGCTCGCCTGCGGGCTTCCCGGCAAGCAGATCGTGCGCGACGATGAAGATTTCTTCGTTCGACCCGACAGCCACGCCAGTGGCTGCGCTTTCGCGATTCAGTACACTACCATGGATGTCGTCGAATGCTCCACCGGGCACACCAGTGGCGTACGGTGCTACTGTCGTCACCCTCTCCACCATCATATTCCCTGTTTCATCCCGCCCATTCAGGATCAAACTGTGAGTCTTTGGATCGACGGTCATGCCGTCAGGATACCGAAGCACCGTGGCCGGCGGCGGTCCGGTCGTTGGCATTTGAGGGAATTTATAGAAAGCCCCTTTTTGATGTTCGGTTTCGACGCCTGGCGCCGGTGGCAGGACACCAGTGCCCGATTCCGGTTCGGTGGAGTACGCATCGATTTCGAGCGCGGCATACTTGTTGCTTTCTTCGCCGGATGTGTGGGCGGCCTTCAGCACGTAGAGTCGGTGCAAGACGGGATCCACCGCGATATTGGCGACAAAGCTGGGATAGCCTTCTCCATCCACAGGCGTTGGAACTTCGACATGCCCAGATGGGGCTTGGTGTGGGCTCAGAGGCGACTTGAACATCTGAACACGGAAGCTCGTCGGACCAGGTCCGGGCCCTTCTCCACCTGGCTCATCCAGCACATATACGTCATTGTTCCCCGAGTCGACCGCCAGATCCGTGGGATAGGTGAATTGACCTGCGCCGGAACCAAACTCGCCCGCATAGCCGAGCTCACCAAATGCTTCAGCACGAACGGACTGGGCGTGCGCCAGCGCTCCAACCGCAACCGCCGCCGCACACAACGGAGCCACCATCGCGGGTCGTATCCACCTTCTTCTCATTGATCGCTCTCCTATCGTTTCATATTGAACTGGGAGCTTTGCCGCGCAACCATTTCGACTCCAAAATCCTGGGGGGCAGCGATATAGCGCCACCCCCCAGGATATAAATTGGTCAGAAGAGTTGGTCAGCGGCTACTGGCTCAGATTTTTTCGACCAGTTCTTTTGCCTTTGTACTGACCGCTTCTTCGACCTTCAGGTAGTCGTTTTCTTCCAATTTTTCCTGTCCTCCGTTGACTACGTAGGTCAGGTATTCCTTCGTAACGGCTTGGAGTTCTTTCGCTTTCGGGCCATATTCGGCTTTTGTGTAGTTGACTAACGCCACATCATACGTCAGGGTGCAGATTGGGTAGTTTGTATTCCGCGCACCAGCCTTGCCACCGGGGTTTGCCCCGCTGACGCCAGACCAGTTGTCGTCGACTGTCACAGGAGGCTGGGTCCCGTATTTGGTCCCTTTGCAGTTCGATCGACCTTTTTCGGCAGTGGGTTCTTTGGCGCCGCCTTTGTTACCTGCGCCGGGCCAAAACCCTTCGCTCGAGGCCCCGTTTTCATTTTCTACTTTCACCCACGTATAGCGATTTGCTCCAGTGAATTTAGCTCGCGCGTCCGCAAGGTTCGCGTAACCGATCGAGCCTTCTTTGGTTCCCTGTTCTTCTTCGACGACTTCTTTGACCTCGCCGCCGCCACCTTCAGTTTTGGCCGCGAACAGGGGGCTAAGTTTTCCGCATTTCCCTTTTCCTACCAATGGTTCTTTTTCGCTTTCGGGCCATGTTTGGTTGTTTTCCGGTTTGGCGAGTTCGGCCCAGGTTTCAGTACATCCTGTTTTTTTCAGAGCTTTGATTTTTTCGATTTCACTCAAGTACGTCTTGAATACGAACGTCGTGCCCGACACATCTTTGCGGACATACCGCGTGATTTTCTTTTTGCACCCTTCTGCTTCTTCCGCGACACCGCCTTCTGTCCCTTTGATTTTGCCGGTGATCTGGCTCCATTCAGTGATCGTGCCGTTCCAGATTTCCAGCAGGTTTTTGTTAGTGATAGCTTCCAATTTGCATTTTGCCGGCGGATTCACGATCACCGCGACGGCGGCCTGCTCCACCGGGATCACGATCGTCTGACCTTCGCCACCTTTGTTTTCGACACTAAATTTCCCTTTGGCCGCTTCATCGCCATTTTTCATCTGGGTTTCACTCAACGGTTCATCCGTGCCGATGAATGTATCGGCAGTGTTGAGCGCTTCCCCAGCTTTTTCCTCGCCAAAGGCTTTCCGGCCCGCGCCGCTTCCGCTGGATGTATACGCGACAGCGCAGTTGCTGCCTGGAATCCAGATTTCCTGCTGCGCAAATTTCTGCAACGAGGATCCCTGTCCCATGATATTGAACGAACTCGCGCAGGCCATTTCCACCTTGACCCATTCACCAGTCCCTGATTTTTCGGTTGTGCATGTGCTGTTTCCAAACGAGCTTGGTTCTCCAGGTTCAACTTGAAAGCAGTACACTTTGCCAGCAACTAGCGTCCCGCCTTCTTCTTTGACCTTGACCCATGCTTCAGGCGCTTTGCTAGGACCTTCACATTCACCGGTGCCATTGTTGCGCTTTTCGAAATGACCTTTTCCCGTCAGGACCTTCAGACACGCTGCGGCGGACGCCGAACCCGCGGCGGCCCCGCTCGTTGCGAAGGCAGCGACCAAACATATGGCCAGCAGCCCCAGCAACTTGATCTTGACTTTCATCGATGACTCCCTTGATAGACGGCCCCCGAAGAGGCCTGGTTGGGCGCGACCCCCACCACTCGCGGCGGGAGCGCGGTGGATACAGCGTCTAGGTTGTCGCAGCGCCCTACCAGGGATGTGAACAAACAGTGATCGTTTAGGTGCGGTAGCGGCATAAACAGCTCAGGGTTTAGGCCGTTCATTTCTAACCGCCACGGTGCGCACCGCCGGACGTCGCAGGCCGAGGCCGGCGGCCGCGGCGATCAGCACCAGCCCCAGCGGCCAGCGAGGCAGCGGCGCTTCGCTCGGGTGCTGAACGAAACCGGCGCGTTCGCCGAAAGCTGTCGTTCCCCGGCTTCGGTCGTAGGCGGCCATGTGGTGCACCATCTCGGTGGCGCCCTGCCGCTCCTCTTCGCCCTCGGCCACGCCCACCGGTTGCGACACGGGGCTCTGGGCTGGCACCTGGGCCGTCCCCGACGGCGGGGTCGGCCGGGCGGCAATGGGCGCCGGCGGCGGCACGAGCGCGACCAGCGGGTAGAGCTGGGCGAGCGCGAGTGGTGCCGGCGGCGGGGGCGCGGGCCGGTGGTGCTGGATGTGGGGTGCCAGCACGGGCGCGGCGGGAACGGTCGGGGGTGGCAGCGGCGGTGGCGGCAGCGATCCGCTCGGTCTCGTCGCCGGCGCGGGAGATGGCGCCAACGGGGGCGCGGCGAGCGTCGACTGCTGGACGGGCGTGGGCGGGTGACGCAGCGGCACCGTGCCGCAGGGCTGCTCGACGCTGCCGGGCCGCACCGTGATCGTCTCCGCGTAGGAGAGACCGCCGGCGTGCACCGCGACGGTCGTCGTGCCGGCGTTGTAGGGGCAGAACAGACCCGACTGCTGGCGGGGGATCGTTTCGCGGCGTTCGTTGAGCGGCTGGCCTTCGAGTTCGCCGACCCGTTCGTCGGGAATCGGCTTGCCGTCCGCCGCCTGCAGCACGATCGCTTCTTCGGGGGGGGAGGCCGGGTCGCGCTCGACGAACTGCCCGACGTCGGGATTGGAGGAGGTGAAGGCGTATTCGGGGAACATCCCGGTCGCACATTCGGGGCCCACGCAGGTGCTCGGGATCGGCACATAGGGGCTCGGCGAGAAGCCGCACGAGTCGAGCTCCCGTGTGCACTGGAGGCCAGCCGGCGGACGGCGCGCGAGCGCCGCGAACAGGGCCGGGTGGCTGCGCCGCAACAGCACACCTTCGGTGGCGTCCAGCGACAGCGTGGAGATATCGGGGATCACCTTGACGTGCACCGGCGCCCGGTTGGTAGAGGCTTCGCGCGCCGCCGTTTCGACTTCGGCGAGCATGAAGCCGCTCGCGCCGAGGAAGTCGTTGCTGTACTGCGTGTCGTTTTCGACGTAGCCCAGCGTGCCGCTGCCCCAGGTCGGGATCGATTTCCCTCCCGCGGAGATCGGGTACGCGCGGTTTTGTTCCGGGGCGTCGAAGAAGTAGGCGGAGGCGGAGGCCGGTTCCAATTCTCTGCCTCCCGTCGCGGGCGGCAGCTTGCAGGGCGACGCGTCCCCGACGAGGATCGGGATCACCTGGCTGGCGTCGGCCGCCACGTTGCTGTTCCCGCTCATTGCGCGGTTGCCGATCACGATCGCCGGCGCGCCTGCGCCTTTGTCATAGGTCCTGGCCTCCGCGAGCTGTTCCGCCAGCCAGCACTGCTGTTCGCTGCCGAGCGTCGGGTGCGAGTAATCGAGCACGATCACCCACACCGGCCCGCCGGTACCTTCAGAAGCAAACGCGTAAGCGCCGCTGCCAGGCAGCGACCGCGTCCCTCCCGGCGCGCTGCCGCCGCCGGGCGAAAGGGGGCCCATCGCTTCGCTGAAGCTCGCCAACGTGCCGGTGGCGTCGAGGTCGGATTCGGCGGGCGCCGCGAACACTTCCATCTTTCCCCCCGCCTCCCCGCCCTGGAGCAACCGCGCGTAGCGCGCCTCCTCCCCTTTGAAGGCGACAGCGCCGATCCCGCCGGGCTGGCTCAATCCGGGCGCAAGCCGTGGTCCGGTGTAGAGGAGGTCCCGCACGCCCGTCGCCCGCGCGGTGCTCAGCGCGTTTTCGAGCCACGCGTCCGGGCCGAGATCGTCCTGGGCGAGCTCTGCACACGCCGTCGCGCACTGCGCGTTACCGCCGATCGCGAACGCCGCATCGCCTGTCTCCAGCGGTTCCGGGGAGCTCGAGAAGCCCGGCGGACCCGCGCTCGTCGCGGGGTAGCGCATCACCCCCGCGGTCTGGATCGCTTCGACGTTTTCTGGCCCCAATTCATGGTCGATCTCTCCCGTCTGACCCCCGACCGCCCAGCCGGCTTCGCCGCCTTCGGGGTCGAGCGCCAGCGCGAGCACCGCATCGGGCAGCTCGGGCCAGTCGACCGCGTGCTCGCCGGGAGGCAGCTGTTCGGCGGTGTTGGGCGCGGGATAGTCGGCGTGCTCTTCGTCGTGCCAGCCGTTTGGCGTCTCGCGCAGCAGATAGCCTCCGGCGGGCAGCGAGTAGGGTGTGGTGGCTACGGGTGCCTGGCCCTCCGGCGGCGGTTCCAGCAGCGCTTCGTCGCTGAGTTCGTCACGGGCGCCGCCTCCGTTTGTGACCGAGACGACGGCGCGCAACGTGCCGCCTTCACGAAACGCGGCGAGCGCGACCGGGTAGCCGTCGACGGCGCCCGCGGCGGCCGGCTGCCATGGCGATTCCTGCCCCTGGCGTTCGATCACCGTGCCGGCGCCGGTCGCGATCACCGCGCCCCCGTCCGGGAGGCCGGCCACACGCGCCGGCACTTCGGAGGCGCCGAGCGTCTGGTCCGCTTCGGTGTCGACGTGCCAGCCCCCGTCGCAGCTCTTGGCGCCGCCGTCGTCGACCAGCACCCCGCCGGTGTAGCCGCGGCCGCCGTGCTTGTAGTCCGGGACCTGATAGGTGGCGAGCGCCTCTTCGCCGGCGAACGCGATCGACGTGAAGTTGGCGCCTTCCGGTCCTTCCAGTTCCGGGGGCAACGGTTCCTGCTGCCACGTCTTGCCGTAGCAGAGCAGCACACCCTGCTGCCCGATTGCGTAGCCGCGGCCGGGCCTCGCGGGGTCGAACGCGATTCCGGTGAAGTTGGCCAGGTAGAGGTTGGGCGGGCGCGCCGGATCCTGTTCCCACAGCCCGGTTTCGGCGCGCCACAGCCACATCTGACCTTTGGTGCCAAGCGCGTACGCGCGGGTCGTGGTCGGCCACGCCACGCCGCGCAGTTCCACGCCCTTCGTCTGCGCTGCCCCCAGAGAGTTCAGCAGGGTTTCGGGCTGCCACCCCTGGCCGGGCAGGTAGCGGGCCACCTCGCCTTCGTCGCCGACGGCGAGCGCCTGGGCGCCCAGGTCGCCGGGGGTCGTGCCGGGCTGCGCGGCGATCGCCGTCAGCGGATGTTTGAACGGCACCGGCCACGACTGCAGCCGGTCCGGTTCGGGGCTGGTCGTCAGGCGCGTCAGCGGTCCGCCGTCGGCATCGGCCTGCCATCCTTCTTCGGGCGAGGCGAAGGCGGCGCCGGCGGCGGCGCCGCTCGCGCCTCCGATCCCCAGCACGCTCGTGAACGCGTCGCCGCGCAGAGTGAGGCTGACACCGTCGCCGAGCCCCGTAATCACGCGCTCGCCGAAGCCTTCGCCGCTCCAGGCAAAGCTGCGGTAGGGGCCTTCGGGGAGATTCGATTCCAGCGGATGGGTGCAAAGTTGCGCGACCTGTGGTCCCGCTTCGGGCGGCGGTTTGCACCAGCTCGCGCTCACCCGGCCTTCGCCGACGCCGTAGTAGAGCGTGAAGCTGTCGCTCTGCTGGGCCAGATGCTGAGCTTCCACGGTCAGCCGCCCATCGATCCAGATCCCTTGCGAGGTGACGGTCAGCGGCTGGCCGTTGGCGGGCGGCGACACGCTCACGCCCACCGTTTCCTGGTGGAAGCCTTCGAACGAGAGCTCCGGCTGCGCGTACTGGCCTCCGAGCCAGCCCGCTTCGCCCGGGTGTGAGCCGACGGAGCCGAGCGGGTGCTTGATCCACCGTGGTTCCTTGCCGGCCGTTTCGCGGCTGAACAGCACGATCCCTTCGCTCGGGGAGCCCCCCTGCGCGAGCAGCCAGGCGTTCTGCGGGGAGCTAGCGCCGATCCCCAGGACCTTGAAGCCGTGCGGTGGCGCCGCGCAGCCCGTGCCGGCGGTTTCTGTCTGGTCGCAGATCGGCTCGCGCGACCATGCGTGTCCGTCGTAGAAGAGCACGTCTTCCTGTGGTTGCGAGGACGAGCTCTCGATCGGCACGAGGAACACGCCGGTCGGCGCACTCGGCTGGTCGACGGTCGCCACCAGCACTTCTTCCCGGCCGGGCGTCGACAGCGTCTCGCCCGGCCGCAGCAGAGCATTAGCCACCGGTTTGCCGCCAGGCGCTTCGTCGGTGAGCGTGGGAGCCTCTTCGAACGGGCCGCCCGGGTTGCGCACCAGCACCTGGCCGACCTTCGCCCCGTCTTCGCCGACGATCGCGACGCCGCCATTGGGGGTCGCGCTGCCGGCTAGCGGGCCGCGCGCCGGGGTGAAGCCGGCAAGCGCTTCACCGGCGGCGCCGGGCGGCGCGGGCTGGAGCTGCCAGCCGCTTTCAGTCGTGTAACGGTAGATCCGAAAGCCGGTTCCCGACACGTCGTACCCCCACGTCTCCCCGGGGTGCTCCCGCGGCGAGGAGCCGGCCAGCGTGATGTCGAGCGGCGGGCCGATCACCGATTGCGCCACCGGCAGCTTCGGCGATTCGACGCTGCCCTCGGTGCCCGGCGCCAGCCACAGCGCGAGCAGCGCCGCGAACGCCAGCGCCACCCGCACTCGCGCGCCGGCCAAGCGCCGCCGCGTACGTGCGCGGCCGCGGCGATCGGCCTCGACCGTCATGTGAGCGGCGCCGGCCAGAGCTTGGATGCAAACGGTCCCGCGCGTCCGGCCGTCGCGGGGCGGCTCAGGGAGGTGCCGATCACCGTCGGTCCGCCGGTCGGCCCGCCGCCGCTCGGCTGCAGCGGCACGGCGCCGATCGCCTTGACCCGCAGGTCGAGCTTCGTAGGCCACGCGCGGGGGCTGAGGCGCAGGCGCAGCGTATGGCGGCCGCCTGCGAGCACCTTCCGCCCCGTGGCCGCCACCGGGTGTCCGCGGCGCAGCGCCAGCAGCCGCACGTGCGACTTCGTGGCGAGCGTGAACGTGAGCGCGAGCGTCGTGCGGTGCAGCAGCCGGGAGCTCACGTTCGAGAACAGCGGCTTGTGCGCGCGCGGAGCCACGGGGCTGGGCGGCACTTCGAGGTCGGCCGGCAGCTGCGGCGCCACCCTCGCTCCCGAGTCGTCTTCGGGGAAGCTTTCTTCGGCCGCTGCGAACGGGATGCTGTCGTCCTTCGGACGATGGGCGATCAGGGTCTGGAAGGCAGGATCGTCGTCTTCGGGCTGGGTGCCGCCGAGGTGAAACAGCCAGCCGCTTTCGCTCGCGACCCAGCAGTCGCCCGGGGCGGAGCAGGCGACCGCGCCCGCTGGACCCTTGTGCGCCATCTGTTCGTGGGCTTCGGGGAGCCGCGCTTCGCCTTCGACGGCGCCGTCGGCCTCGAGCCTGGCAACGCGCGTCACGGCCTGCGCGCCGTGTTCGCTCGGCGAGTCGAGCGACACCCAGGCATCTTCGCTGCCTGGTTCGGCCGCGATCCCCGCAACTTCTCCTTCGAGCGTACCCAGCCGCACCTGCTGGAACTGGTTGCTCGCGCCGAGCAGCAGCAGCGTCGGCGGGCCGGCGCCCGAAATCGCCCACAGCTCGCTCGCGCCGGCGCTGAAACGGAACGCACCGGGGCCCGTGTAGGCAAACCGTTCCCGTTCGTCCGGCTGGCGTGGCGATTCCGCCGGCGGCCCTTCGAGTCCCAGCGGCACGAACGGGTTGCTCGACCCTTCCACGATCTTGTGCAGGTAGTGCGGCTGGGAGATTTCGCCCGGACCTGGCGGTTCTCCGGGTTCGATCTTGACGCTCTCATAGAAGCGACCCTTGTAGAAGACGAGACCGGTGACGTCGTGAGCCGGGTCTTCGAGCTGCGGTTCGGGAGCTTCCAGGGAGGGCATCGGGGTCAGTGCGCTGCCGTTCCAGTGCAGGTGGAAGGCGCCGCTGTTGATGCCCGCGGGCAGGCGTTCGCCGCCGAACCAGCAATTGTCGGGCCCCGAGCAGGCCGCCGCGTCCATCGGCTGGTAGGAGCCCGCCACGCCCAGCGGCTCGGCGTAGGAGGCAATGACTTCGAGTTTGCCGGAGGCGCCGACGGCGAAGTGGCAGAGCGAGCGGTCCCGCCGTTCGAAGCCGTCTTCGCTGATCCCCAGCCCCAGCTGGCCGGCCTGCTGGTCGGAGATCGTCCAGAAGTCGTCGGGCCCGGCCCAGGCGATCCGCCCTTCTGTGCCACCGCACACGGTGGCGAGCTGCTGCCAGGCTGTCCCATCGTAATAGTAAAGGCCGGGTTCGATCGTTTCGTTGCCGGCGGTGATCAGCAGGCCGTGGTTGGGGGCCCAGAAGCTGATCTGGCCGATGTGCCCGAGCGGCGCCGGCACCCCGACCGAGGGCTCTTCTTCCGGCGCCGGCGGCAGCGGCGGCTGGGCCGAGCGCCAGCCTTCGCCGCGCGCGGCCGTCGCGGCGAGCGCGGCGAAGGACAGGCAGATCGCGAGGGCAATCGCGCTGGCGAGCCGCCCGAGGCCAACCGGCGCGCTCAACGCCCCCGCCTCTCCGGCTGGTGCAGATGGCGCTTGCTCGCCACGCTCCGGCGCGCCCTCGCGACGCGCGGGCGCCCGGTCTTGCGCAGCGAGACCGTCACCGTCTGTGTCAGCGGCGGCCCACCGGGTCCGGCGAACGTCACGTGCACCGTCGCGTAGATCCCCGCGGGCGTGCTCAGCAGGCGCGCGTAGGGGCGCCATACGTGCAGCGGAAGTTCGAGCAGTCCGGGGGCGGCGGCCGACATCTGCCCGGTGCTCACCGTGCGGCTCCTCAGGGCCGCAAGCTTCACGCGCCTCGCCGGCTTGGAGCGCTTGCGTGCGGCTTGGCCGCGCGCCGACCCGTGGGCGGCGCGAGCAGTGTGAGCAGGCGCCGCGACGGGCACGACAGCCGTGGCGCTCACGTTCACGCGCCCGGGACCCGGCACCACCGCGTCGAGCGTGACGCTGCCGTCCGCGTGCGTAACGGCGACCACGCTCAGCCGCCACAGCGGCACGGCCGGTTCGCGCCCGGGCGGCGGCGGGCCGTATTCGCTCAACGCCGACGTGCCCGACACCCCGGCTTCGGTGGCGGTGAACACGTCGCTCGCTCCGTTGGAGTCGCCGTACACGAGATTCGACGCGGTGTCGGCGAACGCCAGCGTCTGGCCGCCTTCCGTGAACGAGGGCGCCGATGCGCCCTTTGCGGTGACGTACCCCGAACCGCCAGCTTCCAGCGACGCGCCGTCGTGCGGCCCGCGGGTGACGCGCTCGAGCGTCTGACCATCGACGATCTCGTACAGTTCGACCACACCCACCTGGCCGGCCGGTTCTTCGTCGTAGACGAGCGGTGCGAGCGGAAACTGCTGGCGCTGGGTCGTGAACGCAATCCGTGAGCCGTCGGGCGAGATCGCGGCTTCGTAGACGTCGCCGGCGGTCGCCACGTGTTCGGGGGCGAAGCCAGGGTTGACTTTCCCTTCGACCGGTACCTCGGGCGTCAGCTCGCGCAACGCTTGGACCCGGTCGAGGCCATCGTGCATGTTCACCGCGAACACGTCAGCGGTACCGTCGGGGTCGCCAACGAGCGCGGCGCTCCAGCCGTTGTAGCTGAGGTGCGGAATGCCGTCGTACCCGGCGATCCCCAGCCAGCCGAGATTGCTGCCGAAGCCGCTGCGTTCGTCCTCTGCGAGCTTCGGATACGGTCCCTGGCACGCCGGGACTTCGATCGTCCCGTCGGGTGGGCATCCGGGGGCGAGCGGGTCGCCCCCGCCGACCATCCGCCGAGTCGGCGCCGATGGGCCGTCTTCAATCCGCCGCCACAGCGGCTCGTCGTAGGCTTCGTCGTCGCCGGGGGGCTGCTCGTCGAGATGTTCGATCTGCTGGCGTTCGCCTTCGAGCGTCGGCGCCTGCGCGGGAATGTGCGCGCCCAACCAGGCCACCGTCGAGCCATCGCCACTGAGCGCGGCGCCCGTTTGCGTCATCGCGCCGCCCACGACCGGCAGTTCGCTCATCTCGCCGTCGGCTTCCCGTTTGGCCGTCACCAGCACGGTTCGGTGGGTGTTCAGGTAGCGCACCGCGATCTGCCCGCCTGGCGTCGGGGTCCCCGGGGTGCTGCCGCGCCGGCCACTTGTGAGGTTCGAAGTGCCGCCGAGCGTGAACGCGATCTCGCGGCCGTCGGCGCTGAGCGACGCCCGCCCCGTGGCCGAGGAGCCGCCGCTGCCTTCGTAGGCGATCCCCTCCGTGCTTTCGTTCAGCGCCGATGCCAATTCGTAGGGGCACCGTCCCGCGTTCTCCTGCGCTTCGTCGCACGGGCCTTGAAACGCCGGTTCGACAGTCATGTCGCGGACGTAGACGTTGCTGCCAGGCTGTGCCTGTGTCACGAGCTGTTCGCTGGTGGTGAAGCTCACGTAGCGCCCGTCGGCGCTGATCGACGGCGCCGTGCCGCCGGCGATGTACCGCAACGTGTTGTTGTGCAGATTCTTGAGCCACACACCTCCCGCACCGGCGAGCGCACCCTCGAAGGCCAGGTATTCGCCGTTCCCAGAGATAGCCGGTTCGTTCGCCTCTTCGAACTGTTCGCCGGGTCCCACCGACTGCAGCTCGATCGGCAGGAAGGCGGCTTGCACCGATGACGCCGCGAGGCAGCCCCAGGAAAGCGCTCCCGCAAGCGCCGCCGCGCAGATCGCGACGCGAAACGGAACCGTGGGCAGGTACGCGCCGGGCGCCCCACCCCCTGTAGGCGCAAACGTCCTCACCGGACGCTCACGCGCAGGTGCGCGGTCCCTTCGTTGCCGACCGTGTCGCGCATGTGCACGACGATCGTGTAGCGCCCGGGCCGCAGGTAGGTGTGCCGGGCGGTGAGCCTGCCGTTCACCCACGTTCCGTCCCCGAACGCGATCTTGGTGTCGCGCGCCACCGCCCCCGCCTGGTGGTCGACGACACGCACGATCACCGCGCGCCCGCGAGCGTGGCTCAGGTGCGCAACCGGCGGGGTGGCGGCGATCTTCAGTTCGGCTTCGTTGCTCAGCGTCTGCTGCCCTGAGGCGTCGGTGGCGATCACCTGCACTTCGTGCACGCCGCTGCCGAGCAGGCGCCTGTCTGGGAGCACGCTTGAGCCGGCGATGCCGCGGCGCACGACCTGTCCGTCGATCGCGAGGCTGTAGGTGACGCCGCCGGTCGCGTCTTCGGCGTTTGTCCATTCGATCAGCGCGGCGCTTGGGCGCACCCACGTCTTCGGGAGCTTGAGGTCGAACTGGGGCGGCGACACGCTGACGCGCTCGCCGACGATCTCGTACGCCCCCGGCTGACCCTCGCGGAAGCCGAGCAGCGCCTCGCCCGTTTCCGAGCCGCCGATCGCCAGCTCGGAGACGGAGCCGCCCTGCGCGCCCGAGACCTGCGCCGCCTGCGCCGCGCCGTCCGGGAAGTCCTCACGCAGACCCACGCCCGAGCCGCTGGCCGGCCACGCGCTTGTGCCGCCGCCATTGGGGTTCAGCGCGGTCACCGCGCCGGCACCGCTTGCGGCGGCGTCCGGCCCGAGCGGCACCTCGGGTTTCGCCCCGCCCTTTTCGGCGCCGGCGACGATCCGCGCGGTGCCGGCGGCGGCGTAGGCGATGCGGTATTCGCCGAGATCGTCGACAGCCACGCTCGGCGCGCCGACCTCGCCGGCGGCCGGACCGACACGCACGGCACCGAGGAACTGCGCGCCGCTCGGCGCGGTGCTGCCCGGAAGCGTGTTGGCGAACAGCAGCGGCGCGGCTGGCAAGCCGCCCGCTACCGTGCTGACCACCTCGGCCTCGCCGAACGGGCTCACGCTCAACCCGAAAGCGGTCGCGTCTTCGGTGATCGCGGCGCCGTTGTAGGTGACGGGACTCGCTGGCAGCACCAGGCCGAGCGTCCCGCCGAAGATCCGCCGCGCCCAGACGCGCGCGATCCCGTTCGCTTCGGGCTCCTGCCAGGCGACCACGGCTTCGCCCGAGCGTCCGATTCCGACCTGCGGCCCGTTCGTTTCGCTCGGCGGGCGCATCGACAGCTGCAGGTCGCGATTGATCGGCGCCAGCACCGACCAACGCGCGCCGTGGTAGCGGGCGACGCGAATGTCGGCGAGCACGTCGCCCGGGCGAAGCCGCGGGATCGCGACGACCACTGGGCTGGTGGTGAAGTTGTGGGTGACCGCGCGGTAGGCGACGAGCGCCAGGCCGTTGGAGGAGACCGCCAGCGACGGGCTCACGCCGGCGCCTTCGCCGACGTCGGGGTCAACCACGTATGGCGGACCGAACGCGCTCGCACCGACCGCCAGCGTGCTGGCCATCAGCGCGTCCTGGACGCGGCGTTCCACCGTGGCGATCTGCGTGACCCACACGGCGATCAGCTCGCCGCCGTCGGCGGCGCCGATGCGCGGGTCGATCGCGCTGTATGGGCTCTGCCAGTCGACCCGCACCGGCGGCAGCCAGCGGTTGTCGAAGAACTGCGCGGCGAACACGTGGGTGGCGCCTTCGGCCTGCTTGGTGTAGACCAGGCCGCCGCTCCCATCCGCGGACACCGCCGCCCCGCCGAATTCGCCGATTGCGGCGCTGGGCCCGTCGATCGTCTGCGGCGGCAGGATCACAGCATCCGCCGGCGCGCACATCCACCACGCCCCCGCCAGGGCGGCTGCGACCGCCAACGACGCGAGCAGCGCGCACAACGAGCGAAGCCATATGCCAGAGAAGGGAGCTGGAAACACGCAGACGAGTCCGTAGGTCCGACCCCGGGCGAACACGTCCGTAGCCGCCCGCGTGCCGGCGAGGGGGACCGGCGCCGCAGAATGATCGGAAGGGCAATGACAGGCTGCATCGCGCCGCCACCCATGTCAAGCGCGTTTACTAAACGGTTACATCCGTGTAACCAAACATTCCGCGGTCGCGAACCCATGCGTGAGCGCAGCGTTCCACCATCCCGACCCCGCCCGATCAGCAGCAAGCCGATAACACCCACGCGGCACCGAGCCCGTACTCTATGAGCCGTGCAAGGCGAGTCTTCGCTGGGCCGGTTGCTGTGGCCGCTGGTGCTCACCGGGGTGGTGGTGGTCGTCGTGCTCAGCTTCGCCCGCCAGCCGCTCTCCGGTGGCGACGGGCAGGCCGCGGGCCTCGCCCGGCCGGTCACGCTGTGGCTGGCCGGCGGCAAAGCCGGCAGCCTCGCCGAAGCCGTCGCCCAGCAGGCCGCGAGCTGCTGGGCGGGCGACGGGCAGGCCGCGCAGGTGGGCCACCTGCCGGGCAGCTCCAGCACGGCGGTGGCCGGCTTTCTCACCAACGCACACGATGCCTCTGAAGAGCTGCTGGTGATCACCAGCACCACGCTCGCCGACATCGCCCACGACCGCAGCGTCGCCGCCCCCTCATCGGAACCGGGCGAACACGCGCAAACAGCCACGCAGTTGCTGGCCGGCGCGGCCCCGATCGCGGTACTGGGCAGCGATCCGCTGGCGCTGGCGGTGCGCGCCAACTCCCCGATTCACAGCGACGCGCAGTTGCTCGAAACGATGCGCGCCGCCGGCTCGCGGCCGCTGTTCGGCGTGGCCGCCGACGCCTGGCTGCGGGACAACCTCGGCGCCCTGGTCGGCGGCTCCGGCGTGGGGCGCAGGCTGCCCTACGCGGTGTACGGCTCCTCGCGCGAAGCGATCGTCAGCCTGCTGGGCGGCGAAGTGGAAGCGGTGCTGGCGCCCACCAACGCGCTGCACGCGGTGCACGACGGCGGGCGGCTGCGCCTGCTGCCATGGCCGTCGTGGAGCGGGGGCGCGCCGCGCGCGTGGGTGGCGATCGTCGGCGCGCCGGGGCTTTCCGCGGCGACCGTGGCGCGGCTGCGCGCCCGCGCGCGCGACCTGTGCGGCGGCGCCGGGTGGACGCAGTTGTTGCGCGGCGACGGCCTCTCCCCGGCGAGGCTCTCGGCGGCGGGGCTGGCGGGGTTTGTGAGCGCCGGCGTCGGCGCCACCACCCGCCTGCAGAGGCTGGCGGCCCCTGTCGTGCGCGACTTTTGAGTCCTTGCCCCTACAAGCACTCCGCGCCCGCGCCGTTTATTGTTCAGCTGCCATGTTTAGCGTTGGCTACCATTGTTCACCTGGCGGATGCGTGTTCGCGGAAAGGCCTCGGAGCGGGGCAACGGGCGACACCCTCGCCGCCCGTGTGCGCGATGCCAGCCGATCCCGATGCTTCTCACGCCTGACGACTACGTGCGCCTCTACCGGCGCCACGCGCAAACGCTGCTGCTGTACTTCCAGCGGCGCGTGTACGAGCCCGAGCTGGCGCGCGACCTGCTCGCCGAGACGTTCGAGGCGGCGATCGCCGGCGGGCCCGGCTTTCGCGGCGGCACCGAGGAGGAGCTGTCGGGGTGGCTGTGGAGCATCGCGCGCAACACGCTCGCCGACCAGCGCCGGCGCGAACAGGGCGAACGGGGCCGCGGCCGGCGGCTGGCGCGCGTGCGGGTGGCGCTGTCCGACCGCGAGATCGAGCGCGTGGAGGAGCTGGCCGGCATCGCCGAGCTGCGCGAGGCGGTCGCCCAGCACCTGTCGTCGCTCCCCGAGGAGCAGCGCGAGGCGGTGCGCATGAGGGTGCTGGAGGATCTCCCCTACAACGAGATCGCCGTGCGCATGGCGATCACGCCGCAGACAGCCCGCGCGCGTGTGTCGCGAGGGCTGCGCACGCTCAACGTGGCCCTGCGCGATCAGCACCAGGCGTGGAGGAACGGATGAGCTTGCTCCCGCCCGAAGGCCAGGAGGCCGAGGAGCCGTACGACCCGGAACTGCCGTTTCTGGCGGCGCTGGAGCGCGAGGTGGAGCGCAGCGCCGAGCGCACCGCGCGAGGCGCTCTCGAGCGGCAGGCGCCCGGGCGCGCCCAGCCGCGCTCGCACGCCTCCCGCCGCGAGCCATCCCATGCTCGCGTGCACCCCCAACGCCACCCCCAGCCGCCGGCGGCCCCGCGGCGTGGGGCCCGGCTCGGCGGCCGTCAACGCGCCGGGACGCGTATCGCCCGCCGCTCGCTGACGCTGGTGGCGCTGCTGTGCCTGCTCGGCGCCAGCGCCTTCGGCGCCCGCCAGGCGCTCTCCGGCGGCAGCCCGTCGAGCCCGCTCGTGACGCGCCGCGGAGCGCTCGTGCCGGTCGCACGGGGGGGCGGCGGCACGGAACGGTGGACGCTGGACGCCTATCGCCTGGGCGGCGCGCTGTGTCGCGTGCTGGTGGTCGCCGGCAGCGAGGGCTCGCGCTGCGCGCCGGCGCCGGCGCCCGCCGCGCTCACCGTCACCGACCTGCTGGGGCCGCAACGGCGCTATGTGTTCGGCATCGTCGGCACACAGGTCGCGTCGGTCGCGGTGCAGACGGGCGGCGAGTCGCTGCGGGTGCCCACCGCCGCGCTGACTCCAACACTGGCGCGCGCCGGGAGGCTGCCGCTGCACACGCGCTACTTCGTGGCGGTGCTGCCGCGCGAAACCGGCCCCGACCCGCCGGCGCGAGTACGCGGCCTCGACGTTCGACGTCGCCCGGTCGGCGCGCCGTTGACGGTTTGCGTCGAAAACGCGGAACCGTCGCAGTGCGCAAACTAACCACCCGGTACTTTTCGGCGAACTTGTTTCCATGTTGTTACCGCATGCGCTAAGATCGTCACAAACAGTTGCCGACTACGTCATGATCGCGCTATGCAGACGCCAGCCATCGACCAGTATTCCCCCGTTGCCGCCGACGAGCTCTCCAGCGCGGCCGGGTTCGGGCTCGAGGAGATCCGCCGCACGGCGGCGCTGCGGCTGGCGCAGATCGAACCGCTGATCGAAGAGGCCGAGCGGCTGCGCGACGTGCTGGCGGTGATCGACCGCCGCGCACCCCAGCCGGCGCCGCCCAGCGTCGGTGGCGAAGACGCGATGGCGGGTACCCCGCGCGCCGCCAAGGGCGCCAACAAGCGCGTGATCCTCGAGCTGGTCGGTCGGCGGCCGGGGATCACCCCCGCCGAGATCACGGCGGCGACCGGCATGAAGCGCACCGTGGTGGCCTCCACCGTCAGCCGCCTCAAGCGCCAGGGCGAGTTGTGCGACCACGAGCGCGGCGGCGTCTGCCTGGCGACGAGCAAGCCGGCGACCGAATCCAGCACGCGCACGCCGGCACGCAGCCACGGCCTCGTCGCGGTTCAGTAGCACCGCCTCCGCGCCGCCGCGAGAGTCACGGCCTCGCGTCGTGCAATAAACTCATCGCTCACGACGTAAACTGCGGCCGGCATCGTTCAGTCAACGGTGAGCATCTTATCCAGATGTTCACATCAACGACTCCGGTAGCAACGATCTTTGGAGAGCGCAACCGATGAGCAACCCCCGCCTCACCAGCGCGGCGCACCGCCGCTCCCCCATGAGGCGTGCCGCCCAGCGCGCCGCCGCCGCGACCAGCACCGTCCTGCGCACGCTGACGCGCGACCCCCTGTCGGCCTTCCTGCTGGTCGCCTCGGTGGCGCTGGCGATCGCCTTCTTCGCGCTGCTCAATTCGCTGCGCCCGCAGGCACAGGGGCAGCAGGTGGCGCTCACCAACATCACCACGCTCGCCGGCGCGCAGCGGATCCGCTCGGCGGTGCTGCTTGACCACGACCACCAGGTGGTGGCGCAAACCGACACCGGGCTGCAGATCTACGCCGACTATCCCTCCTCCGACGCGGCCACGCTGGAAGTGTTCAACGTCCTGCGCAAGGGCGGCGCCGAGGTGTCGGTCAACCCCCAGAGCAGCAAGCCCGCCCGGCAGATCGTCGTGCAGTTCTTGATCCCGATCCTGCTGCTGGTGTGTTTGTTCGCGTTCTTCACGCGCCAAACGAAAGAGGGATCGGGCGGGATCGCCTCGTTCTCGAACTTCCGCGGCAAGGGCAAGCGCAAGAAGAACGCCGGGCAGATCACCTTCGAATCGGTCGCCGGGGCGGGCGAGGCGGTGGCGGAGCTGCGCGAGATCAAGGACTTCCTCGACGACCCCTCCAAGTACCTGCAGGCCGGCGCCGCCGCGCCCAAGGGCGTGCTGCTGGTGGGACCGCCCGGGACAGGCAAGACGCTGCTGGCGCGCGCCACCGCCGGCGAGGCCGACGCCGCGTTCTTCTCCGCCTCCGGCGCCGAGTTCGTGGAGTCGCTGGTGGGGGTCGGCGCCGCGCGCATCCGCGACCTGTTCGCCAAGGCCAGAAGGATGGCGCCGGCGATCGTGTTCATCGACGAGCTCGACGCCGCCGGGCGCAAGCGCGGCGCCGGTGTCGGGCAGGGCAACGACGAGCGCGAGCAGACGCTCAACCAGCTGCTGGTGGAGATGGACGGTTTCGGCGGCGACGCCGGCGTGGTGGTGATGGGGGCCACCAACCGCCCCGACATCCTCGACCCGGCGCTGCTGCGCCCCGGCCGCTTCGACCGCCAGGTGGTGGTCGACAACCCCGACGTGCACGGGCGCTTTGAAATCCTCACGCTGCACGGACGCGGCCGGCGGTTCGAGGATCACGTCGACCTGCTGGAGATCGCCAAGCTCTGCCCCGGCTTCTCCGGCGCGGAGCTGGCCAACGTGATCAACGAGGCGGCGCTGCTCACCGTGCGCGAAGGCCGCACCGCGCTCGACCAGCACACGCTGGAGGAGGCGATCGATCGCGTCGTCGCCGGGCCGGCCAAGCGGCACGTGCTGAGCGAGGACGAGCGCTGGACGATCGCCGTGCACGAGGCCGGGCACGCCGTCGCCACGCGCGCGATCGGACAGGTGGTGAGCGCGCAGAAGCTGTCGATCGTCGCGCGCGGGCGCCAGCTGGGCACCGCCGCGCACATGCTCACCGACCGCGACGCGGTGATGCACGGCCGCTCCGACCTCGAGCGCCATTTGGTGGCGATCCTCGCCGGCACCGCCGGCGAGATCATCGAGTTCGGCGAGGAGTCCACCGGCTCCAGCGACGACCTCCACGCCGCCACCAAGCTGGCACGGCGGATGGTCACCAGCTACGGGATGAGCCCGCGCCTCGGCCACATCACGATCGGCGAGGCCGGCGGCGAGGTGTTCCTCGGCGCCGCGCTGCAAGACCTCGGCTCGATCGGGCCCAACACGCTGAACGTGATCGACACCGAGGTGGAGCGCATCGTCGAGGAGGCCGAGGCCCGCGCCGAGCACACGCTGCGGATCAACTGGGACACGGTGCGAGAGACCGCGCAGGCGCTGCTCGAGCACGAGACGCTCTCGGGCGTGGCGCTCGACGCGGTGCTCTCCACCGTGCGTCCTGTGGATCTGGCGACGATCGTGCTACCCGACCGCGACCCCGACATCGGACGACGGGACCTGTAGCGCTGTCCGACCGACGCCGGTCGCCGAGAGCGGTAGCATCGGAGGGGTGCACAGCTGGATCTGGTTTGTGTTCTTGGCGGTGGTGCTAATTAAGATGCCGATCGCCGCCTACATGCTGTGGGTGCCGTTCCGCTCCGACGCGGCGCTCGAGTCACACGAGCCCGCCGAGCCCGATTCGCCCGACGAAGACGACGGCGGCAGCCGTACCCGGCCGGATGACTTCCGTCGCCACCGCCGGCCGCGGGGTCCCTTAGGCCCGCGGCGCGGACCGCACGGCGGGGGCGCCACGCCCTCCCCGTCGCGCATCCGCGCGCCATGGCGGCGCTCCACGCACACGCGCCGTACACGCGTAACCGCCCGGCAGTAGCAGCCTCCAGGCACTAGCCCGACCGTAGTAACCGCTTGGCAGTGGCGGCGCGCTGTCTCTTACCGTTTACGGTGACGCTTGCGCTGCCGGCGCGCGGCCTTGGCCTGCGCGCGGCGCCTGCGCAGCTTGCCCTCGGGGTTGCGGGTGGCGCCGGTGACGTATGCCTCCGTCGCCGGCGCCACCGAGCGCGCATGGCGCACGATCACAGCCGCGATCCCACCCAGCAACACCACCGCCACCCCCAACAGGGCCACCGACGCGGTGTTCACGGCCGAGCCGCTGGTTTCTTCGGCTGTGGTGGCCGTGGTCGTCGTCGGTTTGGCAGGCGTCGCCGCTTTGCTGGCCGGCGTCACTTTCACTTTCGGCGCCGGCGCAGTTTTTACTTTCACGGCGGGAGTTGTGGCGGGCGCCGAGAGAGCGGCCGGGGCAACGAAGGCGCCCAGCGCAAGCACCGCACATGCGCCGTACAGCCCAATCAGTGCAAGCGAACGCCTCATGCGCGGAGCATAGCGACTCGGAGCCCTTACAATGCGCTGCCGATGGCACCCAAACAGCGACAGATCCGGATCGAGCAGCGCGGCGCCGCGGACGCGATCCAGGCGCTCGAGCAGCGCAGCGACGAGCAGCTGGAGGCCGAGACCAAGTACAAGTCGGCGGCGCTGTCGATCCTCGGGGCGCGGGCGGCCGAGCGCTTCGACGCCGAGCAGGCACGCGCCTACTTCCAGCGGGCGATCGCCGCGGCGCGCCCGCAGGAGCGCATGCAGATCCGGCGCATGGCCGACGCCTCCCTGGCGCTTGCCGAGCGGCGCCCGAGCGACCTGCGCGACGCCGTTCAGCGGCTCGGGCAGGCGCCACCCAGCGGACGGCAGATGCTGGCGTTGCGGGCGATGGGGCTGCTGATGCCGCCCGCGTCGGCCGGGATCCTCGCCCGGGCGCGCGGCATCTTCTTGATCCTGCTGCTGGTGATCGCGCTGGTCGCCGTCGGCCTCGGCATCGTCGAGCTGGTTTCGCTGCCGTTCGGCGGCCTCGGCCTGGCGCCGGGCGTGCTGCTGGGGTTGTTCGTGGCGATCGCCGGACTCGCCATCGCGGCGCTGATCGGGCGCCGCCGTCGCGCCAAGGCGCTGGCAACCGCCCGCGGCGGCGGCGGCAAGAGCTGACGCGCCCGAAGCGCTGACGGCAGCCCGCTCAGCTCGCCGACAGCGTCGCCCGGCTGATCACCACCGGGTGGATCGGCTCGCCGTCTTGCGGCGGTACCGTGGGCAGCTTGGCGATCGCATCGACGCTCGCCATGCTGCCCACCACTTTGCCCACCAGCGCATACTGCGGCGGCAGTTCGGTGGCGTTGGCGGTGACGATGAAGAACTGGCTGCCCGACGCCCCCGCAGGGTCGGTGGCGGTCTTCGCCATCGCCACCGTGCCGCGCGTGTAGTGAAGGTTGGCGGGCGGGCGCTCGACGATCGTATAACCTGGGCCGCCGCTGCCGTCGCCGTTGGGGTCGCCCCCTTGAATCACGAAGCCGGCGGCCACACGGTGAAAGGTGAGGTCGTCGTAGAAGCCGCGCTTCACCAGATAGGCGAACGACGCCGTCGTCGTCGGCGCGTCGGCCACGTCCAGCTGAATCGCGATCGCGCCGCAGTTGGTGGCGAGCGTCACCACATAGCGCTTGGCGGGACTCAGCCGCTCGGTCGGCTTCGGCACGTGCTGGGGACCGCGTGGCGCCGGCTCGCTCGCCCGGCTGCAGCCGCCGCTGCCCCCCGCCGCGCTGACGCTCGCCTTCGCCAACCCACGGGAACCGCTCGCGGTGCTGCCGCACGCGGCCAGCGCGGCGGCCGCCGCGAGCAACGCGGTGCCCACCGCAAGGCGGCTCACCGCGACGGGATTGGGCCGGCGAGCGGACACTTCCGCCAGCTTAGTTGCGCCAGACCCCGCCAATGCGCGCTCTTCGCGCAATCTTAATCAGCGACCAACCGGCTGCACGCGGATGTGGCGGCGCGTTCCCGGTCGCCACATCCGCCCGAAGCCGACCGAGGCCGAGGTGCCGTGGCCTCGCTCAATACCCTTGCTGCGTGCCACCCACCAGCGTGCGCCTGATCGTGAACCCCTCCGCCGGCGGCGGGCGCGCCGGGCGCTGCGCGCCGGCGGTGGTGAGCGCACTGGAAGGCCACGGGCTGATGGTGCGCCGCGAAGACACGCGCGACCTGCCGCACGCGCGCGAGCTGGCGCTGGAGGCTGCGCGCGCCGGCGAGACGCCGGTGACGCTCGGCGGCGACGGCCTCGCGGGGGCCGCCGCCGACGCGCTGCGCGGCGTGCCGGATGCGGTGTTGGGGGTGCTGCCGGGCGGGCGCGGCAACGACCTGGCGCGCGTGCTGGGGATCGGACAGGACCCGGTGGCGGCGTGCGCGACGATCGCCGGCGGCGAGGCGCGCGCGCTCGACCTCGGCGTGGTCGGCGAGCTGACGTTCGTGGGGATCGCCAGCTGCGGCTTCGACTCGGTCGCCAACCGGATCGCCAACGAGGCCCCCTCGTGGCTGGGCAACCTCGTGTACGCCTACGGCGCGCTGCGGGCGCTGCTCGCTTGGAGGCCGGCCACGTTCGAGCTGGTGCTGGACGGCGAGCCGCTGACCTTCACCGGGTACACCGTCGGCGCGTGCAACTCAAAGGCGTACGGCGGCGGCATGTACGCGGCGCCCGACGCGCTGCTTGACGACGGGCTTCTGGACGTGCTGTACCTCGAGCGGATGTCCAAGCTGCGGTTCCTCACCGCGATTCTGCCGAAGGTGTTCAAGGGCACCCACGTCCACGACCCGCGCGTGCACGTGCTGCGCGGCCGCGAGCTTCAGATCTCCGCCGACCGTCCCTTCACGGTGTACGCCGACGGCGACCCGATCGGCGAGCTGCCGCTGCGGGTGGGTGTGATGCCGCACGCCGTGCGGGTGCTGGTGCCCGCGAACAGCCCATTGGGCGCGGAGCAGGCGCGGGAGCCTGCGCCGAGCGGTGACGCGAACACTGGCGCGAGCGCCCCCGCGAGCGCCGCGTCAGGCGAACCGTGAGCGGCCCGCTCGGCCCCAAGCTGGCGATCGCGCGCGCCGTCGGCGCGCTCTCGCGGCTGCGCGGCGGCGGCGCCACCAGCGTGCCGGGGAAGGTGCTGACGCGCCTGGAGCCCGACGCGATCGGCCTGCTGGGCGCGCGGCTGTCGCGCGGCAGCGTGCTGATCTCCGCCACCAACGGCAAGACCACCACCGCGGCGATGCTCGCCTCGATCCTCAAGCGCGCCGGCCTGCCGCTCGTGCACAACCGCGCTGGCGCCAACATGGCTGGCGGTATCGCCTCCACGCTGCTGGCCGCTGCGCACGGCCGCGCGGGGATCGACGGCGAGCTGGGGCTGTTCGAGGTCGACGAGTTCTGGCTGGCCCAGCTGGTCGCCCAGCTGCGCCCGCGCGCGATCCTGCTGGGCAACCTCTTCCGCGACCAGCTCGACCGCTACGGTGAGCTCGAGACGATCGCTGAGCGGTGGGCGAAGACGCTGCAGGAGAACCCCGGCCGCGACGCTCGGCTCGTGCTGAACGCCGACGACCCGATGGTGGCCGACCTCGGTCGCGCGCGCGCCGACGCCGAGGGCTCCGCCAACCGATCCGCCGCGGACGTCGTCTATTTCGGCGTCGACGACAACTCGCTGGCGCTCCCCCACATGGCGCACGCCGCCGACGCCAAGCACTGCCGCAACTGCGGCGCCCCTTACAGCTTCGACGCCGTCTACCTCGGCCACCTCGGCCACTACCGCTGCCCCTCGTGTGGCCAAGCGCGACCCGCACCGATCGTGCGCGCCACCGACGTGCACCTCGAAGGCGTGCGCGCGGCGCGCTTCATGCTTCACACCCCCGCCGGCGCGGCCGAGGTCGCGCTGCCACTCCCCGGCCTCTACAACGTCTACAACGCGCTCGCCGCCGCCGCGCTCGCGTATGCGCTCGACGTGTCGCTGGAGACGATCGTCGCCGGCCTGCAAAACACCCGGGCGGCGTTCGGCCGCGCCGAGACCGTCACTCTCTCGGCGACCGAACCCGGCGGCGAGACGGTCGAGCGCGAGCTGCGCATCCTGCTCGTCAAGAACCCCGCCGGCGCCAACGAGGTACTGCGCACGCTGGCGCTGGAGCCGGGCGAGCACGACCTGCTGGGCGTGCTCAACGACAATACGGCCGACGGCCGCGACGTCTCCTGGGTGTGGGACGCCGATTTCGAGCTGCTCGCCGGGCGCGTGCGGCGCGCCACGTGCAGCGGCACCAGGGCCGCCGAGCTCGCGGTGCGCCTGAAGTACGCCGGCGTGGAGCTGGCGCGCATCGAGGTGCAACCCGAGCTGGCGACGGCGCTTTCCATGGCGCTCGGCGGTCGGGAGGAGGAGGAGGAGGAGGAGGAGGAGGAGGGGACTGCGGGAGGCGCCCCGGCGCCCGGTCCACGTGCTCCGCTGTACGCGCTGCCCACCTACACGGCGATGCTCGCCCTGCGCGACTTGCTGGCCGAGCGCGGCGTGACGGGAAGCGCACTCACATGAGCACCGCGTCCCGCACCCTGCGCGTCTGCGCGCTGTACCCCGACCTGATGAACATCTACGCCGACCGCGGCAACCTGCTCGTGATCGAGCGCCGTTGTGTGTGGCGCGGCATCCCCTTTCAGCTGACCTCCTGCGGCCTCAGCGAGCCGCTCGACGCCGACGCGCACGACCTCTTCTACCTCGGCGGCGGCCAGGACCGCGACCAGGTGTTGTGCACAGAGGACCTGCTGGCGACCAAGCGCGACGCGCTGCACGCGGCGGCGGCGCGCGGCGCGATCGTGCTCGGCATCTGCGGCGGCTACCAGCTGCTGGGGCGCTCCTATGAGCTCAGCCCGGGCGAGCAGATCGCGGGTGTCGGCCTGCTCGACGTGCGCACCGTGCGCGAGGATGGCCCGCGGCTGATCGGCAACGTCGCGATCGAAGTGACACTGGACGGCGAGAAAGCGGTGCTGGCAGGCTTCGAGAACCACGGAGGCCGGACCCGTTTGGGCGTGGATCAAGCGCCGCTCGGGCGCGTGCTCAGGGGTTATGGCAACGACGGGCACAGCGGCTTCGAGGGCGCGCGCAGCGGCAACACGATCGGCACCTACCTGCACGGCCCGCTGCTGCCCAAGAACGTGTGGTTTGCCGATTGGCTGATTGCCACAGCGCTTGGGCTCGACCGCCAGGAGCTGCTGCCGCTCGACGACACCTTGGAGCGTGAGGCTCACGAAAGCGCGCGGATCGCAGCTCACGCGTGAGAGAACCGTCCCAACGAGCACTCGTGGGCAGCGCCCACCGTGTGCGCCGGTCCGGCTTGCTACGCCTCAGGTCTCGGTTGACAGCCGTTTGGAGGTCGCTCCTCCTGCACCCGCACCCGACCCGCTCCGACGGGTCGAGTCGTTTAACGGCTCAGGCGACCGCGAAGCGCGCGAAGCGGGGGGCCAGACGAGCGGGGACCAGCGCGCGGACGCGGACGCCCTCGGGGGTGTCGCGACGGGCGAGCTCGCCGGCCACCTCGTGCAGCTCGGCGAGGCTGGCGCCGCTGGCGTATGGAACCAGGAGGTCGAGGGGGCAGAGGGTGTGGCGCAGCTCGGACTCGACGCGGGCGGCGAGCTCGTCGAGGCCGGCGCCGGTGCTGGCGCTGACGAGCACCGCCTCGGGGTGGCGCAGGCGCAGCTCGTGGCGGGTGTCGTCGTCGAGCAGATCGATCTTGTTGAGCACCAGCACTCGCGGCGAGGAGTCGGCGCCGATCTCCGCCAGCAGCTCCTCCACGGCGCGGCTCATCGCATCCATCTCCTTCTCAGGCGCGGAGGCGTCCAGCACGTGCAGCACCAGGTCGGCGCGGATCGTCTCCTCCAGCGTGGCGCCGAACGCGTCCACCAGCTGGTGGGGAAGCTTGCGGATGAAGCCCACCGTGTCGGTCAACAGGTGGGGCCGGCCGCCGATGTGGACCGTGCGGGTGGTGGGGTCGAGCGTGTGGAAAAGGCGGTCGCGCACGCGGCGGTCGAGCTCGGCCTGTTCGGGTGCGGCGCCGCGCCCGTGGGCGAGCGTGAGCGCGTTCAGCAGCGTCGACTTGCCGGCGTTGGTGTAGCCGGCGAGGGCGATCGTCGGCAGCGCGGCGCGCTCGCGCTCGGCGCGCATCACCGCGCGCGTGCCGCGCACGTGCTCCAAACGCCGGCGCAGCGCCGCGATCCGGTCGCGCGCGAGGCGGCGGTCGGTCTCGATCTGGCTCTCGCCCGGGCCCCTCGTGCCGATCCCGCCGCCGAGGCGCTCCAGGTGGCTCCAGAGGCCGCGCATCCGCGCCAGGTTGTATTCCAGCTGCGCCAGCTCCACCTGCAGCTTGCCCTCGGCGCTGGCGGCGTGCGCGGCGAAGATGTCGAGGATCACCGTCGTGCGATCCACCACCGGGAGGCCCAGCTCGGCCTCCAGGTTGCGCTCCTGACGAGGGCTCAGCTCGTCGTCGCAGGCGATCACGTTGGCGTCGCACTCTTTCGCCAGCTGCTTGGCCTCCGCCACCTTTCCCGGCCCGAGATAGGTGTTGGGGTGCGGCTGCTCGCGGCGCTGCACCAGCTCCCCCACCACCGCCACGCCGGCGGTGCGCAGCAGCTCTTCCAGCTCACGCACGCTGCTGTCGTCGGCGTCCGGCAGCGCGGCGATGCAGAGGGCGCGCTGGCGGGCGCGTGGGGAGCGACCGTTGGCCGCGCCATTCACGTAATCGGATGGGCTCGAACTATGAGTGACGGCAGTGCGACCGTTGCGGCTTCGATTCATTCACACCCATTCTACGACCCACCGCCGCCGATCCGGGCGGCTGCGCCGATCGGTCACAAGCGTTCAGCGCTCAGGAGAGCGTCGCGAGACGCTCCACCGCCTCGGCGAGGCGCTCGTCAGGGGTGGTGAGCGAGATCCGAAACCAGCCCTCGCCAGAGGGGCCGTAGGCGCTGCCCGGGGAGATCACCACGGCTGTCTGCTCCAGCACGTGCTCGCAGTAGGCGGCGCTGCTGGCAAAGCCGTCGGGGATCGGCGCCCACACGTAGATCGTGCCCTTCGGCGGGGTCACGTGCACGCCGGCCTTGGCGAGCGCGTCGCAGACGAGGTCGCGGCGGATGCGGTAGAGCTCGTTCATCGAGGCCACCTCCGCGTCGGCCTCGGGGGAGAGCGCGGCGACTCCCGCCAGCTGCACCGCCTCGAACAGGCCGGAGTCGATGTTGGTCTTCAGCCGCCAGTAGGTCTCCACCGCCGCGCTGTTTCCCACCACCACCGCGCAGCGCCAGCCGGTCATGTTGTAGCCCTTGGAGAGCGAAAACACCTCGATCCCCACCTCCCGGGCGCCGGGCGTCGCCAGGAACGACGGCGGGCGGTGGCCGTCGTAGGCGATCTCCGAGTAGGAGTTGTCGTGCACCACGAGGATGTCGTGCTCGTGCGCGAACGCCACCGCGCGCTCGAAGAAGCCCTCGGGCGCCAGCGCGCCGGTGGGGTTGTTGGGGTAGTTGAGGTACATCAGCTTCGCGCGCCGCGCATCCTCGGGCGCGACCGCCTCCAGGTCGGGGACGAAGCCCAGCTCGGGCACCAGCGGCAGCGGCACGGGGTCGCCACCGGCCAGCAGCGGGCCGCCGGTGTACACCGGGTAGCCGGGGTCGGACGCCAGCGCCGCGTCTCCGGGGTCGAGGAAGGCGAGGTTGAGGTTGAAGATCGCCTCCTTGGCGCCGATCGCGGGGATGATCTCGTGCGCCGGGTCGAGCTCCACGTCGAAGCGCCGCGCGTAGAAGTCGCTCACCGCTTCGCGGAAGTCACCACGGCCGCGGTTCGACGGATACCGGTGGGTCTCGGGCTCGGTGACGGCCTCCCGCATCGCCTCCACGATCAGCGCCGGCGTCGGGCGGTCGGGGTCGCCGATCCCGAGGCTGATCACATCCTCACCGGCCGCCTTCTTGGCGGCGATCTTGCGCTCCAGCTCGGCGAACAGGTACGGCGGGATGCGGCTCAGTCGCTCACTCGGTCTCATGCGTTCCCCTGGTCGGTTGGTTGTCTGGTGGTGCCATAGGCCCGGCGCCTCACTCGGTCTCGCGCAGCTCTCTGACGAAGTCGTCGCTCAGCCGCCCCTCGTACACCGGCCGCGCCCAGCCGGTCAGCTGCACGTGCAGCTCCTCCCCCACCTCCACCTGCAGCTCGCCGCCATCGAGCGCAACGGTGAGCGGCGAGCCCGACTGGCCGCCGCCGTGCAGATGGTGCGCAACGGCCGCCCCGGTGGCACCGGTGCCGGAGGAGAGCGTCTCCCCCACCCCACGCTCGAAGATCCGCGCGCGGATGCGGCCCGGTTCGGTCTCGGTGTACCAGGAGACGTTGGTGCGGTGCGGAAACAGCTCGTGGTTTTCGATCGCCGGGCCGATCGCCGGCAGGTCGAGCTCCCGCAGCGAGTTCAGATCCTCGACGTGGATCGCACACTGGGGGTTGCCCACAGAGACGTGCTGGAAGCGCCAGCGCCGCCCGCCCGCACTCAGTTCCCCGTGGCCGTCGGTGGTGCCGCTCGGATAGCTCGACGAGGCCAGAAAGGCCGTGCCCATGTCGACGCGGCAGCTGTGCGGGCTGAGGATCGTCGGCGTGATCTTCCCTGCCGCTGTGATGATCGAGAAGACGTCCTCCTCGGTCCAGCCGTGACGGCGCAGATACAGCACCGCCTCGCGCGCCCCGTTGCCCGACAGCTCGGCCTCGGAGCCGTCGGGGTTGAAGATCGACAGTCTCGCCACGTACGGCGCTTCGCTTCGCTCCAGCACCAGCACCCCGTCCGCCCCGATCCCGAAGTGCGGCGCGCACAGCTTGCGGATGCGCGACGGCGTCAGCTCCAACGGCAGCTGCTCGCGCTCGATGATCAGATAGTCGTTGCCCAGCGCCTGCCACTTCTCGAAGCGCAGCTCGCCGATCTCCGCGGGAGTGGTCATAACGCGCGGAGTTTATGCGCTCGCGCGGCGCTCACTGTGCCGCCAGACGGGATTGGGGCCGGGCGGCGCGATGCGCCTCAGCCGCGCCCGGCGGCGGGCCTTGCCGGCGCCGGCAAGGCCAGCGCCGCGACGATCCCCCCCGCCACCTCCTCGGCATTGCGGCCGGTGAGGTCGATCAGGTGGACGCCCGCCAGCTTGCGCATCCACGACAACTGGCGGCGAGCATAGTTGCGGGTGCGGCGCTGCATCGCCTCCACGTCCCCGGCCAGCAGCTCCTCGAAGCCCAGTGCCTTGCGCGCGGTGCCCGACGCGCCGGCGGCGTGGGCGCGCAGCACCTCCTCGCGCACCCCCGCCGCCAGCATCGCTTCCACACGGGCGTCGATTTGCGCGTACAACCGCTCCCGCTCCAGCGTCAGGCCCACCAGCAGCGTAGGTCGGCGGACCTCCTCGGTCCACAGCTGCGACGGGCCCTCGGGCGGCTCGAGCTCCCCCGCCGCCAGCAGCTCCAGCGCGCGCACGATCCGCTGGCGGTCGGTCGGCTCGATCCGCGCCGCCGCCCACGGCGCGGCAGCGGCCAGGCGGGCGTGCAGCACCTGTGGGCCCTCACGTTCCAGCTCGGCCCTCAGCCGCTCGCGCAAACCCTCCGGCGGGGGTGGGCGCAAACTCAGCTCGGTGAGCGCCGCGCGCAGGTAGAGGCCGGTGCCGCCCACCACGATCGGCCGCCTGCCCTGCGCCAGCAGCACGTCGATCTCGGCGTGCGCCAGCTCGGCGTACTGGCCGGCGCTGAACGACGCGTCGGGCGGCAGGAACGACACCAGCCGGTGCTCCAGTGCGGCGCGCTCGACCGGCGATGCCACGCCGGTGAGCGTCTCCAGCCCCATGTACACCTGCAGCGCGTCGGCCGACACCGCCACCGGGTCCTCGCCGGTGGCGCGCAACCGCCGCGCCAGCGCCACCGCCACGGCGGTCTTGCCCACGCCGGTGGGACCGAAGAGCGCGATCACTTGCATTCGCGTAGGCTGACACAGGCAATGCGCATTCCCGGATCCACGGTGCTTCTCACCGGCGCCACCGGCGGCATCGGCGAAGCGATCGCGCGCGAGCTGCACAGGCGCGGCGCGCAGCAGGTCCTCACGGGTCGGCGCGTGGAGGTGCTGGAGCCGCTGGCACAGGAGCTGGGGGCACGCGCGCTGGCCGTCGACTTGGCCGATCGCGCCGCGGTCGAGCGGCTGCTGGCGGAGGCGGGCGCGGTGGACATCCTCGTCGCCAACGCCGCGCTGCCGGGCGCCGGGCGCCTGGAGGACTTCGCGCAGGAGGAGATCGACCGCACGCTGGAGGTCAACCTGCGCGCGCCGATCGCGATGGCGCGCACGCTGGCGCCGGCGATGGCCGCGCGCGGCGGGGGGCACCTGCTGTTCGTCTCCTCCCTGTCGGGCAAGGCGGCCACACCGCTCAGCTCGCTGTATGACGCCACCAAGTTCGGGCTGCGCGGTTTCGCGCTGGGGCTGCGCCCGGAGCTGCGCACACAAAACGTCGGCGTCACCGTGCTCAACCCGGGCTTCATCCGCGAAGCCGGCATGTTCGCCACGGCGGGCGCCAAGTTGCCGCCGGGTGTCGGCACGCGCACCCCCCACGACGTCGCGGTGGCGGTCGCCGACGCAATCGAACGCAACCGCACCGAGGTCGACGTCGCGCCGCTGGCGCTGCGCGTGGGCACGATGTTCGCCGGCGTCGCCCCCGCGCTCGCGGCGACCGCCACGCGAATGAGCGGCGGCGAGCAGCTCGCGGTCGAGGTCGCCGCCGGCCACCGCGCCGCCGGCCGGGCGTCGTAGGACGGCTTTTTCGCCGACGCCGTGCCGCCGCCGGCGCTTCTTCGCGGCGCCAACTCCTTCGTTTCGCCTTACACGCACGTTGCGGCCCGCTTAGGGACACCGCGCACGATGGTGGGCGTAGTGAGAAGCCCCTACCAACCACAGGAGGTCCCATGACAAGGGCAAACACGATCAGGGCGGTTGTCGTGGTGGGCGCGCTGGCAACCGGAGGCGCGCTCGCCGGCATCGCCGGCGCGGCCGCCTCCCCGAGCGGTTCGAGCTCGACGACGGGTGCCACACAGACCCAGTCGACGTCGGGCACCCCTACCGCTCCGTCCCCCACCGCTCCGGCCCCGTCGCAGTCCAAAGGCGGCCGGGGCCGGGGCTCCACGCCGATGCCGGGCGGCCACTGCCCGCACATGGGCAAAGGGTCGAGCGGCTCCGGCGGCTCTGGCTCGGAATCGGGGTCGGGCTCTTCGGGCTCAGAAACGGGTTCGAGCTACACCGGCCCGCCCCCGGGGCCAAGCCCTACCGCCGCGTAGCGAGCAGCAGCTCCTCCCCGGCGAGCGTCTGCGAGGTCGCGGAGTCGATCCGCACCTGCGTCAGCTCGCCGGGGGAGGAGAGCCCGGCGAAGTTGACGACCTTGTTGTGGCGGGTGCGCCCGCGCAGGCGCGCGGGGTCGGTGCGCGAGGGACCCTCGACCAGCACCTCCAGGGTGCGCCCGACGAAGCGCTGGGCGCGCTCGCGGGCGTGGCGCTGGACGGCCTCCACCAGGCGCTCCATGCGCGCCACCTTCACGGGGTGCGCGACGAGACCCTCGGCGATCTTCCCCGCCTCCGTCCCCCGGCGGGGCGAGAAGAGGAACGTGAAGGCGCCGTCGTAGCGCACCTGCTCGACCAGCGACAGCGTCTGCTCGAAGTCCTCCTCGCTCTCGCCCGGGAAGCCGACGATGATGTCCGTCGTGAGCGACACGTCGGGGACGTGCTCCCTGATCAGCGCCACCCGATCCAGATAGCGCTCGCGGTCGTACGTGCGCCGCATCGCCTTGAGGATTCGCGAGGAGCCCGACTGCAGCGGCAGATGTATGTGCTCACATAGTGTGCGTAGATTGGCGTGGGCCTGGATCACATCCTCGCGCATGTCCTTCGGATGGGGCGAGGTGTAGCGGACACGCTCGATGCCGTCCACCGCGTCCAGCGCGTGCAGCAGCTCGGCGAACGATCGGGATCGGGTCCCGCCCACCCGCAGGTCGCGCCCGTAGGAGTTGACGTTCTGCCCCAGCAAGGTCACCTCGCGTACGCCGTCGGCGGCCATCGCCCGCACCTCCTCCACCAACTCCTCGAAGGGCCGGCTCACCTCGCGACCGCGGGTGGACGGGACGATGCAGTAGGAGCAACGACAGTTGCAGCCCACGCTGATCTGCACCCATCCCTGGTGGGTCCGCGCACGGTGCGCCGGGAGGCGGCCGGTGAAGCCCTCGAACTCGAAGTAACCCTGGGCGGTGAGCGACTCGGAGTTGAGAAACTCGGCCAGCTTGTGCACCTGGCCGGGGCCGAACGCCACGTCCACGAACGGGAAGCGCTCGAACACCTCCTCCTTCACCGATTGCGCCCAACACCCCCCTACGCCGACGATCCGCTCGGGCCGTTCATGCTTGAGGCGCTTGGCCTCGCCGAGGTGGGCGATGAAGCGCGAGTCGGCACTCTCGCGGATCGAGCAGGTGTTGAACAGGATCACGTCGGCCTCCGCGCGGGCGGGTGCCTCGGTGTAGCCGAGCGACTGGAGCATGCCCTTCATCCGCTCGGAGTCGTGCTCGTTCATCTGGCACCCGAAGGAGGTGACATGGTAGGTCCTCATCATCTCCGAAGGGTAGCCGTCGCGTACACGACGGCCGCCGACAACTCACGTGTCCCGAGGCAGGATCGTGAATGCGTCGCCGTACAGCGGTCGTACCGCGCGGAAATGGCGCTCGTCGAAGCTCAGGATCCGTGTTGTGCGGCAGCGAGCAGCGAGCACGACGAGCGCGCAGTCGGCGAGCCCGAGCTCCAGATCTGCATAGCGGGCTTCCAGGTCGTTGATGCGCGCATACTCCTCGCGCTCCAGCGCAGCGACCGAGAAACGTCCGATCGCGAGGTCGGCTAGGAAGGCTCGACGTGCTGGAGCGCCAAAACGCTTGCCGAGCATATAATCGATCTCTGCCGTAGTCGGGGCTGGGATCACGAGCGCACCAGGCTCATCGGAGAGCGCAGCCTGGATTGCCTCGCGCCTGGGCTCGCCTGCATCTGCGAGAGCGACGAGGGGCGCCGCGTCGATAAGGAGCGTCAAGCGCCGAAGCCTTCGAGCAGCTCCCGCTCGGGGATCTGCGAGATAGGCCGAGGATCGGCATCAATGCGAGGGAATCCGGCGGCGAGTGCGAAATCGCGGTCGCGCGAAGGCTTGGGCTCGTAGTCGTCGATCGCTTCGCGCAGCACTTCTGCCTGAGAGCGTCCCTCCTGCTGCGCCAACCGCGCCAGTCGATCAGCACGCTCATCATCCAGATACACGCTCGTCTTCCGCATGCCGCAAATTATAGGGCATCACGTAGGGCACCAGTGATCGCGCCTACGCCTCGGCTTGAAGGAGAAGTTCGACCTGCGGCGTCTCCGCGGGCGCCCGATGCCCTCCCCTACGCCACCGCGCGAACGCGCCGCCCCTCCTGTACGGCCTCACGCCCCTCGGGCGGCGTGGTCGCGGCCGCGACCTCCTTGGCCGATCCTTCGCCTGTGCCATCCGAGGCGGCGTCGGGCACCGCCTCGAGGCCCACCGACGGGCCCTCGGGCGAGATGCCACGAGCGGCGAAGATCCGTGCGCGGATCTCCTTGGCCATCGAAGGGTGCTCTGTGAGGTAGGCCTTCGCGGCGCCGCGGCCCTGGCCGAGACGCTCGGAGCCGTAGGAGAAGAAGGAGCCGGACTTGGTGACCACGGAGTCCTCGATGCCGAGGTCGATCAGGCAGCCGGTGCTGGAAATGCCTTTGCCGAACTCGATGTCGAACTCGGCCTGGCGGAAGGGGGCGGCGAGCTTGTTCTTGACGACCTTGACGCGCACGCGGTTGCCGACCGCCTCGGTGCCGTCCTTGAGCGTCTCGATGCGGCGGATGTCCAGGCGCTGGGAGGCATAGAACTTCAGCGCGCGCCCCCCGGGCTGGGTCTCGGGCGAGCCGAACATGACGCCGACCTTTTCGCGGATCTGGTTGGTGAGGATGCAGAGCGTGGAGGTGCGGTTCAGGTTGCCGGCGATCTTGCGCATCGCCTGGGACATCATCCGCGCCTGCGCGCCGACCGTCTGGTCGCCCATCTGCCCCTCGAGCTCCACGCGCGGGGTGAGCGCGGCGACGGAGTCGATCGCGACGACGTCGATCGCTCCGGAGCGCACCAGCATGTCGGCGATCTCCAGCGCCTGCTCGCCGTAGTCGGGCTGGGAGACGAGCAGCTCGTCGATGTCGACGCCGATCTCCTTGGCGTAGAGCGGGTCCATCGCGTGCTCGGCGTCGATGAAAGCACAGACCCCCCCGAGCCGCTGGGCCTCGGCGAGGACGTGGTAGATCAGCGTGGTCTTGCCGGATGACTCGGGGCCGAAGACCTCGACGATCCGCCCGCGCGGCACGCCGCCGATCCCGAGCGCCAGGTCGAGCGACAGCGCCCCGGTGGGGATCGCGGCGACGCGCACCTGCGCGCCCTCGTCGCCCATCCGCATCACGGTGCCTTTGCCGAACTCGCGCTCGATCTGGCTGAGCGCGCCCTTCAGCGCGGCGTCGCGGGCCTTGGCGGCCTTCTCCTGGTCGGTGACGGGCATGGTCGGCTCCTCCGGGTCGGGAAAAAATCGGTCGGAGCGTGCAAGGTAGATGGGGCGTCGGACGGAACGTTTGTTCGATTGCGCGGCGGCTCGGCCGCCTCAGAAGGCGCTGCCGAGCGGGCAGGTCACGAGCCCCTCGTAAACGGCCTCGGCGGAGGTCAGCCAGGAGCGCTGCAGCGTGATCGAGCGCGGTTGGAAGGTGAGCGCCGGCGTGACCGGCAGCTGGCGCTCGCGCGGCGCCTCGGCGGGGCGCATGCGCGCGACCGTGACGTGCGGGCGAAACCGCCGGCGGGCGGGGCCTTCGACGTTGCGGCGGGTGACGAACGCGCCCGCCGGTTCGCGCTCGCAGATCGCGGCCAGCGCCGTGCGGATCGAGGTGTGCAGCGCCTCCAGCGCGTGGTTGGCGCCGTCGTGCACCTCCACGGCCAGCGCGCGCGGGTGGCGCGGGGGCAGCCACAGCGGCGCCCCGAACGACAGCTCGCCGAGCGGCGCCGACTCGGCGCACACGGCGCTCAGCACCCTGCCGAGCACCTCGATCTCGCCCACCGGGCGGTTGCCGAGAAAGGCGAGCGTGACGTGCAGCGTGTCGGACTCCAGCAGCCGCAGCTGGCGGGTGGGCAGCGGACGCGCCTCGCGCCGGCGACTGGGAAAGCGTCCACGCGACGCGAACGCCGAGGGCATGGTGGCGGCCGAAGGCGCCGTGGAGCGCACGTTGGTGGCGGCGGCACGCCCCCACCAGGCAAGCTGTGCGCGAACCTCCCCGGGAAGGTCGAGCGCTACGAACAACCTCGCTTCCGAACCCCTGGTCATGGCGGTGATGATCGCACCTGCAAGCCCGGAGCGACTCCATCTATCCGCTCCGACTTCTTCAAAAATATGAGTATAGGCGTAGCACGCTCGCGGGAACGACGCAAGCCGTTGTTTCCCACTCCTCAGAACTTCACGAGCGCCCGGCGCACCAGGTGCAGCGCCACGGTGGTCGCCCGGTCGCGCACGTCGGCGCGGCCCCCCGGAAGCGTCACCGTGCGGGTGAGTGGAGACCCACCCACCCCGTCGTCGTCCGCCCCGCCGGCGACCACGCTCAGGCAGACGGTGCCAACCGGCTTCTCCTCCGTGCCGCCGCCCGGGCCGGCGACGCCCGTTACCCCCACGCCGATGTCGGCGCCGAGGCGCTCGCGCGCGCCCTGCGCCAGCGCCTGTGCCACCTCCGGCGAGACCGCGCCGTGGCGCGCGATCAGCTCCGCGGGGACCCCCGCGAGCGCGGTCTTGAGGTCGTTGGCGTACGCCACGAGCGCGCCGCGCACGTATGCCGAGGCGCCCGGCAGCTCCGTCAGACGCGCCGCCAGCAGGCCGCCGGTGCACGACTCGGCCGTTGCGATTGTGCGCGCCGGCGTATCTCCGTCCCCGCACAGGAGCGCCGCCACCTGCTCGTCGATGGTCGCCCCATCTTCGGAGAACAGCGACTCGGCGTGGCGCTCGCGCACGAACGCCACCAAAGCGTCGTACTCCCCCTGCGCGGGGGGCTCGTAGCGGGTGACCACCTCGACCTCGCCCCGTTTCAAACAGGTGGTGATCTCCAGCCCTCCGAGCGCCAGGCCGGCGCGCTCGGCCGCACGGAGCGTCTCGGCGATCTCCGACTCGGGGATGCCCCACAGGCGCAACGTGCGTCGGCGGTACTCGGTCGTGTGCGCCAGCGCCGCGCGCAGCGCGCCGCCGGGGCGCAACTGCTCGCGCACGGAGGTTTCCCACATCGGCTGCAGCTCGCGCGGCGGGCCGGGGAGCACCACCACGGTGGGCCCGTCGGGCGCGGCGGCAGCGCCCGCGGCCGGCTCGGCGGGCCGCTTCTCCGGCGCGACGACCAGCCCCGGGGCGGTGCCCACCGGCTCGAGCACCGTCGCGCCGCGCGGGATCGTCGCCTGCTTGCGGGCGCCCTCGCGCATCGCCTCCACGTCCACGTTGCGCCAGCGGGCGCCGAAACGGGCGACTTTCGCCTCGATCCGCTCCTGCAGCGGCCCGTCCCAGGTCATCGGGCGATCCTGGAACTCGGCCACCACCTCGATCGTGAGATCGTCGGCCGTGGGGCCGAGGCCGCCGCTCGTCAAGATCAGCTCGTACCCCTCGGCGGTCATGAACCGCAGCGCGGCCAACAGGTCCTCGCGGCGGTCGCCCACAATCGCGATCTGGGCGAGGTCGACGCCGAGCTCCTCCAGGCGGTCGGCCAGCCAGGGGCCGTTGCGGTCGCTCACGCGGCCGGTCAGCACCTCCGTGCCGGTGACGACGATGCCGGCGCGCATGCTCATCGGCCGCCGCGCCTCCTCGCCCTCGCGCGCGAGCGGCCGCCGATGCTCCGGCCGTGCACCCCTACTTGCACGTGGGGTCTTCGCTTTCCGCCAGCGCGCGCACGCCCGTGTGCGTGATCGCGTAGCCGATCGCGCGCGAGGAAGCGGGCACTTCGAGCGGGCGGCCGTCGACGATCAGCGTCAGGTGGTTGTTGCCGAGCGTCAGCAGGAAGCGGTGGGCGTGGTAGGTCGGCCGCGGGCTGGTCGGGGTGAGGATTTCGCTGGGGATCCGGCGACGGCCGTCGCCGACCAGGCACACGTACACTTCGGCCGTCGGTTCGAAGCGCACGGAGGCCAGCGCCGTGGTCGCGCCGATCGCGCTGGTGCCGGGGCGGTGGTGGCCGCGTTTGGCCCGGGCGCCGTGCAGATTCGACGTGGTTGTGGTGCTGGCCGGGTGCGACGGCGAGCCGCCGCCGGACAGCAGCGCGTACACCAGCAGCACGATCACCACGCCGATCGCGGCCACCGCCGCCATGTACCCGCGCGACGGGCCCTGGCGGCCGGTCGCGCCGTTGGGAGCGCGGTGCGCGCCGCCGGTGCGCTGGCGGGCGCGGCGCGAGGCCGACACTGATGTCTGCTGGATCGGATCCGGCGCGTCGGAGGGGTGCTCGTAGGTGAGCTTGTACTGCTCCACCAGCGCGCGGCCGTCGAGGCCGAGGGCGTCGCCGTAGGTGCGCAGGAAGCTCTTGACGAACGTGGGGCCCGGCAGCAGGTCCCACTCTTCGTTCTCCAGCGCGCGCAGATACTTGGCGCGGATCTTCGTTTGCGCCTCGATCTCCGACACGTCGGTGCGCTCGCGCATCCGCGCCTCGCGCAGCGTTTCTCCGATATCGGGCATCGGCCGTAGAGGCTAGTGCCTGGGGGCTCTCACGCCCGCTTGCCTCAGCGCTCTCCCGGATCGGCGGCCACGGCCCGCTCCTCCAACGATGCCAGCACGCGCGGCAGGTCGGCCTCCGTGACCAGCACCTGGCGGGGCTTGGAGCCCTCGTAGCCGGAGATCACGCCGCGGCGCTCGAGCATGTCGATCAGCCGACCGGCCCGCGTGTAGCCGAGGCGCAGGCGGCGCTGCAGCATCGAGGTCGAGGCGGTCCCCATCTCCACGACCAGCGCGATCGCATCCTTCAGCAGCGGGTCCTCGTCGGGGTCGAACTCGTCGGGCGACGCCTCCTCCGGCTCGCTGGGCTCGACCTCCTCCAGCAGCTCCTCGCGCAGCTCCGGTTCGCCCTGGCGGCGCCAAAACTCCGTCAGCTTGGCGATCTGCGGCTCGTCGATGTAGGCGCCCTGGATGCGCTGCAACCGCGAGCTGCCGACCGGGCTGAACAGCATGTCGCCCTGCCCCAGCAGCGACTCGGCGCCGTTCTGGTCGAGGATCACCCGCGAGTCGGTTTGCGAGCTGACCGCGAACGCGATCCGCGAGGGCACGTTGGCCTTGATCATGCCGGTGATCACGTCCACGCGCGGGCTCTGCGTGGCCAGCACCAAATGGATGCCCACCGCGCGCGCCTTCTGCGCGAGACGGATAATCGAGTCCTCGACATCTGCGGGGGCGACCATCATCAGGTCGGCCAGCTCGTCGATCACGCAGAGGATGTAAGGAAGGGGGGGTTGGCCCTGCCCGAGTCGCGCCTTGTTCAGCTCTGGGAGGCTGCGCGTCCGCGCCAACGACATCGTCCCGTAGCGCTCCTCCATCTCTCGCACGAGGTTCTGCAACGCGTTGGCCGCCATCCGCGGGCTGGTGATCACCGGCGTCAGGAGGTGCGGGATCGACTCGTAATGGTTGAGCTCCACCTGCTTGGGGTCCACCAGCACGAGGCGCAGCTCCTGCGGACTGGCGCGCAGCAGCACGCTGGCGAGCATCGCGTTGATCGCGCCCGACTTGCCCGCGCCGGTCGTGCCGGCGACCAGCAGGTGGGGCATCTTCGCCAAATCGGCGCCGATCGCCTTGCCGGCGACGTCCTTGCCCAGCCACACCGTCAACGGCGACCAGTCCGACGGCGGCTCCTGGTAGACGTCTCCCAGGCGCACGATCCGCCGGCGCGCGTTGGGCACCTCCACGCCCACCGCCTGCTTGCCGGGGATCGGCGCGAGGATGCGGATGTCGGTGGCGGCCAGCGCGTACGCGAGGTCGTCCTTCAACTGCGCCACCTTGCCCACCTTCGTGCCAGGGGCGAGGCGCAGCTCGTAGCGGGTGATGTGCGGGCCGGCCACGGTGCCGATCACCTTCGCCTGCACGCCGAAGTGGCCGAGCGCCTCGACCAGGTTGGCGGCCGTGCGCTCCTGCCCGGCGGTGTCCGGGCGCGACTGCTCGGCGGTCGAGCGCGACAGCACTTTGCTCGCCTGCGGCAGCCGCCACTCGAAGTCGGGGTCGTCGGTGATCCGCTCGCGCAGGCGGCCCTGGGGAGTGAGGTCCTCCGGGGTGAGCGCGAGGCCGCTGCCGGCAGCCCCCTCCCCCTCCTGCTCCTCTTTTTCCTCGCTCGCGTCCGCCGCCGGGAGATCGTCGAGCTCGGGCTGCTCTGCTGCATCGGGCTCCTGCGCCCACGGGTCGATCGGTGCCAGCGGCTCGTCGTCGAGCGGGGGCGCCTCCACGTGAGTGGCACGCACGACCAGCTTCCCGGGCTCGGGCTCCGGCGGCAGCAGGTGCTCGGCCGCACGCGCCGGCTCGGCGGGCAGCTCCCCCGTCGGCGCCTGGGCGCGTTCGGGGCTGCGCGACTGCATGCGCGTGCGCAGCATCCGCGTGCTGTCGACCATGCCGGCGCCGGTCGCGCGCAGCACGGTCGCCAGCGACGCGCCGGTGAGCAGGATCGCGCCGACCAGCAGCAGGAAGACGATCAGGATGTCCACGCCCGCCTGCTGCGCGAGGCGGTGCGTCGCTTCGAACAGCGCCTCCCCCACCGCGCCGCCATGCGCCTGCAAGTAGGTCGACGACCAGCGGTGCGTGCCGCTGCCGCCGCTCGCCAGCGCCAGCACGATCCCGGCGAACAGACAGATGCTGCCCGTGCGCAGGGGGCGCAACGCCGGCAGCACCGGGCGCATCAGCATCGCGCCACCGGCACCCAGCAGCGCGATCGGCGCGAGGATCTTGGCGCGTCCCGCGGTGAAGCCGAGCGCCACCGCCAGCGCGTGCCCGACGCGGCCGCCTTCGCCGCCGCCCCACAGCACCACCGCGAGAAACACGCCGAGCGCGATCAGCGCCAGTGCCAGCACATCGCGCTGGCGCTCGTCCAGCTGGGGCGGGCGCAGCGGCCACGCCGCCAAGTAGGAGCCGCGCCCGCGGCCGCGCCGACGCGCTTTCGCGCCGGCCAATCTCCGATTGGTCGAGCGGGTGGGCGGGCTTCTTTTGGTCTGACTCTTTTTCCTTGCGCCGGCCATTCCAGGCCACCTTCGACGCCGACCGCTCAGACCCTGCTCGAACCCCTTACCATCCCTTTAGTACGAATCGCTACACCGGTGGTCGCATGAATGACTTTGGCCGTGCTCCGAGAGTGCTCGTCGTCGAGGACGACGAGGAGATCGCCCAGGCGCTGCAGCGCTCGCTGCGGATGGAGGGCTACGACGTCAAGATCGCGCTCGACGGCGCCTCGGGGCTGGAGCAGGCGCACACGTTCCTCCCCGACCTCGTGATCCTCGACCTGGGGCTGCCGCGGGTCGACGGGATCGACGTGGCGCGCGGGATGCGCGCACAGGACGACGTGCCGATCCTGATCCTCACCGCGCGCGACGCGCTGGAGTCGCGCGTGGAGGGGCTCGACGCCGGCGCCGACGACTACCTCGTCAAGCCGTTCGAGCGCCAGGAGCTGCTCGCGCGGATGCGGGCGCTGCTGCGCCGCCGCCCGCCGCGCGGCTCGGCGCCGCTGCGCGTCGGCGACCTCTCGCTCAACGCCGACACGCACGAGGTGCAGCGGAGCGAGCGCGCGATCGAGCTGACCCAGCGCGAGTTCGAATTGCTCGAGTACCTGATGCGCAACGAGCGGATCGTGATCTCCCGGCAGCGACTGCTCGACGAGGTGTGGGGTTATGACCCCTTCTCGCAAACCAACACCATCGAGGTGTTCGTCTCCAACCTGCGCCGCAAGCTGGAGGCCGGCGGCGAGCCGCGGCTGCTGCACACGATCCGGGGAGCCGGCTACGTCCTCAGGGCCTGAGCCCGCGGGCACGGCGCCCCCTGGACCCGGCGTGCCGGATCTGGCGCCCCCCGAGCACGCCGGGGCGGGCGGCGCGCCGCGGAAGCTCGCGCGGCGCATCAACGTCGCCTTCGACCGCCTGCCGATCCGCACGCGCCTGGCGCTGGTGTCGGCGCTGCTGACGTTCGTGATCCTCTGCGGCTTCGCGCTGGTGGTGGGCTCGCTCACCGTGCATCGCATCCGCAGCGACTTCAACAACGAAGTGAAGGCCTCCACCGAAGAGCTGTCGGGCTTGCTGAAGATCTCGGTGACGCGCGGCGGGCGCCTCGTGGTGACGCCCAACATCAACGAATACGCGGCCCCCGAGCACGCCGCGATCCGCGTGATCCTCTCCACCTCGGGCAGCGTCATCGAACACACCCCCCACGCCCCCGAACTCGACTCGCCCAGCGGCCGGATCGCCGGGTTGGAACGGGGCGAGAACGTGAACGGCTACCGCGTCGAATCGCGCGCCGAGCAGCTGGAAGTGGGCGGGTACGTGGTGATCCAGTACGCGCGCCCGCTCTCCGACATCCAGCCGACGATCGCGCGCGTGGAGCTGCTGCTGTTGCTCGGCACGCTCGCCGGCTCGAGCCTCGCGCTGCTCGCCGGAGCGGCGATCGCGCGGCGGGCGATGCAGCCGATCGCCAACCTCACCTCCACCGCGGCCGAGATCGCCCGCACGCAGGACCGCTCCGCGCGGATCCCCCAGCCGGAGGCCGACGACGAGGTGGCCGAGCTGGCAAGCACGCTGCAGGGGATGCTCCAATCGCTCGACGACGCCCACGCCGAGACCGAAACGATGCTGGCGCGCCAGCGCCGCTTCGTGGCCGACGCCTCGCACGAGCTGCGCACTCCGCTCACCTCGGTGCTCGCCAACCTCGAGCTGCTGGCAGAATCGCTGCGCGGCGAACAGGGAGAAACGGCCCGCTCCGCGCTGCGCTCCTCGCGGCGGATGCGACGGCTGGTCGCCGACCTCCTGCTGCTGGCGCGCAGCGACGTCGGCCGCGCCGTGCCCCACCAGCCCGTCGATCTCGCGCTGCTCGCCACCGACGCCGCGGCCGAGCTGGGGCCGCTGAGCGGCGAGCACGAGCTGTCGATCGACGCGCAGCCCGTGGTGGTCGAGGGCAACCACGACGAGCTGCTGCGCGTGGCGCTCAACCTGATCGAGAACGCGCTGCGCCACACTCCCCCGGGAACCGCCATCCACGTTCGCACCGAGACGCTCGGCGGACGCGGGAAGGGAACCCGCCCGCCCGGCGAGGCGCGGCTGGTCGTCGAAGACGACGGCCCCGGCGTGCCGCCCGAGCTTGAGCCGACGCTGTTCGAGCGCTTCGTGCGCGGCACCGGCGACCGGGGCGGGTCGTTCGGCCTCGGCCTGGCGATCGTGCGCGCCGTCGCGCAATCGCACGGGGGCAGCGTCACGCTGGAGCAGGTGGCGCCCCACGGCGCGCGCTTCGTCGTGCGGCTGCCGGCGTCACCCGCGAGCGCGCCAGCCACGCCGTCGGTCGGGGCGGGAACCCTCAGCGAGCGGGCGGCCTAGCGCCAACCCGGGCCGCCACGAGGGACCTCATACCTCGACGACGACGGGAAGAACCATCGGCCGTCGCTTCAAGCGGTCGTAGACCAGCTGCGCCAAGTCGTCGTGCAGCGCCTGCTGGATCAGGTCGACCTCGCGGAGCTCCTCATCCGCCGCGCGCTGCAGCGTCTCCTCGACCGTGAGGCGGATCTCCTCCACGAGGCGACCGGCCTCGTCGAGGAACGGGACACCGCGGAAGATCACCTCCGGGTCGGCGACCGAGCGGCCGTCTTGCTCGGCGATCGTGGCGACCACGATGAAGATCCCGTCGGCCGACAGCATCCGGCGGTCGCGCAGCGCCACGTCGGCCATGTCGCCGATCTCCACGCCGTCGACGAACACCATCCCCGACTGCTGGTGCTCGCCGAAGCGCGCGCCGCGCGCGTCGATGTCGAGCGGCCGGCCGTTGTCGCCCTGGAAGATGTCACGCGGGTCGACGCCCACCGCCTCAGCCAGCTGCGCATGCAGCCGCAGCCGCTTGAAATCGCCGTGGAACGGCATCACGTAGCGCGGCTGCACGAGGTTCAGCATCAGCTTCACCTCCTCGGCATACCCGTGTCCTGACGCGTGCACCGGCGCCTCGCGCGGGGTCACCACCTGACAGCCGATGTGGTAGAGGCGGTCGATCGTCTCGTTCACCGCGCGCTCGTTGCCGGGCACCGGGGTGGCCGAGAAGACGACCGTGTCGCCGTCGTGCAGCTGCACCTGCGGGTGATCGCGGTAGGCCATCCGCCGCAATGCCGACAGCGGCTCGCCCTGCGAGCCGGTCGAGACGATCACGATCCGCTCGTCGGGAAAGTCTTCGATCTCCCGCACGCCCACCAGCATCCCCTCCGGCACCTCGATGTGGCCGAGCGTGCGGCCGATGCCGACGTTCTTGCGCATCGAGCGGCCCACCAGCGCCACCTTGCGCCCGAGCGCCTCGGCTGCGTCGACGACCTGCTGCACGCGGTGGATGTTGGAGGCGAAGCTGGTCACCACGATGCGGCCCTCGCAGCGCGCGAACACCTCCTCCAGGTGGCGGCCCACCACCGACTCCGAAGGCGAGAAGCCCTCGCGATCGACGTTGGTGGAGTCGCCGCACAACAGCAGCACTCCCTCGCGCCCCAGCTCCGCCAAGCGCGACATGTCGGCTGGCGGGCCGTCCACAGGGGTCTGGTCGAACTTGTAGTCGCCGGTGATCAGCACCGTGCCGAGATCGGTGCCGAGCGCCACCGCGGAGGAGTCGGGGATCGAGTGGGTCATGTGCACCATCTCCAGCGTGAACGGCCCCAGCTCCAGCGCCTCGCCGGGAGCGACGTCGTTGAGCTCGACGTCGCGCAGCTTGTGCTCTTCGAGCTTCGAGCGCGCCATCGCCATCGTCAGCGGCCCCCCGTAGATCGGCGGCAGGTCGCTGCCGTTGTGGTGCGCCAGCTCGCGCAGCACCCACGGCAGCGCGCCGATGTGGTCCTCGTGGCCGTGCGTGATCACAATCGCCTCGATCTCGCTCGCGCGCTCGCGCAGGTAGGTGAAGTCGGGCAGCACCAGATCGATCCCCACCATCTCCGGCGTGGGGAAGCGCAGGCCGACGTCGACGACGATTATCCGCCCGTCGTGCTCGACGACGGTCATGTTCTTGCCGATCTCCCCCAGCCCACCGAGGGGCAGGACCCGCAGCGAGGCGCTCACGCGGCCTGCTGAACGGTCGGCGGCGCCAGCAGGCCGTGGCGGACAAGCATCGCCCGCACCTCCGCCAGCTCCACGGGGGTAGCCTCCACCATCGGCAAACGCACACCGCCGACGTCGTGGCCCAGCAGGTTGAGCGCCGCCTTCGTGCAGGTCGGGCTGGGCGCTAGGAACAGCGTGCGGTACACGTCCTGCAGCGACGCGTCGATCTCCGCGCGGTTCTCGAGCTCATCGGCCATCCGGTGCATCTGCTCGCCGACGATGTGGCTGGACACGCACACGCCGCCGGCGCCGCCGAGGTCGAGCACCTGCGCCAGCGAGCTGTCGTCGCCGGCATACAGCTCCAGGCCGTCGATCGGCTGCAGCTCGTCGGGGTTGGCCTGCTTGACCGCGTCGACGTGCTCGATCTGCGCCAGCTCCGCCAGCAACGGCGGCGGAATGTTGATGCCGGTGCGCGAGGGAATGTTGTAGAGCATGATCGGCCGGTCGGTGGCGGCGGCGATCGCTTCGTAGTGGCGCTTGAGGCCCAGCGGGCTGGGGCGGTTGTAGTAGGGCGTCACCGAGATGATCGCGTCGGGCCCGAGCGCGGTGACCTGTTCTGTCAGGTGCACTGCGTGGCGCGTGTCGTTGGTGCCGGCGCCGGCCACGATCGTCGTCCCCGGAGGGCGCTCCTTCACGGCCAGCTCGATCAGCGCCAACTGCTCCTCGTCGGTGAGCGTCGCCGCCTCGCCGGTCGTGGCGGCCACGACGAAGCCGTCGGAGCCGTGCGCGGCGAGGTGGCCCATCAAGGCCACGAACGCCTCCTCGTCGACGCGCAAATGCTCGTCGAACGGGGTGACGATCGCCGTCAGAATCGTTCCCAGGTTCGCCATCCCGGGCATTATCACACGCCTCCCCGCCGGGGGAAGAGCGCCCGTCGCACCCTGCCCACGTGGGGCGGGCGTGTCATGGATGTGCCTCGGCGAAGAGGAGCGTCTCCAGGCCGACCGTCAGCGGCTGCGCGAGCCCGCCGATCTTCCGCACCGCCAGCAGCACCCCCGGCATGAACGACTCGCGGTCGATCGAGTCGTGGCGGATCGTCAGCGTCTGGCCGAGGTCGCCGAGGATCACCTCCTGGTGGGCGACCAGCCCGGGGAGTCGTACGGAGTGGATCGGCGGCTCAGGCTTGCCGCTCGCCTGCGCCATCAGCTTTGCGGTGCGCGCAGCCGTGCCGCTGGGGGCGTCGAGCTTGCGATCGTGGTGCAGCTCGACGATCTCCGCCTTGGCCATGTGGCGAGCGGCCTCGGCCGCGAAGCGCATCATCAGCACCGCGCCGATCGCGAAGTTGGGCGCGAGCAACACATTGGCGCCGCCAATGCGCGCGGCGGCGGCTTCGCGCTCGAGCTGCCCGAGGTCGAAACCGGTGGTGCCGATCACCGCGTGCACGCCGGCGCGCACGCACGCGAGCGCATTCTCGATCGCGGTGTGCGGCTGGGTGAAGTCGACCACCACGTCGGCCTCCGGCAGCACCTCGGCAAGCGCCGTGCCCAGCAGCGGGTCGGCACGGCCGCTCAGCTGCATGTCGTCGGCGCCGGTGACTGCGTCGCACACGGCCACCCCCATGCGCCCCGCGGCGCCGGCCACGGCGACGCGGATCATGCGCGCACGCCCATCACACGGCCACCGTGCGCGCTGCGTCGCGTCGATCGGCGCCTCGCGCCCTCACGCCGCCACCGCCGTCAGCGGCGCGAGCGCCTCACGCAGCGCCTCCTCGTCAGGGCCGATCGCCGCCACCGACAGCTCCGAGCCGCGGAACAGCTCGCCCGCGAGCGCGCGCAGATCGTCGGGCGTCACCGCGTCGAGGTGCGCGATCACCTCCTCCATCGAGAGGATCGGCAGCTCGCAGAGCACAGAGCTGCCGAGGCGGTTCATGCGCGCCGCGGTTGACTCCATCGCCAGCACGAGGCGGCCCTTGGCGTTCTCGCGGGCGCGCTCCAGCTCCTGCGCGTCTGCCGGCTCGCGCACGAAACGCTCGAGCTCCGCCGCCAGCACCGCCACCGCCTCCTCGAGGTTCTCCGGGCGCGTGCCCACGTACAGCCCCACCTCGCCGGTGTGCGCGTACAGGTTGGAGAACGAGAACACCGAGTACGCGAGGCCCCGCCGCTCGCGCACCTCCTGGAAGAGGCGCGAGGAGGCGCCGCCGCCGAGCACGTTGTCGAGCACCCGCAGAGCGAAGCGCCGCTCGTCGTCGTGCGCGATCCCGCGGCCGCCGAGACAGAGGTGGTATTGCTCGGTGTCCTTGCGCAAAAAGCGCACGCGGCGTTCGAACGCCGGCGTCTCGGCCGGCGCCGCCACGAACGGCTCGCCGCCGGCTTCGGTGGCGGCTTGCGCCATCGCCACAAGCGCGTCGTGGTCGACCGATCCGGCCGCCGCGATCACCACGTCGGCGGGGTTGTAGCGCGACGCGTGGAAGGCACGCAGCTGCTCCCGCGTGACCGCGCGGATCACCTCGGCTCGCCCGATCACCGCGCGACCGAGCGGGTGCCCGCCGAACACCGCCTCGCCGAGCACGTCGAAAACGCGGTCTTGGGGGTCGTCCTCGTACATCGCGATCTCTTCCAGCACCACCTCGCGCTCGGCCTCCAGCTCGCCCATCGCCGGGCGCCACACCATGTCGGCGATCACGTCGAACGCGCGCTCCAGATGGCGGTCGAGCACGCGCGAGTAGACCGAGGTGGCCTCCTTGTCGGTGCCCGCGTTCAACTCCGCCCCCATGCCGTCGAAGATCTGGTCGATCTCCTCCGAGCCGTAGCGCGCCGAGCCGCGGAACAGCATGTGCTCGAGCAGGTGCGAGATCCCCGCCTCCGCGTCGCGCTCGTGCGCCGAGCCGGCACCGATCCAGAAGCCGAGCGCAACCGAGCGCACGGCGGGCACCGGTTCACTCACCACCCTGACACCGCACTCCAGGGTGGTGAGCCGATGCGCCCCTTCGTTCATCGAACCTGGCGACGCCCGCGCGCGCAATCCGGGCTCAGCCGCCGCACGCCAACCGGCCCGCTACCACGCATCGCCCGCTCGCCTTCGCTCTCAGTAGCGGTCGCGGCCCGCGCCGTGCCGTGGCCGGCCGGAGCCGCGCTCGCTGCGGGGGCGCTCGCCGCCGCGGCCGTTTCGACCCGAGGGGCCGTCAGCGCGGTCGCGGCCACCGCCACCGGAGCCGCCGCTGCCGACGCCCGCCAGCTCCTCGACCGACTTGCCGGCGATCTCCGGGTCATCGGCGCGGCGCAGGCCGATGCGCCCGCGCTCGCGGTCGACCTCCACCACCCGCACGTTGATCTCGTCGCCTTTGCTCAGCACGTCATCGACACTGTCGATCCGCTCGCCCGGCGAGACGTTGGAGATGTGCAGCAGGCCATCGGTCCCCTTGGCCAGCTCGATGAACGCGCCGAACGTGGTGGTCTTGACGACTTTGCCGAGGAACTCGTCGCCGACCTCCACCTCCTTCATCATCATCCGAATGCGCTCCACCAGCTCGTCGGCGAGCTCGCCGTTGGCCGAGTAGATCAGCACCTGGCCCTCGTCGTTGACGTCGATCTGGGATTCGAACTCCTCCGAGAGGCCGCGGATCGTTTCCCCGCCCTTGCCGATCAGCAGGCCGATCTGCGAGGGGTCGATCTGGATCGTCTGGATGCGCGGCGCATACTGGGAGAGCTGCTCGCGCGGACCCTCGATCACCTCGGCCATCCGGCCGAGGATGTAGGTGCGAGCCTTGTGCGCCCGGCTGAGGGCGTCGCGCAGGATCTCGAAGGTGACGCCCGAGATCTTGATGTCCATCTGCAACGCGGTGATGCCGCGCTCGGTGCCGGCGACCTTGAAGTCCATGTCACCGAGGTGGTCCTCCACACCGGCGATGTCGGTCAGCACGATGTAATCGTCGCCCTCCTTGATCAGGCCCATCGCGATCCCGGCGACCGGGCGCTTCAGCGGCACGCCGGCGTCCATCAGCGACAGCGAGCTGCCGCACACCGACGCCATCGAGGAGGAGCCGTTGGACTCGAAGATGTCGGACACCACGCGAATCGTGTACGGGAAATCCTCGATCGAGGGCACCATCGGCACGAGCGCCCGCTCGGCCAGTGCGCCGTGACCGACGTCACGACGTTTGACGCCCAGACGACCGGCTTCGCCGACCGAGAACGGCGGGAAGTTGTAATGGTGGAAGTAATACTTTTTGCTTTGCAGCCCCAGCGTGTCGAGGCGCATCTCCTCCTTCAGCGTGCCCAGCGCCGCCACGCTCAGCGCCTGCGTCTGGCCGCGCGTGAAGAGGGCCGAGCCATGCGTTCTCGGCGTCACGCCGACCTCGATCGAGATGTCGCGAATCTCGTCCTCGCCGCGGCCGTCGGGGCGCTTCTTGTGCACGGCGATCCGCTCGCGGATGATCGCCTTCTCGAGCTTTTCGAACGCCAGCTGCGCCGCCGCGCGGCGCGCCTTGGCCGCTTCGAGCACCGCCTCGCCCGCGCCCTCGGAGGCCGGCGGGGCGTACTGCGCGACGATCGCCTGCTCCACATCGGCCGTCGCGTCCTGGCGCTCGAGCTTGTCGACCACCTGCGTGGCGGCGTCGAGCGCCGCGCCGTGCGAGGCGCGCACCGACTCCAGCAGCCCCTCGTCGACCGTGGGCGGCGCGATCTCGATCTTCTCCCTGCCCACGCGCGCGGCCAGCTCGCGCTGCAGCGCGCACAGCTTCTTGATCTCCGAGTGGGCGATGTCCAGCGCGTCGAGGATCTCCGCCTCGGAGATCTCGTTCGCGCCGGCCTCGACCATCAGGATCGCCTCCTCGGAGCCGGCGACCACCAGGTCGAGGTCGCTGCGGGGCGTGTCGCCCTCGGTACCCTGGAGCTGCTCCTCGGAGGGGTTGACGACGAAGTTGCCTTCGACCTTGCCGATCCGCACTGCGCCGACCGGGCCGGCGAACGGGATCTCGGAGATCATCAGCGCAGCCGAGGCGCCGTTCATCGCCAGGATGTCGTACGGGTGCACGTGGTCGACTGACATCGGGATCGCCACCAGCTGCGTCTCGCGGTTCCACCCCTTCGGGAACAGCGGGCGCAGCGGCCGGTCGATCATGCGCGCCGTCAGCGTCGCCTTCTCGCCGGAGCGGCCCTCGCGCTTGAAGAATGAGCCGGGGATCTTCCCGGCGGCGTACATCCGCTCCTCCACGTCCACGGTCAACGGGAGGAAGTCCACGTCGCGAGTGCCGCCCGCGGTCGCGGTCGCCAGCACCATCGTGTCGCCTTGGCGGACGACCACCGCGCCGGAGGCCTGCTTGGCCATCCTGCCGGTCTCGAAGGTGATCTCGCTGCCTGCGATCTCCACGGAGACCCGAGTCACGGCGTCACTGCTCATATGTCCTCTACCTTCCTCGCCCGCCCTTCGGTCGGCGGACTCTCTGTCTTTTATCTCTGTTTCCGAACGCAGAGGAGCTTAGCGCAGCGGGGGCGACGGGACCCGCGCGCAACTGGGCGGGAGGTCCGGCGCGCCTCGACCCGGCGACCGCACGTGTGCGATGTTGCTCTTTTTGGACACCAACCAATTCACTTTTCGAAGTGCAAGCCGCTGAGGCGGCCGAGAGCCAGGCAGTGTAAGGACGCACCGAACGAAGTGTGCGCTCGCGCACGAGCGAGGGAGGACGCAGCAATGCGACGGCTATCGACCGCCTCAGACGTTCTTGAGGCCGCCGAGGATGAGTCGCGTCTCCGGCAGGTCGGCGGGTGAGGGCGCCTGATAGCTCCAGCGCACGACGCCGTCGGGGCCGACGATCACGAGCGCCCGCTGAGGAAAGCCGCCCTCGTGCAGCACGCCGAACGCGGTGCAGGCGGCGCCCTTGGGCTCGAAGTCCGAAAGCTGCGGAATGCTGACGCCGAGTTTTTCCCGGAACGCTTTCTGCGCCCAGGTGCTGTCGCAGGAGACCCCGTAGATCGTCGCGCCGTCGGCCTTGATCTGGTCGATCTCGCGCTCGTAAAGTTGCAGCTGGTCAGTACAGACGGGGCTGAACGCGAACGGGTAGAACACCAGCACGGTCGTCTTGCCGCGCAGGTCCTTCTCGGTGAAGGGGTCGCCGCCTTCGGTGGCGAGGCTGAAGCTCGAAACCTCGGTTCCGGGGTCGAGGACGCTCATCGCCGGCTACTTGCGCAGGCCCAGCTCTTTGATCAGCGCGCGGTAGCCCTCGAGGTCGGTGTGCTGCATGTAGTCGAGGAAGCGCCGCCGGCGGCCCACCAGCATCAGCAGGCCTCTGCGCGAGTGGTGGTCCTTCTTCTGCTCACGCAGGTGCTCGGTGAGGTGGTTGATGCGCTCGGTGAGCAGCGCCACTTGCACGCGCGTGTTGCCCGTGTCGTTCTCGTTCGCCCCGAACTGGGCGACGATCTCGCGCTTTCTCTCGGTCGTCATCGTCATTTGCGGTCGCTTACGGTAGCACGCTCACTACTCGGCCAGAACCTGGCGGGTCTGCTCGACGTCGCGGTGCATTTGCTCGACGAGCGCCTCAGCCGTCGCGAAGCGCCGCTCGCCGCGCAGCCGGCGGATGAACTCCAGGCGCAGCTCGCTGCCGTACAGATCGCCATCGAAGTCGAGCAGGTAGGCCTCGATCAGCTCCCCGCGGCCGGTCGTGAAGGTCGGCCGCACGCCGATGCTGACGGCGGCCGGGGCACCGTCGGCCAGGCAGGCGTAGATCCCATGCCCCGGACACACGAGCGCCTCGTCGGGGACGAGGTTGGCGGTCGGGAAACCGAGCGTACGCCCCCGTTCGTCGCCGCGCACCACCTCGCCGCGCAGTTGGAAGGGGGCGCCGAGGAAGTGTGCCGCCTGATCGACCTCGCCCGCCAGGAGAAGGCCGCGGATGTGACTGGAGGAGACGATCTCCCCGTCGATTTCCAGCAGCGGGTGAACGGTCGTCGTGAAGCGGGAGTCGGCGGCCAGCAGCCGCGAGTCGCCCTGCGCGCGGTGGCCAAAGCGGAAGTTCTCGCCGACCGACACGCGGACCGCGCCGAGCGCCCCCACCAGCACGTCGTCGATGAACCCTTGCGCGTCGCGCGCCGCGAACTCGGCGTCGAACGGGATCACGACCAGCTCCTGCACGCCCAACTCCGAGATCAGCTCCGCCTTCACGTCCAGGCGCGTCAGCAGCTTCGGCGCGTGCTGGGGCGCCACCACCGACACCGGGTGCGGTTCGAACGTCAGCACGCTGTCGGCCCCGCGGATCACCTCGCGGTGCCCCAGGTGCACCCCGTCGAACGTCCCCACCGCCACCTCGCGCGGGCGGGGCTCCACCTCGGGAAGGGGCGTGATTTTCACGGCGACAGCCTATTGGTTGCGCATCGATGCATTCTTTTTGGACGCCAACCAACTCGTGATCACATTTTTGTTGTCAAGGTTTGGTTGGCGTGCGTGGAGGAACAACAACTGCGCGCGCCCTCCTCAGAGCAAGGCGAGCACCTGCTCGATGGCGAGTGGTTCGGGCGGCTGTGGCGTCTCCCGCTCCCCACCGCGCGCGGGCGGCGGCACCGCGTCGCCCACCTCAAACGGTCCGATCGCCGTGCGGCGCAGTTCTAGGCAGTACGCGTCGTGCAGATCGGCGATCAGCGAGCGCACGTACGTGCCCGAGGAGCACTCGATCAGGAAGCCGGCGCGACCCAGCCCTCCGGGCTGTGTGCCCTCCTCGCGCCATAGCTGCTCGAAGCGGTTGACAGTGACGATCCGCTCGGGCATCTCGAACCGCTCCCCACGCCGGGCGCGCTTGTATGCGCGCTCGCCTTCGATCTTCACAGCCGAATGCATGGGAGGTCGCTGGCGGATCTCGCCAGTCGGCAACGGAGGCTGGCCGATCTTTGATCGGTCTGGTGGCAGCCTGCCGGTAACGACGATCTCGCCCTCGGGGTCGCCGGTGGTCGAGGTGGCGCCAAGCTGCGCCACGGTCTCGTAGCGCTTGGGCAGCCCCATCAGCCGCTGCTGGATGCGCGTGGCGCGGCCGACGAGCACGAGCAGCAGGCCGCTGGCGAACGGGTCGAGCGTGCCGGCGTGCCCCGTCTTGACCCCTCCGAGTGAGCGGCGTACGCGGGCGACCACGTCGTGCGAGGTGAGCCCAACCGGCTTGTCGATCAGAAAAACGCCATCCATCGCGTCATCATCGCGCACGGCCTCGGACGGCCGCTCGCGGGTGGTGGGTGCCGCCTACGCCAGCACCGGCGCTAGGTGCCACCTACGCCGGCGCCGGCGCGGGGTGCAGCTGGGCGGCGATCTCGACGCGCAGGAAGTCGACCAGCTCCTCGAGCGGGTCGCTGGTGGAGAAGCCGGCCGCGCGGCGGTGGCCGCCGCCGCCGCGGGCGCGCGCGATCGCGGATACGTCGACGTCGTCGTCGGTGGCGCGCAGCGAGACCTTACGCTCGCCGCGACGCTCGGGCGCCGTCAGCTCGCGCACGAGCGCGGCGACCTTCGTGCCGCGCACGGCGCGCAGGTGGTCGACAATCCCCTCCGAGTAACTCTCCTCGGCGCCGGTCTGCGCGAAGTCGGCGGCGCTCAGCGCAGCCAGCGTCAGCTCGCCGGAGTCGAAGCGGCGCACGTGGGCGAGCGCGTGCGCGAGCAGCGTCAGCTTGGCGAACGGCATCTCCTCGTACAGCCGGCGGTAGAGGCCCTGCACGTCGACGCCGGCCTCGATCAGCTCGGCCGCCATGCGATGTGCGCGCGGCCCGGTGTTCTCGTACATGAAACGACCGGTGTCGGTGATCAGCCCCACGTACAGCGCCTCGGCGACCGCCGGCGAGGGCGCCACGCCGAGGCCGTGCATCAGGTCCCAGATGATCTCCGCTGTCGAGCAAGCCGCCGGCACGACATGTGCGACGCTGCCGAAGCGGGTGTTGTCGTGGTGGTGATCGACGTTCAGCAGGTGCGCGCCCGCGCGGAGCATCGGCGCTTCGTTGCGATCGATGTTGCCGCAGTCGAGCAGCACCACCGTACGCTCCGCGATGTCCTCCGGGGCGCGCTCGACGCGGCGCTCGGGCATCAGGAACCGGTAGTCGTCCGGCAGCGGCAGGTCGCCCAGGGCGAGGTAGGTGAGCGAATCCTTGCCGAGCGCGGTGAGCAGCCCCTGCATCGCCACCAGCGAGCCGATCGCGTCGCCGTCGACGTTTTCGTGCGTGGCCAGCAGGAAGCGCTCGTCCTCGCGGATGCGCCGCAGCGTCTGCTCGCGCGTGTCCACCGCGGCGGGCGCGACGGTGCTGTTCTCACTCATCCCCATCCCCCTCGGGCTCGCTCAAGAGCCGCTCCAGCCGCATCGCGCGGTCGGTCGTGTCGTCATAGATGAAGTCCAGCGTGGGCGTGCGCTTCAGGTGCAGCTCCGCCGCTATCCGTCCCTGCAGGTAGCCGTGCGCGCTGCGCAGACCCGCGAGCGTCTGCTCGCGCCCCAGCTCGTCGGACGAAGCCGGGGGACACGCGCCCGCGGCGCTGGCCGATTTGGGGATGCGAGCGGAGCGAGTGTCTCCCCAATCGGTCCCCGTTTCGGACGAAGCCGGGGGACACGCGCCCGCGGCGCGAATCCCCGTTTCGTCCAGCACGCTCACGTACACGTGCGCGTGGCTGAGATCAGCACTGGTCTTCACGTCGGTCACGGTTACGAATCCCACTCGCGGATCCTTCAACTCGCCTGCCACCGCCCCTCCGATCACCTGCCTGATCGCCTCATCGACGCGGCGCATACGTCCCCCGCTCATCCTACTCTCCAGGCACGTCGGGATCGCAAGACGAGTTAGGAAAGTTCGCGCTCGACCTCGCGCGTCTCATACGCCTCCAGGACATCGCCCTCGCGCAGGTCTTGGAAGTTGGCGAGCACGATCCCGCACTCGTACCCGGCGGTGACTTCGCGCGCGTCCTCGTTGAAGCGCCGTAGGCTGCCGATCGTCGTGTCCTGGATGACGGTGCCCTCGCGTACGACGCGCACGTGGGCGCCGCGGACGATCTTGCCCTCGGTGACATAAGAGCCGGCGATCGTGCCGATGCGCGAGGCGCGGAACAGCTGGCGCACCTCCGCCAGGCCGACCGTCGACTCGAGCAGCTCCGGCTCCAGCAGACCCTGCATGGCGGCGCGCAGCTCTTCGATCGCGCGATAGATAACCGCGTAGGAGCGGATCTCCACACCCTCGCGCTCTGCCATCTGGCGGGCGTCGCCGACAGGGCGCACGTTGAAGGCCAAGACCAGCCCTTCGGAGGCGGCGGCGAGCATCACATCGGACTCGTTGATGCCGCCGACGCCGCGGTGAATGATGTTGACCTTCACCTCCTCCTGCGGCAGCTTGGCGATCTCGTCCTCGATCGCCTCCAGCGACCCGGCGACGTCGGCCTTGATCACGAGGCCAAGCTCCTTGACCGCGCCCTCGCGCGCGAGCTTGAACACGTCCTCCAGCGACACCTTGCGCCCCGAGCGGCGCGCCAGCGCCTCGGTCTTCAGGCGGTTGGCGCGCTCGCCGGCCAGCTGGCGGGCGCGGCGCTCGTTCTCGACCGCCCGCACCAGCTCACCAGCCTCGGGGACGCCGTCGAAGCCGAGCACCTCCACCGGATCGCCGGGTGCGCCACTTTTGATGCGGGCGCCGTTGAAGTCGTGCATCGCGCGTACCCGCCCGAAATTGGCGCCGGCGACCAGCGCGTCGCCGACGTGCAGTGTGCCGCGCTGGATCAGGACGCTCACCACCGGGCCACGGCCGGGGTCGAGCTTGGACTCGATCACGGTGCCCGACGCCTCCGCGCCGCGGTTGGCGCGCAGCTCCTCGAGATCGGTGACCACCTGGATCGTGTCGAGCAGCTCGTCGAGACCCTGGCGGGTCTTGGCGGAGACGTCGACAAACTCGGTGTCTCCCCCCCAATCGGAGGGCTGCAGGCCGTGTTGGGCCATTTCGTTGCGCACCCGCTCGGGCTGGGCGCCCTCCTTGTCGACCTTGTTGACGGCAACCACGATCGGCACGTCGGCCGCACGCGCGTGGTCGATCGCCTCCTCGGTCTGCGGCTTGACGCCGTCGTCGGCGGCCACCACCACCACCGCCAGGTCGGTGACGCGCGCTCCGCGCGCGCGCATCGCCGTGAACGCCTCGTGGCCGGGCGTGTCCAGGAAGGTGATCTGTTTGCCGGCGTGGCCGACCTGGTAGGCGCCGATGTGCTGGGTGATGCCGCCCGCCTCGCCGGCCGCCACCTCGGTCTCGCGGATCGCGTCCAGCAGCGAGGTCTTGCCGTGATCGACGTGGCCCATCACGGTCACCACCGGCGGGCGCTCGACGAGATCCTCCTCGGCGTCCTCGTACACCGGCTCCACTTCCACGTCGTCGGCGGCGTGGACGATCTCGATCTCCTTGCCCAGCTCCTCCGCCACCACCTGGATGGCCTCGTCGGAAAGCGTCTGCGTGAGTGTGGCCATCTCCCCCAAACCCATCAGCTTCTTGATCACTTCCGGCACCGGCACGCCCAGGTACTCGGCGACGTCCTTGACGGTCGCGCCGGAGTTGATCCGCACGAGGTTGGCGTCGCGCAGCGCCGCGGTGTTGTCGATCGGAGCGATCGTCTCGTCATAGGTCCCGCGACGCCTGCGCCCGCGGCGCGGGCGGCGCTGGGGCTGATTGGCAGGCCCCGCCTGCTGGCGGCGCGAGGCCTGCGAGTCGATCACCACGCGGCGGCGCCCGGGTGCACCGGCGCCAGCCGGTGCGCGCTCCCCAGTGCGCGAGTCGCGCGTCGGACGCACACGCTCGGGCTGGGGGGTGGACGCAGGCGGGGACTCCGAGGATTGGGCCGCGGGCTCCGAGTCCTGGGCCGGTGGGGCTGCGGGCTGTGCGGCGGCGGGCTGCGGCACGGGTTGCGCGGCGGCCGGTTGTGTTGCCGGTTGCGCAGCGACAGGTTGTGGCGTCGCCGGCTGGGCTGCCGCGGGCGCCGGTGAAGCGGCCGGTTGTGGAGTTGCCGGTTGTGCGGCCGCAGGCGCCGGAGGGGCGGCCTGGCGAGCGGGTGCCGCAGGTGAAGCCGGCTGCGCGGTCGCCGCCGGTGCCGGGGTCGCCGACGCGATGGGTGTCGGCGCCGGTGGAGCGGCCGGCGAGGGAGCAGGATCGCCTGGCACGGCCCCGGCCGTGCCGTTTCCGGAGACGCCGCCTGGACTCAATGCGCGCAGCGCTAGCGCCTCCTCGACCGACGAAGACGCTGTCTTCACCTCAACTCCGGCAGCCTTCAGCTTCTCGAGCAGCACCTTGCTCTCGAGGCCACGTTCCTTGGCGATCTCGTGTACGCGCTTCTTGCTCATCGATCCTCGGATTCTAGGCACTCGACATCGAGCGTCACGGCACGCCGCAAGGTGCGGGCGATGCCGCGGTTGCGCTCGGCCAGACGCAGGCACTCGGGCTTGGGCGCCGGAGCCTGGGCGGCATCCGCACGGCACAGGTAAGCGCCGCGCCCCGGCAGCGTGCCGCGGGGGTCGATCGCCGCGCGAGACGCCCTCCCGCCGTCGGGTACGGCGGCGATCCGCACAAGCTCGGGCTTCGGCGCGATCCGCCCACAGCCGACGCACCGGCGCCGGGGGATGTGGCCCGTTATGACGCCTGCTCCTCGGCGGCCGGCGCAGCGGGAGCCTCCACCACCGGCGCGGCTTCGGCAGGCGCCTGCGACGCCGGCGCTCCCGCGCCCGGCGCGGCGCCACCGTTGGCATTGATGTCGGCCACCCGGTCGCCGGCGATCGCGGCGAGCGCCTGGTGGGCCTCCAGGCCGCAGTAGCGCGAGCCGGGCAGCGACGCGTTGGGGCAGCGGCGACCGTTGGAGAGGATCGCGGCGCAGCGGCCGGACACTTCCTCCTCCTCGTAGCCGTGCTCGGCCTCCTCTGCGGCAAACTCGGTCTCCGAGCGGATGTCCACGCGCCAGCCGGTGAGGCGGGCGGCCAGTCGCGCGTTTTGGCCCTCGCGGCCGATCGCCAGCGAGAGCTGGTCGTCGGGCACGATCACGGTCGCCTGCTTGGCGTCGTCGTCGACCAGCACCTCGCGCACGCGCGCGGGGGAGAGCGCCTTGGCGACGAAGCGGGCGGGCTCTTCGTTGAAGGGGATGATGTCGATCTTCTCGCCACGCAGCTCGGAAACGACCATCCGCACGCGCGAGCCGCGCGGGCCGACGCAGGCGCCGACCGGGTCGACGCCGTCGGCATGCGAGACCACGGCGATCTTCGAGCGGTAGCCGGGCTCGCGCGCGACGTTGGCGATTTCCACCAGGCCGTCGGCGATCTCGGGGACCTCCAGCTCGAACAGCTTCTTGATCAGCTCGGGGTCGCGGCGGGAGACGATGATCGACGGGCCCTTGGTGGAGGCCGAGACCTCCTTGATGACGGCCTTGATCCGCTGCGAGTGGTCGTAGCGCTCGCCGTCCACTTGCTCGGACTTGGGCAGCAGCGCCTCCACGCGCTCGCGCAGCTGCACGAGCGTGTAGCGGGAGTCCGACTGCTGCACGATCCCGGTGATCAGCTCGCCCACGCGGTCGCGGTACTCCTCGAACATCATGTCGCGCTCGGCCTCGCGGATGCGCTGCAGGATCACCTGCTTGGCGGTTTGCGCGGCGATCCGCCCGAAGTCGTCGGGGGTGACGTCGCGTTCGCCGATCTGGTCGCGGTACTGCTCGAACTTGGCGGGATCGATTTCCGGCTCCTCCGGTTCGCGCAGCTCACCCGTCTCCGGATCGACGACGGTGCCCTCGTCGATCGTCTCGACAATCAGGTGGGCCTCCAGGCGCTCGGGGATGATCAGTTCGATCACGCGAAAGTCGGCGGTGTCGCGGTCCATTTCCACGCGCGCGTACTTGGCCGAGCCGGGCTGCTTCTTGTAGGCGGACAGCAGCGCGTCCTCCAGCGCCACCATCAGCTTCTCGGACTCGATGCCCTTCTCGCGCGCGAGCGCGTGCATTGCTTCGAGGATCTCACGTGACATAAACGGCCTCCTACTCCTCGACCAGGTTGGAACGGCGGATCTGCGTGTAGGGAATCGTCACCAGCGTGCCGTCGGCGGCGAGCGTGATCTCGGTGTCCGACGCGCCCACCAGCTCGCCGGTGTAGCTGCGGCGGTCGCCGGAGGCCGCCGGCAACCGGGCGGCCGGCGGCTGATCGCCTCTGGTGCGCACCCGCGCGCGGCGGCCGACGAAGCGGCGGAAATGATCGGGCTTGGTGAGCGGCCGCTCGATGCCGGGCGAGGAGACCTCCAGCGTGTAGCGCTCGCGCAGCGGGGTGAGCGCCGCGGTGACGCGCTCGCACAGCGCCAGCGTGACGCCGTCGGGATGGTCGATGTACACACGCAGCGTGCCGCCGCCGACCGGCTCGGCGAGCAGCACCTCGACATCGGGCTCACCGGTGGCGAGCAACGCTTCGATTTCGCTCTGCAACGTGGCCATCAGCCCTCCTTTACACAATAAAAAAAGCGGGCGATCCGCCCACTTTCGGTCCGACCGCCGACGCGTCCACGCCGGCACGAAAGTTGTCGGTCGAGCATAGCATCGGCGGTTTAAGAGCCATGCAGGGCGCGGCGCGAGCGGTCGCGGTAGACGCGGTAGTCGCTGCGCTCCGGGCGCAGCGAGCAGGCCAGGGCCAGCGGCTGGCGGGCCTCCTCGTGGCGTCCCAGCTGCTGCATGGCGCGACCCAGACAGAACTGCGCATAGTCGTTGGTGGGCGTCTGCAAGGCGATCGCCCGGAACTCGGCGGCCGCGTCCTCGTAGCGCTGCGCGTGGAACAGCGCGCGGCCCAGCGCCTCGCGGATCGAAGCCTTGTCGGGCTCCAGCTTGCGGGCACGTGTGAGCGGCACGATCGCCGCCTGGTGGTCGCCGTGTGCGAGCAGCTCGCAGCCTCGGGTGTAGAGGTCGTAGACGCTGTCCATGGCCTCCTCATTTTAGAGGGGTCGGGCGGCACCCGGCCCGGGCCCGGACCCGCGGACGGTCAGGCCGCGGGAGCCCGCAGGCGCTCGACCGCGTCGAGGATCGCGCCGGCCACGTCCGCCTTGGCGGCGCGCGGGACGTGCTGCTGGGCGGCGGCGGTGAGGATCGTCACTTCGTTGGCGTCCACCTCGAAGCCGATGTCGGGGCGGGAGATGTCGTTGACGACGATCGCGTCCAGGCGCTTGGCACGCAGCTTGTCGCGTCCGTACGCGACGGCGCGCCCGCCGTGCTCGGCGGCAAACCCCACGAGCGTCTGGTCGTCGCGGCGGTGCGCGGCCAGCTCGCTGAGCACGTCGGCGGTGGGCTCCATCTCCAGGCGCAGCTTGTCGCGCTGGCCCTTCTTGAGCTTGCCGTCGTGCGGCTGCGCCGGGCGGAAGTCGGCAACCGCCGCCGCCATCAGCAGCACGTCGCAGCCCGGGAACTCCTCCCCGCACGCCTGCTGCAGCTGCGCTGCGGTGCCGACCTCGCGCCAGGTGACGCCGGCCGGGCGCGGCAGCGCGACGTTGGCCGCTATCACAGTCACCTGAGCGCCGCGGGCGTGCGCGGCCTGCGCCAACGCCAGGCCCATGCGCCCCGACGAGCTGTTGCCGACGAAGCGGACGCTGTCGATCGGCTCGCGCGTGCCCCCGGCGGTAACCAGCACGCGCAAAGCGCTCCACGCGCCGGAAACGGCCGTCGCCGGCGCGCCCTCTGCACCGTTCGCAACCGCATCGGCGGTGGCACGATCGACCGAAGCCGGGTGACACGCGCCTTCGGCGCGCATCCCCGTTTCGACCAGCAGCCGCTCGCAGACCTCCAGCAATCGCGCCGGCTCGGGCAGGCGGCCGACGCCCTCCTCGCCCTTGGACGCCAGTCGCCCCGCGTCGGGCTCGATCACGTGCACGCCGCGGGCGCGCAGCATGTCGAGGTTGGCGCGGGTGGCCGGATGCAGGTACATGTGGTTGTTCATCGCGGGCGCCACCGCCAGCGGGCAGGTGGCGGCAAGCGCGGCGCTGGTGAGCAGGTTGTCGGCGTGGCCGTGCGCCAGCTTGGCCAGCGTGTTGGCGGAGGCGGGCGCAATCAGATAGAGGTCGGCGTTGCCCACCAGCTCCAGGTGGCCGATCGGCTCGTGCTCCGGCGGCTGTTGGTCGGGGAAGGCGCCGCGCGCGGGATCGCGGTCGAACTCGCTCACCAGCACGGGCGCTCCGGTGAGCGCCACGAACGAGGCCTCGCCGACGAAGCGGCGGCTGGCGGGCGTCTGCACGACGCGTACGGCGTGGCCGGCGCCGGTCGCCAGGCGCACCAGCTCAAGCGCCTTGTAGGCGGCGACCCCGCCACTGACGCCGAGCAGGATTCTGGACATACGGGGGTTCTAGAGGGCCGGCGGCCGGCCGGCAAGCGCTGGTGGCAGGGTTGCTGCGCGGCCTAGCGGTATTGGTACTTGATCTTCCCCTGGGCTACCTCCTCCAGGGCGATCGTCAAGTAGTTCTTGGAGGAGGTGTCAACCATCGGCGGCGGAAACTCGTCGAACGTGCCCTCGCCGAGGTTGTGGTAGTAGCTGTTGATCTGGCGTGCGCGCTTGGCGGCGACCAGCACCGAGGCGTAGTTGGAATCGACGTTCTCGAGCAGATGGTCGATGCGGGGTGAGATCACGTGGAGAGCCTTTCGTGGTTGGACCTCAATTGTAGAGCGTCGGAATTGGGAAGCCGGCGAGGCTCAGTCGAGCGTCCCGCTGACGATCGCCGTCAGCTGCCCGAGCGCGTCGTCGAGGCGATCGTTGACGACGACGTGGGCGAACTCCGACTGGGCGCCGAGCTCCTCACGAGCGACGCCGAGTCGCCGCTCGACCTCCTCGGGGCCGTCGGAGCCGCGCCCGATCAGGCGCGTGCGCAGCGCGTCGAGCGACGGCGGGGCGATGAATACCTGGAGCGCCTCGGGCATCGCGGCGCGCACCTGGCGTGCGCCCTGCACCTCGATCTCGAGCACCACCGGGACACCGGCGCGCACGCGATCGTCGAGCTCCGAACGCAACGTGCCGTAGCGCCGCCCGGCGTAGTCGGCGTGCTCGACGAAGTCGCCGGCGCGCACGCGGAGCTCGAACTCCTCGGGGCTGAGGAAGTGGTAGTCGCGTCCGTCCTGCTCTCCCGGCCGCGCCGCGCGGGTGGTCGCCGAGACCGACAGCTGCAGCTGCGGCAGGCGCTCCATCAACCCACGGATCAGGGTTCCCTTGCCGACGCCCGAGGGGCCGGTAATGACGAAGACGCGGGCCACGGCGCCTACCCTAATGTGAGCGTCGGCGCCCGCGGTGGGGCCGCTCGCGGAGGTTGATGCAGGCCCGTGGGGTGGGCAACTCGCGGGGGTTGAAGCAATCCCGTCGCACACCGGCGCAGGTCGATGTCAGCGACCGCGCAGCAGCGCGACCAGCTCCGAGCGCTGGCGATCGGACAGCCCGCCGATCGTCTTGCTGGGGGCGATGCGGCAGTGGGCGAGGATCTTGTTGACCTTGACGCGCCCGTACTTGGGAACGGCGAGCATCATGTCGAAGACCTTGGCGCTCTCGACGTACTCCGGGGGGTCGAGCAGCAGCGCAAGGATCGACAGCCGTCCAGCCTTCAGCTCGCGCTTCAGCCGCGCCCGCTCGGTGCGGATCCGATTGGCTTTGGCGAGCGCGTCCATTCGCTGATCGATCGAGCGCACGGGGGCCGCCGAGTGCTTGGTGGGCGTCGTGCCCGTCGCCATCGCCATGGGCGGCGAGTCTACACACCGTCGGGCGACGATGATCTCGCGGGCGCCAATTCGGCTCAACCTGAACTCGAGGTTGAGATATGTGGAGGGTGCTGGACGGTGGAGCCTCTGTTTGCAGGGATTTTACAGCCAGTCAAGCGGTCGCGTGGCCGCCGCCGACCAGCTCCTGGATCGAGCCGGCTCCGGTTGCGCGCACCCGGTGCGCGAGGGCTCGATTGACGTGCGCGGGCCACGCCGGACCGCCATAGACGAAGCCGGTATAGGCCTGCACGAGCGTGGCCCCGGCGCGGATCCGCTCCCACGCGTCCTCGGGCGTGGAGATACCGCCGACCGAGACCAGCACCAGCCGCTGGCCGACGTGCGCGCGCAGCAATCGCAGCACCTCCACGGCGCGCGGGCGAAGCGGCGGGCCGGAGACCCCCCCGCCCTCGACGTGGGCGACGGAGGCGGGGTCGGAGAGGAGCGCGCGATCTTCGCTGGTGTTGACCGCGACGATCCCGTCGAGCGCGAGCTCCAGCGCCAAGTCGGCGACCGCCAGCAGCTGCCGGTCGGCGAGGTCGGGGCCGACCTTGACGAGCAGCGGCACCCCGATCCCCAGCTCCCGGAGCTCCTGCCGGACTTCGCGCAGCAGCGGCCGCAGCAGCTCGACCGTCTGCATCTGACGGAGCCCCGGCGTGTTGGGCGAGCTGACATTGACGACCAGGTAGTCGCAGACGGGGGCCAGCGCGCGCACGCACGCCCGGTAGTCTCCGGCGGCGTGCTCGATCGGCACGGCCATGCTCTTGCCGACATTGGCCCCCACGACGACGCGGCCGGAGCGAGCGCGCAGGCGCGCCGCGACCGCCGAGGCGCCCGGATTGGGGAAGCCCATCCGGTTGAGCAGCGCGCGGTCGCGCGGCACCCGGAAAACGCGTGGCGGCGGGTTGCCCGGCTGCGGATGGGCGGTGACGGTGCCGATCTCGACGAAGCCGAAGCCGAGCAGCCCGAGCTGCTCGAAGCAGCCGGCGTCCTTGTCGAGGCCGGCCGCCACGCCGAGCGGGCTGGGGAAGCTGAGACCCAGTGCGCGCACTCGCAGAGCCGGATCGCGGGCGGCGAGCAGCCGCCGCAGCAGGGCGGCGCAGCCGGGAACCCGACACGCCGCGCGCAGCGTGGCCGTCGCCAGCCGATGCGCGCGCTCGGGCGCCAACCGCCGCAGGATGAGGTTGAACAGCGCGGCGTAGAGCGTCACGCCACCTCGGCCTTGGGCGCCTCGCGCCCGCGGTGCAGCTCCTGCAGGCAGAGCACCGGCGGGGGGCCGTGCTGGCGCGCGGAGGCGACGGCGCGCGCGGCGGAGACGCCGGCGGCGAGCGTGGTGAGGCAGGGGATGCCGCGGGCGACAGCGGCGCGCCGGATCTCCCAGCCGTCGGTGCGCGCGCCGGAGCCGGTGGGGGTGTTGACGACCAGATCGACGTCGCCGCGCTCGATCCAGTCGACCACGTGCGGTGAGCCCTCGGAGACCTTGTTGAGCGGCTCCGCCGGGATCCCCATGCGCGCGATCGCCTCCGCGGTGCCGCGCGTGGCGAGGATGCGAAAACCGAGATCGTGCAGCAACTGCGCCACCGCAAACGCGCCCGCCTTGTCGGCGTCGGTGACGGAGATGAACACGGTGCCGTGCAGCGGCAGCGGGCAGCCGGCGGCGGCCTGCGCCTTGGCGAACGCGGTGGGGAAGTCGCGCGCGATCCCCATCACCTCGCCGGTGGAGCGCATCTCCGGGCCGAGCACCGCGTCGGCGCCCTCGAAGCGGTCAAATGGCAGCACCGCCTCCTTCACCGACACGTGGTCGCCGAAGCCGAGCCCTTCGCGCTCGCGCGGTAGGCCGAGCGCCGACAGCGGCTCGCCCAGCATGACTCGGCAGGCCAGCTTGGCTAGTGGCAGGCCGACGGCCTTGGAGACGAACGGCACGGTGCGCGAAGCGCGGGGGTTGGCCTCGATCACGTACAGCTGCCCGTCGACCACGGCGTATTGCGCATTGATCAGGCCAACCACGCCGATGTGCAGTGCCAGCTCGCGTGTGGCGGCCCGGATCTGCTCGAGCATCTCGCCGCCGAGCGAGTGCGGGGGCAGCACGCAAGCGGAGTCGCCGGAGTGCACGCCGGCCTCCTCGACGTGCTGCATGATCCCGCCGATCCACACCTCCTGGCCGTCGCACAGCGCGTCGACGTCCACCTCGATGGCGTTCTCCAGGAAGCGGTCGAGGTAGATCCTGCCGGTGTCCTCACCAACCTCGCGACGCAAATAATCGGCAAGCCCCGCCTGCGAGTAGACGATCTCCATCGCCCTCCCCCCCAACACGTAGGAGGGACGCACCAACAGGGGATAGCCAACCTCCTCGGCACGGGCGAGCGCCTCCTCCACCGAGCAGGCGGTGGCGTAGGGCGGCGCCCGGTAGCCGAGACGGTCGAGCAGCGCGCCGAAGCGGCCGCGGTCCTCTGCGAGGTCGATTGCCTCCACGCTCGTGCCAAGCAGCGGCACCCCGGCGGCGTGCAGGCCGGCGGCCAGCTTCAACGGGGTTTGGCCGCCGAACTGCACAATCACCCCCTCGGGCCGCTCCACCGCGACGACGCCCAGCACGTCTTCGAGCGTGAGCGGCTCGAAGTAGAGGCGGTCGGAGGTGTCGTAGTCGGTGGAGACGGTCTCCGGGTTGCAGTTGATCATCACCGCGTCGCGTCCGGACTCGCGCACGGTCATGGCGGCGTGCACGCAGCAGTAGTCGAACTCGATGCCCTGGCCGATGCGGTTGGGCCCGGCGCCGAGAATCACCACCGAAGGGCGCTCACCGCGGCGCACCTCGTGGGCAGGGGCCAGCCGACGGCGCTCGCCGGCGGCCCCCTCCCCCGCCGTCTCCTCCCCGGCGTCCCCCTCCCGCGCGGCGCCCTCCGGGGCCGGATCGCCGTCGCGCGCGACCGGCGGGCGCTCCCAGGCGGAGTAGTAGTAGGGCGTCTGCGCAGGGAACTCCGCCGCGCAGGTGTCGACCGACTTGAACGTGCGCACGCCCGCAAACGGCGCATCGGGGTCTTGCGCCAGCGCGCGCAGCTCGCGCAGGAACCACGGGTCGACGGATGTGCGAGCGTGCACTTCATCGATCTGGTGGCCGCGGCGGAACAGCTCGAGGATCGCCTCGAAGCGCTCAGGGCCCGGGACCTCCAGGCCGGCGAGCAACTGCGCGTCGGGGACCGCATCGAGGCGTGGCGGCTTGTCGAGCTCGCGTGAGCGCAGCGCCTTGGCGAACGCCTGGCCGAACGTGCGGCCGATCGCCATCGCCTCGCCCACCGACTTCATGTGCGTGGAAAGGCGCGAATCGACGCCCGGGAACTTCTCGAACGCGAACCGCGGCCACTTGACGACCACGTAGTCGATCGTCGGCTCGAAGCTGGCCGGGGTCAGCTTGGTGATGTCGTTGGGGATCTCCTCCAGCAAATATCCCACGGCCAGGCGCGCGGCGATCTTGGCGATCGGAAAGCCTGTCGCCTTGGAGGCCAGCGCCGAGGAGCGCGACACGCGCGGGTTCATCTCGATCACCAGCACCTCCTCGGTCGAGGGATTGACCGCGAACTGCACGTTGGATCCCCCCGTCTCCACGCCGACCGCGCGGATCACCGCCAGCGCCTGGTCGCGCAAACGCTGGTAGAGGCGGTCGGAGAGCGTCTGCTGGGGGGCGACCGTCACCGAGTCGCCCGTGTGCACACCCATCGGATCGACGTTCTCGATCGAGCACACGATCACCACGTTGTCGGCGCGGTCGCGCATCACCTCCAGCTCGAACTCGCCCCAGCCCAGAACCGACTGGTCGAGCAGCACCTGGCCGATCGGCGACGCTTCCAACCCGCGAGCCACGATCGTGCGGAACTCCTCCGGCGTGCGCGCGATGCCGCCGCCGCGACCGCCCAGCGTGTAGGCGGGGCGCACGATGCAGGGCAGGCCGATGTCGGGCAGCGCGTCCAGCGCCTCCGCCAGGCCGCGCTTGACGTCCACGCGGCGAAGCTCATCGTCCCAGCCGGTGGCGATCGCGCTGGCAGGCATCGAGAGGCCCGCCTCGGCCATTGCGTCACCGAACAGTTCGCGGTCCTCGGCGCAGGCGATCGCCTCGTAGTTGGCGCCGATCAGCTCCACGCCGAAGCGCTCCAGCGTGCCGTCGTCGTGCAGCGCCTTCGCCAGGTTGAGGGCGGTCTGCCCCCCCAGCGTCGGCAGCAGCGCGTCGGGGCGCTCGCGCTCGATCACCTGCGCCGCCGGCCCCGGCAGGAGCGGCTCGACGTATGTGGCGTCGGCCAGCTCCGGGTCGGTCATGATCGTGGCCGGGTTGGAGTTCATCAGCACGACCTCGTACCCCTCCTCGCGCAGCACCTTGCACGCCTGCACGCCGGAGTAGTCGAACTCGGCGGCCTGCCCGATCACGATCGGCCCCGAGCCGAGGATCAGGATGCGGCGGATATCGTCGCGGCGGGGCATCAGCGGGTGCCTCCACACCGCCGGTCGCGGCCCCTCGCAAGCCCGCAGGTCGCGGGGCCGCGGCCGTCCGGCACGCCGCGGCGACGGACGCGCAGCCCCTCCCCCCGCCCCCCCTTGTGGGGGGCCTTATCCCAACCAAATACGGCGCGCGGACACGTCATGCCGCGGCCTGCGCGATCCGCTGCAAGAACCGGTCGAACAAGTACATGCTGTCGTGGGGGCCGGGCCCCGCCTCGGGGTGGTACTGCACCGAGCCGCCGGGCACGTCCAGCAGCTCCAGCCCCTCCACGGTGCGGTCGTAGAGATTGACGTGCGACAGCTGCGCAGCGCCGAAGTCGGTCTGCCATTGCACCGGCTTGTCGCTCTCGATCGTGCCTTTGCCGCTCGGGCCGACGACCGCAAAGCCGTGGTTTTGCGAGGTGATCTCCACGCGGCTGGTGTGCAGGTCCTTCACCGGGTGGTTGGCGCCGCGGTGGCCGAACGGCAGCTTGAACGTCTGCAACCCCAGCGCGCGGCACAACAGCTGGTGGCCGAGGCAGATGCCCCACACCGGCTTGCGGCCGATCAGCTGGCGCACGGTGTCCGTTATGTATTCCAGCGCCGCCGGGTCACCGGGGCCGTTGGCGAGCAATATGGCGTCGGCGTCGCCGCCCAGCAGCTCCGCCGCCGGCGTGGCGCACGGGTACAGCGTCACGCGCGCGCCGCGCTGCACAAGGTTGCGCACGATCGAGCCCTTGATGCCCGTGTCGATCACCGCGATCCGCGGGCCCTCGCCTTCGCCGTGGGTGGTGGGTGCCGCGGGGCTCACCACCGCGGCCAGGTCCTGGCCGTCCATCCGCGGCTCGGCCTCGATCATCACGCGCGCCTGCTCGGGCGCAACGCTCCCGGGGAAGATTCCCCCGCGCATCGCCCCCTGATCGCGGATGTGGCGCACCAGCGCGCGCGTGTCCACTCCTGTGATCGCCGGCACGCCGCAATCGGTCAGCCACTGAAGCCAGCCGCGCTCGGCTCCTGGTGCGTCCTCGTTATCGCACGCCTCGCGCATGATCGCCGCCCGCGCCCACGCGCGCTCGGACTCCATCGCCTCGCCGCTCACGCCGTAGTTGCCGATGTGCGGGTACGTGAACGCGATCAGCTGGCCGGCAAACGATGGGTCGGTCATCGACTCCTGGTAGCCCGACATGCCGGTGGTGAACACCACCTCCCCCACCGCGTGCCCGTCCGCGGCGCACGCCTCGCCGTCCCAGCGCGCGCCGTCCTCCAGCAGCACATATGCGGGCGGCCGGGTCACAGGATCAGCTTCTGGACGGCCTTGAACTCCGGGGTGCCCGCCCGCTCCAGCAGCTCGAAGAGGGCCGCCTCCACGGTTGTGACCACCGCGCCCGCACGCTCCATCCGCTCCAACCCGCGCTCGTAGTCGAGCATGTGGCGCGAGCCCACCGCGTCAGCCGGCACGTGCACGTCGATCCCTCTCGCCAGCAGGTCGTGCACCGTCTGCGACACGCACACGTGCGTCTCCATACCGCACACCACCGCCTGTTTGCGCCCGTGCTGGCCGATCTCCGATCGGTCGAACCCCTCCGCGCGCGCGGCGGAGAACACTGTCTTCTCGATCAGCGGCTCCCCGTTGAGGCCCACCTCGGGGGCTGTGTGGCCGAGCCCTTTCGGGTACTGCTCGCTCACGATCGCTGGCAGATCGAGGATGCGCGCCGCCTCCACCAGCTTCGCGCATGCGCCCGCCACCCCCTCGAACGACGGGTAGGCGCGAAACGCTTCCTGGACGTCCACCACCACCAGCGCCGCGCGCTCGCGCACCAGCAGGCTCATGCGGCGCCCCTTGCGCTCGCCGTCCCGCCGAGACCGGGAGACACCGGCCCGGGCCTTGCATCCCCGTTGCGAGCGGCCACGCCTGCGACCGAGGCCACTGCCGGCGCGCGGTAGGCCACCGCGCCGGCGGCCACCGTCATCAGCACCCTGCCGCGCAACCGTCGGCCGGCGAAGCAGCAACTCTCCGAGCGGCTCTGCCAGCCATGCTCCCCCGCCACCCACTCCACATCGAGATCCACCAGCGCGATGTTGGCGGGCGCATCGGGCGCGATCGTGTGCGACGGCAGCTCATACAGCGCCGCGCCGGCGGTCATCCGCTCGACCAGCAGGTCAAGGCCGAGCACGCCCGGCAGCACCAGCCCGGTGTACAGCGCCGCGAACGCGGTCTCCAAACCGGTGGTCCCCATCGGCGCCTGCACGAACGGCAGCGCCTTCTCGGCGGCGGCGTGCGGCGCGTGGTCGGTGGCAACGCAGTCGATCGTGCCGTCGCGCAAGCCCTCCACCAGCGCCCTGCGATCATCCTCGGTGGCCAGCGGCGGGTTCATCTTCGCGCGCGTGTCGAGGTCGCACACCGCCGCGGACGTCAGCGGCCCATCTTTCCCGATGGGTGCCGGCTCATCCTCCGGGGGGCGCGTGGTTGTTTGTTCTTTTTTTGGACGCCAACCAGCATGGCTCGCGGCCGTCGCGGCGTATCCATCGGCGCCGCACACCGCCTCCTCGGTGAGCAGCAAATGGTGAGGCGTCGCCTCGGCGCTTACGTTCGCATCGTTGGCCTTCGCCGCGGCAAGAGCCCGCACCGAGGCGACGCAGCTGAGATGCTGAAAGTGCACCCGTCCCCCCTCGCAGCCGGCCAGCGTGGCGTCGCGCGCGACCATGCTCGCCTCGCTGGCGCAGGGGATGCCGGGGATGCCGAGGCGCGCGCTCAACGCCCCCTCGTGCATCGCGCCACCGCGCGACAGCGAGCGATCCTCCTCGTGCAGCGCGATCGTGCCGCCGCACTCGCGCTGACGGTGCAGCGCCCCGCACAGCAGCGCGGCGCTGGCCAGCGGAAGGCCGTCGTCGGTGAAGCCCAGCGCCCCCTGCTCGCGCAGCGCCTCCAGTTCTGTCAGCCGCTCGCCCTGCAGGCCGGGCGTGAGCGCCGCCAGGTTGCCCACGGGGACGTGCGCCTGCGCGGCGGCCGTCTCACGTACGGCGCGCAGCCCTTCCACGGAGTCGATCGGCGGCGCGGTGTTGGGCATCGCGATCACCGCCCCATACCCGCCGGCGGCGGCGGCGCGGGTGCCGCTGTCGATGTCCTCCTTGTGCTCCTGTCCGGGGGTGCGCAGATGCACGTGCGGGTCGAAGAAGGCGGGTAGCGCATACAGCCTGCCCTCGCCCTCCACAACCTCGGCGCCATCGGCCGCAAGCGTTCCCGACGCGCCCAGCCGCGCGATCGCGCCGGCGCGTACCAACACATCCATGCGCGCGTCCACACCGGCGCGAGGGTCCAGCACGTGCACGTCCCGCAACAACAGCTCAGTGGGGGGCGCGGGAGAACGAACCAGCCAGGGCGCGCTCATCGGCTGCGCCCCCGGCGGGACGTCGGTGGGATGCGGTGGGTCAAGCTCACTGCATTATCGACGACGCCACCGCGTTCGCGTCGTCCGCCTGCTCGTCGCTACCAGGGTTCGGTCGCTTCGACCATCGGACCAGCTGCGCCGGCCCGCGCTCGGGGAACGGGATCTCGACCGTGTCGAAGTCGCGCGCCAGCTCGGCGCCGGGGTACACGGCCCGCGCCTCCTCGCGCACCTCGCGGCCGGCGTAGCGGGTGGAGAGGTGGGTGAGGACCAACATCCGCGCCTGCGCCTCGCGCGCCAGCTCCGCCGCCTGGCGCGCCGTGCTGTGGCTGGTCTGGCGCGCCCGCTCGCCCTCTTCCTCGGTAAACGTGGCCTCGTGCACCAGCACGTCGGCCTGGTGGGCGGCGATCGCCAGCGCCTCGCAGGGGGCGGTGTCGCCGGAGATGACGACCTTGCGTCCCTCGCGCGGTGGGCCCACCACCTGCTCGGGGGCCACCCCGTTGACCGTCTCCCCCCGCACCAGCCGCCCGAAGTCGGGGCCGGGCGTCACGCCTAGGCGCTCCGCCAGCGCCGGGTCCAGTTCGCCGGGACGACCGTCCTCGACGATCACATACCCCACCGCCGACCCCCCGCCGTGATTCACCGGAACCGCCGCCACCCGGTAGCCGTCGCGCTCCAGCGCCTGCGCCGGCGCAAGCTCCACGATCGTAAGCGCGTATGGTAGCCGCCGGCCGTAGATGAAGCGTGTTTCCTCCATCAGCCGCTTCAGCCCCACCGGCCCGTACACGCTCAGCGGCTGCTCGCGGTCGCGCAGCGCAAACGACTTCAACATCCCCGGCAGCCCCAACCAGTGGTCGGCGTGGAAGTGGGTGATGAACACGCACTCCACATCCGCCAGTCCCACCGAGCGCAGCAGCTGGCGCTGCGTGCCCTCGCCGCAGTCGAACAGCAGCCACTCACCGCCGCGGCGCACCAGCACGGCCGGCAGCCCGCGCCGGGCGCTCGGCACCGAGCCGCCGGTGCCCGCGAAGAACAACGACATGTCCATGCCGGCTACGGTAGCGGCGTGCGGAACCGGATAGCCTTATGCCGGTACGCTGCCAGTCGATTCCGGGATGTGAGCAACGCGAGCGTCTCTGGAATTGGGTCGGTGTCGCCGGCGCCCGTAGCTCAGTGGATAGAGCGCTCGCCTCCGGAGCGAGAGGTCGCAAGTTCGAATCTTGCCGGGCGCGTCGCTCGATCCCGTGCAACTGTGCGGGATTCACTTGTTAGGCGGCTCTCTGCTCGACCGTCTCCGAAGGCTTTATCTCGCTTCGTTCGCCCATATTCGCCCAATGGGCTCCCTCGACCAGCGCCCGCATCTGCGCCTTCTCGTCCTCGCCGCGACGCATCGACTGGCGGTAGACCCTGAGCGCGAGCGCCGGGTCCGTGTGGCCCATTTCATCCATGACCGTTCCGGGGTCCTCGCCGAGCGCGTACAGCAGCGAGCAGAACGCTACGCGCCGGGGGAACCCGAGCGCGCGATGGCGCACTACGCTTCACGCGGCCAGCTACACCTCTCCGACACCCGCGACCAGGCCGCAGAGCAAGCGTACAAACATGGGCCGCGCTCACCGAGGGACGCGATATCCGCGAGGTCGCACTGATCGCCGACGCAGCGAACACGGAGATCGACAGGCTCAACGCCCGCGCCCAACACCTACGCGCCCAGCGCGGCGAACTCGGACACCACGAGATCCCGCTGCCCGACGTCCACTACGGCCTACGCGAAGGCGACCTCATCACATTCACCGCACAGCGTCGCCCGCCAGGGCAGCCGCGGGTCGAGAACGGAACTCGCGGCCAGGTCAACGCCATCCACGAGCGGGGCATGACCGTCGCCCGCGACGGCTCCCAGCGCATGGTGAAGATCGCCAGCGAGGACATGGGGTCGCTGAGGCTGGCCTACGCGCAGCACGTCTACCGCCAGCAGGGCGCAACCGTCGAGCGCTCCGTCGTGCTCACAGGCGGCTGGCAGACCAGCAAGGAGACCGCCTACGTCGAGGCAACCAGGGCACGCCACGGCACCGACTGGTTCATCGCACGCGACGACCTCGGCAACGAAGGACACGACCCCCAACGAATCACACGCCTCGTCCAGAAGATGACCAACAGCCGTGCGCACACCCCATCGGTTACACATCCGGAGCGCCTCGACCCCGGTTGGGCACCGAGCCGCAACCCCCTACGACTTCGCCCTGCCCTCTCGCCAACACACTGGCTGACCCGCACAACCAGCCGCGATACGCATGATCGCAGCTCGGGTCGCGGACGTTGAACGAGCCAATGTAAATCACCGGATTGCCCGTTAGATAGACGGCTTGTGGCGGCGAACTCGTTCCTCAGCTTCCAGGTTCTTTCGCTGTCGGTCCCCTTCGGCGACCTCGAAGAGAATCTGGTCGATCCGGGCCTTGCTGAGCCCGGCCGCCGTTGCCATGTCGGCTCGGCTGAGGCTGTTACTGAGCGCGAGCGCCGCGAGACGCTGATCGCGCTGGCGGTGGGCACCAGCGATGAAGATCGAGATGCCTCCGGCGGAAGAGCGCCGCGTGCCGGATTGAGGCTAGCCGCTGTGTGGCGGCACGCACTACGCCACGGTGTCAGCAGCATGTCAGCAACCCGTCAGCGCACGAGCACATCAGCAGCAGGAGTGTGGCCCGTTGACCGACGCTCCTTCTGTCTGCCTGCCCGCTACTCGTCCGTTTCTACGCCCTGCCGTGCCTCGGGATCGAGCAGGTCATCTTCGGCAAGCCTGGCAAGCAACTCCGGCACGCCGAGGTCCGCCCGGAGCACATAGATCGCCTTCTCCACCAACTCGTCCGGATGGTCGTCCAGCGAGCCGACACCCAACCAGTAGACACGCTCGGTGATCGGCCGAAGCTCCCGCGCCGGCATTGTCAACTCGAAGCGCTCCTCCTCCGGCTCCTTCTCGGTCTTGGCCCGCTGCGGCAGCAGCGTTCCGCGCAGAGCCGCGCCCAGGTCTATCGGCGCTCCGCCGCCGCTCCGGCGAGGCTTCTGTAAGCGTCCGATCGACTCCGGCCCAGGGTCAACGACGGGACTGACCTATCGGTCTCTGGCACGCCGCCTCACGCCAGCACACAAGCCCGGTCAGGCCCAGCGACGCGAACCGCCAACCCGTCGAGGATGTCGAGGATAGGAATGACGAACGCCGGGTCCTCGGCTTGGGGTTCGCGCTGGGGCTCGGTTCGCAGCGCGACGATCATGGCGACGACGCAATCGTCGGCGTCGACGACAATCGACCCGGAGTCGCCGGGGCGCGCGAACGGTTGACCGTCGCCGTAGACGAACCAGCCGCGGAGGTAGTCTCGAGCGATCGGCGGTCCGCCAGCCTGCGGGAGAACGACCTTCAGGGACTCCGGCGTTGGGTCCAGCAGACCCTGGGTCAGGCCGGGAGTGTTGATACCGCGCTTGAAGACGGTGACGAGATCGTCGTGCCCTTCGAGATTTCGCGCACGCCCGGAGATAACCGTCTCGCGAACGACGTGCCCGAGCGTCACATGGCCGTCGACGAGCACGAGGCTGGCGTCGAGCCGCACCTCCTCGCACGGCTCGGCGGGGTGGCTGTCGACGACATCGCCGATCCGCGGGTCTCCCGAGGACGCGGCGCCCACGCCGGTGCCGAGGAGCACTTCGCGCTGACCAAGGGGATACGCGGCGGAGAGGCTTCCCACGACGTGCGCCGCAGTCAGCATCAGCGGGCCGCTTCCGTCGACGCGCAAGACCGACGCCCCGTAGGAGCCGACCTCGTGAAACTGCCCGAAGCGGTTCAGGCCGCCTGGGTAGATGCGGTCGCCCGGACCGGCGCTAACAGGCCGCGGCGCCAGCTTCAGACGACTTGGTCGAGGCGGGCCACGGCGTTGATCGCGCCGTGCGCTTGTTTGACTCGGACCGTGAGCCCGCGATAGCTGGACGGAACATCGACCGGCCCTGTCGCTCCGACATCGAGGAACCAGGCGTCTCGCCGCCCGGGGTCACGCCGCACGGCAACCGAAGAAAACCCGGCCTGCGCGCGATGGGCGCGGTAGAAGTCCACTCGGATCTGCTCGCGTTCGCCGGGACTGATGTCGATTAGGCTGCTCACACGCTTCATGGTAGCTGGAGTGGACCCGGTTTCGTGGACTGTCGTGATCTGGTCCCTGGTTCATGGACTCGGTTTGTGAGAGGGTGGGCGGCATGAATGCGAGGAGCTGTCATGCCGAAGTCGTATGCCCCGGAGTTTCGTCGTCGTGTGGTCGATCTTTGTCGTGCTGGACGTGCGCCTCGG
>DATMLP010000039.1:0-18810 GCA_035570415.1 Solirubrobacteraceae bacterium | reverse complement strand
TCCACCGGCAAAGACTATCTGTGGAGGCTCGGCCATCTGCTGCCGTTCTTTGGCCCCTACCTGCTCGATCAGATCGACGGCGACCTGTGCCTAGAGTTCAAGGCGTTCAAGCTGAAGGAGGCCAAGGAGCTGTCAGACGCGATCGCTGCTGGCGCGGATCTGCGCGACGAGCGCAACCGCAGACTCAAGCCGATCGGCCCGTCCTCGCTGAAGGCGTTCCTCGACACGCTGCGCGCGATCTTGGACGAGGCGATCGAGGACAAGTACCTGTCGGCCAACCCGGCACGTGGCCGGCGGCTGAAGGTGAGCGTCCCCAAGCCCAAACGAACCTTCCTCGAGCGCGACGAGCTGATTGCAGCCGAAGACGCGGCTCTCAGCCAAGACCCGTCCCTGGCCGACTACGCGCGCGCTCACCGTGAAGCTCCAGCCGGCTCCGGGGAGGCGGCCGTCGCGCTCGCGCTCTCAGAGGGTCTGCGCCCGGCCCAGGTCACCAAGCGCGTAGGGCTCACCCAGGCGACCGTCGGCTTTCACTGCAAGAAGTTCGGGCCCTCGGCAGGGATCTATGTCGGCCGCCGCGCGATCGTATGCACCCTCGGACGCGCGGGGCTCCGGGTCAGCGAGCTGTGTGACATCAAGATCGGGCAGCTCGTCCTGCATGGGGTCGAAGGCTCGCGGCTGGACATTCCTGACGCGAAGACCGAGACCGGGATCAGGAAGGTCGAGATGAGCGACGATCTGGTCGAGGCCATCGCCGAGCACATCGACCGGCTGCGCCGCGCCGGGTTCGACACCGGTCCCGAGGCATGCCTGTTCCCGAACATGCGTGGCGGCAGGATGAGCCGCCAGCGAGCCTACGCGATCGTCGCCGACGCGGCCAAGCTCGCGGATGAGCGCCAACGTGCTCGGGGCGTTGCGCCGCTGCCGCACGTGACACCGCACACGCTGCGCCGCACCTACATCTCGATCGCGCTGCTCGCGAACAAATTCGACGTGAAGTGGGTCATGGACCAGGTCGGGCACGCCGACTCGACGATGACCCTCGACGTCTACGCACAGCTGCAGAAGCGCGTCAACCGCGTGCACGGAGCCGAGTTCGACCGGCTCATGCGAGAGGCACGCGAGCACCTCTACCGCGACGACAACGCCCCCAGCCGGCCCGATCAAGGGGGGGTTTGGGACGGCGATTGGGACGAAACGGGCAAAAAGGCCCCCCGCAAGCGCAAGAGGCGGCGTGGCAGCGCCCTGGAAAACAGCTCATTTGCAGGGAAGAACAGGCGAGAAGAACGGCCGCTCGGTTACGGCACCACACGATTTTCAGTCGTGTGCTCTACCAACTGAGCTATCTGGCCGGGCAGGTCGATCCTAGCGTGCGGAGTCGGAGACAGCAGAGTGCCCGTGCCCCCACGCTCGTCCGGCCCTGGGCCCCGGCCCCACCAGACGGCCCGGCCACCCGTGTAGCTTGGCCGCGGGACAACCAGAGAAGACGATGCACGTCGACACTGACCGATGCAGCCACCAACCGAACAGGCCCGAGCGGCCAACGACGCCTACGCGCCGCGGGAGATCGAGCGGCGCTGGCAGGAGGCGTGGGAGCGCGCCGGCGTGTTTGCCACGCCGAAGGTGGCGGACGGGGAGCGGGGCACCTACATCATGCCGGTCCCGCCGTTCACCTCCGGCGGCGCCCATATGGGCCACATCCGCAACTACACGCTGGTGGATGCCTACGCCCGCTTCCGGAGGGCCCGCGGCGACGCGGTGCTGTTCGCGCTCGGCTTCGACTCGTTCGGCCTGCCCTCGGAGCTGGGGGCGATCGAGCACCGGGTGCACCCCGGCAGCTGGGTGCGCGATTGCGCGCGCCGGATGCGCGGGCAGTTCGCGGCGCTCGGCTACTCGTTTGACTGGGAGCGGACGTTCGTCTCCTGCGAACCGGACATCTACCGCTGGTCGCAGTGGCTGTTCATCAAGCTCCTGGAGCACGACCTCGTCTACCGCGACGAGGCGCGGGTCGACTGGTGCGACTCGTGCGGCACGGTGCTGGCGCGGCTGCAGGTTGAAAATGGCTGCTGCTCGCGCTGCCACGGCCCGGTGCGGCTGATCGCGCACACGCAGTGGTTCGTGCGCACAAGCGCCTACCTCGACGAGATCCACGACACGCTGGGCGAGTTGACCGGGTGGGACAGGATGTCGCTGGGCGCTGTGCGCGCAACGCTCGGCCGGGTCGAGGGCGTGGAGCTGCAGGCGACGAGCGGCGACGGGCTGGCGTTGAGCGTTTTCACGCCGCACGCCGACGCGATCGCCGAGGGCTCCTTCGTGTCGCTTTCCCCCCGCCACCCCGAGCTCGACCGGTGGATCGTGGACGAGCGGGTCGCCGAGCGGCTGCGCGGCCTGCGCAGCGGCGGCTGGCAGCGGGCTGAGCGCGACGCACAGGCGGTGCCGGCGGTCGCGCTCGAGCGGCACGTCTCGATCGCCGGCGTGCCGCGCGCGCTGCCGGTGGTCGTGTCGCCCTCCGTCGACGCGCGTTTCGGGGCGAGCGCCGTCCTCGGCATCCCCGCGCGCGAGGCGGTGGACCGCGCGATCGCCGCGCGACTGCCCGGCGGGGGGGCGCCGCCGCGGGAACCAGTCGGCGAGACGCCCCCGCGGGAGCCGTCCGGCGGCGAGGCGCGGCCACGGCCGGCGGTGCGCTACGCGGCCGGCGATTTCCCGATCTCGCGCCAGCGGGCGTGGGGCGCGCCGATCCCGCTGATCCACTGCCCCGGCTGCGGCACGCTGCCGGTCCCCGCCAAGGATCTGCCGGTGCGGCTGCCGGAGGACTTGCGGATCACCGGCGGGGGCAACCCGCTGGCCGAGCACCCGACGTTCACCGCCTGCGAGTGCCCGCGCTGCGGTGCCGGCGCGCGGCGCGAGACCGACACGCTGGACTGCAATTTCGACGGGCTGTGGCTGTGGGTCCCGCAGTGCGTACCGCGGGAGGACCGCTCGCGGGAGCTGTTCACGCACCCGGAGCTGCGCAGCTGGCTGCCGGCGAACATGGTGGTGTGGGGGGCGGACGGCGGCAGCTACCTGGCCAACGAGCGGACGCTGGCGAAGATGCTTCGCGATGCCGGGACGTTCGCGCACATGCCGGCGGACGAGCCGTACGCGCACGTGGTGATGCACGAGATGGTGCGCTTCGACGGGCGCAAGATGAGCAAGCACCTCGGCAACGTGGTCGATCCCAACGAGCTGGTTGAGCTGATGGGGGCCGACACGGTGCGATTCGCGGTGCTGGACGCGGCGGCGCCGCGCAACCCGATCAACTGGGACGGCGAGGCGCTCGACCACGCCCATCGGGTGCTGGCGCGCCTGTGGTGCTATGCCCATCCGCGCCTGCGGGCGTCGGGGCTCACGCGGGAGAGCGCGATCGACACCTCCGACCGGCTGCGCAGGCAACTGGCCAAGCGCTGCGACGCAGCCACCAGGCGGCTGGCGGGCGACTACAACGCCCTCCAGCTGCACCGGGCAACGCGCAACGCGGTCACGCTGTTGAGCCGCATCGAAGAGTTCGAGCGCCAGGCGCTCGCCGAACGGGGGGCGCTCGGCGCGCTCGACCGCGAGGCCCTGGGGGTGGCGCTGGCGCACCTCGTCCAGATCGCCGCCCCGCTGCTGCCGCACCTCGCCGAGGAGCTGTGGGCCGCCGCCGGGCGCGAGCCGTTCGTCTGTTGCGAGCCGTGGCCGGAGGGCGTCAGGGTCCGCCGCGGCACAGCGGCGGACACGAGGCCGGCGGCCGTCCCATCGATGTCATCCGAGCGAGGAGACGCGCACGAGAAGCTTCCTTCACATGCGTCCGTAGCTTAACGGTCAATTGCCGACCGCCGAAGCAAAACGGAGTCGAGTGCGGCCATTTTCAGTCGGCAGGGGAGCCGGGCCACGAAGGGCCAGGTCGAACCTTCCGGTGGCCTTCACGCCGCGCGGCCATTCGAGTCCCCCCTGCTTACGCCTAGGCATAAGAGCGCTGGCCCTAGGAGCCATCGGTGCGGGTTCGATTCCCGTCGGACGCGTGAGACCGCCATGAGCGGTTCTCCAGCAAAACACCCGAAGGGGAGCCACAGCAAATGAACGCGCCATCTGACAACAACACCCATCCAGAGCGAGCCGCCGACTCGGGGCATGCCCCCTACCCGCCCCCCACGCGGGCGGCCGACCCCGCACGGCCGGCTCCCTCCGAACGGGTGCTGATCTTCGACACCACGCTCCGCGACGGCGAGCAGGCGCCGGGCATCGCCCTCAACAGCGAGGAGAAGCTGCGGATCGCAAAGCAGCTGGCGCGTCTCGGGGTCGACGTGATGGAGGCCGGCTTCCCGGTCAGCTCCCCCGGCGAGTTCGAGGCGCTGCGGACGATCGCCCGGGAGGTGGAGGGGCCCGTGATCTGCGCGCTGGCGCGCACCGACAAGCGCGACATCGACCTCGCGTGGCAGGCGCTGCGCGAGGCCGATCGCGCACGCATCGACATCGTCACCTCGGCCTCCGACATCCACATCGAGCACCAGCTGAACAGTACGCGCGAGGACGTCAAGGGCCAGGTGCGCGCCGCCGTCGCCCACGCCCGCACCCTCACCGAGGACGTGGAAATCTCGCCGATGGACACGACCAGGGCCGACGTGGAGTACCTGGCGGAGATGATCGACGTGGCGATCGCGGAGGGGGCCAACACGGTCGACCTGCCCGACACGGTCGGCTACGCGATGCCGCACGAGTTCGGCGCGATGATCGAGCGGCTCTACGAGCTCGTGCCGGCGCTGAGCGACGTGACGCTGTCGGTCCACTGCCACGACGACCTCGGGCTGGCGGTCGCCAACTCGCTGGCGGGCGTGATCGCTGGCGCCAGGCAGGTCCACTGCACGATCAACGGCATCGGCGAGCGGGCCGGCAACGCCTCGCTGGAGGAGTTCGTGATGCTGCTGCGCATGCGGAACGCCGCGGTGGGCCTGGACACCGGCATCGACACCACCGAGATCATGGCCACCAGCCGGCTGGTGGCCGAGCTGACCGGCTTCGCGGTTCCGCCCAACAAGGCGATCGTCGGCCGCAACGCCTTCATGCACGAGGCCGGCATTCACCAGGACGGCGTGCTCAAGCACCGAGCGACCTACGAGATCATCGACGCCGCCGCTGTCGGCCGCACCGACAACCACTCGATCTTCCTCGGCAAGCACTCCGGCCGGCACGGGCTGCGGCGGGTGCTTGAAGAAATGGGCTGCACCGTGGAGGGGCGCGCGCTCAACCGGGCGTTCACCCGCTTCAAGGAGCTCGCGGATGAGAAGCAGGCCCTGGACCGGGCCGATCTCGAAGCGCTCCTGCACCAGGTGCAGTCCGACGCAGTGCACACAACGGAGGCCGGCGAGCGGTCATCGCCAGCCGAGAGCGAGCTCGGTCGCCGTGCCTGATACACCAAAAAAGGAGCGATTACGATGAAGTCCGCGAAGATCGCGGCGCTCTTTGTCATGGCCGTGCTCGCGTGCATGGCAATGGCGGCGTCCGCGTCGGCGGTGCCGGTATGGGAAGCCTGTGAAAAAGGCGCTTCCGGCACCAAATACACCACCAACCAATGCACGGAAGTATCGGGCAGCGGTGAATTCGGGTGGAAAGAAATCGCAGTGGCCACACAAGGCGTTGGGCACGGCACCCTCAAACTGACGTTCGAATTTGAAGGGGTAAAAGCAGAAACCACGTGCGAATCCACCGCCGAAGGAAAACTCGGTCCCGGCGTCCACAGCAAAACCGAACACATCACAATCACGTGCGGGGAAGCAAGCCCATGTGCAGCCAAATCGATCAAAGTCGAAGCTAACGGCCTCCCTTGGAACGAAGAACTGAAACAAGGCGAAAAAGGCGTCGAAGACAAAATCTCCGGCACCGAAGGCGAAGCGAAGCTCACAGCCACGTGCAAAATCGCGGGCGTCACGGTAAAAGGAACAGCGAACGCCCAAGAAGTACCTGACGAAGTAGACAACTTCGTCGAAAGCAGCAAATCATTTGTGTTAATCGACGAGAGACCCGGCCATCTAAAAGGCTCGTTAGACTGGGGCTTGGCCTCCGGCGCAGGCGTCCGGATCTGATCCCCACAAAAACGATGTCCCGCTGAACTTGGCGCCCCGGGTCCGCTGAAAGCCCCGACACCGAGCGCAGCGATGCAGTGAAGTACCCCAACGCCGGCGAGCTGGGTCAGCTGAAAGCCTCGCTCCCCGGACTTGGGCGGCGCGCCTCACTCGGGAGGCGTGCCTCGCTCCCGCCCCTACCGGGCCTCGAACTCGGCCACCAGCGCCGCGTACGTGCGCCGCAGCCCATCCTCGATCGACACCTCCGGGCGCCACCCCAGCTCGCGCTCGGCGCGCGAGACGTCCAGGCAACTGTGTTGCAGCTCCCCCGGGCGCAAAGCGGCCAGTTGGGGCTCGAGCGCGCTGCCGGCGGCGTCGCGCAGCGCGTTCCACAGCGTGCTCACGTCGGTTTCCACGCCGGTGGCGATGTTGAACGTGCCGCGGCGGCCGGACGCGGCCAGCAGGGCGCGCACTACGTCCTCCACGTACACATAGTCGCGCGTGGGGGCCCCATCGCCGTACAGCGTGGGCGCCTCGCCCACGTGCAGACGGTGGCTGAAGATCGCCACCACGCCCGCCTCGCCGTGCGGGTTTTGGCGGGGTCCGTACACGTTGCCCAAGCGGCACACCGCGTGGAGGACGTTGCCCGCCAGCGACCACGTGTTGACGTACGCCTCGGCCGCCCACTTGGAGGCGCCGTAGGGGGAGAGCGGGGCGGGGATACGCTCCTCGGGCGTGGGGCGCGGCGCCGCATCGCCGTACAACGCGCCTCCGGTGGAGGTGAACACGACGGGGATGCCGAGGCGCCCGGCGACGTCCACCACGTTGAGCGTGCCCTGCACGTTCACTTCGCAGTCGCGGCCCGGATTTTCCACCGATGCCGTCACGCTGGCCTGCGCCGCCAGGTGGAAGATCGCGCGCGGCGCCTGCTGTTCGATCGCCGCGTGCAGCGCCGCGCGGTCGGTGATGTCCAGCGTGTGCAGCCGCGCTTGCTCGGGCACGTTGCGGGCGTCGCCGGAGGAGAGGTCGTCGACCACGCTCACCTCATAGCCGTCCGCCAACAGGGCGTCGACGAGGTGGGAGCCGATGAAGCCGGCTCCGCCGGTCACCAATGCGCTGTTGGACACGCGCGGAAATCTATCGGCCAGCGGGCTCGGGCGGCGTGTGGGCGCGGCGTTTCAGCCGAGCGCCGGCTCGCGCGACTGCTCGCCCTCGGTGGAACTGCGCTCCAGCAGCCGCGCCACCACTTCGATCGCCGCGTCGATCTGCGCCAGCGCCTGCGGCTCCTCGTGGCGGCCCTGCGCGTAGCGGCGCAGCGTCGCCAGCACTCTGCGGGCGATCACCACGGCGGCGTGCTCGCGCTCGGCGTCGATCTCGCCCTGCTCGCGCAGCTTCGCCATCCGTCGCAGCGCCGGCAGGATCACCTCCTCGGGCAGTGTGCCCACCTCCACGCCGTCCTCGATCGCCTGCGCGATCGCGCCCTCGGCGGTCTCCGCGTCGCCGCGCTCCAGGGCGGTGACGTAGCTGGCCAACACCACCTCCAGCAGCGCCTGCGGGTCGGAGCGCAGCTGCTCGCGCGCATCGGGGCCGGAGCTGTCCAGCACCTCCAGGAACGTGTCCAACAGCACCGGGTCGAAGTGGCGGCCGCGCTGTTCGCGCAGCATCTCCACCGCCTGCTCCACCGTGTACGCGGAGCGGTACACGCGGTCGGTGGTGAGCGCGTCGAACACGTCGGCGACCGCCACAATCCGCCCCTCGATCGGGATCTCCTCGCCCGCCAGGCCGCGCGGGTAGCCGCTGCCGTCCCACTTCTCGTGGTGGCTCAGCGCGATCGTGGCGGCCATGTCGAGGATCGAGGAGGAGCTGCCGCGCAGCAGGCGATGACCCTCCTCGGCGTGCGTCTCCACGATCGCCCGCTCCTCGGCGGTGAGCGAGCCGGGCTTCAACAGGATCGCGTCGGGAATCGCCACCTTGCCGACGTCGTGCAGGGGAGCCGCGTAGCTCATCCGCTCGCACAGCTCGCGGTCGAGGCCGGCCTGCTCGGCCAGCAGCGTCGAGAAGCGCCCGATCCGCTCGATGTGGGCGCCGGTGTCCTCGTCGCGGAACTCCACCGCCATCGACAGCCGCCGCACGGTCTCCGACTGCGCGATCTCCAGCTCCGTGAGCGCGCGGCGCAGCTCGCCCGAGCGATTGTCGATCTCGCGCTGCAGCGCCGCGCGACCGCTGGCGCCGGCGCGCCAGCCCAGCACCCCGGCGCACGCCACCGCCACGGCGAGATACACCGCGGTGAGCCCCGCTTCTTCTGAGAGCACCGCGCCGAGCGCCGCGAGCAGCAGCAGCGCCGCGGGCGCAGCCCACGGCAGCAGCGCGCGGAGAGGAGCACGGATCGAATCTTCGGCAGCCGTTCGATTCCCCACGCGTTCGAGGTTACTCCACGACACGGGCGTTCCCATTGGTTGCAATACCTCGTTTCCCGCGGTCGGCGCCGGCCGTGGGTGAGCTGGAGCGCTCGATTGGCCGGCTGGACGAATTTTCGATGCCGCCTACAGCGCCACCGCCACGTACTTGGTCTCCAGGTACTCGTCGATCCCCTCGAAGCCGCCCTCGCGTCCGAAGCCCGACTGCTTGACGCCGCCAAACGGGGCGGCGGGGTTGGACACGAGACCCTGGTTGATGCCCACCATGCCGGTTTCGAGGCCCTCCGCCACGCGCAGCGCGCGGCTCAAGTCGCGGGTGTAGAGGTAGGCGACCAGGCCGTAGGAGGTGCGGTTGGCGGCCGCCAACGCCTGCTGCTCGTCGGCGAACGTCGCCACCGGCGCCACCGGGCCGAAGATCTCCTCGGCCAGCGCGCGCGCGTCGGGCGGGACATCGGACAGCACCGTGGGGGCGTAGAAGTAGCCCGGCCCGTCCAGCGCCTCGCCCCCCAGCAGCAGGGTGGCGCCGCGCTGCACGGCGTCGCCCACCAGCTCGCTCACGGTTGCGCGCTGGCGATCGTCGATCAGCGGACCCACGTCCGTGTCGGGCTCGGTGCCGCGGCCCACCTTCAGCGTGCGCATCCGCTCTGCCAGGCGCTTGGCGAACTCCTGGGCGAGCGACTCGTGCACGTGGAAGCGATTGGCGGCCGTGCACGCCTCGCCCACGTTGCGCAGCTTCGCCGTCAGCGCTCCCTCCACGGCGGCGTCGAGGTCGGCGTCCTCGAACACGAGGAACGGTGCGTTGCCGCCCAGCTCCATCGACACGCGCAGGATCTGCTGCGCCGACTGCTCGATCAACGTGCGCCCCACCTCGGTGGAGCCGGTGAACGACAGCTTGCGCGTGCGACCGTCGCGCAGCAGCGGCTCGACCACCGCGCCCGAGCGATGGGCGGTGATCGTGTTGAGCACGCCTCCCGGCAGCCCCGCCTCCGCGAGGATCTTCGTCAGCATCAGCATCGACAGCGGCGTCTGCTGCGCCGGCTTCACCACCATCGTGCAGCCCGCCGCTATCGCCGGCGCCAGCTTGCGCGCGCCCATCGCCATCGGGAAGTTCCACGGCGTCACAAACACGCACGGGCCCACCGGCTGGCGCATCGTCAGGATCCGCCCCTTGCCCGTCGTGTTGACCATGTAGCGGCCGTGGATGCGCACCGCCTCCTCGCTGAACCAGCGCAGGAAGTCGGCGGCGTAGGCGATCTCGGCGCGCGATTCGCCCACCGCCTTGCCCATCTCCAGCGTCATCAGCAGCGCCAGCTCGTCGGCGTGGGCGGTGAGCGCCTCATACGCGCGGCGCAGTATCTCCCCCCGCTCGCGCGGCGCCCACGCGCCCCACTCGGCCTGTTTGGCTGCGGCGGCACCAAGCGCGGCGAGCGCGTCCTGGGGCTGGGCATCGGCCACCTCGACCAGCGTCAGTCCGGTGGCGGGATCCTCGACGGGGAGCGTGCCCGCGCCGGTCGCGGGACGCCACTGGCCGTCGATGTACAGCTCGGTGGGTACTCCATCCAGCACAGCCTGCTCGCTCTGTTTATCGGTCATTGGTCTATCTCACCCGGTAAAGTCGGTTCTTTGGATTGGGAGATGGGGTGCGTGGCTCATGGCGGGGGCGTCGCCAGCCGATCCACGAACGGTGTCCTCGACCATGTGGATGCCAACCGCTTCGCCCACCAGCCCAAGCTACCACCGGCGCACGCTCGCCCTGCACCGGCGCACGCTCGCCCTGCACCGGCGCACGCTTGCCCCGCACCGGCGCACGCTCGCCACCGCGCTCGCGGCGGCCCTGCTCGCCGTGACGGCGCTCGCGGCCGATGCGGTCCCTGCCGCCGCCGCGCCGACGCTCGTGATCGCCGGCGCCGGCTGGGGCCACGGCGTGGGGATGAGCCAGGAGGGGGCGCTGGGGTACGCCGAGCACGGCTACACCTATCAGGCGATCCTCGCCCACTACTACACCGGTACCGCGCTGGAGAAGGTCTCACCGCGGACGAAGGTGACGGTGCTGATCGGCGCCAAGGTGCACACGCTGCCGCTGGAAACATACGTGCGCGGCGTCGTGGGGGCGGAGATGCCCTCCAGCTGGCCGCTGGCGGCGCTGGAGGCCCAAGCGGTGGCCAGTCGCACGTACGCGCTCACCGATCACGCCGGTGGAGCGCGCTTCGACGTATACGCGGACACCCGCTCGCAGGTGTATCTCGGCGCGCGGGCCCACACCGCGCAGACCAACACGGCGGTGGCCGCCACCGCCGGCGAGGTCGTCTCCTACGCCGGCCGGCCGGCGATCACCTACTTCTTCGCCAGCTCCGGCGGGATGACCGAAAGCGCGCAGAACGCCTTCGCCGGCGCCGCACCGCAACCGTGGCTGCGCGGCGTGCCCGACCCCTTCGACCAGGGCGAAGGCCACCGCTGGCGCCTCACCATGAGCTTCACCGCCGCGGCCGCGCGCCTGCGCGGGCTCGTCAAAGGCGCGTTCCGCGGGATCGAGGTGCTGCGCCGCGGCTACTCCCCCCGCATCATCTCCGCCTGCGTGCTCGGCTCGCATGGCAACACGACGGTGAGCGGCGTCGAATTGGAGGAACGCCTCGGGCTCGACGACACCTGGGCCTACTTCAGCGTGCGCACCGCCCACGGCACCGTGGCCGAGCCCGACCTCAGCCACTACACCGCGCCCACCGGCGTCGCGCCGGAAGTCACGAGCCCGGAAACGGGTACGCCGCCGGCCGAACCCGCGCCGCCGGCAACACCGCCGGCAGGCGTCGAAGGGGGCACCACCGCCGGCAGCACGCCGACCGCGGGCGAAGGCGGTGGCACGACACCGCCTTAGAGGCATACGCTCCACGCGTGAACGCTCCACGCGTGAGCCGCCCGCTGCTGATCGCCGACGTGCCGTGGCTGCTGTACCGCGCCTTCTTCGCGCTGCCCAAGTCGATCGTCGACGGTGAGGGGCGGCCGGTGAACGCGCTGCTGGGGACTGTCAACGCGCTGCTGTCCGCCGTCGAGGCCGTCTCGCCGCGCGCGGTGGCCGCGTGCATGGGGGCCGAGCAGGCGGTGTATCGCGTCGAGCTCTACCCGCCTTACCACGCCCACCGCGACCCGATGCCAGACGCTCTGGCGCGGCAGTGGCAAGTCGCGCCACGCCTGCTGGAGAGCCTCGGCTGGACGGTGTTCGAGAGCGAGGAGCTGGAGGCCGACGACGTGATGTTCTCGCTCTCCCGTTTGGAGACGGAGGCGGACGGGCGGGCGCTGCTGATGACGGCCGACCGCGACCTCTTCCAGGCGGTCGGGGAGCGCGCGGCGGTTGTCGAGATCGGCAAAGACGGCAAGCCGCGCGAGGTCGGCCCAGAGCAGGTGGGGGAACGCTACGGCATCGGCCCCGAGCTGGTGCCCGACTTCATCGCCCTGCGCGGCGATCCCTCCGACGGCCTGCCCGGCGCACCGGGGATCGGCGCGAAAACGGCCGCCGAGCTGCTGCGTCGCCACGGCTCGCTGGAGGGCGCGCTGCGCGCGGTCGGGTGGTCGCAGGAGCGCTTGGCACCGCTGGGAGTGACACCCGAGCGCCCGCGTATCGCCACGGCTCTGCGCGAGCACGCCGAGCAGCTGTTGGCGTTCAAGCGGATCGCCACGCTCGTGCCGATCGACCTTCAGCGACCGCCGGACCGCGCCACCGACTTTGCCTCGGGCGCCACGACGGCGGGCGAGCTGGGGATGAAACGCCTCGCCGAGCGACTGAGCACTCTCGCCGCCTGACGGCCCGATGGCCAAGCCAGGCAAGGACGCAGTGAGCGAAGTGTGCTTTGCACACGAGCGATCGAGGACGCTGCCTGGCGCCGCGCCAGCGGACCGTCAGGGCGTGAACTTGACGGTGATCACATCCCCGTCCCGCATCGCGTAGTCGCGGCCCTCCAGCCGCAGCGTGCCCCGTTCCCGCGCCCCTGCGTAGCCGCCGGCGTCGACGAGGTCTTTGCAGCCGATCACTTCGGCGCGCACGAAGCCCTTTTGGATGTCGGTGTGGATCTGGCCGGCAGCGTGCCAGGCGGTGAGGCCGTCGCGCAAATGCCACGACTGGGCCGGCTTGGATTCGCCGGCGGTGAAGAAGGCGATCAAATGCAGCAGAGCGAAGGCGCCGCGCACCACGCGCTGCAGGCCGGACTCGCTGATGCCGAGCTCTTCCCGCATCGCCGCGGCGTCCTCGTCGTCGAGCTCGGCCAGCTCCGCCTCGATACGGGCGGACACGGCCACGGCGCCGGCGTCCTGGGCTGCCGCGTGAGCCGCGATCGCCGCGGGCACCTCGTCGGCGCCCTCGTCGACGTTGGCCACGAACAGCACCGGCTTGGCGGTCAGCGAGCCGAGGTCGCGCGCGGCGTGCGGAGCCTCCTCGGGAACCGGCACTGTGCGCACCGGGCGCCCGCCCTGCAGCGCAGCCACCACCTCGTGCAGCCACGCCTCCTCCACGGCCGCCGCGCGGTCTCCCCCGCGCGCCGTTTTGGCCACGCGGTCCACGCGCCGCTCGGCCTGCTCGAGATCGGCCAGCGCCAGCTCGGCCTCGATCGTCTCGATGTCGCGCAGCGGGTTCACCTCCCCCTCCGGGTGCACCACGCCGGCGTCGGTGTGGGCGCGCACCACGTGCACGATCGCGTCGGTCTCGCGAATGTTCGCGAGGAAGCGGTTGCCGAGACCCTCGCCCTGCGACGCGCCTGCGACCAGGCCCGCGATGTCGTGGAAGTCGATCGTGTCCCACACCACCTCCGACGCGCCCACCGTGGCGGCGACTTCGTCGAGGCGGCGATCGACCACCGGCACCACCGCCACGTTGGGCTCGATCGTCGTGAACGGGTAGTTGGCGGCCTCCACGCCTGCTTTGGTCAGCGCGTTGAACAGCGACGACTTGCCCGCGTTGGGGAGCCCGACGATCCCGATGCGAGTGCTCACGACGCCACACTCGCCACGACGGTGCCCAGCAGTGCGCCGCCGAAGACGTCGGAGGGGTAGTGCACGCCGAGGTAGACCCGCGAAGCCGCCAGCGCGCCGGCGAGCATGTACAGCGGGTCCGGCGGCACTCCCAGCCGCGAGTAGACGCGCGCGCCCGCGAACGAGGTCGCGGCGTGGGCGCTCGGGAAGCTGAGGCGCGTGGGCGTCGAGGTGAGCGGCGGCAGACCCGGCAGATCCGGGCGGGAACGGCGGATCACGAGCTTCAGCGCGGTGTTCAGCGCGTACGTCCCCGCCACCGCGCCCACTGCGCGAGCCCAGCTTGGGCGCCGTTGGCGGTCGAGCGCCCAGCCGGTGGCGCCCAGCGCCAGCCACACCGCGCCATACTGTCCCATCCGCGAGAAGCGCGCCATTTCGCGCTCGGCCTCGGGGGTGTGGCGCCATGTGCGCGCCCACCGCAGGATGCGCTCGTCGAGGTCGCGGGCAATGCCCGGGACGCTCGCGAAGGGGTTTGCAAGCGTGGACATTGTCATCAAAATTCTGGCAGCGTATAACGATGGTTAAACACTGCACGAAAAGTCAAACATCAACCACACGCCCCGCCGGGTTGGTTCGGCCGGTCAGAGCCCGAAGCCGACCTTCGATTCGTCGCCCTCGACGCGCACATACACTACCTGCGCGAGGTCCAGGCGGACGGGACCGTCCTCGGTCTCCAGCTCATGCCAGCCGCTCGAACCCAGCTGCTTGTAGAGCGTCTTCAGCTGCTCGTCGCTGACGCGCAACGCCAGCACCTGGCCACCTTGGAAGCCGACGCTCACGCGGCCGGGAGCAGCCATCAGCGAGCCTCCACCGTGGTCACGTTCATCAGCGAGCCTCCACCGTAGTCACGTCGAAGGGAAATGCCATCAGCGCACCACCTCCTCGGCGGTCGAATCGATCGCCGCGTGCGCGCCGTGGCCGACCGGCTCAACCAGCTCCACCAGCGCGCGACCGGTCGACTTCGGCTCCACGAACGCCACACGCGCGCCGCCGATGCCGACGCGGGGGCGCTTGTCGATCAACTCCACGCCCGCGCCCGCCAGCTCCGCCAGCGCCACCTCGATGTCGGACACCTGGTAGGCGAAGTGGTGCAAACCGGGGCCGCGCTTGGCGATGAACTTGCCCACCGGCGTATCGGGGCCGAGCGGGGCCAGCAGCTCGATGTGGTTCTCGCCCACGTCCAGCAATACGGCCTCCACGCCCTGCTCCTCCACCACCTCGCGGTGGGACACCTCCATCTGGAAGGCGCCTCCCCACAGCGCCAGCGCCTCCTCAAGGTCGGCGACGGCGATACCGATGTGGTCGATCCGGTCCAGCACCCCGGGGAGTCTACCCAGGCCCCTGCAGCGGCGTGGCCGCGACCACGCGCAACCCCATCCCAGGGGCGCGCTCCAAGCGGGGGACGCCTGCCATGATCCTGTCGATCGCGTCGCGGTCGAGCACCTCGCGCTCCAACAGTTCGCCCGCCAGCGCGTCCAACTCGCGGCGGTGGGCGAGGATCAGCTTCAGCGCGGCGCGTCGGGACTCTTCGATCAGGTCCTGGCGCTCCTCGTCGCGCAGCCGCAGCGACGTCTCCGAAAGGCGCACGTCGACGGGGGAGCGGCCCACGGGGGCGTTGCCCATCGCGAAGTCGTGCACCATCGAATGGGCGATGTCGGCCACCCGCTTGAGGTCGTCGGATGCTCCCGTCGTCACCTGGCCGAACACCGCCTGCTCGGCCACGCGCCCGCCGAGCAGCACCGTCATGTAATCCTGCAGCTCCTCGCGCGTCTTCAGATAACGGTCCTCGGCGGGGAGGTTGAGCGTGTACCCCAGCGCGCGCCCACGCGGCACGATCGAGATGCGGTGCACGCGGTCCACCGACGGCAGCAGCTCGCCGCACAGCGCGTGCCCCGCCTCGTGGTAGGCCACCACGCGCTTCTCGTGCGCGTTCAGCACGCGGTGCGACTGCACGCCGGCAACCACCCGCTCCAGGGCGCCGTCGAAGTCGCGTGTGGTGATCCGCCCCGCTTCCCGCCGCGCCGCGCGGATCGCCGCCTCGTTGCAGATGTTCGCCAGATCGGCGCCCGTCAAACCGCTGGTCTGCTGGGCGATTTCGCCAAGGTCCACACTGTCGAGCGGCTTGTCGCGCGTGTGCACCTCGAGGATCCCCTTGCGCCCCTTCACATCGGGCGGCGCCACGAACACCTGGCGGTCGAAGCGGCCGGGTCGCAGCAGCGCCGGGTCGAGCTTCTCCAGCAGGTTGGAGGCCGCGATCACCACCAGCTGGCCGCTGGAGGAGAAGCCGTCCATCTCCACCAGCAGCTGGTTGAGCGTCTGGTCCTTCTCGCCGGAGATGTCCATCCCGCGGCGACCCCCCACCGCGTCGAGCTCGTCGATGAAGATGATCGCCGGCTCATTCTTGCGCGCGATCGCAAACAGGCGGCGGATGCGGGCGGCGCCGAGGCCCGCGAACATCTCCACGAACGCGGCCGCCGACTGCGCGAAGAACTGCGCGCCCGACTCGTGCGCCACCGCCTTCGCCAGCAGCGTCTTGCCGGTGCCGGGGGGGCCGTGGAGCAGGATCCCGCGCGGCACCCTCGCCCCCAGCTTGCGGAAGCGGGCGGGGTCGCGCAAAAACTCGACGATCTCCTGCAGCTCCGCCTTCGCGTCGTCGGCGCCGGCCACGTCGTCCCAGCCGACCGACTGCTCGGAGGAGGGCTTGATCTGCTGCGGCTTGACCCGCGGCATCACCTTCAGCATGCGGGCCATCAGGAAGATCAGCGCAACGAAGAACAGAATCGCCACGACCGGCTCCCAGTTGACAGCCCAGTTCTGGATCTGTTCCACGAACGAGGTGTGCGGCGCGGCCGCAACCGACTGTCGCGCGAGCGCCGCGTGCGCGAGCGCCACATGCGCCGCCGCAACCGTGGCCTTCGCGTGTCCCGAGCCGGACGTCGCGGCACCCGCCGCATGCCTGGCCACCGCGTTCGCCTCCGTGCCCGTCACCTCAGTCACCATCCTTGGCTCGACCATTCGTATTATGCCGCACCCGGCGCCCCCCTGCGCCGGGTGTCGGCCAAGCTCCGGCCGGCGGCGCGTTCAGCGCTTACGCTCGGCGGAACCCAATACAGAACGCGCCAGGTCGGCGAAGAATTGCGTGGCATACGCCACGTCGCGCGCGTCGATCCGCTCATCCGCGGCGTGCATCAGCGGCATGCTCTCCAGCAGCGTCTGGTGGCGCTGGGGGAAGAACCCATACGCCACGCACCCCGGGAACGCGCTGCGGAAGTGGCGCGAGTCGGTGAAGCCGGGGAGGATCACCGGCACCACCTCGGCGCCGGGGTCGTGCTCGCCCACCCACGCGGAAATCGCATCCATCAGCGGCGACGTGACGGGCGAGCGGTTGCCCACCACCTGCTCGGTGAACTCGATGTGGAAGCCGTCGCGGTGGTTGGGGGTAGGGTGGATGGGACCCAACACTTCCTCGATCCCGCGCAGCACCTCCGCCTCGCCGAGGCCCGGCGGCACGCGGCAGTCCACCCTCAACTCGGCGCGGCTGGGGATCACGTTGATCTTCTCCGATGCGCTGATCTGGGTGGGGGCGAAGGTGACGCCCAGCATCGGCTCGCACATCCGTGCCAAGCGGGGGTCGGCCGCCTGCAGATTGGCCACCGCGCGCGCCGGGTCACCGGGGTCCTCGCCGATCCCGCGCAGAAACGCCTCCGGCTCGGCCGTCAGCGCGTACGCCGGCTGGCGCTCGGCCAAACGTTGCAGCAGCGGGCCCATCTTCAGCAGCGCGTTGTCGGCGATCTTCGGCATCGACGCGTGCCCCGCCGCGCCCCCTGTGCTCAACTTGAAGCGAAACACGCCCTTCTCGGCGCAGCACACGCCGTAGCGGCGCCGGCCGCCGTACTCGAACACGGCGCCACCGCCCTCGTTCAGCAGCAAATCGCAGCGCACCTCCTCGGGATGCGTCCTGGTCAGCCATTCCGCGCCCAGCGCCCCGCCCGTCTCCTCGTCCACCACGGCGACAACCAGCAGCTCGCCGCGGGCCGGCCGCCAACCCCCGCGCGCCAGCGATACGGCGGCCGCCACCTCGGCCGCGACCTGTGACTTCATGTCCAGCGCCCCCCTGCCCCACACAAAGCCGTCTGCCAGCTCGCCCGACCACGGGTCGTGGCGCCACTCGCGCGCGTCGGCCAGCACCGTGTCCACATGACCGAGGTAACACAGCGTCGGGCCCTCGGCGGCGTCGCCCGGGTCCTCGGCGCGCAGCCGCGCCACCAGGTTCGGGCGCCCCGGCTCCGCGCCCAGCAGCTTGCACTGAAAGCCGGCGCCCGCCAGCACGTCCAGCAGCAGTTCCTGGGCCGGCAGCTCGTTCCCAGGCGGGTTCACCGTGTCAAACGCGATCAGCCGCCGCAGCAGCGCCACGCCCTCAGCCGCCAGGTCGATGCTCACGCAGGGATCGTACGCCTCTCGCGCCGCGCCCCCGGCACCGACGCCAGCAATTCCCGCGTGTACGGGTGCCGCGGAGCGGTGTACAGCGTCTCGCTGTCGGCCAGCTCCACGATCCGCCCCGCGCGCATCACCGCCACGCGGTCGGCCATTTCGCGCACCACCGCCAAATCGTGGGAGATCAACAGCAACGTCAGCCCCAGCTCGCGGCGCAGCTCGCGCAGCAACTCGAGGATCTGCGCCTGGATCGTCACGTCCAGCGCCGAGGTCGGCTCATCGGCGATCAGCAGCTTCGGGTCCAGCGCCAGCGCCCGCGCGATCCCCACCCGCTGGCGCTGGCCGCCCGACAGCTCGTGCGGGTAGCGGTCGTGGTGCTCCGGTGCCAGACCCACCCGCTCCAGCAGCTCCTCCACAGCGCGCCTGCGTGTCGCGCGGTCGGGATGCACGCCGTGGATCGCATACCCCTCGGCCACGATCGCGCCGGCCGTGCGGCGCGGGTTCAGCGAGGAGTACGGGTCCTGGAAGACGATCTGCATCTCCCTCCGCGCCCGCTTGAGCGCCGCGCCGCGCAGCCCTGCGAGGTCCTCGCCCTGGAAGCGAATTTCACCTGCGCTCGGCTCCAGCAACCGCACGATCATCCGCGCCGTAGTGCTCTTGCCGCTGCCGCTCTCGCCCACCAGCCCCAGCGTCTCGCCGCGGCGCAGCGCGAAGCTCACGCCCGCCACCGCCTCCACGGGCACGCCGCGGCGCGGGCTGAGCGCCCCGCGGGCCCCCGGGAAACGCTTGGCCAGGGCGCGCACCTCCAGCAGCGGCTCCCCCTCCGGCAGCGGCTCCCCCTCCGGCAGCGGCTCCCCCTCCGGCAGCGGCTC
>DATMLP010000038.1:0-33674 GCA_035570415.1 Solirubrobacteraceae bacterium | reverse complement strand
GCTGGCGTCGAGCGTGAAGAGATCGGCACGGTCACCGAGTGCGGCGACGGCATCGCCCGCGTCGAGGGGCTGCCCTCGGCCATGGCGAACGAGCTTCTTGAGTTCGAGAACGGCGTCCGCGGCCTCGCGCTGAACCTGGACATCCGCGAGATCGGCGTGGTCATCCTCGGTGAGTTTTCCGAAATCGAGGAGGGCCAGCAGGTAAAGCGGACCGGGGAGGTGCTGTCCGTCCCGGTCGGCGACGCGTTCCTCGGCCGGATGGTCGGCCCGCTCGGCGAGCCGCTCGACGGCCTCGGCCCTGTCGAGGACACCACGCTGCGCGCCCTGGAACTGCAGGCGCCGACGGTGGTGCAGCGGCAGCCGGTGAAGGAGCCGCTGCAGACCGGCATCAAGGCGATCGACGCGATGACCGCGATCGGCCGCGGCCAGCGCCAGCTGATCATCGGCGACCGGCAGACCGGCAAGACCGCGATCGCGATCGACACGATCATCAACCAGAAGGACAACTGGGCGTCCGGTGACCCGCTCCGCCAGGTGCGCTGCATCTACGTCGCGGTCGGCCAGAAGGGCTCGACGATCGCCGGCATCAAGCAGGCCCTTGAAGAGGTCGGGGCGATGGAGTACACCACGATCGTGGCCGCGCCCGCGTCCGACCCGAGCGGCTACAAGTACATCGCCCCGTACACCGGCAGCGCGATCGGCCAGCACTGGATGTACGACAGCAAGCACGTCCTGATCGTCTTCGACGACCTGTCCAAGCAGGCCGAGGCCTACCGCGCCATGTCCCTGCTGCTGCGCCGCCCGCCGGGCCGCGAGGCCTACCCCGGCGACGTCTTCTACCTGCACTCGCGCCTGCTGGAGCGCGCGGTGAAGCTCAACAGCGACCTCGGCGGCGGCTCGCTCACCGCGCTGCCGGTGATCGAGACGCAGGCCGGCGACGTCTCCGCATACATCCCCACCAACGTGATCTCGATCACCGACGGCCAGATCTTCCTGGAGTCAAAGCTGTTCAACTCCGGCGTGCGTCCGGCGATCAACGTCGGCATCTCGGTGTCGCGCGTGGGCGGCAACGCGCAGATCGGGCCGATGAAGAAGGTCGCCGGGAGGATCAAGCTCGAGCTCTCCCAGTACCGCGATCTCGAGGCCTTCGCCCAGTTCGGCTCCGACCTCGACGCCGACACGCAGCGCACGCTGGCGCGCGGCGAGCGGCTGGTGGCGACGCTCAACCAGAACGAGCGCGAGCCGCTGCCGGTTGAGGATCAGACGGTGCAGATCTACGCCGCCACCGGCGGCTTCCTCGACCGCCTGCACGTCGCGCGCGTCGGCGAGTTTTTGACGGAGCTGATCGAACGGATGCACGCCGAGTACGGCGACGTCCGCGCGAAAATCGCCGCCGGCGACTGGTCGGAGGAGACGCAGAAAGCGGTCCAGGAGGCGGTCGGCGCGTTCGCCAAGGACTTCGGTTACGACCTCGACGAGGAAGGTCAGCCGCTCGACGAGGACGAGCCGTCGCGCCGTCAGAGCGGCGACTCCGCCGCACGCGAGGAGGCGAAGGCCGCGGCCTAGCCGCCGGCGCTTCGAAGCACTATGGCCAGCCAGCGCCACACGACGAGCGGGGTCTGATCGATGGCATCCCAGCGCGACGTCAAGAACCGGATCTCCTCGGTGAAGAACATCCAGAAGATCACACGCGCGATGGAGATGGTCGCCGCGGCTCGTCTGCGCCGCGCCGAGCAGCGGATCGAGGCCTTGCGTCCCTACGCGGAGGCGATCGGGCGGATGACGCGCCAGGCGGCGCGCGCCGCCGGCGCCGCCGAAGCCGCCAGCGTGCCGCTGTTGCGCGAGCCGAGCGGCGGCGGTGCGGTGGGGTTGCTGCTGGTCACCGGCGACCGCGGCCTCGCGGGTGGGTTCAACTCGCAGGTGATTCGCGCCGGCGTGCGCCTGAACGGTGAGCTCGCCGCGGAAGGACACGATGTCGCCTGGTATGCGGCCGGCCGCCGGGGGGTCTCGTCGGTGACGTTCCGCGGATTCGAGCTGAGCGGCAGCTACACCGGCTTCTCCGATCGCCCCGTCTTCGCCGACGCGCGCGCGGTGGGAGCCGACGTGATCGAGGCGTACGTGGATGGTCGCCTCGACCGTGTCGAGCTGATCTTCAACGCCTACGTCTCACCGTTGACGCAGGTGGTCACACGCGAGACGCTGCTGCCGCTCTCGCTCGCCACCGGCGCCGGCGAGGAGTCCGCGCAGGAGCCCGACGGCTCCACCGAGCACGACGCCAAGAAAGCGCTGGTCGAGTACGAGCCCGACCCCGAGCAGGTGCTCCAGAAGCTGCTGCCCGACTACGTCGAGACCTCGATCTACAGGGCGCTGGTGGAGTCGGCCGCCGGCTTCTTCGGCGCGCAGATGACCGCCATGCGCAGCGCCTCCGACAACGCCGGCGACATCATCACCGACCTCACGCTGCAGATGAACCGCGCCCGGCAGGCCGAGATCACGCAGGAGATCATGGAGGTTGTCGCCGGCGCCGAGGGGTTGAGGTGAGTGGAGCGGCGCGGCGCGGGAGGGAGCCGCGGCGCAGGAGGGAGCGCGGGGCGCAATGCATTTAAAACGGACGCCAACCAAATTGGTTGGGGCCCAAAAAGTTTATGTTCACATGCCCGGCCCTTCAAAAAGTAAAGTGGTTGGAGCCTGAAAAGTTTGCATACACATCCTCCGGCACCTTCACAAAGTGAAGTGGTTGGGGTCGAAAAAGCACGAACAAACACACGCGACTTCGATAGAGAGATACTGAGGAGAACAAAACCATGGAGGCCAGCATCGTCACCGAGCCCACATCCACCGGCGCCAGCGCCGCCACAGACGCCAACGGCAATGGCGCCAGTCGCAACGTGGGGCGCATCGACGAGATCCAGGGCGTCGTGATCGAGGCCGTGTTCCCCGACCGGCTGCCGGAGATCAACCACGCGATCACCGTCGCCCGTCCCGCCGCCGCGGCCGCCGAGGAGGCGCAGGACATCGCCGCCGCCCAGGAGGGGGTGCTCGTATGCGAGGTGCAGCAGCACCTCGGCGACGACCGCGTGCGCGCGGTTGCGATGGACACCACCGACGGCCTCGCGCGGGGCGTGGAGGTGGTTGACACCGGCGCGCCGATCACCGTGCCGGTCGGCGAGGTCACGCTGGGGCGCATCTTCAACCTGCTGGGCGACCCGATCGACCTCGGCGAGCCGCTGCCCGCCGACGTGGAGCGCCGCGGCATCCACCAGGACGCGCCGCGCGTGGAGGATCTGACCCCCACCACCGAAATGTTCGAGACCGGCATCAAGGTGATCGACCTGCTGGCCCCCTACGCGAAGGGCGGCAAGGTGGGCCTGTTCGGTGGCGCCGGCGTGGGCAAGACGGTGCTGATTCAGGAGCTGATCCACAACCTTGCCAAGGAGCACGGCGGCCTCTCCGCCTTCTGCGGCGTGGGCGAGCGCTCGCGCGAGGGCAACGACCTGTGGCTGGAGATGAAGGAGTCGGGCGTACTGGACAAGACGATGCTCGTCTTCGGCCAGATGAACGAGCCGCCCGGCGCCCGCATGCGCGTCGCACTCTCCGGCCTCACGATGGCCGAATACTTCCGCGACCAGGGCCAGGACGTGCTCCTGTTCATCGACAACATCTTCCGCTTCGTGCAGGCTGGCTCCGAGGTGAGCGCGCTGCTCGGCCGGATGCCCTCGCAGGTGGGCTACCAGCCGACCCTTGAGACGGAGATGGGCCAGCTGCAGGAGCGCATCACCTCCACGCGCGAGGGCTCGGTCACCTCGGTGCAGGCGATCTACGTGCCCGCCGACGACCTCACCGACCCGGCGCCCGCGTCGGTGTTCGCGCACCTCAACGCCACCACCGTGCTGTCGCGGGCGATCTCCGAGAAAGGCATCTACCCCGCGGTGGACCCGCTCGACTCCACCTCGACGATCCTCAAGGCCGACATCCTCGGCGAGGAGCACTTCCGCGTCGCCAACCGCGTCAAGGAGATCCTCCAGCGCTACAAGGAGCTGCAGGACATCATCGCGATCCTCGGCATCGACGAGCTCTCCGACGAGGACAAGCTCACCGTGCAGCGCGCGCGCCGCATCGAGCGATTCCTCTCGCAGCCGTTCTTCGTCGCCGAAGAGTTCACCGGCACGCCCGGCGCGTACGTCAAAATCGAGGAGACCATCCGCGGCTTCGACGAGATCATCGAGGGCAAGCACGACGAGGTCCCCGAGAGCGCGTTCTTCTTGAAGGGCACCATCGACGAGGTCGTGGCGGCGGCCAAGAAATAATGGCGCACACGAAGTTCAAGGCCGAAGTGCTGACCCCCGAGGGTGCGGTGTTCAGCGAGGAGATCGAGATGCTCTCGACGGTCACCGGCACCGGCTCGATCGGCATCTTCGCCAACCACCAGCCGGTGCTGGCGACGCTGAAGCCCACCGAGCTGCGCCTCTACCGCAGCGATAACGAGATCGTGCGCTTCAATCAGTCGGCCGGCTACCTGCAGTTCGCCGACAACCGCGCGCTCGTGCTGGTCGAGGAGGCCACGCCGGTCGATGGTTCCTGAGCGGGAGCCGGTCGGGGTCATCGGCACCGGCTACGTCGGCCTCGTCACCGCCGCCGGCTTCGCCGAGCTGGGCTGCGAGGTGTGGTGCGTCGACATCGACGCGGAGAAGATCGCCCGCCTGCAACGCGGCGAGGTACCGATCTACGAGCCTGGCCTGAAAGAGCTGCTGAGCCGGCATTCAGAGCGCCTGCACTTCACCACCGACCTCACACCCGCGCTGGAGCACGCGCGCCTGCAGTTCGTCGCCGTCGGCACGCCCCCCACCTACTCGGGCGACGCCGATCTCTCTGCCGTGCACGCCGTGGTCGACGCGATCCCCGCCTCCGACCGCCACGCGCTGGTGATGAAGTCCACCGTGCCCTCCGGCACCGGTGCCGCCATCCGCCGCGTGTTGGGCGAGCACGGCAAGGACGACCTGCGCTACGTCTCCTGCCCGGAGTTCCTCAAGGAGGGCTCGGCGGTCGAGGACTTCCTGCGGCCCGACCGCGTGGTGATCGGCGACGAGGGCGACTGGGCCGGCGACGCGGTCGTGGAGCTGTACCGGCCGCTGCTCACCCCCGCGCACGGCGGCGCCGGTGAGGGCGAGCTGGTGCGCACCGACATCGCCTCGGCGGAGATGGTCAAGCTGGCCTCCAACGCCTTCCTGGCGACCAAGATCTCGTTCATCAACGAGATCGCCAACGTCTGCGAGGAGACCGGCGCCGACGTGGTGGAGGTCGCCCGCGGCATGGGCCTCGACCCCCGCATCGGCTCGAAGTTTCTGCAGGCCGGGATCGGCTATGGCGGCAGCTGCTTCCCCAAGGACGTGGAGGCGCTCAAACAGCTGGCCGGCAACTCTGGCTACCACTTCCAGCTGCTGACCGCCGTGATCGAGGTCAACGAGCTGCAGAAGCGGCGCGTGATCGGCAAGCTGCACAAGCACCTCGGCACGCTCGTCGGCAAGCACGTGGCGCTGCTGGGGTTGGCGTTCAAGCCCAACACCGACGACATGCGCGAGGCCTCCTCGCTGGTGCTCGCCGCGCGCCTGGCCGCCGACGGCGCCACCGTCAGTGCCTACGACCCGGTCGCCGAGCACGAGGCGCGCCGCCTGCTGGGCGGCCTGCATCTGGCCGACAGTGCCCTGGAGGCGCTGCGCGACGCCGACGCGCTGGTGCTGGTCACCGAGTGGCCGCAGTGCACCGATCTCGACTGGCCGGCGGTCGCTGAGGCGATGCGCGGCAAAGTGGTGATCGACGGCCGCAACGCGCTCCCCACCGACGCCGTGCGCGCCGCGGGACTGCTGTACGAGGGGATCGGGCGGGGCTGATGCAGGCCGTGATCCTGGTCGGCGGCGAGGGCACGCGCCTGCGGCCGCTCACCTCGACGATCCCCAAGCCGGTGGTGCCGCTGGTGGACCGTCCGTTCATCGCGTTCATGATCGAATGGCTGCGCTCCCACGGCATCGAGGACGTGATCATGTCGTGCGGCTTCCTCGCCACCAGCGTGCGCAACGTGCTGGGCGACGGCTCCGCCTACGGGATCCGTCTGCGCTTCGTCGAGGAGCCCGACCCGCGCGGCACCGCCGGGGCGCTGAAGTTCGCCGAGTCGATGCTGGACGAGCGCTTTTTGATGCTCAACGGCGACGTGCTCACCGACATCGACCTCACCGCGCAGATCGCCCAGCACGAGCGCACCGGCGCGCGCGCCACGCTGGCGCTGGTGCCGGTCGAGGATCCCACGGCGTACGGCCTTGTGCGGCTCACACCGGAGCACGCGGTGCAGGAATTCGTCGAGAAGCCCTCCTCCGACCAGCTGGAGGGCGCGGGCGGCGCCTGGACTGTCGGCCAGACGGCGGGGGATCGTCCGCTGCACACCTACACCAACCTGATCAGCGCGGGCGCCTACGTGCTGGAGCGCGACGTGCTCCAACTGGTGGCGCCCGAACGCAACGTCTCGATCGAGCGGGAGGTGTGGCCGCGGCTGATCGGCAACGGCCTCTACGGTTTCCCCTCGGAGAGCTACTGGCTGGACATCGGGACCCCCGAGCGCTACCTGAAGGGCACTTTCGACATCATCGAGGGCAACGTCCAAACAGCAGTGCGCGAACGCCTCGGCAGCGACTACACGGCGCTCGCGCCCGGCGTGCGCGCGGAGGGGAGGGTGATCCCCCCCGCCGTGCTCCAGGGCGGCGTGCACGTCGCCGCGGACGCCCACGTCGGCAGCCTCGTGGTGCTCGGCCAGGGCGTCACGGTCGGCGCCGGCTCCGTCGTGGAGCGCGCCGTGATCATGAACGGCACTGACATCGGCCCCGGGTGCACGCTGCGCGACTGCATCGTCGCCGCCGGCTGCCGCATCGGCGAGGGCACCCAGATAGCGGACGGCGCCGTGCTCGGCGAGGGGGTGACGATCGGGGCGCACAACATCGTGTCGCGCGGAGCGCGTATCTTCCCGGGCGTGACTCTCCCCGACGGCGCGCTGAGATTCCCATGACCGAGAACGTGATGGCACAGCTTTCGCGCGAGGCGATCGCCGAGGTCGATCGCTCCGGACAGTTGGGCGATGTGCTGGCGCTGCCCGAGCACCTGCGCGACGCGCTGTGGCGGGTGGAGTCGGCGATCATGAACGAGTGGGACACGCCCGGCGGCCTGGTGGTCGCCGGCATGGGCGGCTCGGGGATCGGCGGCGCGCTTGCGGTGGCCGCGCTCGGCGACCACGCGTCGCGGCCGATCTTCGTCACCCGCGCCTACGGGCTGCCGCCGTGGACCACGCCGGAAACCACGGTGCTGTGCGCCAGCTACTCCGGCGACACCGAGGAGACGCTCGCCTGCTACGAGTCGGCCGCCGCGCTTGGCGCCCAGCGGGTGGTGGTCACCACCGGCGGGCGCCTCGCCGAGCTGGCGCGTGCCGACCGCGTACCCGTGATCCCGCTGCCCGGGGGCTTTCAGCCGCGCGCCGCGGTCGCCTACATGACCGTGGCCGCGCTGGAGGTCGCCGCGCTGTGCGGCGCCGGCCCGCGCCTCACCTCGGAGATCGACGTGGCCGCCGCCCACGCCGAGCAGCTGGTGGCCGAGTGGGGCCCCGAGGCGCCGGAGGAGTCGCTCGCCAAGGAGCTGGCCCGCGGCCTGCACGGCAGCGCGCCGGTGATCGCCGGCGCCGGCCTCACCGCGCCGATCGCCTACCGCTGGAAGACGCAGGTCAACGAGAACGCCAAGCTTCCCTGCTTCGCGCACGAACTGCCCGAGCTCGACCACAACGAGATCTGCGGCTGGGAAGGCGCCCCCGACGTGGGCCGTTTCGCCGCGGTGTTCCTCGACGACTCCGACGCCCACCCGCGCGTGAAGGCGCGCATGGAGCTCACCGAGAAGCTGATCGCCGGCTATGCCAGCGCCTGCTTCCACGTGGAGACGCGCGGCCAAACCCCGATCGAGCGGGTCTTCTCGCTGGTGCTGCTCGGCGATCTCGTCTCCGTCTACCTCGCCGCGCTGCGCGGGGTCGATCCCGGCCCCGTGAAGCTGCTCGAACAGCTCAAGGCCGAACTGGGCGCGCGCTGACGGACAGGCCAAGGCCGTGTGATACCTTCGGGGGCGGCCGAGGAGCGCTGCGACGGGCTCCGATCCGCCACGCTCGGCCCCCACCTGCAGCAAGGGCGCTCGTATCTGACCGGACCGGAGGACTCGTCATGTCAGCAGTGACCCCCACCACGATCGACGCGCAGGCTGGCGCCGCGCTCGCCACCCCCGACTTCAAGGTCGCCGACCTCTCGCTCGCGGAGCTGGGGCGCAAGGAAATCATGCTCGCCGAGCACGAGATGCCGGGACTGATGGCCACCCGCGCCGAGTACGCCGCCTCCCAGCCGCTGGCGGGCGCGCGGATCACCGGCTCGCTGCACATGACCGTGCAGACCGCCGTGCTGATCGAGACGCTGGTGGCGCTGGGTGCGCGGGTGCGGTGGTGCAGTTGCAACATCTTCTCCACGCAAGACCCAGCCGCCGCGGCGGTCGCGATCGGCCCCGACGGCACTCCTGGGGAGCCGCGTGGCGTGCCGGTGTATGCGTGGAAGGGGGAGACGCTGGAGGAGTACTGGTGGTGCACCGAACAGGCGCTCTGTTGGCCCGACGACGACGCCGGTCCCAACATGATCCTCGACGACGGCGGCGACGCCACGCTGCTGGTGCACAAGGGCACCGAGTATGAGGCCGCCGGCGCGGTGCCCGATCCGGCGGGCGGGGAGGCGGGTGGGGGTCCATATTCAGAGGAGATGCAGGTGATCCTCTCGGTGCTCACACGCTCGCTCGGCGAGGATCCGCAGCGCTGGACGCGGATCGGACAGAGCATCAAAGGCGTCACGGAGGAGACCACCACGGGCGTGCACCGGCTGTATGAGATGACCGACAACGGCACTTTGCTGTTCCCGGCGATCAACGTCAACGACTCGGTCACCAAGTCGAAGTTCGACAACCTCTACGGCTGCCGCCACTCGTTGGTGGACGGCATCAACCGCGCCACCGACGTGATGATCGCGGGGAAGATGGCCGTGATCTGCGGCTTCGGCGACGTCGGCAAGGGCTGCGCGGAATCGCTGCGCGGCCAGGGCGCGCGCGTGGTGGTGACGGAGATCGACCCGATCTGCGCCCTGCAGGCGGCGATGCAGGGCTACTCGGTGCGGACGCTCGAGGAAGTGGTGGAGGAGGGCGACATCTTCGTCACCTGCACCGGCAACCGCGACATCATCCGCGCCGAGCATATGGCGCGCATGAAGCACCAGGCGATCGTAGGCAACATCGGTCACTTCGACAACGAGATCGACATCGCCGGCCTCGGCCGGCTGCCGGGCGTGGAGCGGGTCAACATCAAGCCGCAGGTCGACGAGTGGGTGTTCCCCGCGACCGCGCAGCGGCCGGCGCACGCGATCATCATGCTCTCCGAGGGGCGCCTGCTCAACCTCGGCAACGCCACCGGGCACCCCAGCTTCGTGATGAGCAACTCGTTCACCAACCAGGTGATCGCCCAGGTGGAGCTGTTCACCAAGAACGACCAGTATGAGCGGCGCGTGTACGTGCTTCCCAAGCACCTCGACGAGAAGGTCGCGCGCCTGCACCTCGACGCGCTGCAGGCGCGCCTAACGAAGCTGAGCGACGCCCAGGCTGCCTACATCGGCGTGTCGGTGGACGGGCCATACAAGCCCGACCATTACCGCTACTGATCGCTCGTCCATACAAGCCCGACCATCACCGCTACCGATGATCGCTCGTCTCAACTGGCGCGCGCGCGTTGTGTACTGCTTTTTGGACGCCAACCAAAGTTCGACAACAAATATGTTGTAGCGAAATGGTTGGCGTCCGTAAAGGACGTTGCATCACGAGCGCCTCGCCACGCGTGCGGACGATCCGATAGCCTGCCGCCGCGATGCGAGCCATGGTTCTCGCGGCGGGTCTCGGCACCCGGCTGCGCCCGCTGACGTACGAGATCAACAAGCCGATGGTGCCGGTGCTGGACCGGCCCGTGATGGCGCACATCGTCGACCTGCTCGACCGGCACGGGTTCGATGAGACGATCGCCAACCTGCACTACTTCCCGGAGTCGATCCGCGACTACTTCGGCGAGCGCCTCAGCTACCGCCACGAGCCGGAGCTGCTGGGCACCGCCGGCGGCGTGCGCGGCTGCGCCGAGTTCTTCGGCGAGCAGCCGTTCCTCGTGATCTCCGGCGACGCGCTCACCGACATCGACCTGGGCGCGTTCGCCGCCCGCCACCGCGAAGCGGGCGGCGTGGCGACGCTGGCGGTGAAGAAGGTGGCTGACACGCGCGAGTACGGCGTGGTGCTGCACGACAGCGCCGGGCGGATCACCGGCTTCCAGGAGAAGCCGGAGCCGCAGGAGGCGCTGTCGGACCTCGGCAACTGCGGCATCTACATCTTCGATCCGCGCATCTTCGACTACTTCCCCGACCGCCCGTTCGTCGATTGGGCGCAGGACGTGTTCCCGGCGTTGCTGGCCAACGACGTCCCCTTTCACATCCACGAGGTGCGCGACTACTGGAACGACGTCGGCTCGCTCGCCGAGCTGCGCCAGGGCACCTTCGACGCGCTGCGCGGCGAGCTGCGCCTGCAGATCGACGGCGATGAAGTCGCCCCGGGGGTGATCGTCGCCCGCGGAGGCGACGCTGACGCGGGCGGCGACGCGGGCGGCGAGGCGGGCGGCGAGGCGGGCGGCGAGGCGGGCGTAACTGGCGATGCCGGCGCCGCCGGATCGCCGCTCCCGGCCGGCGCCGAGGCCGAAGGCCCGATCTGGATCGGCCGTGACGTCAAGATCGGCGCCGGCGTGCGCCTGATGGGTCCAATCGTGCTGGGCGACGGCGCGCGAGTCGGAGACGGGGCGCAGCTGCGCGACACCATCCTCTTCCCCGGGGCCGAGGTCCCCCCCGGCGCGATCCTGATCGGCGCGATCGCCGGGCAAGCGGGGATCCTGGCGAGTTTGCGGCCTCGCTAAATAAGCAGAAAGCCGATGGACAACCGCCGGCTCGAGGCGTAGCATCGATAGCAGACACGCAGTCTCCGCGACCGAAGGGAGGCACAAATGCAGATCGAGATCAAGGGCCGGGGGGTACCGGTCACCGACGATTTGCGCAGGCACACCGAGCGGCGCCTTGCCAAGGTTTCGCGCCAGGTGTCGGAGCTGGCACGCTTGGAGATCGAGCTGCGGCGGGAGCCCAACCGGCGCGTCGCCGACCGCGAGATCGCCGAGGCCACGCTCTACTTGAAGGGCGTCACGCTGCGCGCGTGCGAGGCCTCCCCGCAGATCAGCCACTCGGTCAACCTCGTGATCGAGGAGCTCTCGCGCCAGGTCAAGCGCCGCCGCGTGGCGGTGCGCCGCCGGCGCAAGACGCGCGCCGCGCTGTCGGCGAGACTGGGGCGGGCCTTCGGCGGAAGCGCATCGCAGCCCGCGGTGGAGTAGCGACCGCCGAGGCCGCCGCGCGACCGCGAGATCGCCGCGTACGTTGCGTGATGGCGGCGAGCTCGACGTGCGCCGCGGCGATGGCGGCGAGTTCGGCGTACGCCGCGGCGGCACCGTCGCGGTAACGACTCAGCCTCCACCCGGCACCCTCCCAGCCGCTACCCTGAGGGCGTGTCCATCCTGGATCGCGCCCTCAACGTGGGCGAGGCGAAGAAGTTCAGGCAGTACCAGAAACGTGTGGCGCTGATCGGCGCATTCGAGGCCGAGCTGGAACACGACAGCGACGCCGAGCTGCGCGAGCGCTTCGACGCGTTGCGCGAGCGTGCCACCAACGGCGAGCCGCTCGACGACCTGCTGCCCGAGAGCTTCGCGATCGTGCGAGAGACCGGTAAGCGCACGATGGGGATGCGCCACTTCGACGTGCAGCTGATCGGCGCGATGGCGCTGCACGAGGGGTGCATCGCCGAGATGAAGACCGGCGAGGGCAAGACGCTCACCGCCACGCTGGCGGTGGCGCTCAACGCGCTGCCCGGCAACGGTGTGCACGTGGTCACCGTCAACGACTACCTCGCGCGCCGCGACGCCGAGTGGATGAGCCCGATCTACAACGGGCTGGGCATCGCGGTGGGGGTGCTGCAGAACATGCAGCCCTACGAGGAGAAGCACGTGGCGTACGCGTCCGACGTGGTGTACGGCACCAACTCCGAGTTCGGCTTCGACTATTTGCGCGACAACATGGCCAAGGACCTTGCCGAAAAGGTGCAGCGCGGCCATCCGTTTGCGATCGTGGACGAGGTCGACAACATCTTGATCGACGAGGCGCGCACGCCGCTGATCATCTCCGGTGCCCCCGAACAGGCGGCCGATTTGTACGTGAAGTTTGCACGCTTGGCGCCCAAGCTGGTGCCGGGCAAGGCGCCCGAAGGGATGGACCCGCGCACCAAGAAGGAATTCGTGGCCGACTACGACTACGAATTCGACGAGAAGCACAAGACCGTGGCGGTCTCCGAGCAGGGCGTGGCCAAGGCCGAGCGGTTCCTCGGCATCGACCACCTCTACCGCGCCGAGAACGGCCATCTGGTCAACCACCTCAACCAGTCGCTGCGCGCGGAGTCGCTGTACAAGAAGGACGTCGACTACGCGGTGATCGACGGCGAGGTGAAGATCGTCGACGAGTTCACCGGCCGCATCCTCGAGGGCAGGCGCTGGTCGGAGGGGCTGCACCAGGCGATCGAGGCCAAGGAGGGGGTGCGTATCCAGGAGGAGAACCAGACGCTGGCCACGATCACTTATCAGAACTTCTTCCGCCTCTACGACAAGCTTTCCGGGATGACCGGCACGGCGCTGACGGAGGCGACCGAGTTCATGAAGATCTACGAGCTGCCGGTCGTGCAGGTGCCGACCAACGTGGAGATGGTGCGCGGCGACCGCAACGATCAGGTGTACAAGACCAAGGACGGCAAGTGGAGCGCGGTGGTGCGCGAGATCGCCGCCCGTCACGAGGCCGGCCAGCCGGTGCTGGTGGGCACGATCTCCGTCGAGGTCTCCGAGCTGCTGGGCGAGCGGCTGAAGCAGCGCGGGATCCCGCACACCGTGCTGAACGCCAAGCCCGAGCACGCCGCGCGCGAGGCCGACATCGTCGCCGAGGCCGGTCAGCCGGGCGCGGTGACGATCGCCACCAACATGGCCGGTCGCGGCGTGGACATCAAGCTGGGCGGCAACCCCGAGCACCTCGCGCACCAGCAGCTGGCGCGCGAAGACGTCAAGGCCGACGGCGACCCGCAGGAGTATGAGCGGCGGATGGCCGAGGTGCTGCCCTCGGTGGAACGCGAGGTGAGCGAAAAACGGGAGCAGGTGATGGTCGCCGGCGGCCTCTACATCTGCGGCACCGAGCGCCACGAGTCGCGGCGCATCGACAACCAGCTGCGTGGCCGCGCCGGACGCCAGGGCGACCCGGGGGAGAGCCGTTTCTTCCTCTCCGCCGAGGACGACCTCGTAAGGCTGTTCGCCGGTGATCGCATCTACCGCATCCTCGACAAACTCGGTGGCGTCGACGCCGAAGGCAACGAGGAACCGATCGAGGCGGGGATGCTCTCCAAACAGATCGAAAAAGCCCAGCGTAAGGTGGAGGAACAGAACTTCCTCATCCGCAAACGCGTGCTGGAGTACGACGACGTGATGAACGAGCAGCGGCGCGTGATCTACGCCTACCGCGACGATGTGCTCGAGGGGCGCCCGATGGGCGAGCAGGCGCGCCAGGAAATCGCCGGCGTGATCGAGCGCACGATCGACCAGTACACCGAAGGCGAATACTTGGAAGAATGGGACATCGACGGCCTCTACACGGCGCTGACGCAGCTGTTCCCGCTGGACATCGACCCCAAGGACCTCAACCCCGACGCGATCGAGCGCGCCCATCTCGCCGAGCGCGTCACCGAGCAGGCGCTGGCCCGTTACGACGCGCGCGAGCAGGAGTTTGGCGAGGAGCTGATGGGCCAGCTGGAGCGCTTTTTGCTGCTGCAGATCATCGACGAACGCTGGCGCGAGCACCTGTTCGACGTCGACTATCTGCGCGAGGGCATCCATTTGCGCGGCTTCGTTCAGATCGACCCGCTGGTTGCTTACAAGAACGAGGCGTACACGCTGTTCGGCGACCTCATCAACTCGATCTGGGCCGACTACGCGCGGCTGATCTTCAACGTGCAGGTGCAGGTGCAGGGCGAGAACGGCGGCAACGGCGGCGGGCCGGGCGGACAGCCGGTCCCCGCGTTCGCCGCCGCTGGCAACGCCACCCGCCCCGGCCGCGTGCGCTATTCGGGCGGCAACGCCGTGATGGGCGCCGGCGCGATCGCCGCCGCGGCCGCCAACGCCGGCGCCCTGGCCGCCCCGCAGGCGTACGCCGGCAACGGCGGCGGCGACGAACAGGAGCTGGCCCCGGTCGTCGAGCAGCGCGTGGTCGACGCCGACCACACCGTCGGCCGCAACGACCCCTGCTGGTGCGGGTCCGGCAAGAAGTTCAAGAAGTGCCACGGCTCCTGAGGCGTCCTGAGCCGGCGCTGGTTGGCGTCCAAAAGTAAACAACACAACACCCCCACTAGCACCGAGGCCTGCCGGCGCCCGCCGGCGCTGATAGCGTGAGGGCATGGCCACCACCGCGTCAACCGAGTCCGTTCCGCAGAGACTCGCGGCCATCCGCGATCAGTTGAAGCTGCTCGCGGACTATCTTTGACCCGGCTGGGTTGAGCGAGCGTGCGCACGCGCTCGAGCGGGAGATGGAAGCCCCGGGCTTCTGGGATGAGGCAGAGCAGGCGGGCAAGGTCTCCGCCGAGCACGCGCGGGTGGCACGGAGACTGGAGATGTTCCGGGCGCTCGAGCGCGACGTCGATGACCTCGAGGGCTTGGCGGAGCTCGCGCAGGAGGACGAGTCGCTGGAGGGCGAGGTCGAGGAGCACATCGTTTCCGCGGAGGCACGGCTGGCGGCGCTCGAGGAGCAGCGGCTGTTCTCCGGCCCGTACGACTCCGGCGACGCGCTGGTGAGCGTCAACGCGGGCGCCGGCGGCACCGACGCGCAGGATTGGGCGGAGATGGTGCTGCGCATGGAGATGCGCTGGGCGGAGTCGCGTGGCTTCACGGTCGAGCTGCTGGAGGCCAGCGCCGGCGAGGAAGCGGGCATCAAGTCCGCTACCTTCCGCGCTGCGGGGGAGAACGCGTACGGCCTGTTCGGCGCCGAGCGCGGGGTGCACCGGCTGGTACGTCTCTCCCCGTTTGACTCGGCCCACCGCCGCCAAACCAGCTTCGCGGGTGTCGAGGTCGCTCCGGTCGTGGAGGAGTCCGGCGAGATCGAGATCAACGACGACGACCTGCAGGTGGACACCTACCGCGCCTCCGGCGCGGGCGGGCAGCACGTCAACAAGACCGACTCCGCGGTGCGCATCACCCACCGGCCGACGGGAATCGTGGTGCAGTGCCAGAACGAGCGCTCCCAGTCATCCAACCGCGCCACCGCGATGGCGATGCTGCGCGCCAAGCTGCTGGAACGCCAGGAGCGCGAACGCCAGGCAGAGATCGCCCGCGAGAAGGGCGAGGCGCAGGACGTCAACTTCGGCTCGCAGATCCGCTCCTACGTGCTGCATCCCTACACCCTGGTCAAGGACCACCGCACGGGCCACGAGATGGGGGACGTGCAGCGGGTGCTCGACGGGGACCTCGATGGGTTCGTGCGTGCGTACTTGCTGCGCGCGTCGTCGTCGCAGGGATAGCGTTCAGCGACCCGCCTGGATCTGCTCGCGCTCGGCCAGCCGGTTGCGGCGGCGCAGCTGCGCCTCGCTCTCGCGCCGGCGCTCCTCGTCGGTGCTGGCGAGCAGCGGGGGCACCGGCATCGGGTTGCCCTGCTCGTCGACGGCCACCATCGTCAGATAGGCGCTGTTGCTGTGCCGCTGCTCGCCGGTGCGCGGGTTCTCCGTGTCGACTCGCACTCCGACCTCCATCGAGGTGTGCCAGACGGCGTTGACGCTGGCTTGGAAGGTGACTAGCTCGCCGACGTGGATCGGGACCCTGAACGTCATGCGATCCATGCTGGCGGTGACGACCCTGTTGCGACAGTGCTTGACGGCCGCCAGGCCGCCGGCCTCGTCGCACAGCTTCATGACCGTGCCGCCGTGCACGAAGCCGGCGCCGTTGGCGTCCAGTGGTCCCATCCAGTGGGCGAGCGTGGCGTGTGAGTCGGCGGCGGGGCGCGCGTCCATGTCGCTGATCCTATGCCTATGCTGAGCGCCGTGGCCGCCGCTTTGGACGTCGACATCACAGCGCTTGTGCGCACGGCGCTCGAAGAGGACGTCGGTGCCGCAGACGTGACGACACTCGCGACGGTCGATGCCGAGGCGCGGGCTCACGCGCTGATCACGCAGAAGGCCCCCGGCACGATCTACGGCCTGGACGCAGCAGAGGCGACCTTCGCGCTGCTCGACCCCGACGCCCGCTGCGAGCGGCTGGTGGGGGAGGGCGTGTGGCGCGACGGTGGGCCGGTGCTCAGCGTGGAGGGCCGCGCCCGCGCCCTGCTTACAGGCGAGCGCACCGCGCTCAACTTCCTCGGCCACCTCTCGGGGGTGGCGACGCTGGCCGCGCAAGCGGCGCGCGCGGTGGAGGGCACTGGGGCGAAGGTGCTGGACACGCGCAAGACCACCCCAGGGCTGCGGCTGCTGGAGAAGGCGGCGGTGGCGGCCGGCGGGGCGCACAACCACCGGGTGGGGCTGTACGACGCGATCCTCCTCAAGGAGAACCACATCGCAGCCGCCGGCGGGATCGCGCAGGCGGTGGCGCTGGCGCGTGCCGCCGCGCCGCAACTGGCGGGCACACTGGAGGTGGAGGTGCGCAACCCAGAGGAGATCGACCAGGCGCTGGCCGCCGGCGCGCCGCGGCTGCTGCTGGACAACATGAGCGTGGCGCAGTTGCGCGCGGCGGTGGCCCTGGTGGGGGGGCGCGCGCAGCTGGAGGCCAGCGGCGGCGTGACGCTGGCGACGCTGCGGGAGATCGCGCAGGCCGGCGTACAATGGGTATCGATGGGCGCGCTCACCCACTCGGCGCCCGCGCTCGACCTCTCGATGATCCTGGAGGCGCTGCCATGAACCTTCCGATGGTCCCCACCTACGCTCCCTCGGCGCCGCTTTCGCGCGAGGAGATCGCCGCGCTGCAGGAGGACGTGCGGGCTCTCGCCAAGGAGCGCGGGGCGGTGATCCTCGCGCACAACTACCAGGTGCCGGAGGTCCAGGATGTGGCCGACTACGTCGGCGACTCCCTGGGGCTGTCGCGCAGGGCGGCCGCGGCGGCGGGCGATGTAATCGCGTTTTGCGGCGTGCACTTCATGGCCGAGACCGCCTCGATCCTCTGCCCGGAGAAGACGGTGCTGATCCCCGACCTGGAGGCCGGCTGCTCGCTGGCGGCGTCGGTCGACGCCGAGCAACTGCGCGAGTGGAAGGCGCAGTATCCGGAGGGTGTGGTGGTGATGTACGTCAACACCACCGCCGAGGTGAAGGCGCTCACCGACTACTGCTGCACCTCCGCCAACGCCGTGCAGGTGGTGCGCCACATCTACGACACCCACGGTCCCGACACAGAGATCCTGTTCGGCCCCGACATGTGGCTGGGCGCGTACGTGGAGAAGGAGCTCGGCAAACGCATGCACGTGTGGGACGGCGAGTGCCATGTGCACGCCGGCATCCGCCCCTCCGACATCGACGCCGTCCGCGCCGCCCACCCCGGCGCCGACTTCCTCATTCACCCCGAGTGCGGGTGCACCACCAGCGTGATGGAGTACGTCGCCGCCGGCGACGTCTCATCGGAAGGGGTGCACATGCTGTCCACCGGGGGGATGCTCAAATATGCCGAGCAGTCCGAGCGCGACGCCGAGCGGCGCTCCGGCGAGCGGCGCGAGGCGGTGGTGGCCACCGAGACCGGCATGCTCTACCCGCTGCAGATGGCGGCCCCCGACGTCGACTTCGTTCCCGCCAACCCCGAGGCGGTGTGCGTATACATGAAGATGATCACGCTCCCCAAGCTGCGCGATGCGCTCAGGGACATGCAGTACGAGGTGCGTGTCCCGCGCGAGATCGCAGAGCGGGCGCGCGTGCCGATTGACCGGATGGTGGCGATCGGGTAGCAGCTAGATAGCGAATCCGCTAATGATATTCCGAATCATTAGCGGAAGTGCTATGCTGTCGGTGTGGCTGGCAGCAACGATCGTGTGGCTGGCGATCTGATCGCAGAGATCCTGCGCACCTCAGGCTTGACCCAAGCGGAGCTGGCGCGTCGCTCCGGGCTGCGGCAGTCGGTGTTGAGCGCGTATGCACATGGCCATCGCCAACCATCTGTCGCAGCGCTTGCGCGAATTTCACGTGCAGCGGGATTGGACCTCGCGATCTCCCCGCTTGCCAACGCTGACGCGCTCGAGCGGTCGGGCAGGATCTTGATCGATGTGCTCGAGCTCGCCGACCGCATGCCCTCGAAGTCTCGCGGTGAGCTCACGTATCCGCCGCTGATCCGCCTCGCGGCATGATCGGCGTCGCGGACCGCATGCTCGCCGTCCACGACGCGCTGCGAGCGGCCGGCTTCCCGCACGCCGTCGGCGGTGCGATCGCACTTGGCTACTGCACGCTGGAGGCGCGCGGCACGCAGGACGTTGATATCAACGTGTTCGTTTCGCCGAGCCGGACACGAGAAGTCCTCGCCGCTCTGCCCGAGGGAGTCAGGATCACGGGGAAAGATCTCGAAGCCGCCGAACGCGACGGGCAGGTGCGGCTGATGTGGGACGCGACGCCGATCGACCTCTTCTTCAGCGTGCTGCCTTTCCATGACGAGGTCGAGCGCAACATTCGTCACGTGTCCTTCGGCGACCGCACGATCCCGGTGCTGGACTGCACGGGGCTGGCGGTCTTCAAGGCGATGTTCGCCCGCCCGCGTGACTGGGTCGACATCGAAGCGATGGTCGAGGCACGTTCGTTCGATGTCGACGAGACGATCCGCTGGATCCGCGAGATGGTCGATGACGATCCACGCATCGAGAAACTGACCGAGCTGCGGGCTGGCCGCCGCTCCCAGGGTGAGCCGCCGCCACTGCGCCCGAAGGCGGGCGGCGCGACGAGGAGCAAGGCCGGCTAAAACTCCGCCGCCGTATGCGGACCCACACAGGCGATCGCGAGATTCTCAGTGATCCCGGCGGCCACCTCGCGGACCTCCTCGTAGGTGACGGCGTCGAGGGCGGCGATGGCGGCATCGGGGTCGATGTTTTCGCCGAACACGATCGACTGTCCGGCGGCGTAGCGGGCGACGGCGTTGGTGTTCTCGAACGCCAGCACCAAACGGCCGGCGGCGTAAGCGCGGGCGCGGGCGACCTCCTCCTCGGTGGGGCCGTCGGCGCGCAGCTCGTCGACGATCTCGCGCATGCGCGTGTACGCCTCGATGCACTTGCTGGAGTCAAGGCCCGAGCCGAGTTGCAGGATGGGGACGTCGGCGAAAGTGTGGTCGAGCGCATACACCGAATAGCACAGGCCCCGTTTCTCGCGGATCTCGTCGAACAGGCGCGACCCCATCGAGCCGCCCAGCAGCGTCGAGTAGATCGCCAGCGCCGCGCGGCGGCGGCGGTCGCCGACGTCGACGGCGGGGCGGTAGATCATGCGCAGGTGCGACTGGTTGGTGTCGCGCTCCTCCACCAGCGTTTGCGGCGCAAACGCCGGCGCCGGCACGTACGGCTCCGGCTGCGCCAGCGCGGGGAAGCGGCCGAACAGCTCGTGCAGCTCCGCGTCGGGAGGCAGGTGGTCGAGGTTGCCGACGAGAAACGCGCCCCCGCGCGCCCCCGCCCAGCGGCGCTCGCGGAAAGCGACGATCGCCTCGCGCGTGAAGCTGCGCAGGTTGTCCTCCGGCCCCAGCACCGTGCGGCCCAGCGGGTGCTCGCCGAAGGCGGCGCGGTCGATCAGATACTCGGCGATGGTGGACGGCTGGTCGTAGGCGCGGTTGATCTCCTGGATCACCACCCCCCGCTCGCGGTCGAGCTCCTCGGCGTCGATCCGGGGGCGGCCGACGAAGTCGCTCAGCAGGTCGATCGCCGCCGGGGCGCTCTGCGCCCGCACCGTGATGTGGAAGGCCACCAGATCGTGGCTGGTGTACGCGTTCAGCACGCCCCCCAACCGCTCGGCGGTCTCGTTGACGTCGGTGTAGGTGGGGTACTTCTGGCCGCCCTTGAACACCAGATGCTCGAGGAAGTGCGCCATCCCGTTCTCCTCCGGGCGCTCGGTGCGCGCCCCGGCGTCGAACGCCACCAGCGCCGTCAGCGCGCGTGTGCCCGCCACCGCCACGCGGTGCACCGGCAGGCCGTTGCTCGGCACGGTGGTCGTGGTGACGCTCGCCATACGCCCACCTTATTCGACCGGCCGCCGAGTGGGCGTTCGATGTTGTTCTTCACGGGGTCGAACCAGATTGGTTGGCGTCCAAAAAGAATGCACAACACCGCGCTCTCGGTCGGCGACGGCAAGGCCGATGCCGCGACCGGGCGGGCTACCTCGTAGGCTGGTGATGCGATGACCCCCCGCCGCGTACATCCGCTTGCGTTCCTGGCCGCGCTCGCCGCGGTGGTCGTGCTGCTGCTGGCGCTGGTGGCGGCGGGGATCTGGTGGGGCGGGCACCCCGAAGACCTGCCGGGGTTCATGCAGCGCGTGTTCGTCGCCAACCGCTCCACGCGCGTGGTCGACGAAGCGCTGGCGCGTATCCACAGCGACTACTACCGCCCGATCACCACCTCGCAGCTCTCCAACGCATCGATCGCCGGCGCGGTGGCCAGCCTGAAAGACCCCTTTTCGCACTACCTTACGGCGAAGGAACTCAGCGAATTCGACCATCCCGGCAGCTTCAGCGGGGTCGGCGTGGAGGTCAACCCCGACCCCAAGGGCCTGCTGATCGTGCAGGTGTTCAACGGCTCGCCCGCCGCGCGCGCGGGCTTGCAGCCCGAAGAGGAGATCGTCGCCGTCAATGGCCGCTCGCTTGCGGGGCTGCCTGAGGACGCCGCCACCAACCTCGTCAAAGGCGCGCCCGGCACCAACGTCACGCTGCGCCTCAGAGCGCATGGGCACTATCGAACCGTGACGGTGACGCGCGCCGTGATCTCCCAGCCGGTGGTCGCATCGATCGCGCGCACGGTGCACGGCGTCAAGCTGGGGGTGGTGGCGCTCGCCGAGTTCAGCGCCGGCGCGCACGCCGAAGTGCTGGAAGCGGTGGAGCGGCTGCTGCAGCAGGAACACGTGCGTGGGCTGGTGCTCGATCTGCGCTCCAATCCCGGCGGCCTGGTCGAAGAGGCGCAGCTGATCGCCTCGTTCTTCTTGCCGCGCGGCGCCGTGGTTGTCACCACGCGCGGGCGCGTGCAGCCCACGCAGGTGCTGCGCGCCGAGGGTGGCACGATCCCCGCGTCGATCCCGATGGTGGTGCTGGTCGATCGCAACACCGCCTCCGCCGCGGAGATCCTCACGGGCGCGCTGCAAGACCACCATCGCGCCACCGTCGTCGGCACGCACACGTTCGGCAAGGGTGTCTTCCAGGAGGAGCAGTCGCTTGCCAACGGCGGCGCGCTCGACATCACCGTCGGCGAGTATTTCACCCCCAACGGCCACAATCTCGGCGGCGGCGGCGTGCGCGAGGGCGCGGGGCTGACGCCCGAAGTGAAGGTGCCCGCGAAGCTCGTCGACACCCTCCACGGCCTCGCGGTCGCGCTGCAAACGCTCGCCGCCAAAGTCAGGTGAAGCCTCGAAGAGGGGGGCGCCGCCCCCGTGCGGTGTGGCCCCCCGAGCAGCGCGAAACGGCGCGGGAGGCGATCGAGCAGCTGATGCGCGACCGCGGCCTCGCGCGGCGGTTTGAGCCGGCGGTGGAGCACGCGGCGCGCGCCGCCGCCGAGAGCCCTCGGGTAGCGGTGGGCGCCCCGGCGCGGCGTGATTTACGCGAGCTGGCGACGTTCACGATCGACCCCGTCACCGCGCGCGACTTCGACGACGCCGTGTCGGCGCAGCGGCTGGCCGATGGGGCGGTGAGGGTGTGGGTGCACATCGCCGACGTCTCCGCCCACGTGCGCGAGGGCTCGGCGCTGGACGTGGAGGCGCGCGAGCGGGCGACCAGCGTGTACGTGCCGGGGGCGGTGGAGCCGATGCTGCCCGACGCGCTCTCCGGCGACGCCTGCTCGCTGGTGGCCGGCTCCGACCGCGCGGCGGTGACGGTGGAGATGGAGCTGGAGCTGGACTCCGCGCGGGTGCGCAGCACGGCGTTCTATCGCTCGGTGATCCGCTCCAACCAGCGCCTCGACTACGACCAGGTGGACGCGATCTTCGCGGGGCGTGAGGCCGCCCGCGCCCCTTGGGGGGAGCCGCTGGCCGCCGCGCGCGAGGTCTCGGCGGCGCTGGCCCGGGCGCGTTTGTCGCACGGCGCGGCGCTGACGCTGGAGTCGCAGGAGCCCGAGTTCGCGTTCGACGGGGACGGCGAAGTGAGCGACATCAAAAGCCGGGTGTCCACCGAGTCGCACCGGCTGATCGAGCATCTGATGATCGCCGCCAACGAGGCCGTGGCGCGGGAGCTGGCGAGGAGCGAGGTGGGGTGCCTCTACCGCGTGCACGAGCGCCCCCGGGCGGCCTCCGTGGAGCGGCTGATCGAACAGCTGGCCTCGCTGGGCGTGGCTACGCCCCCCGTGCCCCCGCAACTGGGTCCCGCGCAGGCGGCGGAGCTGGTGGGGCAGGCGTCGCGGCTGGTGGAGGCGCACGTGCAGCGCACGATCGCCCGCGCTCGCGCCGGCGACGCGGGCGCCTCGCCGGCCGGCGGCCGCCAGGCGCTGACCACGCTGGTGTTGCGCACGCTGCAACAGGCCTACTACTCGCCCCGCAACCTCGGTCACGCCGGGCTGGGGTCGGCGTGCTACTGCCACTTCACCTCGCCCATCCGCCGCTACCCCGATTTGGTGTGCCACCGCGCGCTGCTGTCCACGCTGGGCGGCCCCGAGCGCGCGCCGCGCGTGGAGACGCTCGCGGAGCTGGGCGAATGGACCTCCCAGCGCGAGCGCGAAGCGATGGGGCTGGAGCGCGACAGCGACGACGTGGCGCGCTGTTTCGCGCTGGAGCGCGACCTGCTGGCGCGCGGCTGGGAGACGGAGTTTTGCGGCGAAGTGGTGGGGGTGATCGGCGCCGGCGCGTTTGTCGCGTTCGCCCGCTCCGTCGCGGTGGAGGAGCGCCGCGACGGGGAGTGCCGCTATGAGGGGATGCTGCCTGTGCGGCGGTTGGCACGGGCGATGGCCGCGCAGGGCGGCGGACAGGAGCGGGGTGGTAGGGAGGAGAGGGGGGTGGGGGCTGCCCGCCCGGCCGCGCGCCACGGTGCACGTACGTCGGCGCGCGAGTGGTGGGAGCTTAACGAGCAGGGCACGATTTTGCGCGGCGAGCGCTCGGGCACAACGCTGCGTCTCGGCGACCCCGTTGCGGTGCGCGTGGCGCGCCTGGACACCCAGCGCGGCCGGGTGGACCTCGATCTGGCGTTGCCGCAGGAGGAGCGCGCGACGGGCCGTGCACCGGCCACGCGCCATCGCGGGCGGGCCTCGCGCGGGCGATAGGCTCGAACGACGATGTCCAAAGCGAAGGGCGGCAAGCGCAAGCTGGGCGCGGGTGACGTGGCGAGCAACCGCTACGCCGCCCACCGCTACCACCTGCTGGAACGGCTGGAGTGCGGGATCGAGCTGCGCGGCACGGAGGTGAAGGCGCTGCGCGAGTCGGGCGCGCAGCTCAAAGAGGGGTATGTGGCGATCCACGACGGCCAGCTGTGGCTGCACTCGGTGCACATCCCTCCGTACGCCCCCGCGGCGCGCGACAACCACGACCCCGAGCGCGACCGCCGGCTGCTGGCGCATCGCAGCGAGATCGACCGGTTGGCGGCGCGCGTGAGCGAGCGCGGCCTGACGTTGGTGCCGACGCGGCTCTACTTCAAGGAAGGTCGCGCCAAGGTGGAGATCGCGCTGGCGCGCGGCAAGGACCTGTACGACAAACGTGAGGCGATCAAGGAGCGGGAAATGAAGCGCGACATGGAACGCGTGACGCGCGCGCGGCGGTGACTAGAGCCGCCCGAAGTAGTGCCCGCCGCTGTAGAGGATGTGGGTTTGGTCCATGCCCACCAGCAGCGCCACGATCAGCGCGAGGTAGACGGCGCCCACCAGCAGCCGGTGCCGGGGCGCCACGCGGTAGTAGGCAGCCTGCGCGAGCGAGCGGGTTTTGAGCAGCTTCCAGCGCCGGTAGGTCTCCATGCCGCCGAACAGGATGATGATGAAGAGGATGGGGTTGGGGAACACGAACACCATCGCCACCAGCGCGCCAAACCCGAGGAACCACATCCACGGCGCCATCGCCGCCATCGCGCGGCCGCCGTCGAGCGGCACCACCGGGAGCAGGTTGAAGAGGTTGATGAAGAAGCCGAAGTAGGCGAGCGCCAGCAGCATGTCGCTGTGCAGCAGCGCTCCCGCAACCGCGACCGCGGCGGCGCCGAGGCTGCCGAGGATCGGGCCGGCCAGTCCCACGCGCGCCTCCGCGAGCGCGTTGTCGCCGAGCGACTTGGAGAAGATGGCGGCGCCCATGAACGGGATGAACATCGGTGCACTCGCTTTGATCCCCTCGCGGCGCAGCGCGATCACGTGGCCCATCTCGTGGATGAACAGCAGCACCACGAAGCCGGCGGCGAACTCCCAGCCCCAGAAGAGCGAGTAGGCAGCGACCGACACCAGCGCGGTGGCGCCGGTGGCGAGCAGCTTCACGTTGGGCAGCGCCACCAGCAGCGCCTTCAGCGCGGCGCCGAACTTGGCCAGCAGCGCCGCGAGGCCGGCGAACGCGCTGCCGATGCGCTTGCGCAGAGTGCGGCGCGGCTGGCCGAAGGGCTGACCGTCGCGTCCTTGTCCCAACGGCCGGTTGTGCTGCTGCCCGAGCGGCCCGTCCGCCACTGCGCCGGCGGGCGCCCCGGCGGCAACCGCGGCAGGCGTCAGCGGCACGCCGTTGAGCGTGGTCGTGTGAGTCGGATAGGTGCCCACGGCGTTCGTGTCTGAGGGGTGAGCGCCCGCCGAAGGGTAGGTGCCCGCGGCGTGAGTGCCCGTGGGGTGGGTGCCGCGGTGTGTCGGGTAGGAGGCCGACCCCCTCGTGATCTCGTCCATCGCACCCCCATTGTGGCAGGCGCGCTGGCCCGTTCGTGCTTTTCCCGGAAGGTGCGGCAAGAGTTATGAAAACCTCTTGCATTCCCCGTCCGGCAGGCGTATGTTGAACATAGACGCGGAACCGAGCCGCCGAAGAGCGAGGCCAACGAGGTGTGAGGCCGCGCCACCCAAGCCGGAGGGCCGCAAGGCCAGCCGGGGCGGGTTCCTCGAAAGGCGGCCCGGGACCGCGTCGCTTTGCGTCTGGGGGCCTGCGGGCGGCGTTGGGGCTGTGGTGTGCGGAGCGCCGGCGCAGGCGAGTGACGTGCGGGATTCGCCGGCGGGCGTGCGTGTTGTGTTGTTCTTTTTGGACGCCAACCAAGTTGCCGCGGCGAATGCCGCGGGCGCGGCGGGGCGCTACACTGGAGGGGCAGCGACATCCCCGGGGACGACAGGCTTCGACGTGGTCGGTCGTGGGGGTGGTGGCGAGCCGAGGTTCCGGGAGGCCTCGTAAATCACCCGGAAAACCATAAGTGCGGACTCACATGAGTACGCCCTCGCGGCCTGATTAAACACCAGGCCTGAGGTCTCGGCCCTCGTTCGCCTGCGGCGGGGATCACCGGGATCAGACAGCAGGCTCACCCGACTAGCACCGCTTCCGGCGACCCGGGGACATTCTTAGGAGGCTGGTCCCCCGCAACCCCGCCGGCGAGGCGAGCGGGAGATGAGATCAGAGCGCCGGCTACGCTCGTAGAAGCCGCCTTTTCACGCGACTGCGGACGCGGGTTCGACTCCCGCCGTCTCCACTTTTTCTGACGTTGCGCAAACCCCGGCCGTGAGCAGGCGGTCGGGCGTCAGGACACGGTAGGTCGGCTGGATGTCGGTCTTGCTGTTGACGCGAAGCTCGGCGATGAGGATGCGCAGGAGCGCCTTGGCCTGCTCGGGCTCGCCGTCTGCGATCACTCCTTCGAGTTGGTCGGCGGTCGCGGCCAGGTCGGCTGCTGTGGGCGCGTGTGCGGTCTCGTCGGTGCCGTCGTCGGCGAGCTCGGCCTGTTGGGCGCGGAGGTCGTCGAGGCGGGCGTTCAGGCGCGCTACGCGCTGTTCGCAGCGCTCGGGGGAGAGCCGGCCTTGCTCGAAGGCCTCGAAGTAGCGCTCGGTCGAGCGTTCGACACGGGTGATCTCGGCGGTGATCGAGCGACGTTGCTCATCGAGCGCTGGTCGCTCGCGCAGCGCTTGCTCTTGCGCGGCGCCGAGGGCGTCGTGGATGAGTGGGCCGTCGCGGTAGATGCCGGTGAGTTGGCGCAGGACGGCGGTCTCGAGCTTCTCGCGGGAGACGCGCTCGCCTTGGCAGGCTTTGGGGCCGTACTTCTGGCGGGCGGTGCAGGCGTAGTAGTGGTAGGTGCCGCCTTTGCCGCGTGCGGACATGCCGATGTAGGCGCGTCCGCAGTGGCCGCAGCGAACGACGCCGGAGAGCAGAAAGTCGGAGCGGTTGCCGCGGCGGCGCGAAGGGTCCTCGCCGCGCTCGGCGAGGATCACCCGGGCTCGGTCGAACGTGTCCTGATCGATCAGTGGCTCGTGCTCGGACGCGAAGTCCTGGTCGCGCCAGCGGATGCGTCCGAGATAGGTCGGGTTGGTGAGGACGCGGTGCACGGCCGGGTGGCCCCAACCGGCGGAAGGTGCGGGCGCGTGCTCGGCGCGTAGCTGGTGGGCGATCGCGATTGTGCCGAGTCGGTCCTCGTCGTACAGCCTGTAGATGCGCCGGACGACGGGCGCGGTGATCGGGTCGGGCGTGAGCTGGCCGTCGTGGAGGGTGTATCCGAAGGGTGGGCGTCCGCTGTACCAGCGGCCTTCCTTGGCGCGGCGTTCGATGCCGGCGGTGATCCGGTCGACGATCGTGGCGTGCTCGAACTCGGCGAACACCCCGAGCATCTGAAGCATCATCCGGCCGGCGGGTGAGCCGGTGTCGAACGGCTCGGTCGCCGAGCGCAGCACGACGCCGCAGGCGTCCATCTCCTCGGCGAGTTGTGCGAGCTGGCGCACCTTGCGCGACAGCCGGTCGATCCTGTAGACGAGCAGCTGGTCGATTCGGCCCTGGCGGGCGAGGTCGAGCGCGGCTTGCAGGCCGGGCCGGTCGAGCTTCGTGCCGGTCGAGCGGTCGTCGTGGCGGGCGACGATCCGCCAGTCTTCCTGCGCCTTGCAGAACGCCTCCAGCCGTTCGTGCTGGGAGGCGAGCGAGGTTGGCTGGTTCTCCTCGTCGGTGGAGATGCGGGTGTAGAGGCAGATGCGCGTCATGGGATGGCCTCCCGCTCGTAGTCGTCGTGGCTGTTGGGCTGGTCGATCAGATCAGATCCTCCGGCAGGCTTCAAGTCCTCAACCGTGCCGCCGCCGGGGTCTTGCGGGCGGCGGCGCAGCGGGGAGAGCCGATCCCAGAAGCCGGGCTGCTTGTGGCGCCAGCGGCGCCCGAGCGCGCACGCCAGGTCGGCTGGTCCCAGGGCATGGCTGGCGGGCAGCTCGCCGAGCGCAAGTGGCGGCTGAGTGGGGTCAGCGATTGACTCCCAAACCCTGCTCAGCGGCCCTGCGTCGTGCAGCGCGGTCGTGGTTGTGGCGAGCATCGGCCAGCGCCCGTCGAGGTTGACCAGAGAGCTGTCCTGACGGTGGCGTTCGCGCTTGGGCTCAAGCGCTACATACGCGCGGCGTAGCGTGGCGATCCGGCCCGGCCCAGGTACGACGAACAACACGTTGCATATCTGCGTCTCGTCGTACAGGCGAGCCTCCGCGAGCTGGTAGCGCTCGATCTTTTCCTCAAGGCGCTGTTGCGTCTCGGTGGCGCGGTCCCACTCAAGGAAGCACTCGATCGCGCCGGCGGGAGCGTCGAGGATGAGGCCCGCGTCGGGCCGCACAAGCGCGACAGGCGCGTTGCTGTCAAGGCGTTCGGCGGCGCGGCGAGTCGAGTCCCACGCGGTCACGCCCATGCGCGGGTCGGGCAGGGTCGCGGCGATCAGGTTGCACACGAACTGGTTTGCTCCCAGGCGGTGCGCGAGCTGCGTGTGGGAGGCCCAGTCCTCGCGGCGCTGCCAGCCGAGTCGCTTGGGCTCTACGCCGAGGGTTGAGGCGACGAGGATGGCGCCGGCCTCGTCGAGCAGCCAGTGCGCCTGCGGCTTGCCGAACCCGAACGGGCCATGCGGGTAGAAGCGGTCGATCACACGCTCTCGGTAGAGGAACAGCAGCCGGTCCTGGCAGCGACGACGCGAGGAAAAGAACAACAGCTCCAGCTGGCCGGTGCTGAGAACCTGATGGTCGTAAAGGACACTCGCGATCTCGCGGTCACGCCACGTCAAATGCCGTGCAAGCTCGAACACGCGATCCGCGCTCACACGCACCACACGCCGCTGCGCGGCCCTCGATCGTGAAGAATGATCACTCGTCCTTATTTGTCGGGGCTTGCTCACCGGCCCAATCACCTGCTCCCGTGCGGCTTTTCGGACCTCCCAGCCGGCGGGGTCGCGCCGCCGAAAGCGCCGGGGCAAACGCCGCCCAAAGCGCCGCTGCAAACGCTGTCACCATTCCTGCGGGCCGCGTCACGCAGCAACCCCGCGAGTAGTGCCGTCGCCTCGCTCTCCTGCTCAGATGAGAGCGCGATCAACCGCGGCGCTCTCACGCGAACGCCGCGGTGGTCGTTGTTACGCGTGGATGTTGATGCCCGCCTGCGCGGGCGGTGAGTGTCTTGGCTCAGAGTGTTTGGTGCCGGCGGAAGACCCTGCGACGGGAGCCCCGAAGAACTCCTCTACATAGGAAGGTCATTTTGACCCCCAAAATGGGTCAGCCCACGGCAAAGATTTAAGAAATCTTTACTCAATGGGCACCCATGGCGCCGATCGCAAGGGCCGGGAGATGTTCCTCGGCACCGCTCAACCCTGCAGGTCGGCATCCGGCCACCGACACACGCAGCGCCGTCCGACGTGGAGGCTGCTAGGTCGATCCAGCTTGCTGGCCTCCTCCAGCGCGCGGCGTGGTGCTCAGGCCGGGCCCGGCGGGAAACCTCTCCCGTGATCTGTCCGCCGGCATGAGTACCGTTTCTAAGTTCGGCGCAATCGAGATCAGGAGTCCGAATGGCTGCAGAAAAGAAGTATCCATACACGACGGTGCCAGGCCAGCTACGGAAGCTGCTGCAGCAGATCCCATCGCTTGGTGCTCCATCGAAGGCCACGCAGCAATGGCTGGCGGGCATCGGTTTCGCGGGTAGCAACAACTACTCGATGCTTCCAGTGCTTAGACAAGTTGGCGCGATTGACAAATCGGGTGTGCCCACCGACTACTGGACGGCGCTTCGGTCTGGCAACAAAGTCAAGTTCGCCGAAGCCGTGCGCAACGGCTATCCAGAGCTGTTCGCAACCTATCCCGACGCCCACAAGCAGGACAGTGCCACGCTCCAGACGTTCTTCCGGACGCACACCGGGCTGGGGGAGAAGGCACAGGGCTTGCTCGCACGGACTTTCAAGGTGCTCGTGGAGTTTGGCGACTTCAGCAAGTCGAGCCCTGCAGTGGCCAAACCTGCCAAGCCGAGCAAGAGCGCGGTTGACTTGGGCGAGGGCGGTGGCGACGGACGCAGTGGTGAGGGCAATGACAACGGAGGGGGTGCCAGCCCGGCTCAGCAACCGCTTGCCCTCACCGTGAACCTCCAGATCGAGCTGCCTCCCTCGGCGGACGGCGAGGTCTACGACAAGCTGTTCGCTGCTATGGGCAAGCATCTCAAGGGCCTGATTACACCATCCAGATGAGCACGCCCGAGCAGCTCGCAGTTGCGCTGCGGTGGGTCGCCGCTCTCGAAACCGACACGAGAGCGATCCTCGCCACGCACGAGGCGTCTACAGATCGTATTCTCACGCTGGAGCAGTCATATGCGACACTTCAGAACCTTTCGCTTGACCAGGATCAGATCTTCCACGAGAGTCTGCAGGCGATAGAAGCGAAGCTATTTCAGGCTGCGCATGTGCTTGCGTGGGCTGCCTTTGTGGACTTCCTGCATGGATTTCTGATCCCTCAGCACCTGTCTGCGCTCCAAACCGCTAGGCCAAAGTGGTCGCTCGTCGCGCCTGAAGACCTCCGCGACTGGGGTGAGTTTGCCGTCATCGAGGCCGGTAAGGACGCCGGTGCTTACAGCAAGACGACGATGAAGGCTCTACACGGACTGTTGAATCGACGTAACGAGTGTGCCCACCCCTCCGCATATTTCCCCGACCTCAATGAGGCGTTGGGCTACATCGGAGAGCTTTTTAAGCGCATCAAACAGCTCCAGCCTTGAGCTGCCTGCCGCAGCGAAGTTGGCTCTATCAGTGGGGCTCCGCAGCATCAGTACGCAGCCGCGCTCGCCTACAGCGCAGGACGACCGTCGCTGGGAGCGAATACGCCTTGTATGGCGAATCGGCTGAAAGACCCTGCGGAGTGGCAATCAGACATCGACCGGAGCGTCGCTGAGTACGACGAGTGGTATCTCGCCGAGTCACCGGGGATGTTCGCGGATGCGAGGGGGCGTGCCGTCGTCGAGGTCGAGGAGGCGATGCTGGCCACAAACGACTTCCGCGTGTTCGACACGGATGCGCTGATCGCTCGGCCGAGCGCACTCTTCGTCGCGCGTATGTGCGTCTCGCCTCCGATGGCCAGGGATCGCTTCGTCGGCTTCTCCGGGGCGAACAAGAGCCTCGTCACGGCGATGGAGCGGGACGGGATGATCCCGGCCAGGATCCGCCGGCTCGGAATACAGCTCCAGGTGATGTGTGATTTCCTCCGACCGTTGCTCGATCCAGGACTCTTCTGCTGGCTTGAGAATGACCGTGTGCCGACTGCCGAGGAGCGAGACAAGGCGCTCCTGGTGATCGGCGAGCGGCTGGCGAGTGCCTTCTACCTGCCGGCACTTCGGAATGCGCAGGAGGCGAGGCAGAAGGAGTTGCTGCGGGCCTACCTCGAAGGAGAAGGATTCGAGGAGTCTCGCGATCCGCCGTTTGAGATGCCGCCCGGCACGTTCGGCTTCGGCCGGAACGTGCGGGTGGTCCGCGAGGATGGCGAGCCGCAGAACCTCCCAGTGGACTGCGTGGTGTCTGCGCTCGATGCGCACCTGCCGCTGGCCTGCGTCGAGCTGAAGTCGGCGGGTGACTTCACGAACGTCAACAAGCGGCGCAAGGAGGAGTCCGACAAGCATGACGCGCTCAAGCGAGCACATGGCGACAGTGCCGTGTTCCTACTCCAGCTCTTCGGCTACTTCAACCGTCCCTACCTCGGCTTCGAGGCCGCGGTAGGGATTGACTGGGCGTGGGATCACCGGCTCGGCGATCTCGCGCCGTACTTCGGGATCGAGTAGGAGCCGTCAGAGCAGCCGTCCCTGCCCGGGAGGCTCGACGCCCACCGGCGGACGGATCGGTAGCGCCACCAGGTCGCCGGGCTCGATCTTGGCCAGGCCGCCGCCATAGGTCCGGCCGAACTCGCGCAGGAGCTGCGCATTGGTTGGGTCTTCGAGCGACGGTCGCAGGGCTTCGGGGTCAACGCCGGGTTGCGCCCATACGTTGAGCAGTGAGGTCATGCAGCGCGCGCCGATCAGGTTGCGCACGATGCGGGCCCGGTTGCGCGACATGTAAGTCGTGAAGAAGTCAGCCGGCGGGACCGGCTCTACTCCGTACCACGGGTTGCGCGTACGACAGTTGAAGCGCTCGTACAGGCCGAGCTCGAGCCCGTGTTCGATGTAACGCAGCGCATTCGTCCCGCGCAGCGCCTCAATCGGTTCGTGGCAGAAGAAGAGCAGGCCGCGTGCTCCCTCTGCGATGCGCGAAGCGTGGAAGTTCGCGTCCAGCGGCCCCTCGTGGGGGAGGTCCTTTGATCCGAGGACGACCGGGACGAGGAATCGCTTCTCGATGTTCCATTGCTCGACCTCGGCGCGTGTCATGGCGAAGAACGAGTTGTCGCCGGTCGCTATCCCGCGCCGCACCCGGCAGTAGTCACCAAGCTTCGCCGTGCGCTCCTGAAGAAGGGGAGCGATGCGCTCAGCGCGAGACGGAAGCAGCGGTGTCCACGGCAGCGCAGCCGGTGTGCTCTCGGCGGCCAGCTCGACCTTTCGTCCCTTCTCGATCGAGCCGTTGAGCTTGCACTCCACGAGCCGGAAACGCCGGGACGGAGCCTCGCGCTTCGTCGCGACCGTGATGGCCGAAGTCGTCAACACGCCCTCGAACGCGAGTTCGTCCATCTCCAGCACGAGGATCTCGTCGATCTCGCAGTGACCCAGCAGTGCTTCCTTGACGGCTTGCCCGTAACGCACGTCGAGGAACTCCGTCGGTGTGACGAACACAAGCCGGCCACCGTCGTTCAGCCGCAGAAGCGCCTCCAGGAAGAAGTAGACGTAGCTGCCCGACAGGCTCGACACCTTCAGACCGAACCGACCCGAGTAGTGGCGAGCCAGCAGCTTGTGCTCCGCGGAGAGATTGTGATGGCGGACGTAGGGCGGATTCGCGATCACCGCATCAAAGCTCGCCTCGCTGAGCGGCCAGCGTTCGGCGTCGAGGAAGTCGCCCACAGCGATCTCGTGCTCGCCCGGCATAGACTCGGCCGAGAGTTCCACAGCCGCTGTGTCGATGTCGAGACCGAAGAGTCGCGGACCCTCCCCGACCGCGCGCAAGAGAACGCCGCCCCCGATCCCCGGATCGAGAACCGTCGCGGGTTCGATCTCGCAGACCGCCTCGGCCATCAGCGCGGCTATCGGATCTGGTGTGAAGAACTGCCCGATCTCATAGCGTCGCTCGCGCGGATTCAGCCGCTCTAGCTCAGTCTCGGGAGTCGTGGTTGGCAAGAACATATGTTCGATCCTACGGCGTGCCTCGGACGAAACGCTGCATCGGATGTTTTGCTCGGAGGCTCCGAGGGACCAGGATGCCAGGCACGGCGGCGAAACGACATCCATACCCGATAGCTCTTGATCTCCTCGTCCATCACGAGACATCGAGCAATGGAGCCTCGACGACCACGGGGTTTGCGCAACGTACGGTCCTCTCCACTTTCCTGACGTTGGGCGAACCCTGCCAAAAGGGAGGGCGTCCCCGTCAGGGATCGTGACGCGATAGGTCGGTCGGATGTCGTCCTTGCCGTTGACGCTTAACCCGTCGATGGGGACGCGCAGCAGCGCCTTGACGTGTGTCGCGGGGGCGGTGGCGATCACGCGCTCAAGTTGGTCGGCCACGGCGCCGAGCTCGGCTTGGGTGGGCATCGCTTTGGCCTCTTGCGGCTCTTGCGCGGCTAGTTCGGCCTCTTGGGTACGCAGCTCCTCTAGGCGGGCGTCGTGGGGTGGACCCGGTTTCGCGGACAGTCTGATCTGGTCCCGCTTTATTAGACCGGGGTTGTGCGAGTCAGGCGGCTGCTTGTTGTTGGTGGTAGAGGGTCTCATATTCGGTGGGTGTGAGCATTCCGAGGGCGCTGTGGCGGCGCTTGCGGTTGTGGAAGACCTCGATG
>DATMLP010000037.1:0-112498 GCA_035570415.1 Solirubrobacteraceae bacterium | reverse complement strand
CGGGCCTCTTCGCAGCGTGTGTCCGTGCCGCGCTCGTCTTCGCGGCGGGCGCCTGTGGCGTCGCCGGGGCGGGTGGGGGTGAGCGACATTCAGCGCTCGCGGTTGATGGCTGCCACGGTCGCGGCGCTGGAGGAGCTGGGCCGGCCAATTGTCCGCACCTGCTCGCCCGATCGCTGCGCGTTGCGACCGGCCCACCTGCGGCTGTGGGTGCTCGACTGAATGGAGTCGGCGGCCGGTTGTGCGAGAGTCCCGCAGGATGCGGAGCGGCTTGAGATCGGCGGATGCGCGGTGAATGAAACGGTCGTGGTGGGTGCGCTCGTCGCCGCGGCGATCAACGCGATCCCCGCCGTGTGGGGCGGTTGGTGCTGGTACCGCTGGCACGCGAGCCGGGCCTTCTGGCTGCTGTTGCGGGTGGGGCAGGGCGCGGCGGTGGTGTATGCCCTGGCGGTTGGCGTGCTTGCCGCCGCCGGTGACGGCTCCAGCGAAAAGCTTTTCTACCTGTATGCGTTGCTGCCCCTGGCGGTGGCGTTCGTCGCCGAGCAGCTGCGCATCGCCGCGGCGCAGACGATCCTCGACCATCGCGGCTTGGCGAGCGCGCAGGAGGTGGGTGGGCTTCCCGAAGCCGAGCAGCAGGAGGTAGTCGCGGCGATCGTCCGTCGGGAGCAGGGGATCATGGCGCTGTCGGCGCTGGTGGTGGTGTTTCTGCTGCTGCGCGCCGCGGAAACGGCGCACGGGGTGTGAGGGTGGGCTGGAAGGCCCAACGCTGATCGCGCTCGACGAGTTCCAGTTCCTCGCGTGCTTGGAGGCCTAGCGCTCCTTGAGCGCTGTCCCAAACGGCGGGCGGGCGACTGTCGCCTTTTCAGGCACAACACCTTTTCTATCACGCAATGAGTGACACGAGGCGTATCGGCGGGCGGATGGCGAGTTGGTCGAGTCGGACGCTCAGGCCCTCACGCGCTCAGAAGAAGCGGCTCGTGGTGGTGGGGCAGTCGCCGGCGCTCGCCCGCACGCTGAGCGCGGGGGCGCGGGTTGAAGTCACGCTGGTTTGCCGCCGAAGAAGCACAAACACAAGCGCAGGTAGCTCGCCGAGCGCCGCTCCCACCCCAACTCCACCTACCCCAGCTCCACATACCGCCCGCGAAACCACACCAGCGGCGTGCCGCGTTCGTCGTAGGCCATGTCGGTGACCTCGCCGATCCCGATGGTGTGGTCGCCGCCCGGGTGCAGCTCGCGCAGATCGCACACCAGCCAGGCCAGCGACTCCTCCAACACCGGCACACCCTGGTGGGAGCGCCAGGGAGTGGATTGAAAGTGGGTGGGCTTGTGCTCTTTGGAGGCGAACGCGTCGGCGAGCGACTGCTGTTGGCGGCAGAGCACGTTGACCGCGAAACGCCCGCTGGTGCGGATCGGCGCGAGCGTGCGGGCGGTGTTGTCGATGCACACCAGCAGCAGCAGCGGGTCGAGTGACAGCGAGCAGAGCGCATTGGCGGTCATCCCCACCGGACCGTCGTCGCTCTGCGCGGTCACCACGGCGACGCCGGTGGCGAAGTGGCCGATCGCTTGGCGGTACTCGCGCTGTTGCTCGGGAGTGGGCATGCGCTCAGCGTACGATCAGCGTGGCCGCCATCCCCAGCACGGCCTGATTGCCGACGGTGCTGGTGAGCAGATAGCTCCCCGCCGCCAGCGGCTGCGTGGTCACCACGCCGCAGTGCCCGGGCAGCAGCGTGGGGATGCCGGTGAGCGTGGTGCGTTCGTCGGAGTCGAGCGTGCCGCGCTGGAGCGCGACGTTGTGGGTGAGGATGCCGCGGTTGCAGGCGGTGATGCGCAGCACACCCGCGGGCACGCTTGCGCGCCGCGGCAGGATGCGGTACTCCTGCAGCGTCAGCGCCAGTCGGTGGTTGGCGAGCGTGGTGGTTTGGGTCGTGCCGCAGCCGGCGAGCAGGAGCATCGCGGGCCACGCCACCGCGAGGTGCCGAAGTCGCATCCGCCGAGCCTATATATTCCGCCCCGAATGTTTGCCCGTTGGAAGCCGCAGAGCAGGCCCGCCGCCACCCTGGTGGTGGCCGCGGTCAAGCCGCTTGCCGCGCTCGGCGCGCTGCTGGTGACGGCCGTGGCGCTGGGTGCATGCGGTACGCAGGGGATCCAGCTTTCGAGCTCCAGCCCCTACCACAAAGGCGCTGAACTCTTCTTGCAGCGCTGCTCGGGCTGCCACACGCTTGCGACCGTGGGCGCGGAGGGCTCGGCGGTGAGCATCAAGGACCGCGTGCGCACCAACGGCCCCAACTTCGACTTCCGCAAAGAGCAGTACAACCAGGTGCTGTACGCGATCCGCAACGGCGGCTTCTCGGGGGCGATCATGCCGCAGAACATCGTGGTGGGCCAGCAGGCCAAGGAAGTGGCGGCGTTCCTCGCCAAGTACGCGGGTTTGCAGGCGCCGAAGGTGCCGTCGATCGAAAACACGGCGATCCCGGGCTCCGCCGAAAGCGCCACGACCGCCACCACCGGAGCGGCCACCCCCACGGCGAGCACGGGGTCGGCGACGAGCGCGACCGCGCCGGCGACGGTGAGCGCCAAGCCGACACCGGGCAAGCGCACCGGCAAATAGGGCTGGCGCGGAGGGCCGACGGCGTCGTGCTCGACATCAAGCGCATCCGGCAGGAACGCGAGACGGTCGAAGCGGCGCTGGGGCGCCGCGATCCGGCGCTGCGCGAGCTGGTGGCGGCTGTGGTTGCGAAGGACTCCGAGTGGCGGTCGGCGACCACCGATGCGGAGTCGCTGCGCGCGAAGCAGCGTGAGCACTCCGACGCAGTGGCGGCCGGGAAGCGCACCGGGGCCGACGTCAGCGGGGAGCTGGAAAAGCTCAAGGAGATCAGCACGCGGGTGAAGCTGCTTGGCGAGCAGGCCACAGAGGCGCGGGCGGCGTTGGATGCGCTGCTGCTGAAACTGCCCAACCTCCCTGACCCCACGGCCGCTCCCGGGCCAGAGGACGAACTGGTGCGCGTGGTGGGCGACGCCGGGCTCGGCGGGTTGCCCGCGGGTGTCGCCGTTGGGCGCGCCGGCCAGAGCGGTGTGGGCGAGGGTGGTGCCGGCGAGAGCGGTGCGGGCAAGCATGGCGCCAGCCCGCAACCCCCCTTCACCCCGCGCGACCATCTGGAGCTGGCGGGCGAGCTGATCGACATGGAGCACGCGGCGAAGCTGTCGGGCGCACGCTTCGCCTACCTCAAAGGCGATTTGGTGATGCTGGAGCTGGCGCTGGTGCGCTGGGCCCTGGAGAAGCTGCGCGGGCACGGCTTCGAGCCGGTGGTGCCGCCGGTGCTGGTGCGCGAGCGGGCGCTGTATGGCACGGGCTTTTTGCCGGACACGGAGCAGCAGATATACGAGTTGCCGGCCGACGACCTCTACCTGGTGGGCACCTCCGAGGTGGCGCTGGCGTCGTTGCACGACGAGGAGATCGTGGATGCGGAGCGTTTGCCGCTGCGCTACGCCGGCTTCTCGCCCTGCTTTCGCCGCGAGGCGGGTGCGGCGGGGAAAGACACGCGCGGGATCTTCCGCGTGCACCAGTTTGACAAGGTGGAGATGTATAGCTTCGTCGAGCCGGAGCGCTCCACCGAGGAGCACGAACGGATTCTCGCGATCGAGGAGCAGATCCTCGGTGAATTGCATTTGCCGTACCGCGTGATGAACATCGCCGTCAACGATTTGGGTGCGCCGGCGGCGAAGAAGTGGGATTGCGAGGCGTGGCTGCCCAGCCAGGGCCGCTACCGCGAGCTGACTTCATGCTCCAACACCACCGACTTCCAGGCGCGGCGCCTCAACATCCGCGTGCGCCGCCAGCGGCCGGGCGGCCGCGGGCCTGGCGGCGGGGGTGCGGGGGGGCACGACGTGGAGGTGCTGCACACCCTCAACGGCACCGCGGTGGCGGTGGGCCGCACGATCATCGCGTTGCTGGAGAACGGCCAGCGCGAGGACGGCGGGGTGGTGCTGCCGGAATGTTTGGCGCCGTTTGGAGCGCCGGAGGAGCTGCCGGCGTGCGTGTAACCTCCCGACGCCGCGTCCGCGACGGACTCTAACGTGGCACGCGTGTTGAGCGCGGTCGCCGAGATGGCAGCAGTTGAGCTGGCGAAAGTGGAGGCTGTGGTGGGCTCGCGCTCCTTCGAGCGGGGCGCCGCCTACGCGCGTGCCAACCGGGTGCTGTCGATCAAGTGGGCGTCCGACATCGGGACGCTGACCGGCTCGGTGGTGGGCAGGGACGGGCTGTACAGGACGGCCGCCTTCTTCGTGAGCGACGACGGGGGGGAGCTGGCGTTGGACGACGGCGAGTGCACGTGCCCGGTGGGGTACAACTGCAAGCACGTGGCGGCGCTGGTGATTGCCGCGGCGAGTGGGCGCCGGACCGCGGAGTACCGCGCCACGCCGTCGCGAGCCGAGCTGCGCCCCCCTTTGCGTCTGGTGAAGACGGAGCCGCCGCCGTCGCGGGAGCAGCAGCTGCCCCAGGCGTGGCCGGCGCCTTGGGAGCAACCGCTGCGCGCGCTGATCGATGCGCAGAGCGCGGCGGCGCGGGCCGGCGGCAGCCCGATGGCGCTCGAGCTGTCGGTGCAGGCCGGCGGCGCCGCCGAGCGCGGCGGGCTGCGGCTGCTGGCGAAGCTGATGCGCCCGGGCGCGCGCGGCGGCTGGATCAACGGCTCGCTGAGCTGGAGCGGGCTGGACTGGCTTGGAAGGAGCGGCGAGTACCGTTCGGACCACATGGCGCTGGTGCGCGAGTTGCACGCGGTTCAGCGCGTGGGGCAGGGGCACGTGTACTACTCCAGCTACGGAGCCGACAAGATGTTGGATCTGAGTGGCTGCGACAGCGCACAGCTGTGGTCGCTGCTGGACGAGGCGGCGAGACTTGGCCTGAAGCTGCTTCACGTCCACCGAAAATTCGGCGAGGTGCCCCGCCCGCGCAGCGGCGAGCTGCTGATCGACGTCACGAGTGGCGCGGATGGGGGAGCGCTGGTGTGCCCGGTGTTGCGGATCGACGGTGAGGACGCCCCCGGGCTGGAGCCGCTGCTGTTCGTGGGCGCCGGCGGGCATGGCGCCGTGTGCGTGGAGCGCACCCGGTTCGGTGGGGAGGAGGGCGGCGAGAGGGTCGGCGAGGAATGGGCCGCCCGCGGCCTGGAAGCCCGCCGGCTGTGGCTGGTGCGTTTGCGCAGGCCGGCGGCGGCGGCGATGCAGCGGATGGTGCTCGCCGGCGAGCAGCCGGAAATCCCGGCGGGGGAGGTGGGGCGCTTTGGCGAGGAGCTGTATCCGGCGCTGCGCCACGTGGCGGCGGTGGTGTCGTCGGACGGCTGTTTCACCCCGCCGGAGATCTCCCCGCCGGCGCTGGTGCTGCGCGCGCGTTACGGCGGGGGGCACCTGGCGGAGGTGGGATGGGAGTGGGTTTACCAGGTGGGCGAGGCCACCCGCCGCGCACCGCTCGCCGGTGACGACGTCGCCCGGGCGCCCGGCTTTCGCGACCACGAGGCCGAGCGCGCGGCGCTCGCCGACGCGACGCTGGCGGGCACCGGTTTGGAGCGCTTCGGCCTGCTGGACGGCGATGGGCGACCGTGCGCAAGCGCCGGGCGGGTGGCGCTGGCGGGCCTGGACAGCATGCGGCTGACGACCGAGGCGCTGCCGCTGCTGGAGCTGGCGCCGGGCGTGACCGTGGAGGTGGAGGGCGAGCCGGCCGACTACCGCGACGTGGGCGACTCGCTGGCGATCGGTGTGTCGAGCACTGAGGTGACGGGGGAGCGCGACTGGTTTGACCTTGGCGTGACGATCGCGGTGGAGGGCCGCGAGCTGCCGTTTGCCGAGGTGTTTGCGGCGCTGGCGGGCGGCGAGTCGCAGATGCTGCTGGACGATGGCGCGCACTTCTCGCTGCTGACACCGGCATTGCGAGAGCTGCGGCAGCTGATCGAAGAGGCCAGAGCGCTGGCCGACACGCCCCCGGGAGCGTCGCTGCGGATCAGCCGCTACCAGGCCGGGCTGTGGGCCGAGCTGGCGGCGCTGGGCGTGGTGCGCGAGCAGGCGCAGGCGTGGCAGCGGCAGGTGGGCGTGCTGCTGGAGCTCGATGCGCTCGCCGAGCACGACCCGCCGGCGGCGCTGCGGGCGCAGCTGCGCCCCTACCAGCGCGACGGATTTAGGTGGTTGGCGTCGCTGTGGGAGTGGGAGCTCGGTGGGATCCTCGCCGACGATATGGGACTGGGCAAGACGGTGCAGGCGCTGGCGCTGATCTGCCACGCGCGCGAGCGCGACCCGGAGGTGGGCCCCTTCCTGGTTGTCGCCCCGACGAGTGTGGTGGCGGGCTGGGTGAGCGAGGCCGCGCGCTTCGCCCCCGACCTGCGGGTGGAGGCGGTGACCGACACGCTGGCGCGGTCGAAGCGCGCGATCGAGGAGGTGACGGAGGCCGATGTGGTGGTGACCACGTACACGCTGCTGCGGTTGGAGGCCGACGTTTACCGCACGGTGGAGTGGGCGGGGGTGATTTTGGACGAGGCGCAGTATGTGAAGAACCACCAGGCGAAGACCTACCGCTGCGTGCGCGAGCTGCGGGCGCGTGTGAAGCTGGCGATCACGGGCACGCCGATGGAGAACAATTTGATGGAGCTGTGGTCGTTGTTGTCGATCGTGGCGCCTGGGCTGTTCCCCAGCCCGCAGCGGTTTGGCGAGCAGTATGCGCGGCCGATCGAGCGCGGCGGCGACGAAGCGCGGCTGGCGCGTTTGCGGCGCAGGATCAAGCCGCTGATGAAGCGCCGCACGAAGGAGCTGGTGGCCGCCGACCTCCCCGCCAAGCAGGAACAGACGCTGGAGGTGGAGCTGCATCCGCGCCACCGCAAGCTGTATGACACGCATCTGCAGCGCGAGCGCCAGAAGGTGTTGGGGCTGCTGAATGATTTCGACCGCAACCGCTTCACGATCTTGCGCTCGATCACGTTGCTGCGCCAGCTCAGTTTGCACCCGGGCCTCGTGGAGGAGCGCCACGGCGGAGTGCCGTGCGCGAAGGTGGGTGCGCTGGTGGAGCAGTTGCAGGACGTCGTCGGCGGCGGCCACCGCGCGCTGGTGTTCAGCCAGTTCACGGGATTTTTGGCGAAGGTGCGCGAGCGTTTGGAGGGTGAGGGTGTGGGCTACTGCTACCTCGATGGCCGCACGCGCAAGCGCGAGCGCGTGCTGGAGCGCTTCAAGCAGGGCGGGGATCCGGTGTTTTTGATCAGCCTCAAGGCGGGCGGGTTCGGGTTGAACCTGACCGAGGCCGACTACTGCTTTCTGCTCGACCCGTGGTGGAATCCGGCGACCGAGGCGCAGGCGATCGACCGCACCCACCGCATCGGCCAGACCCGCCCGGTGATGGTGTACAGGATGATCGCGCGCGCGACGATCGAGGAGAAGGTGGTGGCGCTGGCGCGTCGCAAGGCGGCGCTGTTCAACGGGGTGATGGACGACGGCGACCTGTTCGGGGGCGCCCTCACCGTGGAGGACGTCCGTGGTCTGCTCGGCTGAGCCGGCCACCATCGGCCATCGCCGTTTAGCCGTTTGGGCGCCCTACCCCACCCCCACCCACTCCAGCGCGTACCCGACGGTGAGTCCCGTGGAGTCGACGACATCGTCGACACGCTCTTCGTGCAGCACCCGGTAGCCGGCGCGCGCGAAGACCTCCAACCACTGCGCGTGTGGGAGCAGCCGTTGCGTGGTGACGGAGTGCAGCCAGATGTAATAGTTGTAATAGCCCCGCCCCTGGCGGTCGGAGCCCACCAGCTCTGAGCGCCCTTCCTCGTAGGGGTTGGAGACCTCGACGATGAGCAGCTTGGCAGAGGGGAAGCGCTGGCCGATGGAGCGCAGGAACTCGATGGTGCCGTCGATGCCGCGCTGGCCGACGATCTCGTGCACGACGAACGCCGACACCACGAAGTCGACCTGCTCGGTGGGCGTGTAGTCGGGGGCGGAGGCGTGCTCGATGGCGATGCGATCGTCCATCCCCGCTGCGCGCACGTGCGCGCGTGCGGTGGCCACGGTCTCCTCGGCCAGCTCCACGCCAATCGCGCGCAGCCCGGGGTGTTGGGAGCAGAGCGTGATCAGGTAGAGCGCGCTGCCGCAGCCGTAGTCGAGCACGACCGCCGCCTCGCCGTCGGACATGCCGTTGTTTGCGGGGATGCCCACCCGCTCGATCAGACGCAGCGTGAGCGGCACGGCGTCGTAGACGGCGATCCGCGCGCTGCCGGTGGCGACGCGCACGTGGTTGCGCGAGATCGCGCCGTCTCCCTCGCGCATCAAGCGGCCGACGCCCTGGAAGAGCTCCCGATAGCCCTCCATCAGCAGCTCCAGCCAACCGTGCGCGGCGCGCAGCTCCGAGAGATCCTCGGCGAGCCGGTACACCCCCTGCTCACACACGAGCGCCCCCTCGGAGTGGAGCGCCTGCAGCAGCGCGCCGGTGAGCTCGCTGCCCGACGCGCCGGTGACGGGCGAACCGGGCGAGCCGAGCCGCAGCGCGAGCTCCTCCGCGGAGACGCCCTCCTCGAGCGCGGCGAGCAGCGGGGGGTCTTCGAGGATCGCCATCAGCAGCTCCGCCGTGCACCAGCCGGCGAGGTAGTCGAGCACTCTCAGCAGCGTTGGCCGGAACGCCGCGCGGTGGATGGCCTCGGGGCCGGTGGGGGCGATGGTTGGAGCGGTGCTCATGCTGCCGGAACCTCCTGGTGATCGGGGGGCGATTTTTTACTTGTCGGACTCCAACCAGCGCCGTGTGGCGGGTGGGAGCGTGGATGTGTGCGCATACTTTTCAGACACCAACCATTCATTTTGTGAAGTGGTTGGCGTGCGTTTTGGATGTCATCTGCGTCGCTCCCGCGACGATCGCCCCCTGCCGCGGGTCCTCCTCCGCGATCGCCCTCTGCGGCGGGTCTTCGTCCGCGATCGCGTGCAGGCCGCGGATCAGCCGCTCGGCGTCGGCGGGAAGCCCCACGCCGATGCGCAGCCCGGCGGGCGCACCGAGCGGCGCGGCGGAGGCGACGATCACCCCGAAGCGATCGATCAGCTCCCGCCGGATCGACGCGGCGCGCCGGGGCGAGGCGCAGGTGACGAACACGAAGTTGGTGGCGCTGGGGTGTACGCGCACGAACACGCCCACCGCCCGCAGCCGCGCGATCAGCTGTTCGCGCAGTGCCACCACCTCGCGCGCGTGGCGGCGCGGGAAGCGGGGATCGCTTTGCAGCGCGCCCATCAGCGCTTCGGCCGCGAGGCCGTTGACTGTGAGGTAGGCCTGCCGCGCCCGCAGCCGCGCGATCAGGCGCGGCTCGCCCACCAGGGAGCCGATCCGCAGGCCGGCCAGGCCGAATGCCTTGGAGAAGGAGCGGAACACCAGCAGGTTGGGGTACTCGGCGAGCAGTGCCAGTCCGGGCGCGTGCGCGCAGAAGTCGGCGTAGGTCTCGTCCAGCATCAGGTGGGCGCCGCGCCACAGCAGCGCGCGCAGCGACTGCGGCGCGAACACGTTGGCGGTGGGATTGTTGGGGCTGGCCAGCATCACCAGCCGCCCGGGGCCGACCGCGCCGAGCAGCGAGCGGGGGAGGGCGTGCTGCTCGCTGAGCGCGAAGTCCCGCGCCCGGTGGTTGAGCGCCGCGGCGCGGTCGCCATAGCCGTCGAAGCCGGGGGTGATGGTGAAGGGGTCGCCCAGCTCGAGGATGCACAGGTCGGAGGCCTCGTCGACGCCGGCGGTGAGGATCAACCGTGCGGGATCGACGCCGAGATGCGCCGCCGCGGCAAGCGTGGCGCGCTGGGTGGAATCGTGAGGGTAGAGGTGCCCGCTCGCGATCGCCCTGCGCACCCGCGCCAGCGCGCCTGGCGGCGGCCCCCGCAGCGCCTCGTTGCGGTCGAGCTGCGCGACCTGGTTGGCCGCCGCCTCCGTACAGCCGGCGCCGGGGCGGGCCGCCGGAGCCACGGTGGGCCGCGTCGTCGCCGGGGCCACGGTGGGCCGCGTCATGGCGTCACCGTCTCCGGCCGCGCGCATGGCAGTCCGAGGGCGCCCATCCCGGCCGCCAGCAGCGAGCGCATGGCGCGGGCGGTGCGCGAGTCGCCGCCGGCGCCCAGATGGCGGCGGCTGAGGTGCCCGTAGAAGCGCGCCAGCTCGTACACGTCCAAGCGCTCCACCGCGCGCGAGAGCAGCCGGCGGTGCACCTGCGACTGCATCACGGTGTGGCGGTAGCCGGCGTCGTCGGGCGCCGGGTCGGGCGGGCCGTCGTGGCGGGGGTCCCAGGCGTCCACCACCGCCCGCGCCAGCTCCCAGCCGACGCCGCCGGTGAGGTCGAGCATTTCGTTCAGCGACAGGTCCACCGGCTTGCGGGTGGGGCGGCCGAGGTAGAAGCCGAGCGTCACCAGCGCCGCCAGGTTGGGTGCGGTGAAGCGCCCCTCGCCGCGCGCCACCAGCTCCCGCAACGGCTGCGAGGCGGCCACGCGCTCCAGCACGCCGTCCACCAACGGCGGCCGGCCGTGGCTGGACTTGACCGCCCCGCCCTCGACGGTCACCATCCCGTAGATCACGTAGTCGGTGGGGTGAATGGGCGGCCGGCGGGGGTCGCGCCGGGTCTCGTATGCGTCGTCCGCGCGCGCATCGCGGCCGGCGGCGGGATCGGGCGCACCCTCGCCCTCGCCGTCGGTGGGGCATTGGCCGTGCATGAGCTGTGCGTGGTAGCGCACGTAGGCGCCCCACTCCTCGCCCACGAGCTCGACGGTGCGCACCTCCCCGAGCGTGTGGCACAGCGAGTGCCACAGCGCGAACGTGCGCAGGTGCTGAGTGGGGAAGCCGTCGGCCCGCGCCAGCAACAGCCGCGGGTAGCGCTCCTCGCGCGTCTCGTACACCACCGCCCCGCCGTCGGCCCGTGTGAGCACGCCGCCGGCGAGCCCTTTGTCGAGGATCCAGCGGGTGAGCGGGCGCGAGTCGGACTCGTACACGAGCCGGTCGATGTGCACGCCCAGCGACGCCAGCGTGGTTTCCTGGCCGCGCAGCGCCCACTCGCGCAGGCGCCGCCAGCAGGCCACGGTCTCCGGATCGCCGGCGCTCAGCCGCTGCAGCAGCCCGTCGGCGAGATCGTTGCGTACGGCCGCCTCGGCGCTCAGCGCCGGGTCCTCGGCGGCCTCGGCGGCGGCGCGGCCAACCTCCCGCCCGGGCCCGGTGGGCGACTCGCGCTCGGCGCCGCCTTGCCCCAGTGTGGTGGGCGTGCCGAAGCTCGTTTCGCGCGTGGCGCCCGCGCCCGACTGGGCCAGCTGCGTGGCGTAGCGCCCGAAGCATTCGCCGACGAAGTGGTCGCTCTTGACGCCGAGCGTGTGCGGGGCGGTGTGCTCGGGCAGCGCCAAATAGCCGGCCAGCGCTTCGCCCATGCTGCGGCAGTAGTCGCTCACCTGGCTCTGGCGCGTCACCCGCGCCCCGGCCGCGGCGAAGGCGCCGGCGAGCGCCTGGCCGAGCGCGACGTTGCGCAGGTGGCCGACGTGCAGCGCCTTGGTCGGGTTGGCGTCGCAGAAGTTCACCACCACCTCCTCGCCGCCCAGCAGGTCGCGCGCGTCCAGCGGGCCCTGCGCACCCCCCGCACCCCGCTCCAGCTGCGCGCCCAGCTGCGCGATGGCCGTGTCGGCGAAGCGCACCGTGAGCGAGTCGCGGCGCGCGCGCACCGCCGCCACGTCGGGCAGCGCGGTGAGCGCCTCGCGCGCGGCGCGCAGCCGGATCGTGGCCCGCGTGGCCTGCTGTGCCCCGCCGTGTTCGATCCCGCCCTGCTCGGGGGCATCGTCGTCCGCGCCCGCGAAGATCTGCGCGTCGGCCCCGCGGCGCGGGTTGTGCAGCGGGATCACCGCGAAGCCGCTCTGCGGCGCGAGCGCGACCAGCGCCTGTAAAACCTGATCGAGCACGTCAGCCACCGCGCCGGAGGACGCCTGCCGGCCGATGTGGTGCGTCCCGGGGCCGGCCGCGCCGGAGATAGGTGGGCAGCGTCGGAAGATGCGCCCGGCGGGGCTCGAACCCACATCGGCGGCTTAGAAGGCCGCTGCTCTTAGACCGAAGACTCGTGAGGGCCTCGTCGTTCCGGGCGACCGCGATGCGGCGGATAGCCGCCGGCCGGCCTGCCGCACGGGCCATGAGCCCGGGACCGGTCGCCGGTTGAGTGACTACACCTGGAGATTCGGCGCAACTGTCGTCGTGGCCGTTAGCCAGTTGAGCTACGGGCGCGGGGAGGGGCTTGGCGCGTTCCCCGAACGGCGCGGCGGTGGCCGGCCGACGGAGGGGGTGGGCTGAGTCCCAAGTCATCGCCGTCCGAGCGTAGGCGCGGCGTGTGGATCCCGCAACGCAAATTGCGACGGTGTCGTTCCCGCAAGTCCTACGCTGGTGGGGCGACCCCGTGTTTCCCCTGTATACACGCCAAATCGACGGCCCACGGCCGATGCCGGCGGAGCCCGAATAGTGGGAGACAGCGGCGTGAGGGGTTTCTGACTCGGCCCCGATCGGGGCGGCGAGGACCGCGGCGGCCCGTTTCTAGGCTGGACAATGAGAAGATATCGCCTAGGTCAAAGATCAAGCTGGCCGAGCGGCCAAAGGCGCGCGGGCCAATCAGGCACCGAAGACTTCGCAGGGAGAGGAACCGAGTCACGTGCAGCAGCCAGGCGGTTCGGCGGAGGAAGACGAGCGCATCCAGGTCTTCAGGGCGCTGGCGGTGTGCGTGGCGCGACAGGGCCAGGTGTCGCTGGCCGACGTGGCCGCGCAGGCCGACGTCTCCCCGCGCCGGCTGCAGCGCCAGTACGCCGATGTGGAAGCTTGCTATCTCGACGCCTTCGAGCGGTGCTCGCGGTGGGCGGGGTCGGTGTTGGTGCGGGCTTACGCCGGCGAGCACGGGTGGGTGGAAGCGGTCCGCTCGGCGCTGACCGCCGCGCTGGAGCTGATCGAACGGGAGCCCGATCTGGCGCGCCTGTGGATCGTGTATGCGCTGGGCGCCGGTCCGCGCGTGCTGCGCAGCCGCGCCAAAACGATCGCCACGCTGGCCGAGTACATCGACCGGGGTCGCCGCGAAGCGCGGGTGCGCGCGGAGCCTCCGGCGATCACCGCCGAGGGGGTGGTGGGGGCGCTGCTGGTGGTGCTGCAAACCAGGCTGCTGGCCGCCAAGCGGCAGCCGCTGGAGCAGTTGCGGGGCGAGCTGATGAGCCTGATCCTGCTGCCCTACCTCGGTGGCGCCGCCGCGCGGCGCGAGCTGGCGCGGCCGGCCGGCAGCGTGTCGCGGGGTCGCCGCGCGCAGCCGCCCGGCGGGAGGCGCGAGCTGGCCGAGGGGGTGGGCAAGCGGGTGACCTACCGCACCGCACGCGTACTCACGGCGATCGCCGAGCGGCCGGGATCGAGCAACCGCGAAGTGGCCAACCGCGCCGAGGTGGTCGACCAGGGTCAGATATCCAAGCTGCTCACCCGTTTGGAGGCGCAGGGCCTGATCGTCAACGCCGCCGACGGCAGCGGCGTGCGCGGCGCCCCCAACGCTTGGGAGCTGACGCTGCGAGGGGAGCAGATCCAGCACAGCTTGGCCGGCACGGTCGCCCCGCGCGAGCCCTCCGGGCGCGGGACGGGGCGCTCCTGACCGAGGATATTAGGGGACCCTAACTATTGCGGCAAACTTGTGGTACGGTCCAGCCACAAGCATAACCTATCGCCGAGGTCGGGATTTGAAACCGGTCGAGCAGCAGGCAGCGCCCAGCGAGCCCACGCCGAGCGTGTCAACCGAGCAGCAAGCACCGAACCGGCGCCCGGTGGGCACACAGACGAGCATGTACGTGTGGACGGCCGTGGTGCTGGCTGTGTGCGTCGCCGGGGTGGTGCTCGGCTGGCATGCGCGCGGCGGCACCCCCAACCCGGCGGAAGGCCCGCGCACGAGCAACACCAGCGCGGTGCTCGACAGCGGCGTGCTGGTGTTCCGCGAGGGCCTGGAGACGATCCTCGTGCTGGCGGCGATCACCGCCAGCTTCCTCGGCGCCAACCGCGCCTACCGCAAGCCGGTGGCGATCGGCGGCGGGCTGGCGCTGCTGGCGGCGGTGGGGACCTGGTTTGCGGCGGTGTGGCTGATCGGCATGTTCGGCGGCAGCGGCCTCACCGTGCAGGCGGCCACCGGCATCCCGGCGATCCTGGTGCTGCTGGTGGTGATGAACTGGTTTTTCCACAAGGTCTACTGGACCGGCTGGATCTCCCATCACCACCGGCGTCGCCGCGGCCTGCTGGGCGGTGCGGACGGCGCCGGCACGCGCGCCACGCTGCTGGGGTTTGGCCTCTTGGGCTTCACCTCGGTATACCGCGAGGGCTTCGAGGTGGTGATCTTCCTGCAGAGCCTGCGCGAGCGCTTCGGCGCGAGCGTGGTGCTGGAGGGCGTGGTGCTGGGCCTGCTGTTCACCGCCGCCGTCGGCGTGCTCACGTTCGGGCTGCATCGGCGGCTGCCGTACAAGAAACTGCTGATCATCACCGGCGGGATGCTGCTGGTGGTGCTGTGGGTGATGGTGGGCGAGGAGGTCAACGAGATGCAGTTGGCCGGCTGGATCGGCACCACCCCGATTTCCGGCGTGAGCGTGCCCGCTTGGTTGGGCACGTGGTTTTCGATCTTCCCCAACGTCGAGACGATCGTCGCCCAGGTGCTGGCGGTTGTCGCCGTGGTGGGCTCCTACTTCGCCGCCCAATACGTGCGCATCTGGCGCCCCCGCCACCGCGGCGAGCAGGCGGCCCACCGGCCCGACGCGCCGCCCGTCCAACGGCCGCGTGCCGATGCTCACCGAAGCCGGAACACGAGCGAGCGGCCGGCGGCCCGCGTGGGCGTGAGCGTAAGCCGGTAGCGCCCTGGCGGGAGCGTGCCGCCGTGCAGGTGTGCGCGGTGGGTGCCGCGGCCGACGCTGAGGCTGAGCGCCTCGTTGCCGGCCACTGCCGCCCAGCGCGGGCGCCCCGCGACGGTTTGCAGGCGTGAGAGCGTCACCCGCACATGCGCGGGGGCACTCAACGTGAATGCAAACCCGATCTGCGCGGCGGTGGGAAGGCCGCGTGCGATTACGGCGCTGGCCCGCGCGGTGAGCGCCAGGTGCGAGACGTGCGGTGTGCTCCTACCGGATCCGGGCCGCGCGGCGCCCGTGTGCGATGGCATGCCCGACTGGCCGTTGGAGCCGGTTTGCGATGTGCCGCCGCCGGCCGAGCCGTTGCTGCCCTGCGGTCCGCCGCCGGCCAGGCCGCCGCCCGGTTGCTCTTCCTGTGCGATCTTCGCCGCAGCGTTGCGCGCCGCTTCTTCGGCCTCGCGTTTGGCTTCCGCTTCCCGTTCGGCTTCGGCGGCTTTCAGCGCTTCTTCGATCTTGGCCTGTTCGGCGCGTTTGCGCGTGGCTTCTTCTTCGGCGGCGTGTGCGGTCGCTTCTTCTTCACTGCGTTTGCGGCTTGCTTGCGCTTCGGCGATGCGCGCTTCTTCTTCGGCCTGTTGCGTGGCCGTTTCTTCGGCCCTGCGTTTGCGCACTTCCGCTTCGCTGCCAGGCTGCAAAGCGCCGATGCCGCGCGGCGTGCCCACGCCGGTGGGGCCGTTGTAGCCGGGGGCGGCGTTGCAGATCAACGCGCTTTTGCCGCAGTCGAGCTTGAACCGCGCCGACAGCGGTTCCAGCGAGCCGGCGCATGTGGTGTGGGTGGTCTTGTTTTCTTCGTAAAAGTCGTCGCATTCGCCGTTGCCGCCGGTGCTCACCGAGTGCAGCAGGCCGCTGCCGAGGTGTTCGTAGAGCGTCTTCGCCGGGTATTCCACGCCGTTTGAGCCTCCGGCCAGCGCGAACATGGAGGCGACGATCGGCGATGCCACGCTGGTGCCGCCGATCGGCCACCAGCCCAGCGGCGTGTTGACCACCTCGAGTTTGCCGTCCACCATTTCTTCGTGGAAGTCGGGCACCGAGTCGCGCACCGCCACCCCGGTGTAGGGGTCGGCGTCGGCCGCCACGTCGGACACCGCGCGCCGGTTTTCGCAGCCCACCCGCGACCAGTCGGACACTTCGCGCTGCCATTGCTGGGCGGTGAACTCGGCGCTGCAGCCGCCCCCGCCGGCGCCGTAGTTTTCTTCGCCGCCGTCAGTGTCGTCGTTCCACACGCTCTCGCCCTCGTAGGCACCGCCGCTAAGCGTGAGGCTGGTGCCGCCCACCGCCACCACGTGCGGCGAGGACGCGGGATAGTCGGCGCCGGAGTAATAGCTTTCTTTGGCCGCCGTCGCTTCGGCCGCTTCGGTCCAGTTGAGATAGCCGTCGTCGCCCGCCGACGCGGTGATTACCGTGTAGGGCTGTTCGAACGCGGAGCTGTCCAGCACCGGTTCGGAGCCGCCCCACGAGTTGGACACCTCCGTGCGGCCGGCGCCGGTGGTTTCGCGCCCGATCTTCACCGCCGCGCCCTCGGCCGCTTCGAGGTTTTCGTAGGAGTCGCTGTTGGCCTCCACCAGCACGATGCGGCAGTGGCGCTGGCAGATCGCGCTGGCCATCTCGATGTCGGTGGAGATCTCCACCGCCCACCCCTCGGCTTCCTCCACCAGCGCGCACGCTTCCCGCCGGGTGCTGCCTTCTTTGGCGTGTTCGCAGACTCTCAGCTTTTCCCCGCGTTCGGCTTCGCTCTTGGGGAACGGCGGATTTTTGCGTTCGCCGCGCTGGTTGACCTGCGCGAAGCAGCCGCTGGCTTCTTCGCACGGTTCGATCCCGAATTCTTTGTCATACAGCGCCAGGTCGGCGGCCGCCTGGGGGTCGTTGTAGGCGTCCACCAGCGCGATCGTCTGCGGCGCCGCCGCCGGCGCTTCGGGCGCTTCGCCCGGGAAGTAGGCCGCGCGCAGGTCGGCCGGGCGCAGACCGTAGTCGCCGTTCTGCGGGCCGGTGCCCGCCAGCGGGCGAGCGCGGGTCATTCCCAGCGGGCGGGTGTGGGCGCGCGCTTCGCCGGAGCGCGCCACCAGCTCCATCGCCAAGCATCCGGCGTGCCCCGCTGCCGGCGCGCGGCAGGCCGGGCGCGCGGTGTAGTCGGAGGCGGGCAGTGGCGCCACGGCCTGCGCGGCGGGCGGTGGTGCCGCCGCCGGCGAGGTGGGCAGTGGTGCCACCGTCTGTGAGGCGGGCAGCGGCGCCGTCCGCGCGCTTGCCGCGGCAGCGCCGGTCGCCACGAACGCTGCTATCGCGACGGCGACCAGCGTTCCCACAGGGTGGCGTGGCCGTTGTCGGCCGGCGATCTGGTTACGGGTTGCGGGCATCCGTGGGCGCTGCACCTTGATCGGGTCCACCTCTTTAGCAATCGACAGTACAACCTTGCGGTATGAGGGGCGGCATCTTCGACGGACGAACGAGCGTCCCGCCCACGTCCCGCCCACGTCCCGCCCATGATCGCGCCCGCGCTTTGATCTACGCTGATCGCAATGTCACGCAAGCTGGGCATCGTGCCGATCCCCTCCTCGCACGCGCGTCAAGAGGCGCTGGAGCGCCGGCGCGAGGCCAGCCTCGTGCTGGAGATGGCGCGGCTGCTGCTGAAGGGGGAGAGCCTCACCCAGGTGCTGCCCACCGCGGCGGCGCGGATGGCGCAGGCGCTGGAGCTGACCTCCGCGGCGATCGTGATGGAGGCGGTGGACGCCGACCAGCGCTCGGTGGCGTTCCCCCTGCGCGAGGGCGACCGCCGGTTGGGCACCGTGGTGGTCGGCGTCGACAGCTCCGAGCGCAGCCTGTACCGGTTGCAGGAGCGGGTGGTGCCGGCGCTGGAGGCGCTGTTGAGCGCCGCGCTGGAGCGCGAAACGCTGGAGAGCGGGGTGGTGGAGACGGCGGCGCTGCGCCAGGCCGACGTCGTCAAGACCGCGCTGTTGCGAGCCGTGTCGCACGACCTGCGCAGCCCCCTCACCGCGATATCCACGGCGGCCGAGGCGATCGCGCTGCCGGGCGTGTCGGCGGCGGAGCGCGAGGAGCTGGCCGGCGCGATCCTCGCCGAGACGCGCCGGCTGTCGCGGCTGGTGGACAACCTGCTGGACCTCTCAAAGCTCGAGGCCGGCGCCGCCGAGCCGCGGCGGGAGTGGCTGTCGGTGGAGGAGATCATCGGCCAAGCGCTGGAGGATCTGGCACCGCCGCCCTCTCCCAGCCACGCAGCCCCCTCCTCCTCCTCTCCCTCCTCCGCCACGACCGGCGCGCATGCCGCCGCAGCTCCCAGCGAGCAGTTCCACGTCACGATCGATCGCGACCTGCCGCTGGTGCGCGCCGACTCCACCCAGCTGGAGCGGGCGTTCGTCAACGTGCTGGAGAACGCCCGTCGGCACTCGGGCGGGCACCCGGTGTCGGTGAGGGCGCGCGTCGTGCGCACGATGGCGGGGGAGGGTGACCGGCTGATCGTGCGCGTGGTCGATCGCGGCCCCGGCATCCCCCCGGCGCAGCTGGAGCGCGTGTTCGAGCCGTTCTACTCCGCCGGCACCGCGCGCGGTGGGCGCCGCGGATCGGGCCTCGGGCTGGCGATCGCGCGCGGGTTCATGGAAGCCAACGGGGGCTCGCTGCACGTCGAGTCGCTCCCGGGCCAGGGCGCCACGTTCGTGTTCGAGCTGCCGCTGGAGCGCAGCGGGCTGGAGCCGGTCGCGGCGGCCGCCGCGCGGGGGGCGCAAACGGATGGCGGTTGACGCCTCCGCCGGCGCCCGCCCACGGGTGCTGGTGGTGGATGACGAGCTGCAGATCCTCCGCGCGTTGCGCGTGGTGCTGCGCGAGGCCGGCTTCGAGGTGCTGGGCGCGCAGAGCGCCCCCGAGGCGCTCGACCTCGCGGCGGTGCGCTCGCCGCGCGCGGCGATCGTCGATCTGGTGCTGCCCGGCGGCGACGGTGTGGAGGTGACGCGCAGCTTGCGCCAGTGGAGCCAAATGCCGATCCTCGTGCTGTCGGCCGTGGGCGAGGAGGAGCAGAAGGTGCGCGCGCTGGAGGCCGGCGCCGACGACTACATCACCAAGCCGTTCGGCACCCGCGAGCTGGTCGCCCGGTTGCGCGCCGCGTTGCGCCGCAGCGAAGGCGCCGGCGAGCCCCAGCCGCGGATCGCGGTGGACGGCCTGGAGATCGACCTCGCCGCGCACGCCGTCCACCGCGACACTCAGGCCGTCCACCTCACGCCGATCGAGTTCGAGCTGCTGCGCGTGCTCGCCCAAAACCGCGGCCGTCTGATGACCCACCGGGCGCTGCTGGCCGAGGTGTGGGGCCCGGGTTACGTCGACGACGTGCAGTCGCTGCGCACCCACATCGCCCGTCTGCGCGCCAAGATCGAGCCGCCCGGCGGCCCCCCGCGGTACGTGCTCACCGATCCGGGCGTGGGCTACCGGTTCGCGGGATGAGCGGAGGCGTCGGCCGAGGGTTCGCGCGTGTGTGCATTAACTTTTCGGCCGCCAACCAATGGTTGTCCTCGCGCACGTGCCTGAACTTTTCACGTGCCCACCAGTGGTCGTTCGCGCAGGCATGGAGGAGGAAGGGGAGGTGGGCTGTGCCGGCCGTCGCGCCCGCGATCGTGGTCGCGTTGCTGCTCGCCCAATCCGTCGCCGCGAGCACCACCGGCTTTCTCGCGGCGCCCACCGAGCAGCTGGCGGTGCCGGGCCTCGCGGCCGGCGGTGAGGTGACGCCCGAGGGGGACGTGTACACCGGCTGGGCCGAGTATGAGCTGCGCTTCGGGCGCGCGCTGCGCGCCTGGAACCAGCCCTCCCGCACGCAGCCGCGCCCGGGCGTGCCGCTGCTGTCGAGCGCGCTGTGGGATGGGTCGGTGCGCTACACGGTGACGCTGTTTGCCGTGCCCGTCGGCGGGCGTCCGGTGGTGTATGAGACGGTGACGGCCGCCAACCACTCGGGGCGGGCGCAGACGGCACGCGTGGCGATGCTGCTGGCATACACCCGCGGGCGCCAGATCCGCGGCCCGCACGGGCTGAGCACCGGCGCATACCGGTACGAGCGCCCCGTTGCGGCGCCCACCGTCGGCGGCTACGAACAGCTCGGGCAGTCGTTCTCGCGGGGCTTTCGCTATACCATCGCCGGCCGCGACCTCGATCGCTCGGGCCTGCTGCTGGCGCGCGGTCCGGCTGCCCGGAGCCGCCCGCAGGCGACACCCGCCCTCGCCACGCCCACCGCTCCGCACGACGGCCGGGTGTTCAGCGCGCGCTTGGCGGCTCACGGCAGCGCGAGCTTCACCTGGCTGATCCCGCTCGAACCGCCGCCGGCCGGCACCGCCGCCGACCGTGCGCTGGACGCCGAGCCGCTTGCCTCGGCGCGCACGGAGCTGGGCTCGCTGTGGGCGCGCCAGGAGGCGGGGATGATGCGGATCTCGGTGCCCGAGCGCAAGGTGGGCGCCACCTACGAAGCGGCGATCGTGCAGATGCTCCAGTCGCGCATCCTCACCCCCGCCGGCTGGGAGCAGGTGCCCAACCGGCTGCAATACCGCTCGTTCTGGATCCGCGACGCCGCGATCGAGACACAGGCGCTCGACCTCGCCGGGCTGCACACGCCGGCCGCGCAAAACCTCGCGTTCGTCGACCTCTTCCAGCAGCCCTCAGGGCTGTTCGTCAGCCAGCCCGGGCAGTACGACGGCTGGGGGCAGGCGCTGTGGGCGCTCGCCCAGCACGCGCTGCTGGCGGGGCAGCCCGGCTACGCGGCCGCGCAGCTGGGGCGCATCGGCGCCGCGGTCGCATGGCTGGTCGCGGCCACCGCCGCCGACCCGTTGGGCCTGCTGCCGGCCAGCAACCCCGACGACAACGAGCTGGCGTACGGGCACATCACCGGCGACGACCTGTGGGCGGCCGACGGGCTGCGCTCGGCGATCGCCGCCGCCACGCTGGCCGAGCAGGCGGGGGATGCGGCCGCCGCGCCGGCCGACGCGAGCGCCGGCGTGGCCATGCCGGACGAAGCCAGCGCCGGCGTGGCCATGCCGGACGAAGCCAGCGCCGACCTCGCCGCCTGGACCGCCGTCGCGCAGCGCTTCGAAGCGGCGCTCCACCGCGCGATCCAAGCGGCCGTTGCTCGCCAACACCACATCCCGCCGGTGCTCGACGCCAACGGCGGCCAGGACTGGGGCAACTACTGGGCGGCCTACCCCCTTCAAGTGCTGCCCGCCGGCTCGCCCGCGGTCGCGGCCACGCTGAGGTGGGCGCGTGCGCACATGGCCGAGGGTTTGCCCACCTACCTGGGCGACAGCGAGCTGCACGACTACCTCGGCTTTCGCATCTTCCAGACCCAGCTCGCCGCCGGCGACGCCGCGGGTGCGGTTGCGGGGCTGTATGCGGAGCTGGTGCACACCACCGCCACCGACGGCGGCTGGGAGACCGGCATCGCGCCGTTCGGCGGGCGCGCCTCCGCCACCAACCTGGCCCCGCACGGCACGTTTGCGGCCGAATATGTGGCGCTGCTGCGCAACCTGCTGGTGACCGACACCCCCACCGGCGGCGTGCGGCTGCTCGCCGGTGCCAGCCCCGCCTGGTTGGGACCCGGGCAACGCATCGCCGTGACGAGCGCGCCCACCGACCATGGGACGATCTCCTTCACCCTGCACTCCGCCCGGCGCGGGGAGACGCTCGCCTGGCACGGTGCCCTGGCCGCCGGCACGCCGCTGAGCTGGACGCTGCCGCCGTGGGCCCGTGACGCGCGCACCGCGAGTGGGCGGGTGAGCGGCGGGGCGATCGCGCTGAACGGCGAGTCGGGCTCGATCACCGTGACCTTCGGTGGTCGCCGTCCGGCGCAGTCCTATGCGCGAGTCGTGGCCGCGCTGAACGCCGCCTACCGGGCGCACGGCCGCCCCGCCCCGCTGGTGGCGGCTTCGTAACAAAATCGTTATATGCGGGAGTGAAATCGTCACACGGCCGTGATGGCGCAGCGAGAATAGTGCACGTATGGACGTGGTGGCGGTGGTGATCGGGATCGCGATGTTCGCGATCCTGCTCGCGATAATCGAGGGGATCGACAGGATATGAGTACGCCTCCGATGGGCGCATTCATCGCGCACATGAGCGGCGCCGACTTCTTCGGTCTGGTTGTCACTGTGCTGATCATCGCCTACCTCTTTTACGCTCTCATCCGCGGAGAGAAGCTCTAGGCGATGACCTTCTACGGCTGGCTGACGATCGTGCTGTTCGCGATCATCCTCACCGTGCTCGCGCTGCCGCTGGGTAGCTACCTGGCGAGGGTGTATACCGGTCAGCGGGTATTCCTGACGCCGCTGTTTGCGTGGCCGGAGCGGATCCTCTACCGGATCCTGCGGGTGAACCCGAAACTCGAGCAGGACTGGAAGGCGTACGCGAAAAGCCTGATCGTCTTTTCACTCGCAGGGTGGCTGTTGCTGTACGCGATCCTGCGCACCCAGGACGCCTTCTGGGTGCCTCACGCGCTCAACCCGCTCGGCTACCACTCACCTTCGTGGAACGTGACGTTCAACGTCGCCTCGTCGTTCATGACCAACACCAATTGGCAGTTCTACAGCGGCGAGACTACGATGAGCTACCTCAGCCAGATGGTGGGGCTGACGGTGCAAAACTTCCTCTCCGCCGGCGTCGGGATCGTCGTGGCGGTCGCGCTGGTGCGCGGGCTCATCGGGCGCTCGGGCAAGAGTCTCGGCAACTTCTGGGAGGACATCGTGCGCACGATCCTCTACGTGCTGGTGCCGCTGTCGGTGCTCGTCGCGCTCGTGCTCGCCTCCCAAGGAGTGATCGCCAATCTCTCCAATTACTTGATCGTGCACACGATCACCGGCCTGCAGCAGACGATCGCGATGGGACCGGTCGCCTCGCAGCACTCGATCATGCTGCTCGGCACCAACGGCGGCGGCTTCTTCAACACCAACGCGGCGCACCCCTTCGAAAACCCGACGCAGTTCACCAATTTCTTCGAGATGCTGTGCGTGCTGATCATCCCGGCGGCGCTGGTGTTCATGTATGGCCGCATGACCGGCAACCGCCGCCAGGGGTATGCGATCTACGGCGTGATGATGTTCATGTTCCTCGGCGCCGTGTGCGTCGCCTACATCGCCGAGGCGCACGGCTCGCCCGCGCAGCACGCCGCCGGCCTGCACACCGGCGTGATCCACGGCTCCGGCGGTGGCAACATGGAAGGCAAGGAGCAGCGTTTCGGGATCGCCGGCTCCGCCCTGTTCGACGTCGTCACCACCGTCACCTCGTGCGGCGCCGTCAACAGCGCACTCGAGTCGTTCACCGGCATCGGCGGCGCCGTGCCGTTCGCCAACCTCTCCGCCAGCGAGGTGATCTTCGGCGGCGTCGGCACGGGGCTGTACTCGATCCTGCTGTACGTGCTGCTGGCGGTGTTCATCGGCGGGCTGATGGTGGGGCGCACGCCGGAGTGGCTGGGCAAGAAGCTGGAGGCGCGCGAGATCAAGCTCGCCGGCCTCGGCATCCTGATCACGCCGCTGGCCGCGCTGTTCTGCACGGCGCTGGCGACCGCCAGCAAATCCGGACGGGCGTCGATCGCCGAAGTGGCGCTCTCCAAGAGCGGCGGCAACACGCCCCAGGGCTTCTCCGAGACCTTCTACGCATATCTCTCGCAGGCCAACAACAACGGCTCGGCGTTCGCCGGCTACACCGGCTACGTGCAGCCCGCCGCCGGCAACATCGGCGCCCACGGCATCACCTTCGCCGACATGCTCGGCGGCTTCGACATGATGTTTGCGCGCTACGCGCCGATCCTGTTCGCGCTCGCCGTCGCCGGCGCGCTGGCGGGCAAGCGCGTCACGCCCGCGGGTCTCGGCACGATGCGCACCGACAATCCCACCTTCGCGGTGCTGCTGATCGGCGTGATCGTGCTGGTCGGCGCGCTCACCTTCTTCCCCGCCCTGCTGCTCGGCCCGATCGTGCAGGGTCTCACCGGACACCTCTACTGAACGCTCACCGGACACCCTCTACTGAACGTATTCAAATCCAGCGCTGCGTATAACCATAGATATACGGTCTTCAAAAAGTCGACACGAACATTCTGCCACCCTCTGAAATGAAACGCGACATCGTCACCTCGATCATCGGCATCATCGTTTTCACGATCCTGCTCGGGCTGGTCTACCCGCTCGCGATCACCGGCATCAGCCAGGTCGCCTTCCCCGGCGACGCCAACGGACAGCGGATCAAGCTCGACGGCAGGGTTGTCGGCTCGAAGCTGATCGGCCAGAGCTTCGCCTCCCCGGTGATCGGCAAGAACGGCAAGCCTGAGGAAAAGGAAGAAGAACTCGTCACCGAACCCGACCCGCGCTACTTCCAGACGCGCCCCTCGGCCACCGAAGACGGGGCCGACAACGCCGCCGCCAGCACCTTCTCCAACCACGGGCCCAACAGCGTGAAGACCAAGGAAGCCAACGAAGAAAACATCAAGGCCTATCTCGAATTGAACAAAAACCCGACAACCAAGGCCGAATACGACCCGGGTCTGACCGTGGCGAAGATCCCGGTCGACGCCGTCAACAGCTCCGCCTCCGGCCTCGACCCGGAAATCTCACAGGCCAACGCCTGGATTCAGGCGCATCGCGTCGCGGCTGTGCGCCACCTCTCGCTCGCCACGGCGGATGGCCTGATCTCCAAGTACACCTCCGGTCGCGGCCTCGGCTTCTCCGGCGAACCGGGAGTGAACGTGCTGCAACTCAACCTCGCCCTCGACCGCCTCACCGGAGCCAGCAGCTGATGTCCACGATGCCCGCCACCCACGAACGCCAGGCGATCTCGCTGTTCCAGCGCGACATCGCCGTGCGTGCGCTGATCGACAGCCTCAAGAAGCTCGACCCGCGCGTGCAGATCCGCAACCCCGTGATGTTCGTAGTCGAGGTCGGCGCGGTGATCACCACCGTCACCTGGCTGATCCAGGCGTTCGGCGGCAAGCCGCTCGGCGGCGGCCACGAGCCGGCGTGGTACACGTTCACGATCGCCTTCTGGCTGTGGCTGACGGTGATCTTCGCCAACATGGCCGAGGCGTTCGCCGAGGGACGCGGCCGCGCGCAGGCGGACACGCTGCGCTCGATGCGCAAGGAGACCGTCGCCACGATGCGCGACGGCACCACCAAGGCCGCCTCCGAGTTGACCCGCGGCGACGTGGTGGTGGTGGAGGCGGGCGAGCTGATCCCCGGCGACGGCACCGTGATCGAGGGGATCGCCACGGTCGACGAGTCGGCGATCACCGGCGAGTCGGCGCCGGTGATCCGCGAGTCGGGCGGTGACCGCTCCGCGGTCACCGGCGGTACGCGCGTCACCTCGGATCGGATCGTCGTCGAAATCACCCAGGAGCCGGGGCACTCGTTTCTCGACCGCATGATCGCGCTGGTCGAGGGCGCCGAGCGGCGCAAGACGCCCAACGAGATCGCGCTCAACATCCTGCTGGCCGCGCTGACGTTGATCTTCATGATCGTCGTCGCCACGCTGCGCCCGTTCGGCCTGTTTGCCGGCACGGCAATCTCCGAGACGACGCTGATCGCGCTGCTGGTGGCGCTGATCCCCACCACGATCGGCGCGCTGCTGTCGGCAATCGGGATCGCCGGCATGGACCGCCTCGTGCGACGCAACGTCCTCGCCCTCTCCGGCCGCGCGGTGGAGGCGTCGGGCGACGTTGACGTGCTGCTGCTCGACAAGACCGGCACGATCACGATCGGCAATCGTCTGGCCTCGGAATTCATCCCGATGCCGGGCGTGGCCGAGTCCGACCTGGCCGAGGCGGCGCAGCTCTCCTCGCTCGCCGACGAGACACCCGAGGGACGCTCGATCGTGGTGCTCGCCAAGCAGTACGGTCTGCGCGAGCACGACATGAGCACTCTGAACGCCAACTTCGTGCCGTTCACCGCGCAAACGCGCATGAGCGGCGTCGACTACGACGGCCAGCAGCTGCGCAAGGGGGCAGGCGACGCGATCGTCGAGTTCGTCACCAACGAGGGCGGCTCGCCGCCGCCGGAGCTGCAGGCGCAGCTCGACCGCATCGGCCGCGAGGGCGGCACCCCGCTGGCGGTCGCGCGCGACAGCCAGGTGCTGGGCGTGATCTACCTCAAGGACACGATCAAGGAGGGGATGAAGGTCCGCTTCGACCACCTGCGCGCGATGGGCATCAAAACCGTGATGGTCACCGGCGACAACCGCCTCACGGCGGCCAAGATCGCCGAGGAGTCGGGCGTCGACGACTTCCTCGCCGAAGCCACGCCCGAGGCGAAGCTGGCGCTGATCCGCGAGCAGCAGGCCGACGGGCGGCTGGTGGCGATGACGGGAGACGGCACCAACGACGCCCCGGCGCTGGCACAGGCCGACGTGGGCGTGGCGATGAACACCGGCACGCAGGCGGCGCGCGAGGCGGGCAACATGGTCGACCTCGACTCCAACCCGACCAAGCTGATCGAGATCGTGGAGGTGGGCAAGCAGCTGCTGATCACGCGCGGCGCGCTCACCACCTTCTCGATCGCCAACGACGTCGCCAAGTACTTCGCGATTTTGCCGGCGATCTTCATCAGCACCTACGCGACCAGCACGGGTGGCAAGGGTCCTCTGCACGTGCTCAACATCATGAATCTCGGCACGCCCGAATCGGCGATCGTCTCGGCGATCATCTTCAACGCGATCGTCATCCCGCTGCTGATCCCGCTGTCGCTGCGCGGCGTGCGCTACCGCCCGATCGGCGCCAGCGCGCTGCTACGGCGCAACCTCTTGATATACGGCCTCGGCGGCATCATCGCGCCGTTCATCGGCATCAAGCTGATCGACCTGATCGTGCACAACCTGCTGGGAGCCTGAACCTCCCCCATCGGGGGATCCCGGGCGGCCTGTGAGGGCCGGACGGAGGGGGGCTTGAAGGTCCACCAGCTCAAAGCAGCGCGCCACCGCGCCGCGCACCAACTCGAGGTCGAAGCCGAGGTCGATCAGCGAGTCGCCGCCCTGAAAGGCGCGCTCGGCCAGCAAAAACAGCGCCAGCAGCGTGCCGGCGGAGAAGCTGTGCGCCACGGCGGCCAGCACCACCACAGCGATCGGCCCGAGGTTGGCGGCCGCGCCGGCGCCATAGCGGTTGGCCGCTTCCAGCCAGCCGAGACGCACCTCGCGCCGGCGCACGCGCGACACCGCCTCGTGGAAGCGCCCTGCCGCCGCGAGGTGCGCCGCCCTTGCCGCGCCGTGCGCCGCCCTTGCCGCGCCGTGGCCCTCCGCGTCGGGCCCGGCCGAGGCCGCGTGGCCTGATCCGGCTCGTGCCGCGTCGCCGCGCTCCAGCCGGGCCGACAGCTCGGCGGCGAGAGTGTGGCTCATGGCCTCCAGTGCCTCCTGGCGCCGCTCGGCGGCCGGTCCCAGCGGCGCCTGCGAGCGGCGTGCGATGAGACCGGTCAGCGCGATCAGCGCCGCGCCGTACAGCGCCGCCGGCGGGTACAGCACGGCGAGCGTCACCAGCGCCGACACCAGCTCGAACAGGCCGATCACGGCCGTGTCCAGCGGCGCCACCACCACGTCCTGGAGTGCTTGCGCGTCAGACACAAAACGCGACGCGGCGCCGGCCAGCTCCGGCGCGCTCGCCGGCGGGCGCGTCTGCAGCCCCTTGAACATCAGCATCCGCAACTCGCGGTACAGCGTGCCCACGGCCTGCGCGAAGAAGCCGTCGGAGAGCGCGAAGCACAGCGCTTCCAGCAGCAGTGCCGCGACGATCAACGCCGCGGCCGGGGCCGCCGCCAGCGCGGCCGCACCGGCGTGGTGGCCGCCGGCGAGATCGTCGATCAGCGCTCCAAACGCCAGCGGCGGCACGAGGCCGAGCAGCGCGCCGAGCGCGGTGAGAGCAACCATCCCCAGCAGCGCGCGGCGCGCGGGAAGCGTCAGCGCCAGCAAACGCCGCCAGGGGATGGCTGCTCGACGAACCGAAAACAAGGCTGCCTATTTCTTTTTGCTGGAGCCTTTCTTGCCTTTTTTGGAGCTCTTCTTTTTTTTCTTGCTGGAGTCGAAAGCCATGTCGCGTCACCCCCTTCCGCTGGAGTGTTTCCCTCAGCGGCACACCTCACAAGCATGCCTCAGCGGCACACAGTAGGAAACCATCCATTTGGCGGACATGGTCACTTCGTGAACGGTTTGTTAAGGACGACGCTGCCCGCGTGCCTCCAGTGCCATCGCCTGCGCCACCTGCTCGCGCAGCGCCCGCAATTCGCGCTGGCGCACCAGCACCCAGATCGCCAGCGCCACCACAACCGCCAGCCCCACGAAGCCCAGCAGCGCGCCGACTTTGGCGAGCGTGCCCGCCGCCGCCGCCGCGGGGGGCGGCAGTTTGAAGCCGCGGGGGGCGCTCGCGCCGGCGTGGAAGGCGGTGGCGCTGCCGATCACCGGATGCGTCTGCTCGGCGATCGCCAGCATCTGCTGCGGGGAGAGGTTGTTGGTGAGCGTGTTTTCGATCCAGTACGCCGCGCCGCCTTCGCGCCAGGCGATCGTCTTGAGGTGTTCGCCGTCGTAATACAGGCTGTCCGTGCGCCCCCCCACGGGGATTTCCTGGGTCGGGTGGCTCAGCAGCGGCGAGTCGGTCCAGCTGCTCCCCTGGATGTCGTAGAACTGCCCCAGTTCGCCCTGGTCGACGACGATCACGTAGCTCGGGAACAGTTGCCCGCCGGGGCCGCGGATGTCGTAACGGCGCACCGTGTCCGGTTCGGATTCGCCGCTCACCGCCTGCGCGCGCGGCGCCTGCACGGCGAACGGCAGGCGTGGCGCGATCGCGCGCGCTTCGGCGAGCGTGGCCCCGGAGGTGGGCGACAGCCCCAGCGATGGCGCGGGCGCTGGAGCGCGAGGGGACGTGTGCCGGTGTGAGGTGTGCGCGGGACGCCCCACACCGTGCAGCCGGTGTGGGGCGATCGCGGCGGTGCCGCTCAGGAACGAGTGCACCGCTTCCTGGATCTCCTGCGGCGTGGCGGTGTCGTAGGTCGCGTGCAGTTCGACGTGGAACGGCACCTGGCGCACCGGCTTGCCGGCCGATTCGACCAGCAGCTCCAGCAGCTGCAACACCTGCGCTTCGCTGCGGAGGTCGGTTTCCACCGCCTTGCCGATGACGTGCTCAAACTTTTCCCGATTTTCAAAGAGCGTCGGGCCGTACTCGGCCTTCACCGCGAGCAGGAAGCGCTGGTCGCGGGCGTCGCGGATCAGCGAGGTGCTTTCGTGGCGGTTGGCCACGAATTCGAGCGCTTCCTCTCCGCACAGCCGCTGGTAGCCGGGCTGCAAGTTGATTTCGAAGTACTGTTCGCCGCCCGGTTCGTTGATGTGGTGGTAGCGCTTGTCGACGGTGATGTACACGCATCCCATTTCGTCGACGGCGCGCTTGAACCGTTTGAAGTTGGTGACAAACACCAGGTTGGGTGTGATGCCGATGTCTTTGGTGAGCGTTTCCACCATCAGCTTCACGCCGCCGGACGTCGTTTTGCCGCTTTCCTCATAGCCGAACGTATACGCCGAGTTGATCCGGTTTTCTTCCAGCTGCCCGTTCAGCCGCGTGAACGGCACCCGCAGCTCGCGCGGGATCGACAGCATCGAGATCGTCGGCTTGCTGGGGTCGATCCGCACCAGCAGCATCTCGTTGGAGTGCGGCAGCACTTCCCCGTAGGGGTTGCTTTTCGGCGGCGGCCGTTCGTCGTTGCCCACCAGCAGCAGCGTCTCCGGCGCACCGCTTGCCGCCGCCGGCAGGATGTCGCTCGACACCTTCACCGCCTTGTTTTGGCGCAGTGCCGCCACCACCTTGCTCACCTCGTTGCGCGCCAGCAGCGCGCTGGCGGCGCCCACCAGCAGCACGATTCCCAGCCCGCCCGCGAGCACGCGTCCCGCCAGCCACCACGGGCGGCGCGGGGGCTCTGGAGGAATCGGGGGCAGGGGCGGCGTCGCGCGCGGCGGTCTCCCCACCGGCGGTGGTGTGGCGATAGCGCTCACGCACCCCACCGCCGCTTGGCCGGCGGCCGGGTCGCGTCGGCGCGCGGCGCGTCGGCGGCGATCTGCATCGGTTGCTCAGGCTACCGAGGCTGCGAGCGAATGGGCCGCTCCGGTGGCGTCCGACGCCCGGTCGTAACCTCGAGCGTGCGGCGCAGAATGTGCGTCCGGGCGCGATCCCCGGCAGCCTCGCCGATCCTGACGAGATCGACGAGCGAGGCGACGGCGACGGCGACGGCGACGTCCAGGCCCTTATCGATCTGCAGCGTCGTGGCGTCCCGGCGCAGATCTCGATAGCCGCCCGTCCCCGCGGGCGCGGGCACGACGACGAGCTCGGTTCCAAACGCATCCAGGTTCCAGCGTTTGACGGCCTCGTGGGTGTTGCTGGGACCGTGCGTGCCAAGCCCACGGCCGGCGACAATCGCGCGGAGAAGCGGCTGTTGCTGGTTGGCCCCGGGCACGATCGTCACACTGCCGCCGCCGGGCAACAGCGGAGAGGCGCGAAGCAGCTCGGCGAGCTCGCCGATCAGCACATAGCTCATGCCCGACTCGTTAAGGATGCGCAGCACGCCGATCGGGTCCCGAGGTTGCTGGTCCTCACCTCGCTGGGTCTGCGAACGGCGCGCTTCGGCCGCCTTGCGCAGTGCGCGAGCCAGTCGCCGGGCCGGCGGCATGGCAAGCGCCCTGGCGATTGCGCGGTCATGGTCAGTGTCGGCCCGCGCGAGGCCGAGCGTCAGTTCGAGATCGCATGCGGCGATCAGCTGCCGCAGCCGCTCCAGCGACGGCGTGACGCGGCCGCGCTCGTAGCGTGCGATCTCCTGCTGTCTGACGCCTGCGCGCGTGGCCAGCTCACGTTGTGTGAGGCCGGAGCGCCGACGGGCCTCGATGATGAGATTGGCGCTGAACATGCCAACCACACTACAACAACATATTTGTTGTCGGTTTGTTGACGACAGGGCTGTACGATGACCGCCTCGTCACCGCATCCTACCATTCTTCGACAACACATCTGTTGTCACTCGTTGGTTGGTCTCGCAATTTCGTGATGCATCGATCGGCGCGCTTTGCCGGTGTCGGCGGCTGCCAGCGGAGTCTGTGTTGCGCCGGATAGTCTCCCCCCGATGAGAGGCTGGCTGCCGCTGCCCTCCGCGTGGCGCCGGGAGGCGCTGCGCACGAACCTGTGGCTGGTGCCGACGGTCGAGATCGTGCTGGCGGTCGCGCTGTTCGCGGGCACCCACGCGCTCGATCGGGCCGCATACGACGGGACGATCCAGTTTCCGTCGTGGGTGATCAGCGGCACCGCGGACGCCGCCCGCCAGATCCTCACCGCGATCGCGGCAGCCGTGATCACCGTGGTGACGCTGGTGTTCTCGATCACGATCGTCACGCTGACACTCGCCTCCACCCAGTTTGGGCCGCGGATGCTGCGCAACTTCATCCGCGACCGCATCACCCAGATCACGCTGGGGACGTATGTGGCGACGTTCGTGTACGCGATCCTGGCGCTCGTCTCGATCGGGCCGGGCGCGCACGGGGAATTCGTTCCGCACCTGTCGATCACGGTGACGATGGGGCTGGTGCTGGTGGATGTGGCGGTGCTGGTGCTGTTCATCAACCACATCGCCAAGTCGATCCAGCTGCCGCAGGTGATCGCCGGCATCGCCGGCGACCTCGCGCGGGCGCTCGAGCTCGAAGCCGGGGTGTCGGCGGCTGCCGACACGCTCAAGACGGGGCCGTCGCTGGCGGAGATGCTGGCGCGGCTGGAGGAGGAGAGCGGCGTCGTGCGCGCGCCGCGCAGCGGTTACCTGCAGTTCGTGCGCGTGGACCGGCTGATCGAGATCGCCGCCAGCGGGCACGCGGTGATCCGCCTGCTGCACCGGCCGGGGCACTTCGTCACCGAGGGCGAGCCGCTGGCGCAGGTGTGGCCGGCCGGCGCCGCGCCCGGCGTCGCGCGGGCGCTGGGCGGCGCGCACGCCACCGGCCCCCACCGGACGCTCACGCAGGACCCCTCGTTCGCCGTGGACCAGCTCGTGGAGATCGCGATCCGCGCGCTGTCGCCGGCCGTCAACGACACGTTCACGGCGCTGGCCTGCGTCGACTGGCTGGGCGACGGGCTGAGCAAGATCGCGCAGCACTGGCAGCCGGCGACGTTGCACCGCGACCGCGCCGGGCGCGTGCGCGTGATCACCGTCAACATCGGCTTCCGCCGGCTGGTGGAGCGCGCCCACGAGAAGATTCGCCAGGCCAGCCGCGGGATGCCGGCCGTGATGATCCGCCAGCTCGACGTGCTCGCCCGCGTGATCTCGCAGGCCGCTTTGCCCGAGCAGCGCGAGGTGCTGCTGGAGCAGGCGGAGATGATCATGCGCGGCTGCGAGGAGTCGGTGCCCGAGGAGAAAGACCGCGCCGACGTGCGCCACCGTTACGAGGCGGTGCTGGCGGTCGCCGAGTAGCGCGACGCCGGCGCGTCGCCGAGCGTGCCGGCCGTCGAGTAGCGCGTCGCCGGAGCGTCGCCGAGCGTGCGGCCGCCAGGTGCACGACAATGGGGCCATGCCAGGCGAGCGCGGTCACCTGAAGGTCTTCATCGGGATGGCCGCCGGCGTGGGCAAGACGTTTCGCATGCTGCAGGAGGGCCAGGCCGAGGCGGAGGCCGGCCGCGACGTGGTGGTCGGCTATTTGGAGCCGCACGGACGCATGGAGACCGTCGCCCAGGCGGAGGGCCTGGAGGTGGTGCCGCGCCGGCGGGTGCGCTATCGCGACACCGAGATCGAGGAGATGGACCTGCCGGCGGTGCTGGCGCGCGCGCCGGAGCTGGCGCTGATCGACGAGCTGGCGCACACCAATGCGCCGGGAGTGGAGCACGAGAAGCGCTACGAAGACGTGCGCGACGTGCTGGAGGCCGGCATCGACGTGTACTCGACCGTGAACGTGCAACACCTGGAGAGCCTCAACGATCAGGTGACGCAGCTGACGGGCGTGCGCGTGCGCGAGACGATCCCCGACGCGGTGCTGTCGGCGGCCGACGAGACGGTGCTGGTGGACATCACGCCGGAGGCGCTGATCGGCAGGCTGCGCGCCGGCAAGGTGTACGCGCCGGAGCGGGTGCAGGCGGCGCTCAGCAACTTCTTCAAGATCGAGAACCTGGCGGCGTTGCGCGAGACGGCGTTGCGCCAGGTGGCGGAGGGCGTGGAGCTCGAGCGTCGCGGCCGTGAGACCTCCGCCTCGCGCTGGCGCGAGGACAGCCTGGTGGCGCGCGCCGCGCCGCAGGTGATCTCCGAGCGGCTGCTGGCGCTGGTGACGCCCACGCCGCGCTCGCAGCGGGTGGTGCGCCGCGCGTGGCGCTCGGCGCAGCGGCTGGGCGCCGAGCTCGACCTGCTGGTGGTGCGCTCGCCGGGTGCCACCCCCACCCGCGAGGAACGCGAGCAGTTGGAGGCGCTGCGGCGTCTGGCCTCGGTGCTCGGCGCGCACCTGTTGATCGAGGAGGCCGACGACGTCGCCGACACCACCATCCGCGTGGCGCGGGGCCGGGGCACCACCTACATGCTGATGGGCACGCCCAGACCGCGCAACGCCTGGCGGCGCCTCACCCAGCCGGCGCTGCCGTTCCAGCTGATGAAAGGCCTGCCGGGCGTCGACCTGCGGTTCGTGGCCGACCGCACGCTGCTGCCCTCGGGCGAGAGCGTCGAGGAGGAGGGGGCGGCGTTGTGATGTGTTTCATCTGCACTCCAACCATCGCGCTCGCGGGGAACGGCGTTGCTGGGGGTGGGGCCCGGTGAGCCCGCTCGCCGCGATCCTGATCCTCCTTGCGCTGGCAGCCGGCGCCGGCGCGGCGCTGGCGTGGGAGCGCCGGCGGCGCGAGCGCGCGCTGCGCGGCTCCGAGCGGGTGCGCCGGATCGCCTTCCCGTTCACCGGCGAGGGCCTCTCCGAGCAGGCGCTGGCGGCCGCGCTGCGGTTGGCGCGCGCGGAGAAGGCCACGCTGATGCCGGTGTACCTGGCGCTGGTGCCGCTGCGCCTCTCGGTGGACGTGCCGCTGCAGTCGGAGTGCGACGTGGCGCTGCCGATGCTGGAGACGATCGAGCGCCGCGCCGCCCGTGCCGAAGTCCCCGTCGACTCCCGCATCGAGCGCGGCCGCACCGTCCGCCACGCGCTGCGCGAACTCGCCGCGCACGAGCGCTTCGACCGGATCGTGGTCGCCGCCGGCGCCGACAGCTCCGGCGAGGGCTTCACCCCCGAGGCCGTCGCCTGGCTGCTCAGCAACGTTCCCGGCGAGGTGATCGTGATGCGCGCCGCGGAGTCGGGGCCGGCGGGGACGAAGGGTTTGCAGCAGGGCGCGGGGGAGGCGCCCGACGCAGGCTCGCACAAGGAATTGCAGGCAGAGCGGGCGGCGTCGCCGCAACCTCCGAGCGCCTAGCCTGTTGGGATGAACATGCTCCGATCTCTACTCCGTCGCCGCTCCACGATCCTGCTGGCGCCCCTGCTGGCACTTGTGCTCGTCGCGCCAAGCACCGCGCAGAAGGCGCAAGTCCACGGCTACTGGTTCATGACCGGCATCAGCGACTCGCGCGAAGAGATGTTTGGCAACTCGCTGTGGAAACAGTTGCACACGAAGGTTTCGCGGCTGGTGACGCCCTACGACGTGGCGGTGCGCCCGTACGACCTGCATCAGGCCACCACGTGGATCCACGACGCGGAAGCCAACCACCAGAAAATCCTGGTGGCGTTTTACCACTCCGAGTACATCAAAATGCACCTGCCGAGCGTGGCCGCCTACAAGAAGGACGTGGCGAAGTTCATCAAGCTGTTCCCCCATATCCGCGAATACCAGGCGTGGGACGAGGCCAACCGCGGCTATGTAAGCGACGGCAGCGCCTCGTTCGTCAGCCCCTCGGCGACGCTCGACGCCCAGTACTACCAGGCGCTGAAGCGCGATTGCGCGCGGTGCACGGTGGTGGGCCTCGACGTGCTCGACAACCAGGTGATCGGTCCGACGGTGCAGTACATCGACGAATTCAAGCGCGAGGTGGGACGCCTGAAAACGGTGATGCCCCACGTGTGGGGCCTGCACGACTACTCCGACCTCAACCACTTCGAAAGCTGGCGCACGCACGATCTCGCCGCCGACCTGGGCGGCGAAGTGTGGCTGACGGAGACCGGCGGGATCGTGAAATTCACCGGTGACAGCGCGCTCCTCAACCGCAACGGCGCCGGCTTGCGGCGCGCGGCGCGCGTGCTGAAGTACATGTTCGGCGTGGCCGCCTCGACTCCGCGGGTCAAGCGCGTGTACATCTACAACTGGGTGGGCGGCACCGCCTCCACCCGCTTCGACGCCGGCTTGATGAACGCCCGCTTCAAGCCGCGGCCGGGGTATGTGGTGGTGTGCAAGGAACTACGTGCCGCGCACTGCAACGTGAAGACCGTCAACAACTGAATCGGCCACCACGTCGCCGGTTGGCTCCGCTGGGGCGTTGCGAAAGAGCCGCGCCACCGCCAGCGCCAGCAGTCCGAAGCCGCACGCCAGCGGCACCAGCGCGCGCAGCGGGTAGGGGCCGAAGTAGGCGCCCTTGGCGAGCGCCTTGCGGTCGCCGGAGTGCAGGATGTCCAGCAGCGCCGAGTGGTCGAGGCCAAACAGCGTGGGCGCGAGCGCGGCATACAGCGCCCAGCCGGCGAGCGTCAGCAGGCCGGCGCGCAGCGCGCGACTGGTGAGGGGCACGCGCGGTGTGACGTACACGGCCAGCGCGATCGCGGCGAGCGCGGGGACGAGGAACACCCAGATCTCCCCCCAGCCGCGGCCGAAGCCGTAGGCGGTGGCGATCGTCGGCTGGAAGTAGCCCTGCAGCAGGTGGCGCATCCAGCTGACGGTCTCGGTCTCATACCCGATCAACGGGTGGGCGATGGCGGCCAGCGTGGAGCACGCGATCGACACCGCCGCCAGCGCGATCGTGGGCCCCGGCCAGCGCTTGAACGCGATTGCCAGCGGGAGCGCCAGGAACGGGAGCGTGGTGCCGAGGAAGCGGGGGCCGGGCGAGCCGCCGCCGAACGGCAGGTAGTAGCCGGAGTTGTAGGCGAGGTAGAGCACGCCCACGGCGCCGATCACGAGCGCCTCGGCGCGGGCGCCGCGGCGGTGGAGCGCAACCGCGCCGAGCGCGCCCATGACGAGCACCGGCGCCAGCGTGAAGAGGCCGCGCGAGTCGCCCAGCAGCGTGGCCGCCACGCGCAGCGAGGGGGCGGTGATGCCGAAGAAGCCCTTGTGCTGCTGGGGGACGTTGGCGTAGGCCACGTGCGTGAGCGAGTGGAAGGCGGCGAGGTTGTACAGCGTCAGCGGCACCAGGCCGACAACGATGCCCGCCACATACGCGGCTGGACGGCCCAGCGCGCGCATGACGGCGCGTGCGTCCCGCCGTGTGGGCGCCGCTTGCATGTCGCGCCGCGGCCACCAGAGGCCGCGGGCGCGGGGGTGCGACAGCAGGTAGATCCCCAGCACGCCGCCGAGGATCGCCAGCGGGTACTCGGAGGAGATCGCATAACCGATCGCCAAACCGGCGGCGCCGCACAGCCACGCGCGCGGCGGGCCGTCGCGCTCGCGCATCAGCATCACGAACGCGGCGAAGCCGAGGAACGCGGTGAAGATATGCGAAAACAGCAGCGTGGAGAGCGTGATCGCCAGCGTGCCCAGGCCCAGCGTCACCGCCGTCGCTGTGCCGAAGCCCGGCTGCAGCCGTTCTGCCGCGTACCACACCAGCACCAGCAGCAACATGCCGGGCAGCACGTTGCCCCACAGCCCCACCAGGTAGATCAGCTCGTCTTCGCGCGGCTCCGCCACCGATTCGCGCGCCCACTGCCGCGCGCCGACCCCGTTGAGGACGGTGTACCAGGGGAGCACGAACAGCGCCAAGCCGGGGGCGCGCGCCGAATACCAGTGGCCGCGGTAGTACACCTTGTCGCCAGTGTTCCGCGCGTAGGGATCGATGTGGGTCTGTTCGTGGTAGAGCGCCTGCACCAGGTCGTAGTGCGAGGTCTGGTTCCAGGAGTAGTCCTCGATCAGCGTCGCGTAGGAGAGGCCCACGAGCAGCACCGCGACCAGCGCCAGGCGCCGCCTCCGTCGGGCCGCTGTGCGCTTGGTGGGGATCGGCTGAGGATATAGGCGGGGTTGGGGCAGGGCGCCCCTTGCTCGACGCGCGAACGCCCCGCCGGGCGGGATTCGCCCCTCAGCCTTCGCCGAAGATCGCCGCGAACAGCTCGCCGGTGGGGAGTTGGCCGATGTCGAGTGCCTGTGAGCTCAACTCCTCTGGGGGGGCGATGACATCGACTTGGAGGTAGACCCCGTTCGCGCCGTCGCGGTGGACGACCGCATGTCGCGCCTGGAGATCCACCACCCAGTACTCCTCGACCGCGCCCGCGTACAGGTCCGGCTTCAGCTCCAGGCCGCGTTCCTTGGAGGAGAGCGCGACCTCGATTACGAGCAGCGCTCGTGAAGGATGCTCATGGCGCGGCGCGGGGCGCTCAAAGATCATCAGGTCGGGCTCGGGCTCAGAAGTGCCGATCGTCAGCGCCCCGCAGATCCTGAGCTGATAGCGCACTTGGTCCAATCGGACCGCGATCCACTCCATCAGCCACTGTATGGCGTTCTCGCGTTCGGGGCTCTTCGGGCTCATGTCCAGCAGCAGACCATCGATCAGCTCGAACCGCGCGCCTTCGTCGAGCCCACCGCACTTGACCAGCCGGTGGTATTCCTCGATTGAGAGCCTGTGTAGCTCAGGAGGCGATGCGGCGAGCGTTGCCACAGTGAACAATCTACAGGATCGACTACAGACATTCGTCTTCAACAGCTTACTCATCCAGCCGGTCGCGCCGAGGTGGCTCGTGCGCTTCGCTACGATCGCTCAAGGATGCGAGTCCTCGTTGTGGGAGCCGGCGGTGTAGGCGCTGCGTTCGCGGCGATCGCGCAGCGGCGGCCGGCGTTTGAGCAGGTGACGCTTGCCGACGTCTCGCTCGAGCGGGCGCAGGCGGTGGTGGCGCGGCTGGGCGAGGCCGGCGCTGGCACAGCGAGCGGCTCCGGGGGCGGTCCAGCAGCGGGCGGCGTGGCTGGCGGCGCACGTTTCGCCGCCGAGCCGGTAGACGCCTCCAGCCGCGAGCAGCTGGTGGCGTTGATCGCGCGCGTGCGGCCGGACGCGGTGCTGAACGCGTGCGACCCCCGCTTCAACGAGTCGATCTTCGGCGCCTGCTTCGACACGCGCGTGACCTATCTCGACATGGCGATGACGCTCTCCAAGCCCCACCGGCAGCGCCCGTACGAGCTGCCGGGGGTGATGCTCGGCGAGCACCAGCTCTCCCAGCACCAGCAGTGGGAGCAGGCTGGGCTGCTGGCGCTGGTGGGGATCGGCGTGGAGCCGGGACTGTCGGACGTCTTCGCGCGCTACGCCGCCGACGAGCTGTTCTCGCAGGTCGGGCAGGTGGGTGTGCGCGACGGCGCCGACCTGGTGGTGGAGGGCTACGACTTCGCGCCCACCTTCTCGATCTGGACGACGATCGAGGAGTGCCTCAACCCGCCGCTGATCTGGGAGCGCGAGCGCGGCTTCTACACCACGCCGCCGTTCTCCGAGCCGGAGGTGTTCGAGTTCCCCGAGGGGATCGGCGCGGTGGAGTGCGTGAACGTGGAGCACGAGGAGGTGGTGCTGATCCCGCGCTGGGTGGCGTGCCAGCGGGTGACGTTCAAGTACGGGTTGGGGGAGGAGTTCATCGGTGTGCTGCGCACGCTGCACAAGCTCGGCCTCGACTCCACCGAGCCGGTGTCGGTGCGTGGCACGCCGGTGTCCCCGCGCGATGTGGTGGCGGCCGCGCTGCCCGATCCGGCGACGCTTGGCGAGCGGATGAGCGGACGCACCTGCGCCGGCACGTGGGTGACCGGCACCGGGCCCGACGGCAACCCGCGCGCGACCTACCTCTACCACGTGGTGGACAACGAGTACACGATGCGCGAGTACGGCAGCCAGGCGGTCGTGTGGCAAACCGCGATCAACCCTGTGGTGGCGCTGGAGCTGCTCGACGCGGGCACCTGGCGCGGCACCGGCGTGCTCGGTCCGGAGGCGTTCCCGCCCGGCCCGTTCCTGGAGCGCCTCGCTGCGTTCGGCTCGCCGCACGGCCAGCGCGAGGAAACGGTGTAGCTCAACGACCCGTTCGCAAGCTACGGGCGGGTCCCTGGAGAAGACATCGGGCAGTGCACGTGGTATGCGGGCTGGGATGAGGCCGGCCCCCTTCCGCTTCACCGAATAGGCCCTCGTATCTCGGACACGACAGATTCCGCCTCTGCCCCAGGGCAGCTTTGAAAACTCTCAGAATTCCACGCGCTCGGGAACCGGCCCGGTCGGCGGCGGCTGCTCCAGCAGCCCCGGCGGCGCGGTTTCGGTTTTGCGCGCGAAGAACTCTTTGAAGTAGGGGCGCGAAAGCAGCATGATCACCGCGCCCAGCAGCATCCCGCCGATACCCATCCACAGCGGCAGCGTGATGCCGAGAATCGGCTTGGATTCGACGTTTTTGGTTTCTGAGTAGTAGAACGCCGCCTTGATGCCGATCGCGAACAGCATCAGGCCGCCCAGGAGCGGACCGATGCCCAGCAGCAGCAGGTTGCGCGTGCTCTCTTTCAGCTCGCGACGGAAGTACCAGGCGCACGCCACGCCGGTGAAGCCGTAGTAGAAGCAGATCGGGAAGCCGATCGCGGTGAGCGAGTCGGAGAGCACGCTTGCGGAGAGCAGCAGCAGGGCGATCGTGATCATGATCGACAGCACGCCGAAGCCGAGCGTCGAGACGGTGGGGGTGAGGTAGCGTTTGTGGACCCGCGCCAGCAGGTTGGTGACCGCTTTCCAGTGTGCCATCGACAGGGTGGTGCGCGCGGTCGGCAGGATCGTCGTCTGTGTGGAGGCCGACGCCGAGGTGAGCACCGCGATGATCAGCAGCTTGTTCAACGGTTCGCCGAACACGCCCGCTCCGAGCGCCTTGAGGATGTCTTCCTGGTTGGCTTCGTTGGAGAGGAAGCCGACCCCGTGGAAGGACTGGGCGGCGGCCGAGACCACGACGTAGATCAGCACGAGCAGGATCGTGGACATCACCGCGGCCTTGCCGGGGCCCTCGGCGGGGTCCTCGGACTCCTCGTTGACCGCCACCCCTGAGTCCCAGCCCCAGTAGATGAAGACCGCGAGCAGCAGCGCGACGACGAGGTCGCCGAAGTTCATCGCGAACGGGTTGATCCAATCGAGCGAGGGCTTGATCGAGCCGGCCGGCGGGTGGCTGCCGTAGACCTTGACGAAGGCGACCACCGCGAACGTCCCAAGGATCAGTACCTCGGCGCTCAGCAGGACCTGCTGGATGCGCGCCGAGAGCTCGATGCCGCGGTAGCAGATCCAGGTCATGATCGCGATCCACGCGACCGCCGCGATGATGATCGCGGCTTTGGATTCGCCGAGTTCGGTGAAGCCGAACAGCTGGAAGGTGTAGATCGCCGCGATGTCGGCCAGCGAGGCCATCACGATCACGTCGGAGAGGAAGATCGCCCAGCCGTTCAGCCAGCCGGTGGAGGGCCCGAACGTGCGCGTGGTCCACGCGAACGTGGTGCCCGCGTCGGGGTCGGCGCGGTTGAAGTATTTGTAGGCCGAGGCGACCAGCAGCATCGGCAGGAACGCCACCAGCATCACCGCGGGTGCGTGCACGCCGACCCCTTTCACCACGACGATGAACCCCAGCGTCGCCGCCAGCGAGTAGGCCGGCGCGGTGGAGGCGACGCCGATGACGATGTTGGAGAGGTAGCCGATCGCGTTCTTCTTCAGCCCCTTGTCCATCACGCCCGGCTGCTCCAGCGGCGCCCCGGATCCGGTTGCTTCGATCGTGGCCATGTCCTCGTCTCCCTCCGTCTGCGCCCGCCAACGGGCGGTTGTGACAGACGCTACGACCCCCGCCGGGAGGCGACAAGGGGCGCGATCCCCAAAGTTTCGCATCGCTCTTATACGTTTGGTACAACGGTCAAATGAGGTCTTGACCTTGTGGCGCATTGATACATGCACATGCGGGCAGTACGGTTGTGCTAAGTGTCTATTCGATGGACACGCCGTTCCGATAAAGGAGACAGGAGATGGCCACGCAGCTGAGCGATCCGAGCACGGCGAGCACCGCCGGCGACCTCCAGGAGCTGGCCAAGCGCCACCTGTGGATGCACTTCACGCGGATGGGCTCCTACGCCGACCACGAGGTGCCGGTGATCGTGCGCGGCGAGGGGTGTTACGTGTACGACCAGCACGGCAAGCGCTATCTCGACGGGCTCTCAGCGCTGTACTGCGTCAACATCGGCCACGGCCGCGCGGAGCTGGGGGAGGCCGCCGCGCGCCAAGCGCGGGAGCTGGGCTTCTACACCAACTGGAGCTACGCCCACCCGCGCGCGATCGAGCTGGCGGCGCGGATCGCGGCGCTGGCGCCGGGAGACCTCAACCGCGTGTTCTTCACCTCCGGCGGCTCGGAGGCGGTGGAGAGCGCGTGGAAGCTGGCGAAGGCCTACCACGCCGCGCGCGGGGAGCCCCGCAGGCACAAGATCGTCGCCCGTCAACTGGCCTACCACGGCACCTCCATGGGCGCTTTGACCGCGACCGGGCTGCCGCCGCTGCGCGAGCCGTTCGAGCCGCTCACACCCGGGGGCCACCACGTCGCCAACACCAACTCCTACCGCTGGAAAGAGGACCGCGACGAGCTGTGGGCGGCGGACGCGATCGAGGAGGCGATCGTGTTCGAGGGCCCGCACACGGTCGCGGCGGTGATCCTCGAGCCGGTGCAGAACGGCGGCGGCTGTTTCGTGCCGCAGGAGGGCTACTTCCAGCGCGTGCGCGAAATCTGCGACCGCCACGGGGTGCTGCTGATCTCCGACGAGGTGATCTGCTCGTGGGGGCGCCTCGGCCACTGGTTCGGGTGCGAGCGCTTCGGCTATCAGCCCGACATGATCACCACCGCGAAGGGCATCACCTCGGCGTACGCGCCGCTCGGCGCGGTGATCGCCTCCGATCGGCTGGCCGAGCCGTTTTTGCACGGCGACGCGATCTTCAACCACGGCTTCACCTTCGGCGGGCACCCGATGGCGTGCGCGGTGGCGCTCGCCAACATCGACGTGCTGGAGCGCGAGGGGCTGTGCGAGCAGGTGCGGGCGCGCGAGTACGAGTTCCGGGCGATGCTCGACAGCCTGCGCGACCTGCCGATCGTCGGCGACGTGCGCGGCGCCGGCTACTTCCACGCGATCGAGCTGGTGAAGGACAAAACCACCAAGCAGACGTTCAACGACGACGAGGCCGAGTACCTGCTGCGGGGCTTCCTCTCCGGCGAGCTCTACCGCCGCGGGCTGATCTGCCGCACGGACGACCGCGGCGAGCCGATCGTCCAGCTCTCCCCGCCGCTGATCGCGGGCCCCGAGCAGTTCGAGGAGATCGAGGCGATCCTGCGCCCCGTGCTGAGCGAAGCGTGGGAGCGGATCGGGGATCGGTAGGGGACGCCGGCATGGACGAACGGGAACGTACATGGGGGGGAGTGTTGAGCGTTGACGCAGTGGTTGGCCCCGAGGGGACGCGATGCTGACCGTCGAGGGTCTCGTCGAGGAGCTGGGCCTGACGCTGCTCAGCGGCGAGCGGGCGGCCAAGGCGCAGGTGCGCTGGGTGCACTCGACCGAGTTGCTGGATCCCACGCCGTGGCTGCGCGGCGGCGAGCTGCTGCTGACCACGGGGTTGCAACTGCAGAGCGCCAAGGCCCAGCGCGAGCTGATCGCGCGGCTGGCCGACCACGAGATCGGCGCGCTCGGGTTCGGCACCGGCTTCGCCCACAAGCGCCTGCCGCCGGCGCTGGCGGGCGAGGCGGACAAGCGCGAGTTCCCGCTGTTCGAGGTGCCGTACGAGTTGCCGTTCATCGCGATCACCGAGCGCGTGTTCAAGCAGCTGCTGGACGAACGCTACGAAATGCTGCAGCGCGGCATGGCCGGCGACGTGCTCGCGGAGGCGCTCACCGGGCGCCTCTACCCCGAGGAGCTGCAGGCGCGGCTGCGCCCGTTCGGGATCGGCGAGCGCGCGGCGGTGCTGGCGTTCGCCCCGCCCGACCCGGCCGCGGCGGCGCCGCTGGTGGAGCGGATCCTCACCCGCGAGCAGCTGGGCAGCCTGGTGGCGATCCGCTCGGGTTTGCTGTGCGCGGTGGTGGACGCCGACGCCGACGCCGCCAACTCGACCGAGGAGATCGACCCGATCGCTCTGGCGCGCAAGATTCGCGCCGAGCTGGCATCGCGGGTGGGCGGTGAGGTGCGCGCCAGCGCCAGCCGCATCGCCCCGGCGCAGGCGCTGCGCACGAGCTTCCACGAGGCGCGCTGCGCGCTGGAGGCGGTGCGCCTGCAGCAGAACGGCAACGGCGCCGCCGCCACCGAGATGGTCGCCTCCTACACCGACCTCGGCGCCTTCCAGCTGCTGCTGTCGCTGCAGGACGACGACGCGCTGCTCACCTACTGCCGCGGCGTGCTCGGCCCCGTGGAAACGGGCGAGGGCGAGTACGGCGACGAGCTGCTGCGCTCGCTGGACATCTTCATCGAGCACAACGGCCACTGGGAGAAGGCGGCGGCGGCGCTGTACTGCCACCGGCACACGCTGCGCTACCGCATCCGCCGCGTGGAGCAGCTCACCGGCCGCGACTTCTCCACCGCGCGCGATCGGATCGAGTTCTGGCTGGCGTTGCGGGGGCGGGAGCTGGCGCGATGAGGAAAGGACGCTCGCCGCGATGAGGATCGGCGTCCCCAGCGAGATCAAGCTGGACGAGTACCGCGTGGCGCTCACCCCTGCCGGGGTGCGTGAGCTGACCGCGCGCGGTCACGAGGTGATTGTGCAGGCCGGCGCCGGCGAGGGCAGCGCGCTGGCCGACGACGCGTTCACCGCGCAGGGCGCTCGCATCGCCCCCGACGTGCGTGCGGTGTTCGAGGAGGCGGAGATGATCCTCAAGGTGAAGGAGCCCCAGCCGGGCGAGGTGGCGCTGCTGCGCGACGGCCAGACACTGTTCACCTACCTGCATCTCGCGGCCGAGCCCAACCTCACGCGCGGGCTGCAGGCGTCGGGGGCGACCTGCATCGCGTACGAGACGGTGGAGGACGTGCGCGGAAATCTCCCCCTGCTGGCGCCGATGAGCGAGGTGGCCGGCAAGATCGCCACGCAGGCGGGCGCGTTCATGCTGGAGAAGCCGCTCGGCGGCCGCGGCATCCTGCTGGGCGGCGTGCCCGGCGTGGCGGCTGCCACGGTGCTCGTGATCGGCGGCGGCGTGGTGGGGATGAACGCGGCGATCATCGCGATCGGCATGCAGGCCGACGTGTTCGTGTTCGACCGCTCGATCGACCGGCTGCGCGAGCTCGAAGTCGCGTTCGGCGGCCGTGCCTCCACGGTCTACTCCTCGACGCTCGCGATCGAGGAGATGCTGCCCTCGGCAGACCTCGTGATCGGCGCGGTGCTGATCCACGGCGGCCTCGCCCCGCACGTGATCTCGCGTGAGCAGCTCTCGCTGATGCGTCGCCACGCGGTGCTGGTGGACGTCTCGATCGACCAGGGCGGCTGCTTTGAGACCTCGCACCCCACCACCCACTCCGACCCCACGTTCGAGGTCGACGGGATCACCCACTACTGCGTCGCCAACATGCCGGGCGCCGTGCCGATCACCTCGACCTATGCGCTGACCAACGCCACGCTTCCATATGTGATCGCGCTCGCCGAGTATGGGGTGGACGAGGCGATGGAGCGCGACCCGGGCCTGCGGTTGGGGCTCAACGTGCGCGACGGCCAGATCACCCATCCGGCCGTGGCGGACGCGTTGGGCGCCGCGGTTGCTCGGGGCTAGCCGCGAGGATGTGCGAAGAGTCCCATCCCCAAATCAATTAAATAAAAAACCAACACCGACGAGCTGGGTGCCGGGGCGTGCACATGGTGATGTATCGATTTTGAGGAGCGTATAACCATTGTGAGACGCAGTTCGCAAAGAACACATATACATGTGAGGAGAAGCAAAGATGGCCACCCAGATCGAGACGCTCAGCAACTTCATCGACGGTGAGCCCGCCCCCTCCGACGGCCCCGTCGAAGCGATCCTCAACCCCGCCACCGGGGAGGAGCTGGCGCGCGCCCACAACTCCACGCCGCAAGACGTCGATCGGGCGGTGCGCGCCGCGCGGGAGGCGTTCGCCGGCTGGTCGGCGGCGACGCCGGCGGAACGCTCCGCGGCGCTGCTGGCGTTGGCCGACACGATCGACGACCACGCCGAGGAGATCGCGCGGCTGGAGGCGCTCAACGCCGGCAAGCCGCTCGCCGCGGTCGCCGGCGACGAGCTGCCGGTGATGGCCGACAACCTGCGCTTTTTCGCCGGCGCCGCCCGCTGCCTGGAGGGCCGCGCTGCCGGCGAGTACATGCAGGGGTACACCTCCTTCGTGCGCCGCGAAGCGGTCGGCGTGGTGGGGCAGATCACGCCGTGGAACTACCCCCTGATGATGGCCATCTGGAAGATCGGCCCGGCGCTGGCGGCCGGCTGCACGATCGTGCTGAAGCCAGCCGAGACCACGCCGGTCACAACCGTGCGCTTCGCCGAGCTGGCGGCCGAGATCCTGCCCAAGGGCGTGCTCAACGTGGTGACCGGCCGCGGCGACCCCGCCGGCCAGGCGCTGATCTCCCACCCCGACGTCGACATGGTGTCGCTGACGGGGTCGGTCGACACCGGCAAGCACATCGCGCGCACCGCCGCCTCCACGCTCAAGCGCGTCCACCTCGAGCTGGGCGGCAAGGCGCCGGTGCTCGTGTTCGACGACGTCGAGCTGGAGTCGGCGCTGGCCACGATCGCCGGCACCGGCTACTACAACGCCGGCCAAGACTGCACCGCCGCCACCCGCGTGCTCGCCTCCGAGCGCGTCTACGACGACGTCGTCGCCGGCCTCTCCGCACAGGCCCAGGGCCTCGTGATCGGAGACACCCTTGCCCCCGACACCACGCTCGGCCCGCTCAATTCCGCCCGCCAGCGCGAGCGCGTGCAGGGCTTTTTGGAGCGCCGCCCGTCATACGCCGAGGTGGTGACCGGGGGTCGCGCCCCCGAGCGCCCCGGCTTCTACCTGGAGCCCACCGTGATCGCCGGCCCGCGGCAGGACGACGAGCTGATCCAGCGCGAGATCTTCGGCCCCGTCATCACCGTCCAGCGCTTCACCGACGAGGCCCGGGCCGTCGAGTGGGCCAACGCCACCCGCTACGGGCTGGCGTCATCGGTTTGGACGCGCGACGTCGGCCGCGCGCTGCGGGTGTCCAAGGCGCTGCGCTTCGGCTGCGTGTGGATCAACGACCACATCCCGCTCGTCTCCGAGATGCCCCATGGGGGGTTCAAGGAGTCGGGGTACGGGAAGGACCTCAGCGTGTATTCGCTGGAGGACTACACCGTCGTCAAGCATGTCATGGCGAATATTCAGTGACGCTTCTCACCACCCAACCATTCTTCGACAACATATTTGTTGTCGACTGCCGGCGCCTGGCGGCGTCCTCGCTCGGTGTCGCGGAGGCCACCCACCGCCGGCACAAGGCAAAGGGAGGGCGCAGGAAGCGGTAGCGCCCGGATCAGCTCAGGGTGTGAGGCGAACTGGCTCGAAGGCAAGCACCTCGGCGAGCGCGTCGTAGTGGCGGTCGAGGTGCAGCACGGCGGCCTGGTGCTGCTGGGCGCAGGCCGCGATCAGCAGGTCGGGGATCGGGAGCCGGTGGTGGCCTTTCTGTCCGAGCTCACGGTGGGCGGCGACGGCGGTGGCGGTCGTTTCGGCATTCATGCGCAGTTCGCGGAAGGCCGCCAGCCATTCCTCGACCTGCTGGTAGTCGGCCGTCGAGCGCGCGCTTTGCAGCATCTCCAGGCGCGTGATCGCGCATATGCAGGGTTGGCCCAGGGATTCATCCGAGATGTCGCCGGCTCTCACGAGTGCCGACTTGTCAAGCAACAGCCAGCGGCGCCCGGCTGCGGGCGTCACTTCCATGCGCTGTCGGAAAGCAGCGCATCGACGTCCACCAGCTTCGGCAACTCCATGAGCGCAGCGCGCTGGCGCTCGCGCCTGCGGCTCGCTTCGGCCTCGGCGCGATCGAGTCCCAACGCGTCATGTCCCGCCTGTGCCAGGCGCAGCAGCAGCTCCTTGCGGTTCCCGACCCCGGGCCACTGGCGCTGGGCGTCATCGAGCAGCTCGCGCACGGGGCCGGTGTCGGTGATCGAGTAGCGCGGGTGGGTCGTTGGCACCGGAGCAGTGTAGCACCCATCCAGGCCGGTGCCGCACCGCGCGGTCGAGCATGACCTGCACGCGGGCATTGGTGGTGGGCATCTTTCAGCGGGTGTGCCACCACTTGGTACTAAGCGGTCCCCAGCACCTGAAACACCGAAGTGAAGCCGGTGGCGAAGCCGTTGCGTGCGGCGCGCAAATAGAGGCGCCACACGCGCACCCGCTCGCCGCCCGCCAGGCGCTCGGCCTCGGTGAGGTTGGCGTCCAGCCGCCTCGCCCACTCACTCAGCGTGTCGACGTAGTCTTGGCGGAAGCCCTCCACGTGCGTGGGCTCGATGCCGGCGCGCTCGAGCGAGTACACGACGCGCGAGACGTGCAGCGGCGCCGCGTCGGGGAACACGTAGCGCTCGGAGAACGCGCCCGCCTCGGGGTCGCCATGGCGCAAACGGGCGATGCCGTGGTTGAGCAGCCGCCCGCCAGGCTTCAGCAGGCTGGCCAGCTTCGCGGCGTACGCATCGATCTGGGTGGAGCCCACGTGCTCCACCATGCCGATGCTGGCGATCGCGTCAAAGCGCTCGCTGCCCGCGCCCAAATCGCGGTAGTCGGCCAAACGGATCTCCACGCGGTCCTCCAGCCCCGCTTCCGCCACCCGCCGGCGCGCCAGCTCGGCCTGGTTGGGGGACAGCGTGATTCCCACCGCGTGCACGCCGTGACGCTGCGCGGCGTGCAGCACGAAGCTGCCCCACCCGCAGCCCACGTCCAGCAGCCGCTCCTCCTCTTTGAGCGCCAGCTTCGTGCACACCAGCTCGCGCTTGGCCTCCTGCGCCTCCTCCAGCGTGCGCGCGCCGCGCGAGAAAATCGCGCAGCTGTAGGTCATCGACTCGTCGAGGAACAGCCTGAAGAAATCGTTGGACACGTCGTAGTGGTGGCGCACCGCGCGCGCGTCGCGGTCGCGGCTGTGGCGGCGCCCGCGCGGGCGCAGCTCGCTGGCGGGCACCCGCGGCGGGCGTGTCAGCCCACACGCACGCACCGCCGCCGCCATCAGCTTCAGCCGTGTGGCCGCATCCATCGGCGGCACGTGGAAGCCGTCGTTCATCAGCGCGATCACGCGGTCCAAGTCGTCGGCCTCCAGGTCGCCGGCGGCGTAGGCGCGGCCCAGCCCCAGCTGCCCGGGGGCGCGCAGCAGATGCGCCACGGCGGCGGGCGAGCGCAGCGTGAACGTGGGCCCGCCGGGCGCGGTCGCGGGCAGCTCGCCGCCGTCCCAGAAGCGCAGCGCGAACGGGCGCTCGGGCAGCGCCCGCTCCAGCTCGCGGCGCAGCGCGTCAGCGCGGGCGAGCGGCACGGCCGACGACGTTGACGACGATTTGGACGTTACGCATTCCTGCCCTGAGGTTACGACGGTGTGAGGATCGATCGACCGCCGCCACCCGACGCCTCCGCGCCTGGTAGCTTGCGCGAATAGGACGATCATGAGTGAGTACCCCCAGCCTGTCGCCGCGGCGAGCGATCTCCCCAGTCCCGACGACGTCCAGCCGGTCGAATACGAGTGGCTCAACCGGGCGCTCACGGGCCTCATCACCGTCGGGCCGATGCTGGCGCTCGGCTTCGTCGGCTGGCAGATGTGGGACGGCCTCCTGCACCGCGGCGATCTGATCGTGTTCGCGATCCTCTACCTGCTCACGGGGCTCGGCATAACCGTCGGCTTTCACCGCCTCTTCACCCACCGTTCTTTCAAGACCTCCCCCGCGGTGCGCGGCGTGCTGGCGGTGTTGGGGTCGGCCGCGATCGAGGGGCCGATCATCTCGTGGGTGGCCGACCATCGCAAGCATCACGCCTTCTCCGACAAGGACGGCGATCCCCACAGCCCCCACGTCGACCATGGCGTCGGCCTGCGCGGGGCCCTGCGCGGTCTCGCCCACGCGCACCTCGGCTGGCTGTTCATCCACACCGAGCGCGGCTCGCGCGAGCGCTACGCGCCCGATCTGCTCGCCGATCCCGTCGTCGCGTTCGTCGATCGCACCTTCTTCGTGTGGGCGATCGGCGGCCTCGCCGCCGCCTTCGGCCTCGGCTACGCGATCGGCGGCACGTGGCGCGCCGGTCTCACCGGCCTGTTGTGGGGCGGCGCGGTGAGGATGCTGGTGCTGCACCACATGACCTACTCGATCAACTCGCTCTGCCACTTCTTTGGCCGCCGCGACTACGCCACCGAAGACCACTCGCGCAACCTCCTGTGGCTTTCGCTGCCCACGCTCGGCGAGGCGTGGCACAACAACCACCACGCCTTTCCCACCTCCGCCCAGCACGGCTTCAGCTGGCGCCAGCCCGACATCTCCGCGATCGTGATCCGCGGGCTGGAGCGCACCGGCCTCGCCTGGGACGTCGTCACCGTTCCCGAGGAGCGCCGCGTGCGCAAGCGCAGCGCGGTGGCGTAGCACAATTGATGCAATGACCTCCGCGCCCATCCCGTCGGTACGCGAGATCATCGCGTCGCGGACCGGGGAGGAGCTGGCGCTGGGCGACCGCTACCTCAACCCGCAGATGGGGCGCATCCTGCGCACGCTGGGGTTCGACAGGACGTGGGTGGGGGGCGAGGGGGCGCACCTGATCGACGCCTCCGGGCAGCGCTACCTCGACCTGTTCGGCGGCTACGGCGTGTTCGCGATCGGCCGCAACCACCCCGAGGCGATCGCCGCGATCGAAGAGGTCATGGCCGCGCGCACCGGCAACCTGCCGCAGCTCGGCGTCACGCTGCTCTGCGGCGTGCTCGCCGAGCAGCTGCTCGCCCGCGCGCCATCCAGCGTGGCGGCTATGGTGCCTGCCAACAGCGGCACCGAGGCGGTGGAGGCAGCCGTCAAGATCGCCCGCGCCGCCACCGGCCGGCCGCGGATCCTGTACGCCGAGCACGCCTTCCACGGGCTCACGCTGGGTTCGCTGTCGCTCAACGGCGACGCCCATTTTCGGGAGGGATTCGGGCCGCTGTTGGGCGGCTGCGACGCGGTGCCGTTCGGCGATCTCCCCGCGCTGGAGCACGAGCTGGAACGGGGCGATGTGGCGGCGTTCGTGGTCGAGCCGATCCAGGGCAAGGGCGTCAACCTGCCGCCCGCCGGCTACCTGCAGGGCGCGCAACAGCGCTGCCGCGCGGCCGGCGCGCTGCTGGTGTGCGACGAGGTGCAAACCGGGCTGGGCCGCACCGGGCGCTTCTTCGCGCTGGAGCACTGGGAGCTCCAGCCAGACATCGTCACCGTCGCCAAGGCGCTCTCCGGCGGGTTCGTCCCGATCGGCGCCGTGCTCGTGTCGCGCGCCGCGTTCGACCGCGTGTTCGACGGCATGGAGCGCGCCGTGCGCCACGGATCCACCTTCGGCGGCAACGACCTCGCCGCCGCCGCCGGCCTCGCCACGCTGCGGGTGCTCCAGCAGGAGCAACTGGTGGGGCGCGCCGCGCGCATGGGGGAGCTGCTGCTGGAGCTGACGCGCCCGCTGGTGGAGCGCCACGCGATCGTGCGCGACGTGCGCGGGTTGGGGCTGATGTGGGCGATCGAGCTGGGCCCCCCCGAAGGCCGCTCCGCCCGCGCCGCCTGGAACGCGCTGGAGCGCGCGCAGCCGGGGCTGTTCTCCCAGCTGGTCGTCGTGCCCCTGTTTCATGACCATCGCATCTTCTGCCAGGTTGCCGGACACCGCATGAATGTGATCAAGGCGCTCCCGCCGCTGACGATCGAGGAGGACGAGATCCGCCGGTTTGCCGCCGCTTTGGAGACGGTGGTGGCCGCCGCCGAACGGATGCCCTCCGCGCTCACACGCTTCGGGATGCGAATGGCGCGGGGGGCCACGCGGGCGCGGCGGCGAGTCGCGGCGTAGCCCGCAACAAGCCCGCCCCCAGGTCGCGTCGCCGCCCCGCTAGCCTGTCACGCCGTGCCCACACCCCGCAACGACATCCGCAACGTGGCGATCGTCGCCCACGTCGACCACGGCAAGACCACGCTGGTGGACGCCATGCTGTGGCAGTCGGGCGCGTTCCGCGTCGGGCAGGACGTGGCCGAGCGCGTGCTCGACTCGATGGATCTCGAGCGCGAGAAGGGCATCACGATCCTCGCCAAGAACACCGCGCTGCACTACCACGGCGTGAAGCTCAACATCGTCGACACTCCCGGCCACGCCGACTTCGGCGGCGAGGTGGAGCGCGGGCTGACGATGGTGGACGGGGTGCTGCTGCTGGTGGACGCCTCCGAGGGGCCGCTGCCGCAAACCCGCTTCGTGCTGCGCAAGACGCTCGAGGCGCGGCTGCCCGTGATCCTCGTGGTCAACAAGGTCGACCGCCCCGACGCGCGCGTGTCGGAGGTGATCGACGAGGTGTACGAGCTGTTCCTCGACCTCGACGCCGACGAGGGGCAGATCGAGTTCCCGATCGTCTACTGCAACGCCAAGGCCGGGCGCGCGTCGCTGGAGTACGACCCCGCCAAGAGCGGCGAGGAGGCGGTTGTCGGCGAGGACCTTGCGCCGCTGCTGGATCTGCTGCTGGAGCACATCCCGCCGCCCACCTACGAGCCTGAGCACCCGCTGCAGGCGCTGGTCACCAACCTCGACGCCTCCCCCTACGTGGGCCGCTTGGCGATCTGCCGCGTGCGCAACGGAAACATCCGCCGCGGCCAGCCGATCGCCTGGTGCCGCGCCGACGGCTCGATCGATCGCGCGCAGGTGTCGGAGCTGTACGTGACGGAGGCGCTGGAGCGCGTCGAGGCGCTCCAGGCCGGCCCGGGGGAGATCATCGCCGTGGCGGGAATCGCCGAGGTGACGATCGGCGAGACGCTCGCCGATCCCGACGACCCGCGGCCGCTGCCGGTGATCACCGTCGATGAGCCGTCGATCTCGATCACGCTCGGCATCAACACCTCGCCGATGGCCGGCCGCGAGGGGAGCAAGCTCACCGCCCGCCAGCTGCGCGACCGCCTCGACGCCGAGCTGATCGGCAACGTCTCGCTGCGCGTGCAGCACACCGGCGGCGTCGGCTCGGAGTCGTGGGAGGTGCAGGGCCGCGGCGAGCTGCAGCTGGGGGTGCTGGTCGAGATCATGCGCCGCGAGGGCTTCGAGTTGACGGTCGGCCAGCCGCGCGTCTTGGAGCGCACGATCGACGGCAAGCGCCACGAGCCGGTGGAGCGGCTCTCGATCGACGTGCCCGAGGAGTTCGTCGGCGTCGTCACGCAGATGCTGGCGCTGCGCAAGGGCCGCATGGAGCACATGACCAACCACGGCACCGGGTGGGTGCGGATGGACTACCTCGTGCCCGCCCGCGGCCTGATCGGCTTCCGCACCGAGTTCATCACCGAGACGCGCGGCACGGGCATGATGCACCATGTCTTCGACCGCTGGGAGAAGTGGGCGGGGGAGATGCGCACGCGCGCCTCGGGGTCCCTGATCGCGGACCGCCGCGGCGAGACCGTCCAGTTCGCGCTGATGAACCTGCAGGAGCGCGGCACCATGTTCGTCGGCCCCGGCGAGGAGGTGTACGAGGGGATGATCGTCGGCGAAAACGCCCGCTCGGAGGACATCGACGTCAACCCCGTCAAGGAGAAGCACCTCACCAACATGCGCTCCTCCACCTCGGATGTGCTGGAGCGGCTGATCCCGCATCGCAAGCTCACGCTCGATCAGGCGATGGAGTGGGTGCGCGAGGACGAGTGCGTTGAGGTGACGCCCGTCACGGTGCGAATGCGCAAGGTGGAGCTGGGTAAGACCGAGCGGATGAAGGCGGCGCGGCAGCGGCGGGGGAAATGAGCGCCGGCGGCGCGATCGCCACCGCCGGACTGCGCAAGAGCTACGGCCACGTGGAGGCGGTGCGCGGCGTGGACATCGCGATCGACGCCGGCGAAACCGTTGCGCTGCTCGGCCCCAACGGCGCCGGCAAGTCGACCACGATCGACATGATCCTCGGCCTTTCGCGGCCCGACGGCGGCACCGTGTCGGTGTTCGGCGGCTTGCCCACCGCGGCGGTGGACGCCGGCCAGGTAGGGGCGATGCTGCAGACCGGCGATCTGATCCGCGATTTGACGGTCGGCGAGCTGGTGGCGATGGTCGCCTCGCTCTATCCCGCGCCGCTGCCCGTCGCCGAGGCGCTGCAGCTTACGGGCATCGAGGAGATCGCCGGCCAGCGCACGCAGAAGCTCTCCGGCGGCCAAACCCAACGCGTGCGCTTCGCGATCGCCCTCGTCTCCGACGCCAAACTTCTGGTACTGGACGAGCCCACCGTGGCGATGGACGTCGAGGGCCGGCGGTCGTTCTGGACCACGATGCGCGAGCTTGCCGCGCGCGGCAAGACGATCGTGTTCGCCACCCACTACCTGGAGGAGGCCGACGCCTACGCCGACCGCGCGATCCTGATGGCGCACGGCCTGGTGGTGGCCGACGGTCCTCCCACCGAGATCAAGGCGATGGTGGGCACCCGCACGATCCGCGCCACGCTGCCCGGCGCCGCCCTGCATGCGCTGGCGGCGCTGCCCGGCGTCAGCGGCGCCGACCGCCGCGGCGAGTCGGTGGTGTTGAGCTGCGCCGACTCCGACGCCGCCATCCGCGCGCTGCTCAACGCGTATCCCGGCGCCCGCGACATCGAGATCGCCGCCGCCGGGTTGGAGGAGGCGTTTTTGCAGCTCACCGCCGAGGAGGCCGACATCCGCGGGTCGAGCGGGGGTGCCACCGCGGCTGAGGGAGCCTCTGCGTCCGGGGGCAACGCCGCGAGCGGGAGCGCCGGCGCGGCGGCGGCGTTTGGGGGCGGCCAACGATGAGCTCGCTCGCCTACACCCGCTTCGAGCTGCTGCGTACGCTGCGCAACCGGCGCTTCTTCATTCTCTCGCTCGGTTTCCCGCTCGTCCTCTACTTCCTGATCGCAGGGCCCCAGCGGCACAACCACAATCTCGCCGGCACCGGCGTGTTTGCGCCGCTCTACTACATGGTCGGAATGGTTTCCTTCGGCACGATGAGCGGGATGCTGTCGAGCGGTGCCCGCATCGCCGCCGAGCGCGCAGTTGGCTGGAACCGCCAACTGCGCATCTCCCCGCTCTCCACCCGCGCCTATTTGCGCGCCAAGGTTCTCACCGCCTACATGATGGCGCTGTTGACGATCGCCGTTCTCTACATCTGCGGGGCGATTCTCGGCGTGTCGCTCCCGGCCGGCGAGTGGCTGCACATGACGGTGCTGATCCTGATCTGCCTGATCCCGTTCGCCGCATTGGGGATCGCCGTCGGCCACATGCTCACTCCCGATTCCATCGGGCCTGCGGTCGGCGGCGGTGTGGCGTTGCTGGCCTTCCTCGGCGGCACCTGGTTTCCAATCTCTCAGAGCAGCGGTTTCCTCTACGACGTCGCGCAGATCCTCCCCTCCTACTGGCTGGTGGAGGCCTCGCGCGTGGTGCTCACCGGCCACGCGTGGCCCGCCAAGGCGTGGATCGTGCTGGCTGCTTGGACGCTGATCTTGGCGCTGCTCGCCCGTCGCGCCTACCGGAACGACACCGGACGGGTGTAGACTGCCGTCTGTGTGCAGATCTTTGTCTGCATGCGGCGAAGGGTCGGTCTACCCCCGTCGCGAGCAAGATTCGGAGTCAGAAACATTTATGCGCGACGTGACCAACTATCCTTCACAATAGTCAAAAGCTTAGTGTCAATTCGCAGTAAGTCGTAAAAATTTGTCCGCGAGCAAACGCAAAAAACGGTCCCCCGATCCAGAGGAAGCGACGACGGCCAACCAGACGTCGCGGGCTGGTGCGCGCAAGAGCCGGCCAGCCGGAGCTTCCAAGCGCGGCGCGGAAATGCCGGCTTCGCACCCGCCGGCGCCGGCGCCTCGTGACGAGGAGGCGCTCAAGCTGTTGCGCGATCTGACTCGGGCGTCCAAACGCCGAGTGCGAAAACCCCGTGTCCAGCCGCGATCGGGCAACCGCTACATTTGATTGCAGTTAAAGGATTGATATCGGGGGATTGATATCGGTTATCTATACAGGGAAAGTCGGCAGGGAAGTCGACGCGACAGGCTGATCGGGTTGGCGGCGCATCAGTATGCGGGCAGTGTCGAATCGGCGTCGAAAAACAGCTTGCTCACCGGCTGATCTTCCACCGAGGACATCGACTGCATGTAGACCTCGGCGCGCACGTACAGCTCCCAGTACGCTTCCCAGCGGGGATCGTGCCGATCGAGGAGCTCGACGTTGAGGCCCACGTCATCCCTGGCCTCCTCGGCTCCGATCAGGCGGCCGTGACTGAAGCGTTTGCTGACCGACACGAGGTTCTCCGCGGCCTCGTCGGCCAGCGCCTGCATCCTCCGCTTGGAGATTTTCCGGCCGCCGTACTTTGCGCGCAGCTGGTACTTGGGAAGGAACTTCTTGGTGACATCGCGGCTGAAGTCGATCGCGCGCCGGCAATGCTCGAGGAAGGCCGGCTCCATCGTGCTCGTGCCGAGGCTTTGCAGATAGCCGATCGGCGAATCGCCCGCGGCGGTTGCCTCCATCACTTTCTGTTGAAGGTCGTCGTGCGCATTCAGGAACGATTGCCCGGACACCATCTGCGGGATGTCGCCGACCAGCAGCGCATACTGCGGATCGATCGGTCCCAGCTCGGAGAGGTAGCCCATCAGGATGACGTCGGCTCCTAACGCGATCATCGTGGCGGCGCTCTTGGCGAAATTCGGCACGATCACGCGAAACTCGCGGCGGCAGTGGGCGCGGCACATCTCGATGACCTTCTCCGCCATCTCGCCCGACCCGCCCCCACTGTTCAGCATCAAATCGAGGTTCTCGCACTCCCCGCTCGCGTCGAGCATGCTCCCGATCGGGGCCGCGTCGGCCAGATTGATGTCACCTCTGCCGGGGCCGGTCAGGTAGCAGATCAGCCGCCGCTCCGGGTCGCCGCCTTCCAGCTCGGCGAAGAGACGTTGCTTGTCGAGGATCGAGTCGCCGCGAAAGCGCTCCACCTCGCCCTGGGTGCGGCGGACGTCGGCGATCACTCGGTGCAGGAGGGGATCGCTTGCGACCCTCGGGTCGGCGACCTGGCCGCCGACCGCGGATCCCCCATCTTGCTGGCGCATACACACCTCCCAACCGCCTGCCCGGCGGCTTCTGTTCGACTGAGCCGGACACAAAGCCCCTTCCCCACAGCTTTATGCTCTTTAGAACTGTATTAGAACTATACATCTTCAGAAGAATAACCTGAGTCTGACGACGGCAGTCTGCGCGCATGCGCGCCGCGTATCGCGGATCGCGGCGCTAGGGTTCTGTCGATGCGCAACTCGATCACACGCCTCGCACCGTGGGCTGCATGCGGGACGCTTGCCCTGTCGGCCCTGCTTGCCCCGCCCGCGCTCGCCACCCACTTCCAGTCGGAGAGCTACGCCGGACTGCTGGCGCAGCTGCACAAGCGCGAAATCGTCGCGATCGTGCTGCACCCCAGCGGTCCCGTGGCGCACGCGTCGGCGCGCAACGGGCAGCACTTCACCGTCGCCTACACGCAGGCCGAGGTGGCGCCGCTGCGGGTTGCGGCCGGGGCGGGCGGCTCGTCGTTTGCGATCTCCGCCGCCCAACCCAAATCCAAAGCCGTCCACCACAAACTCCGCTACATCGCCGGCGGCGTGCTGATCGTGGTGATCGTGGTGGTGCTGTTGGTGCTGCTGCTGGGACGTCGGCGCGCGATCGAGGAGGAGGGCCCGGGGGAAGGCGGCGCGGCCTCGGCGTCGCCGCCGGCCGGCTCGGGTTGAGCCACACCCACCACGGCCACCTCCACGCCCCGCCGGCCTCCACGCGGCGGGTGGGGGCGGCGCTGGCGCTGATTCTCGCCTTCATGGCGGCGGAGATCGCCGCCGGGATCCTGTCGCACTCGCTGGCGTTGCTGTCGGACGCCGCGCACATGCTCACCGACGCCGCCGCGCTGGGTTTGTCGCTGGTGGCGCTGCGTCTGGCGGCGCGCCCGGCGCGGGGGGCGATGACGTACGGCTTTTTGCGCGTGGAGGCGCTGGCGGCGCAGGCCAACGGGATCACGCTGCTGATCCTCGCGGCGCTGATCGTCTACTCGGCGGTGGGGCGGCTGATCTCCCCGCCGAGCGTGTCGGCGTGGACTGTGGTGGCGGTGGCGCTGGCGGGAATCGCGGTCAACGGCGCCGCCACCGCGGCACTGGCGGGCGCCGGGCGCGAGGCGCACATGAGCGTGGAGGGCTCCTTCCAGCACATCCTCACCGACCTGTTCGCGTTCGTCGGCACCGCGCTGGCAGGCATCGTGATCCTGCTCACCGGCTTCGAGCGCGCCGACCCGATCGCCTCGCTGCTGGTGGCGGCGCTGATGCTGCGCTCGGCCGTGGGGTTGCTGCGCGCTTCGGGGCGCATCTTCCTGGAGGCTGCCCCGCCCGGCCTCGACCCGCGGGAGATCGGCCACGCGCTGGCCTCCCACCCGGGCGTCGTCGAGGTGCACGACCTGCACGTGTGGGAGCTGTCGGCCGGCTTCCCGGCGCTCTCCGCGCACGTGCTGGTGGCGCGCGAGGCAGACTGCCACGCGGCGCGATGGGAGCTGCGGCGGCTGCTGCGCGAGCGCTTCGGCGTGGACCACACCACCCTCCAAGTCGACCACGAGGGCGGCGAGGGGGAGTTGTTGGAGCTGCACATGCCCGCTCGGTGAGGAGGAGGGAGGAGGAAGGGGGAGGGGCAGGCCCGAGGCATGTGTCGCCGGCGATCGGTCGTGGAGGACGTGTTGTCGTGCTTTCTTTGTGGACGCCAACCAAAGCTAAGAACAAGACTCAATCTTATTATGGTAGGGTGGCGGCGTGATCGACGACCGACCTTTGGAGAGGATCCCCAGGCCATGATCCACGCGCGTTTCACGATCCGTCCACGTATCGCCCTCGCCGTGGCGCTCGCGCTGGTTGCCGCGCTCGCAGCTGCGGTGGTTGCGGGCTGTGGCGGCACCTCCTCGGCCTCCGCGGGTGGGGGCTCCTCGAACGCCACGATCGACGCGGTCGGCGCGGAGAACGAGTATGCGAACGTGATCGAACAGATCGGCGGCAAGTACGTGAAGGTCACCGCGATCGAGAGCAACCCCAACACCGACCCGCACACCTTCGAGGCCAGCCCGAGCGTGGCCGAGGCGGTCGGCGCCGCGAGCCTGCTGATCGAAAACGGGGTCGGCTATGACACCTACATGGAAAAGATCGAGTCGGCCGGGGGGGCGGGACCCGATTCCTCGCGGAAGGTCATCAACGTTCAGCACCTCCTCGGCCTCCCGGACTCCACCCCCAACCCGCACCTTTGGTACAAACCGCAGACGATGCCGGCGGTCGCCAAGGCGCTGGTCGGCGACCTGTCGGCGCTGGCGCCCACGCACGCGGCCTACTTCCAGGAAAACGCCAAGCGCTTCGAAGCATCGCTGAAGCCGTGGTATGCGGCGATCGCGAAGTTCAAGGCCGCCTATCCCAACACGCCGGTCGCGACGACCGAGCCGGTCGGCGACTACATGCTGGAAGCCGCCGGGACGAAGAACCTGACGCCGTTTCCGCTGCAGGCGGACATCATGAACGGCACCGACCCCGCTCCCCAGCTCGTGACCCTCCAGAACAGTCTGTTCTCCGGGCACAAGGTCAAAGTGTTCGTCCACAACCAGCAGGTCACGGACTCGCTCACCGAATCGTTTGTGCAGGCCGCCAAGCACGCCGGGATTCCGGTGGTCGGGGTGTATGAGACGATGCCGACGCCGGGCTACAACTACCAGTCGTGGATGCTCGCCGAGGTCAAGGCCCTGGAAAAGGCCGTCGCGCAAGGTGTCTCCACTGAAAAACTGTGAGCTCCGACGGCGCACCGGTGGGCAGGGCGATCCTCGCGGTGCAGGAGGTGAGTGTGCGGCTGTCGGGGCGCACGATCCTCGATCGGGTCAGCTTCCAGATCGCGCCGGGCGAGTTCACGGGTCTGATCGGATCCAACGGGGCGGGCAAGACGACCCTGTTCCGGGTGATCCTCGGTCTGCAGGCGGCGAGCGCGGGAGGCGTGCTCGTCGAGGGCCGCGAGCACGGACGCCGGCACCGCCTGATCGGCTACGTGCCGCAGAAGTTCCTGCTGGACCCGGATGTGCCGCTGCGCGCACGCGATCTCGTGGGGCTGGGCATCGATGCGCACCGCCTCGGCCTGCCACGGCCCTCCCGGGCCAGGCGGGCGCTTGTCGAGGAGATGCTGCACGCCGTCGATGCCACCCGCTTCGCCGACACCCGTGTCGGCAGGCTCTCGGGCGGCGAGCAGCAGCGCATCCTGATCGCGCATGCGCTGATCGCCCGGCCGCGGCTGCTGCTGCTCGACGAGCCGCTTGCCAACCTCGACCTGGGCAGCGCTCACGAGGTGGTGGCGCTGCTCGCACGCATCGCCCGCGAGCAGGAGATTGCCGTGCTGATCTCCGCGCACGAGATCAACCCGCTGCTACCCGTCATGGACCGCATCGTCTACCTCGCCGCCGGGCGCGCGGTCAGCGGCACCACCGAGGAGGTCGTCCGCGCGGATGTGCTCAGCCAGCTTTACGGTCACCACGTCGACGTGTTGAACGTCCACGGTCGCGTGCTGATCGTCGCCGGCGCCGGCGAGGACGCCGATCTCACGGGCCACGAGGGCGTGTTCCCCGGAGCTGGGATTCTGCCGTGAGCCACGGCGCTGGGATCCAGTCGTGAGCCACTTCCTGTCCCCGATCTTCGCGCCCGGGTTCTTCGAAAGCGAAGCTGTGCAAATCGCTCTCGTCGTCGGAGCGCTCGTCGCCGTCGTCACCGGCGTGGTCGGCGTGTTCACTGTGATGCGCGGCCAGTCGTTCGCCGGCGAGGCGTTCGGCGACCTGGGGACCACGGGCGGCGCGGGCGCGTATCTCGTGGGAGTCGGGACGCTCTGGGGATTCGTGCTGGGCAACGTCATCGCGGCGGGCGCGATGGAGGCGATCGGCGTGCAGCGCTCACGCGGGCGCGACCTCGCCACCGGGATCGTGCTCGGCGCCGGAATCGGGCTGGCTGCCCTGTTCCTCTACCTGTACACCAGCGAACACAGCACCACCGGAGCCACCGTCACGATCCTGTTCGGCTCGGCGTTTGCGATCTCGAGCGCCACACTCCCGCTGATCCTGCTCCTGGGCGCCATCGTGTTGGCGATCGCGCTCACACTCTACCGACCGCTGCTGCTCAGCTCCGTCAACGCCGAGATGGCGTCGGCCCGTGGGATCCCGGTGCGGCTCGTCGGCGTGCTCTACCTGCTGGCGCTCGCGCTGGCGGCGGCGCTGGCGGCGATCACGATCGGCACGATCCTCTCGACAGCCCTGCTCGTCGGACCGGCGGCGAGCGCGCTGCGACTGACCAGACGCCCGCTCACCGCGCTGCTGAGCGCAGCCGGCATCGGCATCGGCGCCATGTGGCTCGGCATCGTCCTCGCCTACGACAGCTTCAGTTGGCCGCCCGTCGGGCAGGGGTGGCCGGTGAGCTTCTTCGTGGTGACCCTCGTGTTCATCATCTACCTGCTGTCGGGGCTCCCCGAAGCCGTACGCCCCCAGCGAGTGGACCGGACCCCGCCCGCTTCCCCCGCCGCGCAGCTGGCGACCCCGAGTTAGCGGCGCACGACATGTTCTCCGGTTTCATGGTCAACGCCTGGATCGTCGCGAGCATCGTGGCGGTTGTCGCGGGAGTCGTGGGCTTCTTCACGGTCCTGCGTGGATCGGCGTTCGCAGCACACGCGATCCCCAACGGGTCCTTCGCAGGCGCCGCCGGTGCCAGCCTGATCGGCCTCAGCACCCTCTTCGGCCTTGGCGTCTTCGCGCTCGGCGGCGCTCTGACGATCGGCCTGCTCGGCCGCAGGGGCCGACACGACGTCGCGACCGCCCTCGCGCTCGTGGCGATGCTCGCCCTCGGCGCGCTGTTTTTGAGCTTCAGCGTCGAGTACGCCCCCGAGGTCTACTCGCTGCTGTTCGGCGAGATCCTCGGAATCAGCCCCAACGAGCTCGCGCCGACCGCGATCCTCGGCGCCCTCTGCATCCTCGCCATCGCCGTCCTCTACCGGCCGCTGATGCTCTCCTCCGTCCTCCCGGAGGTGGGAGAGGCACGCGGCGTCAGCGGCTTTCGCATGGAGATGCTGTTCCTCGCCGTGCTTGCCCTCGCAACGGCGATGACCGTGCCCGTCGTCGGCACGCTGCTGATCTTCAGCCTGATGATCGGCGCGCCGGCAGCCGCCCGCTCATTCACCGACCGGCCGCTGCCGGCCATGGCCCTGTCGGTGGTGATCGCCCTGCTGATCGTGTGGATCGCGATCGCCGCCTCCTACAAGACCAACTATCCCGTGGGGTTCTTCGTCGGCAGCGGCAGCGCGGTCTCCTACGCGATCGGGCGCGGCTGGGCGGCTTGGCGTCACGGCAGGGCTCCGACGGCTCTCCCATGCTTCTCTACGATCGTTCCATGAGCAATGACTCCCACACCCGAGCGTGGGCCGACCGCGCGGAGGCGACGTTGGCCGCGGCCGGCCACCGGCGCGGCGGCGCGCGGCGCGCGGTGCTGGAGCTACTCGCGGAGCAGCGCTGCGCGCTCACCGCGGCCGAGATCGAGGAAACGTTGCGCGAGCGCGCTCCGCGGCCGGTCGGTCGCGGCGGCGCACGGCCGGTCAGCCGCGCCAGCGTCTACCGGATCCTCGACGAGCTGGAGCGCGCCGGCCTCGTGAGTCGAGTAGAGACTGGGCAGGCGATGGTGCGCTACGAGCGCGCGCACGACGCCGCCGGCGAGCACCACCATCACCTCGTGTGCGACAGCTGCGGCGTGGTGATGCCGTTCGCCGACGACGCGCTGGAGCGTGCGATCGACGAGCTCAGCGAGCGCGTGCCGCTGGTCGTCTCAGAGCACGAGATCGTGCTGCACGGCGCCTGCAGCGCCTGCGCCCCCTAGCCTCCCGGCCGGCCTGCGCCTCCTAGCCCACCTTCTGGCGCCGGCGCGAGGCGCCGTTCAAGGACAGCTCCTGCTCGCCGGGCGCGGCGTCCCGCGCCGAGGTGCCCTCGATGTTCACACGCGGCAGCACCCGGTCCAGCCAAGCGGGGATCCACCAGGTGCGCTCGCCGACGAGGTCCAGCACCGCCGGCAGCAGCAGGCAGCGGACGATCACCGCGTCGAGGAACACGGCGCTCGCGAGCGCGAGGCCGAACTCCTTGATCACACGCTCTTCGCCCAGCACAAACGAGAGGAACACGCACACCATGATCGCGGCGGCGGCAGTCACCACGCGGCCGGTCAGCGCCAGTCCCTCGCCCACCGCGCGTTTGTGATCGCGTGTGCGCGTCCACTGCTCGTGGATGCGCGACACCAGAAACACCTCGTAGTCCATCGACAACCCAAACACGATCGCAAACAGCATCACCGGGATGAACGACTCGATCGGGCCGGCGCTGACCCCCATCAAACCGGGCAGCCATCCCCACTGGAAGATCGCCACGATCACGCCCATCGAGGCGCCGATGCTGAGCAGGTTCATCACCGCCGCCTGCAGCGGGATCACCAGCGAGCGGAACACCACCATCAAGAGCAGTGCCGACAGCAGTACCACCACGCCAATGAACAACGGCAGCTTGTGGCCCAGCACCGTGGCGAAGTCGATCGTGCCGGCGGTGACGCCGCCCACGTACACCGTCGCGCCGGTGCGCGCCGCCACCGGTGGAATCACAGCCGCGCGCAAATGCTGCACCAGCTGGGTGGTGGCGTACGCCTGCGGCGAAGAGCTCGGGTACACCGAGATCGTCGCCACTTCCCCCGTCGGGCTCAAACGGGGCGGTGCGACCGACGCCACCCCAGGCGTCGCCGCCAGCGTGCGCTCGAGTTCGCCCAAGGCGGCGCTGTCGCCGCGATGGGGCTGGCGCACCACCACCTGCAGCGGGCCGTTGAAGCCTTCGCCGAAGCCCTTCGCCAGCAGGCGATAGGCCTTGTAGGTGGTCTGCCCCACGGGGTCGTTGCTGGCGTCGCTGGAGCCCAGCCGCAGCGCGATCGCGGGGGCGGCGATCACCAGCATGACGAGCGTGGCCGTCACCGCGATCGTGCGCGGACGGCTCTGCACGAAGGCGCTCCAGCGCAGCCACGCCCTGCCCGCCGCCGGGCTGTGCAAGCCCTCGGTGGACCCGTTGTCCGACCCGTTGTCCGCGGCGCTCCCTGCCGCTCCAGCGGCTGACGCCCCGGCGACCGATGCGGCGGCTTCCCGGCGTTCGCGCTGGCGCGCCAGCCGGCCCGGCCGGGCGAGGCGGGCGCCCGCGAACGTCAGCAGCGCCGGCAGCAGCGTGAGCGCGCTGAGCATCACCAGCAGCACGCCGATCGAGGCCGACAGCGCCACGCCGTAGAGGAAGTCGACGCCCAGCAGCATCATCCCCAGCAGCGCGATCACCACGGTCGTGCCGGCGAACAGCACCGCGCGGCCGGCGGTGTCCATCGCCTGCACCACCGACTCTTTCACCCGCCCGTGCGTCGCCCCCGGCCCGGCATACGCCTCGCGGAAGCGGGTGAGGATGAACAGCGAGTAGTCGATCCCCACGCCCAGCCCGATCATCGCTGCCAGCTCCGAGGAGAAGTTGGGGGTGTCCACGACGTGCGTAAACAGCGCGATCAGACTGAGTCCCGTGCCGAGGCCGAACAGCGCGGTGACGATCGGCAGGCCCATTGCCACCAGCGAGCCGAACGTGAGCAGCAGCACCACGATCGCCGCCAGCAACCCCACCGCGGTGGAGAGACCGAAGCCCACCTGCTGCGTGGCCTCGATCGCCTGCCCGCCCAGCTCCACTTCGAGGCCCGACCGGCGTGCCGCTTGCGCGACGCTCACCACGCGTTTGGCGGCGCTCACCGGCAGCAGGTTGGCTTTCTCGTCGAACACCACCGTGGCGAACGCGATCTGCTTGTTCGCCGACACCGCCTTGCCGGCCGACGGTCCCGCGTAGGGGCTGATCACCGCTGCGACGTGCGGGAGCTTCGCCACCTGCGCAAACATCGCGCTCATGCGTGTGCGCACCGCCGGTTTCAGCACGCTGCCGGAGGCCACGCGGAACACGATCTGGTCGCGGTCGCCCGCCTGCGCGGGGAAGCTGTGTTCCAGCAGGTCAGACGCACGCTGGGCGTCCGAGTTGGGCAGCGTAAAGTTGTTGGAGTATTCCGTCCCCGCCGACTGCGCGAGCGTGCCCACCGCGACGATCAGCGCGATCCAGACGACGACGACGAGGCGGCGGTGGGTGGTGGACCAGCGGGCGAGCTTGAGCATCGGTGACCTTCTAGTCGAAAGAATGCCGGAGCCGCAACGACGGGCTCACGGGCGCGGGCTTCGCTAGAGGGTAGAAGGTTGCGCGGCGAGAGCGGAGTCTCTCGCGGACGACCGGGCCTCGGGCACGGCCGGGTCCCTCAATTCATGCGGGGGTCCAGCGGCATCCGCGCCATCAGGGCGTAGGTGCCACCCTTGCGGGTGAGCACGTGCGACCACAGCTCCTCGGGATCTTCGGTGAAGACGTCGTCGGGCTGCGCCGGGTGCGCGACCCAGTCGCCGTTGTCCAGCTCCTCGTCCAGCTGCCCCTCGCCCCAGCCGGCGTAGCCGGCGAACACCCGCCGCCGGGCGATCACCTCGGTCAGCTCGTCGATGTCGGTCTCCGGCGCGGGGAAGCCGATCCGGCCCAGCACCAGCAATCCGGCCGGCTCGGGGTCGAGGAACTCGGCGAGGAATACGATCGAGTTGGGCTGCACCGGGCCGCCGACATACACCGTGTCGAGCGCGCCCACCGCCTGCTCCAGCTCCGGCACCGCCTCGCTCACCGGCACCTTCGAGGGGCGGTTGAGCACGATCCCCATCGCCCCGCTCTCGCTGTGCGAGCCGATCAACACCACGGTGCGCCTGAAGTTGGGGTCCAGCAGCGACGGGGCCGCCAGCAGCAGCTGGCCGCTAAGCGATTCCTCCATGACTTCAGGCTAGCCACTGAGCGGGCCGGCCACAGGATGCGCCCGCTGTCGGCGTCGATGGCGAGCGTCCTGTCCTAGCCTCGCGTGGGTTTGTTGCCTGCGATGTCACACCGCTTTCACCTGTCGCGTCAGCGCCGCGTGCGGTCACCACACGGTCACATTCGACGCCCGGGCGGCTGCCAACATCCGAGCCATCCCAGATACGGGATACGAGCGACGTGCGTTCCGAGCAGCCGGTACACGAACTCTCTCTCCCGCCGGCCGCCACCCGGATCTCACGCCGGCCCGAGGCCCCCTCAACCTCGGCGCCACTGTGAGCGTCGGCGACCCGCAGCGCCGGGTCGCCGACGCTACGTCGCCCCGCGGCGTAAGCTCACCGCACACTGCGATCGCGACGTAGGGAGGCAAGGAATATGGCCAAAACACCGCAGGTGGGAGAACAGGCGCCGGACTTCGAGCTGCCGGGCACCGACGGGCCGTTCAAGCTCTCCGAGCACCGCGGCGAGCGCGTCGTGCTGCTCTTCTATCCGGGGGATCGCACGATGGTCTGTACCAAACAGTTCTGCTCCTACCGTGACCGGACCGAGGACTTCAACGCGCTTGGTGCGACGGTTGTCGGGATCTCGGCTCAGGACGTTGCTTCGCATGAGGATTTCGTCGCGAAGAACTCGCTCACGGTGCCGCTGCTGGCCGATGTCGGTGGGGCCGTCGCAAAGCAGTACGGCGCATGGGGGGGGCGGCTCGGCACCAAGCGCGCGGTGATCGTCATCGACGAGCAAGGGATCGTGCGCCATCGCCACGACCATCGACTCGGGCTCGACTACCAGTCGGTAGACGAGTTGAAAGCGGCGCTCGACTCGCTGCCCGCCCCGGCTGCCTAACGTCGGGTCTGGCGACGGCGCCCACGGCGTACACGAGCAAACCGGCGAAGGGGGTCTGTAGTCCGATCCGAGCGTGATCCGTGACGGTCGCGAGACGCGTGCTCGTCGCCGAATGCAAGTGCTGGTCCACCGGGTGTTACTTGACGATTGTGAAGCTCAGCGACGCCGACGTCGAGCGCGCTCCGGCAGAGTTGGTGGCCGTAATCACAAGCGTGTAGCGCCCTGGCTTGAGCCTGTTTACGGGCGAGATGCGTCCCTGGAACGCCACTTTGTTGGCACCACTGTGGCCTGTGAAGGTGAGCGTGCCCGCCGTCACGGTGCGCGTGCAGGCGGGCTTGCGGCGATTCTTCTCGGTCTGCATGACGCACTTGCCGCCTGCCTTGCGGCCGCTGACGCTTTGGGCGAAGCTGAAGGTCACGGTTGCCTGCTCGTTGAGCTGGAACGAGAAGGTCGTTCCTGTGGGCGTCTTCGTGCGGCTGATGCTGGCGAGCTGATTGCCCTCGCGCCATCTCGTCGTGGATTGGCTTGCGTCCTGCACCGCAGGCGGAGGCAGGGGCGTCTCGCTCGGTACCGATGGCGACGAGGAGGTGGTTTGGGTCGGCGTGGTGGTAGTCGATTCGGTCGTGGAAACCACGCCTCGGGCTTCGGTCGTGAACGTCTGATCGGCGCCGTAGGCAACCCCGCCGGAGTTTCCCGCGACCAGCCGGAAATGATAAGTCGTCCCCGGCGCAAGCCCGCCGATGGCGGCGGCGAGCGGACTCGGGCTGCTGGAGGGGCCACTGGTCTGGGTGACAGTGGAGGCTCCGTAGGCCGTGCTCGTCCCGTATTGGAAGTACGCCGTGCTCGAGCCGCCGGCACCGAGGGTTCCGTTGAGAGTCGCGCCGGTTTCGCCGACGCCCGTCGTCGCGCCCGTGGTCGGGGTGGGCAGGTCCACAAAGACCCACGCCGCGCCCCTGCCCCCGTTGTCGCGCCAGGCGCCGATCATCCCCGTGCCACCGTCGGCGGAGAGCGCGACGTTTGTGCCGAATTCGCCTTCTCCGGACTCGCCCCCGCCGGTAAACTTTTCGCCCTGCTCGGTCCAGGTGGAGCCCGAGCGCGTAAACAGCCACGCCGCGCCCCTGGTGCCGTTGTCGTCGAGCCCGCCGATCAGCGCCGTGTTGCCGTCGGCGGACAGGGCCACAGTTACGCCGAACCTGCCTGTTCCGGTCTCGCCCGTGCCCTGGTTGGTGCAGCTGCCGGTGCAGTCGCCGACGAGCTTTTCGCCCTGCTGGGTCCAGGTGGAGCCCGAGCGCGTGAACACCCACGCCGCGCCCTTGCCGCTGTAGTGTTCGTTGCCGGCGAGAACGCTGTCGTCGTTCCAGGCGCCGATCAGCGCCGTGTTGCCGTCGGCGGAGAGCGCGACCATTGTGCCGAACATGCCCTCTCCGGTCTCGCCGGTGCCCTCGTGGGTGCAGCTGCTCGTGCAGTCGCCGACGAGCTTTTCGCCCTGCTGGCTCCAGGTGGATCCCGAGCGCGTGAACACCCAGGCGGCCCCGTACCAGCCATTGTCACGAAAGCCGCCGATCAGCGCGGTGTCGCCGTCGGCGGAGAGCGCGACGTTGTAGCCAAACCAAGCGTTCTCGATCTCGCCCGTGCCCTCGTCGGTACAACTGCCGGTGCAGTCGCCGACGAGCTTTTCGCCCTGCTGGGTCCAGGTGGAGCCCGAGCGCGTGAACACCCATGCCGCGCCCTTTCCGAATAGGCCGCCATTGTCGCCAGGGGCGCCGATCAGCGCCGTGTTGCCGTCGGCGGAGAGCGCCACGCTCACGCCGAACCCGTCTTCCCTGGTCTCGCCCCTGCCGGTGAGCTTCGGCCCCTGCTGGCTCCACACCCCGCCCGAGCGCGTGAACACCCACGCCGCGCCGGCGTCGTCATTGTCGCCGGGGCCGCCGATCAGCGCCGTGTTGCCGTCGGCGGAGAGCGCGACGTATACGCCGAACTGGCTGTTGCCCTCTTCGCCGCCGGTGAGCTTCGGCCCCTGCTGGCTCCACACCCCGCCCGAGCGCGTGAACACCCACACCGCACCGGTGGCGGTGTCGTCTTCGGGCCCGCCGATCATCGCGGTGTCGCCGTCTTCGGACAGCGCGACGCTGTAGCCGACTTCGCTATTGCCCTCTCCGCCGTCGGTGAGCTTCGGCCCCTGCTGGCTCCACACCCCGGCCGAGCGTGTGAACACCCACGCCGCGCCGGCGTCGTCGTTGTCGCCGGGGCCGCCGATCAGCGCGGTGTCGCCGTCTTCGGCGAGCGCGACGCTGGTGGCGAACTTGCCTTCTCCGGTCTCGCCCGTGCCCTCGTGGGCGCAGCTGCTCGTGCAGTCTCCGACAAGCTTTTCGCCCTGCTGGCTCCAGGTGGAGCCCGAGCGCGTGAACACCCACGCCGCGCCGGCGCCGCCGTTGTCGGCCGGCCCGCCGATCAGCGCGGTGTCGCCGTCGGCGGAGAGCGCGGCCACTGTGCCGAACATGCCTTCTCCGGTCTCGCCCGTGCCCTCGTTGGCGCAGCTGCTAGTGCAGTCGCCGACGAGCTTTTCGCCCTGCTGGGTCCAGGTGGAGCCCGAGCGCGTGAACACCCACGCCGCGCCCGCGCCGCCGTTGTCGGCAGGCCCGCCGATCAACGCCGTGTCGCCGTCTTCGGACAGCGCCACGCTTGTGCCGAATTCGCCTTTTCCGTTCTCGCCCGTGCCGGTGAGCTTTTCGCCCTGCTGGGTCCAGGTGGAGCCCGAGCGCGTGAACACCCATGCCGCGCCCGTGCCGCCGTTGTCGGCAGGCCCGCCGATCAGCGCCGTGTCGCCGTCGGCGGAGAGCACGACGCTCTTGCCGAATTCGCCTTTTCCGTTCTCGCCCGTGCCGGTGAGCTTTTCGCCCTGCTGGGTCCAGGTGGAGCCCGAGCGCGTGAACACCCACACCGCGCCCACGCCGCCGTTGTTGGCCGCGCCGCCGTTGTCGCCCGGCCCGCCGATCAGCGCGGTGTCGCCGTCGGCGGAGAGCGCGACGCTGTACCCGAATGCGCCTTCTCCGATGTGGTCGAACAAGGTTTCTCCGGCATGGCCGGTGCCGTTGAGCTTTCCGCCCTGCTGGGTCCAGGTGGACCCCGAGCGCGTGAACACCCACGCCCCGCCGGCTTCATTGTTGTTCCGAATGGCGTAGCGCGCGCCGATCAGCGCAGTGTTGCCATCTGCTGACAGCGCCACGCTATAGCCGAACCGGCCGCTTGCGATTTCGCCCGCGCCGGTGAGCTTTTCGCCCTGCTGGATCAACGGGTCGATCCGCAGCGGGTAACGCGCGCCCGCGGTGTCGACCCGCAGCATGATTCGGCCTCTTTCGAGCGCGAGCCAGCTGCGCAGCACGCGCCCGCGCGAGTCGCTGGCCTGCAAGGCCGCATAGCGCAGAACGGGGTGCCCGGCGTGTGTCAGCGTCAGCCCCCGGCCGTGTTCGGCGAGTTTGGCAAGCACGTTGCCGGAGAGCGCAAGCAAGACGGTCAGCGGCCCCACAGCGCTTCTCGCCGGCGCGTGCGCCACGGTGAAGCCCTGCTCGATGCCGAGCGGCCCGTTCGCATACCACTCATCCAGGTCAGGGTGCTGGTAGAGAACCCGGTTTGCGTGAGCGCTCGGCGCGACCCGTGCCAGCGAAGCGAGCGTAGAGCCATATCCGACGGCGAGAAGACTGAGCCCGACCTCGGCGCCCCCCGAGCGCACCGACATCCCCGAGCGGGTGAAACTCGTGCTCAGGTGCTGCACAGGGCTCGACGCTGTAAATCCTCCCCCCCGGCGGCCAACCCGATACGCCTGACCTTCAGCCCCCAACGCTGCAGACACAGGCCCTTGAGCAGCTACGGGCAGACTCAGGAGACCAGCATGCGACAAGCCGTGGGCTCGCACGCGTGCAGCGCCTACCGCGCGCCTACCGGGAAAGCCCTCGTGCACCGCTGCTCCGACAGCCAGCGCCAGCAGCACGGCCGCGAGCAGCAGCCGCCACTTGACCCGCGGCACACAGCGACCGTTCACCGAGAAAGCCGGCGCAGACCGCAACAGGCCTGCCTGCCCGAGCTTCACGGCCCCCGCTGATCGCGCCGCCATTGTCCCCGATCCTCCACTCTCCGCGTCACCCGCTAGGAACAAAGTCTACAAGATCCGGCGTCGACTCGAGCGCTTTACAGAACCTCCGAGCCGGCATCGGCAGACGGGCGACAGATTGGGCGCGGGGCGCGACTGCGTGCCGGTTGGGTCTAGCGCAGCGCTTCGATCAGGTCGAGTGTGCCGCCGCCGGTGCGATACCGGGCGAACACGGTGACGGCCGAGAATCCAGCGTGCGACACGATATCGGGAAGTGCGCCTCGCGCGTGCTCGCGCGTGTTTGCAAATCCATCGAGCAGCTGCACGGCAAAGAACGCGGCGCGCATTACCGGATCGCTGGCGCGGCCTACGTCGCACACCAAGAGCCGTCCGCCGGGGGCGAGGACACGCCGCGCCTCAGCGAGCGCCGCACGCTTCGCCTCGGGTCCGAGATGGTGAAACATCAGCGTGCTCACCACACAATCGACGTACGCGTCTGCAAGCGGGATGCGATCGGCTCGCGCCTCGTGGAGCTCGAGCTCGACACCCTCCGCCCGCGCCTTCGCAGCTGCTCGCCTCAGTACCTCAGCATCGCCGTCGACGCCGATCAGCGTCACCGCCCGAGAAGCACGAGCGATCGCCAGCGCCATCTCGCCAGTACCACAACCGAGATCCAGGATCCGCGTCGGAACGCCAGTGCCGACCGCTCGCTCGACGAGTCGTGGACGCCATCGTCGCTGCCGCATCGTAATCGCGTTGATGGCGTCGTAGAGAGGCGTGAGCACCGCACGACCAGCCGCTGGGACATATCGATCGCTCACCCGCCCACCATAGTCCCTGCCCACCCGACGCTCCGTCGCCCCAGGCTGGTTGCCCCGCAGGGCGCTAAAGCTTCGCGAGGTCCGCTTTCAGCTGGGCCAGGTCGAAACCTGCGACGGTGCCCCCGCTGGGCCCGAGGAAGTCCTCGCTGAGCACGGCGTACGCCTCGTCGGCGTACGCTTCGTAAAACTGCCAGCTCATCGACTTCAGCTCGCCCCAGGTGACCACGTACAGATTGCGGGCGTCGTAGGCCACGGCTGGGATGCAGTGTCCGTTTTCGGGGTTGGGCGCGGCTTCGCCGACGGCTCCCCCGGGCGGCACCACCCATGGGATCGTGAGCATTTCGCCCTGCACGGCAAAGTTCGGGAGCGCCACGCCGATGTAGAGGCTCCCGAGCAGGTAGACGGCGTCTTGGGCCTCGACCAGGTTCTTCGGCTCGACCGACGCAAACGCCTGCACCTTGTGGCCGTCGAGCCCCGTCTTGCGCCAATACTTGAGGACCTGCAGCATGTTGCAACCCTCGTCCGGCGGAGGCGGCGTGCCGACGAAGTGCTCGTAAAAGCTCACCACCGACGCTTCCGGCGGGGTGATCTCCGTGCCCGCGTTGGCGGTCCAGTTCTGGATCATGTGCCCAGCGGCCGCGCATGTGCAGTCGCCGTATTTGTCGTTGGCGTACATCGGCCACGAGGGCACCTTGGCGCCGAAGTTCTCCGATGCCGGCGGGGGCGGCAGTTCGGCCTTCACATAGTGTCCGAAGCGCAGGGTCCGCGCGTCAAAGACCGGCGGATGCTTGCCAAGCTTGAGGCCCATGGTGGGCTCCTTTCTACTCGGGTGCTCATGTGGGGAATGTGCGCGGAGCGGTGTAGTCGAGATTACTCCACCGACCACTAATCTGTTTGTTTCGAAGCTGTGACATCCACAGCTTGGCTGAAGCAAGTGCGGTGCGCCACCGCCAAGCGGGCTGATCGCGGCAGACGCGCCGCGCCGCACATGACGAGGCTACGCCGGCTGCCGGACCTTGGCGGCAGCCAACCGAGCCAGCGCCGCACGGTGGCGCTTGGCGCCGCCCAGCAGCGCCGCGTCGAGCTGCGCGCGCTTGAACAGCCAGTGCACGTCGGCCTCCCACGTGAAGCCGATCCCGCCGTGCATCTGGATCGCGCCGGCGGCGACCGACGGGCCGCCTTCGGCCGCCGCGGCGCCCGCCAGCGCCGCCGCCTCGGGCAGCAACTGCGGATCGGCGTCGGCGGCCCACGCCGCGTAGTAGGCGCTCGAGCGCGCGCTCTCGGTGTGGAGCAGCATCTCCGCACAACGGTGCGCGACGGCCTGAAAGGATCCGACGGGAACGCCGAACTGCTTGCGCTCTTTGACGTATGCCAGCGTCATGTCGAGCGCACGCTGGCAGACGCCCACGATCTCGGCCGCGATCGCGGCGCGGATCCGATCGGCGGCGCCGGGGCCGAGGGGCTCACCGTCCCCCGCGACGGTCGCGAATCGCCGGGTGGGGTCGATCGAGACGAACTCGCCGGTCGCGGGCGGGGCGATCAGCTGAGTTTCGTCGCCGTCGATCACGAGCACCACCGCGGCGCCGGCGGCGTCGGCCGCCAGCTCGCGCGTGCCGATCCCGGCGTTCAGCTCCCCCGAGGCCAGGCCCGGCAGCCAGCGAGCGCGCTGCTCGTCGCTGCCCGTGGCCTGGATGACGGCGGCGGCCGTGGCCGTGGACAGGAACGGCGTGGCCGCGCACGCATACCCGAGCTCCTCGGCCAGCACCGCCAGCTCGACCGCGCCGAGGCCCTGGCCGCCGTGCGCCTCGGCAACCGCGATCCCCGGCCAGCCGAGCTCCACCAGCTCGTTCCACAGTGCGGCGTCATATGCGGAGGCCTCGGCTGCCACGCGTACCTTGGCAAACGGCGAGCGCGCGGCCAGCAGCTCGCGCGCAACGTCCTTGATCTCGCGCTGGCTGGGGCTGAGGTCGAAATCCACGGCTGCCTCCCCCTCCTAACGCGACTTGGGCAGGCCGAGCACACGCTCGGCGACGATGTTCTTGAGCACCTCCGTGGTGCCCCCCTCGATCGAGTTGCCGCGAGCGCGCAGCAGCTCATACGCCCACGGGTCGCCAGCGCGCAGCGCGCCGGGGCCGAGCAGCTCGGCGGCCAGCTGCGTGAGGCGCTGGTTGGTGTCCGACCACATCCACTTGGTGAGTGACCCCTCCGGGCCGGGCTGGCCGTACTTCTCGATCGTGGTCAGCCCCCGGTAGGCGCCCAGTCGCACGATCTCCGTGCGCAGGTGCAGCTCGCCGAGGCGGTCGGCCACCACGGGGTCCTCCAGCAGTCCTTCGCCGGCGGCCTCCTCGATCAGACGGTCCAGCAGCTGGCGCAAGCGGACCTGCAGGAAGAACCCCAGGCCGGCGCGCTCGTTCATCAGTGTCGTCAGCGCCACCTTCCAGCCGTTGCCCACGCCCCCCAGCACGTTCTCCTCCGGGACGCGGGCGCCGTCCAGGAACAGCTCGTTGAACTCGGGCTCGCCGGTGATCTGGCGCAGCGGACGGATCTGCACGCCGTCCTGCTCCATGTCCATCAGGAAGTAGGTCAGCCCCTTGTGCTTGGGGGCGTCGGGGTCGGAGCGCGCGACCAGCATGCACCACTTCGAGTACTGCGCGGCGCTCGTCCACACCTTCTGGCCGGTGAGCACCCACTCATCGCCATCCTTCGCCGCGCGCGTTTTCAGGCTGGCGAGATCCGAGCCGGCGTCGGGCTCGGAGAAGCCCTGGCACCAGATCTCATCCGCGGTCAGGATCGGCGACAGGTGGCGCTCCTTCTGGCGCTCGGTGCCCCACGTCATGATCGTCGGGCCGGCCAGCAGCAGGCCGAGCACGTTGGCGGGCAGCGGAGCGCCGGAGCGCCCCAGCTCCTCGAAGAAGATCGCCGACTCGGTGAGCGTCGCGCCACGGCCACCGTACTCGCGCGGCCAGTGCACGGCGGCCCAGCCTCCCTCGGCGAGCCGGCGCTGGAAGTCGCGCCGCCACGCGTACCTGCGATCTTCGTCACCCTCGGGCTCGGCGCCCGGGTGATTCTCGCCAAACCAGGCGCGCAGCTCGTCGCGGAACGCGCTCTCCGATTCGCTGAACGTCAAGTCCATACCGGCACGCTACTCGACGGCGCGCCGCGCGTGGAGCTCGATCAGCTCCAGCTGCATGCTGCTGGGACGCTCGCCCGGCGCTGGATGGCGCCGGCGCCAGGTGCCGTCCTCGCCCAGCTGCCACGCGTTTTGGTTGTCGTGAAAGGCGCGTTCCAGCGTGTCCAGCAGCTCGGCGCGCAGCTCCGCCGACTGGATCGGCACCGCCAGCTCCACGCGGTGGTCGAGGTTGCGCGGCATCAAATCGGCCGAGGCGATGTACACCACCTGCTCGCCGTCACGCTCAAACGCATACACGCGCGAGTGCTCCAGCAGCCGGCCCACCACCGACACCACGCGGATGTTCTCCGACACGCCCTCCACGCCCGGGCGCAAGCAGCAGATGCCGCGGACGTTGAGATCCACCTGCACGCCGGCGCGCGAGGCGCGGTACAGCGCGCGGATGCAGGGACCGTCCACCAGCGCGTTCATCTTCATCAAAATCCGCGCCGGGCGCTCCGGCGTGTGGGCGGCAATCGTGCGGTCGATCTCCGCCAGCAGTCCGTCGCGCAGCTGCGCGGGGGCGATCAGCACCTTGCGGTAGTGCGTCGGGCGGCCGTACCCGGTGAGGTAGTTGAACATGTCGGTCACGTCCGCGCCGATCTGAGGGTCGATCGTGAACAGCCCGAAGTCGGTGTAGAGGCGGGCGGTGGTGGAGTGGTAGTTGCCGGTGCCGATGTGCACGTAGTTGCGCACCCCCTCGCCCTCCTTGCGCACCACCAGCACGCACTTCACATGCGTCTTGAGCGCCGGCTGCCCGTACACCACGTGCACGCCCGCCTCCTCCAACGCCTTGGCCCAGTGGATGTTCATGCGCTCCTCAAACCGCGCCTTCAGCTCCACCAGCGCCACCGCCTGCTTGCCGCTCTCGCTGGCCTCGATCAGCGCCGGCACCAGCGGCGAGTCGTCGCTGGTGCGGTACACCGTCAACTTGATCGCCAGCACGTTGGGGTCGGCCACCGCCTGCTGCACAAACCGCTCCACCGAGGTCGTAAACGAGTCGTAGGGGTGGTGCACCAGCACGTCGCCCTCGCGCATCGCCGCCAGCACGTCGGGGCCGCCGTCCTCCTCGGAGCGCGGGTCGCCCCGTCCGGCCTGGGCGCCGCCGGCCCCACCGACGGTCGCGGCCAGCAGCCGCGGGTGGGTGAGGCCACTCATCGGCGGGTCGCGCAGCTCCTTCAGGCCAGGCAGGCGCACGATCTGCCACAGCGCGCCCATGTCCAGCATGCCGTCGACCGGGTAGATCTCGTCCTCCTCCATCCCCAGCAGACCCAGCAGCTCGCTGCGCAGCGGATCCGAGCAGTGGGCGCCCAGCTCCACGCGCACGATCTCACCGAACCGCCGGCGGCGCAGCTCGTCCTCCACCGCCTGCAGCAGATCGGCGGCGTCGTCCGACACCTCCAGGTCGGCGTCGCGGGTGACGCGGAACAGGTGGTGGTCGACGATCTCCATCCCCGGGAACAGCGCGCCCAGGTGGTGGGCGATGACCTCCTCCAGGGCGACCAGCGTCACGCCCGCATCGTCGGTCGGCACCTCGACGAAGCGCGGGAGGATCTCCATGGGCACCTTCACGCGGGCAAACACCGTCTGGTCGGTCATCGGGTCGCGCACCAGCACGGCCAGCGACAGCGACAGGTTGGAGATGTATGGGAAGGGGCGCCCGGGGGCGACCGCGAGCGGCGTGAGCGTGGGGAAGATCACCTGCTGGAAGTGCTTTGCCAGGTGCGCGCGCTGGCGCTCGTCCAGCTCGGCGAAGCCCACCACGCGAATGCCGTGCTCGGCCAGCGCCGGGCGCAGGCGCTGCTCGAAGCAGGCGGTGAGGCGGCCCCCCAGCTCCAGCACCCGCTCGCGGATACGCGCGATCGTCTGCGAGGGGGTCATGCCGTCCTGGCTGGGAGTCTCCACGCCGGCCTCGATCTGGTCGTACAGGCCCGCCACCCGCACCATGTAGTACTCGTCGAGGTTGGTCGTGTAGATCGCGCAAAACTTCACGCGCTCCAGCAGCGGCAGCTGCTCGTCCTCGGCCAGCTGCAGCACGCGCTCGTTGAAGTCCAGCCACGACAGCTCGCGGTTGATGTACAGCGACGGGTCCCGCAGACGGGTGTCCGGTACCTCGGCTTGCTGGGGCGCGACGCTCATAGTCTCCCTCAACGCTACACCCTCAACATATCGCTACTGTGAAGCGCGATAGAGATGGCGCGCCAGCTGTGGTTGCTACGTCACGCCGACGCCGAGCCGCACGGCAGCCGGCCCGATCCCGAGCGGCGGCTCACCGAGCGGGGCGAGCGCCAGGCGCGGCTGGGGGGCGAGGCGATCGCGCTGATGGGCGTCGAGTTCATCGCGCTGCTGTCCAGCCCCAAGGAGCGCGCGCTGCGCACCGCCAAGGTGGCCGCGCGGGCGTGGGGGACGGAGCAAAGCGAGCGGCTGCAGATCCACACGCCGCTCGCTGAAGGCTTCGACGCGCGCCAGGCGCTGGCCGCGCTCGCCCAGTCGCTGCCTGCCCGCGAGGTGGCGCAGGGCGGGCGGCTGCTGCTGGTCGGCCACGAGCCCGACCTCTCCACGGTGGTCGCCGAACTCACCGGGGCGCGCATCGACCTCAAGAAGGGCGGGCTGGCGGTCGTGCGGATCGAGGGGCCCTCAGGCGAGCTGCTTTTGCTGTTGCGGCCCAGCGAGCTGGCGCTGATCGCTGAAGGGCGGGTGGCGGCTGGTGCCACGGACGTGTAACGCCTCCGTCACCGACGGGGTCGGGTCCGCGCGATAGGGTCTCCTCCATGTCCAACGCCCCCTCCGCGCTGATCACCGGCGTCACCGGTCAGGACGGCTCCTACCTCGCCGAGCTGCTGCTCGACAAGGGTTACGACGTGCATGGAATGGTGCGCCGCGCCTCCACCGAGAAGTTCGAGCGGATCGAGCACATTCGCGACCGCATCACCCTCCACCAGGGCGACCTGCTCGACCAGCGCTCGCTGGTGGACGCGCTGCGCGCCTCCCAGCCGCAGGAGATCTACAACCTCGCGGCGATGTCGTTCGTCGCGGTCTCCTGGATCCAGCCGACGCTCACCGCCGAGTTCACCGGCGTCGGCGTCACGCGGATGCTGGAGGCCATGCGCGAAGTGTGTCCCGACGCGCGCCTCTACCAGGCATCCTCCAGCGAGATGTTCGGCAAGGTGCGCGAGGTGCCGCAAACCGAGCAAACGCCCTTCTACCCGCGCTCGCCCTATGGGGTTGCCAAGGCCTACGGGCACTTCATCACGGTTAACTACCGGGAGTCCTACGGGCTGCATGCCACTTCAGGGATACTTTTCAACCACGAGTCGCCCCGCCGCGGGCTCGAGTTCGTCACCCGCAAGATCACCTGGCACGCCGCCGCCATCCGGCTGGGCCTGACCGAGAAGCTGCACCTCGGCAACCTCGACGCCGAACGCGACTGGGGGTACGCCAAGGATTACGTGGAGGCCATGTGGCTGATGCTCCAGCGCGACCAGGCCGAGGACTACGTGATCGCCACCGGCAAAGCGCACTCGGTGCGCGAATGCTTGGAGATCGCCTTCGACCAGGCGGGGCTGGGGATCGACGAGCGGGTCGTGCTCGACTCCTCGCTCGTGCGTCCCGCCGAGGTCGACCATCTGATCGGCGACCCCTCCAAGGCGCGCCGCGACCTAGGCTGGGAGCCGCACACCAGTTTCGAGGAGCTCATCCGGCTGATGGTCGACTCCGACCACCGGCTGCTCAGCGGCGCCGAACGCGGGCTGGTGCGTGGCTGAACCGCCGCGCCGCGCGCTCGTCACCGGGCTCACCGGCCAGGACGGATCGTTCCTGGCGGAGCTGCTGCTGAGTAAGGGGTATGCGGTCACCGGGGTCGTACGCGGCTGGCCGCACGTATCGCTCGACGCCGGCGAGCACCTGCGGGGGCAGGTGGAGGCGGTGCCCGGGGAGCTGCTCGACCCCGCCGGCCTGCGGGCAACAGTGGAGCGGGTGCGCCCGCACGAGCTCTATCACCTCGCCGCGCCCTCGTTCGTGCCCGACTCCTGGGAGCGACCGGCAGAGACGTGCGCGGCGATCGTCGATTCCACGGCGGCGCTGCTGGAGGCGGTGCGCGAGATCGATCCCACGATTCGCGTGTTCCTCGCCAACACCGGCGCCATCTTCGGGGAGGCGGGGGAGAGTCCTCAGCATGAGGACACGCGCTGTCGCCCGCACAACCCCTACGCAATCGCCAAGCTCGCGGCCCACCAGTTGGCGGGGGCATTGCGCGCGCGCGACGGACTTTACGTGTGCTCAGGCATCCTCTACAACCACGAGTCCGAGCGCCGCCCCCCGCGGTTCGTCACGCGCAAGCTCACCCGCGCCGCCGCCGAAGTGGAGCTGGGGCTGGCCGGTGAGGTCGAGGTCGGCGATCTTGGTGCGGTGCGCGACTGGTCGTTCGCCGGCGACATCGTGCGCGGGGCGTGGCTGATGCTCCAACAGGAGCAGCCTGACGACTTCATCCTCGCCAGTGGCCAACCGCACACCGTCGCCGAATGGGCGCGCGCCGCGTTCGCGTGCGTCGGGCGCGACGCCGACCAGTACCTGCGGGTAGCCGGCGAGCTGGTGCGTGTGCCGGAGAGCACGCCGATGGTCGGCGACCCCACGCGCGCGCGCAAGCGGCTGGGGTGGGAGGTCGAACTCGGCTTCGAGCAGCTTGTGGAGCGGATGGTGCGGGCCGACCTGGAGGCGCTGCGCTAAACCAGCTCGGCGACGAGCGGCTCTTCGGCGGTGGGCACAGGCGTCTCGGGTAGTGGTGGCGCCGCCAGCTCATCCTCCGCGGCAGACGCCGGCCCGTCGGCGGGCTCGGCGGCGAAGCGGTAGCCGATGCCGAAGTGGGTGTGGATGTAGTGCCATTCGGGCGACGACTTCTCCAGCTTCTGGCGGAGCTTGCGGACGAACACGTCCACCGAGCGGTCGCCACGCACCATCGCATAGCCCCACAGGCGGGAGTAGATTTCCTCGCGCTCCAGCACCCTGCCGTCGGCGGCCGCCAGCAACTCGATCAGCTCGAACTCGCGGCGGGTGAGGTCGAGCGAGCGGCCGCCCACGAACGCCTGGAAGCGGTCGGAGCGGATCTCCACCTCGCCGGCCGTCACCGACTTGACCTCGGCGCGACCGGCCGGGCGGCGGCGACGGCGCACAACGCTCTGGATGCGCGCGATCACCTCCTCCGGGTGGCACGGCTTGGTGATCCAGTCGTCCACGCCCAGCCGCAGCCCGCGCACGCGCTGGGCCACGGTGGAAGGGCTGGTGCACACGACTATCCCGAGATCGGGGAGCGCGCCACACAGGCGCTCCAGCCACTCCCACGCCTGCGGGCCCAGCACCGAGAGGTCCACCACCAGCGCGCTCAGGCGCATCGCGCCGATCGCGTCGGCCGGCACCGGGCTGCCCAGCACGCGGTGCTCCCAGCCGAGCCGATCCAGTCTCTTGGAGAGAACCTGAATGAAACCGCTGTCGCGGTCGATGACCGCCACTCGCAGTGGCGGGGCTGTCGAGGAGGGGCTGCGAGCGTCCGCCTGGCCCCCCTGCTCGGCGCGGATGGTTTCCATCATCGCGGCCCTCAGTCTAAGCGACTCGCCGGTCGCGATGTGGTTCTCTCGGACGATGGTCACAGGATCTTCACAGCCGGGTCTCGCTAATTGCGACAAACGCCGCACGGTTCGAATGGAGGTGTGGGTGTGTATGTGTTCTTTTCGGCCACCAACCACTTTACTTTTTGAAGCTGGTTGGTGTGTCCAAAACTTATAAGTACCAACGCTCGTGGGCCGGCCGCACTGCCGCCGTCGCCGCCGCTCAATCCTGCGGGAACGGATGCGAGGAGTCGGAGAACTCACGGAACAGCCCGGTGACGACGAAGGCCACCTGCTCGCCGATGTCGACGGCGTTGTCGCCCACCCGCTCGAGCGCTCTGGCGGCGAGGATCATGTGCATCGCCCATTCGCGCGTGTCGGGGTCGTCGCCGACGTCGAGCGCCATCCGGAAGATGTCGCGGTTGAGACGGTTGATGGTGCGGTCTTGGCGCACGAGGTCCTCGGCGAGCGCCACGTCGCGCGCGGCGAACGCGGCCTTGCACTGCGTCACCTCCGAGCGCGCCAGCGCTCCCATCTTCAAGAGCGCCTCGATCAGTTCGCGCCGGCGCGGCGGCTCGTGGCCGGATAGCGGGATCAGCTTGGCGATGTTGACGCACTGGTCGCCCATCCGCTCGATGTTCTTCATCACGTGCAGCAGCGCCGCCACCACGCGCAAATCGCCCGCCACCGGCGCCTGCAGCGCCAGCAACGACAGGATCCCCTGGTGGATCTCCAGGTAGCGCCCGTCGACGCGGTCGTCGTCGGCGATCACCATCTGCGCCAGCTCCACGTCCTGGTGCTCCAGCGCCTCCAGCACGCGGTCGAGCTGCTCGACGATGATGTCGAGACCCCCCAGCGCCCGCTGCTCCAGCTCGCGCAGCTGCTGTTGGAAGTGCTGGCGCGGGATCCGCGACCGGCCGCTCGACTGCGCGGCCAGGCTTGTGCCACCCGCCCCGCCGCCGCCAGTCGCGCCACCGTCAGCGGCCGGCTCAGCCGAACTTGCCGGTGACATATTCCTCGGTGCGCGAATCGGACGGTTTGGTGAAGATCTCGTCGGTCGGCCCCACCTCGACCAGCTCGCCGGCGAGCATGAACGCGGTGCGGTCGGCGACACGGGCGGCCTGTTGCATGTTGTGGGTGACGATCACGATCGTGATGCGCTGCTTGAGCTGCTCGATCAGCTCCTCGATCTTCAGCGTGGCGATCGGGTCGAGCGCCGAGCAGGGCTCGTCCATCAGCAGCACCTCGGGGTCGACCGCCAGCGAGCGGGCGATGCACATGCGCTGCTGCTGACCTCCGGAGAGCCCCACGCCCGGCGAGGAGAGACGGTCTGACACCTCGTCCCACAGGCCGGCGCCGCGCAGCGCGTTCTCGACCCGGTGCTGCAGCTCGCCGCGGCCTTTGGCGGTGAGTCGCAACCCGGCGGCGACGTTGTCGAAGATCGACATGGTGGGGAACGGGTTGGGCTTCTGGAAGACCATGCCGACGGCGCGGCGCACGGCGATCACGTCGACCCCCGTGCCGTACACGTCCTGATCGTCGAGCAGCACGCGCCCTTTGGCGCGGGCGCCGGGGATCTCCTCGTGCATGCGGTTGATGCAGCGCACCATCGTCGACTTGCCGCAGCCGGAGGGCCCGATGATGGCGGTGACCTGGTTGGCGGGGAAGCGCAGGTCGATGCCCTTGACCTGCTCGGCGGAGCCGTAGAAGGCCCGCAGGCCCTCCAGGCGGATCTCGGGGCCGACCTTGACGACCGTGTGCGGGGCGGCGGCGGCCGGAGCGGAGCTGTCTCCCGTGATGCGGACGCCGGCGCGAGCGCCGCCGGCGGACGAGGGGGGTTGGTTGGGTTGGAGCATCCGCTCGGGCGCCTCCTCAGCGCCGCCGATGGGTTGCGCTTCGGGGCTCATGCTAGTCGAGTCCGGCGTGCCACGAGGCGGGCGATCAGGTTGAGGATCAGGATCATCGTGACGAGCGTCAACGCCGCCCCCCACGCGCGGTTGACGACGGCGGTGGTGGGGGAGGTGACGTCGTTGTAGATCTGGTAGGGCAGTGAGTTCATGAACTGGCTGAGGTCGAAGTTGGTTTTGTTGGTGTGCCCGGCGGTGAACAGCAGCGGCGCGGTCTCCCCGGCGGCGCGGGCGACGGCGAGCAGCACGCCGGTGAGCATCCCCGTGAGCGCGGTGGGGAGCACCACGCGGAAGATCACCCGCCAGCGCGGCGCGCCCAGCGCCAGCGCCGATTCGCGCAGCGCGCCGGGCACCAGCTGCAGGATCACCTCGGCGGAGCGGATCACCACCGGCAGCATCAGCAGCGACAGCGCCAGCGAGCCCTTGATGCCGGCATAGGAGGAGCCGGTGCCGAGGATCAGCGCGATGTAGATGAACAGCCCGAACACGATCGACGGCACGCCGGTGAGCACGTCGACGAAGAAGCGCACGGTGTGCGCAAACCAGGTGGGGCGGCCGTACTCCACCAGCCACAGCGCCACGCCCAGGCCGATCGGGATGGCGATCGCCGAGGCGACCGCCACCATCTCGATCGTGCCGAGGATCGCGCTCTTGATTCCGCCGATCGAAGACCCGCCGAAGAAGGTGCTGCCGGTCGGGTCGGTGGTGAAGAAGTTGACGCTCCACGCGCCGAGACCCTTCTTCAGCAGGTAGTAGACGATCAGCACCAGCGGCACCAGCGCGATCAGCGTGGCCGCCAGCAGCATGCCGCGCGCGAAGCGGTCGGTGCGGCGGCGCCGCTTGCTCACCGCGAAGCGGGCGAGGCGGTCGGGGGTGGCGGCCGGCACGCTCACGGCAAAGCCCCCCGTGTCTGGTTGGAGTCCGCAAAGTGTTTATCGGGATGGCCGCGCGCCACGCGCCAGCCGCGACTGCGTCGGCCGCTCATCATGCCCCCACCGCCGCGGCGGCCCCGACGTTGGCGGCACCGCCGGTAGCCTGCGGTGTGCGCCCACCCCGCGCGGCGCGCAGCACGATCAGGCGCGCGATGGCGTTGACCAGCAGCGTGAGCACGAACAGCACGAGCGCAGCGGCAAACAGCGCCGAGCGGTGCAGCCCGGTCGCCTCGCCGAATTCGTTGGCGATCACCGCCGCCAGCGTGTAGCCCTGGCCGAAGAGGTGCTTGGCGAGCGTGGGGGAGTCGCCGATCACGATCGTCACGGCGATCGTCTCGCCGATGGCGCGCCCGAGGCCGAGCATCGCGCCCCCCACGATCCCGGAGCGACAGTAGGGGATGACCGCCATGCGGATCATCTCCCAGCGGGTGGCGCCGAGGCCGAGCGCGGCCTCCTTGTGGTCGGGAGGCACGGTGCTCATCACCTCCCTGGCGATCGCCGAGACGATCGGGAGGATCATGATGGCGAGGATCAACCCGGCGACGAAGCAGTTGGGGATCGTCACCAGCCCGCCGCCGACGAACGGGACGAAGGAGAAGGTTTCGGCGAACCACTGCTCGGCCGGCTGGAGTTTGGGGGCGAGAAAGAAGATGCCCCACAGGCCGTACACCACCGAGGGCACGGCGGCGAGCAACTCGACGAGGATGGTGAGCGGCGAGAGCGCCCGTCGGGGGCACAGCTCGGTGAGGTACACCGCGGTGGCGACCGCCACCGGCACGCCGATCAGCAGCGCCAACCCGGAGGTGAGCAGCGTGCCGAGCACCAGCGGCAGCGCGTAATAGTGTTCGGCCGCCGGGTTCCAGTCGTTCTTGAAGACGAAGCCGAACACCCCCGACGCTTCGAAGGCCGGGCGCGCTTCGTCGAACAGGCGCACGAAGAAGTAGACAATCAGGACGAGGATCAGCCCCGCCAGGATGGTGAGTCCGTACTTCAGCGCGCGGTCGGGCAGGCGCGCGAGTGGCGACCGCTCCAACAGGGAACGGTCGCCACTCGGGATCGATGCTGCCTCCAAAGCGCCCTTTACGCTAGCTCAGCGGTGAGCCTTCGCACGTCAGTCCCGCGACCGCCGCCTTGGACTTGGCGAGGATTGTCGCGGGCAGCGTGGCGTAGTCGGCCTTGGACAGGATGCTCTGCCCTTCGCCGAGGCCGTATTCGAGGAACTTCTTGACCCCTTCCGCGGCGCTCTTGCCGCCGGGGACGCCCGCCTTGCACATGTCCTTGTAGACCATCACGAACGTTTGCGAGGTGATCGGGTAGGCCTGCGGTGAGGAGGGGTTCTTGATAGCGAACGCGAGGTTGGCCGGCAGCACGATCCCTTCGGCGGCGGCGCTGGTGGAGGCCAGCGACGGCGCGATGAAGTTGCCCGCTTTGTTCTTGACGTCGGCGGTGGTGAAGTTGTGCTGCAGCGCATAGGCCTGCTCGACGTAGCCGATCGCGCCGGTGGTCTGCTGCACGCCGCCGGCGACGCCTGCGTTGCCCTTCTCGCCGGTGCCGGTCGGCCACGGAACGACCTTGCCGGAGCCGACCTTGCTGGCCCATTCGGGGTCCACCGCGGCGAGGAAGCCGGTGAAGCCGGCGCTGGTGCCCGAGGAGTCGGAGCGGTGGATCACGGTGATCGGCGTGCTGGGCAGCGACACCCCCGGGTTGAGCGCCTTGATGGCGGGGTCGTTCCAGGTTTTGATCTTGCCGAGGTAGATGTCGGCGATCGTGGTGCCTTCGAGCTTCAGGCCGGCTTTGACGCCGGGCAGGTTGTAGGAGATGGTGATCGCGCCCAGGAACATCGGGATCTGCACCGGTTCGCCGATCTTCTTGAGCGCCGTTTCTTCTTCGGCCTTGAGCGGCGGGTCGGAGGCGCCGAAGTCGACGGTCTTGTCTTCCAGCGCGGTGATGCCGGCGCCGGAGCCGACGGCCTGGTAGTTGACGGTGACACCCGATGCGGAGCCGGAGGAGCCCCACTGTTCGTAGACGGGCGCGGCGAAGGTGGAGCCGGCACCGGAGATCGTCGCGGACGAGCCGCTAGCGGGTTTGCTGGCCGCCGCGGTGCCGGTGGTGTTGGTGCTGCTGCCGCACGCGGCCACGCCCAGCGCCAGCGCCGCGACACCCAGGACGGTGGCGGCTGTCTTGTGCAAGGTGATCACTGCTGAGTCTCCCTCTGTTGGGGCTTGGTTGGTGGGGGTGGGGTAGGCGAGACACGATGAGAGGCGCATCCCCGCCCAGATGTTTCCAGCCCCACTGTCCTAGTCGGCTGCGGCCGTCTTGTGAAGATCTCGTGAAAGCCGCGGCTGGCCGCCAATCGAGCGGGGGGAGCTGGGCGGCGGCGCGGGTGCCGCTGTGAGCGGCTGCGGCTGGAAGCGGTAGCCGAAGCCCGGGTGGGTGTGGATGAAGCGCCGGTCGGGCATCGCCGCTTCGAGCTTGGTGCGCAGCTTCGACACGTACACGTCCACCGAGCGGTCGCCGGCGCGCAGCGGCCCGTTCCAGACGGCGCGGTAGAGCTCCTCGCGCGTGACAATCGTCCCCTGCCGGCGCGCCAACGCCACCAGCAAGCCGAACTCGCGCACCGACAGCGTCAGCGCCCGGCCGCCCGCGAGTGCGAGACCCTTGGCGGGATGGATCTCCAGCTCGCCCGCGTACACGATCCCCCCGGCGGCGCCCAGCGGGCGCTCGCCGTTCTCCGAAGACTCTTCCACAGGCTGGCATGATCTGCGTCCGCGCGGCTCGCAGAGTTGCGAACTCGTGATCCATTCGTGAAAAAAATGTAAAACGGGATTCGGGGAGCACCCTCGCATGGGGCGCTGCGAATATTCTCCGGCGATGGCATTCCTGCGTCGCAGCCTGGACAGCGCGCTGATGGAGCTGGTGGAGGAGGCCGGCCGCAACGTGCAGCGCTCCGGGCTGTTGCTGCGCGACATGCTGGCCGACTTCCCCGAACACTCCACGCTGGCGCGCGACTTGAAGGTGTGCGAGCAGGAGGGCGACCGCATCACCCACGACATCATCCACCGCCTCACCGCCGGCGGGCGGGTGCGGGCTCCGTTCAACACCGGCGACGGGTATGCGCTGGCGACGGCGCTGGACGACATCGTCGACTACACCGAGCATGGGGCGGCGCAGATGGTGCTGTATGGCGTGGAGGCCCCGATGGAGCAGTCGGTGGAGTTTGCCGAGGTGCTGGTCGGCGCCGGCGAGCAGATCGCCCGCGCGCTGCGCTGTTTGCGCACCGGCACCGAGCTGGGGCCACACCTGGTGGAGATCCACCGTCTGGAGAACGAGGGCGACCGCCTCCAGCGCGACGCGGTGGCATCCCTGTTCGCGGGCGGCATCGACCCGATGGTGGTCATCCGCTGGAAGGACATCTTCGAGTCTCTCGAGGCCGCCGTGGACGCCTGCGAGACCGTGGCCCACGTGTTGGAGGGGATCGTGCTGCGCCAGCGCGGCCGCTGGCGTTGAGGTAGATCCACCGTCGTCCGGGTGGGATGGCCCGAACCTTCTCGCTACCTACCTACGTCCTGCTCGCGGTGCCAGGTCGGGTAGGAGCTCCGCCCGTGGCTATCCGACGCCCGCAGACTCCGGATCGGCCACCGACACGGCGCTCTCGGTAGCCGGGCCGGCCGGCGCCGAGCCGCTCGGCACCGCGCCCCGCTGCCGTCCGAACGCCAGCCAGGCGAGGCCGCCGACGAGCAGGGTGGCGCACAGCGTCCAGCCCAGGGCGGTGGTTTCGAGGCCCACGTACTTCAGGCCGGAAGCGAAGATCACGAACGCGATCGCCGGTCGCACGTAACGGTCGGGGAGCGTGGAGGAGAGGCGCGAGCCGACGTATACGGCCGGCACGCTGCCGATCACCAGCGAGGTGGTGACGCCGAAGTCGACATGACCAAACGCCAGCGCGCCGAGCGCGGCGGCCGCCGTCAGCGGCACCGCCTGCGTGAGGTCGGTGCCCACCAGCTGGCTGGCGCCGATCGCCGGGTAGAGGAACAGCAGCAGCACGATCATCAGCGAGCCCGAGCCGACCGAGGTCATGCCGACGATCACGCCTCCCACGACCCCGATCGCCACCGTGGGGATCGGACGCAGCGCCAGCTCGTGCACCACGCCGGTGCGCGTGTGGCCGGCGCGGCGGTCGAGCGCCATCCGCAGCACCATCGCGCCGGCGCCGATCAGCAGCGCCGTGCCGAGGATGATCTCGATTTTTTCCTGGTCCACCTTCGAGCTGCCCATCAGGTGCAGCAGATAGGCGCCGAGGAACGCCGCCGGCACCGAGCCCACCACCATCAGCCCCACCAGTTTGAAGTTGACCGTGCGTGCGCGCATGTGCACGGCCGCACCCACCGGGCGCATCAGCACGGCGGCCACGAGGTCGCTGGAGATCGCGGTGGAGGGGGTGATCCCGAACAGCAGGATCAGCATCGGGCTCATCAGCGCGCCGCCGCCGGCGCCGGTCATGCCGACCAGCAGGCCGACGATCGCGGCTCCGAGGACGATGTAGGGGTCGATGTGCATTAGTTCTCTTTGTAGCAAAGTCGATTGGCGAAGTAAGGCCGATCAGTCTTCTCGACATTGTGAGCCGCCGCGGCCTTGGCGCGTCGGGGCCGGCCGGCTGCGCTGGGCCCTTGGTGCGTCGGGGCCGGCCGGTGGGCGTGCGTGTTTGTTAACTTTTTGGCCTCCAACCAGCTTCACTTTGTGAAGTAAGGCCTCGGGCGACGAAGTTTGGTTGGAGGCTCACAAGTTCATGTGCAGTCCCTGGGCGGTGCCGCCGCCCGGTCGGCCTCAGAGCGTGCTCGGCGGTGCGCTCGCTTGCACCCGCGCCCCCGACGCGCTGCCGAGCAGCAGCACCTGGAAGGGCAGCGCCTGGTGCGCGCGTACTTCGCTCAGCACCGCCCTGCCGGCTGCCACGACGTGAGCGCCGCGGCGGGCGAAGCCATAGACGACGAGGCTTTGCTGGACGACCGCCGAGTCGTTGTGGACGGTGCCGGCGATCCCCTGGCTGCCGGATTCTTCGTCGGCGTGCACGCCGCTCAGCACGATCTGTGGGATTGCGCCGGACGCCTGCGGGGCTTCGCCCACCTCCGCGCTGACGCTCCGCGGCGCTCCGCTTGCCTGCACCTGGTCGTCGATCCACGACAGCTGCTGGCCGGCCGCCAACACAGGCACCGAGGTGAGCGCCGCTTCCAGCCCGGGGAGGTTGTTCTGGTAGAGCGTGGCGCCGCCCGCGCCCTTCACCGTGATCGCGATCGGCACGTCGCGCAGGGTGTGGGTGGAGGTGTTGCGCAGCGTCACCACCGCCGCGGTGCCTTCGCTGGTGTGCACCGTCTGCGCGTCCAGCACCTTCACCACGCTGCTGGCGTGTGCGATCGAGAGACCTTTGACGACCGCTTCGGGGTGCTGCGCCTTGGCCAGCTTCGCCTGCCTTTCCAGCTGCGCGCTCTTTTCCTGGCTGCTCTGGCACCCGCCCAGCGCCAGTGCGCAGAGCAGCAGCGCCGCGGCGGCTCTCACCCGAACGCTCCGCTGATGTACTCGCGGGTGCGCTGCTGGCGGGGTTCGGTGAACAGCTGTTCGGCGAGGCCGTACTCGATCAGCTCGCCGAGGTGCATGAACGCTACGTGGTCGGCCACGCGCTGGGCCTGCTGGAGGTTGTGGGTGACGATCACAATCGCCACGCTCTCGCGCAGCTCCACGATCAAATCCTCGATCACCGCCGTGGAGATCGGGTCCAGGGCCGAACACGGCTCGTCCAGCAGCAGCACCTCCGGGTCGGCCGCCAGCGCGCGGGCGATGCACAGCCGCTGCTGCTGGCCGCCCGACAGCGACAGCGCCGGGCGGTGCAGGTCGTCGGCCACCTCGTCGAGCAGCCCGGCGCGGTGCAGCGCCTCGCGCACCGCCGGCTCCAGCTGCGAGCGGCGCAGCCGCCGGCGGCTGCGCAGCAGCGCCCGCGCGGGGTTCTCCCGCACCTGCTCGCGCAGCGCGTACGCCACGTTCTCGAAAATGCTCATCGGGAACGGGTTGGGCTGCTGAAACACCATCGTCACGCGCCGGCGCAGCGCGTTGACCTCGATCGTGTGGATCTCCTCGTCGTCCAGCGTGATCAGCCCGGCCCGGCCGGCGTTGGCGGTGATCTCGGTGAGGCGGTTCAGCGAGCGCAGCAATGTGGTCTTGCCCGAGCCCGACGCGCCGATCAGCGCCAGCACCTCGCCGCGGCGCACCGGCAAACTGACGTTGCGCACCACCCACCGCTCGCCGTACGCCAGCGACACCGATTCGAGCCGCATCCGCTCGACCGGGGGCGACGACGACGGCCGCACGATGCGTCGGCGGGCGGCGGCGGCCGGGGTGCCCGCGGCAGAAACGCCGCCGGGCCGCTCGGCTATAGCGGTGCCTGGGCCGGCGATGCCATCGACCGCCGCGCCGGCGCCGTTGCCGGGCTCGCCGATCGGCGCGTCAGACGTGGCGGGGACGCCGGGCTGCACCACGCGCGGGCGGCGGTCCACCGCGATGCGACGTACAGGTGGGGGAGGCGTCGGTTTCATCGCCCCCCGCCCCATGGCCGTCCCCCGCTCCATGGCCACGCCCGCACGAAGATGCCGCGCACTGCCGCACGTTCCCCGCTGCCGCGCAGCGTCAACCGTGTCACCAGGGCATTGAGTCCGAGCACGATCATCAGCAGCACGAAGCCGGCGGCGTACGCCTTTTTGGGAGAGTTGCCGTCGCCGGTGGGGGCGTAATAGTAGATGTAGTAGGTGAGCGTCGAACCGGTGCCGCGCAGCGTGCTGAGCAGCGGCGCACCGCCGGCCCCTTCCAGCTTCAGCGTGCCCAGCAGGATCAAAATGATCGCGGTGTCGCCGATGATCCTGCCCATCCCCAGCACCGCCCCGCTGGCGACTCCCGGGCGGATCGAGGGCAGCAGCACGCGGCGGACGGTGGTGGCGCGCGTCTTGCCGAGCGCAAACGACGCCTCGCGGGTGCGCGCCGGCAGCTGCAGCAGCGCCTCGCGGGTGGCGACCACGATCAGCGGCAGCGCCAGCACAGACATCACGATGCCGGCGTTGAAGAACGACTGGCCGAGCACCTCGCCGGCGCTGGTGCTGCCGGAGAGGAGTCCGAAGAAGGAGCGCGCAAACAGCAACAAACCAAACAGCGCCAGCACGATGCTGGGGATGCCGGCGATCATCTCGATCGCCGACTCCACCGTGCGCATCAGCCAGCGCGGGCGCCCGTACTCGACCAGCCACACGGCGATGCCGACGCCGACTGGCAGCGCGATCGCGATGCCGATCGCGGTCACGATGAACGTGCCGATCAGCGGGTCGAGGAAACCGCCTGAGTGCTTTTCCTGGAGCACTCCCTGCGAGGGGGATTCGACGAACAGGTTGGGGCGCAGCGCCGAGATCCCCTTGATGAACATGAACAGCACGATCCCCACCGCCACCACGCACAGCCCGATCCCCACCGCCCAGCACAGCCAGTACGCCAGCCGGTCCACCAGCGGCCAGGAGCTCGTCGATTCGCGGCGCGGGCGCACGATCGCGGCGACCGGCGGCGGCTGCAGGGCTGGCTCGGCGGCCGTCATCAGATTCCGATGCCGTACCGTTTGAGCGGCTGCCTGACGGCCCACCCGGCGAGCGACAGCAGCGCCGCGCTGAACAGCAGCACCGCGCCGATCGCATACACCGTGTGCCCGATCGGCGTGTTGGGGTTGTCGCCGAATTCCTTGACGATCGACGCCGCCAGCGGCTGGATCGGCTCGTAGAAGAACGTCAGGCCGTCGAGCGGGTTGGGCGCGAACGGCCGCCCGCCCCCGATCATCGCCAGCATGATCGCCTCGCCGAGCGCGCGCGCGGTGCCGAACACCATGCCCGACACGATCGCCGGCCGCGCGGCGCGCAGCGACACGCGGCGGATCGTGCGCCAGCGGTTGACGCCCAGCGCCACCGAGCCTTCGCGCCAGGCCGGCGGCACGTTGGCAAGCGCGTTGGCGGTGAGCGCGATCATGATCGGCACGATCATCACCGTCAGCACCAGCGTGGCGGTCAGCAGGCCGGAGCCGCTCAGCTGCACCACATACTGCACCGATTCGCGACGGGCGTTGCTGATCAGGTGTTGGCTCACCCACGGCGCGATCAGCAGCAGCCCCACCAGCCCGTAGATCACCGACGGCACGGCCGCCAGCAGCCGCACCACGGGGTCCAGCACGCGCCGCACCGGCGTCGGGGCGAATTCGGTGAGGAACACCGCCGCCAGCGTCGACACCACCAGCGCGATCGCCACCGCGCCGACGGTGCTGAGGAGCGTCCCCCAGATCAGCGGCCAGGCGCGGAAGTACAGCAGCGGATGGCCCGGCAGCGGCACTCCCAACTGCATCGCGCGGAACTGGACGACGGGATCGCCGCTCGCCCCGGCGCCGGGCCCAAACCAGCTGAGGCCGTTGGTTGAGAACGACGGCCAGCCGCCGATCACCACCGTCGCCAGCATCAGCAGGATCAGCGCCAGCGTGCCGGCGGCCAGCGCGCCGAGCGCCAGCTCCACGCGACGGTCGCGGGCCGCGGCCCGCACGTGCGCGGCCAGATCGGCCGCGTGGTGCGGCCGCTCCCCCTGGTGCATGCCAGGAGAGCGGCCGCGGGGCGCGGCTGGCGGATACGTCTCAGCGCTCACAGCTCCGCCCGCCGCGCCCCCGCTCGCTCAACCCTTTAGTGGACCGCGATCCAGCTGGAGTTGATGATGTTTTTGGTGGTCTTGTTGCCGCTGGTCACCCACGCGATGTACTTCCTGGCTTCGCCCTTCGGTTCGCCCTTGGTGACCATCCAGAAGTTGCGCACGCCCCCGTACTGGCCCGAGCGGGCGTTGCGCAGGTTGCATTCCACGCCCTGGTAGGCCGCCGCATGCACGCCGGTGGTGTAGGCGAACGACACGAACCCGATCGCGTTGGTGCTGGCCGACACCGCGTTCTGCTCTTCGCTGTTGGAGTTCTCGGCGCTCGCGGCGGGGGAGATGCGCAGGTCGAGACCCATGAAGATGTTCTGGAACGCGTCCTGCGTACCGGAGGCGGTGGAGCGGTCGAACAGTTCGATCGGCCCCGATGCGGTCGCGCCGGACACTTCGCTCCAGTCGCGTACCGAGCCGCTGAAGATCTTCTGGATCGTTTCCTGGGAGAAGTTTTGGACGGGGTTCTTGTCGTTGGTGATCACGCAGATGCCGTCGCGCGCGATCTTCGTGAACACCAGCCCATGGGGGTCGGTGCTGAGCGGGTCGCGCGAGGAGTCGCCGATGTCGAAGCGGCCGCTCGCGGCCCCCTCGACGCCGATGTCCGACTGCCCACCCTCGACCTTCGGTTCGGGGAGCTTCGGGAACTGGTGGTGGTAGGCGGCCGCCAGTTTCTGCTGCAGCGGCAGCACCGACGTGGAGCCGCCGATGATCAGGCGCTTGGCGGCAACCGCCGCGGCGGGCACGGCGAGGCTCAGAGTCAGGGTCAGTACGACGACGAGGGTGCGGTGGACGCGCACGACAAACTCCTTTGCTGGCGTTTTACGGGTCTCGGTGACGAGTGTGTTGGTGGGCATTGTGAGCAGGTGACTGCCACAAGCCCCGCGACGCTCAACACGGGGCGACGCAGGAGGTTGCGGAGCGCGCAAACACGCCTCCCGAGGGCGCCCTCAGTCTCTGTTGGGGTCTTCCCACCGGCGTGAACAGGTGGTGTTGAACTGGATAATTTTTGGTGAACTGGAGCGCAGCGTCGCCAGCCCGCGATGTGTCCAGCCCCGCGATGTGTCGATTTTGTGAAAGCGGTTTGCTTTCCACCGGCGCTCCCTGATACACCTCTGGCGATCCGGCGAGACCTCTCGTCGCTATCTCGACCGCCGCTGCTCGCGCTCCTCAGCCGCGCGGAGGCCATACGCCCATGACCGACGAGCCAAGCTCCGACAACCCCGCGTTCCCGCCCGAGCAGTCGCCCGCGGCCGGTAATGGGATCCCGCCCACCCCGCCCACCCGCGCCAACGGCCGTCCGGCAGATGGGCGTGCCGCCGTGCGATCGGGACTCGCCAAACGCCGCAGTCCGGCGCTGGCGACGCTGGGCGCGGGTCTGCAGAGCGCGCGGCGGATCGCTTTCCGCGATCCGATTGCGCTCTTCCTGGCGCTCGCCTCGATCGGCCTGGCGATCGCGTTCGCGACGTTGCTCGGGGACATCAAGCCGAGCAGCGCAGGTGTGGAGGTCCCGATCAACACGGTGCAGACGCTTGCCACGCACAAAGACATCGCCAACGCGCTGCTGCTCGACCACGACAACCGCGTCGAGCTCGTCACCACCACCGCCGCTCCGCGGCTCTCGCCTGCTGGAATCGTGCCTCCCTTGACGCCGCGGACCGTGCGCACGCCGGTCACGATCAAAGGCAAGAAGCGGATTCGCGTCAGTACGACCCTCGTCGCTGCGCCCGGGGCCGGCATCAAGCAGCCGCTGTGGGCCGCCTACCCCTCCTCCGGCGCCCAAACCCAGCAGCTGCTGCACGAACTGCTCGCCAGCGGCGCCACGGTGGCGGTCGATCAGCAGTCGGGCAAGGGCACGAAGACGATCATCGTGCAGTTCCTGATCCCGATCCTGCTGCTGGTGTGCCTCTTCTCGCTGTTCATGCGGCTCGGCACCGAGGGCGCCGCGGGCGGCATCGCCGGCTTCTCGCAGTTCGCCGGCAAGGGCAAGAAGAAGGGCAAGGGCACCTCCGACCGCATCACCTTCTCCGACGTCGCCGGCGCCGGCGAAGCGGTGGCGGAGCTGCGCGAGATCCGCGACTACCTCGCCGAACCGCAGAAATATTTGAGCGTCGGCGCCGCCGCGCCCAAGGGCGTGCTGCTGGTTGGTCCCCCCGGGACAGGCAAGACGCTGCTGGCCAAGGCGGTGGCGGGCGAAGCCGACGCGGCCTTCTTCTCACTGTCGGGCTCCGACTTCGTCGAGTCGCTGGTCGGCGTCGGCGCGGCGCGCGTGCGCGACCTGTTTCGCAAGGCGCGCAAAGCGGCGCCCGCGATCATCTTCATCGACGAGCTCGACGCCGCCGGGCGCAAGCGCGGCGCCGGCATCGGCCAGGGCAACGACGAGCGCGAGCAGACGCTCAACCAGATCCTCGTCGAGATGGACGGTTTCGCCGGCGACGGCGGGTTGGTGGTGATGGGCGCGACCAACCGCCCCGACATCCTCGACCCGGCGCTGCTGCGCCCCGGCCGCTTCGACCGCCAGATCGTGATCGACACCCCCGACGTGCACGGGCGCCTGGAGATCCTGACCCTGCACGGCGGCAAGCGCCCGCTCGCCGCCGACGCCTCACTGGAGGAGGTCGCGCGCCAAACGCCTGGCTTCAGCGGCGCGGAGCTGGCCAACGTGATCAACGAGGCCGCCCTCCTCTCCGTGCGCGAAGGGCGCGCCCAGATCGACCAGAAGACGCTGGAGGAGGCGATCGACCGCGTCGTCGCCGGCCCCGCCAAGCGCCACATCCTCACCGCCGACGAGCGCTGGCTGATCGCGATTCACGAGTCGGCGCACGCGGTGGTCACCGACGCGCTCGGCCAGAAGACCTCCACCCGCAAGCTCTCGATCGTCGCGCGCGGCCGGCAGCTGGGCACCTCGGCGCACATGCTCACCGACCGCGACCAGACGATCATGAGCGAGCCCGACCTGCAGCGCCAGCTGATCGCGATCCTCGCCGGTCTGGCGGGGGAGCGGATCGCCTTCGGAACCCACTCGACCAGCGTCAACGACGACCTGCACGCCGCCACCGCGCTGGCGCGCTCGATGGTCACCTCGTTTGGCATGTCCGACGCGCTTGGGCTGGTGACGATCGGCGAGAAGGGCGGCGAGGTGTTCCTCGGCGCTTCCCTGCAAGATCTCGGCTCGGTGGGCCCCGAGACTCTGAACGTGATCGACAACGAGATCGAGCGCCTGGTGGGCGACGCCGAGGCGCGCGCCGCCGTGGTCCTCGATCGCAACTGGAGCACTGTCGAAGAGACCGCCAACGCGCTGCTGGAGCAGGAGACGCTGTCGGGCGTGGCGCTGGAGGCGGTGCTGTCCACCGTGCAGGAGTTCACGCTCGAGGAGCTGCGCGACGTGCGTCGCAACGGCTCCACGCCGCCGCGCTTCACGCGCCGCCCCGACCCCGCCGGGGAGGCGCAGTGAAGGAGGGAGCGCAGTGAAGTTGCGCATGCCATCGCCGGCGATGGCGGTGGCGCTGATCGCGCTCACCTTCTCGCTCACCGGCGCCGCCGACGCCGCGCGCCACGCGGTGGTGGCGATGATCGCCGGGCACCCCGTCAGCTCCCGGCCGCACGCAGGTGGCCTGCTCACGCTGGGGCGCAACGCCAAATTCCCGTCCTCGGCGATCCCCACCGTCGCCACCGCCAACACCGCCAACAACGCCAAGAAGCTCGACGGCAAAAAGGCCGAAGCGATCGTCCCCTCCTGCCCGCCCGACACCGTGGACCTCGGTACGTGGTGTTTGGAATCGGCGCCCTTCCCGCTCACCAACGCCGACCTCGGCAAGAACAACTACGTCTGGGCCGCCAAGAAGTGCGAGGAAGAAGGCGGCTTTCTGCCCGACGCCGCGGAGCTGCTGGGGGGAGCGGCGCGCGTGAAGCTCGAGTCGACGATCCACGACTCACCGCTCACGGCGACCGTCAACCTCGACCCCACGCGTGGGCTGAAAGACGAACGCGAGATGACCTCCACGCTGGTCACCACCGAAGCGGGATCGGCCGCGGCCGGGTTCGAGGGTGTGAGCGAAGGGGCGACCGGCGACCCCCGCCAGGGCCAGCCCAACCCGATCCCGCTGCCCGCCGATCCGTACCCGGAATCGCTGCAGTATGTGACCGTTTACAGCAACGGCACGCAGGGCGGGTTCGCCGGCTCGGAGCCGGTCCAGGAACCGCAGAACTTCCGCTGCGCCTACTTCCCCACGCCGGGGGCGCTCGACAAATCGACGTCATAGGCGCGGCTGTCCGGCCGGTGGCGTTGCCGAGGTGGAGCCCGCTCAATTCCGTTAATCGCGCACTGTCCGAGATCGGCACGCGATCTTGTAACCGACTGGTGATTTTTTGGTGACGTAGTTGGTTATCCGGGCGTGACCGGCGATGCACGCATATATCTTTGCTTCCTTGATGTGCGCCGCCGTGCCGACCCTCCGCCTCCCGGCGCGTCGCAGCCTTCCGATGGCCTTCGCGGGGCTGGTGGGCACGCTTCTCACGATGCTCGTGCTGGCCCGCGTGGCCGGCGCCGTGATCCTGCCGGCGCAAACGATCGACGGCCCCAGCGAGGACATCGTCGGCTTCGGCGGGGTGGCGATGGCCGAAGACGGCACCGGCGGGTTGGTGTACCTGAAGCGCGTCGACGGCGTCGCGCACGTGTTCGTCGCACGCTACGCCGGGGGGCACTGGCAGGCGCCGATCAGGGTCGACGCCGAACAGCCGTTTGCGGCCAGCTGGCCGTGCATCGGCGCCGCCAACGGGGGTGAGCTGATGGTGGTGTGGGCCACGCCGTTCGCCACGTTTCAGGAAAAGCCGGTCTACGAGCTGCTTGGAGCGCTGCTCGGTCCCGGCAGCTCGCAGTTCGGCCCGGCGCAGATCGTCGACCCCGACATCGAAGAAGCGACCGGAACCAGCCCCGATCTGGCGATGAGCGCCACCGGCCAGGCCGACGTGGTGTACCGCGTCGTCCAAAACCACCGCTCGGTGCCGCTGCTGCGTCCCGGCGACGTGGTCGAGAGCGTGCGCGTGGCGCATTTCGACGGCCAGCGGTGGTCAAACCTCGGCGCGATCAACCGCGACCCGGGGGTGTCGATGCGCGCGCCCACGCCGGCCAACGCGCCCCAGATCGCGATCGGCCCGACCGGCAGTGGCGTGGTGGTGTGGCAGGAGCCCGACATCACCGGCGTGGCGCGCATCTGGGCGCGGCGCATCTTCGGCGAGAGCCTCGACTACGTCATGCCGGTCAGCGCCGAAACGCTCGCCGGTGCCGCGATCGGCCAGGAAGCCGAAGCGCCGAGCGTGGCCGTCTCCAAGCTGGGACAGGCCGACGTGGCCTATCTACAGAGGGCGGGAGCCGGATCGCCGCTGCCCGGTCCGCGCATCTTCCTGAACACGCTGCCCAACGGCGAATCGGTGAGCGGGGCCGAGTTTCGTGGTGCAGTTGTCGCCGACGCGGCCGTTGCGCGCGGCGCGACCGCGTCGATCGGGCGGCCGAGCGTGGACATCAATGAACATGAAGACGTACGCCTGCTGTACGACGCCAACGGGACCCCGCGCGTGATCGAGGGCACCGATCATGGGCTGTCCGCCGCGCTCTCGCTGGGCCCCCCGTTCGTCGGGCCGCCGTCGGCCCCCCAGGGCGAAGCCAGCGAACTGCCCGCGGCCAGCGTCATGAACCCCTCCGGCGGCGGCGTCTCCGCGTGGCCCAGCGCCGATGCGCACGGCGATCCCGCCGTGGCCGTGCGCGAGGACTTTCCGAGCGGCGCCGTGCAGACCGCGCTGGTGAGCGGCGGCGCCGGCGGCCCGGTGAGCGAACTGGACGTCGGGCGCTCCGGGCTCGGCGACGGCTTGGTCGCGTTTCAGCAGGGTCCGCTCGGAAACGCGGCGATCGTCGCGACCGAGGTCAGCGCACCCCCCGCCGGCTTCATCGCCAACGTGCCCAAAAACTGGATCAAGCCATCCGAAGCGACCGTCTCCTGGGCGCCCGCCGAAAGCGCCAACGGGCCGCTGAGCTACACGGTAGTGCTCGACGGCCACCGGGTCGCCACGCCCGCCGGCGCGAGCCTTGTGCATCTCAGCCCCCAAGGGCTCGGCAGCGGCAGCCATCAGGTTCAGGTGCTCGCCACCGACATCGACGGTCAGGCCACGCTCTCCGCGCCTGCCACCCTGCGCGTGGCCGCCCAGCCGCCGACGGTGCGCATCGGCCACACCCGGCACGGCACCGCCGTCACCGTACGCGTCAGCGACGCCTATGCGGGTGTCGATGCGCACGCGGTGCGCGTCAGTTTCGGGGACGGCAGTTCCGCGCACGGGCACACGGGCTTTCGCCACCGCTACGCGCACGGGGGCGTGTACGAGGTGGAGGTGTACGTGCGGGACAAGGTCGGCAACTCCGGCTTCGTGCGAGAGCCGGTGAGCGTGCGATGAGGCGCGCAAGCGGACGACAGCTAGGAGTGGCCGGCCTGTGCCGGCGGTGGGTGCTCGGGGCAAGCCCTTATCGGCGGTGGGCGCTCGGCTCGTGCGCCGCGTTCGCCGTGGCCGCCGCGCTCTGCCCGGCGGCCGGCGCCGACGTGTTCGAACCAATCTCGCTCCTCTCCGCCAGTCCATTTCAGCAAGTCGAATACGCCCATGATTCGGCGATCTCTGAGAACGGGCGGTTCGTCGCCTTCGACGGCTCCATCGGGGGTGTGACGGGCGTATGGCTGCGCGAATTGGGGGAAAATGGAGCCGGCGGCGAACTCGTGCAGGTCGCCGGTGGCGACGCGGAGCTGCCGTCGGTCAGCGAAAACGGCCAGTACGTCAGCTTCACCACCACCGAAGGGCACATGCTGGCGGCGATCACCGATGACCGGCCCGACACCGCTCCGGCGGCGGAAGCGCCGAACGTGTACGTGCGCGACATGAGCAAGCGCCCCTCCGAACCCGGCGCGTTCGAGCTGGCTTCGGACCTGAGCTACGAATACCCTGAAGGCGGCGGCCGCGAATTCGAAGAAACCCACTACGGCGCCGAGGCGGCAGGGCGTTCGGCGCTCAGTGGCAATGGGCAGAAGGTGGCATTCGTCACCACCGCCGCCTCCAACCTCGACGGTCCCGGGACACCGCCACTGCAGGTGGCCGTCCACGACTTCGAAACCGGGGCCACCGAACCGGTGAGCGTCGCCTACGAAGCCTCCAGCGGCACGCCGGCCAGCGACCCGAACACCGGGCAACCACTGCCGGTCGCGCTGGTGCACGAAGGCGACGCCATCTACGGCGCCGTCTACGCACACGGCGAGCCGCCCGCGTTCGCGCCACCCATACAGGCCTATTCGGTGCTGCCGGAAATCGGCGCCTCGATCAGCGCCGACGGCTCGACCGTGGCGTGGATGGGCCAGGACATCGACGAGCAGGCGCGGATACTTCCCGACGAATCTGTGGATCCGCAGTACGGCGAGCCGCTGTGGCGGCGGATCGTCGGCCCCGACGGCCAGCCCAGCCAGCTGGCCTCCACGCGCCGGGTCACCGGAGGATCGGACCCCGCCAATCCTCCGTGTGCCGCCCATCCGGAGCCGATGCTGCCGTCGCAGGCCTCCACGCAGGACCCCTGCCAGGGGCCGTTCGCGGTCGAAGCCAGGACCGGCGTGTGGGCGGGAGGCGCCGGCGAAACGGTCCCCCGGCTGAGCGCCGACGGGTACACCGTCGCATTTCTGGCCAGCGCCCCGCTGGTGGCGCTCGGCTCCGGCTCCGGCGGGGGCCTGTCGGGCCGTCACGCCGACGCGTACGTCGCCGACATGCACGAAGGGCTCTCGCGCACGCAGGCGCTCACGCCCCTCACCGAGCTTGCCGGCGGCGAAGAAACGCACATCGCCACCAACGCGCCGATTCTAAGCCTCGGCATTTCCGCCGACGGCGAACAGGTCGCGTTCACCACCAGGCGCACCGTGTTCCCGCTCGGGTCGCCTGCATACGTCAGCCCGCCCGCGCCGGTCCCCGGGCTGAACGAACTGTTCGAGGTCGACCTCACCGACGACACGCTCACGCGCGTCACCCACGGCTACGCGGGAGGTGCCAGCGAACACCCCCACCAGACGGTGATTGCCGGCGAAGAAGACGAATACAAAAAAGAAGAGGACGGCGCGCAGTCGCCCTCGCTGTCGGCTGCCGGCCAGCAGCTGGTGTTCGCCTCGACCGCCTCCAATCTCGTGTACGGGGACGGCAACACGCCGCCGCTCGGCAGCGAAGCCACGGATGGGAGCGATGTGTTCGGTGTCCAGCGCATCCTGTTCGAACCGGCGCCCACCCCGCAGTACGTGACGGCCGCGCCCGGCCTCTCGATCGCACCGCTGTGGCAGCTCGGCGTCACCGCGCTGTCGCTCGGCGACGGCGATGTGCTGCTGTATGTCCAGGCGCCCGAAGCGGGCACGCTCAGCGCGCTCGCCGGCGGCCCCGTGCGCACGCGCGCGGCGCGCGCCCCGCGTGCTTCGCGCCACGGCCGTCGCAAGGGCGCCGGCGCCCGCGCCGCGGCTGTGCGCAACCGCACGGTGGCCACCGCCACGGTGCGCAGCGCCGCCGGCGGCGGCCTGACGACGCTGCTGCTCGAGCTCGCCTCGGGCTACCGCGCGCTGGCGGCGCAGCCGGGGGGGCTGTCCGCCACCGCCAACGTGACGTTCACCGCGGCCGGCCATCCGGCGCTCCACGAGAGCATCCCCGTGTCGTTCGTGCGGGCCGCGTCCAAGCGCTCGGCGTCGCATGTGACACGGCGAGCCAGGGTCACGCCCCGGCGGGGGGTTCGGGGCAAGCGGCGGATCCGTGGCAAGCAGCAGGTTCCTGCGAAGCGCACGCGGGGGGCGCGGCGATGAGGCGACTCGCGCTGCTCGCGATCCTCCTCCTCGCCGGCGCGTCGCTGGCCGCGGCCGTGCAGGCCGCCGGCCAGGGTCTCAGCGACGACGGCGGCGCCGAATGGCGGGTCGAACAGCCCCAGCCGCCCGCGCCTCCACCGGGCGTCCCGGGCTCGAGCACCCCGATCGGCCTCGGGCGGGTGGGGGACATCGAGTTCTGGGCGCCCAACCGCGGTGCGCTGATCACCGCCGGCAACGGCAGCACGATCCCCGCCGGAGTGTGGCTGTACAACGGCCACGACTGGCGCGAGCTGGCGAAGGTGTGCGGCGCCACCGACGGGCGCATTGCCTGGGCCGGCCCCGACGAATTCTGGACGATCTCCGACGGGCGCCCCGGCCAGGCCGCCGAAGCGCTGGGCGGCGAGCCGCCGCTGCAAGACAACACGTTGTGCCACTTCGCCCCCCCGCCCAACGATCCCGAAGGGCCGCTCGAAGTGGTCGCCTCCTACGCCGAGCCGGCGTTCCAGTCCAACTCCTACCAGGTGATGCACGCGGCCGCCTGCCTCACCGCAGACGACTGCTGGTTTGCCGGCCAGCCGCTGCCGGCGCCGCAGATCGGCGCGTTCGAGCTGCACTGGAACGGAAGCTCGATCGCCGCCGAACCGTACCTGCCCGAAGGGCATCCCGTGTACGACATCAGCCCCTTCGAGGGTTCGCTGTACGAGAGCCTCGCGCTCTCCCCCGCCGATCTGGTGCTGAAACGCTCGCTTGAGTTGCCCGCGCTGCTGCGCGGCGGAGCCGGCGCCGCCGGCTTCGAAGCGGAACCGGCTCCGCCGCTCTACGGCGCGCGCGAGTTTCCGTACGCGCTCAACTACCTGCACCTCTCCACCGACCCCAGCCCCGGCGCGCCCGAAGAAGAAGCGCTGTGGGGAGCGGCCGGCCCGCAGATCCCGGCGCCCGAAAAATCGGCTCCGGCCGGTGTGACCGTGGTGCGCGACTCCAAGCTGCAATACCTCAGCGCACAGGGCGTCTACGTCAAGGAAGGCGTCCCTCGCTGGACCCAGGTGCTGGGCCCGGAAACCAAACCGTCGGGGCTTGAACGCTTCCCCGAAGACGTCGTGACCTCGATCGCCGCCGAACCCGGCACCGACAGCGCCTGGCTGGCGCTGGACGGCGAAGGCGACAGCCAGAGCCCCCGGCCCACCGCGCACGCCGTGATGGCACGGGTCTCGGCCGATGGGACGATCTCAGACGAACTCTCGCTGCCCGGCGAAGGCGACCCGTACGGCCCCAAGGGCGCGGTGGAAAAGCTCGTGTGCCCCGCCGCGCACGACTGCTGGATGGTCACCGACCAGGGCTGGCTGCTGCACCTCAGCCCCCTTGGCGAAAACACGCTCGAAGAAGACACCGATCCGGTGTTCGCGGGTGGCCTGATCACCTCTCGCCCCACCGACGAAAGCTTGCCGCAGGTGCCCTCCGACGCTCCCCCGGCCGACGACTCGGGTCTGGAAGAAGCGCCGCCCCTGCAAACCGACGCCGGCGTGGAAACCACCTCCGAAAACCACTTCGACACGGTGGCCGTGCCGTTGCTCTCCCACGTCCGCTCGCGGCTGGTGCACGGCACCACGCTGATGTTGAGTTTCCACCTGGCCGTCAAGGCGCGCGTGCGGCTGCTGGCCAAACGCCGGCGCGACCTGGTGGCGAGCAGCCCCATGCAGGTGTTGAAGGCCGGCGACCGCAGCATCCAGCTGCGCCTGCACCGGCGGCGCTGGCCGACCAAGCTCGAACTGCAGACGCACGCCCTCGCGCCACTGCCCACCCGCTCCACCCGTGAAGCGGGCACCAACACCGTGTCCACCTCGCTGGCGTTCCCCAATGCGCTCGGAACGCCGGGATTGGAACCGTCGCTTTGACACGGCGCACATCGGCAAGGCGCCGGCTGCGCCGGCACGCTCTGAGCGCGCTCGTGCTCGCCGCGGGCGCATTCGGCACCGGGGCGCTGCTCACCTCCTCGGGGCCGGCGACCAGCGCTGCGGCGGTGCAGCAGGGTGTCGGCAAACTCGTCCCGCAGACCGACGCATCGGTTCCCGCGCGCGACGTGACGATGATCGGCGCCTCGCCCGGAGAGGAACCGGGGGAGACGTGGGGCGTGGGCATCCGCAACGGTGCGAGCGCGATCGTGCGCTACACCGCCTCCGACGGCTGGTCGCTGGCGGGCGAACCGCTCGACGCCGACGGTCAGCCGCTCGCCGGCTTCAAGCTCGACCAGCCCGAAGGCTTCAGGTTCCCCTACCCCAGCCCGCTGGCCGGGCAGATGACCCCCGACGGCGGCGGTGTGCTCGCCGGCACGGTGCCCAAGACCGGCGGTTCCGGCACCCAGCAGGTGCTGCTCGTGCGCGCCCCCGGGGGCGCGTTCACCGAAGCGCCCGCGCTGCCCGCCGGGATGCTGGGCGAAGGCGAAAGCCTGTTCGGCTTGAATCTGGCGCCGGCGATCGCCGCGCTCGAAGAACCGGGCGGGGGCGCCGGCGCGCTGGTGGCGCCGGCCGACGAAGGCGGGGGGGTCGTCGGCGCGGTGCTGCACTGGGACGGCCACAGCTGGACACGCGAGCCGATCGAAATCCCGGCGAAGAGCAGCAAGGGGTTCCAGGTTCTGGCGATCGGCGCCAGCTCTCCTGCGAACGCATGGCTGATCGCGCGGCTGTCCTCCGAATATGCGCCGGGATCGGTGGCGCTGTTCCGCCGCCACCCGGGCAGCGGCGCGCAAGCCACCACCTGGCTGCCGGTCACACCGAAAGCCGGTGGGGAAGCGGGCGAACCGTTGAGCGTGCCCGTCGAAGAAGGACACGTGCACAAGCCGTTCGCGATCCCCAGCGGCTACCAGTCGCAGATCCTCACCGCGACCGCCGAAGGCGTGTGGATCGACGGGGTGCGCCGTGACGCTCAGGCCTCCACCACCATGTACTTCAAGCCCGAAGGCGAAACCGCTGGCAGCGTGCTCGCCGCCTGGTGCAAGCTGCCGGCCGGGGCGCCCGAAAGCGCTCCGCCGTGCCAGTACGAATTGCCCGAACCGCTGCCCACCGCGGACGCGCGCAGCTTCGCGTGGGCCAATCCCTCCGCGAACGGCGGCTTCGGCGAACGGATCGTCACGGGCTTCCCGGAAGGCGTGAGCATGCGCCTGCAAGGCAGCGCGCTCGAACCCGTGCTGTCGCTGGGCGGCTCCCTGGCCCCCGCCGACGTGGGCGGCACCTTCGGGGCGGCCTTCGCCTCGCCGCAGGACGGCTGGCTGGGGCAGGAAACCCTGCCGGTGCACCTCACCACCGCGCCGGCGCCCAGCCGTCTGGCGCCGTGGCCGGTGGCGTTTCACGCGGCGCTGCTGGCCGTGGCCCCCCAGCCGGGCGCAGCGGTAGGCGCGCTCTCAAGCGAAGCGCTCGCGGTCGGCGACCAGGGCGAGGTCACCCGCTACAAGCCGGGCCAGGGGTGGCTGCCGGAAAGCCTCCTGGGGCCGGGCGGCCGGCGCGAAACGCCGCGCCTGCGCGCGGTCGCCTGGCCCACCCCCACCCGCGCCTACGCGGTCGGCGATCCCGCCGAAGGCGCGCTCGACCAGATGTGGCTGTGGCGCGCCGAAACCGGCCTGTGGGAACCGGATCCCGCGCAGCCCGAGAACTTCCGCGGCAACCTGTTGGGGGTCGCGTTCGATCCCAACAACCCGGCGCGCGGCTATGTGGTCGGTCAGGACGGAGTGCTGCTGCGCTACGGCAAGACCTGGATCCAGGAACCGGAAGCGGCGATCCCGCCGCCGGCGCGCGGCGCCAACTTCACCTCGATCGCGTTTGCCGGCTCGGAGGCGATCGTCGCCTACCGCAAGCTGCCCGACCCTTCGCGCGACCTCTACGAAGGGGGCCTGATCGTCAACGACGGCTCCGGCTGGCAGGTCGACCAGGGCGCCGCCGCCGCGCTCGGCGCGAACGTCCCGTGGGCCGTCGCCGGGCTGCCCGACGGCGGCGCGGCGTTCATCGCCTCAGGGTCGGGCGAAGGCACACAGATCTACGAGCGCGAAGCGGCGGGCGCTCCGTGGCAGGCGAGCGCCACGCCGTTTCCGGCGGCCGCCGGCACGCCGGGCGCGATCGCCCTGTTCCGCGAAGGTGGCGCGCTGCGGGCGATCACGTCGGGAACCGAGCCCGACACGTATGCGGTCGAATCCGAACCGACCCCGTCGCTGGGGCAGCCGCCGATCTTCAACCAGCCCTATCCGGTGGGGTCGGACCCCGAACACGGAGTGATGCGCCAGACCGCCTCCGGCTGGAGCGACGAGGAGCACGAACTCAGCGACGTCAAGGAACCGCCCGGCGGGTATGCCCACTACGACACCGTCTACCAGCCCGACCCGGTGGCATCCGTGCTGGTGGATCCCTCCGGCGGGCAGGGGTGGGCGGTGGGCGGCGCGGTCGAACCCGAACACCCGCTGCTCGATACGTCCGACATCTACCGCTACCCGGCCGAACCGGCGACGGCGCCCGTCGGCGTGGGTTCGGCGCAGATCGGCACGAAGGGGGAAGACGCGCTGTTCGCGATCGCCGGCGGCGCCCAGTGCTCAGCCCCGTGCGCCAACCTCGCCAACGCGCGCATCGGTCCCGACGTGTGGTTGGAACACGCCATGAAAGTGGCCGGCGAAGTGCCGCACATGCGCGCCTTCCTGTACACCGGGCCGCGGGTCACCACCGGCCAAACGGCCGGCCCCGCGACGCGGGCGGTGCCCTACAAACAGGAGCTGGGGCGCTATGCGGAAATCCTGCGCGCCAGCCCGATCGCCTACCCGGCCGCCTCGCCGACCGACCTCAACGCCCCGGCCGCGGACGGCGGCACCGAGGCGACGTTCGAGGAAGACTTCGGTGAGCTGCCTTATGCCCCTTCTGAATGCCAGGGGCCTGGCTGCCAATCGGCCTATTACTCGTTTCTGTCCCAACCCAAAGGCGAAAGCGGCGAAGGCGGCTCGGTGCTCGTGATCGTGCTCGACAGCACCGGTCCGGTGTCGGGGGCTCAGCTGAAGTGGCTCGAAGAAAAGCTTGCATACGCAAAGAGCAGGGAAGAAAAAGGTCGCCCTGCGCCGGTGCCCGCGATCGTGGTCGGCAACGCCGATCTGAATGCCGAGATCGCCGCCAACGAAGCCGCCGCGAGCGAAGTCACTGAAGTGCTCGTCTGTGGGCAGCGGGGCGCCTGTAGCCACAGGAAAGATGTCGCGTCGGCGTACTTCTTCGACTCTCCTGAACAGAACGTCACACTCCAACTGCATGCGGGCGGCGCCTCGATCCCCAGCTTCGGCTCGGGCACGCTTGGCTACGTCAGCTACCAGGCCGAAGAACGGAGCGGCTTCATCGGCGCCAGCGGCTTCATGATCGCGCAGGTGAACATGGCGAAGCTCGAAACCGCCATCAACAAAGCGCCGGTCAGTGTGGAGTTGATCCCCAACATCGGCGAACTGGCCATGGAAGCGCAGGCCGGGACGCTGCTGCGTCGCAGCCAGGCGGGGCTGTTCGTGGGGCTCGCCAGACGCCCCCGCGCCGGCAGCCGCGCGGCCAGCAAGCAGACGCAGCCCGAAACCGATCCCTACATCCCCGTCCCCTCGCTGTGCATCGGCGCGGCCTGCGCCGCCGGGTTGCTGCCGGAAGCGACACTCATCTCGTCCAAACCCAAATTCGGGGGCTTCGTCGAGCCCAATCTCGTAGCCGAACCGCACGGTCGTGAGGTCCTGCAGAACGCCAAAGGCGAAGCGATTCCCGACGAACCGCGCAACGCCAAAGGCGAACTCAACCCCGGCGATCAGTTCAGCGAAAACGCCAATGGCGAACCGATCAACGAACGGGGGGAAGTGCTTGTCGTAAAGCAGCAGGAGGGCCTCTTCTGTGCCTACAACCCGGGGACCACCGACGTCACGATCAGCGCTGGCGGCCTCTCCTACACCCTGCCGGTGACCGTGCAGGCGGGGAGCGTGCGCCAACCGTGCGGCACGGTGCCGACCGACAACCCGCGCGTGTCCACCCATGCCGGCGCGCCGGTGCCGCCGCCCGCGCCGGCTCCGGCGCCGGCCGGTCCGGCGCCCGCGTCCTCGCCGCCCCCGCTCGTGCCCGTGCCGCCGCCACCGGCGCCTGTTCCCGCGCCGCCGCCGCCGCCGAGCCGCCCGGCGCCGCCCGCTGCTCTGCCTCCGCCGTTCTTCGTGGCGGCACTGGCGCCGGTGCCGGCGACGGCGATCGTGCCGCCGCCGCCTCCACCGGCCGCCAACCCGACGCCCCCGAGCGGCACCTCGGCGGTCACGTCGCCCGTGGAGGCGGCGCAGAAGGAAGAGGAGGAGGAGGAGGCGACCGAGTCGGTGAGCAACCAGGCGGTCGCCTACCGCGCCGTCGAACACGAGCCTTCGCCCGCCTACATCCTCGGCGTGGTCGCGCTGGCCGCATTCGCCGGCGCCTCCACGCGCCGGCGAATGCGCGGCGGGCGCCGGGATATGCCGATCGCGCCGGCCACGCTCTCGACGATGCGCACTCAGCGGCGAGCGGCGGCGCGGCGGGGGCGCCACTTCTGAGCGCCGCCAATGTTCTCCAGTAGTTCACGATCTGAATACAAAATCGACGGGGCGTTCCGTCAGCCTCAGGTTCTAATGGGCGTCTTTTGCCTCCGGCTACCGCGTGGCGAGGGGGCGGACTCCTCGACCTCGGTCGCACGCCCGTTTTGGATTGGCCAACGACAAGATCGGAGCATGGATGTCTGACCGCGTAGGTGTCCTTCGAGGGCTGCTGGCACTGCTGGCTGGGGTGCTGCTGATGACCACGGCCACGGCCACCGTCGCCCGGGCGGACAGCTACGGCGAAATCGGACATCCGTTCGGGGAACGCGGCACCGGTCCCGGGCAGTTCAAGTCGATCCCGTCGACCACCGTAGGCTTCGGCGTTGATCCAGCCGACAACAACAGCGTCTACGTCGTCGACAGTCCCAATCTAGAAAAAAACGAATATCGGATTCAGAAGTTCAGCGCCAACGCCAAAGGCGAATACGGCTTTGAAGCGTCTGTCACGTTCAAAGCGCCGATCGACTCCAACGCGACTACGCAGGACAGGGTCGAGGGCGTCGCTGTCGACCCGACGCTCGAACGCGTCTACGTGCTCGCCGTCGAGGAACGGCCCCCGAACGAAGAAAAAGAAGAAGGAGAAGAAGTAACACACCGCGTGGATGGGGGAGTGTTTGCCGCAGGCACCCTCTATGCGTTCTCGACCAAAGCCAACGGAGCAAAACTCGAACCCGCCAGCGGCACCACCAACGGGGGGGTGCTGGCTGGCGCGGGCGTGCTGAAGTCACAGTCTGAAACGCCCGGCGAAGCGCTGCTGGAACCGAAAGGCATCACGGTCGATCCCACCACGCACGAAGTGATCATCCTCGGAGCCGAGGATCCAGGCGAAATAGAAGAAGTACCGCAGTCGCTCATCGCGCTGCAGCGGGTCACCGAAAAAGGCAAATTGGGCGCCCGCTACGTCGACACCACGAACTTTTTTGAAATTGAACCCGGCGGCGCGGTGCCGTCTGCCGCCTCGCCGGTGGTGACGTCGAGCGGGAAGGTGTACGTGGAGACGGTCGATCAGATCGTCGAAATCCCGTCGAACTTCACTGAAAAAACGCCGCCCAGCGTATTGCTCGAACTAGAAGGCGCCAAGGACCAGCTCACCGGCTTCCCCGCGCAGCCGCCCTCGACCTACGGCGCGGGTCTCTCGATTGGGCCGGAAGGAACCATATACGCATACGCGGGCATACAGCAACAGGTGCATCCGAACGAAGCCAAGTACCCTGGCGTCCTGCTCTTCAACTCTGATGGCGTTGAGGAAGGTTGGACGGGGGGTCAGAGCAAAGCTAGTGCCCACGAAGGTAAATGCCTGATCAGCTTCTCGGGCACGCCGGCGGTGGCGGCCGGCAAGGAACACGACGTGTTCGTCTACGACTCCAATCCAAATGAACCGCGCGTGCTCGAGTTTGGCCCCAATGGCACGGGTTGCCCGCACGCCAGCGCTACCGCCCCGAGTGCCGAAGTGGAAGGACGTTTAGCTCCGGAATCTGAACCTGTGCCGATCAGCAAGAAGGTGTCGCTGTCCTCGACGCTCACGCAGGGCAACGCCCTCAGCGTCGAATGGGAATTCGGAGATGGCACCAAGGAAACGGTGAGCACCGACGAGTATGAGAAGACCGAAGCCGAACACCAATTCACGGCCGGCGGAGAACTCACCGTAACCGAGAAGATCCACACCGACGATCTGGCCACGCCGGAAATCGTGGTGCACAGCAAGATCAACATCGTCGCCACGCCACCGACCGTCGTCACCGACGAAGCCCAGCAGGTTGAAGACACGTCGGCGACGGTTACCGCCACGGTCGACCCCAATGGCGGAACGGTGTCGGAATGCTATTTCGAATACGGCGAAACAGAAAGCTATGGCAAAAAGGCGAGTTGCGCGTCGTTGCCAAATGCGGGAGCTGTCAACCCGGTAAACGTGTCGGCTCAGCTCAGCGGTTTGAGCGAGCACACCACTTACCACTTCCGCATCGTCGCAGTCGACGGCGGCGAAACGAGCAAAGGGGCGGACGCCGAATTCACCACGGGCCCGAAGCCCACCGCCACCACCGAAGCGGCGAGCGGCGTCTCGTCCGGGGGCGCCACGCTCAATGGCGCCATCAACCCGCAGGGCGCGACCGTGAAAACGTGCAAGTTTGAATATGGGACGTCCACTGCGTACGGACAGGTCGCCGCGTGCGCGTCGGAGCCGGGGTCGGGCGATGCGCCCGTGGCGGTGTCCGCGGCTGTGACGGGCTTGAAAGCCAGCACCACCTACCACTTCCGGGTCGTGGCCGTGACTGCCGCCGGCACGAGTAACGGCGAAGACAAGACGTTCGCAACCGGCGCTGCTCAGGTGATCGAAGAAGGACCTCCCCACGAAATAGAAGTCGGGAATCCGAACAAACAGCAGGAAGAAGCCGAAGCCGCCAAAAAACATCAGGAAGAAGAAGCGGCGGCCAAGAAAAAAGCCGAAGAAGAAGCTGCCAAGAAAAAAGCCGAAGAAGAAAAAGCCAAAGCGAAACCGACCCGTGCGCAGCTGCTGGCAAAAGCGCTCAAGAGCTGCAAGAAGGAGTCAAAGAAGAAGCGGTCGAAGTGCGAAGCGGCGGCGCGCAAGAAGTACGGGAGCAAGACCAAGGGCAAGAAGAAAAAGAAGTAGGAGATTGGGCCTCAACACGGCGAGGCTGGCCTGCCATATGGGGAGGCGGCTTGCTTCAGCTCAAAGCACCTAGTAGCGAATCGGGCGATGCCAAATCGCAAATTGATGTAATCAACTCGTGAACGACGCGGATGAAAAAAGGTCCGCCGGCGGTGCAATGCGCGCCAATGCACGGTCAAAAATCAGTTTCGTAACACCTGCGGCGCTGAGTCTTGGAAGGATCATGGGCGGCGGGATTCCCGCTGTAAACGATGAGAAACCTAACCTGCTAACCAGGAGGTAGTTGAGTAATGAAGTTTCTCTCCGCACGCGGCATCGCGCTGACGTGCATCCTCTCGGCGGTGCTGGTAGCCGCGTTTGCGTTGCCGGGTGTGGCGGGTGCCACGACGGTCGGCAAACAGTGCTCCAGCACGGCCAAAGTCAAAGGCCAGGGGTCGACGCTTCAGGAAGAAGCCGAGCTTCTGTGGACCGAACAGTTCAACATCTCTGGCAACAAATACGCCTGCAACGGCACCCAGCCCGCAACGGGCGAAAAAAACAAACCAGTAGTCGAATATCTCCACCCGGGCTCCGGCAGCGGGCATGCGCTCAGGAGCTGGGGCGCCTCCATCAAAAAACCAGAAGAATACATCGGGCCTGAACCTGAAAACGCGTTCCTCGGCACCGACGAACCGCCGAACCGTACGCAGCTCGGCGAAATCGAAAAACGTGAGACCACGCTCACGCCGGAATCGGTCGAGACCATCCCGGTGCTCGAGGGCGCGGTGGCGATCATCGCCAACCTGCCCGAAGGCTGCCAGGCGACGAGCAAATCAAACGCCGGTCGTCTCGTGTTCAACGACTCGACGCTGGAGGGCATCTACCGCGGTTCGATCACCAAGTGGAGCTCGATCACTGAAAACGGCGACAAACTGTCGGCGCTTGCAGCGAAAATCGCCAAAGTGACGGTTACGAACAAATCGACCAAACTCACTGTTGCGTCCGGTGGTTTCCCCGGCGTGAAGGTTGGCTACAAAGTCACCGGCACGGGCATTCTGGTGGGAACGACGGTTGTGTCGATCAGCGGCAATGAACTGGAACTGTCGAAAGCAGCGATCAAAACGTCGCCTGAAGCCGGCGAGACCGTGACGTTCACAGCGGCGTGCAATGCCGAAACAGCGATCACCCCGATCGTGCGTCGTGATGGCTCGGGTACCACGCACATCTTCAAGCGTTACCTGAACCTGATCAACACCGCGAAGTTCACCGACGAAGAAGGCAAAGAAGTGACGTGGGGTGAAATCTCCGAGGGCGGCGCCAACACGCAGTGGCCCGCTGGAGTGGTCACGAAGGAGCACAAAGGCGCGGAAACGTGCGAAGGCAGCCCGTGCATGGTGACAACCGTGGCGGAAACCCCGAGCAGCGTGGCCTACGTGAACCTGGCCGACGTGCGTTCGAATGGCGCATTCAGCAAGAAATCTCTGGAAGGCGGTCCGAAATTCCAGAAATTCTGGGTGCCCCTGCAGAACAAAGAAGGCGAAGAATCCTACCAGGACCCGGCTTCCAACAAAGACGTTGAAGCCAAAGCCAGCGCCAACTGCGCCGGCGAGGAATTCTCCAACGGGTCCGCGCCGTTCCCGCCGCCGTCGGTGACGGCTCCGTGGGATGAAGTCACGACGAAACTGACAGAGCCGAAGTACACGCTCTGCGGCTTCACGTACGTAATCACCCTCAACGCCTACAGCGCGTTCACCGTGCCTACTCCGACGCTTGAAGAGGCGACCACGGTGCACGACTACCTGCAGTTCGTGCTCAACACCGAAGGGACCGCAGGTAAAAAGGGCGGCCAGTCCCTGATCGTCAACAGGGACTACCTGCCGCTGGCGAAAGGTGAAGTGCTCACCGAGGCACAGAACGGCGCCAACCGCGTCGCCTTCTGATCGGTCACGCTCGCTGTCGCGATTGCGATAGCGGCGGGATCTGAGACGAATCGGTAGCAAACAGGCAGTGAGCGGGCCGCCCCAAGGATGGGGCGGCCCGTTTCTTTTGCGGCGCGCACGAAATTTCGACATTTATACGATGGTTGCGAGCGATGATGCTCGCGGTGGGAGTCGCGATCGAAACCGTCGATGAATCGCGTGTGGCGGCGTCCCAGTCGCCGATCCGCGGTGATATCGCGGTGTCGTACGAGGGGAGCCGCGCCCGTCCGTTGCGGCCGCTCAAGCGGGCGCTTGACGTGGTCGGGGCCGCCGCTGGGCTGCTCGCGGAGGACGCGGGCATCGCCGGCCGCCACCGCCACCGCCGGCGCCTGGAGCTGGTGCCCGGCATGACCGGCCCCTGGCAGCTTCTCGGCCCCGCCCGCGCCTCGCTTGAGGAGATGGCCGCGATCGACTACCGGTATGTCGCCGAGTGGTCGCTGCGGCGAGACCTGGCGATTCTGCTGCGGACGGTGCCCCACGTGGTGGGGCGGCGGGGGCTGTAGGGAGCGGGGGATGTCGGGCGTCGGCGACCGGGTGGCCACCACGCCACCCACCCAAAGTGCGTGCGATTGCGAAAGCATGGTGGCAGCCTCACGAGGTAGCATTTCGCGCTGATGACCTCCATGACCGGCAGACAGCGCGGCCTGTTCCTGTTCTGGGCTGTGGCGGGTGCGATGCACTTCGTGCGTCCGCGCTTCTATGAAGCGATCGTGCCGCCCCCACTGGATCGCCGCAAGCGGGAGGTGGTGGTGGTCAGTGGACTCGCCGAGCTGGTTGGGGCGTTTGCCGTCCTTCCCAGCCGGACGCGCCGCCTCGCCCGCCTCTGGCTGCTGGCGACGCTGGCCGCCGTGTACCCGGCCAACATCTACATGGCGCTCAGACCGGAGCGGTTTCGTGCCATTCCGAGGCCGCTGCTCTGGGCGCGCCTGCCGGTGCAAGGTCTGTTCGCCTGGGTGACGTGGCGGGGTACCGAGTAGCTACGCCCGGTCGCTGCGGCGTCGGCGGGATCGTACTCGGTGGCGTCGTGGCCACCGTGGTGCCCGAGATGACGCCCCGGCCATCGAAGGGAGCGAGCGCCGCACGAGCTTGCTCCCGTAAAGCGATGTGTCCCCTGATGTACGGTCCCGTTGATCTGGTCCCTGGTTCATGGACTCGGTTTGTGAGAGGGTGGGCGGCATGAATGCGAGGAGCTGTCATGCCGAAGTCGTATGCCCCGGAGTTTCGTCGTCGTGTGGTCGATCTTTGTCGTGCTGGACGTGCGCCTCGGC